>NZ_JAFBBO010000001.1:1484563-2969127 GCF_016907235.1 Oerskovia jenensis
GCGCCCACCAGACCTTGGTCTGGGAGTCGACGATCTCCGAGGTGGACATCGAGCCGGCCATGATGAAGACGCTGACCAGGGCGAGGCCCATCGCGAGCTCGTAGCTGATGACCTGGGCCGTCGAGCGGACCGCGCCGAGCAGCGGGTAGGTGGAGCCCGAGGACCAGCCGCCGAGGACGATCCCGTACACGCCCACCGAGGCGCACGCCAGGATGTAGAGCACCGCGACGGGGAAGTCGGTGAGCTGCGCGGGGGTCGAGTAGTCGGTGAAGGGGATCGTGACGTTCGGCCCGAAGGGGATGACCGCGAACGTCAGCAGCGAGCAGAACACCGCGATCATGGGCGCCAGGATGTACACGAACTTGTCCGCCGCGGAGACCGTGAGGTCCTCCTTGAGCAGCAGCTTCATGGCGTCCGCGAGCGACTGGAGCAGACCGAAGGGCCCGTGCACGTTCGGCCCGGGGCGGACCTGCATGCGGGCCACGACCTTGCGCTCGAACCAGATGGCGATGAGCACGCTCGTGAGCAGGAACACGATGATGAGCACGGCCTTGACCAGGTAGGTCCAGCCGTTGTCCTGCGAGAAGTCGGCCGCGATCCCGGGCACGCCCGGGGTCTCGGCGGCCAGGCCGAGGTTCAGCAGGCCGGTCATGATGCTCCCCCGTCGGTGGGCTGGGTGGACCGTGCGGGCCCGGTGGGCCGTGCGGCGGGCTCGACCCGCACGAGCGTGCCCGGCGCGACGCCCAGGTCGCGGTGGACCTGCGACCCCTGCGAGCCGAGCGGGAGCCACACGACGTGCTCGACCATGTCGGTGATCACGACGGGCAGCTCGATCGACCCGCGGTCGGTCGAGACCCGCACGACGTCGCCCTCGAACAGGTCGGCCGCCGCCGCGGTCGACGCGGACAACCGGGCGACGGGTCGCTTGGCCGTCCCGGCGAGG
The DNA here is from genome assembly GCF_016907235.1 of Oerskovia jenensis. Lineage (NCBI taxonomy): Bacteria > Bacillati > Actinomycetota > Actinomycetes > Micrococcales > Cellulomonadaceae > Oerskovia > Oerskovia jenensis. Next base: position 1,485,507 of record NZ_JAFBBO010000001.1, read on the forward strand.
AACCGCTCGCCGTCCTGGCCGCGTCCCGCGTCGAGGAGCAGCCGCCACCCGGCGAGCACCGCGGTGCCCGGCGCGACGGCCGGCGGCTCGGCGGCCGGAGCAGCGGGGGCCGCGGCGCGGCCTCCGTCCCAGGTGCCGAGCTGGTCGATCTCGGCCCGGACCTGGTCGAGCGTCCGGGTCCCGAGCGTGACTCCCGCGGCGTCGGCGAGCGCGTCCAGGACGCGGTGGTCGGGCATCGCGGTCGTGGCGAGCGCCGCGGGGAAGGTTCGCACGCGGCCCTCCCAGCTCACGAACGCCCCGGCCTTCTCGACCGGTGGGGCCACGGGCAGGACGACGTCGGCACGGGCCGTGACGTCCGAGGCGCGGACCTCGAGGGACACGACGAAGCCCGCGGCCCCCAGTGCGCGGCGCGCGTGGTCGGGGTCGGGCAGGTCGTCGGTGTGCAGGCCGCCGACGAGCACCCCGCCGAGCTGCCCCACGGACAGCGCGTCGAGGATGTCCCCCGTGTCGCGACCGGGCGCCTGGGGAAGGTGCTCGACGCCCCAGGCGACGGCCACGTCGACGCGCGCCGCGGCGTCGGGCACGGGGCGTCCGCCCGGCAGGAGTCCAGGCAGCGTGCCGGCCTCGACCGCGCCGCGCTCCCCCGCCCGGCGCGGGACCCACGCGAGGCGCGCCCCCGTGCTCTCGACCAGGCGCAGCAGCGCCGAGTAGCCGCCGGGCACCCCGGCGAGGCGCTCGCCGACCAGGACGACGGCGCCCGGCTGGGCGAGCGCGTCGCGCAGGGCCGAGACCTCGGCGGGCTCGTCGACCGACTCGGGCGCGTCGGGGCCCACGGCCCCCTCGTGACCGAACAAGGTCTGGGCTCCCGAGGCGAGCGCGTCGAGCCACTCGGGCTCGGTGCCGGGCGCTGCCCGCAGGAGCGTGCCGTCGAGGCGCTGCACGCCCCGGCTCGCGAAGGGGGCGATCGAGAAGACCCGCAGGCCACGCTTCTGCACGCCCTTGCGCAGGCGCAGGAACGTCACGCCCGCCTCCTCCTCTGCCTCGAGGGCCACGAGGAGCACGGCGGGAGCCTTCTCGAGCTCGTCGAACGTCACGCCCAGACCGGTGCCCGCGACCCGGTGGGCCAGGAACTCGGCCTCCTCGGCCGAGTGCACGCGGGCGCGGTGGTCGACGTCGTTGGTGCCCAGGACGACGCGGGCGAACTTGCCGTACGCGTAGGCGTCCTCGACCGTCAGGCGACCACCGGGGAGCACCCCGACGCCGCCCGCCGCCCGGGCCCGCGCCAGCCCGTCGGCCGCGACCTCGAGGGCCTCGGCCCAGCTCGCGGGGCGCAGCTCGCCGCGCGTGACCCGGCCCTCGGTGTCGACCTCGCGGTCGCGCACGAGCGGGTGGGTCAGGCGGTCCGGGGCGTCCTGCCAGTGGAACGCGAAGCGGTCCTTGTCGGTGATCCACTCCTCGTTGACCAGCGGGTCCTCGCCCGACAGGCGCCGCAGCACGACGCCGCGACGGTGGTCGACGCGGATCGCGGACCCGCACGCGTCGTGCTCGCCCACGCCCGGGGTCGAGACCAGGTCGAAGGGCCGCGACCGGAACCGGTAGGCGGCCCCCGTCAGCGCGCCCACCGGGCAGATCTGCACGGTGTTGCCGCTGAAGTAGGACGCGAAAGGCCGTCCCGACTCGTCCTCGAGCGCAGCCCCGACAGGGGCCTCGAACCCGGCCTGCGCACCGTAGGGCAGGGCGCCCGCGGGGACGCCCGTGCGGCCCCCGTCCGTGTCGGCGAAGCCCAGGACCCGCGCGTCGTAGCGGCCGATCTGCTGCTGCGCGCCGCGCTTCTGCAGGTCGATGAACGCGTCCCCCGCGATCTCGGCGGAGAACCGGGTGCAGCGCTGGCACAGGACGCAGCGCTCGCGGTCGAGGAGGATCTCGGTCGAGATCGCGATGGGCTTGGGGAAGGTGCGCTTGACGTCGACGAAGCGGCTCGTCGCGCGCCCGTTGCTCATGGCCTGGTTCTGCAGGGGGCACTCGCCGCCCTTGTCGCACACGGGGCAGTCGAGCGGGTGGTTGATGAGCAGGAGCTCCATGACGCCGTGCTGCGCCTTGTCGGCGACGGCGGACGTGTGCTGCGTCTTGACGACCATGCCGGGCGTGGCCTCGAGCGTGCAGGAGGCCTGCGGCTTGGGCATGGGGCGGACGTTGCCCTCGCGGTCCGGGGTCGCGACCTCGACGAGGCACTGGCGGCACGCGCCCGCGGGGGCGAGCAGCGGGTGGTCGCAGAACCGCGGGATCTGGATGCCGACCTGCTCGGCGGCCCGGATGACCAGGGTGCCCTTGGGCACGGCCATCTCGATGCCGTCGATCGTGAACGACACGTCGTCGGGGCGGGCGGGGGGCTTCGCGCCTCCCGCCGCGACCGCGCTCGACGGGCCGGGCGTCGTGGTCGTCATCAGTGCGCTCCTGCCGTCAGGGCCTGCGGGACACGCCGGGGCGTGTAGTCGAACAGCGCGGCGGCCGAGGGGTCGAACGGGCAGCCGCGCCCGGTGATGTGCGCCTCGTACTCCTCACGGAACAGCGCGATGCTGCTCGTGACGGGCGAGGTGGCGCCGTCGCCGAGCGCGCAGAATGCGCGGCCGAGGATGTTGTCGCACGTGTCGAGCAGGACGTCGAGGTCGCCCTCGGTGCCCGTGCCGGTCTCGATGCGCCGCAGGATCTGCTTGAGCCAGTACGTGCCCTCCCGGCACGGCGTGCACTTGCCGCACGACTCGTGCGCGTAGAAGTCCATCCACCGGCTCACGGCCCGCACCACGCACGTCGTCTCGTCGAAGATCTGCAGCGCGCGCGTGCCCAGCATGGAGCCCGCCGCCGCGACCGACTCGTAGTCGAGCGGGGTGTCGAGGTGCGCGTCGGTGAACAGGGGCGTCGAGGACCCGCCGGGCGTCCAGAACTTCAGGCGGTTGCCGCCGCGGACCCCGCCGGCCATGTCGAGGAGCTCGCGCAGCGTGATGCCGAGCGGGGCCTCGTACTGTCCGGGGCGCACCACGTGGCCCGACAGCGAGAACAGACCGTGGCCCGACGAGCGCTCGGTGCCCATGGACCTGAACCAGTCGGCGCCCTGGGTGACGATCGCCGGGACGCTCGCGACCGACTCGACGTTGTTGACCACGGTGGGCCGCGCGTACAGGCCCGCGACCGCGGGGAACGGGGGCTTGAGTCGCGGCTGGCCGCGCAGGCCCTCGAGCGAGTCGAGCAGCGCGGTCTCCTCGCCGCAGATGTACGCCCCCGCGCCCGCGTGGACCGTGACGTCGAGGTCGAAGCCCGATCCCCGGATGTTCTTGCCCAGGTACCCGGCCGCGTACGCCTCCTCGACGGCCCGCAGCAGGCGGCGGTACACGTGCAGGACCTCGCCCCGTACGTAGATGAACGCGTGGTCGCAGCCGATCGCGTAGGACGTGATGGCCACGCCCTCGATCAGGAGCTGGGGGCTCGCGAGCATGAGCGGGATGTCCTTGCACGTGCCCGGCTCGGACTCGTCGGCGTTGACGACGAGGTAGCGGGGTCCGCCGTCGGGCGCGGGCAGGAAGCCCCACTTCATGCCCGTGGGGAACCCTGCGCCGCCGCGGCCGCGCAGGCCGGAGTCCTTGACGACCTGCACGACGTCCGCGGGCGGCTGCGCGAGGGCCTTCGCGAGACCCTCCCAGCCGCCGCCGGCGACGTACGCGTCGAGGGTCCAGGAGCGGTCCGCGTCCCAGGTCTCGCTGAGGATCGGGGTCAGCGGGTCGATCGTCTGCTCGCTCACGGCTGCTTCCCCTTCGAGGCGTCGGGAGTGGCGCCCGTGGCATCGGCGGGCGTGGTGGGCTTGCGCTCGGCGCTGGACTGCTCCTGCCCGACGGCGGAGGCGCCCGCCGCGGCCGCCGCACCCGTGTCCGTGGCCGGCTCGTCGGCCTGCTCGGGGGCGGGACCGCCCGGCGCCGTCCAGTCGTGCTCTCGGGCCAGACGGAGCCCCGCGAGCGTGGGGCCACCGGCCCCGACGCCCTCGTCGGCGCGGCCGTCCGAGAACCCGGCGAGCACGCGGCTCATCTGCTTGAACGTGCAGACCGAGGCCGCGCCGCGCGTGGGGGCGACGTCCTCTCCTGCCCGCAGGCGGTCGGCGAGCTGCGTGGCGCCCGCGGGGGTCTGGTTGTCGAAGAACTCCCAGTTGACCATCACGACCGGCGCGTAGTCGCACGCCGCGTTGCACTCGACCCGCTCGAGGGTGATCGCCCCGTCCTCGGTCGTCTCGTCGTGCCCGACGCCCAGGTGCTCCGAGAGCTCGTCGAAGATCTCGTCGCCGCCCATGATCGCGCACAGCGTGTTGGTGCACACGCCCACGGTGTAGGTGCCGTTGGGGTGGCGCTTGTACTGCGTGTAGAAGGTCGCGACGGCCGACACCTCGGCGGCAGTGATGCCGAGCTGCTCGGCGCAGAACGCGATGCCGTCGCGCGAGACGTAGCCGTCCTGCGACTGCACCAGGTGCAGCATGGGCAGCAGCGCCGACCTCTTCTCCGGGTACCGGGCGATGATCGCCGCGGTGTCCGTGGCGAGGCGCGCGTACGTCGCCTCGTCGTATCCGGACCTTCTGGCCTCGAGCGTCATCGGTCCACCCCTCCCAGCACCGGGTCGAGCGAGGCGACCGCGACGACGACGTCGGCGACCTGGCCGCCCTCGCACATCACGGCGACCGCCTGCAGGTTGTTGAACGAAGGATCACGGAAGTGGGCCCGGTAGGGGCGCGTGCCGCCGTCGGACACCAGGTGCACGCCCAGCTCGCCGCGCGGGTGCTCGACCGACTGGAACACCTGGCCGACCGGGACCCGGAAGCCCTCGGTCACCAGCTTGAAGTGGTGGATCAGGGCCTCCATCGAGGTGCCCATGATCTCGCGGATGTGGTCGAGCGAGTTGCCCTGGCCGTCCGCGCCGACCGCGAGCTGCGCAGGCCACGCGATCTTCTTGTCGGCGACCATGACGGGCTGCCCCGCCGTGGCCTCGAGGCGCTCGAGGCACTGCTCGACGATCCGCAGCGACTGGTAGCACTCCTCGAGGCGCAGCACGACGCGCGAGTAGCAGTCGGCCTCGTCCGAGGTCGGGACGTCGAAGTCGTACGTCTCGTAGCCGCAGTACGGGGCGGCCTTGCGCACGTCGTACGGCAGGCCCGTCGAGCGCAGCACCGGGCCCGTGATCGCGAGCGCCATGCAGCCCGAGAGGTTGAGGTGCCCGACCCCCTGGAGCCGGGCCTTGAAGATGGGGTTGGCGAGCATGAGGTCGCCGAGCTGGCCGAGGTAGCCGCGGATCACCGGGTCGGCCTTGCGGATCTGGGCCACGACGTCCGGCGGGACGTCCTGGGCCACGCCGCCCGGGCGCACGTACGCGTGGTTCATGCGCAGCCCCGTGACGGCCTCGAAGACCCGCAGGATCTCCTCGCGCGCCGTGAACGAGATGGTCATGACGGTCGTGGCGCCCATCTCGTTGCCCCCCGTGCCGAGGCAGACCAGGTGCGACGCGATCCGGTTGAGCTCCATCATCAGGACGCGGATGATGCTCGCACGCTCGGGCACGTCGTCCGTGATCCCGAGGAGCTTCTCGACCGCGAGACAGTACGCGGTCTCCTGGAACAGCGGGGCGAGGTAGTCCATGCGGGTGCAGAACGTGACCCCCTGGGTCCACGTCCGGTACTCCATGTTCTTCTCGATGCCCGTGTGCAGGTAGCCGACGCCGCAGCGGGCCTCCGTGACCGTCTCGCCGTCGATCTCGAGCATGAGCCGCAGCACCCCGTGCGTGGACGGGTGCTGGGGGCCCATGTTGACGACGATGCGCTCCTCGCCGAGCTGGGTGGCCTCGGCGGCGATGTCCGCCCAGTCGCCGCCCGCAGCCTCGTAGCTGGGGATGCTCGGGTCGAAGTCCCCGTACGGCGCCTTCGTGGCGTGGGGGGTGGAAGTGCTCACGAGTACGACCTCCTCTGGTCCGGCGGGGGCACCGTGGCGCCCTTGTACTCGACCGGGATGCCGCCGAGCGGGTAGTCCTTGCGCTGCGGGTGTCCGGGCCAGTCGTCGGGCATCTCGATGCGGGCGAGGGCCGGGTGGCCGTCGAACACGATCCCGAAGAAGTCCCACGTCTCGCGCTCGTGCCAGTCGTTGGACGGGTACACCGACGTGCTCGAGGGGATGTGCGGGTCCGCGTCCGGGACGGAGACCTCGAGGCGCAGGCTGCGCCCGTGGGTCACCGACGTCAGGTGGTACACGGCGTGCAGCTCGCGGCCCACGTCGTGCGGGTAGTGCACGCCGCTCACGCCCATGCTCAGCTCGAAGCGCAGGTCCTGCTCGTCGCGCAGCGCGCGGGCGACCGTCACGACGTGGTCGCGGCGCACGTGCAGGGTGAGCTCGGCGTGACGCCCCGGGGGGTCGACGACGACCTGCTCGACCGCGTCCTCGAAGCGCACCCCGGCCTCGGCGAGCACCTCCGCCAGGACGTCGACGACCTCGTCGAACCACCCTCCGTACGGGCGTGCGCTCGGCCCGGGCAGGACCACGGGGCGGACCAGCCCGCCGTAGCCCGAGGTGTCCCCCGACCCGTGGGCACCGAACATGCCCGTGCGGACCTCGACGACCTCGAGCGGCTCGCGGCCGCCGGCCTCGGGCCCCGCCACGAGCTCCTCGCCGGGCACGTCGCCCTTGGCGACCTTCTCGCGTGCGACGTCGTCGGCCGGGCGTCCGCCCGGTCCGTCGTGGGTGCTCGTCACCGCAGCAGTCCCTTCATCTGGAACGTCGGGGTCGCTTCGAGCGCCGCGGCCTCGGCGGCCTTTGCCGCCTCGCGCCGGTTCACGCCGAGCGGCTCGTTCTGGATCTGCTCGTGCAGCGCGAGGATCGCGTTGATGAGCATCTCCGGGCGCGGCGGGCAGCCGGGCAGGTAGATGTCGACCGGCACGATGTGGTCGACGCCCTGGACGATCGCGTAGTTGTTGAACATGCCGCCGCTCGACGCGCACACGCCCATCGACAGCACCCACTTGGGCTCGGACATCTGGTCGTAGACCTGGCGCACCACGGGCGCCATCTTCTGGCTCACGCGACCCGCGACGATCATCAGGTCGGCCTGGCGCGGCGAGGCACGGAAGACCTCCATGCCGAAGCGCGACAGGTCGTAGCGCGACGCGCCGGCCGCCATCATCTCGATGGCGCAGCACGCCAGGCCGAACGTCACCGGCCACAGCGACGCCTTGCGGAAGTACCCCGCGAGGTTCTCCACGCTCGTGAGCAAGAAGCCCGAGGGAGCCTCTTCGATCCCCATCTGCGTTCTCCCTAACTGGTTCCGGCTAGTCCCACTCGAACCCGCCACGGCGCCATTCGTAGACGAACGGCACGGTGATCAGGGCGAGGAAGCTCAGCATGGCGACGAGCCCGAAGGTGGCCAGGACCGTGAAGTCCACCGCCCACGGGTAGAGGAAGACCACCTCGATGTCGAAGATGATGAAGGTCATCGCGACGAGGTAGTACTTGATCGGGAAGCGCCCGCCCCCGATCGCGTGCGGGGTGGGCTCGATGCCGCACTCGTACGCGTCGAGCTTGGCGCGGTTGTACCTCTTGGGGCCGATCACGGCGCTCGCGGCGACTCCGCCGAGAGCGAGGACGGCACCGATGCCCATCAGGACGAGGACGGGCACGTACGGGTTGGTCATCGGTCTGCTCTCCGGGGGGTGCGCTGGGGCGTGTCGGGAGTGCTGCCGCCGGGGGTCCGCGCGAAGCTGCGGGTACCCGGGACTGACGCAGGTGGGGGTGGTGACTGCAGGTACAGCGAGGACGGCTTCCTTGCCGTCGCACCATGGTCGATCATGCCGATGGCACCACCCTCGTCAGGCCTGCGATGACCCGGTCGACGACGTCGCCACCACGGGGTTCGTAACAGTCGGACAGCAGCTTGAGGACGAAGCGCATGACGAGCGGTCGAGGCAGCCCGTACTTCGTGCACAGCCGCATGATCTCGGGGTGCTCGATGAGCCGCACGAAGTACCGGCCGAGCGTGTAGTACCCGCCCAGGTCGCGGCGCATGATCTCGGGGTACGTCGCGAGCGTGCGCTCGCGGGCTGCGTCGGTGCTGCGGGCCCGGGACTGGGCGACGACGTCGGCCGCGACGCGCGCGGCCTGCATGGCGTACGCGATGCCCTCGCCGTTGAAAGGGCTGACCATGCCGCCCGAGTCCCCCACGAGGACGACGCCGCGCGAGTAGAGGGGCTTGCGGTTGAAGCCCATGGGCAGTGCTGCGCCGCGCACGGGGCCCACCTGGTTCTCCGGGGTGAACTCCCACTCCTGCGGAGCGTTGGCCATCCACCTGGCGAACAGGTCCTTGTAGTCGACGTTCGCGGCGGACTGCCGGGCCGGGGTCGAGTTGACCGAGCCGAGGCCCACGTTCGCGGTGCCGTCGCCGAGGGCGAAGATCCAGCCGTAGCCGGGCAGCAGGTTCGACCTGCCGGCGGGCCCGTCCCACAGCTCGAGGTGCGACTCCATCCAGGCGTCGTCGTGGCGTGGGGTCTTGAAGTAGGTGCGGACCGCGACCCCCATGGGGCGGTCCTGGCGCTTCTCGAGGCCGAGCGCGAGCGCGAAGCGCGCCGAGACGCCGTCGGCGGCGATGACGACCGGGGCGCGCAGCTCGTACTCGTCGCCTGCGCGGCGACCGTTCTCGTCGAGCGGGCGAGCCGTGACGCCCACGACCCGGCCGGTGCGCTCGTCGAGGAGCGGCCCGGTCACGTTGGTGCGTTCGAGGAGCTTGGCCCCGGTGCGCTGGGCGTGCTCGGCGAGCGTCTGGTCGAGGTTCATGCGGGAGCGGGCGAGCCCGTAGGAGGGGTACGCCTTGAGCTCGGGCCAGGGCAGCTCCCACTGGCGGCCGCTCGCCACGACGCGCAGACCCTTGTTGCGGATCCAGCCGTCCTCGGCCCGGGTGGACACGCCCATGCGGACGAGCTCGCCCACGGCGCGGGGGGTGAGGCCGTCGCCACAGATCTTGTCCCGGGGGAACGAGGCCTTCTCGAGGAGGAGGACGTTCAGTCCGGCGGCGGCGCAGTAGTGGGCCGCGGTGGCCCCGGCAGGGCCCGCGCCCACGACGATGACGTCCGCGTCGTCGGTCCGCTCACGCACGTTCTCACCTCGCTCGGCCTGGGGGCATGCCTCGGGAACACCCTTGTGAAGTCGCTCACAATGGACATCGTCACTCTAGCCACACATGCTCGCGAATGTGTAGCAAGGCAACCCTTCCTTGCTGGGACGAACAGCCTGGTCGCAGCACGTCCGCGCAACCCCGGGACGGGCCCGCCCGGCGGCGCCGGGCACACCGAGGACTCCGCCGGGCGCGTCGCGCCCGGCGGGTCGGCGGGAGGTGGCGTCAGGCCGGTCGGACCGCGCGGTGCAGCGCGACGAGGCCGCCCGAGAGGTTCCGGTAGGCGGCCCCCTCCCACCCGGCGTCGAGCATGAGGTGCGCGAGCTCGGGCTGCGTGGGCCACGTCTTGATGGACTCGACGAGGTACTCGTACGAGCCCTTCTCCTTGGTCACGGCCCCGGCCACGACGGGCAGGAGCTTCATGAAGACGTCGGTGTAGAGCACGCGGAACGGCTTCCACGTCGGCTCGGAGAACTCGCAGATCACGATGCGCCCGCCCGGGCGTGTCACGCGCAGCATCTCGCGCAGCGCGGCGCTCGTGTCCACGACGTTGCGCAGCCCGAACGAGATGGTCACCGCGTCGAACGACGCGTCGGCGAAGGGCAGCGCGGTGGCGTCCCCCGCGACGAAGGGCATGTCGGGGCGGCGGCGCTTGCCGACCTGGAGCATGCCCACCGAGAAGTCACAGGGCACGACCTCGACGCCCTCGTCCGCGAACGGCTCGCTCGACGTCCCCGTGCCGGCCGCGAGGTCCAGGACGCGCTCGCCCGGGAGGGCCGCGACGGCGTCGACCGTGTGCTTGCGCCACCTGCGGTCCTGCCCCAGGGAGATGAGGTCGTTCGTGAGGTCGTAACGACGGGCGATCCCGTCGAACATGGAGGCGACCTCGGTGGGCTTCTTGTCCAGGCTGGCTCGCGACATGCCGCCCATCGTTTCACGCCTACGCTGGAGACGATGACTGAGCACTCCCACCTCCCGGCGGGCCCCGACGACCTCGGCGCTCCCCCGGCAGGGTCCCCCCGCACCGCCTCGACCGGTTCCCCCGCCGTCCCCCGCCTCGTCGTGCGCACGACCTGGTTGCCCGACGGGCTGCCGGACGACCTCACGGCCCTGACCGACCTCCTGCCCGACGCCCGGCCGCTCGCCTGGGTGCGCCGCGGTGACGGCATCGTCGGGTGGGGCGAGGCCCTACGCCTCGAGGCGTGGGGTCCGGGCCGCTTCGCGGACGCCGAGGCGGCGTGGCGGGAGGTCCTGGGCGCGGCCGTCGTGCACGACGACGTGTCGCTGCCCGGCAGCGGGCTCGTCGCGTTCGGGTCGTTCGCGTTCGACGACACGTCCGGGACCACGGGAGACGCCCGACCGGGCGGGACGATCGTGGTGCCGCGCGTCGTCGTCGGGCGTCGGGGTGGCCCCCACGGCACCGCGTGGGTCACCAGCATCGCGGAGGGCGACACCCTGCCCGACGACGTCGCGTCGGCCCTCGACCCGGCGCACCGCACCCCCGTGGCCGGGCCGGGCCGGGTGACCACGGTCGACGGCTCGCTCAGCGCCGACGACTGGACCGCGGTCGTGGCCGAGGGCGTGGAGCGGATCCGACGCGGCGACCTCGAGAAGGTCGTGCTCGCGCGCGACGTGGTCGCGACGGCAGAGCGCCCCGTGGACCCCCGGTGGATGCTCGGACGCCTCGCGGTGGCCTACGACGCGTGCTGGACGTTCTCGGTCGACGGCATGGTCGGCGCCACCCCCGAGCTGCTCGTGCGCAGCGAGAAGGGGCTCGTGACCTCGCGCGTGCTGGCCGGGACGATCCGCCGGTCGGGCGGCGCCGAGGCCGACGACGACTCGCTGCTGCGCGCCGCGCACCTGGCCCGCTCGTCGAAGGACCTCGAGGAGCACGAGTACGCGGTCGCGTCGGTCGCCGACGCGCTCGCCCCCTTCTGCTCGTCCATGAACGTCCCCGACGCACCGTTCGTGCTGCACCTGCCCAACGTGCTGCACCTGGCCTCCGACGTCACCGGTGTGCTCGCCACGGGCACACCCGACGCCCCGGCCCCCACGAGCCTGGCCCTCGCGGCCGCGCTGCACCCCTCGGCCGCGGTGTGCGGGACGCCGACGCTCGCGGCCCGCGACCTGATCCGGGAGATCGAGGGCATGGACCGGGCCCGCTACGCCGCGCCCGTGGGGTGGTTCGGCGCGGACGGCGACGGCGAGTGGGGCATCGCGCTGCGCTCGGCCGAGCTGTCCTCCCGGGACCCGCACCACGTGCGCCTCTTCGCGGGCTGCGGCATCGTGGCGGCCTCGGACCCGACGGCCGAGCTCGCGGAGTCCGAGGCCAAGCTCGAACCCATGCGGTTCGCGCTCGGGGAGTGAGACGGGCGTCCGCAGGGTGGACGCGTGACCACCCTGGGAATGGCGCCAGGACGCCGGACTCCACCGGTGGTTTCGTGAAGTACGCGACGAATGGACCGTTCGACGGACACCTCCAGGAAGTGTTCGGTTCCGCCTGTTAAGTTCACCCGGTGACCGATGCGACGACGATGACTCTGGCCCCCACGCAAAGCGACGTCACCGTACGTCGCGCCACGACCGCAGACCGCGAGGACCTCTGGCTCCTCGTCGTCCGCCTCCAGCCGGACGCACCGGACCGGGCCACCCACGACCGCGTCGTCGGGCCGCTCCTGCGGGCCCTCGACACCCTGCTCCTGGTCGCCGAGGACGGCTCCGGGGTCGTCGGCTACCTCCTGGCCAGCCAGCGCCTGACCTTCACGGCCAACGGAGCGGTCGTCGAGATCGACGAGATCGCGGTGGACCCCGCTGCGGACCCCGAGACCGTCGCGACCCACCTCGTCGCGGCCGTCGAGGCCTGGGGCCAGGAGTTCCGCGCGACGCGGGTCACGCTCGCCGACGTCCTGCCCCGCGAGGTCGCCGACGGCCTCGGGTACACGACGACCGAGGTCCGCTCGACCAAGACCCTGGCGCTGCTCGACACCGACCCCGTCCTCACCTCGCCGTGGGACGGGCCGGCCGTGCCCGCCCAGCCGACGCCCGACGACGAGGCGCTCCCGGTCCGCGACCAGTAGGCCCGGCCCCACGCACGACGATGCCCCGGCCCGTACGGCGAACCGTACGGACCGGGGCATCCGTGCCGAGGGGCACCTGCAGGGGAACAGGGCCTCACCTCGGTGGTCCCGCCGGTCGACAAGGGGGAACGCGGACCTGCGGGACGGACAAGGACCGCAGTGGCGTCGGCCGACGGCGGGCACAGGGGGAGGTCCCCACCGTCACCGCCGACGCCACCGGGTCCGGCTCGTGCTGCCTCAGCCCTGACCGTTGAACCAGTCGAAGGGGTTGGGCAGGTTGTTGGGGTTCGTCTGGTCGGGCTGGCCCTGACCGGAGCCGTCCTGGCCGCTGCCCGGCGCCTGCTGGCCGGACCCACCCTGGTCGGAGCCCGAGCCCTGCTGGCCCGAGCCGCTCTGGCCGTCCGTGCTCGTGTCGGTCGGCTTGGCGGCGAGCGTCACGTCGACCTCGACCGTCTTGCCGTCGCGGACCACCGTGACCTTGGCGACGTCACCGGTCGCACGCTCGCGCACGAACCCGGTCAGCGACTCGGCACCGCTCACGGGGTTGCCGTCGATCGCGACGATCACGTCACCGGTCTTGATGCCCGCCTCGGCGGCCGGGGAGCCGTCCTGGACGCTCTTGACCTCGGCACCGCGACGCGTGACGCCGTCGGCCGTGGCCGTCGCGTCCGTCATGCTCACGCCCAGGAAGGCGTGCTCGGCCGTGCCGTTCTCGATGAGCTGCCCGCTGATGTTCTTGGCGAGGTTCACCGGGATGGCGAAGCCCAGGCCGATCGAGCCGGACTGGTTCGACGTGGTCGCGATCGACGAGGTGATGCCGATGACCTCGCCCTGCGCGTTGAACAGCGGACCGCCCGAGTTGCCCGGGTTGATCGCGGCGTCGATCTGGATCGCGTTCGTGACCACGGTGCTGCCGCCGTCGGAGCCCGACGCCGCGACCGGGCGGTCGAGCGCGGACACGATGCCGGTCGTGGCCGTGTTGGCCAGCCCGAGCGGGTTGCCCACCGCCAGGACGGACTCGCCGACCGTGACGTCGTCGGAGTCGCCGAACGTCGCGGGCGTGAGGTTGCTCGGCGGGTCGACCAGCTCGACGACCGCGAGGTCCGTCGTCGGGTCCAGCCCGACGATCTTCGCCTGGTACAGGCGCCCGTCGCTCAGGGTGACCTGGACGGTGTCGTCCTGGGCGCCCTCGACGACGTGGTTGTTCGTCAGGACGTGCCCCTCGGTGTCGATCACGACGCCCGACCCCTCGGCTCCACCCTCGGCCGTGGTGACCTGGATCGAGACGACCGACGGCGCGACCGCGCTCGTCACGGCCTGCCAGTCCGGGTTCTCGGACGTCGAGTCGGCGACGGGGACCGTCGAGTTCTCCGTGGTCTCACCGACCGACGCCAGCGAGCTGGGCGTCGAGCCGTTGCCGTCGAGGAGCCCGAGGACCCCTGCGGTGCCGGCGCTCGCGAGGATCGCGGCCGCGGCGGCCGCGCCGACCACGGGGATCCAGGTCTTGCTGCGCGTGGTCGCGACCGGAGCCTGCTCGGGGCCGTGCGGTGCGGGCGGCATGCCGGCCGCGGAGTACGGGGTGCTCGTCGGGGCGCCGTGCTGCCCCTGCGCGGCGTACGGGGCGTGCGCGGCGTACGGCGGCTGCGCGGCGTAGGGCGCGTGCTGCGCCGGCGGCGCGGGCACGGGGGCCGCGTGCGGGGCCGCGAAGTGCTGCTGCGCGGGGGCCTGCGGGGCCGCCGGGGTGGTCGGGCCCGTCGGGGTGACGGGGAGCTGCTGCGTGGGCTGCGCCTCGATGCGCTGGGTGTCGCCGTCGCGGGGAGCCTGGTGCTCGGGGACCTGCGGGGTGTTCTCGGTCATGGGGTGTTCCCTCCTCGTTCGTTCTGAGGACTACTTCACACCCCGGCGCTGGAACGTCGCTTGAACGATCCTGTGAGTTCGCTGCGAGTTCGACAGGACTCCTGGGAGACCTCTCAGGCGCCGTGCCCCGCGCCCCCGGGACCGTCGAGGTCGTCGAGGTCGCGCGGCAGAGCACGCCGGATCGCCTCCGAGACGTCGGCCGCGAGCGCCGCGCCGTCTGCCCTGCGTCCCGCCCGCGCGACGCGCACCTCGACGACCTCGACCCCGTGGGGCGGGCGCGCGAGCACGGACCTCAGGGCCGGGACGTCCGCGACGACCCGGTGCCGCACGCCGTACCCCGCGCAGAGGGCGGCGAGGTCGGCGCCGTGCGGGGTCGAGAACACGCGCTCGAATGCGCTCGCGGTCGCGGGGGCCTCCTCGGCGAGCGCCCCGTACTCGAGCGTCGCGAAGATCGACCCGCCGTCGTCGTTGACCACGACGACCTGGAGGTCGGCCGCCGGCTCGTGCGGGCCGCGCAGGAGCCCGCCCACGTCGTGCAGGAACGTGAGGTCGCCGACCAGGGCGCGGGTGCGCCGACCGGCGCGCGCCGCCGCGAGCGCGACGCCCGTCGCGGTCGAGAGCATCCCGTCGATGCCCGCGAGGCCGCGGTTGGCGAGCACGAGCGGGGAGACGGCCCAGTCGACCACGAGGTCGAGGTCCCGCACCGGGTTGCTCGACCCGACCACGAGCACGTCCTCGGGTCCCGACGCCTCGGCGACCGCCGCAGCGACGGCGAGGGGCGTCGTCGGGCCGGGAGCGGACACGCGCTCGGCGACGACCTTGCGGGCCGCCTCCCCCGCTCCGCGCCAGGCGTCGAGCCATGCCCGGTCGCCCGTGGGTCCCGACCACCAACCGGCCGGGACGCCCGGCAGGATCGCGTGCGCCGAGCGGGCCGCGTCGGGCCAGGGCCCTCCCCCGGGCGCGACGACGAGCACCTCGACGTCGTCGCGGGCGAGGAGCTGCTGGACCGGGCGCGAGAGCGTGGGCCGGCCCATGACCACGACGCGCTCGACCCGGTGACCGAGAGCACCCAGCACGAGCCGGTGCGCGGCGACCGCGTGGCTGCCCGCGGCGGCCCCGGACGAGGCCTCGGCGAGCAGGGGCCAGCCCCGGCTCTCGGCGAGCCGTCGCGCGTCCGGACCCGCGCCGTCACCCGCGACGAGCACGGTCGCGCGGGTCGAGTCGAGCGGCCACGGCCCGACCTCGTCGCGCACGCCGGCCACGAGGGTCCGGTCGGGCGACGCCGGGGGCTCGTGGGCATCGGCCGGCAGCGCTCCCAGCGACGCGGGGGGCACGAGAGGTTCGCGGAACGCCACGTTGAGGTGCACCGGCCCGGGGTGCCGGGAACGGGTCCCGCGGGCGCCGGCGAGCGCCCGCACCAGCACCGCACGCAGGTCGCGCAGCTCACCCGGTCGTCCGTCCGGCGCCGGGACGTCCGCCGCCTGGCGGACCGCGGACCCGTACAGCCCGACCTGGTCGGTCGTCTGGTTCGCTCCCGTGCCGCGCAGCTCGTGCGGCCGGTCGGCCGTGAGCAGCACGAGCGGGACCCCGGCGTGGTGCGCCTCGAGCACCGCGGGGTGCAGGTTGGCGGCTGCGGTGCCCGACGTCGTGACCACGGCGACGGGGCGCGGGCCGCCCGCACCGTCGACGGTCTGCGAGCCACGCGAGAGCCCCAGGGCCAGGAACGCCGCGGCTCGTTCGTCGATGCGCACGTGCAGCACGAGCAGCCCGGCCTCGTCGGCCGCGGCCAGGGCGTAGGCGAGGGCCGCGCTGCGCGAGCCGGGAGAGAGCACCACGTCGGTGACGCCGTCCGCGACGAGGCCCGCGACGATCTCCTGCGCGGCCGCGACGGCCGGAGGCAGCACCAGGGAACCGGCCTGCGCGGCGGCGCTCATGCCGCCGCTCATGCCGCCGCTCCGTCGAGACGTGCGCCGACGCGCTGGTACCGCTCGGCCCACCGCTCCGCCGTGCCCGGGTCGGTCGACGCTCGCCCCAGGGCCGCGGCCGACGGCTCGGGACGACGCACCGCGATCTCGCCGCCCACGGGCAGCAACGGCTCGTCGACCACGTCGTGCTCCAGGAGCTGGGCCGTCGCAAGACCGCACGCGAAGGGCAGCTCCGGCAGAGCGGCCGCGAGCGCGAGCCCCGCCGCGAGCCCCACCGAGGACTCGAGGGCCGACGAGACGACCACGGGGAGACCGATGCGCTCGGCCAGGTCGAGGCACGCCCTCACCCCGCCGAGTGGCTGGACCTTGAGCACCACGACGTCCGCGGCCTCGGCCCGCACCACCGCGAACGGGTCCTCGGCGCGCCGGATCGACTCGTCCGCGGCCACCAGGACCGAGGTCGCACGTCGCACCGCGGCGAGGTCCGCCACGCTCGCGCACGGCTGCTCGACGTACTCGAGGCCCCCGGCCGCGCGGTCGAGCAGCGGCAGTCTCCGCAGGGCCTCGTCGAGCTCCCAGCCGCCGTTGGCGTCGACCCGGATGCGCCCACCGTGGCCCAGGGCGTCCCGGACGGCCTCGAGGCGCGCGATCTCCTGGTCGACGGTCTCCAGGACACCGTCGGCGCCGCGCTGGGCGACCTTGACCTTGGCGGTCCGGCACCCGTCGGACGACGTCACGATGCCGTGCGCGCGCTGCGGGTCCGTCGCGGGGACCGTGACGTTGACCGGCACGCTCGACCGGACCGGCGCCGGCCAGCCGTGGTCCGCCGCTTCCCGCGCCGCACGCAACCACGCGCCCGACTCCGCGTCGTCGTACTCCCAGAACGGCGAGAACTCGGCCCAGCCGGCCTCACCCCGCACGAGCAGACCGTCGCGGACGTCGAGACCGCGGAAGCGGGTGCGCAGGGGCGTGGACCAGGCGACGAGGGGAGGGATCGGGGTCGAGGACGGCGTGGGGGGCACGGTCACAGGCTATCTCCGCCACCACCGCGCAGCGGTGCGAACCCCCGCGTCAGGCGCCGAGCAGCTCGGTGACGCAGTCGACCGCGAGGTCACGGACGTTGCGCCCCTCGCACAGGGCCGTGACCGCGGCCCCGTCCACGACCGCGATCAGCAGGACCGCGGAGAACCGCAGACCGAGCTGGGCGAGCAGGGCGTCGACCACGACGTCGAGCTCGCCCCTGCCCTGCGCGAACGCCGACGCGAGCACCGGGCTGCGCCCCGCGCTGACCACGTGCTCGTAGAAGCCCAGGAGCTCACCGTGGTCCCCGGGCGGGAGCACGGCGTCCACGAGCAGGAGCGCGCGCGAGCGGGTGCTGAGCGCGTCGACCCCGCCGTCCGCGACGGCGTCCGCGACCGCGTGGCCGATCGCCTGCGCGCGCTCCGCCCAGTCCCGGACGATGCGCTGCCCCGCCGCGGCGAGCAGGTCGTCGAGTCCCGAGAAGTAGTAGGTCGTCGCGGCGAGCGGGACGTCGGCCTGCGCGGCCACGGACCGGTGCGTCACGCTCGACGGACCGTCGCGCAGGATGAGCTCGGCGGCGGCCGACACGATGAGGTCGCGACGCTGCGTGCCTCGTGCCTGCCTGCGGGGAACGTGCTTCTCGGACTCTGGAGCCATCAGTGACTTCCTCCGGGACGGTATGAGGCCGACGATCCACCACGACGAGGACCAGCGACATGATCTTGAGCACAGATGAGGCTTCACCGAATTACACGACTGCAGGCATCACCGTCAAGACCTCCAAGGTCCTGCTCCCCCACACCGTAGGGCACGAGGACGGGCCTCGCCGTGCGCGCCCAGCCCGTGACCCCGCGGGCGGCTAGGGTGGCGGTCGTGAGCAGCATCCCCGCACAGGTGTCCGAGACGTTCGACCCCCAGGCCTGGCGCACCGTCGCCGGCTTCGAGGGGCTCACCGACATCACCTACCACCGCGGCGTCGAACGCGGCACGCGCGACGGCGAGGCGCACGAGCGCGACCTGCCCGTGGTCCGTGTCGCGTTCCACCGCCCCGAGGTCCGCAACGCGTTCCGTCCCCACACCGTGGACGAGCTCTACCGGGTCCTCGACCACGCGCGCATGACCTCCGACGTCGGCACCGTCCTCCTGACGGGCAACGGCCCCTCGGCCAAGGACGGCGGCTGGGCGTTCTGCTCGGGCGGCGACCAGCGCATCCGCGGCCGGGACGGGTACCGGTACACGACGAGCGAGGACGCCCAGACGGCCGACGCGATCGACCCGGCCAAGGCAGGGCGGCTCCACATCCTCGAGGTGCAGCGCCTCATCCGCACCATGCCCAAGGTCGTCGTCGCGGTCGTCAACGGCTGGGCCGCGGGCGGCGGGCACTCGCTCCACGTCGTCGCGGACCTGTCGATCGCGAGCCGCGAGCACGCCCGGTTCAAGCAGACCGACGCCAACGTGGGCTCGTTCGACGCGGGCTACGGCTCGGCGCTCTTCGCCCGGCAGGTCGGACAGAAGCGCGCCCGGGAGGTGTTCTTCCTCGCCCGCGAGTACTCGGCCCAGGACGCGTACGAGTGGGGCGCCGTGAACGAGGTCGCGGACCACGCGGACCTCGAGCCCCTCGCGCTCGAGTACGCCCGGATCATCGCGACCAAGTCGCCGCAGGCGATCCGCATGCTCAAGTTCGCGTTCAACCTCGCGGACGACGGGCTCGCGGGGCAGCAGGTCTTCGCCGGCGAGGCCACGCGCCTGGCCTACATGACCGACGAGGCCGTCGAGGGACGCGACGCGTTCCTCGAACGCCGCGACCCGCAGTGGGACGACTTCCCGTACTACTTCTGACGGGTCAGGAACCGGTCGCGAAGCCGCTGAGCATCTCGACGATGCCGCGGCCCGCGAAGGCCACCGCGACGGCCAGGCCGAACAGCAGGACGATCGAGACGACGACGGGGCCGACCGACGCGGCCGGACGTGCCCCGGTCTCGTCGTCCGGGTCCTCGGCGCGCAGCGCGGGACGGGTGGGGGCGATCGAGGGCGGGTACGGGGTCACCGTGGACGTGGGCTCGAACGGGCTCTGGGTGGGGTTCATCGTTGCCATGCCTCTACGTTCCCGCAGAGCCGACGGTCGCCACATCGGCCCAGCGGCTCGACCTCGCGCCCTCGTGGTCAGCCTCAGGGGTGAGCGCACCGTCCCCCGGGAGGATGAGAGGCATCCACGCGGATCGGGGAGCACCCCGACACGTGGGCCCGCACGGGTCTCGCGGCAGGCGATACCGTACCGGGCATGACCGCCCTCGACGACGCCGCGGCGACCGGCCGCACCGCCTCCCTCCCCCTCGATGCGCACCCGCCCGTGACCCGGATCGTGGTCGTGCACGGTCTGGGCGCCACGGCCGCCAGCCACTGGTTCGGGGCCGTCCGCGACCGCTACGCACCCCGCGGCGTCGAGGTCGTGGTCCCCGACCTGCCGGACTCCCAGGCCCCCGACCTCGACACCTGGCTCTCGACCCTCGCGGTCGCCGTCGGGGCCGTCGACCAGGGCACCGTGCTCGTGGGGCACAGCTTGGGATGCGTCAGCATCCTCCAGCACCTCGCGGCCCGCCAGGACGACTGGCGGCTCGGCGGCCTCGCCCTGGTCGCAGGCTTCTGCGAGGAGGTCCCCGGCATCCCCGAGGTCGACCACTTCGTCGCGCGGCCCCTCGACCCGGACGCCGTCGCGGCCCGCACCCTGCGGCGTCACGTCGTCGTCGCCGACGACGACCCGGTCGTCCCCCGGTCCCTCACCGAGACGCTCGCCCGCCTCCTCGACGCCGACCTGACGGTCGTCGCGGGCGCCGGGCACTTCGTCGCACGAGGGGGGTTCGACCGGTTGCCTGCCCTCGAGGACGTCCTGGACAGCTGGACCGTCGAGCGTCCCGGAACGCGGCTCAGCTGACCGCGTAGCTCCCGGACCCGCGCGGGACGAGCTCGACCCAGGTCACGCCCTGCTCCAGCAGGACGGGCGCGCCGTCGGGCCCGGTGAGGACGAGCGGAGCGGTCACCGACTCCTTGGACCACGTCACCGCGACCTGCTTGCCACCGCTCGCCACGAGCCCCTCCCCCGTGCCGACGAGCTTGGTCTCGGGGACCGGGGTGCCCGCCGGGTCCACGAACTTCGTGTTGACCATCTCGACGCTCAGCACGACCACGTTCGCCGCGGCGAGGCGCGCGCCCTCGGGCGTGACCGCCGGGGTCGTGCCCTCGCTGCGGAGGAAGGCGTTCTCCGCGGTCCCCCACTGCCACTGGGCCCGGCTCGAGTGCGTCAGCTTGACGTCGAGCAGCGCGAACGGCGCCCCCGCCACCGTCGCGGTGCCCTGCCCCGGGTTCCGGGTGTGCGCGAACTGCACGGGCGGGGCCTCGCGGTCCTCCTCCACCTGCGACAAGAAGTCGTCCATGGTGCCGTACAGGTTGTGCGGCGCGCGCTTGCCCTTCTTGAGGAAGAACCCGTCGTCGCCCTCGTCGTGGACGATCGACTGGAGGCCCGCGTCGCCGACCGCCGCGACGAAGGGCGGCTGACCACCGCTGTAGACCAGGACGCCCACTGTCGGACCGAAGATCGACGGGTCCATGGGGCGCACGGACCGGATGGGCCCGACGGTCTCCGGCACCTGCGAGTGGAACACCGCCACGAACCGGGTGATCCCGCCCTCGACCACCTCCTCCCAGACCATGTCGGCCTGGTCCAGACCGGTCTGGGGGCGGGCCGCAGGGAGGTTCTCGATCTTGACCGCCACGGCCGGTCGAGCGTCCACGGCCTCGGCGGGGACCCCGGTGAGCGGCCATGCGAGGGGCACGACGGGCGCGGGCGGGGATCCCTTGGCCGCGTCGACGGCGGCTGCGACGGTCTTCGTCGGGGCACCCGTCGGCGCGCCGCTGCCGCAGCCCGCGACCACCAGCAGCCCTGCCACCACGGTCGCGGCCCACCCCGCCCGCGACATCCTCACCCTGTTCATCCCTGCCCTCACGCTCGTCGATCCTGCTGGTTCCTCGTCACACTACGGCTCGATCTACGCTGGAGGGATGCCACGCGCCGACGGACCCGCACCTGCTGACGTCACGGACCTGAGGGCCGCGGTCTCCGACGCCCTCACCGGGCGCGGACCGGCGTTCGCACCCTCGCCGCTCGCGTTCTCGGGGCCGCTCCCCGAGGGGACGGCCCTCGTGCTGCGGACCTCGGGCTCGACGGGGCTGCCCCGCGAGGTCGCCCTGAGCGCGACGGCCCTCGTCGCGTCGGCGCGCGCGACGCACGAGCGCCTCGGCGGGGACGCTCAGTGGCTCCTGACCCTGCCCCCCACGCACGTGGCCGGCCTCCAGGTGGTCCTGCGGTCGGTCGTCGCCGGGACCGAGCTCGTCACCGCGGACCTCGACGTCCCGTTCACCGCGAGCGGCTTCGCCGCTGCCGCCGCCCGCATGGACGGGGACCGCCGGTACGTCTCGCTCGTCCCGACCCAGCTCCACCGGCTGCTCCACCCCGACGCCGGCCCGGGCGCCGAGGCCGCGCTCGACGCGCTGCGCTCGTTCGACGCGATCCTCCTCGGCGGCGCAGCGGCGTCGCCCGTGCTCCTCGCCGGAGCGCACGAGGCCGGTGCCCGGGTCGTGACGACCTACGGCATGACCGAGACGAGCGGCGGCTGCGTGTACGACGGCGTCGCGCTCGCGGGCGTCCGGGTGCGGGTCGTCGACGGGTCGTCCGGGCGGTCGCTGCCCGCCGGGGCCGTCGGGGTCGTGGAGATCTCGGGTCCCGTGCTGGCCACGGGGTACCTCGGCGACGAGGCGCTCACGGCCGAGACCTTCCGCACCGGCCCCGACGGGTCGACGTGGTTCCGGACGAGCGACCTGGGCTCGCTCGACCCGGACGGCGTCCTGACGGTGATCGGACGCGCGGACGACGTCATCGTGACCGGCGGGGTCAACGTGGCGCCGGCAGCGGTCGAGGCCGTGCTCGCCGCGGCGCTCACGGGCAGCGACCGGCTCGGTGAGGTCTGCGTCGTCGGGGTGCCGGACCCGGAGTGGGGGCAACGGATCGTCGCGGTCGTCGAGGTCGCGGGCGACGTCCACGACGCCCCGGCGAGGGACGGGGCGCTGCTGGCCAGGGCCCGCGACGCGGTCACGACTACGCTGGGACCGCCCGCCGCACCCCGCGACGTGCTCGTCGTCGCGGCCCTGCCTCGCCGTGGGCCGGGCAAGATCGACCGGGCGGCCGTGACCGACCTCGCCACCCGCACCGCACCACGCACCCACTGAACGGAGCACCATGGCCACCTCAGCCGAATGGGTCGCAGGCGCACGCCTGCGCACCCTCCCCGCGGCTGCCGCACCCGTCCTCGTCGGCTCGGGCGCTGCCGCCCAGGTCGACTCCTTCGCGTTCTGGCCCGCCCTCCTGGCGCTCGGCGTCGCGCTCGCGCTCCAGGTCGGGGTGAACTACGCGAACGACTACTCGGACGGGGTG
Source organism: Oerskovia jenensis (assembly GCF_016907235.1). Lineage (NCBI taxonomy): Bacteria > Bacillati > Actinomycetota > Actinomycetes > Micrococcales > Cellulomonadaceae > Oerskovia > Oerskovia jenensis. Next base: position 1,508,048 of record NZ_JAFBBO010000001.1, read on the forward strand.
CGCGGGACGGACGTCGACCGCGTCGGGCCCATGCGGCTCACCGCGTCGGGAGCGGCGCTCGCGTCCCAGGTGCGCAACGCGGCCTTCGCGTGCTTCGGCGTCGCGGCGGTGCTGGGTCTGGGCCTCGTGGCTCTCACGGGGCACTGGTGGCTCCTGGCCGTCGGGGCGCTCGCGATCGTCGCGGCCTGGTTCTACACGGGCGGCAAGAACCCCTACGGGTACCGGGGGCTCGGGGAGGTCGGGGTGTTCGTGTTCTTCGGGCTCGTCGCGGTCCTGGGCACCACCTACACGCAGGCCGGCCGCGTGACGTGGGTCGCGGGGGTCGGGGCCGTGGCCGTGGGCCTGCTCGCGTGCGCGCTCCTGATGATCAACAACGTCCGGGACATCCCCACGGACGTGCTCGCGGGAAAGCGCACCGTCGCCGTGCGCCTCGGCGACTTCCGTGCCCGGCGCGCGTACGTCGCCATGATCTGGGTCCCGCTCCTGCTGGGCTTGGTGTGCGCGTTCGCGGCGCCGTGGTCGCTGCTCGTGCTGCTCCTGCTGCTGCCCGCGGTGCTGCTGACCCTGCCCGTGATCGCCGGGGCCCGTGGCCCGCTCCTCGTCCCGGTCCTCGCGGGGACCGGGATGTTCGAGCTCGGGTACGGGGTGCTGCTGGGCCTGGGGCTCGCGCTCTAGGCGTTCGGGGCCTGGGTGCGCCCCGGACGGTCGGCGCGCTCCGCGGCCGTGTCCGCGGCCTCGACGGCAGCGTCCTCGAACGCCGCGTCGTCCTCGATCTCGCGCGAGAACTGCTCGCCCGTGGCCTTGCGCCGCGCGGAGCGGTCGGCGAGGTACTGGGCGGCCCGCTCGCGCGGACCGCGCAGCGCGAGGTAGGAGACCAGGAACGCCAGGACGGCCGCGATGACCGCGCACACGACCCAGTGACCCAGGTTCAGGGCGTACAGGACGACGAAGAGGACCGCGAAGATCGCCAGGCGCAGCGCGGAGTAGATGACCATAGGCACCCGTCCAGGGTAGGCGCCCGACCTGGGTGCACCGAACCGGCCCCTCTCGTGCCGCCCGGTTGCCAGGACGCATAGGCTGGGGTCATGTCCCGCGTCCTGCTGACCCTGCTCGCCGTAGGCCTCGCGGTCTACGCCCTCTCCGACTGCGCCACGAGCGACGAGAACGACCGGAGCGGGATCCCCAAGGGTCTGTGGATCGTGATGATCATCTTCCTGCCCTTCGTGGGGCCGCTCGCCTGGATCCTCGTCTCCCGCACGCAACGCGCGCGGCACGCGACCGCGGCCGGCTCCCCCGCCCCGGGTCGGGTTCGTCCCGGCGCCCGTCGGCGGCCCGCGGCACCGCTGGCCCCCGACGACGACCCGGACTTCCTGTGGAAGCTCGAGCAGCAGCGACGCCGTGAGGCGCGCGGTGAGGACACCGGCCCGACGGCGGGTCCCGCCGCCGAGGGCACGCCGGGCCCCGGACCCGGCTCCTCGGAGGACGACACCACCCGCAAGTCCTCGCCCGGGGAGACCGACGGGGCACCCGGCACGCCGTCGGCGGGCAGCGGCGAACCCTCCTAGCGGCGAGCACAACTGGCGGCGGGCCCTCCTGGTGGCGTCCCCTCCTGGCCGCGTCCAGGCATCCCCTCGGACCGCCTGCCGTCAGGCGTCAGGCGGCACGCGGCACGCGGCACGCGGCACGCGGCCGACTCCTGGACCGCAGGCGCGCGCCGGTCGCGCTCCCGGTCAGCCGGTCAGCACGCCGCCTTGGCGTCCGCCGAGGTGATCGCCTTGCCGGGCTTGCGGTCCGCGAGTGGGTCGACCGGCGTCCCCTGCTCGGGGTTCGTCGGCGTCGCCGGGACCGCCGGGTCGGCAGCGGGGGCGCTCGGCGACTGGGGCGTCGTGGGCTCGGCCGGCGCGTCGGGCGCGGTCGCCTCGGGGACGACGGGCTGGTCCGCGAGGACTCGTGCCCACACGTCGGCCGCGTCGGCGCTCAGGACGACCCGGTTGGGGTTGGACGGCAGCGGGCCCGACGGGATCGTCAGGAACGTCACGGCGTCCGGACGCACCGATCGCAGCGAGAACGCGAGCCCCTTGAGGTCCACTCCCCCGCTGATCGAGAGCGAGCTCGTCGCGGCGTCCAGGAACTGGAGCAGGTTGGGCAGGTCCGTGAGGATGTTCTGGGACAGGACCGACTTCGTCATCGCCGCGAGCAGCGCCTGCTGGCGACCCATGCGGTAGGTGTCGGACCCGTCGCTCAACCCGTGGCGGGCGCGGGCGAGCGCCAGGGCCTGTGCGCCCGTGAGGGTCTGCGTGCCCGCGGCCAGGTGCAGGTTCGAGTCCTTGTCGTCCATGTCCTCGGGGATGCACATCGGCACCCCGTCGAGCGCGTCGACCATGGTCTGGAAGCCCGCGAAGTCGACGGCCATGAACCCGTCCGTCCGTACCCCGGACATCTTCTCGACCGTCATCTGCGTGCACGTCGCGGCCGACGCGAGGTCCTTGCCCCCGACCCATCCCCGCGAGAACGCCTCGTTGAACGTCGCCTGGGACGATGCTTGCGTCGTCCCGCCGCCCGTGACCGTGCACGACGGGATGGCGATCCTCAGGTCGCGCGGGATCGAGATCAGCTCGACCCTCGACCGGTCGGCCGAGACGTGCAGGAGCATGGTCGTGTCCGAGCGCATGCCGTCCTCGGCACCACCGATCGCCTCGTTCGCACCGGACCGGTCGTCCGAGCCGATCAGCACCAGGTTCACGGGCAGCCCGGCGAGCGGGTCCTCGGGGTCGGGCACCGGGGCCGGGGGACGCTCCGCCTCGGGGGCGACGAGCTCCTTGTTGTCGACCTGCTCGACGTTCCCGAGCGTCTTGACGAGGACCGCGGCCGCACCGGAGATCCCGAACGCGAGCACCGCCGTCGTGACGAGCCCGACGACCCGGAGAACACGGTGCTCACGCCGTGACCGGACGTGACGCACCGCGTCGGAGCCCGGTGCCGACCTGTCGTCCTCGCTCGTACCGCCGTCGGTGCCGACCTCTCTGCGTCCCCCTCGTGCTTCTCTCACGAGGGGCCACGCTAGCGGGGCCACGGTCTCGTCCGGGGGACGTCGCACCGCGAACTTGTCGAAGTGCTGTGAAGGTCGCGCGCTGACCGCTGCCGGTCCACGACGCTCACTCCTGCGTCGTGATGCCCGAGTACGAGTGCTTGCCGTTGAAGATCAGGTTGACGCCCGTGAAGTTGAACAGCACGCACGCATAGCCCACGAGCACGAAGTACGCCGCGCGCCGCCCGGACCAGCCACGCGTGGTGCGGGCGTGCAGGTAGGCCGCGTACACGACCCACACGACGAAGCTCCAGACCTCCTTGGGGTCCCAGCCCCAGTAGCGCCCCCAGGCGTGCTCGGCCCAGATCGCGCCACCGATGATCGTGAAGGTCCACAGCACGAACGCGACCGCGTTGAGCCGGAAGCTCAGCGCCTCGAGCTGCGCGGGCCGCGGCGTCGTGTCGAGCCAGCGCCAGGCCGGGTGGCCCAGGAACCCGTTGCCGTTCTCGCGGGAGTCGCGCAGGAGCTGGATCGAGGACATCACGAACGCGACCGTGAAGATGCCCGTGGCGATGATCGCGACGCCGACGTGGATGACGAGCCAGTACGACTGCAGGGCCGGGCTGACACCGGTCGCCGCGAGGAAGAAGGAGTTCTGCGCGACGACGAGGAAGAGCACCGCGAGCCCGGTGACGAACGCGCCGAGGAACCGGACGTCTCGGCGCAGGCTCACGCCGAGGAAGACGGCCATCGCGACGAACGCGCCGACGAGCGTGAACTCGTACATGTTGGCCCACGGTGCGCGGCCCGCCGCGATGCCACGGGTCACGATCGCGGCGAGCAGCAGGACGGTCCCGAGCCAGCCCGTCGAGATGCCGATGCCCGCGGCCTTGCGCGAGGCCGGCTTGGGGGACGTGGCCACGGCCACGGCGACAGGTGCGTCACCGTCGGCGGTCGCGTCGGACGACGCCGGGACCGGTTCCTTGGCCCCCAGCCGGGACAGGTCGATCGCGAACGCGACGAACGCGACCGTGAGGGCGGTCGCTGCCGCCCACACCAGGTCGGAGCTCAGGTCGGCAACGGTCATCGGTCAGCCTTTCGTGGTCGGTCGGCGCGAGCCCGACCGGTGGAGCGGGGGGAGGACGTGGTGCGCGGAGCGGCGGGGCGCTCCGCGGGTGGGTCGGTCGTGGGCGGTGTGCCGGGCAGTGACTCGACCAGACGGTCGACCTCGCCCTGGAGCCCGGCGTCGTCGCCGCGGGCGAGTCCCGCGACGCTCACGACGGTACGCCGCTCGGGCGCGGCGCCGTCGGACGCCTCCTCGCTCCACACGCGCATCCAGATGCGGCGACGCGGTGTGAACAGCGAGACGGCGAGCCCGCCGAGCGCGCCGAGCGCGAAGACGAGGATCCAGACGAGCGCCGGGTCGTGACGCAGGTCGAGCGCGACGTAGCGCGGGACCTCGCCCCCGGCGAGCGTGATGGTGCCCAGGCCGTCGGGCAGGTCGACGGTCTCGCCCGGGGCGACGAGCACCCGGACCCGCTCTCCCTCGGCGTCGACCGAGGGCGTGAGCGTGTCCGTGTCGAGGCGGTACACGTTCTGCGGGAGGCCCTCGTCGAGCCCCAGGTCCCCCCGGTAGACCTCGAGGACGAGCAGGGGGTTGATGGGCTGGGGGAAGACGGAGCGCGCCCCCACCTCGTCGACCTCGGCCGTGGGCAGGAAGTACCCGACCAGCCCGATCTGGTCGAGCCCGGGCGACGTGTCCGGGACCTTCACGACGCCACGCGAGGTGTACATGGTGTCCTCGGGCAGGAACGGCACCCGGCCGGCGAACGCGACCTGGCCCTCGGCGTCGTGGATCGTGATCTCGGGCGCGTAGCCGTTGCCCTGGAGGTAGATCTTGGCGCCGCCCGCGACGATGGGGTGGTTGACCTTGATCTGCTCCTGCTCGGAGGTGCCGTCGGGGTTGCGCACCGTGACGCTGGCCGTGAAGTCGCGCGACTGGGCGTAGGCCACGTCGTCCATGGCGAACTGCGCGTCGAACGAGTCGAGGGTCATGGAGAACGGGACGAGCGAGGAGGGGCTGAACAGCGAGCCGTTCTCGAACGTGTCGTAGTCGACGACCGCGTTCGCGAACCCGCGCCCCTCGGTGATGATCGCCTGGCCGCGGAAGTGCAGGAGCTGGCCCGTGGCGACGGCCACGAGGAGCCCGAGCAGGGACAGGTGGAACACGAGGTTCCCGGTCTCGCGCAGGTAGCCGCGCTCGGCTGCGACCGTGCGCCGCTCGGGCAGGCCGCGGGCCGGGTCGGCGGGCTCGACCCCCACGTCGACGCGGAACGTCGGCAGCCAGCGCAGTCGTCCGCGCAGGTGCTTCGTCGCCGCGTCCACGACCTCGTCGGGCGTCGCGGTGCTCGTGGACCCGGCCTTGGCCGGGAAGCGGTCGAACCGGCGCGGGGTGCGCGGCGGGCGGTTGCGCACGGCCCGCAGGTGCGCCGCGGTGCGGGGCAGGATGCAGCCCACGAGCGAGATGAACAGCAGGATGTAGATCGCCGAGAACCACACCGAGGCGTAGACGTCGAAGAAGCCCAGCCGGTCGAGCCACTCCCCCGTGCCGGGGTTGTCCTGCAGGTACGTCAGGACCGCGGCGGGGTCCTGGGGCCGCTGGGGCAGCACCGAGCCGGGGACGGCCGCGACGGCGAGCAGCATGAGCAGCATGAGCGCGACGCGCATGCTCGTCACCTGGCGCCAGGTCCAGCGCAGGCTGCCGCGCAGGCCGAGCGCGGGGAGCTGCGGGGCCGGGGTGGCCGCGGCGAGGGTGTCGGTGTCCGGGGAGGTGGCCCCCCGCGTGCGGCCCGACGGCGTCGCGCCGCTCCCGGGAGCGGTGTCTCCCTCGGGGGTGCCCGCCTCGGGCTCGGGGTGGCTGTAGGCGTCGTCGATGCCCTCGGGGCGGTACAGGTCCTTGTCGCTCATCAGATCACCGTCTCGAAGCCGGTGATGAGCCCGCTGAGGCGCGCGGTCCAGGTGCCCCAGACGCCCGTCACGAGGGCCAGGCCGATGAGGATGAGCATGCCGCCGCCGATGCGCATGATCGCGACGCGGTGGCGCCGGAGGAAGGCCACGGCCTTCTTGGAGCGCTCGAGCCCGATCCCGATGAGCAGGAACGGGATGCCCAGGCCCAGGCTGTAGGCGATCCCGAGGATCGCTCCACGTCCCACGGTGGCCTCGTCGAGCGAGAGGGCCATGACGGCCGTGAGGGTCGGGCCGATGCAGGGCGCCCAGCCGAGGCCGAACACGATGCCGAGCAGCGGGGCGCCCCAGAGTCCGGCGGTGGGGCTCAGGTGCAGGCGGCGGTCGCGCTGGAGGAACGGCACGGCCCCCATGAACGCGAAGCCCATGAGGATCACGACGACCCCGAGGACGCGCGTGATGACGTCCTCCCACTCCTTGACGTGGACCCCGATGGCGCCCGCGGCGACCATGAGCAGCACGAACACGAGCGTGAAGCCCGCGACGAACAGGCCCACCCCGGTCACGACGCGCCAGCGCCCGGTGGTCCGGGCCGTCTTCAGGGCGGTGCCTCCGCCACCCGCACGGGTGCCGACCGTCCCTGCGTTGGTCGCCGCGAGCCCGCTCACGTAGCCGACGTAGCCTGGCACGAGGGGCAGGACGCAGGGCGAGGCGAACGACACGAGTCCCGCGAGGATCGCGACCGGCACGGCGAGCAGCATCGAGCCGGAGAACGCGGTCGTGGCGAACGTGCTGCCGACGTCCGCGGCGAACGAGAGGGGGCCCATGTCTCAGGCGCTCTCTGCGAGCAGGTCGTCGACGAGAGCGCCGAGCGTCGAGCCCTCGGCGCGCCCGATGACGCGCGCGGCGACCCGGCCCTCACGGTCGAGCACGACGGTCGTCGGCACCGCCTGGAGCGGGACGGAGCCCTCGAGCGCCGCGATGGCCTCGCCGCGCGTGTCCTCGATCGAGGGGTAGGGCACCTCGAACGTGCGCTCGAACGCGAGCGCGGCCCCGGCGTCGTCGGTGCTGTTGATGCCGAGCAGGTGCACGCCCTCGGGTCCGCGGTCGTTCGCGAGCGCGACCAGGTCCGGCGCCTCGGCCCGGCACGGGGCGCACGCCGCGTACCAGGTGTTGATGACGACGACGTCGCCCAGCCACTGCGAGGTGTCGACCGCGCCGCCCTCGAAGTCCGTGCCGGTCAGGACCACGGGCTCGTCCCGGTCGGAGACGTCCCACGTCTTGACCGAGCCGTCGCCCGAGACGTAGCCCTGGCCCACGACGTCGTCGGGGCTCGTGGCCCCCGACTCCTGGGAGCAGGCGGACAGGACCAGGCCGATCGAGACGAGGGCGACGATCCCGGAGGTCGCGCGGGCGCGACCATGCCGGGCACGGGAGGGGCGGATCATGGCAGCACTGTCTCCCACCTGCCTGTGCACAACCTGAGAAGCGGCTGGTGTCTCACGCGCCCGAGACCTTCGCGGCCCCGGGCAGCAGGTCGGCGACCGGCTCGGTGTAGTGGATGCCCACGAGGCGGTCGCCGTCGAAGCGCAGCGACGTGAGCGACGCGAGCGAGCACTGCCGGTTGCGCGGGTCGTGCCACAGGCGCTTGCCCTCGAAGGCCAGACGGGAGATCCAGATGGGGAGCTGGTGGCTCACCAGCACGACCTCGCGCCCCTCGGCCTGGGCCCGGGCGTCGTGGATCGCGGCGTGCATGCGCGCGACCTGCTGCTTGTAGGGCTCGCCCCACGAGGGGCGCATGGGGTTCCAGAGGTAGGGCCAGTGGCCCGGGTGGCGCAGCGAGCCGTCGCCCACGCCGAACTTCATCCCCTCGAAGTGGTTGCCCGCCTCGATGAGACGCTCGTCCGTCCCGAGCGGCAGCCCGAAGGCCTCGGCAACGGGGGTCGCGGTCTCCTGCGCCCGCTGGAGCGGGGAGGCGATGACCAGGGCGACGTCGAAGGGCTCGGGAGCGACGTCGTCGGGCAGCGCAGGCGCCCCCTCGGCGGGCTTGCCCGCCAGGTGCCCCGCGACGCGACGCGCCATGGTGTGCCCGAGCTCCGAGAGGTGGTAGCCGGGGATTCGACCGTAGAGGATGCCGTCCGGGTTGAAGACTTCACCGTGACGCATGAGGTGGACCGTGGTTGCGACCATGGGGTCCAGTGTCCCAAAGTTCTGCCCGCGCGGTGCACGCGGACGGCGTGCTCCCGGACACAGCGTGTCCGCCCCGGGCCCTCGGGAGCCACTACTGCGGTGACGCCTCGTCCGCGAGGCGGCAGGCCTCGGCGATCGCGGCCATGGCCTCGCCGAGGTTGCGGAACTGCTCGGGGGTCAGGACGTCGACCATGAAGCGGCGCACCGCCCGCACGTGCGCGGGGGCGGAGGCGACGAGCTCGGCGTAGCCCGCGTCGGTCATGACGCAGTTCACACCGCGACGGTCGGTCTCGCTCGCGGAGCGCCGGACGAGGCCCCGCGCCTCCATGCGATGGACGGTGTGCGTCACGCGGGACCGGGACCGCGCGAGCCCGTCGGCGAGGGCCGACATGCGCATGGTGTGGTCGTCGGCCTCGGAGAGCCGCACGAGCAGCTCGTACTCGCCGAGCGTGAGCGCCGAGTGCTCCTCGTGGTCCCTGCTCAGGGACTCGACGAACCGGGCCGTTCCGTCGAGGTACTGGCGCCACGAGTGCTGCTGCGCCTCGTCGAGCCAGGGTGCGTCCTGCGGCGCGACCGTGCGCCTGTCCTGCTGAACCGTCATCTCCGCCTTCATCGCTCACGCCCCCACCGTCCGAACAACGCCTCAGTCTCCCATCCGGGAACACGTCCGCTCGACAGGGAATAGAGGGACGGGGGCTTGCGTTGATGCGTTCGTATGAAGTTGAATCTTCAACTAATGGCACGTCGACGGCGCGCCTGACGCAACGCAACTCGACCCTTCAGGAGACATCCATGGCCACGAACCTCCCCGCCGGACTGACCGCAGGCACCTACGCGATCGACCCCTCGCACTCGCAGGCGACCTTCACGGTCCGCCACGCAGGCATCTCCAAGGTCCGCGGCTCGCTCGCGATCGCCGAGGGCACGCTGAACATCGGTGACGACGTCGAGTCGTCCAACGTCGTCGCCGCGATCGACGCCAAGTCCGTCAACACCGGCGACGCGGGGCGCGACGGCCACCTCCAGTCGGCCGACTTCTGGGACGCCGAGAAGAACCCCACCTGGAACTTCGTCTCGACCGCGGTCGAGGCCGACGACGACGACTTCGTCATCGCGGGCGACCTGACCATCAACGGCGTGACCAAGCCCGTCAAGCTCGAGACCGAGTTCACGGGCACGGCCGTCGACGCCTACGGCAACTCGCGCGCCGGGTTCGAGGCCGAGACCGAGATCTCCCGCAAGGAGTTCGGCCTGACCTGGAACGTGGCCCTCGAGGCCGGTGGCGTGCTCGTCGGCGACAAGATCAAGATCGCGCTCGACCTCTCGGCCATCAAGCAGGCCTGAGCCTCTCGCCCCCGACCGGCCCCGCGTCCTGACGCGGCCGGTACGCCAGGAGCCGGCGACCCGTGACGGGTCGCCGGCTCCTGTGCCGTCCAGACGTCCGCAGCGCTCCCGGACTCCGCTCGGGCCTGCTCGCGCGCGTCCTGCCGGCCCGACGGCGCCCCGCACCGAGGCCGTGCGGTCACGGCCCGTGCAGCCGCCCTAGGCGCCGGTGCCCTCGACGCCGGGGTCGTGCCCCGCCCCGTCGGCGCCCCGGTTCGCGAGCGCCCTGGCCTGCGCGTGGAACGCCAGGATCTGCAGCTCGCTCCCGACGTCGACCGACCGCACGATCACGTCCTCGGGAAGCTGGAGCGCACGCGGCGCGAAGTTCAGGATCTCCCGCACCCCCGCGGCCACGACCCGCTCCGCGACGTCCTGCGCGACGTGCGCCGGGGTCGCCAGGACGACGATCGTGACGTTCTCGCGCGCGAACACCTCTTCGAGCGCGTCGACGTGCTCGATCACGAGTCCCGCGGCCTCGGTGCCCACGACGTGCGGCGAGGCGTCCAGCAGCGCCGCGACCTCGAACCCGCGCGTGCCGTAGCCCGAGTAGTTCGCGAGAGCGTGCCCCAGGGAACCGATGCCGACGATCGCGATCCGGTGCTCGTCCTCGACGCCCAGCGCGGACGTGATGTAGGTCGCGAGCGAGTCGACGACGTATCCCACCCCTCGCGTGCCGTAGGAGCCCAGGAAGGACAGGTCCTTGCGCAGCTGCGCGGACCCTACGCCCGCGAGCTCCGCGAGCTCGGTCGACGACGTCGTCTCGACGCCCCGCCCCTCGAGGTCGCGCAGCGCACGCAGGTACGCGGGGAGCCGCGCCACGGTCGCGCCAGGAATGCCGGTATCACCCAGGGTCTCTGCCACCCGAACCACCCATGCTTCGTCATGTCGTCGTCATCGTTGACGATCTCGCTGTCCTGCTGTCTCGGATCATCCCAGGCTCGGCGCCCGCGGCGGAACGTCAGCCAGTGGCGCGCCCCCGCGAGAGCGCCCGGGCCAGCCTCGCTCCGTCGACCTGCCAGAACCCTTGCTGGACGCCGTCCACGGTCACGACCGGGACGTAGTCACCGTACTGTGCCGCGAGCGCGCCGGACGGGTCGGAGTCGACGTCGACCTCGGTCCAGCGCACACCCTGGTCGGCGCACACGGCGCCCACGACCTCGCGAGCCGCCTCGCACAGGTGGCACCCGACGCGACCGTAGAGCACGACACGCGCGGGCGCACTCGTGGCCTGGTCTGCGTCACGTCCGACGGCGGGCTCAGGAACCTGTCCTGCGGAGGGATCTGCGGGGCTCACGACCCCAGCCTACGCATCTCGGACACCCCCTCCCGCCGACCGTCCGGCAGCGGCACCTGGCGAGCGCCGTCGGCGGGCGGCTGCGGGCGCCGATAGAGTGGACGTCATGCCGACGTCTGCTCCTGGGTCCACCCATCCCACGGCAGCCTTCTTCGACGTCGACAACACCATCATCCGCGGCGCCAGCTCGTTCCATCTGGCCCGTGCGCTGTACCAGCGGGGGTTCTTCTCCACGCCGGACCTCGTGACGTTCGCCCTCCACCAGGCCCGCTACCTCCTCCTCGGGGAGAACAAGCGGCAGATCGACCAGGTGCGCAGCCGGGCCCTGGACCTCGTCGCGGGCCGCTCGGTCGCCGAGGTCGTCGCGATCGGCGAGGAGGTCTACGACCAGGTCCTGTCGCTGCGGATCTTCCCCGGCACCCAGAAGCTCCTCGACGAGCACATCGCCGCAGGCCACCAGGTGTGGCTCGTGTCCGCGACCCCCCTCGAGATCGGGCAGCTCATCGCCCGCCGCCTCGGGGCGACCGGCGCGCTCGGCACGGTCGCCGAGCACGAGGAGGGTCTCTACACCGGACGGCTCGTGGGCGACATGATGCACGGGCGGGCCAAGGCAGCGGGGGTGCGCGAGCTCGCCGAGCTCCACGGGATCGACCTGTCGGCCTCCTACGCGTACGGCGACTCGCTCAACGACGTGACCATGATGCAGGCCGTGGGTCACCCGTGCGCGATCAACCCCGACACGCGGCTGCGTCGGCACGCCAAGGACGTGGGCTGGCCCATCCGCGAGTTCCGCGGCAGGCGCCGCCGCGTCGCCGGCCGAGGGCTCAAGACCGCGAGCTGGGCCGGTGCCGCGTGGGTCCTGGGGCTCGTGCTGCGTTCGATCCGCCGCTCGATCAAGGGCCGCGCGGGCCTCTGACGCCACCCGCCGTGAGCCGCGGCCACCTGGCGGCGGCCCACCCCCGGCGGGCGTGCGCCGCGGGCCGTCCCGCGACGCCGGCCCGGGCGTCGGCTCGGCGAGCACGCCGCCCGACGAGGGTGGTGCGAGCATGCGAAGAGCCCGGCACCCCTGGGGGTACCGGGCTCTCGCGACAGCCTGCGCGGTGACCGCGCAGCGCTGCTACTTCTTGTTGCGACGCTGGTGGCGCGTCTTGCGAAGCAGCTTGCGGTGCTTCTTCTTGGCCATACGCTTGCGGCGCTTCTTGATGACGGAGCCCATGGGTCCTCACAATGCTGGATCGGTGTGCGATCGGGATCGCCCCGATCAATGGTGGTCCACGGCTGATCGGGAACCGACCAACACGAGAAAAAGTCCGTCTCCTAGACTACCTGCTCCCGGCGGGTGGCCCGAAATCGACGCCGGGTGACGTCGTCGGGCCGCGGGAATCCCCGTCCCCTGACCGACGTGCCGTCTCGCCCGACCCCACGTCCGGCGCGGCGCGGCGCGGGTCAGTCGAAGTGCGCGTCCAGTCCCAGCAGCGGGAAGACGGCCTTGCGGGTCGCGACCACGGCGCGGTCCACCTCGTCCTCCGGGTCGTAGCCCTTGCCCCACGGCGTGAAGGCGACGTCGCCGTCTCCCATGAGCGTGGGCGTCTCGCGGTGCGCGACCGCGCTGATGTGGTCCCGCCACGCCCCCGGGACGGGGGTCGAGGGCGCGACCGGCGCGTGCACGACCTCCGCCACGACGTTCGACCAGGCGTACGGGACGACCGACGTGACCGAGTAGCCCCCGCCACCCAGGGCGACCCATCGGCCGCCGGCGAGCTCGTGCGCGAGCTCGTGGATCCAGTGCACGGCCGCGCGCTGCGCGTCGACGCTCACGTCGAGGTCGCTCAGCGGGTCGTGGCCGTGCGCGTCGCACCCGTGCTGGGACACCAGGACCTGCGGACGGAAGGCCCGCAGCACGGGCGGCACGACGGCGTCGACGGCCCGCAGCCAGCGCGAGCCGTCGGTGCGGCGCGGCAGGGCGACGTTCACGGCCGTACCGCCCGCCCCCGCGCCGCCCGTGTCCGTGGCGTGCCCCGTGCCGGGGAACAGGGTCGCACCGCTCTGGTGCACCGAGACGGTCAGCACCCGCGGGTCGTCCCAGAACATCGACTCGACGCCGTCGCCGTGGTGCGCGTCGAGGTCGACGTACGCGACGCGCTCGGCGCCGTCGTCGAGCAGGCGCCGGACCGCGGCCGCGGCGTCGTTGTAGATGCAGAAGCCCGACGCCGCCCCGCGCTGGGCGTGGTGCATGCCCCCCGCGATGTTGACGGCGTGCAGCGCGCGCCCCGACCACACGGCCCCCGCGGCCTCGTACGACCCGGACAGGATGCGGGCCGCGGCCTCGTGCATGCCTGCGAAGACCGGGTCGTCCTCGGTGCCCAGCCCCAGGGCCGGGTCCTCGACGCCGTGCTCCGAGGCCGCGTGGACCGCGGCGACGTAGGCGGGGTCGTGGACCAGGCCGAGCACGGCGTCCGACGCGGGCGAGGTCCCGACGACCTCGACACCGGGCGCGTCGAGCAGGCCCAGGGCGCGCACGAGGCGCATGGTCAGGTCGAGCCGTGTGGGGGACATGGGGTGCCCGTGCCCGAAGTCGTACCCCAGCAGGTCCGGGCTCCACACCACCTGGGCGGCGAACGGCACGGTGTCTGGCTCGGTCACGTGCGCTCCTCGGTCCGGTGGTCGCCCAGCTCGTCGGTCCGTGCGGTCGGTGCCCGACGCACGGTCCCGCACCGCGGCGCGTGGCGGCGACGCTGGCGGGCAGGAGACACGGTATCCCCCGCACGGCCCGACGGCGCCCCGCGGTTCAGCCGGTGAGCAGCGGCCGTCCTGTGGCAGAGTTGGGCGACACATCGGCACGCACGGCGACCGGTTCGGTCCCGCAGGGGCCCCGGCGCCACCCGTCCACCCGGACGAGGACGCACGGACAGGGAGACGGAGGACCGATGGCCCAGGGCGTCTCCGGGCGTTTCTTCGCCGGTCGCGAGCTGATCGACCGCCTCGCCCGCCACTCCCCCGCGCGCCTCGCGGTGACGGTCTTCGCGGCCGTGATCTCGCTGTTCACGCTGCTCCTCATGGCGCCCTGGGCCACGACGTCCGGGAAGTCGGCGCCGTTCGTCGACGCGCTCTTCACGGCGACGTCGGCCGTGTGCGTGACGGGCCTCGTGGTCGTCCCGACGGGGACGTACTGGTCCACGTACGGGCAGGTCGTGATCCTCGTGGGCATCAAGGTCGGCGGCCTGGGCGTCATGACGCTCGCCTCGATCCTCGGCATGGCCGTCTCGCGACGCATCGGGCTGACGCAGAAGCTGCTCACCGCGTCGGAGACCAAGACGACGCGGCTCGGCGAGGTCGGCTCGCTCGTCCGGGTCGTCATCATCACCTCGACGACCATCGAGCTGACCATCGCCCTCCTGCTGCTGCCCCGCTTCATCGTGCTCGAGGAGTCGTTCGGCGAGGCGGCCTGGCACGGGCTGTTCTACGGGATCTCGGCGTTCAACAACGCGGGCTTCATCCCCACGGCCGAAGGGCTCACCCCCTACGTGGGCGACTGGATGCTGCTCATGCCGATCATCATCGGGGTGTTCATCGGCTCGCTCGGCTTCCCCGTGATCCTCAACGTCATGCGCAACCGCCGGCGCGCCTCGAAGTGGAGCCTGCACACCAAGCTGACCCTCTCGACGAGCGCGATCCTCGTGGTCGTCGCGGTCGTCCTGTTCGCGGCGTTCGAGTGGACCAACGCGAAGACGCTGGGCCCGCTGAGCCTCAACGAGAAGGTCCTGGCGTCGCTGTTCGCCGGGGTCATGCCACGGTCGGCGGGCTTCTCGACGATCGACATCAACGGCATGCACGAGTCGAGCTGGCTCATCACCGACGCGCTCATGTTCGTCGGAGGTGGCAGCGCCTCGACCGCGGGCGGCATCAAGGTCACGACGCTCGCCGTCATGCTGCTCGCGATCGTCTCGGAGGCCCGCGGCGACCGCGACCTCGAGGCGTTCGGGCGCCGCGTCCCGCGCGAGACCCTGCGCCTCGCGGTCGCCGTGTCGTTCATCGGGGCCACGACCGTGCTCGTCTCGAGCCTGCTCCTGCTGGAGATCACCGGGTGGACGCTCGACGTGATCCTCTTCGAGACCATCTCGGCGTTCGCGACCGTGGGCCTGTCGACCGGCGTGACCGCCGACCTGCCGACGGCGGGCAAGTACGTGCTCGTCGTGTTGATGTTCATCGGTCGTACCGGGACCATGACCCTGGCGGCCGCGCTCGCGCTGCGTGACCGGCGACGCGTCATCCGTTATCCCGAGGAACGCCCGATCATCGGCTGACCGGGCCGACCAGACCACCCGCTGCGGCCCACGGCCCTGCACGGGCTCCCCCAGAATCCTCCCGACGAAAGGCCCCCAAGGTGCCCGACAAGAAGGCCCCCGAGAAGAACGCGGGCGTGCTCGTGATCGGCCTCGGCCGGTTCGGGTCCGCGATCGCGGCGACGCTCGACCGGCTCGGTCAGGACGTGCTCGCGGTCGAGCGCTCCCCCGAGCTCATCGCGCAGTGGTCGGGCCAGATCCCCCTCGTGGAGGCCGACGCCTCGAACCCGACCGCCCTCGAGCAGCTCGGCGCTCGCGACTTCCCCGTGGCCGTGGTCGGGGTGGGCACGTCGCTCGAGGCGAGCGTGCTCATCACGGGCAACCTGGTGGACCTGGGCACGCCGCAGATCTGGGCCAAGGCCATCTCGGCCGAGCACGGGCGCATCCTGCAGCGCATCGGCGCGCACCACGTGGTGTTCCCGGAGGCCGACGCCGGCAGCCGCGTCGCGCACCTGGTCTCGGGCAAGCTGCTCGACTACATCGAGGTCGAGGACGGCTTCACGATCGTCAAGATGCGCCCCCCGAAGGAGACGCAGGGCTTCACGATCGCGCAGACGAAGGTCCGCGAGCGCTACGGCGTGACGATCATCGGCGTGAAGTCCCCGGGCCAGGACTTCGTGTACGCCGAGCCGAGCACGCGCATCTCGGCGAACGACCTGCTCATCGTCTCGGGGCACGCGGAGCTGCTGGAGCGGTTCGCGGCGCGCCCCTGAGGGCTTCGCTCGCCGGGCGTCCGCGTCGCCGGGCGTTCCGCGGCCCGACGGCGCCGCTCAGGTCGTGCGCGCGCGTCGCCGTCGTCGGGCCGCGCCCGTGGCCACCACCGCACCCGTGACGACGAGCGCTCCCGCGGCAGCGACCGTGCCGACGAGGGTCGCGCCGGTGAACGCGAGCCCGCCCTCGGCCTCCACGCCTGCCCCCGTGGCAGGTCGCTGCGGGAGAGGACCCGTGGCCGCGAGGTCGCGCTCGCCCGAGCCGCTCCCGGCCCCCGTTCCCGGGATCACGCCCGGGGTGGGATCCGTCCCGCCCGGGCCGCCGCCGGGCTCCGGAGCGGCACGCACCTCGAACGCCGCGGTGTCGAGGTAGACCCCGGTCACGGGGTCGGTCACGCGCACGACGTGCGTCCCGGGCTGGACCGTGTCGGGCATGAGCGTCGAGAGCCCGAACGTGCCGTCGGCGAGGGAGATGGCGGTGGCGAGCCGGACGGGGGGCGCGTAGGCGGAGTGCAGGTGGACGTCGTAGGGCGTGAGGGGCACGAGCCCCGACCCACGGACGCCGAGCGCCCCGCCGGGGACCGCGTTCCCGGCGTCGACGTCGACCTGCGACTGGCTGGTGACCCCGGAGACGTCCACCTGGAGGCCGATGCCCTGCGGATCACCGCCGGACGGGTCTGCGGGGTTCGCCGTGGCGGGAGCCGCGCCGACGAGCAGCGCCACCACCAGCAGGGACACCCCGGCCGTACCGACGAGCGGGCGCGCTGCTGCCCGTGGGTCCACGAATCGCACGTACGCACTCCCTTGTCGCTTCCACCCCTGGGCGCGCTGATCTTCCCACGGGGGCACGGACGGTCGGAAGCGGGCAGCGGGTGAGAAATCGGGCAAGGGCGACGTCCGGGCCGCCAGGCCGCCAGGCCGCTAGGCCGTGCGGCGCCGCAGCGTCAGCGTGCCCAGCACGATCGCACCGACGATGAACGCCACGATGACGGCGACCGCCCCGCTCACGTCCGCGAAGGTCCCGCCCGCGGCGACGTCCTGCAGCGCCGAGACGCCGTACGTCAGGGGCAGCACGCGGCTGATCGCCTCGAGCACCGCGGGCATCTCGTCGCGGGGCATGAGCAGCCCGCACGTGATGAGCTGCGGGAAGAGGATCACGGGCATGAGCTGGACCGCCTGGAACTCCGAGCGGGCCAGCGCAGAGGCCGCCAGGCCCAGGCACGACCCGAGGATCGCGTCCAGCACGGCCACGAGCACCACGAGGCCCACCGGACCCGCGACCTCCATCCCGCACACCCACACCGCGAACGCCACGACGACGAGCGCCTGCACGGTCGCGAGCAGCGCGAACGCCAGGGCGTACCCGCCCACGAAGTCGCCCTTGCCCAGCGGCAGGGTCATGAGCCGTTCGAGCGTCCCGGACTGGCGCTCGCGCAAGGTGGTGACGCTCGTGACGAGGAACATGATGACGAGGGGGAACAGGCCCACGAGGATCGGCCCGAACTGGTCGAGCACGGGCGTGCCGTCGAACATCCACGCGATGAGGCCCAGCAGCACGCACGGCAGCACGACGAGCAGCGCGATGGTTCGCGGGTCGTGGCGGATCTGGCGCAGGACCCGGCCCGCGGTCGCGAGGGTCAGGCGCAGGCTGACCGCGCGCGGCGTGCGCGGGGCGGCGCGCTCCTCGCCCGTCCCCTGCGGGCCCCCTGTGCGCGTCGCGAGCGTGTCCGCCCCGCCGGTGTCGTGCGTGCTCATGACTCCTCCCCTCCGAGGTCACGCGGACTCCTGACGGGTGCGGCGCCGTCGGGCACGGACGCGTCCTCGACGAGGCGCAGGAACGCGTGCTCGACGTCGTGGGCTCCCGTGCGCTCGAGCAGGCCGGGCAGGGTGTCGTCCGCGAGCAGGCGACCGTCCCGCAGGAGCAGCAGGCGGTCGCAGCGCGTCGCCTCGTCCATGACGTGCGAGGACACGAGCAGCGACGTGCCGGCGTCGCGCAGCCGGGCGAACAGGTCCCACAGGTCGCGGCGCAGGACGGGGTCGAGCCCGACGGTCGGCTCGTCGAGCACGAGCAGCCGCGGGTCTCCCAGGAGCGCGGCCGCGAGCGAGACGCGTGAGCGCTCGCCCCCCGACAACGTGCCGACCCGGCGACGCGCGTGCCGCGCGAGGTCCACGGCGTCGATCACGCGCGAGACGTCGCGGGGTCCCACCCCGAGGATCGCCGCGAAGTAGCGCAGGTTCTCGGTCACGCTGAGGTCGGGGTAGACGCTGGGCGACTGGGTCACGTACCCGACCTGACGCCGCAGCGCCGGGTCCCCTGCGGGCCGCCCGAGCACGTGCACGGTCCCGGCCGTGACCACCTGCACCCCGACGAGCGTGCGCAGGAGCGTGGTCTTGCCGCTGCCGCTCGGTCCGAGGAGCCCGACGATCTGCCGCTCGGGCACGGTGAGGTCGAGCGCGTGCAGGACCGTGGTCCCGCCGCGGTCGACGCGCAGGCCCTCGACGCTGACGGCGGGCTCGCTGTTGCCCATAGGACGCATTCTGCTCCCCCTCGGGGGACGTGTCGCGCCCGTCCTGCGCGTCGGGTGCCGAGCCTCGCTCAGCCCTGCGCCTCCAGGGCGGCAGCCAGCTCCTGCGACCTGTCGCGGGCGGCCTCGAGCGCGGACAGGAACGCGGCCCGGACGCCGCCCTCGTCGAGCGCGCGCAGGGCCGCGACCGTGGTCCCGCCGGGAGACGAGACCTTCTCGCGCAGGATCACGGGGTGCTCGCCCGTCTCGTCGAGCATCCGGGCGGAGCCGAGCACGGTCGCCGTCGCGAGCTCGAGCGCCACGGCCCGCGTCAGGCCGAGCAGCACGCCGGCCTCGGCGAGCGCGTCGACGACGTAGAAGACGTAGGCGGGGCCCGAGCCCGACAGCGCGCCGACCGCGTCCTGGTCCTTCTCCGCGACCCGCACCACGAGGCCCGTCTCGCCCAGGAGCCGCTCGACGAGGCTCACGTCGTCCTCGCTCGCGGCGGTGCCGCCGCTGACCGCGCTGACCCCCGCGCCGATCACCGACGGCGTGTTGGGCATGACGCGCACGACCGACGTCCCGGCCGGGAGCCTGTCCTCGTAGAAGCGCGCCCGGAGCCCGACGACGACGCTCACCACGACCGCTCCCTGCGCCAGGTGCTCCGAGACCTGGGCGAGCAGCCCCGCCACGTCCTTGGGCTTGACCGCGACCACGACGAGGCCCGCGCCGCGCACGGCCTCGACGTTGTCGGTCGTCGTGTCCACGCCGTGGCGCTCACGCAGCTCCTGGCCACGCTCGGCGCGCCGCACGGTCGCGACGACCTCGGCCGGGGACCAGCCGGCGCGCAACGCGCCGGCGAGGACCGTCTCCCCCATCACCCCGGTCCCGAGGACCGCGAGGCGCGGGGTGGGGCCGGGTCGCTCGGCCTGCTGGTTCGTGGTCGACGTGGACATGGTCGTCTCCTGCTTCCTCGCGTCTCCTCCGCCGAGACCGGCGGACCGGGGCACCGGCCGTCCGGTGCCCCTCGTCGCAGACTAGAGGGGGAACGCGGTGTAGAACGCCTCGATCTCGTCAGCGGGCCCTGTCGCCTGCAGCACGACCGTGCCGTTGCGCCAGGTCGCGGTCGACGACGTCGCCGCCCCTTCGGCCGGGGCGACCGGGGTGATGGCGAAGGTGCCCACGACCTCGCCGTCGACCTCGACGTCGCCCGTGGACGTGGGCTCGCCACCCGCCTCGACGGCCGCGGCGAGCAGCTCGTCGTACGCGACCCCCGCCTCGTCGTCGGTGCCCCACTGACCGGCTCGGACCGTGACGACGATCCCCCCG
The DNA here is from genome assembly GCF_016907235.1 of Oerskovia jenensis. Taxonomy (NCBI): domain Bacteria; kingdom Bacillati; phylum Actinomycetota; class Actinomycetes; order Micrococcales; family Cellulomonadaceae; genus Oerskovia; species Oerskovia jenensis. Next base: position 1,527,793 of record NZ_JAFBBO010000001.1, read on the forward strand.
TCCCCCTCCGAGTCCGCGTAGGTCAGCTCGTGCCCCTCGACCGCGCCCGCGTCCGCGAAGGCCTCGGTCGTCGCCTCCGCACGGAGCGCGAACTGCAGGACGCTCGCGGGCAGCGCCTTGGCCAGCTCGGTCCCGGCCGTGCGCTCGACCGGGGCGATCGTCGGCGTCGGGGGCGCAGAGGTGACGGTGACCTCGGCGGGTTCCTTCGTCTCGCCCCCCGCGGCGAACCCGGGCCAGACGAAGGCGCCGAACGCGACGACGACGCCCACCAGGGCGAGCAGGAGGACCAGGGCGACGAGGCGCCGTCGGGCGTAGACGGCCGACGAGGGAGCCCGGTGGTGACGGCTGTCCCGCAACCCCGGACGGTCCGGGGACGACTGACGCGGGCGTCCCGTCTGCTGGCTCATGGCACTCTCCTCGTGGCGACGCTGTGACCGCGCCAGAATAGTGCGCACGTCCCCTCGGGCAGCGCAGGCCGCGCAGGGTCGAACGGGTCAATTCCCGTCGGGGCGGTGCGGGTGCTTCATCTCCGCGCGCTCCTTCAGCCGCTGCGTCGCGACCGCGACCAGGACACCGATCACCGCCAGGTCGAACAGGATCTGGACCATCGTGATGACACGCGCCGCCTGACCCACGGGGTGGACGTCGCCGAACCCGACCGTCCCGAGCGTCACGACCGTGAAGTACAGCGCGTCGGTCCGGGTCTCGATCCCCACGAACTCGGTGTCGCTGTTGATGGCCAGGAGGTAGTAGGCGATCGAGAAGAAGACGATGATCGGAGAGAGCAGCCCGACGACGGACTGGACCCGCACGCTCGGCTCCCGCCCCGCGCGAAGCTGTCGACGCACCTGGAACCTGATGAGGTAGCAGAGCCCCACGAAGCCGACCGCGAACAGCAGGATCTGCACCCACTCCCGCTCGCCGTCGCCGAGCGGGACCCCGTAGTACAGGAGCAGGCACGCCGCGAGCGAGCCGAGCGTGGTGACGACCGTCCACCACGGGCTGTCCTTCCGGAGCCTGCGCATGGGTTCATGATGGGCACGCGTCCGGCCGCGCGCCATCGGGACCCGGCCCGGGAGCCCGCCCGGGAGCCGACGCAGCGGCCGTCGCGGCCCTCGCGGTCGCGCACGGTCACGTGTGGGTGCCGGCGGCTAGCGTGACCGCGTGACCACATCGACCTCCGCCTCGCGCGCCACGAGCAAGCGTCCGGCCAAGCCCGCCTACCGGTGCAGCGAGTGCGGCTGGACCACCGCCAAGTGGGTCGGCCGCTGCGGCGAGTGCCAGGAGTGGGGCACCGTCACGGAGGAGGCCGCGGCGAGCGCGGGCCCCCGCACCGCAGCTGTGGCCCCGACGCGCAACCCCGCGCGTCCCATCGGGGAGATCGACGTCGAGACCGCGCGCGCCACCCCCACGGGCGTCGCCGAGTTCGACCGCGTGCTGGGAGGCGGTCTCGTCCCCGGGGCCGTCGTGCTGCTCGCGGGCGAGCCGGGGGTCGGCAAGTCCACGCTGCTGCTCAAGGTCGCGAGCAACGTCGCGGCCGGCGTGAGCGACAAGGCCACCGCCCCCGACGAGGCTCCGCTCCCGGCGCCGAGACCCCGCACCGTCCTGTACGTCACGGGCGAGGAGTCGGCCGGGCAGGTCAGGCTGCGCGCCGAGCGCGTCGGGGCCCTGGCGCCGGGCCTGCTGCTCGCGGCCGAGACGGACCTCGCGACCGTGCTGGGGCACATCGAGGCCACCGACCCCGCGCTGCTCGTGGTCGACTCGGTGCAGACCATCGCCTCGGCACAGGTCGACGGCTCCCCCGGGGGCGTGAGCCAGGTCCGCGAGGTCGCCGCAGCCCTGATCGCCGCGGCCAAGGAGCGGGACCTGCCCGTGATCCTCGTGGGGCACGTGACCAAGGACGGGTCCGTCGCGGGACCGCGCACGCTCGAGCACCTCGTGGACGTCGTGTGCCAGTTCGAGGGGGACCGGCACTCGCGGCTGCGCCTCGTGCGCGCCATCAAGAACCGCTACGGGCCCACCGACGAGGTCGGCTGCTTCGACCTGTCGGAGACCGGGATCGTGGGCCTGACGGACCCCAGCGGCCTGTTCATGTCGCACGCCGGGGCCGGCGCCCCGGGCACGTTCATCACCGTGACCCTCGAGGGGCGTCGCCCGCTCGCGCTCGAGATCCAGTCGCTCGTGGTCCCCAGTCCGCTGACCAACCCGCGGCGCACCACGAGCGGTGTCGACTCGAGCAGGCTCGCGATGATCCTCGCCGTGATGCACCGGCACGCCGGCGTGCGCCTCGTCGACCAGGACGTGTACGTCTCGACGATCGGAGGCGCCCGCGTGACCGAGCCCGCCGCGGACCTCGCGATCGCGCTCGCGACGTTCTCGGCCCGCGAGGACCAGGTCATGCCTCCCGGGACCATCGCGATCGGGGAGGTCGGGCTCGCAGGCGACATCCGTCCCGTGTCGGGGCTGGACCGCAGGCTCGGCGAGGCCGCACGGCTGGGCTTCACGCGGGCCGTGGTGCCCCGCGGCTCCTCGCCCAAGCCTCCTGCGGGCATGACCGTGCTGCCCGCGCAGCACCTCGGCGAGGCCGTCGAGCTCGCCCGTGGGGGCCACCTCCCCCCGCAGCAGGAGCGCACGCGCTTCGACGAATGAGGACCGTTGTGCCATCGTGACCTCCGGTTGTCCCAGGAGCGGTGTTTTCTCGCCCCTGGGACGGCCCGGCAGCGTAGGATGCCCACGTGGCCAACTCCCCCGTGCACCCTGACGACATGCTCCGGGAGACCCTCGCAGCAGTGGCTCCGGGCACCGAGCTCCGCGACGGCCTCGAGCGCATCCTGCGCGGCCGGACGGGCGCACTGATCGTCCTCGGCCTGGACAAGGTCGTCGAGACCATGTGCTCGGGCGGTTTCGTCCTGGACGTCGGCTTCTCCGCGACCCGCCTGCGCGAGCTCTCCAAGATGGACGGCGCCGTGGTCCTCGACCGGGACGCCAACCGCATCCTGCGCGCCGCGGTCCAGCTCCTGCCGGACGCGACGATCGAGACCACCGAGTCCGGCACGCGCCACCGTACGGCCGAGCGCGTCGCCAAGCAGTGCGGGTTCCCCGTCATCTCGGTGAGCCAGTCCATGCGGATCGTCGCGCTCTACGTGGGCGGGCAGCGCTACGTGCTCGAGGACTCGGACACCATCCTCTCGCGCGCGAACCAGGCTCTCGCGACGCTCGAGCGTTACCGTGCCCGCCTCGACGAGGTCAGCGGCACGCTGTCGGCCCTCGAGATCGAGGACCTCGTCACGGTCCGCGACGTCTGCGCCGTGGTGCAGCGCCTCGAGATGGTGGGCCGCATCTCCGAGGAGATCGCGGGCTACGTCGTCGAGCTCGGCACCGACGGCCGACTGCTCGCGCTCCAGCTCGACGAGCTCATCGGGGGGATCGGCTCGGACCGCGAGTCCGTCATCCGCGACTACGTCGAGCTCGGCCGCAAGGACCGCTCGCTCGCCGACGTCAAGAACGCGCTCGGCGCGCTCGACTCGACCCAGCTCCTCGACCTCACGCTCATCGGCCGGGTCCTCGACCTGCCGGGTGGCGGCGAGGCTCTCGACGCCGCGGTCGCTCCGCACGGGTACCGGCTCCTGTCGAAGGTCCCCCGCCTCCCGGGCGCCATCATCGACCGCCTGGTCTCCCACTTCGGCGGCCTGCAGAAGCTCCTGGCCGCGAGCATCGACGACCTCATGGCCGTGGACGGCGTGGGCGAGCAGCGGGCACGCGCGGTCCGTGAGGGCCTGTCGCGTCTCGCCGAGTCGAGCATCCTCGAGCGGTACGTCTAGCCCTTCCGAGGAGCTCCGCCGGGCTGAGTCCGGTAGGCGGTCCGGTCGCCTGTCCGGCCGACTTCCGTCGACCGCAGGGCGACCGCCGCCGATCGTCAGCCCTCGGCGGGCGCGTCGCCCTCGGGCGTGGCGGCCCCGTCCTCGGGCGCGGTGGCCCCGTCCGCGGGCGGCTCCGCGCCCTCCGCGGGAACCTCGGCGGTCCCGTCCGCGGGCTCGCCCTGCGTGGTGGCCTCGGTCGCGGGTGGCGCCTCGGGCGGGGGCGCGGGGGCCGTGAGCGTGAAGACCACCGCAGGGCTCGTCAGACCGTCGGCCTCGTTCGACGCCGCGACCGCGCTGTAGGTCCCGGCCAGCGTCGCGGGCAGCCCGGTCGCGCACCCGGGGGCCGAGCGGTCCCTGTTCCACGTGGTGACCTCGGTCCACACGTCGCCCGGTGCCATGAGCAGGTCCTTCGGTTCCGCCGGGCAGTCCGCGGACGACCAGATGCGGTCGGTGCCCGACGTGATCGTGATCTCCTGGACCGCCGTCGAGGCGTCGATCAGGCACGGCCTGGCGCCCACGTGCGTGAGCGTCACGGTGAACGAGGGCTTCTCGCCGTCCGCGTACCCGGTCTTGGAGGCAGCGAGCCAGAGCGTCACGTCCTTGGGCTGGCAGGCCCGGTACCCGGTCGCGGCGGCCTCCTGAGGCGCGGGGGGCGCGACCTTTCCCTGGGGCTCGTCGGCGAGCAGCCCTGCTCCGAAGGCGATCGCAGCCCTGACCAGCATCACGACACCGACCACGATCACCGCGAGCAGGACGAGCGCCAGGACCCGACGGACCCGCAGGGTCCGGGACGTGGGCCTGCCCGACGACGTGGCGCCCGGCCCGTCCGAGGGTCGCCCCTGGGCCGGGGTCGTCCCGGTGGGTGGCCGGGTGCCCTGCGGCGTGCTCACGTGCTGCTCCGTTCGACGGTCGGCGCGGGTGCCTCCTGCGCTGGGGCAACGGTACGTCCCCGCGGCGACGGTTCCGGCACTGCCACACCGCGCAGGCGTCCATCGCCGCGGCAGCGGTGCCGACCAGGGCCGCGCACGTCGGCGAGAATGGTCGGACCATGTCGCTCTCCCCCGCCGCCCTCGCCGCCGGTCCTCGCACGACCAGCCCCCACGCACCTCTGACGAGCCTCGCAGGCCCGGACCCCCACGCGGACCTGCGCGACGCCGTCGGGCGGTGGTTCACCGCGAACGCACGCGACCTGCCGTGGCGTCGCGACGACTGCTCACCCTGGGGCGTCCTGGTCAGCGAGATCATGCTGCAGCAGACGCCCGTGGTGCGGGTCGAGCCCGCGTGGCGCGCCTGGACGGAGCGCTGGCCCGAGCCCGCGGACCTCGCGGCGGCGTCGACGGCCGACGTCCTGCGCGCCTGGGGAAGCCTGGGGTACCCGCGGCGCGCGCTGCGTCTGCAGGACTGCGCGCGGGCGGTCGTCGAGCGCCACGCGGGGCGCGTCCCGGAGGACGCCGACGCGCTCCTCGCGCTGCCGGGGGTCGGGGAGTACACGGCCGCGGCGGTCCTGGCCTTCGCGCACCGGCGTCGCGCGGTCGTCGTCGACACCAACGTGCGGCGGGTCCTGGCACGCGCGGTGTCGGGCACCGCGCTGCCCGCGCCGTCGTACACGGCGGCCGAGCGACGGCTCGCGACGTCGCTCACCCCTCCCGGCGACGACGACGCGACACTGTGGGCCGCGGCCTCGATGGAGCTGGGTGCGCTCGTGTGCACGGCGCGCTCGCCGCGCTGCGAGGTGTGCCCGGTCGCGGACCTGTGCGCGTGGCGCGCCGCGGGCAGCCCGCCGGACGAGCACGGTGCCCGACGCCGGACCCAGTCCTGGGAGGGCACGGACCGGCAGGCGCGGGGCCGGGTCATGGCCGCGCTGCGCGGGGCGGACGGGCCTGTGCACCGCGACGTGGTCGGCGGGCTGTGGCCCGACGCGGCGCAGCTCGGGCGGTGCGTCGCGAGCCTGGTCGAGGACGGGCTGGTCGAGCAGGACGGCGAGGTCTACCGGCTCCCGGCGTGACGCCGTCCGCCGGGGAGCCGTGGACGCGGTGCGGGCGCCTCAGAGCGTGATGAGCATGCGGGTGTTGCCCAGGGTGTTGGGCTTGACGCGCGCGAGGTCGAGGAACTCGGCCACGCCGTCGTCGTGCGAGCGCAGGAGCTCGGCGTAGACGTCGGGCGACACGGGGGTGCCCTCGATCGCCTCGAACCCGTGCGCCCGGAAGAAGTCGACCTCGAAGGTGAGGCAGAAGACCCGTTCGAGACCCAGGGCGCGGGCTCGCTCCAGGAGCTCGACGACGAGGCGGTGCCCCACCCCGGTGCCGAGCCGGGCGCGGTCCACCGCGAGCGTGCGGATCTCGGCGAGGTCGTCCCACATGACGTGCAGCGCGCCGCAGCCCACGACGTCGGGGGTGCCCGGCTCGCCGGCGTCGGCGACCACGAACTCCTGCACGGCCTCGTAGTAGCCGACCATCTCCTTGGCCAGCAGGATGCGTTCCTCGGCGTAGGGCTCGACGAGGGACCGGATCGCGCGCACGTCGGCCGGCAGGGCGGGGCGGAGCGTCAGGGTGGGCGTGGGGCTGCTCGTCACGCGGACAATCTACGCCTCTTCGAGCGGCGATGGGTACTCATGCACCTGACTGCATACTTTCGAGTCGCGTCCGGGCGACCGCGATACGCCCCGTCTCCTGCTCGATCAGGTGCGAGGCCGTGATCTCGTCGACGACCAGGTGCGTGACGACCCCCGCTCGCAGCGCCGCCCGCAGCGGTGCGACCTTGTTGTCCCCCGCGACCGCGCAGATGCGCTGCGGGATGCGCTTGAGCTCGTCGGGCCCGGGACCCGTCGCCCGCTCGTTGAGCGCGATGTCCCGATAGGTGCCGTCGGCACGCAGGAACACCGTGCACACGTCGCCGACCACCCCCTCGGCGTCCAGCACCGCGATGTCCTCGGGCTCCAGGTAGCCCGCCGAGTACACGTGGCTCGGCACCCCGCCCGAGACGGCACCCACCGAGAACAGTGCGACGTCGGCCCTGCGCTGGACGTCGAGCACCCGCCGGACCGACCGCTCGCGCCACATCGCCTGCTTCGTCTCGGCGTAGTCGAAGAACGCGGGCACTGGGAAATGGTGCACGTGCGCGTCGAACGCCGCACCGAACCCGGCGATCAGGTCACCCGCGTAGTGCACCCCGGACGTTCGCGTGTTGGCCGCCCCGTTGAGCTGCACGACGGCCGAGCCCCGTGTGGGCTTGCGGCTCAGGTGTCGCGAGATCGCCGCGAGCGTGGTGCCCCACGCGATGCCGAGGATCATGTCCGAGTCGAACCACGACCCGAGCAGACGCGCGGTCGTGAGAGCCACCTGGTCGAGCCGGTCGACCTGCTGCGTCGAGTCGGGGACCGGCACCACGTAGGCGTCGATGCCGTAGGTGGCGGAGATGTGCGCCCCGAGACCGGGCGCCCTGCTCTGCGTGGGCCGGAGCGTGATCTCCACCAGACCCGTCTCACGTGCTCTCTTGACCAAGCGCGACACGGTCGAGCGCGAGGTGCGCAGGTGCTTGGCGATCGCCTCCATCTTCATGTCCTGGAGGTAGTACATCGAGGCCGCCCGGAGGACGTCCTGCTCCCGATCCGCCATCTGCTGGTCTCCTGCCACTGGTCCTGCCGTACGTGCACGTTTGTGCACTGCGCTTGCGCGTACGTTCCTGACATGTTGACGTTAATACGTGCAGCGCCGTTCCGACAGCGCTGTACCGCGGCACGGCGCCCTCCTGGGTCCCGCCACGTACCGCTAGCGCGGGACGCGGAGCCGTGGGAACGTCACAGGAGGGAGACCTCCATCGCCCCTGGGCGGTGACGCACCAGATCGACGACGAGAGAAGGCCATCGGATGACTTCCAGCAGACTCACCGCAGAGTCTCGCCAGCGGGCGCTCGACGCGCTCGAGGCGAGCACGAGCGCGGACCAGGAGCTCGACGTCCTCGTGATCGGTGGCGGCGTGACCGGGGCCGGCATCGCCCTCGACGCCGTGACCCGCGGACTCTCGACGGCGATCGTCGAGGGTCAGGACTGGGCCTCGGGCACGTCGAGCCGCTCGAGCAAGCTGGTCCACGGCGGTCTGCGCTACCTCCAGATGCTCGACTTCCACCTGGTCCACGAGGCGCTGACCGAGCGTGACCTCCTCATCAAGGACCTCGCGCCGCACCTCGTGCGCCCCGTCCCCTTCCTGTACCCCCTCGAGCACCGCGTGTGGGAGCGTGCCTACGTCGGCGCCGGCATCGCGCTGTACGACACGCTCGCGAGCATGGCCCCGGGAAAGCGGGCACTCCCGCTGCACCGTCACCTCTCGCGCAAGCAGATGGAGCGCAAGTTCCCCGACCTCGCGCACGACGCGGCGATCGGCGCCGTCCAGTACTGGGACGCGTCGGTCGACGACGCACGCCTGGTCTCGACGCTCATCCGCACCGCGACCTCCTACGGCGCGCACGCCGCCTCCCGCACCCAGGTCGTCGAGCTGACCAAGGGATCGACCGGCGCGGTCAACGGCGCGATCCTCGAGGACCTCGAGACGGGCCGGCGCATCACGGTCCGCGCCCGCGCCGTCATCAACGCGACGGGCGTGTGGACCGAGGACACCGAGGCGCTCGCCGGGACCGACGGCGGGCTGCGCGTCCTGGCCTCCAAGGGCGTCCACATCGTCGTCCCCCGCGAACGCATCAAGGGCCAGGTCGGCCTGATCCTGCAGACCGAGAAGTCCGTGCTGTTCATCATCCCGTGGTCCCGCTACTGGGTCATCGGCACGACCGACACGCCCTGGGAGCAGGAGCTCACGCACCCCGTCGCGACCTCCGCGGACATCGAGTACATCCTCGAGCACGCCAACGCCGTCCTCGCCCAGCCCCTGACGCGCGACGACATCATCGGCACCTACGCCGGACTGCGCCCGCTGCTCCAGCCCGGGACCAAGGAGGGCACGAGCTCGGCGAAGGTCTCGCGCGAGCACACCACGGCCTCCCCGACCCCCGGTCTCACGGTCATCGCGGGCGGCAAGCTCACGACGTACCGGGTCATGGCCAAGGACGCGGTCGACTTCGCGATCGGCCAGCGCTCCGCGGCCCTGCCCTCGATCACGGACAAGATCCCGCTGGTCGGCGCCGTCGGCCTCGACGCGGTCCGCCGCCAGGCCCGCCCGTGGGCCTCGAAGTACCGCTGGACCCCGCAGATGGTCGACCACCTCCTGCACCGCTACGGCTCCAACCTGCGCGACATCGTCGCGCTCTGCGAGGCCGACCCCACGCTGGCCACGCCGCTCGAGCACGCCCCCGCCTACCTGCGGGCCGAGATCAGCTACGGCGTGACCCACGAAGGGGCCCTGCACCTCGAGGACCTGCTGCTGCACCGCACACGCCTGAACTACGAGGTGCTCGACCGCGGGCTCGGCGCCCTCCCCGAGATCGCCGACATCGCGGCCCCGCTCCTCGGCTGGGACGACGAGCGCAAGGCCGCGGAGATCGCGTCCTACACCGAGCGTGCCGCCGCGGAGGAGGCCGCGGAGCAGGAGCCCGACGACGCCACGGCCGAACGCACGCGCCTCGCCGCCGACGACGTCGCCCCGCTCAAGCCCCTCTCCGGGTCCTGACGAACCCGACCGGCCCCACCTGACCTCCCCGGCCCACCGGGAGCCACGCACGCTCCCCCGAGAACAACTTCATAGACCGGCCCCCGGCCCGCCTCGACTCGCGCGAGGCGGAGCCGGGGTCCGGACCCCCCTCAACCTCACGGAGGCGTGCATCGCGACGCACTCCGGGGCCCCGCCGCACGGATGCGTCGGGGTGGTTGCGACAACGAAGTCCACCAAGAAAGAGAGAATCTGATGGACACACTCATCCTCAACGCCTTCTGGTCCGAGATACTCGGCACCGCGACCCTGATCCTGCTGGGTGCCGGCGTCGTAGCCAACGTGATCCTCCCCAAGACCAAGGGCTTCAACGGCGGCTGGCTCCTCATCAACTTCGGATGGGGCCTCGCCGTCTTCACCGGCGTCTACGTCGCGTACAAGTCCGGGGCGCACCTCAACCCGGCCGTGACCATCGGCCTGTTCACCGCGGACCGCCCCTTCTACTCGGTCACCGGGCCCGAGGGGATGATCACCGCCACGATCGAACCGACCGTGAGCAACATGTTCATCTACTTCGGTGCCCAGATGATCGGTGCGATCATCGGTGCCGTGCTCGCGTTCCTCGCGTACAAGAAGCACTTCGACGAGGAGGCACCCGCCGCCACCAAGCTCGCGGTCTTCTCGACCGGCCCCGAGCTGCGCTCGTACGGCTGGAACTTCCTCACCGAGGTCATCGCGACGTTCGTGCTCGTGTTCTTCGTCGTCGCGTCGGGCAACACCCCGTCGGGGCTCGGCCCGCTCGCGGTCGCGCTCGTCGTGGTCGGTATCGGTGCGTCCCTCGGTGGGCCCACCGGGTACGCCATCAACCCTGCTCGTGACCTCGGTCCGCGCATCGCCCACGCCCTGCTCCCCATCAGGGGCAAGGGCTCGAGCGACTGGGGCTACTCCTGGGTCCCGGTCGCGGGCCCCCTGGTCGGCGGCGTGCTCGCCGGACTCCTCGGGGCAGCCTGGGGCTGACCCTGCTCCTCCCCGCGTGACCGGGGCGGGGCCACCCGCCCCGGTCACGCGGACCACCCGCCGTCGAGCTCGGACTCCCCGGCACGACGCCCGCAGCACCCGTCGCGCACCGCGCGACACCCGCTCAAGCACACCGACGTGAAGGACTGACACACCATGGCCGACTACGTTCTCGCCATCGACCAGGGAACCACCAGCTCCCGGGCCATCGTCTTCAACCACTCCGGGGAGATCGTCTCCTCCGGCCAGCTCGAGCACGACCAGATCTTCCCCCGGGCCGGCTGGGTCGAGCACAACCCCGAGCAGATCTGGAACAACGTCCGCGAGGCCGTCGGCCTGGCCCTGACCCGCGCCAACGTCACGTACACCGACATCGCCGCGGTCGGCATCACCAACCAGCGCGAGACCGCGGTCGTGTGGAACCGCAGGACGGGCAAGCCCGTCTACAACGCGATCGTCTGGCAGGACACCCGCACGCAGAAGATCGTCGACGACCTCGGCGGCGACGCAGGCCCCGAGAAGTACAAGGCGATCGTGGGCCTGCCGCTCGCGACCTACTTCTCCGGCCCCAAGGTCAAGTGGATCCTCGACAACGTCGAGGGTGCCCGCGAGGCGGCCGACGCCGGCGACCTCGTCTTCGGCAACACCGACACCTGGGTCCTGTGGAACATGACGGGCGGCGTCGACGGCGGCGTGCACGTGACCGACGTGACCAACGCGTCGCGCACCATGCTCATGGACCTCGACACGCTGTCCTGGCGCGAGGACATCGCGGCCGACATGGGCATCCCGCTCTCGATGCTCCCGGAGATCAAGTCGTCCTCCGAGGTCTACGGGAACGGGCGCCCCGGCGGACTCCTCCCCGGCGTCCCGATCGCGGGCATCCTGGGCGACCAGCAGGCGGCCACGTTCGGGCAGGCGTGCTTCGAGGTCGGCCAGGCCAAGAACACGTACGGCACGGGCAACTTCATGCTGCTCAACACGGGCACCGAGAAGGTCATGAGCGAGAACGGCCTGCTGACCACGGTCTGCTACAAGATCGGCGACCAGCCTGCCCGCTACGCGCTCGAGGGCTCGATCGCCGTCACGGGCTCGCTCATCCAGTGGCTGCGTGACAACCTGGGCATGTTCTCGGACGCGCCCGACGTCGAGTGGCTCGCCCGCAAGGTCGACGACAACGGTGGCGCGTACTTCGTGCCCGCGTTCTCTGGCCTGTTCGCACCGCACTGGCGCTCCGACGCCCGTGGCGCCCTCGTGGGCCTCACGCGCTACGTCAACAAGAACCACATCGCGCGCGCCGCGCTCGAGGCCGTCGCGTTCCAGACCCGCGAGGTCCTGGACGCCATGAACGCGGACTCGGGCGTGGACCTCACCGAGCTGCGCGTCGACGGCGGCATGGTCCAGAACGAGCTGCTCATGCAGTTCCAGGCGGACCAGCTCGGCGTGGACGTCGTGCGGCCCAAGGTCGCGGAGACCACGGCGCTCGGCGCCGCGTACGCCGCGGGCATCGCGGTCGGGTTCTGGCAGGGCGAGCAGGACGTCATCGCCAACTGGGCCGAGGACAAGCGCTGGACCCCGTCCATGGACGAGGGCGAGCGCGAGCGCCTCTACCGCAACTGGAAGAAGGCCGTGAGCAAGACCCTCGACTGGGTCGACGAGGACGTCGAGAAGTAGCTCCTCTCGCCTCCACCGCCTGTCAGAACCAGCGTGACCTCGAGGTCACGCTGGTTCTGACATGTCCGGGGTCTCCAGTGGCTAGGCTCGTCGCCATGACCTCCGTGAGCTACACCGTCCCCGGGATGCACGTGACCGACCACGAGGTCGAGGTGCCCCTCGACTGGTTCGACGAGCGGGACACGCGCCGGATCACGATCTTCGCGCGCGAGCTCGTCGACCCGGTCCGCCGGCGCGAGGACCTGCCGCTGCTCGTGTTCCTCCAGGGTGGCCCGGGAGGCAAGGGACCGCGCCCCACGGGCCCCGAGGGCTGGGTCGGCACCATGCTCGCGACCCACCGGGTGATCCTGCTCGACCAGCGCGGCACGGGCCGCAGCTCGGCCGTGCGGGGCCGTGCGCTCGCCGCGCTCGGCGACGCGCCCGCGCAGGCCGAGCACCTCTCGCACTTCCGGGCCGACTCGATCGTCGCCGACGCCGAGCACCTGCGCCGCACCCTGTTCGGTGGTCGCCGCTGGGCCTCGCTCGGCCAGAGCTACGGCGGGTTCCTCACGCTCACCTACCTCTCGCGGGCACCGGAGGGTCTCACGGCCTGCTACGTCACGGGCGGTCTCGCGGGCCTGGACGCCGACGCGACCGAGGTCTACCGACGCACGTACCCGCGCACCGCGGCCAAGAACGCCCGCTTCGCGGCGCGCTTCCCCGACGACGTCGCACGCCTCGCGCGCATCGCGGACCGGATCGCGGTGGGTGACGTCGTCCTGCCCGACGGCGACATGCTCTCCGTGCGCCGCCTCCAGACGCTCGGGACGGACTTCGGCATGAAGCCGGGCTTCGAGCGCGTCCACTGGCTGCTGGACGAGGCGTTCGACCACGGCGACGACGATCTGAGCGACACGTTCCTCAGCGAGGTCAGGGACCTGACGTCGTACCTGACGAACCCGCTGTACGCGGTGCTGCACGAGTCGATCTACGCGTCGGGCCACGGGGCCACGCGCTGGGCCGCCGAGCGCGTGCGCGCCGAGCACCCGGAGTTCGACCCGAGCGCCCGGCCGCTGCTCTTCACGGGCGAGATGATCTACCCCTGGATGTTCGAGGAGATCGCGGGACTGCGGGACTTCCGCGGCGCGGCCGAGGAGCTGGCGCGCCGCGAGGACTGGACCGAGCTCTACGACCTCGACGTGCTCGCGGCGAACGAGGTCCCGGTCGCGGCCGCGGTCTACTACGACGACATGTTCGTCGACGCGCACCTCTCGCTCGACACGGCCTCCCGGGTGGGGAACGTGCAGGCGCTCGTCACGAACGAGTTCGAGCACGACGGGCTCCGCACGGGCGACGTCCTGGAGCGGCTGCTCCCCGCGGTCGACCGATGGGGTGGCCCTCGGCAGGAGGTCTGAGCAGGTCCCAGGGCACCCGGTCCACGCAGCGTGCCGGCGGCCCCGGGTCGTGGCGCCCGGACCGCGGGCGTCCCGGCTCGCGGCACCGGCGCTCTCCCTCGCCCGCCTGCGCGCCACGGGCGCACGACCTCCGAACCGTCCGTCCGCGGACGGGGCCGCGAGGCCGCAGCCCCAGGCGGTGGACCACCCCGCAGGGGACGGACCTCCCGGGCAGGACGTCCACGCGACACCCGAGGTCGGGTGGACCCGCACCGGGTGTCGCGGACCACGTAGCCCGCGAAATCACTCCCGGTCACCTAAAGTGGCGTATCGGAGAGCGGCGCGGTGCCGGCTCCAGTGCCAGAGGCGACGCAGCCGACGGCAGGCTGTCCGGGCACCTCAGCGGAAGAGGGCAGGAGGCAGCATGGGGGCAGTGAGCGCGACGCCAGTCCGTCTGCACGGCGCACCTCGCCCGCCTCACCTCGAGCTCGTGCGGGAGCGACTCGTGGACCGGCTCGACGCCGACGCGGCCCTGCGAGTCGTCCGTGGCCCCTCGGGCGGCGGGAAGACCTCGCTCCTGGCCGAGTGGGCCCGACGGCGGGGAGCGGAAGGGGTCTGGATCGCGACGGCACCCGGCACGACCCGGACCGAGCTCTGGCGCACCGTCGCTCGTCGGGCCACCCAGTCCGGGCTGTTGCGCTCGGAGACGACGATCGGCCTCGACGAGCTGACGACCGCCGCCCTGACCGTTCGGCTCGCCGAGGCGTTCCTCACGGTCCGCGGCGAGGTGCTCGTCGTCGTCGACGACTACCAGAACGTGCGGGACGACGAGGTGCACGAGGACGTCCTCACCCTGCTGCGCGCCTGCCCGAACCTGTCGGTCGCGCTCGCGACGACCACGAGCTCGATGCTCGAGGCCCCCGTCGTGGGCCTCGAGCTGAGCCGCACCGTGATCACCGCCGACCAGCTCCCGCTCACGCTCGACGAGACCGCGCGGATGCTGCGCCAGGTCGGCGCGGACCTCGACCCGACGACGACGCACGTGAGCACGGGCGGACAACCCCTGTACCTGAGGGTCGCGATGCTCGCCGCCGAGCTCGCCGGCTCGCACGGCACCCCGGCCCACGTGCAGGTCGCCGACGAGCTGCTCCGGGCTGCGGTCGACAAGCAGCTCCAGGGCCCTGCACGACACCGGCTCGAGGCGTTCCTCACGCGGTGCGTCGTCCCCGAGATCCTGACCGGGGACCTCGCGGTGGCCCTGACGCTCGACCCGGACGCTCCCGAGCTCCTGTCGGACCTCGAGGCACGCGGCCTCGGCACGTGGGAACGGCGACCCACGGGACTCGTCTTCGTGCTCTTCCCCGTCGTGCGGTCCCTCCTCCTGGAGACGTTCCGGGTCGAGGACCCGGAGGCGTCCCGCGTGGTCGAAGCGGCGACCGCTCGGTGGTACCTCCAGCACGGCTACCCGGTCGAGGCCGTCCGGCACGCGGTGACGGCAGGCGACCTCTCGATCGCCTCGGCCGCGGTGTCCCGCTACTGGACCCAGGTCTTCGAGGAACGCACGATCGCGCAGCTCGACGTCCTGCGGGCGGTCCCGGTCGCCGAGCTGCGCCCCTGGCCCCTGCTCGCCGGCGCGCTCGCCCGTCACTACGACGCCATCCCCGGCGGGCGGGACGAGGCGATCGAGCTCTACCACGCGGCGCTCGCAGGGCTGCGGGTCGCACCGCGCCCCGCGACCCCGGGCGAGCGCGTGGCGCTCGAGGTCCTCGAGAGCCTCACGCTGCGGTCGACGGGCTCGGCCGAGCGCGCGCTCTACCCGGCCCGTCGCGCGAACCGCATGCTGAACGAGCTCCGGGTCACCGAACGTCGCACCATGGCGCGCGACCTGCCGCGGCTGCGCGCCGAGATCGCGCGCTCGATGCTCCGCGGCGGGGCCGTGAGCGAGTCCCTCCTGGTCCTGGACGACCTCGCCGACTCCTCGGGGGACGCCCAGGGTGACCCGTCCATGCTGCACGGCCTCACGCTGCGCGCTGTCGCGCACGCCGTCCACGGCAACATCCCCGAGGCCCGGCGGGACCTCGCCGTCGTCGACGCGTCGCGGTACGAGGAGAGCGCCCCACGGCGCAGCCAGGACCTCTACCACCTGGCACACGCGCTCGTCCGCATCGAACGGTTCGACGCGCGGGGCGCGCAGGTCCACCTGGACGCGATGCGCCCCTCCCTCTCGACCCTCGAGTCTCGTCCGCAGTTCGCACTGGCCCAGGCGTCGGTCGACCTCCTGACGTTCGAGCCGGCGCTCGGCGCCGAGCGGCTGCGACGGTACATCGAGTCGGAGCGTGGCCGGCAGCGGATCTCCGTCCGGGACAGCGACCAGCTCGGCTATGCCGCGGGTCTGCTCGACCTCGCCCGGGGACGCCTGGGGGCGGTCCACTCGACCCTCCGGGGCGCTTCGCCGTCGTCCGAGAGCGCCCCGCTCCTGCGCGCCCACCTCGCGCTGCTCACCGAGTCCTGGCAGGTCGCGCGAGACGTCCTGGTCGAGCACACCCCGCCGGTCGACGCGTCCCCGCGCCTGCGGGTCGCGCACTCGCTGCTCCTCGCGGCCGCGCTCGTGAACGGCACGGACGAGTCCCATGCGTGCGACGCGCTCGGGAAGTTCGCGGCCGTCGCCGACGACCGCCAGCTGCTCTTCGCCCTCGTCCTCCCACCGCGCCGGGAGCTCGGGGCCCTCGTCGACCTGGCCGCGCGCAGCAAGGACAGGACGGCCCAGCGGGTCCTCGCGGCCGCGGGCCCCGTCCCGGAGAGGTTCGCCGCGATGGTGGGCTTCCCGCAGGCACTGACGGATCGCGAGATCGTGGTGCTCGACAGCCTGCGGCGGCACGCGACCGCGGCCGAGATCTCGCTGAGCCTGACCGTCTCGATCAACACCGTCAAGAGCCAGCTCCGGTCGGTCTACCGCAAGCTGGGGGTGCGTCGCCGGGAGGACGCGCTCGCGAAGGGGATCGATCTCGGGCTCATCGTGGCCGACCACGTCGACCCGGCCTCGGCTCGCAGCGACCGGTGGTGACACCCGCCGGCCGTGAGGGTTCGCGGCTGCGCTGACCACGGAGGCGTCCGCCGCACGGGCGGCACGCGGGTGCGGGGCATGGGGGCGTGGGCCCCGCAGAGGGCCACCGACCCGCGCGCCGGACGGGTCAGACGAGGTCGTCGACGATCCTGGCCGCAGCCCTCGTCCGTTCGTGCGACTCGCCGTCGTCGATCTGCAGGCCGGCCGCCACGAGCGCCGCCCTGCGGAGCCAGGAGAAGACGACCAGGACCGGGTACGTGTCCTCGCCGACGTAGACGCGGCGCCGCCAGGACGCCCAGGCGACCACGCGGGCCAGCACGGGGACCGGGTCGTCGAGCTCGTTGGCCCGGTGCGCGACGTTCTCCCAGCCGTGCTCGGCGTCGCTCATGAGCTGTGCCCCCTCGCGCCCCAGCGGGCGGGCGAGCGCCGCGAGACCGATGTCCTCCCGGATCTCGGTGGCCTCGGTCGGGACGAGGTCCAGACCGTCGCGGTAGGTCCCGAACGTCGTGGGGTCGACGTGCCGCCAGGGGTCGCTGTCCGGGAGCGAGTCGAGGAGGTCCGTGAGCGCCCCCGCGAGGAGCGACAGCGCACGCAGCCGATGCTCGAGAGCCTGGGCCCGCATCGCCTCGAGGTCGGCGACACGGTCGTACGGATCGATCAAGGGTTCGACCAGCCCGACGGCCCACGCCGCCCAGGTGGTGTCGTCCCACGGGGCCGAGGTCGTCATCGCGGGCTCGCCTCGGTGCGTCGTCGACCGTCGTCAACCGGGGGGCGCGGACGGTCCGACGAGCACGAGCCCTTCGGGCGTCCGTCCGAGGCACGACCCGTCGTCGAGGACGGTGCGCAGGTCCAGCCGCCCATGCTCCACCTCCTGCTCGTCTGCGTGTCCGCGCCCAGGTCGGCGAGCGATCGCCGACGCGGAAGTGTATCCATCACCGGCACCGGCACAGAAGGGGCGGACGACACGAATCGCCGCCCGCACGGGTGAATTATGGACCCCGTGCCGCGGCAAGTCCCAGCATGGCACCACCTATAGCACCAGCGAGGGTGAACTCCGGTGTGAAAACCGTGTTCAGACGTGAAAGTAGTGCGAAGCGGCCGCATGCTGAGGGCATGAACGTGCGGCCCCCATCCGGCACGTGCCCGGACCGGGCACGTCAAGCGCGCTCCCTGCGTGCCGCGGAGGAGCCGCCCCTCGACGACGACCACGAAGCGCCTTCCGACGCGATGCGCTCGGACGTCGCGCGCATCGTGGGGCTCGACGACGACGCCCGCTACGACGCGGAGGTCTCCACCTTCATCGCCGGCCACCGCGACCACTGGCGACGTATCGCCGCCAGGCTGTGCCGCACGAACTCGGTGCCGGTCGCCCAGCACCTCGAGGACGTCGAGGCGATCGTCACGGAGACCGTCTGGGAGATGCTCGAGCGGTCGAGGCAGGACCCGACCTACCTCGCCACCATGCGCTCGTTCCTGGCCATCGTCGTCTACACCGCGCGCCCCAAGGTCCGGTCGTTCGTGGATCACACGACCGCGCCCGCGTCGGGCATGGTCTCGGCCCAGCGGCGTCGCCGCGAGCTGGCCCGCACCCGCGCCGAGCTCGCAGCCCTGCGTGGCACGGTCCCGACGGTGCAGGAGGCCGTGCAGGCGACCAACGACCGGCTCGGCGCTCAACGTTCCGACGTCGTGCGTCAGGGGATGGTCGTCACCGAGGCCGACGAGCTCGCCCTGTCCGGCGCGCTCTCGTTCGACGAGGACCTCGACTCCCACCGTCTCGTCCAGGACGACCTCGACTGCGTGCTGCACCCGGTCGAGGCCCCCACCCTGGTGCGCTCGGTGGTCGACGCGGCCCAGGCCGAGAACCCGACACGGGGCAGGGTCGCCGCCCTGTGGATGGCCGAGGCGTACGGCAGCGGCCCGCTTCCGGGGCAGGACACGGTCGTGTGGATCTCGCGGACCCTGGGCCTGCCTCGCCGGAGCACCGCGGCGCACATCGACCGGGTCCGCGAGCTGGCCGCCACCCGCCTGCGCGCGATGGGCATCGGTACCGACCTCCTGGAGACGGCGTGAACACGGTCCCCCGCCCGTGCCCCGCTGCTTCGAGCGCGGGCACGGCGCCCCACGGTGCGAGCACGTCGCGCCGAGGTGTGCCCGCACCGCCGCACCACCGCCGTGTCCACGGCCGTACCAGCCTGCACGCCCGTGGGCAGGAGAGAACGCTGTATGTCTGACGCCCGTCCTGCGCGCCGCCCCATCGAGGTCGACGCACTTTCCGGTCTCGCCGCCCTGCCCGCACACGCCCGTGAGCTCGCGATCGCCGAGTTCGTGGCCTCGCGCGCCGTCGAGCTCGCCCGCGAGGCACGACGCGTCGTGCGGACCCATCGGGTGGCCCCCGCCGATCGCCCGGCAGCGCACGACGCCGTGACGACCGCCCAGCAGGCCCTGCTGCGGGACGTCGCAGCGGGGCGACGGAGCGTCGATCCTCGGAGCTGGACGCCCACCGTGCGTGCGGAGTCGATGCGAGCGGTCCACCGGTCGGCCGCCCAGGGCGTCTTCGCCGTGGCCCCCTACCGGCAGCGCCTCGCGGCGCAGCGCGCGACCCTGCTCGCGGTGCGCGAGAACGCGACCGCCGGCGTCCCGGTCGCTCCCGGACCGACCGCGGCCACCGTCCGCCCGCTCGGGGCTCCGTCGACCGTCGCACCGCTCGCCGTCGCCCCGGAGGACGTCGCCCCGGTGCGGGTCGTGAGGGCGCCGGCCGGGCTCGTGGCCACCACGCACGCCGGACCGTCGGGGCCCCCTCGACACGCCCGCCGACCGGTCACGGTCCTCGGCCGCGCCGAGATCCCTCGACGTTCCCTGCGGTGGAGCACCGCCGCCCTGCTGTCGACCGTGACCATCGTGGTCGGAGCGGCGGTCGCCCCGGCGGAGGAGCGCCCCGCGGACGGGACGAGCACGTCGAACGTCTCGTTCGTCGACCGCCTCACGATGCCCATCGCCGGTCTGTGGGACAACCTCGTCGGAGGTGGCAAGGTCAAGGACCCCGAAGCGGTCGTCCCCGTCCCCGTCGTCTCCCCCACGCCCACCGCACCCCCGGTGCAGCAGCCCCCGGCTCCCACCGCGAAGGAGACGCCCGTCGCCCCCGCCGTGCCCGTGGCTCCCCCTGCGCCCGCCGCGCCCGTTGTCCCGGGCGCCGGGACGAACCGGTCGCCGGCCCCGCCCGAGGGCGGTCGCCACGGCAACGGCAGCGGCTGGCACGACCACGACGACATGGGCCGCGGCGAGTGGCACGAGCGCGACGACGAGGACGACGACCGGGACGACGACGACGATCGGCGCGGCGACGGGCACGGACGGGACGAGCAACGAGGGCAGGGGCGGGACGACGACCGAGGCGACCGGCACCGCTCGCGTGACGGGTCGGACAGGTCGCGGGGTCGGGTCAGGAAGGTCGGCGAACGCCGTCACAGCCGCCAGGGCGCGGGGGTCCCGCGCGCCTAGCCGACGCGAACGACCGGTCGGGACGAGCGCCGACGCCTCACGCACGGCTGCCGAGAGCTCCTGAGGCTCGGCGGGTGCTGCGGCGCGTCGTCGAGGACCCTGGAGGCGTCGAGGGCTCAGGAGGCCGGGCGCAGCGCGAGCAGGGCGCGCACCTCGTCGGCGCTCCCGTCGCCCGCGACCGCGGCACGGTTGCCCTCGGCCACCTGGTCGACGATCTCCGCGCGGTGGATGCGCACGTCCCGGGGAGCCTCGATCCCGATCCGCACACCGTCACGTCCTGCGGAGACCACCGTCAGGACGATGTCCTCGCCGACGAGTATCCGCTCGCCCACCTTGCGCCCCAGCACCAGCATCGACGTCCTCCTGACGTTCACGCATGTCGTCCTGACCTTCCGCGACCACCTATGCGGGCCGTCCGCCCCTCAGCCCGCGTCCCACCCCTCGAGCAGCCCGAGGAGCTGGACGGTCTCCGGGGTCCGGGTCGCCGATCGCCCGACCACGACCATGGCGTGCACGTGCACGACCCCGCGCAGGGCATCGACCCAGGCCGCGGTGTCGGCGTGCTTGCGCGAGGCGTCGACGACGACCCACACCTGTTCGGGCGCGATCTCGTCGAGCACCCTGAGCCCGTCGACGAGGTCGGTCGCGACGCCGACGGCGACCGCGGTCGCGGTGCCGGCGTGCACACCGCGCGCCCGTGCCTCGGTCGCGCCGCGCCGGTCGACGACCCGGGGGGACTCGCCGTCGAGCGCGAGCCCTGCCGTGCCCGTCAGGAGACCGAGGCGCCCGCGCATCGCTCGCGCCACGGCGACGGCGTCCCCACCCAGCCCGACGAGCGCGACGAGGTCCCCGGGGGCCCTCGACGGACCGGTCTCCCTCGGACCGCGGGCGGGTTCGGGGAGTGCGGTCTCGGCGATCAGCTCGTCGAGCATCGCGGCGAACCCGTCGCCCCCGGTCGACACCTCGAGGTCCTGCGGACGGGACGGCTCGAGCCGGTCGGCGTCGTCGGCGTCGTCGAGCAGCGCGGCGATGCCCGCCCGGCGGGCGGCCGGGAACTGGACCGCGTGCTCGGTCGCGCGGGGCGGGACCGGGGACGCGACCTCGACCACGGCCTCGTAGTGCTGCCGGCCGAAGAGCCCCTTGATGCCACCGGTGATGATCCGCTCTGCGGACACGATGCGCACGTCGGGGCCGTGCTCCCGCCGCGCCTGGTCGAGGATCGCCTCGAGGGTGTCACCCGCGAGCCGCAATCGCCGGGGCATCGTTCACCACCCCGACCGTCTCGATGAGGGCGTTGCCCGAGGTGACCTCGGTGTACGAGAGCACCGCCACGTCGGCCACCTGGGTCGCCACCAGGCGACGAACGGCCGGACGCAAGGACGGTGCGCACACCAGGACCACGTCGTGGCCCGCGCCGCGGGCGGCCTCGACGACGTCCGCGACCGAGGTGCGGAACGCGTCGAGCCTGGCCGGGTCCACGACGATCACGGTGCCGTGCTCGCCACCCGGCTGCCGGCCCGCGAGCATGGCCTGCTCGAGCACGGGGGCGATCGTCAGGACCCGGATCGTGCCGTCGACCGTGTAGCGCGCGGGGATCGCGGGGCCCAGCGCGGCGCGTGCCGACTCGACGAGGTGCTCGGCGTCGGTGGAACGCCTGGCCGCGAGCGCGAGCGCCTCGTAGATGCGCGGCAGGTCGTTGATCGCGACGCGCTCCTCGAGCAGTCCCTGGAGCACCCGCTGGACCTCGGCGAGGGACAGCAGGGTCGGTGTGAGCTCGTCGACCGCCGAAGGGTTGGTGCGCTTGACCTCGTCGGTGAGCACGCGCACGTCCTCGCGCGAGAGCAGCCGCGCTGCGTTGGCGGAGATGATCGCGGACAGGTGGGTCACGAGCACCGAGACGCGGTCCACGACCGTGGCGCCCGCCATCTCGGCGCTGTGACGCATCTCGACGGGCACCCACTTGCCCTCCATGCCGAACACCGGGTCGACGGTGGCCTGCCCGGGCAGCGACGCGAGGTTGTCGCCCAGCGCGAGGACCTTGCCCGCGGGCGCCTGCCCGCGGCCCGCCTCGACCCCCGCGATGCGTACGGCGTAGGTCGACGCGACGAGCTCGATCGAGTCGCGCGTGCGCACGGGCGGCACGACGACCCCCAGGTCCATCGCGATCTTGCGCCGCAGGGCGCGCACGCGCCCCAGGAGGTCGTCGTGCGCTCCCGTGACGAGGTCGACCAGGTCGGGTGCCAGCAGGATCTCCAGGGCGTGCACGCGCATCTGCTCGATGAGGTTCTCGGTGCCGTCCGACGACGCTGCCGCGCCCTTCTCGAGCTGTTCGGCTGCGGCCCGCGCGACCTCGACCCGCTCCTGACGCGCCTTGATCTGCTGTGCCGCGACGAGGAGCCCGATCCCGAGCACGATGAACGGCAGCTTGGGCATGCCCTCGATGAACGCCATCGCGAACGACGCGACGCCTGCGATCGCCACGGCCTGGCGCGACTGGACGAGCTGGCTCGACGCCTGCGACCCGACGTCGCCCTCGCCCGAGTTCGAGCGGGTCACGATCATGCCCGTGGCCACGGCCATGAGCAGCGCCGGGACCTGGGTCACGAGGCCGTCGCCGATCGTCAGGATCGAGTACGTGTCGACCGACTCGCCGATCGGCATGCCGTGCATGGCGACGCCGATGATGATCCCGCCGACCAGGTTGATGATCGTGATGACCACCCCCGCGATCGCGTCGCCCTTGACGAACTTCGAGGCGCCGTCCATCGCGCCGTAGAAGTCGGCCTCGGCCGAGACCTCGGCACGCCGCGCGCGGGCGTCCGTCTCGGAGATGAGGCCCGCGTTGAGGTCGGCGTCGATCGCCATCTGCTTGCCGGGCATCGCGTCGAGCGTGAATCGCGCCCCGACCTCCGCGACGCGCTCGGCACCCTTGGTGATCACGAGGAACTGGATGACCACCAGGATGAGGAACACGACCATCCCGATGACCAGGTTGCCGTTGACCACGACGTGGCCGAACGCGCTGATGACCTCGCCCGCGTACCCGTTGCCCAGCACGAGGCGGGTCGAGGCGACGTTGAGGCCCAGGCGGAACAGCGTCGCGACCAGCAGCAGCGACGGGAAGACCGAGAAGTCGAGCGGCTTGGTGACGAACATCGACGTCAGCAGGATCACGAGCGAGAGCAGGATGTTGACGATGATCAGCACGTCGAGCATCCCTGCCGGGATGGGCACGACGAGCAGCAGCACGATGCCGACGACGCCGAGAGGTACGGCGATCGCGGCGAGGGAGCGGTTCTTCACGCGGAACCCTGGTCCTTCCCGGTCCGGAGCGGTGGCAGGTGCTGCCGCGAGGCCCTATGCACGTCGCGGCGACGGCAGCACGGGCCGCCGGTGGCGCAGGTCGGGCGAGGGCGCGGCGCACCTCGTCCTCGGACGCGTCACGCCGTACGCCCGGGCCCGACGTCGTCGCGCGCGCCGGGGGGCGGTCCACCGGCCGCGCTCCTCGCACCGGCCGCGCCGTCCGGCCGTGCGGTCGCCGGAGGGTCGCCCGCGTGCGCGGGGTCGTCGTCGGGCGGCCACTCCCCCGGCGCGATCGCCGGACGACCCAGCCGGTGCGGCACCGAGGAGACCGCGGCACCGCGGCGGGTCAGGGCCATGACGAACGCGAGCACGCGCGCGACGGCCATGTACAGCTCGACCGGCACCTCCTGCCCGACGTCGCACACCTTGTGGAGCGCGCGGGCGAGCTGGACGTCGCGGACCATGGGCACGCGCGCCTCCTCGGCCTTCTCGCGGATGCGCGCCGCCAGGTGGTCCGCACCCTTGGCGACGACACGGGGCGCGGACTTGCCCGCCTCGTAGCGGATCGCGACCGCGACGTGCGTGGGGTTGACGATGACGACGTCGGCGTCCGCCACGGCGGCGAGCATCCGGTTGCGCGACAGCGAGCGGGCCATCGACCGGCGCTGCGACTTCACCATGGGGTCGCCGTCGCTGTTCTTGTGCTCGTCCTTGAGCTCCTTCTTCGTCATGCGGGTCTTCTTGCGGTTGCGCTTGGCGACGACGAGCACGTCGAGCAGCGCGAGCGAGATCCCCGCCGCGGTCGCCCACAGCAGCAGCGCCCGCACACCCGACCCCGCGGCCTCGAGCAGCGACGCCACGGGCAGCCCGCCCGCGGACAGCAGGACGGGCATGAGCGACTGGATCACGACGTAGAGCACGACCCCGACGACGGTGGTCTTGAGCAGGGCCTTGACGCCGTTCCACAGCGCCTGCGGCCCGAGGATCCGCTTGAACCCGCTGACCGGGTTGAACTGCTGGAACTCGCCGCGGAACTTCTTCAGATGCAGGCCGCCCTGCACGACCGAGCCGATGATCGCCGCGAGCGCGACCGCCCCGAGCAGCACCCCGATCGTGGGCAGGATCGAGCCGAGCGCCTCCTGCAGCAGCACCACGGCCACGGCCGGCTCGGGGTTGTCGATCACGGTGCGGATCGACAGGACCTGCTCGGTCGCCGCCCCGGCCGCCCTGCTGAGCGTCAGGGGCAGCAGGGCCCCTGCGACCGCGATGCCGACCCAGGCCGTGAGGTCCTGCGACCGGCCGAGCTGGCCCTTCTCGTGGACCTCCTTCATCTTGCGCTCGGAGGCCTGCTCGGTCCTCTCCTCGGACGTGTCCGCCATCAGCCCACGCCTCCCATCAGCTTCAGGGCCTGCTCGGTCAGTGCGGACAGGGCGTGGGGCAGTGCGATGAGGACGGTCCCGACGAGCGAGAGGGTCAGGAAGATCTTGAGCGGGAACCCGAGCGCGAACGCGTTGAGGGCGGGCGCGACCCGGGTCACGAGACCGAGGCCGACGTCGGCCAGGAAGAGGACCACGACGATGGGCCCGGCGATCTGGAGCCCCGCGACGAACGAACCCGTGAGCGCGTCGATGAAGGACTCCGCGGGCACCTCCGCGAACGCCCCCACGGGCACGACGTCGTACGAGCGTGCGAGGCCGAGGATCACGAGCTGGTAGGCGTCCGAGGTGAACATCAGGACGACCGCGGCCAGGGCGAACAGGCGCGTGAACTGCGAGCCGCTCACGTTGGTCTGCGGGTCGAAGGCCATACCGATCGAGAAGCCCCCGAACAGGTCGAGGTGCGAGCCGGCCGCGGTCACGGCCGAGAAGACGATCATGACGAGCGCGCCCAGCATGGCCCCCGTCGTGGCCTCCGCGATCAGGTGGGCGAAGAACGTGCCCGTGCCCACGGCCTCGTAGGTCGGGGCGACCCGGCCCGAGACCACGAGGCCCAGGGACACCGCGAGGATGGCGCGGACCTGGCGCGGGATGGCCTGGTGGGAGAACGGCGGCGCGAGCATCATGAACGCGGCCAGGCGGACCCCGGCGAGCAGGGTCGCCTGGAGCCACGCCTGGTCGATGTCGAACGTCACAGACGTCAGCCGCCGCCCAGCAGCGACGGGATGAGGTCGAACATCGCGTGCGTGAACGAGACGAGCTCACCGATCATCCAGTTGCCGCACACGATGAGCGCGACCGCGACCGCGGCCGCCTTGGGCACGAACGAGAGCGTGACCTCCTGGATCTGGGTCACGGACTGCACGAGCGAGATCGAGAACCCCACGACGAGCGAGGTGATGAGCACGGGGGCCGCGAGCTTCGCGGCAAGGATCATCGCCTGCGTGGCGATGTCCAGGACGGCCGAGGTCTCCATGTCACCCCACCCCGTAGGAGCCGATGAGCGAGGTCGTGATGAGCGCCCACCCGTCGACCAGGACGAACAGCAGGAGCTTGAACGGCAGCGAGATCATGGTGGGCGGGAGCATCATCATGCCCATGCTCATGAGCGCCGCGGCCACGACCAGGTCGATCACGAGGAACGGCACGAAGATCACGAAGCCGATGATGAACGCGGCGCGCAGCTCGGAGATGACGAACGCCGGGACGAGCGTGGTCAGCGGGACGTCGGCCATGGTGGCCGGGTTGTCGAGGTCGGCCGCGCGCGTCATGAGCGCGAGGTCCTCCTCGCGCGTGTGGGCGAGCATGAACTCGCGCAGCGGGGCCGCGCCCGCGTCGAGCGCCTGGCTGAACGTCGTGGTGCCCTCGAGGTAGGGCTGGACGGCCGCGTCGTTGATGTCGCCGAACACGGGCCACATGATGAACATCGACAGGAACAGGGCGAGCCCCGCGAGGACCATGTTGGGCGGGACGGTCCCCGTGCCGAGCGCGTTGCGCGTCAGGGACAGCACCACGAAGACCTTCGTGAACGACGTCATCATGAGCAGCAGCGTCGGTGCGAGCGACAGCAGCGTGATGCCCACGAGCGTCACGAGCGACGACGACGGCTCACCGTTCGGTCCGTTGATCTCGACCGAGAAGCTGCTGCCACCGTCGGGGGCGGTCGGGTCGACCGGGGCCGTGGGTGCCGTGGGGTCGGTCGGGGCCGCGCTCGCGGACGGCGCGAGCAGCACGGTCGCGACGAGGACGAGCGCGACGAGCAGCAGCGCGACGGCCAGGGTCACCGCACCGCGCGGGACCCGGCGGGCCGGGGCGACGACGGTCATCGCCGGGGCCCCCACACCGCGCGGGCGGCCTGTCGCCAGGTGTCGACAGCCAGGAGCGAGCGCACCGTGGTCGGGTCGAGCACGTCCGAGCCCACGCCCGACGGCGCAGCGACCCTCGCGAACGCGGGCACAGCGGGCACCATGCCGGCCGTGCCGGCCGGGCCGCCGGTCGTGGTGGTGACCAGCGTCGGGGCGGCGGCCCGCGGGACGGGCGCCTCGTCGAGCCAGACCTGCGCGGCCAGGACGGCCTCGTCGAAGGTCGGTCCCGGCCCGGCAGGATCGGCACGCCGGACCCGTTCTGCCGGGCCGTCGGCGTCGACCTGGCCGACGGCGGCGGCCTGGACCACCCCTGCCGCGGGAGCGACCTCGGCTCCACCGAGCGGGTCGGCCACGGACTGCTGCCCGGTCGTCGACTTCACCACGTTGAACGGTCCGGTGCGCGCCCCCGCGACGTCGCGCACGGCGTGCTTGGGGCTCGCGGGGACGACCGCTGCGGTGGTCACGGGGGCAGGCCCCTGGTCGATCACCGTGACCGACGACTCGGTGACCCCCAGCAGGTACCGGGTACCGCCCGAGTCGAGCAGCACCGCGGCACTCTTCTGGCTCAGTCCCTGGCGGGCGACGACGGTGAGCTGCGCGCCACGACCCCCGGGAGCCGTACGCCTGCTCCGGTCGGCGACCCGGTACGACAGCCACAGCAGCCCCATGACGACCGCCAACGAGAAGGCGACCCGCAGCACGGTGGTGACGTCCACGGGCTCAGTCGTCCGCGTCGAGGATCTTGGTGATCCGCACGCCGTAGTCGCCGCCGTCGACGACCACGACCTCCCCCTTGGCGATGGTCCGGCCGTTGAGCTGGACGTCGGCGGGCGCTCCGGCCGAGCGGTCGAGCTCGACGACGGCACCGGGCTCGAGGTTGAGCACCTCGCGCACGGGCATGCGGGTGTGCCCGACGACGACCGCGAGCCTCATCTCGACGTTGGAGATGCGCGCGAGCCTGCTGCCCGTCATGGCCTCGTCGGGCAGGCCGCGCAGGGTCTTGCGCGTGCGGACGACGAACCACCCTGCGGTCGGCCCGCCCCCCACGGAGAGCTCGAAGACGACGGCCCCCTCGTCCTCGAAGAGCTCGGTCGCGTCGGCGACGCGCACGTCGCCCAGCACCCCGACGCCGGTCGTGGCGCCGGCCGCCTCGAGCGCCGGGCGCAGGAGATCGGTCATGTCGAGCGTCGGGGTCTCGGACGCGTCGGCGAGCGAGGACTCGTCGATGAGCGCGAGCGCCATGTCGGTGCCCGTGTCCCCGACGTACGAGGCGACGACGGCGGTCACTGCCTGCGGGCCGACCGGTGCCCCGCCCGAGATCGCGGCGGAGAGCGGGGTGCTCGTCGGGATGAGCTCGACGAGCGCCCGGGCGGCCTCCGCCGCGGCCTCGACGGCCGTGCGGTCGGCGGTGGTGGCGGTACTCATGCTTCAGTTCTCCTCGGTGGTGACGATGCGGCAGGCGAGGCGCGAGCCGGACGAGCCGACCGCACCGCGTGCCAGGACGTGGCCGTCGACGATGACGTCGAGCGGGCGGGAGCGGTTGTGCGGCAGGCGGATGACGTCGCCGACGGCGAGGTCGACGACCTCGACGGGAGTCATGACCGCGCTCGACAGCTCGACCGTGACGTCGACCAGGGACCGGGCGAGGTGCCGCCTGGTGCGGGCGGCGGCGTCGGCGGGGTCGTCGGCCGGGTTCGCCTCGCCCAGATGAGGCAGCAGTGCGATCGCGGGCAGGGCCAGGGTCGCCGTGCACGGACCGTCCCCGACGCGCAGGTTGAACTCCGCCACGATCATGAGCTCGGCGGTCGGCGCGGCCTGCACGAACTGCGAGTTGTGCTGGATCGAGCCGATCTTCAGCGGGGTCTCCAGGAGCCGGCCCATCGAGTGCCGCAGGTCGCGCAGGGTCTCGGTGACGAGCGAGGTCACGAGCGCGCGCTCGACGTCGGTGAACTTGCGGTCGATCGCCGGGATGTAGGGGCCGGCGCCGAGCATGTGCGCGATCCACGTCAGGGCGTCGGTGTGCGGGAACTGCAGCACGGCGCGCGGGTTGATGCCGTCGATCTCGCACACGACGACCGCGGTCGTGACCGGCAGGTCGGCGACGTAGTCGTCGTACGTGCGCATGGTCACCGCGGCCAGGCTCACCTGCGAGACGACCCGCACGCGCGCCGTGAGCTGCGTGCCCCACTGGCGCGCGAAGCTCTCGAACGCCATCTCGAGGATGCGGTGGTGCTCACGCACGAGCGTCGTCGGACGACGGAAGTCGTAGACCTCGACCTTGCGCCGTTCGGCGGGACCCTGGACCCTGACGGGTGTCGTCGTGCTCACGTCGGTCTCCTATGCACGCACGCGCCGCAGAGCCTGCGCGCCGGCCGGAGCCCGGTCGAGAGTCAGTCCTGCTCGGCCGCCGCCCGTGCTGCCTCGGCCGCGCTCGCCAGGGCCGCGCGCTGCGCCTCCTCCGCGGCCGGGACGTCCGCTGCGGTGAGCGTGCCGCCGAGGACCTCGGGGATGAGCGCGCGGACGGCCTCGGGCTGGGCCGAGAGGACCATGATGTCGACGCGACGGTTGGCGGCGAGCGCGTCGGGCTCGGTCCCCGCCGCGAGCGGGCGGGCGGACCCGAAGCCCACGGCCGCGATGCGATGCTCGGTGAGGCTGCTCTGCTCGACGAGGTGGCGCAGGACCGCGGTGGCACGGGAGGAGGACAGCTCCCAGTTCGTCGGGTACCGCGAGCCCACCGTCGCCTTGTAGTCGGCGTTGCCCTCGACCTGGATCTCGTAGGGCGTCGGGGCGAGCACGGGGCCCACGATCTGCAGGACGGTTCGTGCCTCGTCCGTGAGGTCGGCGCTGCCGGGAGAGAAGAACGTGTCGGCGGACACCAGGCGGACGGTCAGGCCGCGCTCGTCGATCTCGAACCGTACCGTCTCGGTCTTGCCGGAGGCGTCGAGGCTCCTGGCCATCGCGTCGCGGAGCGCGGTCAGGTCCGTGACCTCCGCCATGGCCTTCTCGAGGTCGGTCTCGACGTCGTCGGGGGGCTCGGTGGCCGGGTTGTCGATGACCGCCTCCACGACGTCCGCGTCCTCGATCGTGCCGAATCCCGCCGCGAGGGAGGACTTGAGCTCCTGGTACTTGTCCTGGTCGACCGAGCTGATCGCGAACAGCACGATGAACAGGCACATGATGACGGTGACCATGTCCATGTAGGACACCATCCAGCGACCGCTGCCGCTCGTGTCGTGCCCTCCACCGCCGCCCCCGCCGCCGCCTCGCCTGCCCCGGCCGTGCCCACCGCGGCGGCTCATCAGGCGGCCTTGCCCGGCGGCAGCGACCAGTCGGGGACCATGGTCTTGAGGCGTTCGTCGATGACGCGCGCACGGGAACCGGCCTGGATCGACATGTACCCCTCGAGCAGGACGTCGAGCCGCTGGATCTCGAGGTCGGAGATGCGCTTGAGCTTGGCGCCGATGGGCAGCCAGATGAAGTTCGCGGACAGGATGCCCCACAGGGTCGCGATGAACGCCGCCGCGATCATGTGGCCGAGCTCGGCCGGGTCCGACAGGTTCTCCAGGACGTGCGTGAGCGACACGACGGTCCCGACGATGCCGATGGTCGGGGCGTAGCCGCCGATCGCGTTGTAGAAGTCGTACGCGATCGCGTCCTCTCGGCTCTTGGTCTCGATCCTCTCCTCGAGCAGGGTGCGGAGCTGGTCGGCGTCCGCGCCGTCGGCCAAGGACTGGAGCGCGCTGCGCTGGAACGGGTCGTCGGTCTTCTGGGACTCCGCCTCGAGCGCCAGGAGGCCGCCGTCGTTCTGCACGATCTCGGCCGCCCGCACCACTTCCTCGATCGCGGCGGCCGGACGGGCGGGCTTGCTCACGAAGGCCCTCGGCAGCGCCTTGATCGCCTGCAGCGCGTCGCGCACCGTGCCCGACGCCACGGCGACGAGGATGCTGGCGCCGAAGACGAGGATGATCGGCGCGGGCAGCAGGATCGACGTGATCTGTGCGCCCTCGAGGAGCACCATCGCGACGAGCGCACCGAACGCGAACAGGATGCCGATGATGGTTGCGGGATCCATGGGGCCTACTTCCTCGGGGCGGGGAGCGGGGTCACGGCGACCGGGGCGCGGTCGTCGGCCTCCGTCTCGGTCCGGGTCGGCACGATGCCGAGCGGCGTCCGTTCACCGGTGATGGACATGGACTGCGCGAGCAGGAGGACGCGAGCCTTGTGGTCCTCGACCAGTCGGATCACGTCCTCCATCGACTCGGTGACGATGTATCGAGAACCGTCGATCAGCGTGACCCGGGTGTCCGGGTTGGTCTCGACACGGGCCACGAGGTCCGCGTTGATCGCGATGCGCTCGGAGCTGAAGCGCGTGAGGACGATCACGGTTCCACCTTCGGGTCGGGTCGGTCGGAGAGGGTGAGGGGCGTCGAACCGTGCCTCTCGGGGGCGGTGCGCCGCCGATCGGCCGAACCCCGCTGATCCGTACTCTCGGCAGCCCTCGGGCTCTCGTGAACGGGCAGGGTGGCTGAACCGGTCAGGCCGCCCGGAGCATGCCGGCGCCCCCGGGACGTGCTGTCCCGGGGGCGCCGTGGTGACCGCGCGCCGCCCCGCGCGCGGTGGGCGTCACCGCTTGAGGTTGACGAGCTCGGTCAGTACCTCGTCGGACGTGGTGATGACGCGCGAGTTCGCCTGGAACCCGCGCTGGGACACGATGAGGTTGGTGAACTCCTGCGAGAGGTCCACGTTCGACATCTCCAGGTAGCCGGCCTGGATGGACCCCATGCCCTGGTCGCCGGCGCCGCCGACGAGGACGTCTCCCGAGTACTGCGTGGCCGCGTAGGTCGAGCCGCCCGCCTTCTCGAGTCCGCCCATGTTGGTGAACGTCGCGAGCGCGACCTGTCCGAGCACGGCCGTCTTGCCGTTCGAGTAGGTACCGACGATCGAGCCGTTCCCCGAGACCGAGTAGGACGTGAGCGCTCCTGCCGCCGCCCCGTCCTTGGCCGAGACCGCGATGTTCGACAGGCCCGCGTAGGAGGTCACGGTGCCGAGGTCGATGGCCACGCCGGCGACCGTCAGCGAGCCGCCGCCCGTGAGGGCACCGTCCGTGAAGGTCAGCGCCTGCGGTCCCTCGACGACCGTGCCCGTCGCGGTGTCGAGCGCGCTCACGGACCACTTGCCGCCGGTCGCACTGAACTCGAGCGACATCTTGGTCGACGTGCCGAGCTCGTCGAAGATCTCGATGTCGCGCACGACCTTGGTGCCGTCCTTGGCGTCGGCGGGCAGGTTGCCGCCGAGCGCGATCCTCGTCGTCGCCTCGGGCGGTGCGACGTCGCCCACGGGGATCGTGAGCCGGCCGAGGGGGCCGCTGGTGTTGACGACCCCGCCCACGGCGGTCCAGCCGCGGACGAACGCGCCGTCGGCGCTGACCATCCGACCGTTGGCGTCGAAGTCGAACGCCCCGTTGCGGGTGTAGAGCTGCTGCCCGCCGCTCTCCACGACGAAGAACCCGTCGCCGTCGATCATGAGGTCGGTCGGGACGCCCGTGGGCTGGGACGCACCCTGGGTGAACTGCGTCGTGATCGCCGCGGTCGTGACGCCGAGGCCGATCTGCGCCGGGTTGGCGCCACCGACCTGCTGGTCGGGGGCGACGCCTGCGGCGACGAGCTGCGAGAGCGTGTCCTGGAACTGCGTCCGGGACGACTTGAAGCCCGTCGTGTTGACGTTGGCGATGTTGTTGCCGGTCACGTCCAGCATGTTCTGGTGGGCACGCAGGCCGGAGATTCCGGTGTTGAGAGAACGGAGCACGAGAGTCCTTTCGGGTCAGGCGGCTGCGCCGGCCTGGCTGTCGGTTGCGCCGTCCGTGGCGGGTGGGGGTTCGGTGGCATCCGTGCTGACCGTGCCGGTGACGCCCGAGACCTTGTCGAGCGCGATGCTCTTGTCGCCGATCGTCACCGTGGGGACGGCGTCCTTGTAGGACACCGCCGTGGCGATGCCCGTGTGCTCGACGCCGTCCGCGTCGAGGTAGGACACCTTCTTGCCGAGCAGGGTGGCGGCCGCGTCGCGCATCTGCAGCGCGAACGCCTCCTGCTGTCGCACCGCGGAGTCCTCGACGAGGGTCCGCATGGCGCTGAGGGACTCCATCATGGCCAGCGACGTCGTCTGGGCGACGATCTCGCTGGTCTCCATGGAGCTGGACGGGTCCTGGTTGCGGAGCTGGGTCACGAGCAGACCCAGGAACAGCTCGCTGTCGTACTCCTGCTTGGGGGCACGCACGTTCTGCGTGCGGGGCGCGGTCTCCACGGGGGCGGAGATCGGGCCGGTGACGGGGGTGACCGGCACGTCGTTCCTCTCTCAGACGAGGACGTCGAGGCGCCGGGCGGCCCCCGGCGTCCTGTCGTCCACTGTCGGCTGGATGGTCGGGTCGGTGGTCGCCCCGGGCACGCCGGGACGGGTGCCGGGTCGGGACTGCCAGGGGTGCTGGTCGCCGGGGCGTGCGGCGGTACCGGATCCTGCGTCCCCCGCGGAGCCGTTGCCGGGCCCGGCCTGGTGGCCGCTCCCCTGCGCCGGCGCCTCCTTCGCGTCCGAGACCGACAGCGACGCCGAGGGCGCGATGCCCGCGAGGTCACGGCGGAGCTCGGCCGCGAGAGCGCGCAGGGCCTCACGGCCCGCGTCGTGCGGGGCGAACAGCTCGATGCGCAGGTCACCGCCCGCGATGTGGGCACGGACGGTCACGGGGCCCAGGTTGTCGGGGGTCACCGACAACGTGAGCACGTGGTCGCCGTCGCCCGCGGCGAGGAGCTGGAACACGGGCCCGGAGACCTGGGCGTGGAGCGTGGGCGCCGCCTGGGGGCTGGGCGGCGTGGCCGCGACCACCGGCCCGACGGCGGTGCTCACCGGGGTCGGCGCCACCGGCACGGGAGCGGGGACGACCTGGCCGAGCGCCGTCGTCGGCGCGGGGGCGCCGTCGGCTCCCCCGTCGGTCTCGGACGCGGCGCCCGAGACCGTGCCGGCGGGAACCTCTCCGGGACCCTGCGGGGGGCCCTGCACCGCCGTCACCGGTGCGCCGGGGAACTGTCGGGCACCGTCGGACGAGCCCCCCGCTCCCCCGCCGGACGGCTGCCCGGCGGGGGCGGGAGGCACGGTGGCGGTGCCGACCGGCTGGGCGGAGGCCGCCGTCCCGCCCGCCGCGGGCGTCCCCGTCGGGTCCCCGCGCAGCCCGGTGCCCTGCGCCGTGACGTGCCCGAGGAGCTCCGCGGACCCGTCCGTGGGCAGCGCCGCGCTGCCTGCCGGTGGCACGGGCACGACGGCCTGCTCTTCCGGACCAGCAGGGGACGGCCCGACGACGTCGGTCACCGCACCGGGGACGCCGGCGGCACCGGGGTCCC
This sequence comes from Oerskovia jenensis, assembly GCF_016907235.1. Classification (NCBI taxonomy): domain Bacteria; kingdom Bacillati; phylum Actinomycetota; class Actinomycetes; order Micrococcales; family Cellulomonadaceae; genus Oerskovia; species Oerskovia jenensis. The sequence goes on from NZ_JAFBBO010000001.1 coordinate 1,561,862, forward strand.
CCGGCAGGCCGACGGGAACCGGCAGCTCGGCCGCGCCCGGCGGCACGAGCGGGGGGACGACGGGGACGACGGGGACCGGCTGCTCGTCGGGCGCGACGTCCCCCTCGACGCCGGTGCTCTCACCGGGACCGTCGGGGTCACCGGTCCCCGCGACGACGCCCGCCGGCGCACCGGGCACGGCCGCACCGGGCACGGCCGCCTCGGGGGACGCCCCGGGGCTCGCCTGGCCGCCCGACGTCCCGGGCCGACCGGGCCGGACCGGGTGAGCGGCGCCGTCGGGCACGGTGCCCACGACGCTCGACCCCTCACCGGAGGTCGGTGCGTCCCCCGGCCCGGCAGCCTCCTCGGACGCCGCGGCGAGCGAGCGACCGAAGGCGTCCGACGAGTCCCCCGCACCACGCCGCGCACCCGGCGCGGCGGCCGGGGCGAGCATCGCCCCGAGCGAGGCCGTCACGGCGGTCATGCCGACACCCCCGCGCCCAGCACGCGACGGATCGTGGTCACGGAGGCATCGGTGACCGACGTGATCTCGACCGTCTGGCCGGGCTTGGGCGAGTGGATCATCTGCCCGTCGCCCAGGTAGATGCCGATGTGCTTGCCACCCCGCTGCACGATCAGGTCGCCGGGCTGCGCCTGCGCGAGCGAGGCGACCTCGGTGCCCTGACGCATCTGGTCGCGCGCGACCCGCGGCAGGTCGATGCCGTGCGCGCCGAACACGAGCTGGACGAGCCCGGAGCAGTCGAGACCGCCCTCGGCCAGGCTCTCCCCGCCCCAGACGTACGGCACGCCCAGGTACTGCTTGGCGGTCTCGAGGATCGCCCCGGCGCTGCCCGAGGGCGTCGTGCCGGTGGCCGCGATGCCCGCCGACGGCGCCGCGCCCGCCCCGACCGCGGTCGCGCTCCCCGTCGCGGAGAGCGACGAGAACAGGCCCGCGAGATCGAGCGACCCCGACCCGGTGCCGGTGCCGGTGCCGGAGAGCGAGGACATCAGGCTGCCGAACAGGTCGGACGAGCCCTTGGCGTCCCCCGCGCCCACGGCCGCGAGCACCGACGCGAAGTCGGTCGCGCTCGCCGCGCCCGCGCCCGCGGCGGTACCCGCCGTTCCCGACGACGACGCACCGCGTGCCGCAGCAGGTTCCTGGAGGGTCGCGATCTCGGTGCGGATCTCCCCGACGCGAGTCAGGGCCTGGGTCATGCTCATGCTCCGGTGGTCCTTCCGGTGGTCGGTCGCCACGTCGACGAGGCGACCTCGTCGAGCGTGACCTGCTCGGCGCGGCCCTCGGCGCGCGCGACGTCCTCGTCGTGACGGTCCGCCAGCTTCTCGAGCCCGAGCCGCGCGGTCCGGGCCCCCTGGAGCCCGCTGAACGCCGCGTCGACCTCGCTCGCCTTGCGACGGGCCTCGGCCTCGAGAGCAGCGAACATCGCGCTCGTCGCGGCCCGCGAGGCCGCGATCGCGGCGAGCGAGGCCCCCGTGGTCGCGCGGTCGGGCGACGACTCGAGGTACGCCGAGAGCCCGCCCGCCTCCTCCACGGTCTGCGCGAGGTCCGCGTGGGCGCGCGCGAGCCGCGCCTTGGCCGTGTCCTCCTCGAGCTGCCGCAGCCGCAGCACCCCCGCGAGCCGGAACTTCGTGTTCATCACGCCTCCCCGTCGATCAGGGCCTCGGTCAGTCGCGCGAGGCGCGACCACGACTCCTCGGCCGGTGTGCCGTCCGTCATGGCTTGCTGGAGAAAGCCGTCGATCTCGCGCTCGTGGGCGAGCGCGGCGTCGACGAGCTGGTCGGTGCCCTTCTTGTAGGCCCCGATGTCGAGGATGTCCTGCGCCTTGCGGCGCGCCGCGAGCACCTTGCGCAGGGTCAGCGCGAGCGACCTCTGCTCGGGGGTCGTGACGCGGGACGCGACGCGGGAGATCGACCCGAGGGGGTCCACGGCCGGGTAGTGCCCCGACACCGCGATGGCCCGGTCGAGCACCACGTGCCCGTCGAGGATCGAACGCGCCTGGTCGGCGATCGGCTCGTTGTGGTCGTCACCGTCGACCAGGACCGTGTAGATCCCCGTCACGGAGCCACGCACGCCCGTGCCCGCCCGCTCGAGCAGGTTCGCCATGAGCGAGAAGGTCGACGGCGGGTAGCCGCGCGTCGCAGGCGGCTCGCCGACCGACAGCCCGATCTCGCGCTGCGCCATGGACACGCGCGTGAGCGAGTCCATCATGAGGACGACGTGGGCCCCCTCGTCGCGGAACGCCTCGGCGATCCGGGTCGCCGTGAACGCGGCCCGACGGCGCATCATGGCCGGCTCGTCCGACGTCGCGACGACCACGACCGACCGCGCCAGCCCCTCCGGGCCGAGGTCGTCCTCGAGGAACTCGCGGACCTCACGACCACGCTCGCCGACCAGGGCGATGACCGACACCTCGGCGTCCGTCCCGCGTGCCACCATCGACAGCAGGGAGGACTTGCCGACTCCCGAACCCGCGAACAGGCCGATGCGCTGCCCCCGACCGAGCGTCACGAGGGAGTCGAGCACCCGGACCCCCGTCTGGAGCGGCGTGTCGATGCGGGCGCGGTCCATGGCCGAGGGCGCCTCGTTGTCGACCGGTACGCGGACGTCGCTCACGAGAGGACCCAGGCCGTCGACCGGCCGCCCGAGCGCGTCGATGACCCGGCCGAACAGGCCGCGTCCCGTGGGGACGAGGATGCCCGTGCCGCTCGTGCGCACGGGCGCACCCGCGCCCACCCCGGTCAGCCTGCCGAGCGGCATGCACCGGGCCAGCCCCTGCGACGTCGCCACGACCTCGGCCGCGACGACGCGCGGCGCCTCGCCGATGTGCACCAGGTCCCCCAGCGCGCACCGCAGCCCCGCGACCTCGACGCTCAGACCGACCGCCGACGTGACCACGCCGACCCGCTCGGGGCGCGCGGCCGCAGCCAGCTCGTCGAGCGCGGCCGGGCGCCACGTCGCTCTCCCCGGGTGGTCGGCCGCGGCCCCGGGCGCCTCGTGCGCCCCGTGCGACCCCGAAGCGGGCGGCTGCACCGGCGTCGACGACGCGTCCGGCACCGACGACCCGGCCGGCGCGGCGCGTCCCGCCGACGCGTGGGCCGGGGTCTTCTCGGCCACGTCGATCGCGGTCATGCCCCCACCCTCCGGGCGTCCGGTCGGGCGTCGGCGGCACGACGCCCGGCAGCCTCGTCGAGACCCGCCCCCTCGCTGCGCTGCGCGACCTCGACGAGCACCGCGAGCTCGGCCCGGGCACGCTCGACCGCCGTCCCGATGCGGGCGTCGAGGAAGCCGTGCTCGAGCTCCGCGACGGCGTCCCCTCGACGGAGCGTCGCGTCGGGCACGAGCGCAGGCTCCTCGACCCCCGCCTCGGTGAGCAGCCGGACGTCCTCGGGATGCAGCCGCACCTCGACGACGGCCCCCTCGAGAGTCGACGTCACCCGGGCGAGCGCCGCGTGCGCCGCGTGCGCCCGGTCGGTCAGCTGCAGGCCGACGATCGCCTCGGCGAGACCCAGTGCCCCACCCAGCACGGCGTCCTGGGCGGCCTCGACGACCGGTACGGTGCGACCGGCGAGCGCTCGGACCGCCTCGTGCAGCAGCGTGACCGTGCGCCGGATGCTCTCGACCTGCTCGGCGGCCCGGCGCGCGTGCTCCTCCTCCAGGGAGGCCCGCAGCCGGTCCACCCCCTCCTGCGCGGCACGCGCACCCGCTGCGTACCCCGCCGCGTAACCACGAGCGGACGCGGACGACTCCACCTCCTGGACCCGTGAGCTGTGCAGCACCGGCACCGCGTTCGGGACGAACGCCGCCTCAGTAGACAAGCTCGTCACCGTCCGTACGGTGGATCGTGATCTTCTCGTCGGCCTCGAGGTCACGGACGATGCGGACGATCTCGGCCCGCGCCTCCTCGACCTGGCTCACGCGCACGCCACCCAGCCCCGCGATCTCCTCGTCGAGGAGCGTGCGGTTGCGCGCCGAGATGTTGGTCGTCACGGCCTCCACGACCCGCGCGGTCGTGCCCTTCATCGCGAGCGCGAGCACGGCCATCTCCACGCCGCGCAGGATGATCTGGACGTCGCGCGCCTCGAACGAGGCGATGTCCTCGAACGTCAGCATGCGCGAACGCACCTCGTCGGCGAGGGCCGGGTCGCGCGCCTCGAGGCCCTCGAGGAGCGCCTTCTCCGTCGCCACGTCCGAGCGGTTGATGATGTCCACGAGAGGCTGGACCCCACCGATGATCTCGACCGGCTGACGCGGCACGATGCTCGCGCCCATGCGGGCCCGGAACTGGTCCGAGACGAGCTTGACCGCCTCCGGGGACGCCGTACCCATCGTGGCCAGCGCCTGCGCCACGTCGGTCCGGTAGTCGTCGGCCAGGTTGGCCAGCACCGACGACGCCACGGTCGCGCTCAGGTGCGCGAGCACGAGCGCCACCGTCTGCGGGTGCTCGCCGTCGAGCAGCGAGATGATCTGCCCCGGCTCGGTCCCGTCCAGGTACTCGAAGGCCTTGCCCTGCATGCTCGCCACGAGGCGCTCGACCACGTCGGCCGCCTTGTCGGCCCCCAACGAGGCCTCGAGCAGACCCACCGCGAGGTCCTTGCCACCACGCGGTCGCGGGCTGCCGGACAACGCCATGTCGTAGAACTCGTCGAGCGCCGCGACCGCGAGGTCGGGATCGACGACCTGGGTGCGCATGATCTCCGCGGCGACCTCGCCCGTCTCCTCCTCGGAGAACAGCGACATGACCGTGGCGGCACGCTCCTGCGTCATCTGCATGAGCACGAGCGCGACCTTCTGGACCCCGGACATGGCCGCGATCCGGCGCATCGTCTCGACCGGCAGGCGCGACTCCCCGGAGTCCACGGCATCGACCGTGATCGTCTGCGTGACGTTCGCCCCGGTCCCGCCGGGCGGTCCCACGAGCGTGTCCTGGACGCCGGTGCCCGGCGCGTTCGTCGTGACCGTCATCGCCGCACCGCCCGGTCCTCGGCGAGGAGCACCCGCAGGTACTCGGCCGTCTTGTCGGGGTCCGCCCCGGCGAGCGCGTCCACCTCGGCCCGACGCTGGTCCAGGCTCGAGAACCGGGGCGTCGGAGGCTGGATCTCGGGGCGCGTGGGCACCGGCTCGAGCAGGCCGTCACCGTCGTCACGGCCACCGTGCATCGGACCGAACTCGTCGACGCCGTCGTGCACGGGGCGCAGCTCGAGGTCGGCGATGTCGACCGTCTCACGGCGCTCGCGGCGACGGCGAGCCCTCGACCAGACCACGAGCCCCAGGACGAGGAGCAGGAGGACGCCCGTCACGATCGCGCCGGTCCGCAGCATCTGGCCCTGCTTCTCGGCGGCGGCGGCCGCCTCGGCGGCGGCGAGCGCGGCCGAGGCCGCCTCGGCCGCACCGGTGTCGAACGCGAGACGCTCGACCTCGACGACGTCCCCCCGCTCGAGGTTGATGCCGGCCGCGGCCGCCACGAGGCTCGTGATCGCCGCGGTGTTGCCCGCGCCCGCCGCGTCGGCGTTCAGCGCGACCGACACGGTCTGGCGGGTCAGGGCTCCTGCGGGCCGCGTCGTCGTCTCGGTGGTCTTGTCGACCGCGTTGTTGCGCGTCGCGTCCTGGGAGGTGTAGGTGCTGTCACCGGTCCCGCCGTTCGGGACCGCGATGTTGTCCGGCCCCAGCACGCCTGCTCCGCCTCCGCCGGTGCCGGAGTACTCCTCGGTCGTGGTCGACTCGTTGAGCACGGGCCCGTTCTCGGGAGCGGTGAACTTCTCCTCGAGGCGCTCCGAGCTCGACACGTCCATCTCGGCCGTCACCGCGACGGTCGAGTTCCCCGCGCCCAGGACCCGGTCGAGCATGGCCTGCACGGATCGGGCCGTGCGCTCCTCGTACTCGGTGGCCTGCTTGCCCGACGACCGGGTGCCCGCACCGACCTCCGAGAGGACCGCCCCGCTCTGGTCCACGACCGCGACGTCGGTGGGCGACATGCCGTCGATCGACGCCGACACCAGGTGGACCATGGCCTCGACCTGCTCGGGCGCGAGCGACTTCCCGCGGGTCGGGGCGACGAACACCGACGCGGTCGGCGTGCCCTTCTCCGCGGCGAAGACCGTGGCCTCCGGGATGGCGAGCTGCACGGTCGCGGTCGAGACGTTGTCCATGGCGCCGATCGTGCGAGCCAGCTCGCCCTCGAGCGCACGCTTGTACGTCACGTCCTGCTGGAACTCGCTCGACGTCACGCCCATCTCGTCGAGCAGCGAGTACCCGCCGGTCGACTCGTCGGCGGGCAGTCCCGCCGCGGCGGCCGTGAGCCGCTGCTCGTAGACCTGCTCCTCGGGCACGAGCACCGTCGCTCCGCCGTCGGACAGCTGGTAGGGAACGCCCTGGGACCTGAGCTGGTCCACGATCGCCGAGGCGTCCGCGCTCGACATGCCCGAGTACAGGGGCGCGTAGCTCGGTCGCGACACCCAGGACACGAGGGCGACCACGGCGACCGCGAGGATCGCGAGGGCGAGGACCGCGAGCGTGCGCTGCGCGATCGTGAAGTCGCGGACGGCGCCGAACGCGCGCCCGAACGACGACTTGATCTTCTCCGGCATGTCAGGCCTGCATCCTCATGATCTCGTTGAACGCGTCGACCGCCTTGTTGCGCACGGTCGCGACGAGCTCGAGGGTGGCCGCCGCCCGCGTCGAGGCGATCGTCGCCTGGTGGATGTCGGCCAGGTCGCCCGAGACCGCGGCGATCGTCAGCTCGTTCGAGGCGGCCTGCAGCTGCTGGGTGTTGTCGACGGCACCGCCGAGGACCTCGGCGAAGGCGCTCGCGCCCACCCGTCCGGTCGACGCGGGGGCTTCCGTCGGCGACAGCGCGGACAGCGCCGACGCGGCCTCGGCGCCCGACAGGTAGCCGGTCGCGGTCGTGGGCTCGATGGGAGACACAGGCATGGGGCTCACTTCCCGATCTGGAGTGCTGCTTCGTAGGCCGTCTTGGCGCGGTCGACGACCGCCGCGTTCGCCTGGTACCCGCGCTGGGCCAGGATGAGGCTGCCCATCTGCTCGGACATGTCGATGTCCGGGTAGCGCACGTAGCCGTCCTCGTCGGCGAGCGGGTGGTCGGGCTCGTACGTGAGCCGTCCCTCCTCGCTGCCCCAGGCGGCGCCCGCGACGAACGCGCCGGGGGTGTCGTTCCCGCCCTCCTGGACGGTCACGTAGCGGGCGCGGAACGCGGCGTCGTCGGTCGACGTCACGGTGTTGACGTTGGACAGGTTGTCGGCGACCGCGTCGAGCCACTTGCGGTGCACGGTCAGTCCGGTGCTGGCGATACCGATCGCGTCGAACGTCATCTCAGCTCGTCCTCATCGCCGTGCGCAGCGAGTTCGCCTCGCCGCCGACGGCCTGCGTCGCGAACTGGTAGCGCAGCACGGTGTCGATGTTGCTCAGCGTCTCGGTGTCGAGGTTGACGTTCGAACCGTTGAGCTGGGTGGGCTCGAGCGAGCGCGACACGCTGAACGCCACGCGCCCCTCGCCCGAGGCGACCGACGCGGCCAGCGCCTCCTCGAACTGCACCCGCTTCGCGGTGTACCCGGGGGTGTTGATGTTGGCGACGTTCTCCGCGATCACGCGCTGGCGGGCGGAGAGCCCGTCGAGCGCGCTCTGGAGCGCCAAGGAGGTCACGGAGTCGAACACGTTCGCGGTATCCCCACGTCGAAGGTGTCGGCCGTCCCATGGCCTGCGAGGTGAGCCGTCCGTGCTCACCGTGAACTCTCGGCCGCCGGGCGGCCGTCGTGCGTCGCGCACACCGCCCCGGTTCGCGGGCGAAGTGATGCGTCGTCGTGTCACTTCGAGCCCTATGCAGGGCCGTCGGAGGTCAGCCGTCGCCGCCCGGGCCGGGCGTGCGCTCGGAGGGGGTCAGGCCTGGACGTCGAGGTAGGCGGCCGCCGGGGCGTCGTGCACGGTGGGCACGGCGGACAGCGCTCGGACGTGTCGGCGGTTCTCCGCGACGGCCTCGTGCAGGTGCTCGACGACGTGCGCGTGGCCGGCGAGGACCTCGAGCGCTCGGTCCACCAGCACGGCGGGCAGACGTCCAAGGTCCGTCGGAGGGCTCCAGCGGACGAGCCTGTTCATCACGTCGATCCCCGCGTCGGGGCCCGCTTGCGCCGACATCGCGGCGAGCTCGTCGAGCACGCGGGACCAGTCGGCGTGAGGATCCACCGGAGCCGGAGCCGGGTCCGGAGCCGGTGCGACGGCCCCCGGTGCACCGGGGGCGCTGCGCGCCTCGGGAGTGACCGAGAGGTCTGACGCACCCAGCGCGCCCGGCGCGGTGTGCAGGTCGTGCGGCACGGTGGGCAGGTCGGCCGGCGCGATCGACGTGGTCGGCGCAGTCGACGTGGTCGGCGTCACCGTGTTCGCGAGCACGAGCGCCGACTGCACGTCAGGCGACACCGGTCACTCCGCCACCACGCACGGACGAGGCGCTGTCGTGCCCTGCGGGGAGCACCTCGGCCGCCTGGCGCCACGTCTCCTGCAGGGGCAGGACCAGCTCGAGCACCTCGTGCGTGCGGGCGATGTCCCGGTGGACGTTGGCCGCGACCAGGGCCTCGTGCACGTAGACGTACACGGCCAGGAGGTCCTCGCCTCCGTCCCAGACCGAGGTGTCGAGCGAACCCATGAGCTCGGCGACGATCGCCTGCGCGTGCAGGAGCTGCTCGGAGGCTGCCGTCCAACGCTCCTCGCCCTGCGCGACCTCGGCCCGGCGCAGGTCGAGCACGAGCCGGTCGTAGAGCATGGTCAGCAACCGGGCGGGCGACGCGGTGAGGATGGCGTCACGCCCGTAGGCGCTCTGGGCGAGGTGTGTCACGGGGGTTCCTTCGCGGGAGGGTCAGCGCTTGGACGGGTTCAGGGCGTTGAGCTGTCCCGTCAGCCACTGCTGCTGGGAGTCGAGCTTCGCGAGCTGCACCTCCATCGAGGTGAACTGCGCGCTGAGCCGGTTGTAGCGCTGCTCGAGCCGGGTGTCCCAGCGGGTGATCTGCTCGTCCATGCGCTTCGCGTTGGTCTCGCGGTTCTGGATCGAGGTGGTCAGCTGGCCGTCGTACTTGTCCGACAACGACTCGGCGGCCTCCTGGACGCGGCCTGCGACCTTGTTGAACGTGGCCGTGACCTTGTCCGGGTCGTCGGCCAGGGCCGCGTCGAGCTTCTTGGGGTCGAAGACGACCTCGCCGTACCGCGTGATCTCGATCCCGATCGAGGAGAGCGAGACGTTGTCGATCGGGTAGGACGCGGCGTCGAGCAGGGTCTGGCGCGCGCTGCGCACCACGGACTCTCCGGCCAGCGCCGCCCCCGTCGTCGAACCGTCGGCGGCGATCGTGACCTTGGTCAGTGCGGAGATGCGCGACAGGATCGACTGGACCGAGTCCACGAATCCCTTGACCGTGGCGGACCGCGCCTCGGCGTCCTCGTTGACCGTGATGGTCACGGGGTTCGTGGAGACCTTGGCGACCGTGACGTCGACTCCGGGGAGCAGGTCGGTCAGGACGGCCGTGGACGACGTCACGGTCTGCTCGGCGGGCGTGCCCGCCCACAGACGCACCGACGAGTCGGCGGCCGCGGTGACGGTCGCGGCGCCCGGCGCGGTGAGGAGGTTGGTGGCGGTGCCGCCGCTGACCTCGGCCGCCGTGCCCGCGTGGAACGAGAACGCGTTCTCGGCACCGGTCTCGGTCGACGTGAGCTGGAGGCGGTAGAGCTTCTCGCCCGTGCCGGGGTCGGTGCCTGCGGAGACCTTGACCGCCCGGACCCCCGCGTCGGCCTTGTTGAGGGCCGTGACGACGTCGTCGAGCGACGAGGAGGCCGACGTGATCTCGGTGTGCGCCCCCTTGGCGTCGGTGATCGTGAACTTCGTGCCGGGGGCCGTGAGCATGGCACCGGTCACGGACTTCTGCCCGGCGGCGACCGAGTCGACGACGAGCTCGATCGTGCCGGCGCCCGCCGCCGGCTTGGCGGTCACCGCGACGCCGTCCGACGAGCTCGTCGCCTTGAACTGGGCGAGGGCGTTGGGGGACGTGAGGTCCTTGGCGGACTTCGCGAGCGCGGCGAGGCGCGTGTTGAGGTCCTGGAGCGCGGTGATCTCCGTGCGCTGGAGCTTGACCTTGGCCTGGAGGTTGAGCTGAGGGATCGATTCGACCTTCATGAGGTCCGCCACCAGGGCCTTGACGTCGAGCCCGCTCGACGTGAGACCGGAGAGAGTGATGCCCACGGGAAGTGCCTCCAGGACGTTGGGTCGGCTGGGTTCAGCCAGGGTCAGATCGGTGGCGGAAGAGCACCCGGCGAGCGGCGACCTGTGCGGACGCCGCCGCCCGCCGGGTGGCTGTCAGTCTCAGCCGAGGAGCTGCAGGACTCCGGCGTTGGACTGGTTGGCCTGGGCCAGCATCGCGGTCCCGGCCTGGGACAGGATGTTGGTGCGCGAGTAGTTCATCATCTCCTTGGCCATGTCGACGTCGCGGATGCGCGACTCGGCCGAGGTCAGGTTCTCCGCGGCGACGTTGATGTTGGAGATCGCGTACTCGAGGCGGTTCTGCGTCGCACCGAGGTTCGAGCGAGCCGTCGAGACGGCCTTGAGCGCGGTGTCGATCGTCTCGATCGCCGTGCGCGAGGCTGCGGAGTCCACGACGCTCAGTGCGGTGCCGCCGGCGCCGCCCGCGTCGTCGTAGATGGTGTCCTTGATGATGGTCTGCAGGTTGTTCGTGGCCAGGGCCACGGTGATGGTGTTGCCGTCGCCGTCACCCTCGGCCCCGACCTGGACGGTCAGGTTGTCGGCGTCCTCGGTGAGGAGGTTGATGCCGTTGAAGTTGGTCGACTGCACGATGCGGGTGAGCTCGTTGGAGAGCTCGTCGAGCTCGGAGCCGATCGCGATGCGCGCGTCGGCGTTGTTGGTGTCCGACGCCGCCTGGACCGCGAGGTCACGCATGCGCTGCAGGATCGACTGGGACTCGCCCAGCGCCCCTTCAGCAGCCTGCACGACGCTGATGCCGTCCTGCGCGTTACGAGCCGCGACCGAGTAGCCGTTGACCTGAGCCTTGAGGCCCTCCGCGATCGACAGACCCGCGGCGTCGTCCGCCGCACGGTTGATACGAAGACCCGACGACAGCTTCTCGAGCGACTTGCTCTGGCTGTTCTGCGTGTTCGTCAGGTTCCGGAACGTGTTCAGTGCAGAGACGTTCGTGTTGACGCTGAAGCCCATGGTGAATCCTCCGTGAGACGGGCGAGAAAGGGTGGTCCCCCAGCCCATCCATGGGCCGGTCATCCATCACTGTCGGCAGCGGGGGCCTCGCCGTGGGGGGTGACTTCGGGACGCACGACGGCGCCGCACCGGTTCTCCGGTGCGGCGCCGTCGTCGGAAGGTCCCTTCAGGGGCCCGCCGGGTGGCTGTCAGTCTCAGCCGAGGAGCTGCAGGACTCCGGCGTTGGACTGGTTGGCCTGGGCCAGCATCGCGGTCCCGGCCTGGGACAGGATGTTGGTGCGCGAGTAGTTCATCATCTCCTTGGCCATGTCGACGTCGCGGATGCGCGACTCCGCAGAGGTCAGGTTCTCCGCGGCGACGTTGATGTTGGAGATCGCGTACTCGAGGCGGTTCTGCGTCGCACCGAAGTTCGAACGAGCCGTCGACACAGCCTTGAGCGCCGTGTCGATCGTCTCGATCGACGTCCGGGCGTTGGCCGCGGTGTCGACGCCCAGGCCGGTCCCCGGGGCGGTGCCCGCAGCGGCGCCCGTGGCGAAGAAGATGCTTCCTGCCGCGTCCCCGAGGATCGTCTCGAGGTCGTTGGCCGCGAGGGCGATGGTGATGGTGTTGCCACCACCGGCCACGCCCTCGGCCCCGACCTGGACCGTGAGGTCCGTGGCCGCTGCGGTGAGCAGGTTGATGCCGTTGAAGTTGGTCGAGTCGACGACGCGGGTGAGCTCGTTCGCGAGCTCGTCGAGCTCGGACTTGATCGCGATGCGCGCGTCGGCGTTGTTGGTGTCCGAGGACGCCTGGACCGCGAGGTCACGCATGCGCTGCAGGATCGACTGGGACTCGCCCAGGGCCCCTTCAGCAGCCTGCACGACGCTGATGCCGTCCTGCGCGTTGCGCGACGCGACCGAGTAGCCGTTGACCTGAGCCTTGAGGCCCTCCGCGATCGACAGACCCGCGGCGTCGTCCGCCGCACGGTTGATACGAAGACCCGACGACAGCTTCTCGAGCGACTTGCTCTGGCTGTTCTGCGTGTTCGTCAGGTTGCGGAACGTGTTCAGTGCCGAGACGTTGGTGTTGACGCTGAAGCCCATGATGAGTCCTCCGTGAGACGGGCGAGAAAGATGGTCCCCCAGCCCATCCATGGGCCGGTCATCCATCACTGTCGGCATCACGGGCACCGCCGTGAGGGGCGCCCGGGTGAATCGGCGCCGGACCGGCGTCCGGCTCCCGGCGCGCACGTCGGCAGTGGCCCCCGTGCCCGTCCCGGGACGCACGACGGCGCCGCACCGGTTCTCCGGTGCGGCGCCGTCGTCGGAAGGTCCCCTCAGGGGCCCGCCGGGTGGCTGTCAGTCTCAGCCGAGGAGCTGCAGGACTCCGGCGTTGGACTGGTTGGCCTGGGCCAGCATCGCGGTCCCGGCCTGGGACAGGATGTTGGTGCGCGAGTAGTTCATCATCTCCTTGGCCATGTCGACGTCGCGGATGCGCGACTCCGCAGAGGTCAGGTTCTCCGCGGCGACGTTGATGTTGGAGATCGCGTACTCGAGGCGGTTCTGCGTCGCACCGAAGTTCGAACGAGCCGTCGACACAGCCTTGAGCGCCGTGTCGATCGTCTCGATCGCGGCCTGACCGTTCGCCGCCGTGGCGACCGTCAGCGACGACCCACCACCGGCGGCGGAGATCCCGGCCCCGATGATGGTCTCGAGGTCGTTGGCTGCGAGCGCGATCGTGATGGTGTTGCCGCTGCCGGCGCCCTCGGCCCCGACCTGGACCGTGAGGTCCGTGGCCGCTGCGGTGAGCAGGTTGATGCCGTTGAAGTTGGTCGACTGCACGACGCGGGTGAGCTCGTTCGCGAGCTCGTCGAGCTCGGACTTGATCGCCGTGCGCGCGTCGGCGTTGTTGGTGTCCGACGCCGCCTGGACGGCCAGGTCACGCATGCGCTGCAGGATCGACTGGGACTCGCCCAGCGCCCCTTCAGCAGCCTGCACGACGCTGATGCCGTCCTGCGCGTTACGAGCCGCGACCGAGTAGCCGTTGACCTGAGCCTTGAGGCCCTCCGCGATCGACAGACCCGCGGCGTCGTCCGCCGCACGGTTGATACGAAGACCCGACGACAGCTTCTCGAGCGACTTGCTCTGGCTGTTCTGCGTGTTTGTCAGGTTGCGGAACGTGTTCAGTGCCGAGACGTTGGTGTTGACGCTGAAGCCCATGATGAGTCCTCCGTGAGACGGGCGAGAAAGATGGTCCCCCAGCCCATCCATGGGCCGGTCGACCAGAACTGTCGGCAGTCACGGCACGGCCGTCAGGAGCCGACCGGGTGAGATTCTTCCCGCTCCGTCGCGCTCGTCCTCCGGGTCAGGAGGCTGCGGGGGTGGGCCAGGCGGCGCGGCGCGTGGCTCCGCCCGCGACCCTGTCCCCCACCTCGGCCAGGTACTCGCGGCGGCGCGCGGACAAGGGAGCCGCGGAGCCTCGGACCTCCCGGTCCGAGTAGTGCGCCTCGAGGCCCTCGCGCAGCAGGCGGACCGCCTCGATCCGCGCGTGCGACACGGTCGAGTGGCCGATGCCCAGCTCCTCGGCGAGCGCCCCCACGGTGCGGCCGGCGAAGTAGACCTCCTCGACGATGTACCGGAGCTGGTCCGGGAGCGCCGCGACGGCTTCGCGCACGACGTGCCGCTCCTCGGTCGCGAGCACCTGCTCCTCGGGGCTCGGGGCGTCGAGCACGACGTGCTCGTACATGGTGTCGTCGACCGCGACGATCGAGCGTCCGGCATCGTCTCGGATCCCCCGGACGTCCGCGACCGTGACCCCCATCGCCTCGGCGACCTGGACGTCGGTGGCCGGCCGTCCCAGCGACGCGGTGAGGGCCGCCTCGACCGTGCCGAGCTCCTTGATCCGTCGGCGGGCCGAGCGCGGTGCCCAGTCCTGGGAGCGCAGCTCGTCCGAGAGCGCACCGACGATGCGCCGCCGGGCGTAGGCGCCGAAAGGCACGCCCCGGTCGGGGTCGTAGGCCGTGGCGGCGGTCGTCAGGGCGATCGCACCCACCGATGCGAGGTCTTCACGGGAGAGATGGTCCGCTCGGGCGCACAGGTCCGACACGAGGAAGCCGACGAGGGCAAGGTTGTCGACGACGAGAGCGTTGCGCTCGGTGAGGTTCACGCCGAAGCACCTTTCTGCTGGGCATCTGCTGGGCACCTGCGGTCGTCCGACCCGGCAGGACCCCGGGACGGACGCTGTGAGGCACGCGGTCACGACCGCGTCATGAACACCCATGCGGATCGGTCGACGATCAGTCGCCACATCCGGGCGGCGGCGGCCGACAGTGCTCACCGAGCGGGCTTCGCGCCTGCCGCCCCGACCGACCACCGCGCACGTAAGGGAGAGCCGCCTTGGGCCCTCAGGAGCTGTCGACCCTGTTGTGGCGAGAGCGGGAGCTGCTGGAGATGCTGCTCTTCAAGCTCGAGGAGGAGCAGCTGCTCCTCACGGCCGGCCGCACCCGCTGGCTCGCGCACGCCAACCGTGAGGTCGAGACGGTCATGGAGAAGGTGCGCGAGGCGACCCTCGTGCGCACCGTGGCCTCGGAGACGGTCGCCTCCTCCTGGGGGTTGTCGCCCGACGCGACGCTGCGTGAGATCGCGGCCTCCGCGCCGAGCACCGGTCCCTGGCGCGAGATCTTCGAGGGACACCTCACGGGGCTCACCGAGCTGACGGTGCGCATCAAGACCGTGCGCGACACCAACACCCAGATCGTCAACCACGCCTCGCGCTCGACGCAGGAGACCCTCGCGACGCTCGGCGGTGAGGCGCGTACCTACGACGCGACCGGCGCCGCCACCGCGCAGTCCACCGTCGCCCGCCTCTTCGACACGATCCTGTAAGGAACCGCGCCCCATGAGCTCGTTCGCCATCCTCAACACCGCCCGCCAGGGACTGAACGCCGCACAGGCCGGTCTCGACGTGACCGGCCAGAACGTGGCCAACCTCAACACGAACGGCTACACGCGTCAGCGCGTCCAGCAGTCGTCCGTCGCGCCGCTGACCGAGATGGGTCTGGCCCGCTTCGCCCAGCCCGTGCGCAACGGCCAGGGCGTGAGCATCGACGGCGTCGCCCGGCTCGGGAACCTCTTCCTCGAGTCGCGCGTCCGGCAGACGGCGTCGAGCGAGGGGTACTCCGTGGTGCGCGCCACGGCCTTCACCGCGGTCGAGGACATCCACGGCGAGCCCTCGGACACCGGGTTGTCCGCGACCCTGCAGTCGTTCTGGAGCGGCTGGCAGGACGTCGCGAACTCTCCCGGGAAGGAGGCCCAGGCGCGCGTGGTCATCGAGCGCGCGGTGGGCATCGTCGACCGCCTCGTCGCGGGTCGCGCCGAGGTCGCCGGGCAGTGGCAGCAGTCCCGCGCGAGCGCGTCCGCCCTCGTGACGGAGATCAACGCGATGGCGGACAAGGTCGCGGCGCTCAACGCGCAGATCCGCGACTCCGCGGGTCAGGGCGTGTCCTCCAACGAGCTCGTGGACCACCGCAACCAGGTGACGGCCTCGCTCGCGCAGCTCGCCGGGGCTCAGGCGAGCACGAGCCCGGACGGCACGGTCAGCGTCCTGCTGGGAGGCAACCTGCTGGTCGACGGCACCACGGCGAACCCGGTCAAGCTGGTCGGCTCCCAGTCGATGGACGGCACCACGGGGGATCCCGTGCGGCTCGAGTGGGCGCACCGTGCGGGTGCGCAGGTCGCCCTGGAGGGCGGGGACCTCGCAGGACACCTGTCAGCCCTGGCCCCCGCGTCCTCCGGTGGCGTGTACGCGCAGGCCGCGGCAGGCTACGACGCCCTCGCCACGAAGCTCGCCACCCAGGTCAACGCGCTCCACACGACGGGCCGGACGACGACCGGTGCGACGGGGGGCGACTTCTTCGTGTTCGACGCGAGCAAGCCCCCGGCCTCGGGTATCAAGGTCGCGATCACCGACCCCGCCCAGATCGCCGCCGGCGGTGGCACCAACGGCGCGCTCGACGGGTCGATCGCCGACAAGATCTCGCGCCTGGGCGTCGCGGCCGACGGTCCGGACGCCGCCTGGTCGGCACACGTCGCGCAGATCGCGGTGAAGGCGAGCTCGGCGACGTACGACGCGAAGCTCGCGACCATCGCGTCGACCGCCGCGTTCTCCGACCTCCTGTCGAACTCGGCCGTCTCGCTCGACGAGGAGACGGTGAACCTCGTCCAGTACCAGCACGCCTACCAGGGTGCCGCGCGCGTTCTCACCGCGGTCGACGAGATGCTCGACCAGCTCATCAACCGCACGGGCCGCGTGGGCCTGTGATCCTCCAGAACCGTCCGCCTCGTCGGCCAGCCAGCCCGCTCGCCCGACCTGCCTCCTAGGGGAGAACCGTGCGCATCACCAACCAGATGCAGGCCTCGTTCGTCACACGAAGCATGCAGGCCAACCTCGCCCGGATGGCCGAGCTCCAGGAGCAGGGCACGTCCGGGCGCAAGCTCGTCCGCGCGTCGAGCGACCCGTCCGCGGCGGCCGACGCCCTGTCCGTCCGCAACCAGCTCGCGACCGAGAAGCAGTACCAGCGCAACATCGAGAACGGTGACGGCTGGCTCTCGACGCTCGACTCGGCGCTCAAGTCCGTCACGGACGTCGTCCAACGCGTGCGCGACCTGGTCATGCAGGGCGCCTCGGACACGGCGTCGCCCGACGCGCGCGAGGCCATCGCGATCGAGCTCGACGAGCTGCGCTCGGAGCTGCTGCGTCAGTCGAACACCACGTTCCTGGGACGCAGCGTGTTCGCCGGCACGTCCGACGAGGGCGTCGCGTTCCGCGACGACTACACCTTCACCGGTGTCCCCGGCAGCACCGTCGAGCGGCGCATAGGCGCCGACTCGACCGTGCAGGTCGACATCGACGGCACCGCGGTCTTCGGCACCGGACCGGACTCCGTCTTCGCCCTCCTCGACACGGTCGTGGCCGACCTACGGGCCGGGACGAACGTCAGGAGCCACCTCGGGGCCGTGGACTCCCGGCTGTCCGCCGTCCTGACCCAGCACACCACCGTGGGCGCCCGCCAGAACCAGCTCGAACGCGCCACGGACACCAACGCCGACTCCCAGCTCGCGCTCAAGACGCAGCGTGCCGGGATCGAGGACGCCGACATCGCCGAGATCGCGATCGACCTCCAGCTCAAGCAGGTCGCCTACCAGGCGACCCTGAGCATCGGTTCGAACATCCTCCAGCCCACCCTCATGGACTACCTCCGCTGATGACCACCATCACCTTCGTCACCTCGCCCCCGGGTCTGTCGGCCCGTCGCTTCGAGCTGCTCGAGGAGCAGTCCGACGGCGTCTTCACGCTGGCGGCGCTCGACGTCCCCGGCGTCGAGCTCCTCGTCGTCGACCCGGGCCGCTTCGTACCCGGCTACGCGCCCGCGATCCCCGCGGGTGACCTCGCACTCATCGGGGCGTCCGACCTGGACCCCGTGGTCCTCGTCGTCGCGAGCGCACGCGACGGTGTCGTGAGCGTCAACCTCATGGCACCGGTCCTGGTGCACCCGGACACGGGTGCCGCGATCCAGACGATCCTCGACGGCCAGGGCCTGGACCTGCGTCGAGAGCTCGCGCCCCTCTGACCCCAGCCTGCACGCTCCTCGCACGCGCAGAGAGGCCCGTCCGGTCACCCGGACGGGCCTCTCTGCGCGCGGGAGGCGTGGACGGCTACCGCAGGACGACCGTGTAGGCGCCCCCGCCGTAGCCCGCGACGTCGACCGTGGCATCGAGGCGACGCCCCGTGCTGCGCAGGAACGACGTGGCCGTACCCGGCAACGCGGCCCGGGTCGAGTCGAAGACGTCGGCCAGGACCAGGTGCGGTGCGTCCTGGGTGTTGAACAGCCCGGCCGTGACGTTGAGGACCTCGGAGACGTTCTCGAGCAGCACGTCGCTGAGCCTCCCGTCCGCCGCGGCGTCCTTCGCGGGACCGGGGGGCATGAGTCCGATCGAGGCCCCGAGGTACGCCCCCAGAGGGACGTCGACCGCGACCACGGCCTCGACCTGACCGCGGTTGCTCAGGTAGGTGGCCACGACGAGCCCCTTCGTCTCGGGCGTCATGAGCCCGCCGGCGGGCACGGCCGTGCACGCACGGCCGACCAACCCTGCGTACAGGTCCTTGATCTCCTTGAGCTGGGGCAGGGGCGTGGTGGTCACGAGTTCGGTCCTCCGGGGTCGATCGGTGGGTGGTGCGCTGGGGGGGTGCGCAGGTGGTGCGGTCAGCGGAAGTGCGGACGCAGCGCCGACTCGAACGTGCCGGCGTCGAAGGGCTTGGCGATGAGGAACAGCGCCCCCTCGCTCTCGGCGAGCTCGCGCATCTGCGGCGAACCCTCCGACGTGACGAAGCCGAACGGGACGCTCGAACCTCCCGCACGCAGGGCGCGCAGGAAGTCGATCCCGTTCATCTCGGGCATGTTCCAGTCCGACAGGACGAGGTCGGGCTCCTCGGAGCGCGTCAGCGCGAGCGCCTCCGCGCCGTCCCCGGCCTGGACGACGTCCCAGTCGCCGTAGCCGGCCTGACGCAGCGTGCGCAGGACGATCTGCCGCATGACGCGGCTGTCGTCGGCGACGAGGACTCTCACAGGTCTTCTCCGTTCGTCGAGGTCCAGAGCTGGATGAGGATCGGGCCGCCCCACCAGAGCAGCGCCTGCTCGTGGTCGGCGGGTCGGGCAGCGGTCGGCTCGACGTGGCCGACCTCGGGCAGCGTCAGGGACGACCCCTCCGGCAGCATGGCCTTGAGGTTCCCGCCGACGACGTTCGCCACCTCCCCGAGCGCGTCCTGGACGTCCTCGAGCGTCACGGGCTCGTCGTCCTCCTTGAGCAGGAGCGAGCGAGCCAGACGGTCCGCGGTCTCGCGGGCCGTGACGACCAGGGTGCGCGAGACCGCCGGGCCGACGATGTCGACCCAGGCGTACAGGGGGTCGAGGATCGGCTCCTCGAGGGCCTCCATGGGCAGGAGCAACCCTGGCTCGCCGTCGACCATCGCGGTGAACAGGTCCTGCGCCATCGGGACGACGCTCTGTGCGAGCGTCGAGGTGGTGTCGGTCATGCGAGCTCCTTCTGCGGCAGCAGCCCGAGCATGTCGAGCTTCGCCTCGAGCGCATCAGGGGTGAACGGCTTGATGAGGTACTCGTGCGCCCCGGCCGCGAGGGCGCGCACGATCTGGTTCTGCTCGGACTCGGTCGTGACCATCATGAGCGTGAGGTCGCGCCAGTCCCGGCGCTTGCGGACCTCCTGGACGAGCTCCAGGCCGTCCATCACGGGCATGTTCCAGTCGACGCACGCCAGGTCGAAGCGTTCACCGGCCTCGAGCAGGTCGAGCGCTGCGCGCCCGTCCCCCGCCTCGGCGATCTCGAAGCCGAGACCCTTCAACGTCGACGCGACGATGCGGCGCATCACGCGCGAGTCGTCGATCACCAGCGCTCTCATGCGCTGCCTCCTCGGAGTCGGTAGATGGAGCCGTGTGCGCCGTCGACGCGTTCCCACGCGGGATCGACACCGACGGTCGTCTCGGCGGCACCCAGGATCAGGTAGCCGCCAGGTCTCACCCGGCTACGGAGCCGGGCGAGGATCGACTGCTTGGTGGGCATGTCGAAGTAGATGAGGACGTTGCGCAGGAAGACCACGTCGAACGTCCCGACGCCCGGAGGCGGCGTGAGCAGGTTGTGCTTCTCGAACGTCAGGTTCCGCCGCAGGGCGGGATCGACCTCCCACTCCGCGCCCGCCCGCCGGAAGTGGCGGACGAGCATCGGGGCGGGCAGGCCACGGTTGACCTCGAGCTGGCTGTACCGGCCGCCGCGGGCACGGTCGAGCACCTGCGCGTTGATGTCGGTCGCGAGGATCCGGAAGCGGTGGTGCCCGTACTCGGCCAGGACCATCGCGATGCTGTAGGGCTCCTGGCCCGTCGAGCACGCAGCGGACCAGATCGAGAGATCGGCGTCGCCGTGGGCCGGCAGGACGACCCGGCGCAGGGCCGTGAACGGTGACGTGTCGCGGAACCACGACGTCTCGTTGGTCGTCATGGCCTCGACCACGCGCACGACCTCCAGTCTCGAGCCGGTGCGCACGTATCGCTGCACGTACTGCTCGACGGCGTCGATCCCGTGCAGGCCCTTCTCCCGGGCCAGCGGGCCGAGGCGCGACTCGACGAGGTACTCCTTGCCGGGCGCGAGCTGGATCGCGCTGTGCCGACGGACCAGGTCGCTCACGAACGCGAACGACTGGGTGGACACGGTCATGCGCGTGCTCCTTCGGTCGCCGAGACGACGGCGCGGGCGAGGTGGTCGAGCGGGAGGACCTGGTGGGCGTGCCCTGCGGTGACCACGGCACCAGGCATCCCCCACACGACGGACGACTGCTCGTCCTGGGCGATCACGTGCCCGCCGGCCCCCGCGACCGCTCCGGCGCCGTCGCGGCCGTCCGAGCCCATGCCGGTCAGCACGAGCGCGAGCAGGTCGCCCCCGAGCACCTGCACCGCGGACCGGAACAGCACGTCGACGGACGGACGGGTGAAGTTGACGGGTGGTCCGTCGGTGACGGTGGCCGCCAGGCTCGCACCGCGGCGCACGACCTCCAGGTGTCGTCCACCGGGCGCGAGGTAGGCGTGGCCCGGGGCGAGGATCTCGCCCCCGACGGCTTCGACCACGGTCGTCGGGCCCTCGCGGTCGAGACGCTCCGCGAGCTGGCGGGTGAAGACGGGCGGCATGTGCTGGACCAGGAGGACCGGCACGGACAAGGGTTCCCGGATCGCCGAGAAGATCCTCCGCAACGCGTCGGGCCCCCCGGTCGAGGAGCCGACGACCACGGCCCGGACCGGGCGGTCGGGGGCGGCGCGACGGGTCGTGACCACGGGGGCCGCAGGCGCACCGAGGCGCCCCGCGAGGGGCCTGCGCGCCTGCGGCACGAGCGCCTTGATCTTGGGGACGAGCTCGAGTCCCACGCGTTCGAGCGCGGACTGCACCGAGCCCGTGCCGCTCGGCTTCGTCACGTAGTCCGTCGCGCCCGCGGTGAGCGCGTCGAGCGTCGCCCCCGCTCCGCGCTCGGTGAGCGTCGAGAACATGATCACGGGCATGCGGCGCCCCGCGGCGCGCAGCGCGCGCACCGTCTCGATGCCGTCGAGCACAGGCATCTCGATGTCGAGCGTGATCAGGTCGGGCTCGAGCTGCTCGACCTTGGCCAGCGCGAGGCGGCCGTCGGCGGCGGTCCCCACGACCGTGATCTCGGGATCCCGTTCGAGGGTCTGCGTGACGAGGCGCCGGATGACGACCGAGTCGTCCACGACGAGCACGCGGATCACGTGCGACCTCCTCGTGCGCAGGGCAGGGCTGCGCGCCCGGTCGGGCACCCTGTGAGGTGCCCGACCGGGCGCGCGGCCGAAGTGCTGTCGCTCACCGGCGCTCAGATCCGGAACTGGGCGACGCGGGTGCGCAGCTCGACCGAGACCTGGGCGAGCTCGTCGACCGCGACGCTCATCCTCTGCATGGTCGCCGCGCTCTCCTGCGCCGCGGTCGCGATGCCCGTGATGTTGCCCGCGATCTCCGAAGCACCCGTCGCGGACTCCAACACACCACGCGACATCTCCGTCGTCGTCGCGGTCTGCTCCTCCACCGCCGAGGCGATCGTCAGCTGATAGTCGTTGATCCGCCCGATGATGTCCGCGATCTCACCGATCGCCCCCACCGCACTCGACGTGTCGTCCTGGATCGCCTCCACCCGACGAGCGATGTCCTCCGTCGCCTTCGCCGTCTCCTGCGCCAGCTCCTTGACCTCAGAAGCCACCACCGCGAACCCCTTGCCCGCCTCCCCCGCACGAGCCGCCTCGATCGTCGCGTTCAACGCCAACAGATTCGTCTGCTCCGCGATCGAGGTGATCACCTTCACCACATCACCGATCTCCTGCGAACTCGTCCCCAGCTTCTGCACCGTCACGTTCGTCGACGCCGCACGATCCGTCGCACGATTGGCCACCTTCGCCGCCTCGTTCGAGTTCTGCGCGATCTCCCGGATCGACGCCCCCATCTGCTCCGCCCCCGCAGCCACCGTCCGCACGTTCTGCGACACCTGCTCAGCAGCCGCAGCCACCACCCCCGACTGCGCCGCCGTCTCCTCCGACGACGCCGAGAACTGCGACGACACCCCCGCCAACGACTCAGCACTCGACGCGATCGTCACCGACGACTCGACCACGCCCGAGATGAGGCCACGGAGACCCGCGAGCGTACGTTCGAGAGCTTCCGCCATGGTGCCGAGCTCGTCGCGCCCGGTCACGCCGGACGAGACGGTCAGGTCGCCGTCGCCTGCCGCGGACAGGCTCGAGGACACCGCACCGATCCGACGCACGATGCCGTGGGCCACGACGTACCCCAGCGCCAGCGCGGCGAGGGTGCCGAGCACCGCGACCAGGATCGTGAGCACCGCGGCCTGGTTCGCGTGCTGGTCGGTCTGCTCGGCGAGAACGGCTGCCGCCTCGCCCTGCGACGCGGTCTCCACCTGCATGGCGTCCATGACGCCGGTGGTCAGGGGCCTGATGGTCTCGTTGAAGTAGGTCGCGAAGCCCTCGGCGTCCCCCTCGTCCGCGAGCGGGAACAGCTCGTCCTGGGCCGCGGAGTAGTAGGCGTCCAGAGCGGCGACCATCGCGTCGACGTCGGCCTGGCTCACCGCGTTCGCCCGGTAGGCGTCGATCTGCGCGTCGAGGTCGACGTGACGCTCGGCGAGCTCGTCGACCAGGGTCGCGCGGGTCTCCTCGTCGGCGATGCCGTACTGGATGACGCGGGCGCGGTCGCCCTGGTAGGCGCGCTGGATCTCGGTGAGCTGCTGCAGGGGCACGACGTTCCCGCTGTGCATCGCGGCGGCGTCCGCCCGCAGCGACCGGATCGAGCTGAGCGCGACCACGGTGACCACGACGGTCACGGCCACCATGACGAGGATCGACACCAGGATCTTGACCAGCACCGGGCGGTCTGCCCACAACCTGCGCGGTGCGCTCTTCTGCTCGCTCATCGACTCGCCTCTCGTACGTGCGGGGACCTCTGTGTCCCTGCGGGTCGGACACGCAGGCGCGTGCCCGAGACGGGCTCCCCGGGACGGGTATCCCGGGGGTCGTGCTGGTAGTGCTCCTGGTACCGCGCAGGTCCCAGGTCGGGCACGGGCGTGCTGATGAGCTCTCCTCAGATCCGGAACTGGGCGACGCGGGTGCGCAGCTCGACCGAGACCTGGGCGAGCTCGTCGACGGCGACGCTCATCCTCTGCATGGTCGCCGCGCTCTCCTGCGCCGCGGTCGCGATGCCCGTGATGTTGCCCGCGATCTCCGAAGCACCCGTCGCGGACTCCGACACACCACGCGACATCTCCGTCGTCGTCGCGGTCTGCTCCTCCACCGCCGAGGCGATCGTCAGCTGATAGTCGTTGATCCGCCCGATGATGTCCGCGATCTCACCGATCGCCCCCACCGCACTCGACGTGTCGTCCTGGATCGCCTCCACCCGACGAGCGATGTCCTCCGTCGCCTTCGCCGTCTCCTGCGCCAGCTCCTTGACCTCAGAAGCCACCACCGCGAACCCCTTGCCCGCCTCCCCCGCACGAGCCGCCTCGATCGTCGCGTTCAACGCCAACAGATTCGTCTGCTCCGCGATCGAGGTGATCACCTTCACCACATCACCGATCTCCTGCGAACTCGTCCCCAGCTTCTGCACCGTCACGTTCGTCGACGCCGCACGATCCGTCGCACGATTGGCCACCTTCGCCGCCTCGTTCGAGTTCTGCGCGATCTCCCGGATCGACGCCCCCATCTGCTCCGCCCCCGCAGCCACCGTCCGCACGTTCTGCGACACCTGCTCAGCAGCCGCAGCCACCACCCCCGACTGCGCCGCCGTCTCCTCCGACGACGCCGAGAACTGCGACGACACCCCCGCCAACGACTCAGCACTCGACGCGATCGTCACCGACGACTCGAGGACGCCCGACAGGGTCGCGCGGAGCGACGCCTGTGCCACCGAGAGGGCGTGCGCCATGTCGCGGAGCTCGTCCTTGCCCGTGACCTCGGGCTCGTGCGTCAGGTCACCGTCCGCGATCGCCTCGATGGTGCGCTGGACGCCCACGATCCCCGCCCTGATCCGGTTCGAGACCACCCAGCCCAGGGCGAGCCCGCCGAGCGCTCCGACGGCGATGACGACGACCAGGGTGATGATCGCGGTGGACGCCTCACGGGCGGCGCCCGCGGTCTCCTCCGCGAGGATGTCGTCGATGTACGACTGGAGCCGGTCGAGCGCACCCCCGACCTGCTCCCCGACCCTGTCGAGGTCCGTGCCCGCCGACCGGTAGGCCGTGACGTTCCCGGCCTCGAACGCCGGGAGCGCAGTGTCCTCGACGATCGAGATGTACTCGGTCATGGACAGCTCGAACGAGCCGTACTGGTCCGGGACCGGCTCACCGATCTCGGTGTAGATGGCCCTGAACTTGGACATCTCGGAGAGCACGACACCATGAGCGCCGTCGATCATCACGAACTGGGCACCCGCCTCGTCGGGGTCCCCCATGAAGTCCCCGAGCCCGCCCGTCGCGAGACGGTAGGACCACACGGAGCTCTGGAGGGCCATGACGCGCGCGTTGAGCGTGCTCTGGATCGTCGCTATCCGCTCGGCCCGGTCCCGCAGCGAGACCGTGGTCGAGACCGCCACCGTGCCGAGCACGATCATGGCCACCACGAGCGCGGCGACCAGGCCGAGGATCTTGGTACGGACGGAGCGGATGCCGCCGCGCCGGGTGGCCGTCGCTCGCTCCTCCTCGCCCGTCTCCGCGACGGGGTCGTCGGGGGCCGTCGCGGCGTCGTCCAGCAACGGTTCCAGGAGATCGACCGAACCGACGGAGGGCTCGGGCTGCACCGCGGACCACCCCTGTGGCGTGGTGTCGCGCTGCATCGTCCCTGCGAGGTCGTCGCCTGCGTGGCTCTCCCGGTTCACGTGCTGTCCCTTCCGTCAGATCCTGGCTGGTGGGGTCTCGTCCTGCGTCAGTAGACGAACTTCGATGCGCCGGACTGCATGTCGGCGCTCATGCGGGCGAGCTCGGCGATGGAGTCGTTCATCTGCTGGATCGCCTCCGCGGTCGAGGACGCCGCGGTCGCGATGCCCGTGATGTTGCCCGCGATCTCCGAAGCACCCGTCGCGGACTCCAACACACCACGCGACATCTCCGTCGTCGTCGCGGTCTGCTCCTCCACCGCCGAGGCGATCGTCAGCTGATAGTCGTTGATCCGCCCGATGATGTCCGCGATCTCACCGATCGCCCCCACCGCACTCGACGTGTCGTCCTGGATCGCCTCCACCCGACGAGCGATGTCCTCCGTCGCCTTCGCCGTCTCCTGCGCCAGCTCCTTGACCTCAGAAGCCACCACCGCGAACCCCTTGCCCGCCTCCCCCGCACGAGCCGCCTCGATCGTCGCGTTCAACGCCAACAGATTCGTCTGCTCCGCGATCGAGGTGATCACCTTCACCACATCACCGATCTCCTGCGAACTCGTCCCCAGCTTCTGCACCGTCACGTTCGTCGACGCCGCACGATCCGTCGCACGATTGGCCACCTTCGCCGCCTCGTTCGAGTTCTGCGCGATCTCCCGGATCGACGCCCCCATCTGCTCCGCCCCCGCAGCCACCGTCCGCACGTTCTGCGACACCTGCTCAGCAGCCGCAGCCACCACCCCCGACTGCGCCGCCGTCTCCTCCGACGACGCCGAGAACTGCGCACCGGCGACGGAGAGCCGCTCCGCGGCACCGGCCACCTCCTGGGCCGTGCCGGCGACCGAACCGATGAGCTCGCGCAGGCTCGTCTGCGCGGCGGAGAGCGACACCGCCATCTGGCCGATCTCGTCGCGGCTGTCCACGTCGGCCCGGACCGTCAGGTCCCCCTCGGCGAGGGCGACCAACGAGCTCCGCACCTCCTCGACCGAGCGGCGGATCCCGTTCGCGACCACGAGTGCGACGACGAGTGCGATCCCGAGGCCGACCGCGGTCAGCACGATCATGAGGAGGTTGGTCTGCTGAGCACGCTCCTCGGCGTCGTCCGCGACCGACTTCGCGTACGCGTTGGCCGCGTCGACCGCCCGGTCGAGCGACGCGACGTACGTCTCGATCATCTCCTCGTTGCGGGACTCGACGTCGGCGGCGGCCGTCCCGGACGCCACGCCCGGCAGGAGCGTCTCGTCGCGGTAGTCCTGCCACTGCGCCCACTCGGTCTTGAAGGACTCCCAGTTCGGATCCACGCTCGTCCCCAGGACGTCGTCGTAGCTCACGATCGCCTCGTCGATGGTCGCGTCCACGGCGCCCATCTGCGAGACGAGCGCGCTGCGCAGCGGCACCTGGATGGCGTACTGCCAGGTCAGGCGCCAGGCCACCTGGGTGTTGTGGTCGATGTCGGCCAGGTACTGCAGGCTCGTGCTCCCGACGGACTCGACCCTCTCGATGTCGTTCGAGCTCGCCCGCAGGCCCTGCACGGCGAACCCGACGCATCCCAGGAGGACGGCAGCGAGCACGCCGAGGGCCGTGATGATCTTCGTCCGGACGGAGAGATCGGTGAATCGGAACCGGCGCGCACGAGCGGCCGAGGGGGTCAGGGGCGTGGACATGCGAACTCCTGTGCTGCGTGGTGGGTGAGGGGGGCGCTGCTCGATCTGCTCATGGCGACCTACGACGCGACGGCATCGACGTCGAGAGCGAGCAGCAGCCGGTCGGAGAGCTTGTACGTGCCGAGGATCACGGCACGCAGTGCCTCGGAGAGAGTCTGGGGAGGGAGCTCGAACTGGTCCTCGTCGACCACGAGGACGTCGCCGATCCGGTCGACGAGCAGGCTCACGGTCTCGTCGCCCACGAAGACGACGGCCATCATCTGCTCGCCGTCGTGCGGCGGCATCCCCAGGCGACGACGCAGGTCGACCGTGAGCACGACCTGTCCCCGGAGGTTGACGAGGCCGGCGACGTCGTCGGGGGCGAGCGGTACCCGCGTGCGGGGACGGCTCGGGAGGACCTCCTGGACCCGGTCGACGGGGATGCCGCAGAGCCGGTCGCCCAGCGTGAAGGTCACGAGTCTGGTGCTCATCGCACACCTGCCAGGAGGTCGTCGTCGAGGGGAGCCCGGTCGGCGGTGCCGTCCGGGTCGCGGTGGGTGTCGTGGTCGTCGTCGAAGAATCCCGCGTCGGCGGCGCGCACGGCGCTGTGGACGTCGAGCAGCTCGGTGACGCGTTCGTCGAGGACGGTCGATCCCACGAGGCCGTGGTCGTCGATGTCGCTGTGCAGGCGGGCGTCGTCCTCGACGATGTCGAGGATCTCGGACACGGCCATCGCGATGCTCCGGCCACCTCGGGTGTACACGACGACGTCGAGCTCGTCACCGGTCGGGCCACCCACGGCACCCAGCACGCGGTCGAGCCGGATCAGCGGGACGAGCGCGCCCCGGTATTGGAGCACCTCTCGGGTCCCCACCTGCTCGATCCGGTCCGTGCGGATCCGCTCGAGCCGCGTGACCGCGGACAGCGGGATCGCCACGCGACGCTCCCCGGCCGCGACCACGAGCACCTGCTGGGGTGCCTTCACCGCCTGCACCGCGGTCTGTCGGCGTACCTTGGCGAGGTCCGCGATCTCGGTGCTGAGCACTCGTCTGGCGATCGCGGGAAGGTCGAGGATGAGTGCGACCCCGCCGTCACCGAGCACCGTGGCACCCGAGTACATGCCGATCTGCTTGAGGCGGCTGGCGAGTCCCTTGACGACGATCTCCTCCATGTTGAGGACGCGGTCGACGATCACGCCGAACCGCTGGTCGTCGGCCTCGACGACCGCGATGACGCGGCCCTCCGACTCGGCGGCCAGGTCCAGGACCTCGGCGAGCGAGACCAGCGGGAGCAGCGTCCCGCGCAGCCGGAACACCGGGGCGGTGCCGACGTGCTCGATCCGCGTGTCGTTCCCTCCGAGTGCGACGAGCTCGAGGAGGCTGACCTGCGGGATCGCGTAGACCGAGCCGCAGCACGTGACCGTCAGTGCGGGCAGGATCGCGAGCGTGAGCGGGATGCGCATCCGCCACGTGGTCCCCTTGCCGACGGTCGACTCGACGTCGACCGACCCACCGATCGCCTCGATGTTGGTCCGTACGACGTCCATCCCGACGCCGCGACCCGAGACGTTGGTGACCTTCGCGGCGGTCGAGAACCCGGCCAGGAACAGCAGGTCCAGCACCTCGGAGGAGGACATCGCCGCGATCTCGTTGGCGCTGCGCAGCCCCTTCGAGACCGCCGAGCGACCCACCTTCTCGGGGTCGATGCCCGCACCGTCGTCGGTGATCTCGACGACGACCTGCCCGTTCGAGTGGTACGCGCGCAACGACACGAGCCCCTGCGGGGCCTTGCCCGCGGCGCGCCGCTGGTCGGGCGCCTCGATCCCGTGGTCGACGGCGTTGCGCACCAGGTGCGTCAGGGGGTCCTTCACGGCCTCGAGCAGCGAACGGTCGAGCTCGGTGTCGCCACCGGTCATCTCGACGCGCACCTCGCGTCCCAGCATCTTCGCGAGGTCGCGCACGATGCGCGGCATCTTCGACCACACGTGCTCGATGGGCTGCATGCGGGTGCGCATGACGCCCTCCTGCAGCTCGGAGGCGATGAGGCTCAGACGCTGCGCGGACCGCTTGGTCTCCTGGTCCTCGCCCGCTCCGGCGATGCGGTCGAACTGGTTGCGCACGAGCACGAGCTCGCCGACCTGCCGCACGAGGGAGTCGAGGAGGTCGACGTCGACCCGGATGGAGCCGTCGGCCGCGTTCCGGCCGGGCAGCTCGATCTCCTCGCTCCTGGGTGCGGCGGCAGCGGCGGGCGCGGGTGTCGTCACGGCGGGGGCCGGCGCGGGGAGCGGGTCGACGGCGTCGGGGGCCTCGAGCGCTCCGGCCTCGGCCTCCCCGGGGTCGGTCGCAGCAGCCTCGGCCGGGACCGGCTCGGTCACGGCCGTCTCGGTCACGGCCGGCTCGCCCGCCGCCGTCGGCCCCTCGGCGGTCGCCGTCCCCTCCTGCACGGCCACGATCTGGTCGACCATCGGCTCGACGTCGACGTCGTCCCCGACCCCTGCCTCGACCTTGGCGAGGATGGCGCGGAGCGTGTCGACGAGCGCGAGCAGGACGTCCGCCACCTGCGGGTCCATGAGGCGCTGGCCGTCGCGCAGCTCGGACAGCAGCGACTCCCCGACGTGCGAGACCCGCTCCAGGTTGCCGAACCCGAGGAAGCCGCTCGTCCCCTTGATGGTGTGCACGGTGCGGAAGATGCTGCTGAGCAGCACGCGCGACGAAGGGTCGCTCTCCAGCGCCACGAGGTCCTGGTCCAGCTGATCGAGGTTCTCGTAGGACTCGACCAAGAACTCGTGGACGATCTCGTCCATCTCGTCCACGCCCGCACCTCCACGCCATCGCTGGCATCGTCGTCGTCGCCGGTTCGGGCGACCTGTCGTCAGGGACCCAGGTCCCCAGCCCCCGCGTCCGCCGGGGCTGTCGTCGGGGACTGTCGGTCGGCTCGTGCGGTTGGTGGGGGTGATCCCTGGCGCCCGGAGCCGTGCCCGCCGGGTCCTGCCCGCTCGCACGGTCCCGCCCGCTCGCACGGTCCGGTCCCGAGCGGGAGCCGTCGGGCGGGCCCGGAGACGGGCGGGTCGGCCCGGGTGTCGCTCAGGCCGCGCTGTCGAGCGCTCGTGCCAGGGCGAGCGCGAGGGCGATGTCCTCGTCGAGGGTGCGTCGTTCGTCGCGCACCGCGTACCCGGCGGCGACGATCGCGCCCTCGTGCGCGCGGTAGTGCGGGTCGCAGAAGAGGAGCTGGCTCCGACCGGCGACGGTCACGCGGACGCAGGCCGTCGCGCCGCACGCGTCGCACTGGTCGCACCGGTCGAGTGCGTCGTGCGGGTCGGCGTCCGGGGGCTCCCACGGTCGCCGCAGGTGGTTCATGCCGCGGTGGCCTTCTGGGCCGCGCGGTTCACGAGTCCCGCAGCCTCGGCACGGGTCAGTCCTTGGATGACGAGCTCGTCGACGAGCGAGGCGATCTGCTCGTGGACGTCGCCGGGGTAGAGAGGGGCGCCTGCGCGTCGACGCGCGAGCTCCTTGGTCAGGGGAGCGCAGCGCTCGGCGATGGTCTTGGGTCTCGGGCGTGCGGGGGTCGCAGCCATGGGGTGCTCCTCTCGGTGCCTCTGTCGAGGCGTCGACGGTCCTGCTTCCTATGCAGCCAGGTCGGCCGTCGTCCGGCGCGGCTGCGGCGGCCGGTCAGCCGGCCTCGGCGATCCTCGTCGTCTGTCGTGCGGCGGCGACGACGTCCGCGAGCAGGCTGCGGACGTCGAGGGGCGTGCGACCGAGGGGCGAACCCGGCAGCGCGGCGGCGGCCGCGAGAGCGTCCAGGTAGCGCGTGGTGTCGCGGGTCGACTCACCGGTCCCCCGGTCCGGGTCCCAGGCGGAACGGGCCTCGTGCTCGTGCTCGACGAACACCGCGGTGAGCTCGGTGACCCACGCCGCGTCGACACCGCACCCCGCGACGGCCTGCTTGACCGCGACCCGGGTGCGGGACAGTGCGGGCCGCCCGGGGCGGGCACGGTCCGCCAGGACGTCGCGCACGAGGAGGTGGGCGATCTTCTGCCCGTACTCGTGCGTGGCGACCGTCTCGAGGTGCTCGTCCTCGTAGGACGCCCACAGGCCGGAGAGCGTGGTGACGCGCGGGTCCGACGGGGAGGTGCCGATCACGAGGACCGAACGCAGGGCGAGCTCCTCGTCCTCCTCGATCCAGGCGAGCATGCGGGCCCGGACGTCCGGGTCGAGAGGACGTTCGAGCGTCGGCAGGTCGAACGCGTCGCGGATCGCCGCGGCGTCGATGTGCATGCGCAGCACGCCGCGCTGGCGGGTGGCAGCGCTCTCGTGCGCGGCGTAGAGACGGTCGAGGTCCTCGTCGCGCCCCGCGTCGAGGACCTGGACCGCCAGGTCGGGCACCACGGGCAGCTCGTGCACGAGCCCCGCGAGGCGTCCCTCGCTGTCGATCGTGCCCTCCAGGAGGTCGGTCGAGACGATCTGTCCGACCTTGCGGGCCGAGCGCACGCTGCGCAGCAGGGTGCGGTGCATGAGCGTGTAGTCACCGAGTGCCTGGCGGATCGAGCCGGCTGCGCTCGCACCGCCCGCGAAGACCTCGAGGTCGAAGAACTTGGTGCCGTTGCGCCCTCGGGAGTCCCCCTCGGTCCCGTCGCCGCTCGGCAGGTCGAGGATCTTGCGGGTGTAGAAGTCCACGGCCGCGTCGACCATGTCGTCGTGCAGGAAGCGGGCGATGCCGTGGCGATGGCAGTAGCGCGTGGTCTCGGAGCGCACGATGCCCGTGCGGAACACCGCTTCGAAGACGATCATCCGGGCCTCACGCTCGGTGAGGTCCCCCGCGCGCACCCGTCGGGCGACGTCGGTCGTGGTGCGATCGAGCTCGTCGCTCGCGCGGTCGTGGACGGTCGTTCGGACGGCGGCGGCGACATCGACGTCGACGTCGGCGGTGACGGTGATGGTCTGCATGGCACGTGTGTGTGCGGCGTGCTCGCGAAATTCGGGCCTCCGAGCCCTTTCGGCACTGTGACGTCCGTCACACTCGTTCCGAGGGCGCGCCTCCCGGCGACGCAGGCTGGCCCGTGCTCGTCCGGCATAGGCAGCCCGAGACCGTCAGGCGAGGAGAGGACGAACGTGGAGCACAGGCGCCGAGCGCTCGACGTCGGGCCCGGGGAACATCTCCTGCTGCCCGCGTCGGTGCTCGACACGGCGGGGCGGCTGCACCTGTGGCGCGCCTTCACGGGCCTGTACGACGGCGAGCTCCTGCTCTCCCCGCTCACGGCCAGCCCGCTGCCCATGCCGTGGACCGTGCCCGCCGGGCACCGCCGCTGGCCCGGCCTGCGACCGGCCGCGATGTGGCACCCCCTCCTGTGGCTGCCCGCACGCCTGCGGTCGCCGATCACGCTCCGCGACCCGATGACGGGCGAGACCTGGGGCGAGACCTACGACGAGTGGGCCACCCGCGTCGCGCTCGAGATGACCGAGTCCGGCCCGGTGTCCATCGACGGCGAGCAGTGGGTGCTCCTGCACGACCCGCACCACGGGCGCCACGTCAGGGCCTTCGGCCCCGGGGACGAGGACCTGGTGCCGCTGTACGACCCGATCACCGGCACCTGGCTCGACGTGCTGGCGACCGTCGGGCTCGACGTCGACGACCCTGCTCACCTCGCCCGGGTCGAACGTTGGCTCGCGGGCGACGACGACGAGGTGCTCGACGCCGTGGACCTCGACGCGTTCCTGCAGGCCGCGGGGCGCGACCCGGCCTGGGCCCTCGACCGGACCCAGCGCCCCCTCGCCGAGGGCACGGGCCACCGCACCTACGTCGAGGACCTGCGCGACGCGTCGTCGACCCTCGTCGCACGCGAGCTCGACGACCGCGTGACCGATCTCGCCTCCGCGCGGTTGCCGGCCCGCGAGCTGGGGCAGCACGTCGGCGCCCTGGCCAGGGCGGCGTCGACGCTCCTGTCAGCGGGCCCCGACGTCGTCGACGACCTCGGCCTGAGCCTCGGGCTCGTCACCGCGCGGGCCGAACGCGCGACCACGGTCGAGGCCGTCTCCGCCGCCGTCGCCGACCTGCGCGTGCTGCTCGGGACGGTCGCCGACGCCGCGGCCCTGGGACTCGACCGCATCGAGCTGCGCGTCGAGATCGAGACCGCCGAGGTGCTCGGTCAGGTCGCCGAGCTGACCCGGACGGCCACCGCGCCCGACGACGTCACGCACCACGACGAGGAGGGTCACCCCTCACGCGGCGCGTGCTTCTCGAGGAACGCGTAGACCTCCGAGGCGTCCACGCCGGGGAACGCCCCGGACGGCAGCGCCGACAGGACGTACTGGTGCATGCGCGCGCTCGGCCAGGCGACCTCCTCCCAGTTGCGTGCGAGCTGGGCCGCGGGCCGGCGGCAGCAGGCCTCGTCGGGGCAGGTCGAGGCACGACGCGCTGTCGTCTCGCGCCCCCGGAACCACTTGGCCGACGCGAACGGCACCCCGACCGTGATCGAGAACTCGCCGGTCGTCGTCGTGCCCGTCTGGGTGCTGCACCAGAAGGTGCCCGCCGGGGTGTCGGTGTACTGGTAGGACTCCGTGGCGCGGTCGCGGCGCGTGAACGCCTCGCGCGCGGCCCACCGGCGGCACACGAGCTGGCCCTCGATCGCGCCCGTGACGTCGGCCGGGAACGGCAGGCCGTCGTTCGCGTATCCCCGGTACAGGGCACCGTCGTCACCGACGCGCATGAAGTGCACCGGGATGCCCAGGCGGGACGTCGCGAGGTTCGTGAAGCGTTGCGACGCGGCCTCGTGCGAGACGCCGAACGCGTCGCGGAAGTCCTCGACCGCGAGGTCCTTCTCCTTCTTGCGCTGCTCCAGGAACTCGACGGCCGCCGACTGCGGCATGAGGCAGCACGCCGCGAAGTAGGTGATCTCGACGCGCTGGCGCAGGAAGTTCGCGTAGGACGTCGGGCGCTGGTGCCCCAGCACGCGGTGGGCGATCGCCTGGAGGCCGAGCGAGCGCAGCCCGTGACTGCCGGGGATCGAGGCCGGCGGGAGATAGATGCGGCCGTTGCGCAGGTCCGTGACCGTGCGGGTCGAGTGCGGCAGGTCGTCGACGTGCAGCAGCGTGAAGCCGAGCTGCTCGGCCATGCGAGCGACCGTCCGGTGCGTCAGGGCGCCCGACCGGTAGCCCGCACGGCGTGTCATCTCCTCGGCCAGGTCCTCGAGCTCGGGGATGTAGTTGTTGCGGGACTGCCGTTCGAGACGCAGCTCGGTGTTGGCGCGGCGCGCCTCCTCGGGCGTCGCGATGGCCTCGGACGCGCGGCGTGCGAGCTCGCCGTGCAGGCCGACGAGGTTCTCCAGGACGGGCATCGGGAGCTTCTGCGACGCCTTGACCGACGGGAGGCCGAGCGTCGCGAACAGCGGGCCTCGCTGCGCACGGTCCAGCTCGATCTCGAGCGCGGCCCGGCGCGACGGCGGCTCGTCCGCGAGCAGGTCCCCCACCGCGACGTCGAGAGCGCCCGCGAGCGCCTGGAGCAGCGAGAGCCGCGGTTCGCGCTTCCCGTTCTCGATGAGCGACAGGAGGCTCGCGGTGGTCCCCACCCGCGCACCGAGGGCGTCGAGCGTGAGCCCCCGGCCGGTCCGGAAGTACCGGATCCGGCGTCCGAGCGTGATGAGGTCGGTGCCCGCCGGAGCGGCGATCTCAGGGGTCGTGGGGATCTTGCGGTCTTCGTCGACGGCCATTCCTTGACTCTATGTCAAGATCCGCCATTCTTGACAGCCTCTCAGGTGGAAAACCGAGGTGATCCGGGTCGAGGGTGGAAACAGCAGCACCGACACCCACCGGGTGGACCCGACGACCACCCAGGACCGGAGACCCTCATGACCGCGACCGCCAATCCCCGCCGCACCCGCCACGCCGCCCTCACCGAGGAGCTGCCCGACGTGCTCACCACCGCGATGGCAGGTGCCGCGTTCGGCCCTGGCGCCGGCTCCCGGGGCGCCGACCGCGACCCCCGCGCCTGGGTCCGGGAGATCGCCGAGCTCACCGAGCCCGACGCGGTCGTGTGGTGCGACGGCTCCGCGGCCGAGAAGCAGCGGCTCGTCGACCTCATGGTCGACGCCGGCACGCTCCTGCCCCTC
Source organism: Oerskovia jenensis (assembly GCF_016907235.1). Taxonomy (NCBI): domain Bacteria; kingdom Bacillati; phylum Actinomycetota; class Actinomycetes; order Micrococcales; family Cellulomonadaceae; genus Oerskovia; species Oerskovia jenensis. Next base: position 1,596,791 of record NZ_JAFBBO010000001.1, read on the forward strand.
AACCCCGAGCTGCGCCCCGGCAGCTACCTCGCCCGCTCGAACCCGAGCGACGTGGCCCGCGTCGAGTCGCGCACCTTCATCTGCTCGCGCGACGAGGCCGACGCGGGCCCCACCAACAACTGGCGCGAGCCCGACGCCATGCGGACCGAGCTCCGCGGCGTGTTCGACGGGTCGATGCGCGGTCGCACGATGTACGTCGTGCCGTTCTCGATGGGCCCCGTCGGCGGCCCCCTCTCGCAGGCCGGCATCCAGGTCACCGACTCCCCCTACGTCGTCGTGAGCATGGGCGTCATGACACGGGTCGGCAGCGACGTCCTCGCGCTGATCGACGCAGGGGCGCCGTTCGTGCCCGCCGTGCACAGCGTGGGCGCACCGCTCATCGACGAGACGGGCGCGGTCACCGAGGACGTGCCCTGGCCCTGCAACGACACCAAGTACATCGCCCACTTCCCCGAGACCCGCGAGATCTGGTCCTTCGGCTCCGGGTACGGCGGCAACGCGCTGCTCGGCAAGAAGTGCTTCGCGCTGCGCATCGCCTCGGCCATGGCCCGCGACGAGGGGTGGCTCGCGGAGCACATGCTGCTCATCCGGGCCACGTCCCCCGAGGGACGCGCCTACCACCTGGCCGCGGCCTTCCCCTCGGCGTGCGGCAAGACGAACCTCGCGATGCTCCAGCCGACCGTCCCCGGGTGGAAGGTCGAGACCATCGGGGACGACATCGCGTGGCTGCGCCCCGGACCCGACGGGACGCTGCGCGCGATCAACCCCGAGGCCGGGTTCTTCGGCGTCGCCCCCGGCACGGGGATCGACACCAACCCCGTCGCGGTCGCGACGTTCGACCGCGACACCATCTTCACCAACGTCGCCCTGACCGACGACGGCGACGTCTGGTGGGAGGGCCTGACCCCCGAGGCGCCCGCGCACCTCACGGACTGGCTCGGCAACGACTGGACCCCCGGAGCCGACACCCCCGCCGCGCACCCCAACTCGCGCTTCACGGTCGCGGCCGCGCAGTGCCCGACCATCGCGGACTCCTGGGAGGACCCCGCGGGTGTCCCGATCGACGCGATCGTCTTCGGCGGTCGGCGCGCGACCAACGTGCCGCTCGTCGCGCAGGCGTACAGCTGGGAGCACGGCGTGTTCATGGGCGCGACCATCTCGTCCGAGCGCACCGCGGCCGCCGAGGGGGCCCTGGGCGAGCTGCGCCGCGACCCGTTCGCGATGCTCCCGTTCTGCGGCTACAACATGGCCGACCACTGGGCGCACTGGCTGAGCGTCGGCGCGGGCCTCGACCCGGAGAAGCGACCCAAGATCTTCCAGGTCAACTGGTTCCGCAAGGACGCCGAGGGCTCGTTCCTGTGGCCCGGGTTCGGGGAGAACTCGCGGGTGGTCGAGTGGATCGCGCAGCAGGTCGACCGCTCGCGCGGCCTGCGGACCGACGCGGGGGCCGTCACGAGCGCCGTGGGGCTGCTGCCGGCGCCCGGTGCGCTGGACGTCGACGGGCTCGACCTGCCGGAAGGCGACCTGGAGGCGCTCTTCGAGGTCGACGCCGCCTCGTGGCTCGCGGAGACCGAGCTCACGAGCGAGTTCTTCGACACGTTCGGCAACCGGGTCCCGGACCAGCTGTGGGCGCAGCTCGCGCGTCTGCGGTCGCGCCTCGGGGCCGAGTGAGACGAGGACCCGGCTGAGCCCCTTCTCGCCGAGGGTGACCGACACGCTCGCCGAGGGTGACATCTGATGTCACCCTCGGCGAGCGTTCGTGTCACCCCCGGCAGCCAGCCACGTCACCCTCGGCGGTAGACCATGCCCATGAGCTCGCGCACGTCGTCGAGCGTGCGGTCCGCGATCTCGTTGGCCCGCGCGTTGCCGCGCGCGAGGAGGTCGAGCACGTCGGGTCCGTCACCTGCTGCGAGCGCCGCCCGCCGCGCGCGGATCGGGCGCAGGTGCTCGACGAGCGCCTCGGTCACGAGCGCCTTGAGCCTCCCGGCTCCCGCGTCGCCGACCTCGTCCGCGACCTGCTCGGGCGTGCGCCCCGTGCACAGCGACGCGATCGTCAGGAGGTTTGCGACCTCGGGTCGGGTCTCGGGCTCGTAGGTGATGGCCCGCTCGGCGTCGGTCCTGGCCCGCTTGACCCACCGGGCCGTCTCGTCCTCGCCCGCCCCGAGCGGCAGCGTGTTCCCGCGGCTCTTGCTCATCTTGGTCCCGTCGGTCCCGAGGATCGTGGGCGAGGGCGCGAGCAGCGCGTCGGGCTCCGGGAAGTACGGGCTCGCGGCGGCGTACCGCTGGTTGAAGCGGCGCGCGATCGTGCGCGTCGTCTCGAGGTGCGGGAGCTGGTCCTGCCCCACGGGCACGAGGTTGCCGTGGCAGAACAGGATGTCGGCGGCCTGGTGCACGGGGTAGGTGAGCATGAGCCCGCTCATGGCCCGGCCGCCCGTGGCCGCGGTCTCTGCCTTGACGGTCGGGTTGCGGTCGAGCTCGGCGACGCTCACGAGGCTCAGGAACGGCAGCAGGAGCTGGTTGAGCGCGGGGACGGCGCTGTGCGTGAAGACCGTGGTCCGGTCCGGGTCGATCCCGGCCGCCAGGTAGTCGAGCAGGATCTCGCGCACGGTCGCGCGCAGGTCGCCTGCCTCGTCGCGGTCGGTGATGACCTGGTAGTCGGCGAGGATCAGGAAGACCTCGACGCCCGCCTGCTGGAGCCGCACGCGGTTCGCGATGGTCCCGAAGTAGTGCCCGATGTGCAGCGCGCCCGTCGGGCGCTCGCCCGTCAGGACGCGGAACTCCGCGGGGTTCGCGGCGATCCGCGCCTCGACCTCGAGGCTGCGGGCACGGGCTGCGTCGAGGGTCCCGACGGCGGAGCCCGCCTCGGGCGGGCGGGTCCCCTGGGCTGGGGTCGTGGCTGCGGCGGTGGCCGCGCTGGTGAGGGTCATGGTGCTCCTGGGGTCAGGAGCCGCCCTCGTTCGCCGGAGGCGACGGAGGGCCGACCCGGGCTGCACGGAGGGCAGCTCGGGGACACGACTGGTCACGGCTGCGAGGGCAGCCACCACCAGTTGCGCGTTGTCATGGGGCCAAGGGTACGCCTCGCGTCCCCCTCGGGGCCCGGGCCGTCCCCCTCGGCGGCTGCGCACGTCCCCCTCGACGGTCCGGGACAATAGCCTCATGCGTGCCGAGAACATCACCGGTCCTGTCGCCCACCACGGCGAGGGGCCCGTGTGGTCCCCGACCTGGGGCGGGCTGCGGTTCGTCGACATGATGGCCGGCGACCTCCTGACCCTGCAGCCCGACGCCACGGTGTCCCGCCGCCACGTGGGTGACTACGCGACCATGGTGCGCCCGCGCTCCCGGGGCGGCTACGTCGTCGGGCTGGAGCGTGGGCTCGCGCTCGTGGACGACGAGGCGCCCGACTCCCCCGTGCGCCCCTTCCCCGAGCTCTGGAGCGACCCGACGGTCCGCCTCAACGACGGCTCGACCACCCCGGACGGCGCGTTCTACGCGGGGTCCATGCCGTTCGACGACCGGTCGGGCGCGGGCGCCCTGTTCCGCGTCGAGCCCGACGGCGCCGCTCGCCTCGTGCTGTCGGGCGTCACGTGCTCGAACGGGCTGGGCTTCTCGCCCGACGGCACGCTGGCGTACTACGTGGACACGCTCACGTCCCGGGTCGACGTGTTCGACTACGACGCCGGCGCGGACGAGCCCCTCGCGAACCGGCGGGTCCTGGTCGAGATCCCGCGCGCGGACGGCCTGCCCGACGGGCTCACGGTCGACGCCGAGGGCGGCGTGTGGGTCGCGCTGTGGGGCGGCAGCGCGGTGCACCGCTACGCGCCGGACGGGACGCTGACCACCGTGGTCGACCTGCCCGCCTCGCACGTCACGGCGTGCACGTTCGGCGGTGCGGACCTCGACGAGCTGTTCATCACGACGTCACGGCTCATGATCGGCGAGCCGTTCGAGCCCGAGCTCGACGCGGGGTCGGTCTTCCGGGTCGTCCCTGGTGTGCGGGGCCTGCCGGTCCTGCCGTTCGCGGGCTGATCCCCGCGCCGAGATGCTGCTCGTGGTCGCCGCCGTGGTGGGCGGGGCGACCACGAGCAGCATCTCGGCGGGCGCAGGACAGGATCACACGACCGCGTCGCGGACCTTCTGCTCGCAGCGTCCCAGGCCCTCGATCTCGACGGCCATGACGTCGCCGTCGACCAGGTACGGGAAACGGCCCGAGAGCGCGACGCCCTGGGGCGTCCCGGTGTTGATGACGTCCCCCGGCTCGAGCACCATGTACTGCGACAGGTGCCACACGAGGAAGTCGACGTCGAAGATCATGTCGGCCGTCGAGGAGTCCTGACGGATCTCCCCGTTGACCCACGAGCGCAGGCGTAGGTTCGAGGCGTCGACCTGGTCGGCCGGGACGAGCGCGGGACCCATCGGGTTGAAGGTCTCGCAGCTCTTGCCCTTGGACCACTGGCCGCCCGAGACGGCCATCTGGTAGTCACGCTCGGACACGTCGTTGGACACCGTGTACCCGGCGACGTGCGCGGCCGAGTCCGCGGGGGACGCGAGGTAGCGGGCCTTCTTCCCGATGACGATCGCGAGCTCGACCTCCCAGTCGACCTTCAGCGCGCCCGGGGGAAGCAGGACGTCGTCGTCGGGGCCGACGACGGTGTTGGAGTGCTTCCAGAAGATGATCGGGACGGTCGGCGGCTCGGAGCCGGACTCGGCGGCGTGCGCGGCGTAGTTCATGCCGACGCACACGACGGCCGTGGGGCGGGCGACCGGGGCCCCGACGCGCAGCGCGTCGGCGTCCGCGACGACGGGCAGCTCGCCCGCGTCGAGGGCCGCGCGGACCCTGGCGACGCCGTCGTCCGCGAGGAACGCACCGTCGACGTCACGGGTCAGGGGGTCGAGCGAGTACGTGGTGCCGTCGGCGGTGCGGACGACGGGGCGCTCCTGGCCGGGAAGGCCGAGGCGCATGAGCTGCAGGTGCTGCACGGGGTTGCTCCAGGGGTCGGAGGACGGGAAGGTCAGCGTGCCAGGGCGCGCGCGTAGTCGGGGTTGACGATCGAGCCGACGGGACGATCCGCGAGGAAGTCGATCGCGTTGCGCGCGGTGTGCACGGGCAGGTCGGCCATGGCCTCGGGCGAGAACCACGCTGCGTGCGGGCTGAGCAGCACCTGGTCGAGCGTGCGCAGGCGCGAGTCGGCGGGCAGCGGCTCGTGCGAGAACACGTCGAGGGCCGCGGCGCCCAGGTGCCCGCCCTCGAGCGCGTCGGCGAGCGCGTCCTCGTCGATCAGCGGGCCGCGGCACGTGTTGACCACGACCGCGCCGGGCTTCATGGTCGCGATCGACGCGGCGTCGAGCAGGTGGCGCGTGGCCTCGCTGAGCGGGGCGTGCAGGCTCAGCACGTCGGCCTCGGTCACGGCCTGCTCACGGGTCACGGGCAGGTAGCCGGCCGCGGCGACCTCGACGTCGGGCACGAAGGGGTCGTGGACCAGGACGCGGTAGCCGAGCGCGGCGCAGCTGCGCGCGACGAGCGACCCGATCCGGCCGTACCCGATCACGGACACGGTGGTCGCGGACAGGCGAGCGGCCATGGGGCGCGGGGCGGTCGCGGCCCAGACGCCGTCGCGCACGGCGCGGTCGTAGCCGACGAGCCCGCGGCTGAGGCCCAGGACCATCGCGACCGTGTGGGACGCGACCTCCTCGATGCAGTAGGTCGGGGTGTTGGCGACGGCGATCCCGCGCTCGGTCGCGGCGGCGACGTCGACCATGTCGTAGCCGATGCCCATGCGGCTGACGAAGCGCACGCCCTCGATCTCGTCGAGGACGCGGGCGGTGAGGGGCGCCCACTGGACGACCAGGGCGGACGGGGCGGCACCTGCGGCCGCGGCGTCGCGGACGAGGGCGATGACGTCGTCCTCCGTGCGGGCCGTCCCGCGCACGACACCGAGGCCGGCGGCCGTGACGGTGTCTTCGCACGCGGTGCCCGGGAGGTCGCAGTCGGTGATGACGACGGTGTCGGGGTTCATGAGCCGAAATGCTATAGCATCTAGCAACTGACGGCCAGTGTCCGCGGACAGGATGCTTGCGGTCGGCGTAATTTGCTATAGCGTTCAAGTCATGGCTCGACGACTTGCGCTGATCACAGGCGCCAGCTCCGGGATCGGTTCCGCGACCGCCCTCCAGCTCGCCCGCGACGGATACGACCTCTGGCTCACCTACGCCCACGACGAGCTCGGGGCCCGCACGACCGCGGACCTCGCGACCGAGCTGGGCGCGAGCTGTCACGTCTCGCGCCTCGACCTGCGCGACGTCGCGTCGGTCGAGAAGCTCGTCACGCGGGTCGACCGGCAGTGGGGCAGGCTCCACGTCCTGGTCAACAACGGCGGCATGTGCCCCTACCGTGCGCTCGACGACATCGAGCTCGACGAGTGGGATGCCGTCATGGAGACCAACGCACGCGGCACGTTCGTCCTGACGCGAGCCGCGCTCCCCCTCCTGCGGGCGGCCGCGGCCCCCGAGGGCGAGGAGCCGGTCGACCGCAGCATCGTCAACGTCGCCTCGATCGCGGGCCAGCAGGGCGCGCTCAAGACCGGCGTCCACTACGCCGCGAGCAAGGGCGCGCTCCTCGCGATCACGCGCAGCTTCGCGCGCCTCCTGGCCGACGAGGGCATCCGCGCCAACGCGGTCACGCCCGGCCCGGTCACGAGCAACATCACCAACCAGCTCGACGACGCGGGTCGCGAGGCCCTCACGTCCTCGATCCCGCTGGGCAGGTTCGGCACGCCCGACGACGTCGCATGGGTCATCGCGTCCCTCGCCTCCCCGCGGGCCGGGTTCGTCACGGGCGCCACGTACGACATCAACGGCGGCGTCCGCATCGACTGACCCACCGGTCCCCGGCCGCACCCCGGCCGGCCGGACCTGGGCGCGCGCGGCGCGCACCGCCGTCGGGCACCCCTCGCCCGCACGGCGCACGACTCCCCACCCGAGACGAGGACCCGCATGACGCAGAACCCGACCGCCCACGCCGTGGTCACCGAGCAGGTCGACGCGTTCAACGCGCACGACCTCGAACGCTTCCTCGCGACCTACGCCCAGGACGTCGTGGTCGTGGGCGTGACACCCGAGCCGATCGTCGGCCAGGACGCGCTGCGCGCCTTCTACGGCCCCCGCTTTGCAACCGGCGATGTGCATTGCACAATCGACGCCTCCGTGGCGTACGGTGAGCGATGGGTGGTCGCACGCGAGATCGTGTCGACCTCGAACGGGTCGGGCGAGACCATCGCCACCTTCGAGGTCCAGGACGGCGTCATCACCCGGGCGAGCATGCTCAAGGCCTGACGCCCCCACGGACGCGGAGCCCGGTCGGTCACCCCCCTTGATCGACCGGGCTTCGCTCTGCCCGGACGCGGCCGCCGAGACGACCTCCACCCGGCAGCTCCCGGGATCTCCACCCGGATCTCCACCCACGGGTCGTGGGCACGGACTCTCGGCCCGAGCAGGCTGAGGACGTCGTCCCCGCCTCACCCCAGGAGCCCTCCGTGAACCCCGAGAACCTCGAGCCCGCACTGATCGCCGTCGCCGTCCTCTGCTGGCTCGGCTACCGCCAGACGACCTGGCGGGCGGTCTCCGCGCGCCTGTGGACGCTCCCCGCGGTCCTCGGTGCGGTCGGCCTGCTGTCCCTCTCGTCGGTGGTCGCTGCCCGACCGACCGCGCTCGACCTGGTCGTGGTCACGAGCGAGCTCGTGGTCTCGGTCGGCGTGGGAACGGTCATCGGTGCGATGACCTCGTTCCGGACGATCGACCCCGCCGCCGCACCGGCCCCGGGGGTGACGGCCCGCCGTCGGGCCCGCGCGTCGGCCGCGGGAGCCACGCTCGAGGCTCGTGCCGGGTGGGTGGCCCTCGCCCTGTGGATCGCGCTGATCGTGGCACGCCTGGTGACCGGCACGCTCGCGGGCGCCGCCGGAGCTCACCTCGCCACCTCGGCCGGTGTGATCCTGCTGCTGCTCGCGGCCAACCGGGCGGCACGTGTCCTGGTCGTCACCACCCGGGCGGGTCGTCTCGCTCGTGAGCGCACACCGTCCGACCTCCTGGGCACGCCCCTCCGCGCGCCCGCGCAGGTCGCATGATGGTCCCGTGACGACGACCCCCCTCACCGAGGACTCCCCCGCAGCGCCTCGTGGCGCCGCCTCCGACGCCCTCCGGCGACAGGTCCTCGCGGCCGACACCGGGCACAGCCGGACCGGGCAGATCCTCAACCTGGTCGGGGCGGCGGTGGTCGCCTACGTGCTGGTGACCCAGCTCGTGGGGCCCCCCGCTCAGGCTCCCGCGCCCCTGGTCCTGTGGCTGGGGCTGGTCGCGGTCGCGGCCTGGGTCGTCCGCGTGCTCGTCCCGCTGCGACGCGTCGGCACGACCACTGCCGCCGAGGTCGTGATGACGGTCTGCGGCGCGCTCGTCGTGGTCCCCACGGGTGGCCTGACGATCGCACCCGCCTTCGCGGCCGTCGTCATGTCGATCGGCCGACCCGCCCGCCCGCTGGGCTACGGGATCGGGATCGCCGCGACGGCGGTCGTGCTCCAGGGAGTCTTCCTGGTCGTCCGCGGCGACGTCCCCGCGGTGCTCGTCCTCGGGATGGTCGCGGTGTTCGTGCTCGCGGCGACCCTGGGGTTCAGCCGTCGGCAGTCGCGCCTCGCGGCCGCCGGCGCCCAGCTCCTCGCGGCCGAGCGGCTCGTCGCCGCGCACGACCGCGTCCGCTCCGCGGCCCTCGAGGAGCGCGCCCGGATCGCGCGGGACATCCATGACGTCCTGGCGCACAGCCTGGGCGGCCTCGTCGTGCAGCTCGACGCGATCGAGGCCCTGCTCGAGGTGGGGGACGTGGCCGGGGCGACGTCCCGCGTCGCGGCCGGACGACGGCTGGCCGCGTCGGGCCTGCGCGAGGCACGCTCCGTGGTCAGCACCCTCGCACCCCTCGCACGTCCCGAGGACGACCTCGACTCGCTCCTCGCCGATCATCGGGACCTCGGCGGCACCGTGCGCCTGGTCGAGACGGGAGCGCCTCGCACGCTCGACGACGCGCAGTCCGCAGTGGTCCACCGCGCGCTGCAGGAAGGGCTCAGCAACGCGCGCAAGCACGCCCCCGGGATGCCCGTCCGGGCGACGATCGTCTGGGACGATGCTCGCGTGCACCTCACGCTCACCACTCCCCGCTCGCCCGGCCCGCGCTCGTCCCTCGCCGAGACAGGTGCTGGTCACGGGCTCACCGGGATGCGCGACCGGGTCGCCGCCCTCCCGCTCGGCGGCGCGGTCCAGGTCGACGACCGGGCCGAGTCGTTCACGGTCAGCGTCGCCGTGGCCCTGCGATGAACGACGAGCGCATCCGGCTCCTCGTCGTCGACGACCAGGCGATCGTGCGGGACGGCCTCGTCACGGTCCTCTCGCTCGTCCCCGACTTCGAGGTGGTCGGCGAGGCCTCCGACGGCGGGCAGGCCGTGAGGCTCGCCGCGACACTGCACCCCGACGTGATCCTCATGGACCTGCGCATGCCGGGGGTCGACGGGGTCGAGGCCACGACCCGGATCCTCGCCCAGCACCCCGCCACCGCCGTGCTCGTCCTGACGACCCACGCCGACGACGCCTCGATCCTCGGCGCACTGCGTGCCGGGGCCCGCGGCTATCTCACCAAGGACGCCGGGCGGGCAGAGGTCGCGAACGCGATCCGCACGGTCGCGCTCGGTCAGACGCTCCTGGCCCCCGCGGTCAGCGAGGTGCTCGTCGGGTCGTTGACCGGACGTCACGTGGGGACGGTCTCGGCCCCGGCCGCCTCGCTGCCGCTGTCCCGCCGGTTCCCCGCCCTGACCGCCCGGGAGCGCGAGGTCCTGGAGCTGGTGGGGCAGGGGTTGAGCAACACCGAGATCGCCGAGCGGCTCGTCGTCGGCATGACGACCGTCAAGACCCACATCAACGCGATCTTCACCAAGCTCGGGGTCCGCGACCGCGCGCAGGCGATCACGCTCGTGCGCTCCTAGCGCGGGGGCCGGCCCGGCCTCCCGGGCCTCCCGGTCCCCGCTCCCGGCAGCGGCAGGCGGGGGGCTCGGTGTCCACGGGGTCCTCGTCACTCGCCGCTCGGCGACGACGCCCCTCGTCCTCGGTCGGGACGTCGCCGACGCGAGGTCGGCCGGCCCTGGCCCGCCTCCCCGGGTGCCGCGCCCCTGCCGCGCAGCGTCCCGGCCCGTCCGTGCGTCGCGTTTCCGGACATGTCTCGACGCTACGCCCGATCCGGCGGGGCGCCGGGCCCGCCGGCGTGCAGGTTGCGTGAGGGTCGGGCCGCCTCACCGCCCCGTCGGCGGCGGCGGTGACGGCGGCGGTGGCGGCGGCGGCACGACGACGGCCCCGGTCCGCGATGGACCGGGGCCGTACGTCTCGCGGGTGCGGAGGTTCTCAGACCGCGTCGTCGAAGGCCGCGCGGAGCTTGGCCTCCTCGTCGGCCGACAGGTTCGTCTGGATGAGCTCGCCGTGGATGCCCTGCGCCTTGAGCGCGTCGTGCACGCGGTCCATGACCCCACCGGACGTCATGACGAACAGCGCCGACGTCCCCGGCGTCACCTTGGACCGCACCGAGTCGATGAAGTCGTCGTCGATGCCCACGTCGGTCAGCGACCCCGCGAGCGCCCCGGACGCCGCGCCGATCGCGACGCCGATGAGCGGGATGAAGAAGATGATCCCGAACAGCAGGCCCCAGAACGCGCCGCCCAGCGCGCCGATGCCCGTCGTGTTGTTCGACTGATGTGTCTTGGGCTTCTTCTTCCCCTCCTCCCACGACACGATCGCCGCGTCCTGCACCTGGATGAGCTCCTGCTTCTGCAGCGCCAGCAGGGCGTCCTCCGCCTGCTGCGCACCCTCGGGAGTCTCGAACTTCCACACGGTCAGTGTTGCCACCACACGCCTCGTTCCGTCGTCGGTACTCGGAGGACGCCGTCCGGTCCGGGCGGGTCCTCCTCGACCGTAGGTCGGGTCGTCCGGGGCCGCCATCGGAGCCGGGCGCGGCCTGCCGTCGCGCGGGCGTCAGTCGGCGCAGCAGGAGCAGCCGTCGCCGTCGGGCGTCGCGCTGCCCGGGCGAGCGTCCGTGCCCGACGGCGCAGCCTCCCCACGCTCGTGGCGAGCGTCGGGCGCGGGGTGCGGCGCAGCACCGTCGGCGTGCAGCGCCGCGACGGGCGAGCAGCACGCGTCGCCGCGCCAGGCCTCGACGCCCTCCTTGATCGCGACGGCGGCGATGACGAGGGCCGCGATCGGGTCGGCCCACGTCCAGCCCAGGGTCGAGTTCAGCAGCAGGCCCACGAGCAGCACCGCGGACAGGTAGGTGCACAGCAGCGTCTGGCGCGAGTCCGCGACGGCCGAGGCCGAGCCCAGCTCACGGCCCGTGCGACGCTCGAACCAGGACAGTAACGGCATGATCGCGAGGCTCACGGCCGCGAGCACGATCCCGACGGTCGAGTGGTCGGGCTCGGAGGCTCCCAGCAGGGTGCGCACCGCGTCGACGCTCACGAAGACCGCGAGGCCGAAGAACGACACCGCGATGAGGCGCATCGCGGTCCGCTCGCGGCGGTGCGGGTCGGGGGCCGCGAACTGCCACGCCACGGCTGCGGCGGACAGCACCTCGACCACCGAGTCGAGGCCGAACCCGACGAGCGCGGCCGAGGACGCGATGCGCCCGGCGGTGATCGCGACGACCGCCTCGACCACGTTGTAGGCGATGGTCGCCGAGACGATCCAGCGCACGCGGCGCTCGAGGAGGGCCCTGCGGGCGGGGGCGGGGGCGAGGCCTAGGGGCGGCCGAGGACCGATCGACACCGAGGTCATGAGCACGTGCACCCGTCGGGCGAGCAGCACGTCGGGTCGACCGTGACGACGAGGCGGAGCAGGTCGTCGAGGGCGGGCGCGAGGTGGCTGTCGGCCAGGCGGTACCAGGTACGGCGACCGTCGGGGATCGCCTCGACGAGCCCGCAGCCGCGCAGGCACGCGAGCTGGTTGGACATGACCTGGCGGGAGACGCCGAGTGCGTCTGCGAGGTCCGAGGGGTAGGCGGGGGCCTCGCGCAGCGTGAGCAGGATGCGCGTACGCGTCTCGTCGGACAGCGCGTGCCCGAGGCGCGCGAGCGCGGCCGTGTGCGTGAGGGTGACGGTCTCCATGCGTCGGACAGTACACGGGATCCTGAATCCAGGGAATCCTGTACTGGAGGGGGCCGGTCTCGATCGATCCGTGCGAACCCCGCCCACCCTGCCGGACATTGACCAGGACGAGGGACCCCTCGCACCCGTCCGTCCACCGAGCAGGGAGCCAGCAGATGGCAGCGACCGAGCACCGAGCGATCCTCGACGAGGTCTACCGCGCGTTCAACCGCGGCGACGTCGACCGACTGAAAGAGCTCTTCGCCGACGACATGACCATGGTGATCCCGGGAGCGACCCAGATCTCGGGCACCTTCCGCGGCCGCGACGAGGTCTTCGGAGCCTTCGCGCAGATGGCGGCGATCACCGGCGGCACCTCGCACGCCGCCGTCGAGCGCGTCCTGGTCGACGACACCGGCGGGGTCGTGATCGCCGTCGACTCGGCGCGGCGGGACGGCGAGGACGTGAGCGCCCGGTTCGCGGACGTCTACCGCATCGAGCAGGGACGCGTGACCGAGCTCCGCCCCTTCCCCGAGGACCCGATCGCGATGAACCACTTCTGGCGACGAGGAGACCGACCATGACGACGAGCCGGCACGAGCCGCGCCCCGCGCAGACCGGCACCACCGACGCCCGCGCCGCGGCGAGCGAGCCGACCCTGGAGAGGGTCCGCCACGCCTCCTCCGTCCCCCATGCCTTCGACGCCGTCGCCGACACCTGGCCGAACCGCAGCGCCGTCGAGTGGGACACGGGCCGCTGGACCTATCGGGACCTGCAGGAAGCCTCCCGGCAGGTCGAGCGCCGGCTCCGGTCCGAGGGCGTCTCGCCCGGCGCGGCCGTCGCCGTCCTCGGCGACCGGTCCGCGGAGACCTGCGCCACGATGCTCGGCATCCTGCGGGCAGGGGCCGCCTACGTGCCGGTCGACGCGAACCTGCCCGCCGTGCGCGTCCGCGCGATGCTCGACACCGCAGGCGTGACCCTCGCGGTCCGCCCGGCCGGGAGCCGGGCGGACGCCCCCGAGGGGGTCGACGTCGTGGACCTCGCACCGAACCTCCCCGGGGCGGACCACGTACCGGACCGCGCACCGGACCGCGCCGGGCAACCGGGCGACGGGCTCGCGGGGGACGCCGCCGGCGGCGACCTCCCGTCCGACCTCGACCGCACGGCGTACGTGATGTTCACGTCCGGCTCGACGGGGACGCCCAAGGCCGTGGCCGTGCGTCAGCGGAGCGTCCTGCGCCTGGCGACCGACAACGGCTTCCTCGTCCTCGACCCCGCGAACCGCTTCATGCACGCGGCCTCGTTGTCGTTCGACTCGTCGACGCTCGAGATCTGGCCCACCCTCCTGTCGGGAGCGTGCCTGGTGATCGTCGACCAGTCGCTGCTCCTCGCTCCTGCCGCGCTGCGCGACACGCTCCGGGCCGCGGCGATCGACTCGGTCTTCTTCACGACAGGGGTCTTCCACCACGTCGCCCGGTCCTGCCCGGAGGTCTTCGACGGCCTGCGTCACGCGATCGCCGGCGGCGAGGTCCTGAACCCTGCCCTCGCCGCACGGGCCGTGGGACGGGCCACGCACGTCGTCAACGGCTACGGGCCGACGGAGACGACGGTCGTGGCCGTCGCGCACGTCCTCGGCGAGAGCGACGACGGGCCCGTCCCGATCGGCACCCCGCTCCCTTACGTCTCGGTCGCCGTCCTCGACCCGGACGGCTCCCCGGTCGCCCCGGGCGACGACGGCGAGCTGCACATCGCCGGAGACGGTCTCGCGGCCGGCTACCTGGGCGACCCGGTGGAGACCGCCCGGCGCTTCGTGCACCTGAGCATCGACGGCACTCCCCCGGTCAGGTACTACCGGACCGGGGACCAGGTCCGGTGGGGCGAGGCCGGTCTCCTGGAGTTCCGCGGACGGCTCGACGACCAGGTCAAGGTCCGCGGTCACCGGATCGAGCTCACCGAGATCGAGAGGGCTCTCTCGGCGATCGAGGGAGTCGGGGAGGCCGCTGTCGTGGCGGTCGAGGACGGCACGAGCCGGGTCCTGGTCGCCTTCTGCACCCCCGCGAGGCCCGAGGCGCCGGTCCCCGACCTTGCTTCGGTCCGCCGTGCGCTCGCCGCTTCCCTGCCCGACTACATGCTCCCGGCGACGGTCGTGCCCGTCGAGGCCCTCCCGTTCACCACGAACGGCAAGGTCGACCGACGCGTCCTCGCCGACCGGGCGGCGGCCACCGCGACCCGCCCCGCCACCGAGGACGGGGCGGACGCACCACGGGACGCCCGCGAGGCCGTCGAGCACGCCTGGCGCGAGACCCTCGCGCTCGACGTCGTCGACCCGGACGGCGACTTCTTCGCGCTGGGCGGCAACTCGCTCATGGCGGCGCAGCTCATCGCGCGCGTCCAGTCGTCGCTGTCGCTCGACGGCGCCCACGGCCACGACCTGATCCGCGGCCTGCTGTCGGACCCGCGCCCTGCGGCCTTCGCGGCGGTCGTCGACGGGATCCGGGTGCACCCGACCGGCGCCCCGGGGGCCGACGGCACCGACCGGTGGCGCCCCGACGTCCGTCTGCTCTCCCGGCCGGTCCCGGTCGACCGGGCCCCTCGGTCCGATCCTCCCGCCGAGGTGCTGCTCACGGGCGCGACGGGGTTCTTCGGTTCCGCGCTGCTGCGCGAGCTCGTCGACCGCACGGGCGCCACGGTCCGCTGCCTCGTCCGCGCTGCCGACGAGGACGCCGCCATGGCTCGCGTGCTCGCGGCACAGCGCAGGTACGGCCACGGTCCCCTCGATGCCGACCGGGTCGTCGCCGTGCCCGGGGACCTCACGGCCCACCGCCTCGGGCTGGACGACGCGGCGTGGGAGGCGCTCGCCGCACGCACCGACCTGATCTACCACTCGGGCGCCCACGTGAACTTCGTCTACCCCTACGAGTGGCTGCGGCGGACGAACGTCGACGGCACGCGCAGCCTGGTCGAGCTGGCCGAGGCGGGCGGCGGCGTCCCGCTCCACTACGTCTCGACCATCGCCGTGCTGGCGGGCTCGGGCTCCGCGGCCGTCCGGCACGTCACCGAGGACACCCCGCTCGACCACGTCGAACGGCTGTCGATGGGCTACCCGGAGAGCAAGTGGGTGGCCGAGCAGATCCTGCGTGCGGCGTCGGCGCGGGGGCTGCCCGTCGTGGTCCACCGGCCCTACGAGATCACGGGCAGCACCGTGGACGGCCACTGGAACACCGAGGCCGCGATCTGCGCGTTCTTCAAGGCGATCGTCGAGATGGGCCGGGCTCCGGACGTCGACCTGCCCCTGGACTTCGTGCCGGTCGACCACCTGGCCCGCGCCGTGGTGCACCTCGCGCAGACCCGGCCCGCGCAGGGGCAGACGTACCACCTCACGAACCCCCGGTACGCGCTGCTGGGGCTCATGGTCGAGCGGCTGCGCGCGCACGGTCACCCGATCGACGTCGTCGACTACGACACCTGGCTGCACGACCTGTCGGAGTTCTGCAGGGCGCACCCGGAGCACCCGATCGTGTCGTTCCTGCCGATCTTCACGAACATCGCGTCGTCGAGCACGCTCACGGTCAAGGAGCTCTACTTCGAGGGGACGTTCCCGCGGTTCGGCCGGGAGCGGGCGGACGAGGACCTCGCCGGGAGCGGCATCGCCTGCCCGCCGGTCGACGCCGAGATGCTCGACGCGTACGTCCGGTGGTTCCACGCGGTCGGGTACATCGACCGGCCCCGGGTGGGTGCTCGCTGACGGGGCTGGCCGGATCGAGGGACCGGGCCCCGGGCACGGACGCTGCCCGAGGCCGCTTCCTCTCGCCTGCGCAGGACCCGCGGGTGACGATGGTCGGAGGGGTGCCACCGTACGGGCAGGGGCGGAGCGGTACCCGCAGGCGGGCAGCACCAGGGGGCAGTGATGCGTGAGCAGTCGTCGGTGTTCGACGAGGGGTCCGTGGCCGAGGTGGACCTCTGGAGCCGGGTCCAGGAGGGTGACGAGCAGGCGTTCGCGGTCGTCTACCGGCGCTACTCGCGGCGTGTCCACGGCCTGTGCCGCGCGCTGCTGACGTCGGGCGGGCTGCACGACGACGTCACGGGGCGGTGCGAGGACCTGACCTCGGGCGTGTTCCTGGCGGCGTGGCGCCGACGGCGGGAGATGGTCGTCCGCGACTCGGTGCTCCCGTGGCTCCTCGCGACCGCGGCCAACCTCTGCTCGAACGAGCAGCGGGCCGCTCGGCGGCACCGCTGGCTGGTGGCCCGCGTCGCGCAGGTGCACGGGCGGTCCGCGCCGTCGGCGGACGGCGCCGAGGCGAGCGTGCTCGCGGCGATCCTCGCGGGTCGTGCCCGCCGCGAGATCGCGGCTCTTCCCTCCGCGCTGCGCGAGGTGGCCGACCTCTGCATCCTCCACGACGTCACGACGCGCGACGCGGCCGCGTTCCTCGAGCTTCCCGAGGGCACGGTCAAGTCGCGGCTGCACCGCGCGCGGCGCCACCTGGGCCGGGCCGTCCTCGACGGCTAGGGCAGCCCGCCCGGCAGCGCATCGGGACGCCCGTCAGTCGAGCCCGTACCGCGCGTCGAGCTCTACGTCGTGCGGCAGCGTGCCGAACGACGCGGTCCACGCGCCGTCGGCCGCGATCGACTGGCCCGACACGTACGACGACTCGTCCGAGAGCAGGAACGCGACCACGGCCGCGATCTCCGACGACTCGGCGATGCGCCCGAGCGGTGGGCCCTCGGCGAGCCCGCGCTCCTCCGCCTCGGGGTCGACGGCGTGCGCGATCTGCGCGTCGAGGTGCGGCGTGCGCACCCCGCCCGGTGCGACGGTGTTGGCCCGGATGCCGTACCGCCCGTACGTGACGGCGACGCTGCGTGCGAGGGCGTCGATCCCACCCTTGGTCAGCTCGTAGGCCGCGTGGTCGACGAACGACGACCGCCCGTGGATCGACCCGACGTTCACGATCGACCCACCGCCAACCTGGTCGGTGAACGCCTCGACCGCGGCGGCGGCCCCCCAGAGGTAGCCCAGGCCGTTGATCTCGACGACGTCGCGCGCCGTGCGCTCGATCTCCTCGGCGCGCGCGGGGTCGCCGAGCGCGTGCAGCGGCGTGGTCCGGGTGATGCCCGCGTTGTTGACCCAGCCTGCGAGCGGCGCGAGGGTCCGGGCGACGCGCGCGGCCTCGCGGTGCGACTCACGGTCGCGCGAGTCGGCGAGCACCACGGCCGCGCAGATTCCCTCCTCGACGGTCCCCGACCCGGCACTGCGTTCGAGCCCGACGACGGCCCACCCGTCCGCGGTCAGCCGCGCCGCGATGGCCCGGCCGATGCCCTTGCCGCTCCCGGTCACCACGACGCTGCGGGTCGCGGCTGGTCCTGGCACGGAGGCTTGTCCGGTCGGGCTCTGGGCGGCCCCCGGTCCTCGCTCGCCGTCCGGCCCGACGGCGGAGCCCGCCCCGGGCGTGCTGGTCGGGTCGGTCATGGGTCCTCCTGGTCGCCGAGCATGCGGTTGTCGTTCGTCGAGCATGCGGTGGTCGTCGTCGCGGGGTCGATGCCGGACGCCAACCGCATGCTCGGCAGCGAAGGTGTGGGGTCGAACGTGAAGTACGTGGGCGAGAGCGTGAAGCCCAGGCCGGGGACCTCGGGCGGCAGCGCCGTGCCGTCCGAGAACGTCGGCCCGCCCTCGACGAGCAGCGGGGCCGGGTCGTAGGGGTTGCCCTGCGGCGACCGCTCGAACGTCTCGACCCCGATCCCCGCGGCGCCGCCCAGGTGCACGCTGACCTCGGGGTACACGTGGCTCGACGTCACGAGCCCCGCGTCCTGCCAGGACCGGACCAGGGGGTCGGCCGCGGTGAGGCCACCGATCCCGACCACGTCCACGCGCGCCACGTCGAGCGCGCCGAGCGCAGCGAGCCGCGCGAACACCTCGGGGTCCGTGACCTCGTCGCCGATCGCGAGCGCCAGCCCCGTGACCTCGCGGATGCGCGCGGCGCCGGCGGCGTCCTCGGGCAGCACGGGGTCCTCGAGCCAGGCGAGCGCGGGCGCTCCGGCCCCTGCGGGACCGCCGATCCCCCACGCGTCGAGGTCCGCGAGCGCCTCGTCCGCGTCGCGCCAGCCGAAGCCCACGTCCACGACGACGCCGGTGCGACCGGCCTCGGTCTCGCGGCCCGTCACCCCGGGCAGCTCGGCGCGCAGGATCGCGAGCAGGTCGCGCATGAGGTGGCGGTCGGGCGAGCGCGAGATCTTGAGCAGCGGCCAGCCCTCGCGGGCACGGTCGAGCACCTCGTCGGCGACGGCACGGGCCGTGCGACCGGGGGTCGGGTAGGCCGCGACGAGGATCGCGGGCCGCGGCGCCGGGACGACGTGCCCGGCCGCGTCCCCGCTCGGCTCCTGACCGGGGCGGGCCGACGACGGGACCTGAGCGGCGCCGTCGGGCAGCGCAGACTCCCCGCGCGGACCGGGAGCCGACGGCAGGACGCGCGCGGCAGCGTCGGGCAGCGACCGCTCCAGGAGGCGCCACACCGGGAGCCCCGCGACCTTGCCCGCGACGTCCCACAGCGCGACGTCGACCAGACCGATCGCCCGGCGCACCAGGCCCACGCGCCCCACGATCGCCGAGCCGCGCAGCGCGGCGTCCCACGCCGCCCGCACCCCTGCGGCAGGGTCGTCGACCGCGAGGTCGCGGCCCACGACGTGCGGCGCGACGAGGCGCTCGACGATCTCCGCCATGGGCGCCTCACGCGTCAGGGCGTAGGAGACTCCCGTGACCTCGGTGCCGTCGGGCAGCACCGCACGCACCTGGACGCCCACGTACTCGCGGCGCGTGACCGTCATGGCCCCGAGCTGCAGGGGCTGCGGCAGGGCCACGACGGTCGTCGACGTGCGGACGTCGGTGATGCGCGCGAGCCCGCCCCGGCTCATGGTCCGGCTCGTCATTCCGGCTTCTTCGCGAGCGGGACGCCGTAGTCGATGATGAACCCACCGTCGACGTAGAGGGTCTGGCCGATCACGTACCGCGACTCGTCGGACACGAGCCAGCTCACGGCGTTCGCGATCTCCGAGGCGTCGGCGAGGCGGCCCGCGGGGATGCGCGCGAGGATCGTCTCCTCCTTGAGCGTCCCGGCCGCGACGCCCTGACGGAAGACGCCCGTGTCGATGTACCCGGGCGCGACCGCGTTGACCCGTACCCCGCGCGCGGCCCACTCGGCCCCCGCGGTCGAGGTCAGGCCGATCACGGCCGCCTTGGTCGTCGAGTACGGGGCCCGGCCCGCGGAGCCGCGCGCCGAGACCGACGAGATGTTGACGATCGCGCCGCAGCCCGCGGCGAGCATGTGCCGGCCCGCGGCCTGGAGGCAGGTGAAGACGCCGTGCAGGTTGACGTCGACCACGGCCTTCCACTCGTCCCAGGTCAGGTCCTCGATGCCGCGGTGGCGCTGGATCCCGGCGTTGTTGACCAGGACGTCGATGCTGCCGGTCGCGGCGGCGACCGCGTCGAACGCCGCCCCCACGGCCGCGTGGTCCGTGACGTCGAGGGGCATCCAGACCAGGCCCGGCTCGGCGCGCAGGGCCGCGAGGTCGAGCGCGGGCAGGTCGTGCTGGACGACGTCGGCGCACACCACGCGGTGGCCGTCGGCCGCGAGCCGCTCAGCGATCTGGCGGCCGATGCCCGCCGCGCCGCCCGTGACGATCGCGGTGCGGAGCGGGGCGCCGGCCGGGGCGCCGGACGTGGTCGGGGTGGTCGTGGTGCTCACTGGTCCTCCGTGGAAGTCTGCGCTGGTGCGGGCGTCGTCGCCGCCAGGGTGTCGATGAGGTGGTTCGCGTGCTGCTCGAGCCGCGCGAGCGAACCGGGCGCGAGCGGCGACTGCCACGCCTGGTAGGCGCCGCGCACGTACGCCTGGTCGGTCGGCAGGTAGACGAAGCCCGGGCCGTTGGTCAGGTTCGCGACCACGACCGGACGGTCGCCCGCGTGCTCGCGGACCGTGCGCTGGAAGCGCGAGTACGCCTCGCCCGGGTGCGCGACGAGGAACCCGTCCCCGATCTGCCACACCCAGGTGGGGTGCTCGACGGTCGGGCCGGTCACGTAGCCGTCGCGCAGGTTGCGCGCGCGGCGCAGCCGCTCGTCGCGGCTGCGCGGATCGATGTCGGCCCACTCGGCCTCCATCTGCGCGAGGCTCGGCAGGTCCCGCAGCTCCAGCACGACGACGTCACTCACCGCGCGCAGGACGCGCGAGCCCTCGGCGGGGCGCGGCTCCCACAGTCCCAGCGGCGCGCCGGACTGCACGACGTGCGTGAGCTCGAGGGCCGTGCCGGGGGGCGGCAGCTCGGCGAGCGCCGCGAGGACCGCGTGCCCGAGCGAGGTGCCGTGCCGGTCGGCGACCGCGACGTCCCCCGTGTACTGCTCGCGCGGGGCCAGCTCGCCCGAGGCGCCCTGGAAGAACGCGACGGGTGCCCCGGTCGACGCCTCGACGAGGTCGCGCATCGCGCCCACGTAGTCCGGGGAGACCAGGGTGTTCTGCCACGCGAGCGTCGTGGGGTGGCACGCGTAGTTGACGATCGTCGCGAGGGGCGTCGTGGTCGGCAGGGGACCGCTGGCGGCCGCGCAGGCGGGGCAGCGGCTCGCGTCGGCGGTCGACGGCGGGTGGTCGTGCCCGGTCGGTGCCGGGTGATCGTGCCCGGTGTGTGGCTCGACCCGGCTGAGTCGGCCGATCACGACCGTGTCGTCGGTGGCGGCTCGCGGGACCGACGGGTTGAACCCGATCACGGGGAGCCCGAAGTCCGCGGTGGCGCCGGACACGGCGGACGTCGTGGCGCCGGACACGGCGGACGTCGTGGCGCCGGACGCACCAGGTGTCGTGTCGACGGGCTCGCCGTGCGACCCGCCTGCGCCGAGGATCAGCTCGCGGTCCGCCGCGAGCGAGCAGCGTCCCGTCGTCCACTCGAGCGTGGCGGGGGCGAGCGAGGCCACGGCCTCGCGGCCCGCGTCGACGGCCTGCGCCGCGAGGTGCTCGAGGTAGGCGGGGACGAGCTCGCCACCTTCGAGGTCGGCGTCGTGGCTGCACAGCACCGGGCCGGCGTGGGTGTGGGACAACGAGACGAGCAGCCGCTCGGGCGCCAGGTCGAGGCCCGCGAGGACCGCGTCCCGGACGCCGCGCTCGTCGTCGACGCGGCGCCACCACGTGGCGTCCACGGTGATCATGACGAGCGGTTCGGCCCGGGGAGCGGCGGGGCGCTCGGGGCGAGCGGCGCCGTCGGGCGGGCCGACCTGCGCGGGGTGCGCGGCGCCGTCGGGCGTGCTGCGCGACGGCGAGGTGCCCTCCGTCTCCTGCGCGAGGGCGATCGCGGTGAGGGTCATCGCGCGGTGCGTGCCCCGGGAGGCGTTCCAGTCGGCGGGGCCCCAGTTGCGGGCGCGGATACCCACGGGCGGTGTGACGTCGCGGCGGGCTACGCCTGCCAGTCCGCGGAAACCAGGCACCTTCACCTGGTCGTGCAGGGACACCATGGATCCTCCTCGAGCCTGTGCGTCAACCCTCGAATGCTATAGCATGTAGTGAGGGGGCAAGCCGTCCGGTGGCCCTTCGCCTCGATGGTGGCACAACGGTGCGCCCCGCGCAGACCTCGCCCCGACCACGCACGGCGGGCGAGCAGCCGGGCCCGGTTCGCCGACCGCTATCCTTCGGGGCACCTCCCGGATCGGACCGCAGAACACTACGGAGAACCCATGGCGCTCAAGAGCGTGCCCGACCTGAACGTCGCCGACCGCGTGACCGTCGAGCTGCGAGAGGCCATCTTCAGCGGCGACCTCGCGCCCGGGTCGCGACTGGTCGAGCGCAAGCTCGCCGAACGCCTCGGCACGAGCCACATCCCCGTGCGCGAGGCCCTCACCCGCCTCACCGAGGAAGGGCTCGTCGAACGCCTCCCCCACCGGGGGGCCCGCGTCGCCGCGCTCACGAGCCGCGACCTCGAGGAGATCTCGAGCCTGCGCACGCTCCTGGAGCAGTTCGTCGTCGTGCGCGTGCAGGCCGAGTGGGACGCCAAGACCGAGGCCCGCCTGCGCAAGACCGTGCAGCAGATGGTCGACGCGGCCGAGCGCGGCAGCTCGGCCCGCGTGTTCGAGCTCGACCGACGCTTCCACGAGCAGCTCTGGGAGCTCGCCGACCACCGGATGCTCATGACCATCACGTCCCAGCTCCGTTCCCGGATCACGGGCTTCCTGCGCGCCGCGAACGTGGCGCTCGACCCCGAGGCCCGCGTCGCGCACGCCGAGACGCACAACCTCATCATCGACGCGATCGCGAGCGGCGACCCCGAGCGGGCGCGGACCGTCATGGCCGAGCACATCGGCGAGGCCGCGGCACGACTCGAGAGCCACACCGAGGACGGCGACGTCGCCGAGGAGCCCACGGTGGAGGCCGGGCGCGCCTGACCGGCGCGGTGGCGGGGCGTCGGTGGCGCGAGCGTCGTCGAGCGTGCAGTCCGGGTCGTCACGAGACGATCCCGACAGCCCGAACGCCCACGCTCGGCGATCATCGGGCCAGGCGCGCCTCGCGGGACAGGTCGAGGAGCGCGTCGAGCACCTCGACCGTCGAGCCGCGCACGACGTCGGGCGCCCACTCCTCGGTCCAGGCCCGGCCGTGCGCGACCCACCCGGTCCGCAGGCCCGCGTCCCGGCCCCCGCCGACGTCCGCGGCGGGATGGTCGCCGACCATCCACGCGACCCCGGCCCCTGGGGCTCCGGGGACGCCCGGGACACCCGCCACCGCGAGCGCCGTCTCGAAGATCCGCCGGTCGGGCTTCGCGAAGCCCGCCTCCTGCGAGATCACGACCCCCGGCACGAGGTCCGCGAGGCCGGTCCGGTCGAGCTTGGCCCGCTGCTGGTCGACCGTCCCGTTCGTCACGACGACGACGGGGATCCCCGCCGAGCGCAGCGCGTCGAGACGCGCGGGCACGCCCGGGTACGGCGCGACCCAGGCAAGATGCTCGAACAGCAGACGCTCGACCAGGTGCGGGACGTCGTCGGGCAGGTGGAACCGCGCGCGCATCCGCTCGGCGAGCACGGCCCGGGGCGCGTAGCCGTCGCGGTCGGCCTCGACGAGCCACGCGGCGGCGTCGGAGCCGAGCCCGCGGTCGCTCGCGAACGCCGAGGCCCAGGCCGCGAAGGCCCCGGCCCGGTCGACGAGGGTGTTGTCGAGGTCGACGAGCACCACGCCGGGGACGGTGCGGCGATGGTCGACCATGCGGAAGGCGCTCCTCGAACATGCGGTGGGCGTCGGAATCGGGGCGATTCACGACCGTAACCACATGTTCGGCAGCGAGGGGGGACGGTCGAGGGATGGACACTTCGTGCGAGGTCCAGCCCGACCTCGCACGTGCTTCGTTGCCGTGCATCGTTCACTCGAGAACGTGGATGCGAGACTATTCTTGCTATAGCAAACCGTCAAGGCGAAGCCGCCGACCGCCCCGCGCAAAACCCCCACCTGCACCGACGCGCCCCGCTCACCGAGGAGCCCCATGGAATTCCGCACCGCGACGCCCGCCGACGTCCCGTCGCTGTACGCGCTGTGGGCCGCCGCGTTCGACGCGCCCCTCATGGTCCCCGTCCACGAGACCGACGACGGCCGGCTCGACCGCACGGTCGTCGCGGTCCTCCCTGGCCTGACCCCCGCCGAGGACCGCGTCGTCGCCTCGGTCTGCTGGACCCCCCGCACTCTCGTCGGGCTCCCCGGCCCCGACGGGGCGACCACCACGCTCACCGTGGGCGGCGTCGCGAACGTCGCCTCGGCGCCGGACCTGCGCGGGCGCGGCCTGGTCCGCCTCGCGCTCGCCCAGGCCGTCGAGCAGATGCACGCCGCGGGCATGGACGCCTCGCTGCTGTTCACGGGCACCCCGGGCGTCTACCGACCGAGCGGCTGGGAGGTCTTCGAGGTCCCGGTCACGCACGGCCTCCTCCTGCCCGACGGCGCCGCTCGCCCCGCGCGGCCCGGCTCGACCGGGGTCGTCGCTCACCACGAGCGCCCGCCCCGTGCGAACTCCCCCGTCCCCACGACGTTCCCCGCCTGGAGCACCGACCTCCCGTGGCAGGGCCTCGCGGCCCTGCACGACGCGTTCCACGCCGCCCCTCTGACCACGCGCCGCACGGCCGAGCACTGGGAGCGCCGGATCCCGCTCTGGTACTCCGCGGCTGAGCTCCTCACGGCGCGGCGCCCCGACGGGTCGATCGTGGGCTACCTGGTCGTGGAGGTCAAGGGTGAGGTGCTGCGCGTGCGGGAGCTCGCCGTCGGGCCCGGAGACGCGGCGGCACCCGAGCGGCGCGAGGCGCTCGACGCTCTCGACGTGCTCGCGCTCGCCGCCCGTTCGCTGGCCCGCGAGTCCGGGGTGACCCGCGTCGAGGTGCGCCTGCCGCGCGTCCCGGCCGCGGCGGCGCTCACCGACGCGCTGCTGACGCCGGGCGGTCGCGAGACGACGTCCGACGCGACCGGGATGCTGCGCCCGGTCCGGCGCTCGACGGTCGAGATCGACGCCCTGCGCGCCGCGACGAGCGGCCCCGCGGCGGGCTTCCACTGGCCCGGCGACTACCTGTGAGATGTTCCCGCGCCACGCCCTCAAGCCGCACGCGCCGTCGTCGAGATGCGGCCAACGGGGGTCTGCGGGCGCCGCGAACCCCCGTTGGCCGCATCTCGATGCTCTCGCCTCGGCGGACCTGGCGAGTCGTCACCAACCTCTTGACATTGCTATAGCACCGGCCTAATCTCCGGGAAATGCCCGGTTCATCCGGACGCAACGAAGCGCATCCATCCTGCTGTCGCGGCCTGCCGCGCCCAGCCTGAACCGTTCCCTCGCACTCCCGTCCCCGGTCACCGCAGCCCCGGCCCGACGGACTCCACCCGCACGCCCGTTGCCGCGCGTCGGCCACGCCTGAACGGACCCGTCTCATCGACCCGTCCGAAGGGTGACCCACGTGAAGACCCCCCTGACTGCCCGCGAGAGCGCGGCAGCCCCCGACCTCTCCCCCGACCCCGCAGCCCCCGCCGACCCCTCGCGCCGCAGCCTGCTGCGCGTCGCGGGCATGGGCGCGCTGACCGCGACCGCGTTCGCGCTGTCCACGGGCACGGCGCCCGCAGCCCTCGCCGCACCGCTGGGCCTGAGCAAGGACGAGCCCGACGACGAGGTCCTCGTCGCGTCGTCCGTCGCCCAGCTCGTGGGCTGGCGCGCGAAGAAGATCGACGACGGGACCGTCGTCCGGCTCCTGGGCCATGCGACCCCCGGCGACGGCGCCGCACGCCTGGTCCGCTACGACGCCACGAGCGAGGCGGCCCCCAACGGCGGCACCGTGCTGGCCCCCCTCGGCGCGACCGGCCGCGGCCGGTGGCACACGCTCCACACCGGCACGGCCGACTTCCGCTGGTTCGGGATCTTCGGCGCCGACGCCCCCACGGGCAGTGCCGACGACGCGCTCGATGCGCTCGTGAACGACCCGACCGTGAGCCGCATCGAGGGGCACACCGACCTCAACTTCGTGCGCCGCCACACCTACGCGCGCTCGCACCTCGAGCTCGACTTCGGCGGCCGGACGATCACGACCGAGGGCATCGAGCGCAACGCGCACGACAACCCGTTCGGCGCCGTTCTGTTCTTCCAGGGGACCGTGACCGACGTGGCCCAGCAGCGCACGCTCGCCGAGACCCTGCCCGACCAGCGCGACGTGTTCGAGGTCGCGGACTCGTCCGCGTTCGCGGTCGGCGACTGGTGGACCGTGCAGGTCGACCCCCGGCCGGGCGGCGGGCGCGACGAGCGCGAGCTCCAGCGGCTCGTGCAGGTCACCGAGGTCGTCGACGCGGCGCACGTGCGCGTCGACTACCGCAACGGCTGGGAGCTCGCCCCGGGCCGCGTGCTCGAGTGGCGCAAGGTCGTGCCCGTCGAGCAGGTGCACGTGCGGAACATGACGTTCGTCGGGGCCGGCCCCTACGACGGCCCCCTCAACGGCGAGCTGCCCGACGACCGCGAGTACACCGGCTCGCACCCGGTCGCGTACGAGTTCGCGGTGCGCTGCGACGTGTCGGACGTGCACGGCTCCAGGACGTGGTGGCCCGTCATCATGCGCCGCTGGAACACGTTCTTCGCGACCGAACGCTGCTCGGTCGCGAACCCGCCCACGGTCTTCTACGGCGGCGCGGGCTACCTCACGCAGCAGATCTACTGCCTGTACGGACGCGTCGCGGACTGCCGCTCGCACAACGCCCGCCACCTCAACGACCTCACGGCCTCGGCGTACTGCCTCGTCGAGAACTGCCACGGCGACGGCGACGACCAGGGCGGCAACCCGTTCACGACGCACGGCCAGTACGAGCACGACCTCGTGTTCCAGGGCAACAGCGGCCTCATGGACATCGCCAACTCGGGGGCGCAGTGGGGCATCAGCGCCAAGCGCATCACGGTCAAGGGACACGTGGCCTCGTGGTTCACGGTGAGCACCAAGATCACCGACCTGACGCTGGAGGACGTGCACGTCGTCGCGCGCTCGACGTTCGACCAGCAGGGCAGCCTCACGGTCAACGCCGACGGCGTGCAGATGCGCGGGTGCACCGCGTCGTTCTTCGCGGTCGCGCAGCGCTCGAACCTGTCGAAGCGGCCCAACGTCATCGAGGACTGCCACTTCTCGCTGCCGGTCGCCAGCGTGCTGCACCAGACGCCCGTCGCCAACCCGGTCCACTTCGTCCGGACCGGATTCACCGGGTTCGACGGCACGATCCTGCGCGGCGCGGGGCCGGTCACGTTCACCGACTGCACGTTCGTCGGCTCGACCGACGAGGCCGCTCCCGCGGCCCCCGCGCTCGTCGGGTCGACCGACGTCACGGTCAACGGCGGGACCCTCACGGGCGCGGGCATCCAGCTCAGCGGGGTCCGCGACCAGCGGCTCACGGTCCGCGGGGCGGAGCTCTCCGGCACGACGACGGCGGGCGCCCTGGTCTCGCGGGCACCTGGCCCCGGGACGGTCCAGGTGGACCTGCGGGGCGCGACGCTCGCCGCGAGCGGGACCACCGCCCACGTCGCCCTCGCGGGCACCGACACGCTGACCGCGGTCGGCACGCGCCTGCGCGGCGGTCGCTACGACCTGGCACCGACCACGCGCGTGCTCCAGTCCGGCTGCGTCGAGCAGGGCGTCGACCGCACCGGCTTCCCCGAGGGCGACCACGTCCTCGTCACCGACTCGCTCGCGCTGTGAACCGCACGAGCTCCCCCTGCCCACCCGGAAGAACCCCTGATGAAAGGCCCCTGCAGATGACGAACCTCCTCACGTCCGGACAGACCCCCGGCGAACCGGCGACGACGCCGACCTCGCCCCGCCAGGCCCCCACGGTCGAGGCCCCCTCGCGCCGCAACCTGCTGCGCGTCGCCGGGATCGGCGGCCTCGTGGCCGCTGGCGCCCTGATGGGCACGCACCCGGCCGCAGCCGCCACGCCGACCGCCGCGGCGCCGTCGGGCGTGCTGCCCCTGAAGAAGGACGAGCCCGACGACGAGGTCCTGGTCGCGGCGTCCGTCGCCCAGCTCGTGGGCTGGCGCGCGAAGAAGATCGACGACGGGACGGTCGTCCAGCTCCTCGGCCACGCCACGCCGGGCGACGGCGCCGCACGCCTCGTCCGCTACGACGCGAAGAGCGAGGCGGCGGCCAACGGCGGCACCGTGCTGGCCCCGAAGGACGCTCCGGGCAAGGGGCGGTGGCACACGCTCCACACCGGCACGGCCGACTTCCGCTGGTTCGGGCTGTTCGGGAAGGACACCCCGGCCGACGACGCGCTCGACGCACTCGTGAACGACCCGACCGTGAGCCGCATCGAGGCGCACTCCGACCTCAACTTCGTGCGCCGCCACCGGTTCACGCGCTCGCACCTCGAGCTCGACTTCGGCGGGCACACCATGACGACCGAGGGCATCGAGAAGGCCGGGCAGGACGACCCGTTCGCAGCCGTCCTGTTCTTCCGCGGCACCGTCACCGACGACGTCCGCACCCACAAGCTCACGGCCGTCATGCCCGAGCTGCGCGACGACTTCGAGGTCGCCGACTCCTCGCAGTACGCCGTGGGCGAGTGGTACGCGCTCGAGGTCAACGCCCTCGCGGGCAAGTGGGAGCGCGAGCTGCAGCTCCAGGTCCAGGTCACGCAGATCGTCGACGCGACGCACGTGCGCGTCAACTACCTCAACGGCTGGGAGCTCGCCGCAGGGCGCACGCTCACGTGGACCAAGGTCGAGCCCGTGCAGCAGGTGCACGTGCGCAACCTGTCGTTCGTGGGCGTCGCGGGCGGCGACCAGTACACGGGGTCTCACCCGCTCGCGTTCGAGTACGCGGTGAGCTGCGACGTCGAGAACGTGCACGGGGTCGCGACGTTCTGGCCTCTGGTCATGCGCCGGTGGTCGACGTTCTTCACGACGTCGCGCTGCTCGCTCGCCAACCCGGCCTCGATCACGTGGGGCGGCGCGGGCTACCTCACGCAGCAGATCTACTGCCTGTACGGGCACGTGTCCGACTGCCACACCTCGAACTGCCGCCACCTCAACGACTGGACGGCCTCGGCGTACGGTCTCGTGGAGAACTGCCACGGCGACGGCGACGACCAGGGCCCGTTCGTCACGCACGGCCAGTACGAGCACGACCTGACGTACGTCGGGAACTCCGGGCTCATGACGTTCGCCAACTCGGGTGCGGCGTGGGGCTCGTCGGCCAAGCGCATCACGGTCAGCAAGCACGTGTGCTCGTGGTTCGTGGCACGCGTCAAGGTCACCGACCTGACGCTCGAGGACGTCCAGGTCATCCGCAAGGAGGGCCTCGCGGGCTCGGGCATGCTGTGGGTCAACGCCGACGGCGTCCAGCTGCGCGGCTGCCAGGCCGACGACACCCTGATCGTGTCGCAGGCGTCGAGCCGCTCGAAGCGCCCCAACGTGATCGAGGGCTCGCGCTTCAACGTCCTGCCGGGGACGCCGATCACGCAGGCCACCGTGACCAACCCGATCCACCTGGTCCGCACGACCTTGAACGGGCTGGAGGGTGCGTCGTTCGCGGGCTCGGGCCAGGTGGTCCTGGACCAGTGCACGCTCGAGGCGGCCGAGGGCAAGGGCACCGTGACGGCGTCGGGGGACCTGACGATCCGTGGCGGCGTGGTGCGCAACGTCGCGGTCGTCGCGGCGGGCACCGCCGAGCAGACCGTCCGGGTCGGCGACGGGGCGCGGCTCGAGGGATCACCCGCGGGTGGCACGTTCCTGAGCCGGGCGAAGGCGGACAAGCCCGTCACCTGGAACCTGGACGGTGCACGATCGGTGGCCGCGTCGGGTGACACTGGTCACGTGAAGCTAGACACAGGTATCAATCGCTGGTCGGCCGTGGGCTCCACCTTCACGGGTGGTCGCCTCCAGCTCGCCGACGGCGCGTTCGGCGCAGGCTCCTACCTCCTGCACTCGGGCAACGTGGAGAGCGGCGTGCAGCGCGTCGCGATCCCGGCCGACGGCCCGACGGTCTCCACGACGGGCACGCTCATCCTCTGACGCGGGCCAGTCCGCCTCGACCACGGGGTTGAGGTCGTCAACCGTGATGTGACGACCTCAACCCCGTTCTCGGCACCGACCGAAGATCACGACTCGGTCGCAAGTTGACCTGACGGGCTGTCAGGGCGCAGGATCATCTGGCATAGTTGCTATAGCAAATAGCAAATAAAGCCGTACTCGCCCGGCTCTCGGCCCCCACCGAGCGTTCGACCAGCACCACCAGCCCCACCCCCGCAGCCCCCGCAACGACGCAAGGACCGCTCGTGACCCGCAATGACGCACCCGTGACCGTCGCCCTCGTGGGCGCCGGCAACCGTGGTCAGACCTACGCACGCTGGATCGCCGCGCACCCCGACCGTGCGCGCCTGGTCGCGGTCGCAGACCCGCGCCCGTTCCAGCGGTCCCTCGTGAGCGACGGCGCGGCCGCTGCGACCCCCGACGCCGCCCCCGTCGCACAGTTCGCGGACTGGGAGGACCTGGTCGCAGCAGGCACCCCGGCCCCTCTCGCGGACATGGTCATCGTCGCGACGCAGGACCGCGAGCACCGCGACCCGGTCGTGGCTCTCGCCGCGCAGGGCTACGCGATCCTCGTCGAGAAGCCGCTCGCCCCGAGCGCCGAGGAGTGCCGCGACGTCGTCGACGCGGTCGAGGCCGCGGGCGTCCTGTTCGGCGTGTGCCACGTCATGCGCTACATGCCGTACACGGACCTCATGAAGTCGGTCGTGGACTCGGGCGTCCTGGGCGAGATCGTCAACGTGCAGCACCTCGAGCCGGTCGGCTGGTGGCACGACGCGCACTCGTACGTGCGCGGCCCGTGGCGCTCGGAGAAGACGTCGAGCCCCATGCTGCTCGCCAAGTCGAGCCACGACCTGGACTGGATCCGGTACGTCACGGGCAAGCGGATCACGACCGTCGCGAGCTTCGGCTCGCTCAAGCACTTCCGGCCCGAGGAGCGTCCCGAGGGCGCTGCGGACCGCTGCCTGGACTGCCCGCTCGAACCGACGTGCCCCTACTCCGCGCCGCGCCTGTACCTGGGCACGCTGCGCGAGAAGGGCGCGATCTGGCCCGTCACGGTCGTCACGGACGGCACCGACGAGGCGTCGGTGATCGAGGCGCTGCGCACGGGCGACTACGGCCGGTGCGTCTACGCCTCGGACAACGACGTCGTGGACCACCAGGTCGTCGCGATGGAGCTCGAGGGCGGCGGCGCGGCGACGTTCACCATGACGGCCTTCTCGGAGCAGGACCACCGCAAGACGCAGATCTTCGGGACCCACGGCTGCCTCGACGGCGACGGCGAGAAGATCCGGGTCACGGACTTCCGGGACGGCTCGGTCACGGTCCACGACTCGGGTCACCACGGCGCGACCAACGCGGCCGACGACCACGGCGGCGGCGACTCGGGCGTCATGGACGCGTTCGTCCGTGCGGTCGCGACGGGGGACCCGAGCCACGTCCGGTCGGGTGCCGTCGAGTCCCTCCAGAGCCACCTCGCCGTGTTCGCGGCCGAGGAGTCGCGGCACTCGCGCACCGTCGTCGAGGTCCCGGCCCGTTAGCAGCACGTCCCGTCCGGGCGGCCCTCCGGCCGCCCGGGCAGAGCAGCACCCCGCAGGGCGCGACGATGCGCTTGGCGGGCTCAACAGCACACGGATCAACCAGCACGGTAGTCATCATTCGACGTCAAAGGAGCACGAAAATGACCATGCCGAAGAAGCACGTGGTGACCGCTCTGGCAGCGATCACCGCCCTCGGCGCTCTCACGGCCTGCGGTGGCGGCGACGCGGCCGGCGGCTCGACCCCCGTCCCCTCGGACGGCGCGGCCTCGGGGTCCGTCACCATGTGGACCTACCCCGTCATCGCTGACGAGGCGGCCCACAAGGCGTTCTGGGACACGCAGATCGCCGAGTTCACCAAGGAGAACCCGGACGTCGACGTCAAGGTCGAGATCTACCCGTGGGCGGGTCGTGACGAGACGCTCGCGACGGGCATCGCGGGCGGCAAGGGCCCCGACGTCGTCTACCTCATCCCGGACCAGCTCCCGAAGTACGCGAAGTCCCTCGCGGCGGTCGACAACTACATCACCGACAACACGGGCGACCTGCGCGAGAACGCCGCGAAGTCGGTGAGCATCGACGGGGCCATGATGGGCGCGCCGCTGATCATGAACTCGAAGCCGCTCGTGTGCAACGCCGCGGCGTTCGACGCGATCGGCGAGTCGGGCAACTACCCGGCCACGTGGGACGACCTGATGGCCCTGGCCCCGAAGTTCAAGGACGCCGGGTACGACGTCACGAACTACTGGGGCGCGGTCGACGCGACGCTCAACGAGTCCTTCTACCCGCTGCTGTGGCAGGCGGGCGGCTCGGTGTTCTCGGAGGACGGCACGGAGGTCGCGTTCGACTCGCCCGAGGGCGTCGAGGCGCTCCAGTTCGTCACGGACCTGGCCGAGGGCGGCTTCGTCGAGAAGGACCTGCTGACGACCATCCCGGCGTTCGAGCAGACCCGCACCGCGCAGGGCAAGATCGCCTGCACGTGGCAGCAGGGCCCCGGCGACGTCGCGAGCTTCTGGGGTGAAGAGAACACGGTCGTGCTCCCCTCCCTCAAGCAGGCCGAGTCGATCGGCTACGGCACGGTCGGTTCGCTGGCCCTCATGAAGAAGGCCGAGAACCTGGACGCGGCGGGCAAGTGGCTCGCGTTCGCGACGCGGCCCGAGGCCTCGGCCGAGTACGCGAAGGCTGCGGGCTGGTTCACGCCGTACACCTCGCAGACGGGCCTGTACGGCGACGACGCGACCATGGCCGCGCTCGAGGCCACGCTCGACGCCACGACCTCCGGCGACCTCAACGAGAAGTCGCGCGAGGTCATGGGCATCCTCGCCCCGGAGATCCAGGCCGCGCTCATCGGCCAGAAGACCCCTGAGCAGGCCATGAAGGACGCGGCCGCCGCCGCGAACCCGCTCCTCGGCTGATCTCGCACCACACCCACCGGGCCGGGTGGCCGCCGCTGACGCGGCCCTCGGCCCGGTGAGGCGAAGGAGAAGAACCCCATGACAGCAACCACCCCGTCCGGAGACGTCCTCGGTCCCGGCCTCGAGGGCTCCGTGCCCGACGGCGCCACGACCGTCGCGCAGGCACCGTCCGGTGGGTCCTCGCGCCCCTCGGGCGGAAGCGCGCCGACAGGCCCGACAGGACCATCAGCGTTTCGCCGCACCATGGCCCGCCGCGAGGCCCGGATCGGCCTGCTCTTCGCGCTCCCGGCCTTCCTGCTCTTCCTCGCCTTCCGGTTCGGACCGGCAATCGCGGGCGTGGGGCTCAGCTTCTTCGAGTACACGATCGGCGGCACCGCCGAGTGGACCGGCCTCGACAACTTCGAGCGCATGGTCAACGACCCGATCTTCTGGTCCGCGATGCGCGTGACCCTGATCCTCAGCGTCCTGATCGTGCCGTTGTCGCTCGCGATCTCGACCTTCATGGCGCTGCTGGTCCGTCGCTCGTTCCGTGGCTCGGGCTTCTACCGCTCGGTGTTCTTCCTGCCGGTCGTCACGAGCCTGGTGCTCGCCGCGACGGTGTTCACGTGGGTCTTCTCGACGGGCGGCCCGTGGTCGCAGCTCATGGGCCTCATCGGGCTGTCGACGGACTCGTGGCTGGGGAGCACGACCCTGGTCCTGCCGGCCCTGGCGCTCGTGTCGATCTGGTCGCGCTTCGGGTACGGGATGCTCATCCTCCTGGCCCGCATGCAGGACCTGCCGCGTGAGCTCGAGGAGGCCGCGGCGCTCGACGGCGCGAACGCCTGGCACCGGTTCTGGCACATCATCATGCCGCAGCTCAAGCCGACGCTGTTCTTCCTGGCGGTCATCGAGACCACGGCGTCGTTCCAGATCTTCGACCTCGTCTACACCATGACGGGCGGCGGGCCCGCCCGCGCGAGCTACAGCCTCGTCTACCAGATCTACGACCAGGGCTTCAAGTACTTCGACCTCGGCTACGCCAGCACGCTCGGCGTCGCGCTGTTCATCATCACCATCGTCGTTGCGTTGGTGCAGCGTCGCCTCATCGGGAGGGACAAGTGACCACGCTCGCCACCCCCGGCACCCCGGGGCACCCCGGGACCGCTGCCGGCACCACCACCTCGCCTGCCCTGACACCACGCCGCAGGCGCAGCAAGAGCTCGGGCATGGACCTGACGTGGCGCGGCAAGGTCGTGCGCTACGTCGTGCTGAGCCTCGCGGCGGTCGTGACGATCTTCCCGTTCTACGCGATGGTCGTCCTCTCGCTCAAGCCGGCCGCGGCGATCCAGTTCCCGCAGAGCCTGATCCCCACGAACCTGGGCTTCGCGGCGTACGACCGCGTGCTCGGCGCGGGGAACATCTGGACCTGGTTCGGGAACACGCTCATCTACTCGGTCGTGTCCGTGGTCCTGGTCCTCGCGTTCTCCGCGATGGCCGGCTACGCGTTCGCGAAGAAGAAGTTCCCGGGCCGCGAGGCCATGTTCTGGTCGTTCCTCGCGATGGTCATGGTCCCGTACCACGTGACCCTCATCCCGACGTTCATCCTCATGGCGCAGGTCGGCGGCCTGGACACCTACTGGGGCCTGATCCTGCCGACGCTCGCGAACGCCCAGGCGGTGTTCCTCATGCGGCAGTTCATCATGGACATGCCCGACGACCTCTTCGAGGCGGCCAAGCTCGACGGCGCGTCCGAGTGGCGCATCTTCACGCGCATCGTGCTGCCGCTGTGCAAGCCGATCCTCGCGACGCTCGGCACGTTCGTCTTCCTGTGGCACTGGAACGACTTCCTGTGGCCGCTCATCATGGGCCAGGGCACCGACCACTGGACCCTGACCGTGGGCATCGCGTCGCTGCAGCAGCAGGACGTGCCGCTCAACATGATCCTCGCCGGCGCGACCATCTCCTTCGTGCCGATCTTCGCCGCCTACCTCGTGGCCCAGCGCTACTTCCAGGAGGGCGTCACCATGTCCGGAATCAAGGGATAGCACTCGTGTCTTCGACCTCACCCAGCCCCCTGCCCGCCGCCGTCGCTCCCGCCGGTGCCTCCGCCGTCGGGCGCTCCGCCGGTCCCTCCTCGCTCGCCGAGCTCGAGGACCTGCTCACCACGCCCTCCCCCGCGCTCGTCGCGGACATGGCCGCCCGCTCGGGCGACCTGGTCGTCCTGGGAGCGGGCGGCAAGATGGGCCCGAGCCTCACGGTCCTCGCCCGGCGCGCGCTCGACGCCGCGGGCCGCACCGGTGACGCGGTCCACGCGGTCTCGCGCTGGTCGGACCCGGCCCAGGCCGACCACCTGCGCGACGCGGGCGTGCACGTCGTGACGGCGGACCTCATGACGGGCGACCCGGCCGTCCTGGCCGGCCTGCCCGACGGCGCCGACGTCGTCTACATGGTCGGCGCCAAGTTCGGCACGTCGTCGGCCCCCTCGCTCGCGTGGGCCGCGAACGCCGCGCTCGTGAGCGACGTCGCGCGCCGCTACGCGGACTCGACCATCGCCGCGTTCTCGACCGGGAACGTCTACCCGCTCGTGCCCGTGTCCTCGGGCGGCTGCTCCGAGGACGACCCGACCGGGCCCGTCGGCGAGTACGCCATGAGCTGCCTCGGGCGCGAGCGCCTGTTCCAGCACGCGGCCCTCACGCGCGGCACCAAGGTCGCGAACATCCGCCTCAACTACGCGGTCGACCTGCGCTACGGCGTGCTGTGCGACGTCGCGGCGCCGCTCCTCGCGGGCGAACCGGTCGACCTGACCACGAGCCACGTCAACGTCGTGTGGCAGGGGTACGCGAACGAGGTCGCGCTGCGCGCGCTCGGCCACGCGTCGTCCCCCGCGTTCACGGTCAACCTCACGGGCCCGGAGACCGCGTCGGTGCGTCGCCTCGCGGGGCTGCTCGGCGCGGGCCTGGGCCGCGAGGTGTCGTTCACGGGCACCGAGGCCGGCACGGCCCTGCTCAACGACGCGAGCCTGTGCCACGAGCTGTTCGGCTACCCCGACGTCTCGCTGCGCACGCTCGTCGACTGGCAGGCGCAGTGGCTCGCCGCGGGTCTGCCGACGAGCGGCAAGGCCACCAAGTTCACCGTGCGCGACGGGAAGTTCTGATGGGCTCGGTGGTCGACGCCATGAAGCCCGAGTCGCTCGCGCTCCTGCGCGCCGGCACGGTCGTCCCGGCTCAGCCGCTCGCGCTGACCGCCGACCGCCGGTTCGACGAGCGCCGGCAGCGCGCCCTGACGCGGTACTACCACGCGGCCGGGGCGGGCGGCGTGGCCGTGGGCGTGCACACGACGCAGTTCGAGATCCGCGACGTCGGGCTGTACCGGCCCGTGCTCGAGATGGCGGCCGAGGTCTCGCGCGAGACGACGGGCGGGCACGCGCCCGCGGGGTCCACGGTCACCGGCCCGCGCCCGCTCGTCCAGGTCGCCGGAGCCTCGGGACCGACGGCCCAGGCCGTGGCCGAGGCCCAGGTCGCCGCGGAGCTCGGCTACGACGCGGTGCTCCTCGCACCGCGTGTCGCGGGGCTGAGCGGCACGCGCGAGGAGGTCGAGCGCTACCTGCTCGACCGCGCGCGGGCCGTGGGCGAGGTCCTGCCCGTGATCGGCTTCTACCTCCAGGAGGCGATCGGCGGGCCGCGGCTCTCGGTCGACTTCTGGCGCGAGTTCGCCGCGATCGAGGCCGTGGTCGCGGTCAAGGCCGCGCCGTTCGACCGGTACCGGACCATCGACGTGCTGCGCGGCGTGGCCGAGTCCGGCCGCGCCGACCAGATCTCGCTCTACACGGGCAACGACGACGCGATCATCGCCGACCTGGTCTCCCAGGTCGACGTCCCGGTCGCGGGGAGCGCGAGCCCGTACACCGCACGCTTCGTGGGCGGCCTGCTCGGTCAGTGGGCCGTGTGGACGCGCGGGGCGGTCGAGACCCTGCGCCTCGCCCAGGCCGCGCGCGGCGTCGCCCCCAACGGCACGCTCACCGTGCCCGACGACGCGGCCCTGCGCCTCCTGGTCGCCCGGCAGACCGCGCTCGCCGACGCCAACGCCGCGGTGTTCGACTCCCCGAACGACTTCGCGGGCGTCATCGCCGGGGTGCACGAGGTCCTGCGACGCCAGGGACTCCTCGAAGGCATCTGGTGCCTCGACCCCGCCGAGACGCTGTCCCCCGGGCAGGCCGACGAGCTCACGCGCGTCACGGCCGCGTACCCGTGGCTCGGCGCGTCGGACGACGCGTTCATCGCCGAGCACCTCGACGCGTGGCTGGGATGATCCTGCGATGAGCCGCACCCCGAGCGTCGTCAGCGTCTCCCCCGCGCTGCGGGCCGAGTTCTTCGCGCCCGCGGCGTGGGAGACGCTCACGGCGCTGACCGACGTCGTCCTCGTCGACGACCCGGCCACGCTGGGTGCGACGCTCGATGCCCGGACGGGCGCTGCGCCGTCGGGCCCCTCGCGTGCGCAGGTGCTCGTCATCTCGTGGGGCACCCCGCGCCTCGACGCCGCGCTGCTCGACGGCCTGCCGGACCTGCGCCTCGTCGCGCACACGGGCGCGAGCGTCAAGCCCTTCGTCACGCCCGAGCTGTTCGCGCGCGGCGTGCGCGTGACGCAGGCCGGGCAGGGAATGGCGCAGTCGGTCGGCGAGGTGTCGGTCGTGTTCGCCATGGCCCTGCTCCACCAGCTCCCGCGGTTCCACCACGGCCTCGCGTCGGGTGCCTCGTGGGAGGACGCCGAGGCCGCGCCCCCGCGGTACGAGATCGCGGGCACGCGCGTCGGCGTGATCGGCGCGTCCCGGACCGGGCGCGCGGCGATCACGATGCTCCGCGCGCTCGGGGCCGAGGTCGTGGTCGCGGACCCGACGCTGTCGGCCGCGGACGCCCGGGCCCTGGGCGTCGCGCTTCTGAGCCTCGACGACCTGCTCGCGACGAGCCGCATCACCATGGTCCACGCGCCCACGCTGCCCGAGACGCACCACCTCGTCGGGGCACGCGAGCTCGCGCTCATGCCCGACGGCGCCGGGCTCGTCAACACCGCCCGGTCCTGGCTGACCGACGAGGAAGCCCTGCTGCGCGAGGTCGCGAGCGGACGGATCGACGCGGCGCTCGACGTGTTCGACGCCGAACCGCTGCCCGTCGACCACCCCTTCCGGACCTTGCCGAACGTGCTCCTCACCCCGCACCACGCGGCCGCGACGGTCCAGGGGCGGCTGCGGCAGGGTTCGATCGTGGTCGAGGAGATCGCGCGCTTCCTCGCGGGCGAACCACTGCAGCACGAGGTCGACGAGGCCGCGCTCACGCAGAGGGGCTGACCTCGCGTGTGTCAGAACGAGCGTGGTCTGGAGGTCACGCTCGTTCTGACACGTGGGGGGCAGGTGCGGTGGGAGAATCGGGACCATGCCCGACGACGTCTCCTCCTCCCCCGTGCCCGCACCGTCGCCCGGGGTCACCGGCGCAGAAGACTGGCGCCCGCACCTCGGCACCGACGCCGAGCGCCCCGCCCCGACGCTGCCCCACCTCGTGTTCTTCGAGCCGCGCATCCCCGGCAACACGGGCAACGCGATCCGGCTCGCGGCCGTGACCGGCGCGCGCCTGCACCTCGTCGAACCCCTGGGCTTCGACCTCGACGAGCCCAAGCTCCGCCGCGCGGGCCTCGACTACCACGACCTCGCCGCGATGGAGGTCCACGCCGACCTCGACGCCGCCCTGGCCTCGATGCCCGAGGCGCGCGTCTTCGCGTTCACGACCAAGGCCACGACCCGGCACACCGACGTCGAGTACCGCCCGGGCGACGTGCTGCTGTTCGGCCCCGAACCCACGGGACTGCCCGACGACGTCCTGGCCCACCCCCGGATCACCGACCACGTCAAGATCCCCATGCTGCCCGGCCGCCGGTCGCTCAACCTGACCAACAGCGCGTCGATCGCGATCTACGAGGCCTGGCGACAGACGGGGTTCGCGGGCGGCGTGTGAGGGATTCCCCGTACAGGGTGAAATGTCCATGGAAGGGTTTTCACGGATGTCCTGGCACCGGCGTCCAGGATGGACTGGACAGGTCCGGGGGACGACGACGTCCCCTCCCTCGCAGCAAAGGAGCTCCATGCGAACCACAGGAAAGCGCGCCCTGGCCGTCTCCGCCCTCGTCGCCGCAGTCGTCGCCCTCGCACCGTCCGCGAGCGCGGCGCCGGTCGACGCCGGGCCCTGCACGTTCGACCTGACCCGCACCGGGAACACGTTCCGCCTCGACGCCGGCACGTGCGACTGGGTGCACCTCGAGATCACCGCGAACGCCTGGGGCATCAACCTCTCCCGGTCGGCCTCGACGACCGACGTCACGACGTTCACGATCGAGGGGCCGGCCTGGTCCGTCACCAAGGGGCTCGCCGTCGGGCGCCTCGGCGCAGTGACCGGGCCCGTGGTCCGCGTGCTCTGACGGGCGCGTCTTCTCACCACCCGCCGACACACCGGCGGTGACGGGGCCGCCGTCCTACCGGGACGGCGGCCCCGTCGTCGTCCACGCGGCGTCGCCCGAGGTCGGCCCACCGCCGTCACCGGACGCATTCCTGGACAAGGGGTCCTCTTCTGACGCCCTGCCCGCTACAGTCGTCGCGTGCTGTCGCCGGCGGTCGGTCTGCTGCGCGGGGTTCGAGCAGGGTTGCTCGCCACCGCGGTCGTCGGGCTGTCCCTGGTCTCGCACCGCCTCGCCGGGGGTGCGGCACCGGGAGCCGTCCCGGTCGTGGTCCTCGTGATGCTCACGGCCGTGATGCTGCGCGGAGTCCTGGGCCGCCGTCTGGCGCTGCCGCTCCTCCTGGGCGTCCTCGGTCTGGGCCAGGTCGTCCTGCACTACACGTTCGAGCAGTGCGCACTCCTCGCGGCGTCCCCGGCGCCCGCGCACGCGCACGCCGCCGAGAACCCCGTGCCCATGCTCGCCGCGCACGTGCTCGCGACCCTCGTCGTCTCGGTGCTCCTGACCCATGCCGACCGGGCGCTGTGGACCCTGTGGTCGTGGCTGACCATGCGCTCGGTCCCGCGCCTCCTTCGTCGCCCCGCCTCCCAGGGGCGGGGCGTCCTCGTCCTCGCCTCGGCGTCCCCCGCCCCCGCCGCCCCCGGCCGCGGCGCGGTCATGGGCCGCGCCCCTCCCGTCCTGGTCCACGCAGCACCTTGACCTCGGTCGCGGCCCCTGCCGCGACCCGCTCCCTGCCGCCTCGACGGCCCACACGTCGTCGAGCCGTGCCCCCGCGCGTCCACCGACCGCGGGACCGCCGTGCCCGCGGCGAGAGCGACCCCTGCGTTCGACCACGGAAGGCCTGTGCCTCAGATCATGAAGCGTTCACCGAAGCTCCTCACCGTCGCCGCGGCGACGACCCTGCTCCTCGCGCTCGGCGCGAGCGGCGCGTCCGCCCACGTGTCGGTCAACCCCGACACGACCACCGCGGGCTCCTACGCCCTCCTGACGTTCGGCGTCCCGCACGGCTGCGGCGAGTCGTCGACGACGAAGGTCTCGATCCAG
The DNA here is from genome assembly GCF_016907235.1 of Oerskovia jenensis. NCBI lineage: Bacteria > Bacillati > Actinomycetota > Actinomycetes > Micrococcales > Cellulomonadaceae > Oerskovia > Oerskovia jenensis. The sequence continues at coordinate 1,636,943 of NZ_JAFBBO010000001.1, forward strand.
ATCCCCGAGCCGATCACGAGCGTGACCCCCACGGTCAACCCCGGCTGGGACGTCGAGAAGGTCATGGTGACCCTCGCGACCCCGATCGACGACGGTCACGGCGGCCAGCTGACCGAGCGTGTCGGCGAGATCGTCTACACGGCGAAGTCGCCGCTGCCCGACGGGTACCGGGACGCCCTCGTCCTGTCGACCAAGCTCCCCGACGCCGTCGGCGAGACCCTCGTCTTCCCGACCGTCCAGACGTGCCAGGAGGGTGAGTCCGCCTGGGTCCAGGTCGCGGCCGAGGGCGAGGACCCGCACGACCTCGACCTCCCCGCCCCGACCCTGACGATCACCGAGGCCGAGGACGCGCACGGGGACGTCGAGACGGTCTCCGACGCGGCCGCCTCGGAGGCCGCGAGCGCCGACGGCACTGACGACACGGCCGACGCGGCGGGGTCCTCGGACGAGCCGTCGTCGCTGCCCCTCGTCCTGTCCGGGATCGCCCTCGTGCTCGGTGCGGCGGGGCTCGTCCTGGGCGGCGCCGCGTTCGCCCGCCGCCCCAAGGCCTGACGCGACCCATGAACGTCGCCCGCGTCCTGCGCGGGGTGACGACGGTCGTGGTGTCGGCCGCGGCCGGGGTGGTGCTGATGCTCGCGTCAGCCTCCCCGGCCGCGGCCCACGCCGTGATCGTCGACAGCGATCCTCGCGACGGCTCCGTCGTCGAGGACTCCCCCGCCCTGCTGACCCTCACGTTCAACGAACCCGTCCAGGTGCCGCCCGGCGGCGTCGCGCTGCTCGACGCCGCGGGGACGGCCGTCGCCGTCACGCCCACGGCGGTCGACTCCCGGGTGGAGATCGCGGTGCCCGCGGTGCTCGACGACGGTACGTACGTCGTGAGCTGGCGCGTCACGTCCGGGGACACGCACCCGGTCGCGGGCGCGTTCACGTTCTCGGTCGGAGCACCGAGCGACACCGTCGCCGCACCCCCCGAACCCTCGACGTCGGCGGCGGTCTCGACGCTGCGCCGGGCGTCCCAGGCGTTCGTCTACGTCGGGACGCTCGGGGTGGCCGGCCTCGTGGTGTTCGAGCTCCTCCTGCTCGACGCGACCCCGGGCGCCATGCCGGTGCTCCGGCGTCGGCTCGACCGCAGGCGCCGGGGGCTCGCGGTCCTCGCCGGGGCGGGGCTGCTCGTCTCGGTACCGGTCACGGCCGTGTGGCAGGCGGGCCGCGGGGTCGGAGCGCTGCTGGAGCCCGAGGTCTGGGGCGCGGCCCTGGGGTCCGAGTCGGCCCTGGCCGCGCTCCTCGGTCTGGTGGGTCTGGTCGTCGCGACCATGTTCTGCCCCCGGGCGGGCCGGGCGACGCGTCGGCGGTGGCCCGTCCCGCTCGCGCTCGGCGCCGCCGCGCTGGCCGCGACCTCGCTGACGGTCGTGGGGCACACCCGGACGTTCGGTCCGGCGTGGCTCGTGCTCGGTGCCGACGTGCTGCACGTGGCCGCGGGGTCCGTGTGGTTCGGCGGGATCCTGGGGTTGTGCCTGCTGCTGGCGCGCTCGTCGGGTGCGTCGGCCCAGCGGTCGGCGCGCACGGTCCTGCGCTTCTCGACCGTGGGCGCGTGGCTCGTCCTCGCGCTCGCCCTGAGCGGCGTCCTGCTGGGCTGGCGCATCCTCGGCTCGCTCGACGCGCTCGTGACGACCGGGTACGGCCGGACGCTCCTGGTCAAGATCGCCCTGGCGCTGAGCCTCGTGGCGATCGCGGCGTGGAACCGGTACGGGCTCGTCCCGCACGTCGCGGAGGGTCCCGAGGGGCGTCTGCGTCTGCGCCGGACGGTCGTCGCCGAGGCGTCGGTCCTGACGGTGCTGCTGGTCGTGACCGGGGTGCTCGTCTCCCAGAGCCCGGTCGAGGCGCAGACCCGGGCCCCTGTCGAGGCGCAGAGCGCCGTGCCCGCCCAGGAGTTCGACGAACCCCTCGGGTCCGGGTCGCTCCGGGCCCGGGTCACCCCGGGCGCACTGGGCATCAACTCGCTCGAGCTGACCGTGCTCGACGCCGACGGCGCCCCGCTCGACCCCGTCGCTCTCCCCGAGGTCGGGCTCACGCAGCCCGAGCTGGGCATCGGCCCCTTCACGCCCACCGTCACGCGGACGGGCCCCGGGACCTACCTGGCCTCGATCGACCTGCCGATGGCCGGGGCATGGGACGTCACGGTCGGCGTCCGCACCTCGAAGTACGAGAACCCGGTCGTCACGCTTCCCGTGGAGGTCTCCCCATGACGCGTCCCACCCGGCCGGGCACCGGCTCGGCGGTCCGCCGCGGTGCCGTCCCCGGCCACCGCACCACCCGGGCAGGCCGTCGGCACGGTGCCCGCGCCGCCGCGGCCATCGGCCTCGCCGCGCTCCTGACCGTGACGGGCGTGCAGGGAGCGGCGGCCCACGTCCTGCTGGAGACCGCGACGCCGAACGGGGACGGCACCACCACGCTCACGTTCTCGTTCGAGCACGGCTGCGACGGCGCCCCGACGACGGGCCTCGACGTGACGCTCCCCGCAGGGGTCGAGGCGGTCTCGACCGCCCAGCCGGAGGGTTGGGCCGCGGAGCAGGAGCCGGGCGTGGTCCGCTGGGAGGGGACCCCCGTCGCCGACGGCACCGCCGCCCGGTTCGAGATCGTCGCCAGCATCACGGGCACCGCCGGTCAGGCGTTCTGGTTCCCCACGACCCAGACGTGCACCGTGGGCTCGTCGGACTGGATCGACACCGACCCGTCGGGCGGGCACCCCGCGCCGAGCTTCGTCGCGACCACCGCGACGCTCGTCCCGCAAGCCCTCCCCCCGGGTTCCCCAGGTGGCCGGGAGGGCGGCTCGGCGGGCGCGAGCCTCGCGCAGACTCTCGCGGCAGTGGCGGCGGCCTCGCTCGCCGCGGCCTCCGCCGGCGCCTGGTACCTCGCCCGGCGTCGCTCCTGAGCGGCACGCCGGGCCGTGCCCACACGAGGGGCCGCCGTTCCTACCGGAACGGCGGCCCCTCGTCGCAAGCGCCCACGACCTCAGGTCAGGTCGCGCACCGCCGCGTACCGCGCACGGATCCCGGGCTCGGGGTCCGCGTCGTACCCCGTGCTCGACGACGTCTCCCACCGGGGAGCCTCCGCCTCGCCCGACAGCACCCACGCCGCCTGGCGAGCCGCGCCGTCGGCCACGTACTCGCCCGGCTCGGGGACCGTGACGGGCAGGCCGAAGACCTGCGGTGCGATGCGCCGCACCGCCTCGGACTGCGCGCCGCCCCCGATGAGCTGGAGGCGCTCGACCTGCACGCCCTGCGCGCGCAGGGCGTCGAGCCCGTCGGCCAGGCCGCACAGCATGCCCTCCACGGCGGCCCGCGCGAGGTGCGCGGGCGTCATGGTCGCGAGGCGCATGCCGTGCAGCGTGCCGCTCGCGTCTGGCCGGTTCGGCGTGCGCTCGCCCTCGAGGTAGGGGACGAGCACGAGACCGTCGGCTCCCGCCGGGGCCTGGAGCGCGAGCCGGGACAGGCCCGCGTGGTCCACGCCCAGGACCCGCGCGGTCGCGTCGAGGACGCGGCTCGCGTTGAGGGTCACCCCGAGCAGCAGGTAGTTGCCCGTGGCGTCGGCGAAGCCGTTGACGAGCCCGCTCGCGTCGGCCGTGGGGGACGCAGCGATCGCGGAGACGACGCCCGAGGTCCCGATCGAGACCGCGACGTCGCCCGCACGCATGCCGAGGCCCAGGGCCGCGGCCGCGTTGTCCCCCGCGCCGGGGCCGATCAGGGCCCCGTCCGGGACGCCCGCCCCGGCTGCCGTCCCCGCCGCCACACCACCAGACTCCCCCGGCCCGAGGACCCGGGGCAGGGCGACGTCCGAGCGTCCGAGCGCGAGCTCGAGCAGGTCGGTGCGGTAGGCACCGCGCCCGCCGTCGGCCGAGGCGTCGAAGTAGCCCGTCCCGGACGCGTCCGAGCGGTCGGTCACGAGCGCGCCGAGGTCGGGCTCGAGGCCCTCGCTCCGCGGCCCGTAGCCCGCGATGCGCCACGTCAGCCAGTCGTGCGGAAGCGCCACGGCCGCGACCCGCGCCGCGTTCTGCGGCTCGGCGTCGCGCAGCCAGCGCAGCTTGGTCACGGTGAGCGACGCGACGGGCACGGACCCGACGGCCTCGGCCCACGCCTTGGCCCCGGCGCCGGGGTCCCCGGCGCCGAGCTCACGGATCAGGTCCTGCGCGGCGCCGGCCGAGCGGGTGTCGTTCCACAGGAGCGCGGGACGGATCACCTCGCCGTCGGCGTCGAGCACGACCATGCCGTGCTGCTGGCCGCCCACGGCCAGGGCCGCGACGTCGTCGAGCCCGCCCGCGACCTCGGCCGCGGTGCGGAACGCCGCCCACCAGGCGTCGGGCGAGACCTCGGTCCCGTCGGGGTGCGAGGCCGACCCGGAGCGCACGAGCGTCCCGGTCGCGGCGTCGCGGACGACGACCTTGCACGACTGCGTCGAGGAGTCGATCCCTGCGACGAGGACGGCACTCATGCCACACCTCCACTCACCGCGGGGGCCGACGGCGGCGGGGACGGGTGGCCGGTCGTGGCGGGTCTGGCGGGCCGTGAGGTACGAGCGGCCGGGAAGACCGGCCGCTCGTTCCCGGAGCCGTCGGCCCCCGCCACCGTGACGCCCGCCATCAGCCGATCAGGTGCTTGAGCGCGAGCTGGTTGAGGCGCACGAAGCCGAAGTCACGCTCGGCCGCGGCCTCGACGTCGAACTCCTCGTAGGCCGCGCGGTCCGCGATCAGGTCGGCGACGGTCTCGCCCGCACCCAGGGTGCTCTCGCCGAGCTCGAACACGCCCGCGTGCTTGAACGCGGCCTGGACCTCGGGGTCGGCCCGGTACTCGGCGGACTTGCGCGCGAGCATCGAGTAGGTCTCCATGTTGGCCTTGGCCGAGTCCCAGACACCGACCTCGTTCTCGGTGCGCGAGGGCTTGTAGTCGAAGTGGCGGGGGCCCTCGTAGCGGGGTCCGCCGTTGGGGAAGCCGCTCTCGATGAGGTCGACCGTGAAGAACGCGGAGAGCAGGTCGCCGTGCCCGAACACGAGGTCCTGGTCGAACTTGATGGACCGCTGGCCGTTGAGGTCGATGTGGAAGAGCTTGCCGGCCCACAGGGCCTGCGCGAGCCCGTGCGTGTAGTTCAGGCCGGCCATCTGCTCGTGGCCCGTCTCGGGGTTGAGGCCCACGATGTCGCCGTGCTCGAGCTTCGCGATGAGCGCGAGGGCGTGCCCGATGGTCGGGAGGAAGATGTCGCCGCGGGGCTCGTTGGGCTTGGGCTCGAGCGCGATCTTGATGTCGTAGCCCTGGTCCTTGATGTACGCGGCGGTGAGGTCGAGGCCCTCGGCGTAGCGCTCGTGCGCGGAGTGGAGGTCCTTGGCGCCGTCGTACTCGGTGCCCTCGCGGCCGCCCCACATGACGAACGTCTTGGCGCCGAGCGAGGCCGTGAGGTCCACGTTGCGCAGCACCTTGCGCAGCGCGTAGCGGCGGACGCCGCGGTCGTTCGAGGTGAGGCCGCCGTCCTTGAAGACGGGGTGGGAGAAGAGGTTGGTCGTGACCATCTCGATGGTCAGGCCGGTCTCGTCGGCGGCCTTCTTGACCTCGCCGAGGAGCTGCTCGCGGGTCGCGTCGTCGGAGCCGAAGGGCACGACGTCGTCGTCGTGGAACGTGAAGCCCCAGGCGCCCAGGTCGGCGAGCTTGCGCACGGACTCGGCCGGGTCGAGGTGGGGGCGGCTGGCTCCGCCGAACTGGTCCTGGCCGGTCCAGCCCACGGTCCACAGGCCGAAGGAAAAGTTGATGTTCTGGTCGATCGCGTCAGCCACGACAGTCTCCTCGTCGAGATGGGCCGGCTCCGTCATCGAGCAGGCCGTCATTTGTTGTACGGATGAACTTATGCGGTCCTGTCGGTAAGGTCAAGACGTGAACCGCGACGAGTCCTCGACCGGCGTCAGGACGCCCACCCGGGCGCGCCCCACGGCCGCCCGCCAGCACACCCTGCGCGAGTACAACCTCGCCCTGGTCTCCCAGGCGCTCTTCGACGCGCCCCGCCCCCGCTCGCGTGCCGACATCGCGGCGACGACCGGACTCACGCGCGCCACGGTGTCCGTGCTCGTCGATCAGCTCATCGAGGCCCGCCTCGTGCGCGAGCTCCCACCGGTGACCCCCCTGCGCGCCGGACGCCCCGCCGTCCCCCTCACGCCCGCCGAGCGGACCATCGTCGGACTGGGCCTCGAGGTCAACGTCGACTACCTGGGCGGCACCGTCCTCGACCTCACGGGGCAGGTCGTCGCGCAGGAGGTCGTACCGGGCGACCTGCACGGCAGCGACCCGGCGGAGGTCCTCGGACGCCTGGGCACGCTCGCCCGCCGCCTCGTCGAGCAGGTCGAGGCCCAGGACATGCAGGTCGCGGGCGCGCGCCTCGCACTGCCCGGCCTGGTCGACGCCCGCGCGGGCCGCCTCCAGGTCGCCCCCAACCTCGGCTGGTCCTCGTTCCTGCCCCTGCCGCTGCTCGGCCTGCCCGACCGCCTGCCCGTCGAGATCGCCAACGAGGCCAACCTCGCGGGGCTCGCGCAGCTCGTGGCCCCGGTCCGGCCGGGCGCCCCGGTCGGGGAGCCGGGGAGCGCCGCACCCTCCGGCCCCCCGACACGGCCCGACGACGCCGCTCCCCCCGTGCCGTCGTCGTTCCTCTACGTCTCGGGCGAGGTGGGAATCGGCTCCGCGATCGTGATCGACCGCGAGCTCTTCCTCGGCAACCGGGGCTGGAGCGGCGAGATCGGGCACGTCGTGGTCGACCCGCACGGGCCGCGCTGCCTGTGCGGAGCCACCGGCTGCCTCGAGCAGTACGCGGGCAAGGACGCGATGCTGCGCGCGGCCGGCATCCCCCTGGACGCGCCGATCGAACGGTTCCTCGACGCGCTCGAGGAGGGCACGCCGTCGGCCCGCGAGGCCGCGACGTCGGCCGGGACCGCGCTGGGGCGCGCACTCGCGAACTTCGTGAACCTCGTCGACATCGAGACCGTGCTGCTGGGCGGGATCTACACCGACCTCCTGCCCTACCTGCGCGAGGCCCTGACGACCGAGCTCACGACCCGCGTGCTCGCGTCGCCCTGGACCGAGCTCGACCTGCGGCCCGCGCTCGTCGCGGGGCACGCGGCCATGATCGGCGGGGCACGCACCGTGCTGCGGGACGTGGTCGCGGCGCCGTCGGCGTGGACGACGAGCGACTGACCGGGTCACCTCGGAGCGTCGCGGGCGCGCACCGGGCGCGCCTGGCGGCGCCCCCGGTGGACGGTGTGACCCGCGACGCACCGCACACCGGGAGAACGCGGGTACCGTCGTTCGTTGGACCACCGGGGACACTCATGCCCCCGTATCGGTTGACCCACCCTCGGAAGGACCGGGCATGACGACCACCCACATCCTGCAGGCGCGCGACCTCTAGGCCGGGCACGGCGGTGAGGACGTCCTGCGCGGCGTCTCGATCGAGCTCGCGGCGGGGCAGGAGCCCGTGGGGATCGTCGGCCCGTCGGGCGTCGGGAAGTCGACGCTCATGAGCGCGCTGCTGGGCGAGGTCAAGCCGTCGAGCGGGACCGTGACGTGGGGCGGACGGACCGTGACGCGTCTCGGACGCCGCGACAAGAAGACGTTCAAGGCCGCGGTGCGGCGCGTGTCGCAGGACGGCCTGCCCGGCATCGACCCCGCGAGCACCGTGACGCACGTGCTCAAGTCCGGGCTGACCGACGCACGCAAGGGCGGGCGCCCCTCGGGGCAGTCGATCGAGGACCTGCTGGACCTCGTCGCCCTCGAGCACCGCTACGCGGACCGCCCGCTGCGCACCCTGTCGGGCGGCGAGCGTCAGCGCGTGGCCCTGGCCCGGGCGCTCGCGACCCGGCCCGACGTGCTGCTCCTCGACGAGCCGCTCACGGCGCTCGACCCGACCATGCGCGGCGAGATCGCCGGGCGGGTCAAGGAGACGGCCACGCGGCTCGGCACGGGCGTGCTCCTGGTGTCGCACGACCTCGAGCTCGTGCACCGCATGACGTCGTCCGCGCACCTCCTGGTCGACGGCGAGTTCGTCGAGTCCGGCCCGCTGCAGCAGGTCCTCGCGGAGAGCGAGCACCCCGTGGTCCGCGAGCTCGCGGAGGCCGCCCCGCTCGCGGTCCAGCGCTGGAGCTGAACGGAGCGACCTGCGCGGCGCCCTCTGCTACGTGGTCGTCGAGCCCGAGGTTCGTCAGGCGACGTGTCGTCGCGGACCGACGAACCTCGGGTCCGGCTGCCGGGTCGAGCGGGTGGGCTCAGCGCGTCGTGCCGTCGACCGCGAACGGCTCGATCGCCGCGATCTCCTCGGCCGTGAGCGCCGGTGCGTCGAGGGCGGCGACGTTGTTCTCGAGCTGCGCGACGCTGCTCGCGCCCACGAGCGCCGACGTGATGCGCTCGTCGCGCAGGACCCAGCTCAGCGCGAGCTGCGCGAGCGACTGGCCGCGCCCGGCCGCGATCTCGTTGAGCGCACGGGCGCGCTCGAGGTAGGTCTCGGAGATCGCGGTGGGCTTGAGGAAGTGCCCGACGGCGGCGCGCGAGTCCGCGGGCACCTCGCCCGAGAGGTAGCGGTCCGTGAGGAGCCCCTGCTGGAGGGGCGAGAAGACGATGGTCCCGATGCCCAGGTCCTCGACGACGTCGAGCAGGTTCTCGCCGTCGTCGTGCCCGGCCTCGGGCAGCTCGACGTGCCGGTTGAACATCGAGTAGCTGGGCTGGTGGATGAGCAGCGGGGTGCCGAGGTCGGCGAGGATCTGGGCCGCCTCGCGCGTCTGGGAGGGCGAGTAGTTGGAGACGCCGACGTACAGCGCACGCCCGCTCACGACGGCCGTGTGCAGCGCCCCCATGGTCTCCTCGAGCGGGACCGTCGGGTCGAACCGGTGCGAGTAGAAGATGTCGACGTAGTCGAGGCCCATGCGGGCGAGCGACTGGTCGAGCGAGGACAGCAGGTACTTGCGCGAGCCGCCGTCGCCGTAGGGGCCGGGCCACATGTCGTAGCCGGCCTTGCTCGAGATCACGAGCTCGTCGCGGTAGGGGCGCAGGTCGCGCGCGAGGTGGCGCCCAAAGTTCTCCTCGGCCGAGCCGTAGGGCGGGCCGTAGTTGTTCGCGAGGTCGAAGTGCGTGATCCCCAGGTCGAACGCGCGGCGCAGGATCGCGCGCTGGTTGTCGAACGGGTTGACGTCACCGAAGTTGTGCCAGAGGCCCAGCGACAGTGCAGGGAGGGCGAGTCCGCTGCGACCGGAGCGCCGGTACGTCATGGACTCGTAGCGGTCGTCGGCAGCGAGGTAGCGGGGTGCAAGAGGCATGCTGCCATTCTGCACCCGGGGTCCGGGCGGGGTCGCGGGGATTCCCCGACGGCTGGTGCGACCCCGGCCCGGCTCTCGGGTCAGGCCGAGTCGCGCACCACGAGGGTCGGGTCGAACACGACCGACCGCACCTGCCGCTCGCCCGAGATCTGGTCGACGAGCAGGCGTGCCATCTCGGCCGCCATCTCCTCGACGGGCTGCCGCACGCTGGTGAGGGCCGGGCGGCACAGCGGGGCGATCGAGCTGTCGTCGAACCCGACGACGGCGACGTCCTCGGGAACGCGCAGGCCGCGAGCCACGATCGCGTGCACGGCGCCCTGGGCCATGTAGTCGTTCGCGGCGAACACGCCGTCGAGCCCGGGGACGGTGTCCAGGAGGCGTTCCATCGCGGCCTCGCCGCCCTCGAGCGTGAACTCCCCGGGCTCGGCGGGCACGTACGCGCGACCGTGCCGGGACACCTCGTCGCGGAAACCCGCGAGGCGTTCCTCGGCGGCGTGCAGGCCGGCCGGCCCGGAGATCACGGCGAGCTCGTCGCACCCGCGCTCGACGAGGTGCCGGGCGGCCAGCCGCGCACCGTCGCGGTTGGCGACGTCGACGAAGCTGATGGGCAGCGCGGGCTCGGGGCGGGCGAACAGGACCGCGCGCTGGCCCGCCTCGACGAGCATGCCGGGCAGGGGGTCGTCGGCCTGCGCGGCGACGAGCAGCGCGCCGTCGGCGTTGCCCTGGCGCAGGTAGGACATGACCTGGGCACGCGCGTCGTCGGTCTCGGCGAGCAGGAGGACGGGGTGCAGGTCGTGAGGCCGCAGGGCGCGCACGAACGCGGCGACGATCCGCCCGAAGAACGGGTCCGCGAAGACCTGTCCCGTCATCTGGTTGCCCTCGATCTCGGGGTCGACGCCCGAGATCACGACCGCGACCGTCCCCGTGCGTCCCGTGACGAGCGAGCGCGCGGCCCGGTTGGGCACGTACCCGGTCTGGGCGACGGCCTTCTCGACGACGGCCCGCAGGTCCGGGGCGACGCGCCGCTGCTGGTTGATCACCCGGGACACCGTGGCGCGCGAGACTCCCGCCACCCGGGCGACGTCCTCGAGCGTCGGGGGCGTCGAGACTCGGCCGTCCTCACGCATGGGGCGAGGCTAGCAGCGTGGGCGCGGGTCCTGGTGCACCGCGGTGCCCGACGGCGGCGCGCGGCACGGGTGGGCGCGTCGCCGTCGGGCGTGGGTCGTGGGGTGCGGACCCCGGAACGCCGGGGGGCGAGCGCTGCGACCACTGGGAAAGCGCTCTCTTGACGAGGACCCCGCTCACCTGAATACTGACCGACATCGTGAGAGAGCGCTCTCTCACGACGTGCGTCCCGCTCGACGTAGAGCCTGGACGCGGTCGACGACGACCTAGGAGAGAACCGATGCCCTTCTCGCCCCTTCCCACCGTGCCGCCACCGGCACCCGTCCCGCCACGCGGGAGATCACGTACCCGTCGCGGCGCCGGAGCCGCCCTGGCCCTGGCCGTCGCGGCGGCAGGCCTCGCGGTCCCGCTCGTCCCCGCGGCAGCGGCCGACGGCCCCACGCTCCTGTCCCAGGGCAAGCCCGCGACGGCGTCCTCGACGCAGTCGCCCAACGGCTACCAGGCCGGCGAGGCGTTCGACGGCGACGGCGGCAGCCGCTGGTCGAGCCTGGCGGCCGACCCGCAGTGGATCCAGGTCGACCTGGGCCGGCGGGCCACGATCGACCGGGTCGAGCTCGACTGGGAGGGCGCCTACGGCAAGGGGTACCGGATCCAGACCTCCGACGACGGCACGAGCTGGACCACCCTGAGCACCGTGACGAACGGCGACGGCGGGGCGGACGTGCTCGACGTCGACGGCACCGGGCGCTACGTCCGTCTGCTCGGCGACGTCCGCGGCACGGGCTACGGCTACTCGCTGTGGGAGTTCCGCGTGTTCGGCGAGCCCGCCGGCGGACCGGTCGACCCGGTCGACCCCACGGACCCGAGCGGACCCACGGCCTGCCTGACCGACGTGACCGCGGGCGCCACCGCGACGGCCTCGTCCCAGCAGGGCGACTCGACCCCCGCCAAGGCGGTCGACCAGAACACGAGCACCCGCTGGGGCTCGGTGCTGAACACGACCACCTGGACCGGCCAGGACGACGAGTGGCTCCAGGTGGACCTGGGCGAGGCGGACGACGTCTGCGGCGTGAGCATCCTGTGGGAGGGCGCGTACGGCAAGGACTACGACGTCCAGGTCTCGACCGACGGCACCACGTGGACGACGGCCGCCCAGGCGCGCGGCCAGGACGGCGGGACCGACGTCGTCACGTTCGACACGACCTCCGCCCGGTACGTGCGGTGGCAGGGCCTGGCCCGCGGCACGACGTTCGGGTACTCGATGTACGAGTTCCGCGTGCTCGCCCCCGGCGCCTCGATCGACCCGACGACCGACCTGTTCGGCCCGAACGTCCTCGTGTTCGACCCCTCGATGCCGGACTCGGCGATCCAGCACCAGATCGACACCGTGTTCGCCCAGCAGGAGCAGGACCAGTTCGGCCCCGGCCGCTACCAGTTCCTGTTCACGCCCGGCGAGTACGACGTCGACGCCCGCATCGGCTTCTACACCTCGCTCTCGGGCGTCGGTCAGGACCCGACCGACGTGACCGTGAAGGGCGGGGACTGGGTCGACGCGCAGTGGTTCGGCGGCAACGCGACCCAGAACTTCTGGCGCTCGGCCGAGAACCTGTCGATCACCCCCGACGACGGCATGGCCCGCTGGGCCACGTCCCAGGCGGCACCGTTCCGCCGCATCCAGGTCAACGGCGGGCTCCAGCTCGACTCGTCGGCCTACGGCTGGTCCTCGGGCGGCTACATCGCCGACTCGAACGTGACCGGCGTCGTCGAGTCCTGGACGCAGCAGCAGTGGTACGCCCGCGACAGCTCGGTCGGCGAGTGGAAGGGCGGCGTCTGGAACATGGTCTACTCGGGCGTCGAAGGGACGCTGCCCACGGCCGCGACGTGGCCCACGCCCCCGGTGACGACGCTCGACACCACGGGCACCGTCCGTGAGAAGCCGTACCTCTACCTCGACGGCGACGAGTGGGCCGTGTTCGTCCCCGAGCTGCGCGAGGGCACGACCGGCACGACGTGGAAGGACGGCCACACGGCCGGCACGTCGATCCCGCTCGACGACTTCTTCGTGGCCAAGGAGGGCGACACCGCGGCCGAGATCAACGCGGCCCTGGCCGCGGGCAAGAACCTTCTCATGACCCCGGGCGTCTACCGCGTCGACCAGACGATCCAGGTCGACAGGCCCGGCACGGTCGTCCTGGGCCTGGGCTACGCGACGATCATCCCCGAGCACGGGGGCGTCGGCATGCACGTGGCCGACGAGGACGGCATCACGGTCGCGGGCATCCTGTTCGACGCCGCGGTCACCGAGTCCCCGGCGCTCTTCGTCGTCGGCGACGAGGGCGTCCACACCGACCACTCGGACGACCCGATCGTGCTCCACGACGTGTTCATGCGCGTGGGCGGGGCCGTCGCGGGCAAGGTCGACGCGGCCATGATCATCCACGCCGACGACACCATCGTCGACCACGTGTGGTCATGGCGTGGTGACCACGGCGAGGGCATCGGCTGGGACCTCAACACGTCCGACTACGGGTTCGTGGTCAACGGGGACGACGTCTCGGCGTACGGCCTGTTCGTCGAGCACTACCAGAAGTACAACACCCTGTGGAACGGCGAGCGGGGCCGGACCGTGTTCTACCAGAACGAGCTGCCGTACGACGTCCCGGACCAGGCGGCCTGGCAGAACGGCGACACCCGCGGCTGGGCCGCCTACAAGGTCGCCGACGACGTGAAGAACCACGAGGCGTGGGGCCTGGGCTCCTACTCGAACTTCACGTCCGACACCGAGGAGAACGAGATCGTCGTCGACGGCGGCTTCGAGGTCCCCCAGGTGGCCGGTGTCAAGATGCACCACCTGCTCGTCGTCTCGCTCGGCGGCGAGGGCATCTTCGACGCCGTCATCAACGGCGTCGGCCCGCGCGCCGACGGACCGGACACCATCCCGAGCTACGTCGACCTCTACGGCGGCGTCGACGTGACCCCCGCTCCGGCACTCGCCGTGCAGGCCACGGCCGTCACGCGCTGCGTGGCGGGCACGGTCCAGCTCGCGGTCACGGCGACCAACAAGGAGGGTGCCCCGGTCGACGTCGCGCTCGCGACGCCGTACGGCACCAAGTCGTTCTCCCAGGTGGCGGGCGGGCGGCTCGCGGCGCAGTCCTTCAACGCCCGGACGACGTCGGTCGCGGCGGGCAGCACCTCGGTGACCGCGACCGGCACCGTGGCCGGGAAGCCGGTCACGACCGTGGTCCCCGCGACCTTCGACGGGAGGACCTGCTGACCTCCTGACCTGCCTGTCGATCGGCCCGACCGTCCCGCGACCCTCGTCGTCGGGACGGCCGGGCCTCGGTGCGTCCGGGCATCTGCGCACGCGAGCTCCGGGGCCGTCTCGGCACGTGAGGCAGATCACACCCACATCTCGCGTCAAGATGCCGAAGGGGCAGGGGTCCTTCCTGGTGCATCCGCAAACTGTCGGATGCCCCGGCCCCGGTCGGCTCGTGAGAGCGACGGGGCGAACTCTGCCGAAGGAGCTCAGATGTTCTCCCTGATTCACACGACGCGATGGGTCGCGGGGGTGAGCGCAGCCGCCCTGACGGTCCTGTCGGGTCTGGCGCTCGCACCGGCCGCCCAGGCGGCACCGGACACGGCCACGTTCGAGATCGGCACGATCTACCGCCTCGACAGCGGCGCGACCGAGAACGCGGGCGAGGCCCAACCTCAGCCTCAGGGCTACGACACCTACGTGACGTTCGCGTCGGGCCGCCTCCCCGACGGCACGACCGTCGACGCGTCCCAGGTCTACACGATCTCCGGCGGCGACTACACGACGGTCACCGTCCCCGCCGACGCCACGATGCCGACGCAGGTCTACCCCCGCGCATTCGCCGCGAACGGCGCACCGACCTCGTTCGTCGTGTCCTACGGGCTCAACGAGGGCATCTGGCACGGCGGCGGGTTCCCGTCGGGCTCGTCGTGGAACGCGGCCGGCCGGTGGGTCGGCCCCGGTGGCCGGCCGACCGCCTTCGTCGGTGGGACCGGGGGCTACCTGGGCTCGACGCCCTGGGTCGCCCCGGTCGACGGCGAGCACGTCACCCTGATCGACAAGTACTACGCGGTCGACATCACCAAGACGTTCGACGACGGCAGCGACCCCTCGGGCCGCATCTTCTACTCGGCCAACGGCACCGACCCGGTCGGCTCGTCACGCCACTTCGCCTGGCAGACCGGCGCCGACGGCACGGTCCGCGGCTGGTGGATGACGGGCTGGTTCTCCCAGGTGTGGGAGTACCTGTCCCCCGCCGAGGTCGCCGCCGGGATGACCGGGGTCTCGCTCGCGTCCGACTACGGCTGGGGTCAGGGGTCGTTGACGGCGCCGCTACCCTCGCAGACCCTCACCGCCGCCGACATCGCGGCCATCTCCGCCAACCCCTACGCCCCCCAGGCCACGCGTGACCTGGTCGCACAGTTCGAGGTGGGCGGCGTGCTCGTCGGCCCCGTGGCGGTCCACTCCACGCACCCGTCGACGTTCGTCACCGTGACGGCCGTCAACCACCGCCCCCCACCTGGACCGCGCGCGCGGCCCACCGTCGCGCTCGAGGTCCCCGGCTGCGTGGCCGACGACGGCAGCACCCCGGTGACGGGGTCGACGACCAACGCCCCGGACGGCAGCACGGTCAGCTTCACCGACTCCTCGGGGACGTCGTCCACGACCGTGACGGACGACGCGTTCACCTCGACCGGGGTCCGCCCCGGGATCGAGTACACGTTCACCCTCACGACGCCCGACGACGAAGCCACCGTCGTCCAGACGTTCACCGCGTGCACGCCGCCTCCCCCCGAGCCGCCCGCTCCCACCATCGCCCTCGACGTCGAGCAGTGCGTCGCGGCCGACGGGAGCTCGACCGTACCGGGCACCACGACCGACGCCGCCGACGGTGCCACCGTCACCATGAGCGACGGCACCACCACCACGAGCTCGCTCGTCGCGCACGACACGTTCTCCGCGGAGCACGTCCGCCCGGCGGTCGACTACGCCTTCACGGTCACCGACGGCGACCGGACCGCGAGCATCCAGGCCCGGTTCCCGGTGTGCCCCACCGACGAGCCGAGCACGCCCCCGAGCAGCGAGAAGCCCTCGCAGCCCGCCGCGCCCACGACGTCCCACGCCGCCGGTCCGCACACGAAGGCCGCTCCGAACCACGCCGCCGGCACGCCCGGGAAGCTGGCCCACACAGGTGCGAGCGTGGGCGTCGCGCTCGCGATCGCGGCCGGGGCGGTGACGCTCGGGATCGCGCTGACCACGACCCGTCGCCGGCACGGCAGCCGCTGACCGGTCCGCTGCGGGACACCCGCCGCACCTCGAACCGTCCGGTTCGGGGTGCGGCTCGCCCCTGCCGCTCTCGATCGTTCCCCCGGCGGGGTCACGGCCCGTCGGGGCGACGGCCCGTCGGAGGGGTCAGGCGTCCGCCGGCGGGATCGGGAAGTTCGCCGAGAACAGGTTGGTCGGGTCGACCTGACGCTTGACCTGTCGCAGGCGCGAGAGCGTCGGCTCGGGGAACGCCTCGCGCAGGCGCTCGGGGCGGGTGTCGGTCTCGAACGACAGGTAGAGCCCGTCGGTGTGCGGGTGCACGAGCTCGTCCCACGCGCCGTCGATCCCGCCGGGTCCGCGGCGCGACCCGAAGGCCGCGACGGAGAAGTTCTGCGTGCGGTGCGCGTACGCCGTCGCGTCGGGCGCGACGTCGTTGACCGCCCCGCCGACCGCGCGGAGCTGGAGGAGCTGCGCGCCGCCGCCGTCGAGGAAGCGGGCGAGGTCGCGGGCCGTGGCCTGGTCGACGTGCTCGATCAGGCCCGAGCGCGACCCGGGCTCTCCGCCGCCCGAGTGCTGGGCGTCGGCCCGGCGCACGATGCCCGAGTACGGCGTCAGCACGGCCTGGTGGTCGAGCAGAGGGGCCGAGTCGGCGAGGGCCTCGAGCGCGCGGATCGCGGCCCCCGTGTCGTCGTCGGCCCACACGGTCATGAGCTGGGCCATGGGGCCGCGCCCGCCGCGCGCCCCGCTCATGTGCAGGAAGCTCGTGAGCTCGCGCGGCGCCGACTCGACGGTCGCGGCCCAGCGTTCGAGCAGGCCCGCGGTGTCCGACGCGTCGAGCACCATGGTCGAGTAGACGAGGTCGGTCACGGGCGTCGCCTCGACGTCGACCCAGGTCACGACCCCCATGTTGCCGCCGGCCCCGCGCAGGGCCCAGAAGAGCTCGGGGTCGTTCTCGGCGTCGACGACGCGCACCCGGCCGTCCGCGGTCACGATCTCCGCGGCGACCACGTGGTCGATCGTCAGGCCGTGCTTGCGACCCAGGAGGCCGATGCCTCCCGTCGTGGCGAGGCCGCCGACGCCCACGCCGCCCGAGTCGCCCGAGCTGATCGCGAGGCCGTGCGGGGAGAGTACCTCGGCGACCTGGCCCCACGTCCCGCCCGCACCCAGGCGCACGCGGTGCGAGCCGTCGTCGGGCACGGTGACCTGGTCGAGCGCGCCGACGTCGAGGAGCACGCCGCCGTCGTTGGTGGACCGCCCGCTGATGCCGTGGCCCGCCGAGCGGACCGCGAGCGGCACGCCCTGCTCGCCGGCCCAGACGACGGCCTCGGCGACCTCGTCCGCAGTGCGCGGGCGCAGCACGATGCCCGGGGCACCCGAGCGCATGTAGGTGTGGCGGACCGTGTCGTAGGCACGGTCGCCGGGCTCGACCGCGCGCTCGGTCAGCGCGGCCGGGAGCGACTCGTAGTCGATCCCGTCGCGGCGGGCCGCGAGCGCCAGGGCGCCGCGACGGCGACCGGCCGGAGCCGTGCCCGCCGACCGGCGCTCGGTCGCGACGAGCTCGCGCAGCGCCGGGGCGACCTCCTCGCCGAAGACCTGGATCTCGCGCGGGTCGTCGGTCGCGAGGATGAACCCCGAGACCCCGTCCGCGAGCGCGAGGTCACCGAGCTCCTCGACCCACTGCTCGACGGGGCCCTGGAGGTAGCCCAGGCGGTTCGCCGTGAACTTGCCGTTGACGTTGACCAGACGGCGCACCGCGCTCGGGTCGCGACCGGCCGCGAGCGCGGCCTCGTCGATCACGGCGTTGCCCGTGGCGAGGTCACCGGGCTGGAGGTAGGACAGCGACGGCAGCCAGCCGTCGCCCTTGCGGCCGATGAGCCGCTGCATGCGCGGCTTGACGGCACCGATCCAGATCGGGATGTCGTGCGCGGGGGCCGGGCCGCGCTTGGCGCCGTCGACCTGGTGGTGCGTGCCGTGCACGCGCAGGGGTGTGCGGTCGCTCGTGTCCCAGATGCCGCGGATGATGTCGACGGCCTCGTCGAGGGCCGTGACGGCCTCGCCCGGTGTCAGGCGCGGGGCTCCCATGGCCTCGATCGCGTCCCAGAACGCGCCCGCACCCAGGCCCATGGCGAAGCGTCCGCCCGAGAGCAGGTCGAGGCTCGCGGCCGCGCGGGCCAGGACAGCCGGCGGGCGCAGCGGCAGGTTGTGGACGTTGGCCGCGACGTGCACGCGCTCGGTCGCGGCGGCCACCCAGGTCATGAGGGTCCACGCGTCGAGGAAGCCCGCCTGGTAGGGGTGGTCCTGGAAGGTCACGAGGTCGAGCCCCGCGTTCTCGGTGATCTGCGCGAGGCGCACCGGCGCCTGCGGGTCGCTGTTCTGCGGGGTCAGGAAGGTCCCGAGGATGAGGTCGTGGCCGTAGTCCGTCATGCGTGCGCGCTCCGTGTGCCGCGGGGGCGGCGGTCGTCTCCAAAGATCGTCTGAGTTACAGACGATATCATCAGCAACTCATCTTCCATCGAGATCATTCCGATGTATCCTGGTCCCGTGACCCTCGCGACGCCCGACACCACCCGCACCCCCAGCCCCCTCGGCTGGCCGCTCACCGCGCTCCTGCGCGAGTGGAGCGCGCGCGTCGACTCGCTCGCCGAGGACCTGCCCGACGGGACGCGCTGCTACCAGGTGCTCTCCGCCGTCGTGCACGACACCCCGCCCAGCCAGGCCGCGCTCGCAGCGCGCCTCGGCATCGACCGGACCGTCATGACCTACCTGATCGACAAGTACGTCGACTGCGACCTCGTCGAGCGGCAGGCCGACCCGACCGACCGCCGGACCCGGCGCATCGTCGCGACCGCCAAGGGGCGCGAGGTCCTCGCCGACCTCGACGCCCGCGTCGCCGCCGCCGAGGAGGACCTGCTCGGCGGCCTCGACGCCGCCGACCGCGCGACCCTGCGCCGCCTGCTCGACCGCGCCGCCGACGGCGCGAGCCACGACGAGGACCGCTGTGCCGTCGTCGTGCAGGGCATGGACGCCGCGTCCTCGACGCGGGCGCGCGCCACGCGCTAGCCGCGCCTCAGGCCGCAGGACCCGGACCGCGCGACGCCACAGGAGCAGGGGCGTCGATCGTGCGGCGCGACAGCAGCGCCGCGACCAGGAAGCACACCGCCCCCAGGAGCGTGCCGAGGTTCGCCCAGTACGCGCTCACGAGCGAGTCCGTCTGCGGCGCCACGTACGCCCCCACGGCCGACGCGCCGAACGCGACCGACCCCACGAGGTTGAGCCACGTCCCGTGCCACGTGCGCGCGTCCGTGTCCCACAGACGGCCCCGGTCCCTCGTCGCGACGACCGCGAACGCGCTCGAGAGAAGGAACGCGACCGACCCGTACGCGTCGGGCCGCCAGCCCGCACCCACGCGCGCGGGATCCGCGATCGCCGCCCCCAGCGCGGCCGCCGTGCTGATGTTGAACAACACCGTCCCGACGAGCTGGACCGCCGCCGACCACCAGTCCCACCGGTCGGCCGGGTTCGCGCCCCGTCGCGGGACCCGCCGTCCGCTCAGGATCAGCTGCACCGTCGCGGCGAACGTGAAGAACACCGACCCGACGCAGAACGTCACCCCCACGACGACCGGCCCCACGGCCTCGGCGTAGGGCGGCAGTGCACCCACCAGGAAGCACAACGACCCGACGACGAACCCCCACGCCTCGCGGCGCAGTCGACGGACCCGCTGGTCACCAGCCATGCGCCCAGCGTGGCACGCGGGCGCGCGGCCGTCTCGGCGGGCCCGCCCGCGTCAGGTGCGGCCCTCGCCGACCGCGCTCAGCGCGTGGGTGTCTGCACGACCTGCCCGGCCCACGCGAAGCCGCCACCGAAGCCGATGAGCAGCGCGGGCACACCCGCCGGGATCTTGCCCGAGTGCCACCACTTCGACAGGCCCAGCGGGATGCTCGCGGCCGACGTGTTGCCCGACTCGGTGATGTCCGTGACGACGACCTTGTCCTCGAGGCCCAGCGCCTTGGCGAGCGGCTCGATGATGCGCAGGTTCGCCTGGTGCGCGACGAGCACCTCGATGTCGTCGAGCGTCAGGCCCGACTTCTCGACCGCGGCACGCGCCCGGTCCGCCGCACGCGTGATGGCCCAGCGGAACACCGCGCGCCCGTCCTGCACGAACTTCTCGTCCGGGGCCTCGATGAGCACGGCCGGGGTCAGCTCGGGCTCCGAGCCCCACGCGACCGGACCGATCCCCGGGGTGTCGGTGCCCTGCACGACGAACGCGCCCGCGCCGTCGGCCGTGAGGATGCACGTCACGCGGTCGGTCCAGTCCGTGAAGTCGGTGAGCTTCTCGGCGCCGATCACGAGGGCCGTGGTCGCGGAGCCCGTGCGGATCGCCTGGTCCGCGAGCGCCAGGGCGTGCGCGAACCCCGAGCACGCGACATTGACGTCCAGGATCACGGGCCCGACGACGCCGCGCAGGTCGGGGGCGTCCTCCTCCTCGGGCGTGGACTGGCCGGGCATGACGCCCGTGCGCAGGTTGTACGCCACCCGGCCCGCGGTGTTGGGCGAACGGTCGCGCGCCGTGGCGGTCGCGACGATGATCAGGTCGACCTCGCTCGCCGCGACCCCGGCGTCCTGCAGGGCGTGCCGGGCGGCAGCCGTCGCCATGTCGGCCACGGTCTCGTCCTCGGCCGCGACGTGCCGCGTCACGATCCCCGTCCGGGACCGGATCCACTCGTCGTTCGTCTCGACCAGCTGCGCGATGTCGTCGTTGGTGAGCGTCTTCTCGGGCTGGTGGTGACCGATCCCGACGATGCGCGAGCCGGCGGCTCCGGTGAGGGTGAGCATGGGTCGATCATTCCCCCGGGTGGGCGGATCGACCAACTCGCCGGTGCGGACGCCGCACCGGGGACGGAGCCCGGCACCACCTCGACCTCACCGAGCGAGATCACCCGCCAGGCACGAGCATGGGAGCACGGGGGCACGACGCAGCGGTGTGACGAGCCGCGTCAGCCCCGACCTGCATCGACGACGACAGGGGCAACGCTATGTGCACGGGAATCAGGTTCTCGGACGGCCAGGACCACGTCTATCTCGCACGGAACCTCGACTGGACGAGCGGGTACGGGGAGCAGGTGGTGATCACTCCCACGGGCTACGCACCGAGGTCACCGTTCGGCGCGGTGCCCGCCATCAGGCACGCGACGATCGGCATGGGCATCGTGGAGGAGGACACGCCGCTCTACTTCGACTGCGGCAACGACGCGGGCCTGGCCGTCGCAGGGCTCAACTTCCCGGGGTACGCGGCGTACGCCCCCGGCCCCGTCGACGGCGCGGTCAACGTCGCCGCGTACGAGTTCCCCCTGTGGGTGAGCTCCCAGTTCGCGAGCGTGGACGAGGTCGAGGCGGCGCTCAAGGACGTGGTGATCGTCGACAAGCCGATCAACGACAAGTACCCGAGCTCGCTGCTCCACTGGATCATCGCCGACGCGAAGCGCGCCATCGTGGTCGAGCACACGAGCGAGGGCATGCAGGTCTTCGACGACGACGTCGACGTCCTGACGAACCAGCCCGGGTTCGCCTGGCACCACGAGAACCTGCGCAACTACCTCAACACCTCGCCCGAGTTCCCCCAGGAGACCACGCTGGGCAGGGCCCACCTCACCCCGTTCGGCTCGGGCTCGCACATGCGCGGCATCCCCGGTGACTACTACTCGCCCTCCCGGTTCGTCCGTGCCGCCTACGTCAACACCCACTACCGGACCAAGGGGACCGAGGAGGAGAACGTCTCCCGCGCCTTCCACACGCTCCAGCAGGTCGCGATGGTCGACGGGTGCGCCGCGATGGGTTCGGGCGAGTTCGAGATCACGATCTACACCGGGCTCTTCTCGTCCCGGACCGCGACCTACTACTGGAACACCTACGAGGACCCGGCGATCCGCAGCGTCGCACTGGCCGAGCACGCGACGGACGGCGAGAAGCTCGTCCTCGCCTAGCCACCACGCGTCAGTCGCTGTCGCCGCGGGTGCTTCCCGGGCCGGGGTCGACCTCGCCCAGCAGCCCGTCGACCAGCCCCAGGAACGTCGCCGGGGCGTCCCGCCGCACGCAGTGTCCCGCCCCGGCGACGCGCACGACCCAGACCGCGCCCGCCAGGGCCTCCGACGCGCGGCGCGCCCCGTCGTCGGGGACGAGCGAGCCGTTCGCCACCTCGCCCGCGGCGACCACGACCGGCACTCCCCCGGCGAACGCGACGGGCCAGTCGCGCGCGGTCCACTCGTGCGAGACCTCCAGGAGACGCGGCGAGACCGCCTGCTGCGCACGAGCCCACGGTTCCGACTCCTCGGGCGACCACTGCGGGTAGCGCCGACGGAAGTCCGCGGCGAGCTCCGCCGTCGGGCGTCCGCGGGCCTCGTCGACGCCCGGGGAAAGGAACACCGGGCGGCCGCCCTCGTCCTGCTCGGCGTCGAGGACCTCCCACGCTGGGTCCTCCAGGACCAGACCGAGGACGAGCTCGGGGTTCGCCAGCGCGAGCTCCTGCGCCGTCAGGCCCCCCATCGAGTGCCCGACGACGACCACCGGTCGCCCGAGCGCCGCGCGCACCACGCGGGCCGCGTCGGCCGCGAGCGCCGCGACCGTGAAGGGCTCGTCGGGCAGGTCGGAGCCCCCGTGCCCTCGGGCGTCGAGCGTCAGGACGTCACGGGTGCGCACGAGGTGGCGGACCGTGCCGGGCCAGCACTCCCCCGAGTCGGTCACGCCGTGCAGGAGCAGGACGGGCGGGCGCTGCGGGGCATCGACCGCTGCCGACCGGTACACCGTCCAGGCGTTGTGGCCGGTGCGCCCGGCGACCCGGTCGACAGGCAGGTCGGCGGACGGGGCGGCGGGGACGTCGGTGTCGAGGTGGCTACGGTGCACGGGTAGATCCTCACCCCTCCCGGGTGCCCGCGAGAAACCCGGCAGGGTCACCGCCGGTCGAGCGCAGCGCGTTCGTCGTCGCGCGGCGCACGGACCACGGGGTCCTGCTCGCCGTCGAAGACCCGCACCGGGCGCGTCTCGTCCCACTGCTGCCAGCCCGGGTCGCCCGTCGTCGCGAACGCGACCCACGCCGAGTGCATCGCGGTCGCGAGCGACTGCGGGGCGTCGGGTCCCGCGAGCGCGACCGCGTCGGGCGTCGCGAGCCCGTCGAACACGAAGCCGAGCTCGACGGCGTGCGCCGCCCCGAGGTCGGCGACCGGGCTGCGCCACGCGAACTCGTACACGTACGTCCGCGCCCCCGCGGCCCTGCGGGCGTCGGCGACCTGCTGGAGCGGCACGCGCAGCAGGACGTCGGTCGCGAGCGCCCCGAGGACCACCCCCGTCGGTGCCCCGGGCCGGTTGCGGCGGAACAGGCGGACCGCCCGCGCGGAGATCCCCACCCTGCGACGGGCCACCGCGAGATGCAGCCGTCGGAACGTGCTCAGCAGGCCGGTGGGCACGAACCACAGGCGGTACTCCTCGGTCGTGGCGCCCACGAGCAGCGGGATCGTCCGGCCGGCGCCCGCGACGAGAGCGTCGTGGGGCGCGCGGGGAACCAGGTCGCCGTCGAGACACAGCGAGAACCCCGGCCCACCCGTGAGCGGGGTCGCCCCGGCCGTGACGCGGTCCTGCGAGGCGACGAGCGCCTCGGGCAGGACGGTCGCGAAACCCTCACGCGTCGTCGGGACCGCGAGGTCCTTGCCCATGGCGCGCGTGATGCGCCCGGCCCGGGCCGCCGGCTGCGCGGACAGCGGGCCGCTCTGCACGATCGCGTGGGCGACCAGGTCCGGCGCCGAGGGGTGGGCCAGGATCGCCGAGACCGTGTTCCCGCCCGCCGACTGGCCCGCGAGCGTCACGCGCCGCGGGTCGCCGCCGAACGCCGCGACCTCGTCCTGGACCCACGCCAGCGCCGCGAGCTGGTCGGCCAGGCCCAGGTTGCGCGGGGCGCCGTCGAGCACCGAGAACCCCTCGGCGCCGAGCCGGTAGTTGATCCCGACGAACACGACACCGTCCTGCGCGAACCGCGTCCCGTCGTAGCCCGCGAGCGCGTTCGACCCGTGCGCGAGCGACCCGCCGTGCACCCACACGAGCACGGGCAGGAGCCCCGTCCCGCGCTCGGCCGGGGTGAAGACGTTGACGTGCAGGACGTCCTCCCCCGCGATCCTCACGGTCGGGAGCAGTGCGCCGAGCGCGCCGGGGTAGGGCGACTGCGGGGACGTGGGACCGTAGCGGGTCGCGTCCCGTACCCCGTCCCACGGCTCGACCGGACGGGGCGCGGCGAAGCGACGGTCGCGGAACGGCGGTGCCGCGTACGGCACCCCGAGGAACCGTTCGACGCCGTCGACGACGGTTCCCTCGACCGCACCCTTGCTCGTCAGAACCCGCACCCGGTCGGCGACCTCGCTGTCAGCGCTCATCCCGCCATGGTCTCTCCGGCGGCCGGGAGCCGGCGGCGGCGCGCCGGTCGGGCTGGCCCTGGGACGGGCGTTCGGGATCTCGGAGCGCGGATCTGGAGGGCGCGCGGGGTCTGGGCCTGGCGGGAACGGGCGGGAGTTGCCAGACTGCTGCGATGCCCGACGACGAGGTCGCGACGAGCCCCCACGACCCGCCACGCCCGACGGCGACGGTCCACCCAGCCCGCCCCGCCCACCCGGTCCGGCGTGCCGTGCTGCTGACCGCCGCTGCGCTGGTGGTGCTCGTGTGGAGCGCGACGCTCGAGGTCGTGTGCGCCGCGGCGTGGGGCAGCCCGGACGGCTCCTTGGACATGCTGCCCCCCTGCCCGGCGCAGAGCACCCGGACGGGCGCCGCGACGGTGTCGGCGGGCGTCGTCGTCGTGAGCCTGGTCCTCCTGCTCGCCGCCCGCCGGCAGGCGTGGGCTCGACGCCCCGGGGCCGAGCGTCTGGTGTTCGTGGCGTTCGTGCTCGTGACCGCCGTGGCGGTCGTCGCCGCCCTGTTCTCGACCGGGTTCGCCCCGGCGATCTAGGCTTCGGTGGATGTCGAGCCTCCAGCGGTTCCGCGGTCGCATCGCCGGGTGGGGCACGGCGTCGGGGACGCGTCTGGTCGTCGGGCGCTGGGTCGCTTCCCCGTTCGGGGCGTTCGCCGACGTCATGGTCGAGCGGCCCGACGGCGAGCGCATCCTCCTCGCCCCGTCGCACCGCGTCGCGGAGCTCGTCGCCGCGACGTACCGCTTCGACCGGGTCGAGGTGTGCCCGGTCACCGTGAGCCCGGTGGCCGAGCCCGAGGACTGGCACGTGGTCGCCGGGCCGCTCGAGGCGTGGGTCGACGTCGGGCGCCGCACGGCACTCGGTCGCGTGCTGCGTGCGGTGCCCCGCCGGGTCGCCACCTCCCACCGGGCGACGGTCCTCACCGACCCCGTCGCACGGGTCCTGCTCCGCGGGGTCAGGACGCGCGGGAGCGCGGGGCCGGGCAGGGTCGAGCACTACGGCGCGACCGACGTGCACGAGATCACGGCCGCCCGTGCCGAGTGGGCCGGCGAGCCGCTGGGCGACCTGCGGGACGTCGACCCGCCCGTCCGGTTCGGGTTCGGCTCGACGCCTCGACGGCCCGTCGTGACCGACGTCGTGACGACGATCGTCCAGCGCTGACGCGTGCACCGACCCGGCCTGTGCCGGATGATCGGTGCCATGCGCAGCACACTCATGCACCACACCGAACAGCCGGGCGAACCGGGAAGCTTCCAGCTGCAGAACGACCGCATGCTCAAGGTCGACCTCGCGGGCACGGGCGGCTTCTTCTACGCACGGCAGGGCTCGATGGTCGCCTACCAGGGTGACGTCGACTTCGCGTACCAGGGCGCGGGCGGCGTGGCCAAGATGTTCAAGAAGGCCTTCACCGGTGAAGGCATGTCCCTCATGAAGGTCTCGGGCAGCGGCGACGTCTTCCTCGCGCAGGACGCCGACCAGGTCTTCGTCCTGCACCTGGAGGGCGAGTCCGTGACGGTCAACGGGGCCAACGTGCTCGCGTTCGAGAGCGCCCTGACCTGGGACATCAACCGTGTCGAGGGCGCGTCGATGCTCAGCGGCGGACTGTTCAACACGACCTTCACGGGCACGGGGGCCCTGGCCGTGACGGCGTACGGGACGCCGGTCGTCCTCGACGTCGACGAGCCGACCTACGTCGACATGCAGGCGGCGGTCCTGTGGTCGACGTCCCTGACGTCCACGATCCGCAAGACCGCGAAGCTCTCGGCCGCGATCGGCCGCGGGTCGGGCGAGGCGTACCAGCTCGGGCTCACGGGTCGCGGCATCGTCGTCGTGCAGGCCTCCGAGGGCCACCCGGTCCCGACGTCGAGCTAGGCGCCGCGACCCTCGCGGCTCGCCGGAGCGCCCGACCGCCCACCCGGCGAGCCGCACGGACCCGCGACCAGGGACCGCCGGCCTCGCGGGGCCGCGCCGCCCCGGCGGCGCGCACGACCAGGAGGAGGACGCCATGATCGGTCTCGAGCTCGTCGTGGTCCTCGGTGTGGTCATCGTGGTGTGCGGCGTCCTCGCGCGCCGCACCCGCGTGGCCGACCCGATCCTGCTGCTCGTGGCGGGGATCGCGCTCGGGTTCGTGCCCGCGCTGCGGCAGGTGCACCTGCCGCCCGAGCTCATGCTCCTGGTGTTCCTCCCGGTGCTCCTCTACTGGGAGGCCATCACCATCTCGTTGCGCGAGATCCGCGCGACCCTGCGCGGGATCGTCCTGACGAGCACGCTGCTCGTGGTCGCGACGGCGGCCGCGGTCGCCGCGGCGGCCCACGCGCTGGGCCTGCCGTGGGGACCCGCGTGGGTGCTCGGGGCCGCTGTCGCGCCGACCGACGCGACCGCCGTCGGGGTCCTCGCGCGGGCCCTGCCCCGGCGCACCGTCACGGTCCTGCGGGCCGAGAGCCTCGTCAACGACGGCACCGCGCTCGTCCTCTACGGCGTCGCGGTGGGCGTGACCGTGGGCGAGGAGACGCTCAGCGCCGGGCACGTGACCTGGCTGTTCGTGCTCGCCTACGGGGGCGGGATCGCGGTGGGCCTGCTCGTCGCGTGGCTCGCGGTCCTGGCCCGGCGCCGCATCGACGACCCGCTGCTCGGCAACGTGGTCGTCCTGCTCATCCCGTTCACGGCATACCTGCTCGCCGAGCTGATCGAGGCGTCCGGGGTGCTGGCCGTGGTCGTGTGCGGGCTGGTCATGAGCCAGGTCGGGCCGCGCATCGGGCGCGCGGCGACGCGGCAGCAGACCGTCGCGTTCTGGTCGGTCTCGACGTACCTCATCAACGCGTCGTTGTTCGTGCTCGTGGGGCTCGAGGCGCAGTCCGCGGTGCGCAACCTGGTCTCGGAGGACCTCGTCACGGCCGTCGTCGGGGTCGCGGTCGTGTGCGCGGTCATCCTCGTGGTGCGGTTCGGGTTCCTCGTGCTCTCGGCGTACACGATCCGCCTCGTGGACCGGCGACCGTCGCAACGGGGGCGGCGCGTCACGAACAGGGCACGCGCGGTCAGCACCGTCGCCGGGTTCCGCGGGGCGGTGTCGCTCGCCGCGGCGCTCGCCGTGCCGACGACCCTGAGCTCGGGCGCCCCGTTCCCCGACCGGGACCTCATCGTGTTCATCACGTGCGGCGTGGTCGCGACGACGCTCGTGGTCCAGGGCCTCCTGCTCGCCCCCACGATCAGGTGGGCCCGCCTGCCCGACGACGACGGGGTCGCCCGCGAGCGCCGCCTCGCCGACGAGACGGCCGCCCAGGAGGCCCTCGACGCGCTGCCCGACGTCGCGGCCTCGCTCGGCACCGACCCGTCGGTCGTCGACCGTCTGCGCGGGGAGTACGAGGAGCACCTGACGCTGCTGCGCGCCCGGGACGCCGAGGGCGGCGAGAGCGACGAGCAGGACCCCGCGGTGCGCCTCGACGACGAGTACACCGAGCTGCGTCTCGCGCTGCTGGCACGCAAGCGCGAGACGGTCGTGCGCCTGCGGGACGAGCGCGCGATCGACGACACGGTCCTGCGCCAGATCCAGGCACGGCTCGACCTCGAGGAGATCCGGCTCAGCAGGGGCGACCCGGCCCCGGAGTGAGCGCGCGGCGGGCGCGCGCCGTGCGGGCGGCCGTCACGAGCGACGCCCGGCGTGGACCGTCGCCGCGTGGTCATCGTGGCGCCGATCTCGCGGGAGAATGGAGAGCTGGGTGCTGCGTCCCGCGCGGATGCGCCCCACCCCCTTGACCTCGATCGCGCAGGAAACTGCAGGAAGCCACAGGACGTTCCAGTGCCCTCAGCGGACCAGCCCACCACGACCTCCAGCCCCCTCGCCCCCGACGACTCGTCGGCGGACCCCGCGGGGGCCGCATCGACCGACGAGACGGCCGCGTCCACGTCCACGACGTCCTCGACGTCCGCGACGTCCTCGAAGGAGCAGGCGACCGTCCTCGCGGAAGCGGCACGGCGTCGCTCGTTCGCGGTCATCAGCCACCCGGACGCGGGCAAGTCGACGCTCACCGAGGCGCTCGCGCTGCACGCCAACGCGATCCGCGAGGCGGGGCGCGCCGACGGCAAAGCGGGCAGGCGCACGGTGTCCGACTGGATGGACATGGAGCAGGACCGCGGGATCTCGATCACGTCGGCCGCGCTGCAGTTCACGTACCGCGACGCCATGATCAACCTCGTCGACACCCCGGGCCACGCCGACTTCTCCGAGGACACCTACCGCGTGCTGTCCGCGGTCGACGCGGCCGTGATGCTCGTCGACGCCGCCAAGGGGCTCGAGGTCCAGACCATGAAGCTGTTCGCGGTCTGCAAGCACCGCGGCATCCCCCTCATCACGGTCATCAACAAGTGGGACCGTCCGGGCAAGGACGCGCTCGAGCTCATGGACGAGATCCAGGAGCGCACGGGCCTGGTCCCCACTCCCCTCACGTGGCCCGTGGGCGTCGGCGGTGACTTCCGCGGCGTGCTCGACCGCCGGACCGGCCAGTACGTGCACTACACGCGTACGGCCGGTGGCACCACGATCGCCCCCGAGGAGGTCATGGACCCGGACGCCGCCCTGGAGCGCGAGGGCGACACCTGGACGACCGCGGTCGAGGAGGCCGAGCTGCTCGCCGACACCAACGGCGACCACGACCAGGAGTCGTTCCTGGCGGGCCAGACCACACCCGTCCTGTTCGGGTCGGCCGTGCAGAACTTCGGCGTCCACGCCCTGCTCGACGTCCTGGTCGACGTCGCACCCTCGCCCTCGCCGCGCGTGACCGTCACGGGCGACGCACGCCCCGTCGAGGCGCCCTTCAGCGCGTTCGTCTTCAAGATGCAGGCCGGCATGGACACCGCGCACCGCGACCGTCTCGCGTTCGCGCGCATCTGCTCGGGCGTGTTCGAGCGCGGCATGGTCGTGAGCTCGGGCCGCACGGGCAAGCCCTTCGCGACCAAGTACGCGCAGCAGGTCTTCGGACGCGAGCGCACCATCGTCGACACGGCCTACCCGGGCGACGTCGTGGGCCTCGTCAACGCGGCGGGCCTGCGCGTGGGCGACACCCTGTACCTGGACAAGAAGGTCGAGTTCCCGCCGCTGCCGACGTTCGCGCCCGAGCACTTCGCGGTCATGCGCGCCAAGGACGTCTCGCGCTACAAGCAGTTCCAGCGCGGCGTCATGCAGCTCGGCGCGGAGGGCGTCGTGCAGGTCCTGCGCTCGGACCTGCGCGGTGACCAGGCGCCCGTGCTGGCCGTGGTCGGCCCCATGCAGTTCGAGGTCGCCGAGCACCGCATGGCGACCGAGTTCAACGCACCCGTGACGCTCGACCGCCTCGGCTACTCGATGGCGCTGCGGACCACGAAGGACTGGGTCGCGAAGCTCAACGAGCAGCCCGGCGTCGAGGTCCTCCAGCGCGAGGACGGCGAGTACCTGGCCCTGTTCCCGGACCGCTGGCGCGTGACGTCGGTGCGCAACCGCCTCGAGGGCGTGGTCCTGCTCGAGGACGAGATCTTCGGCTGAGGCGCCCGCCTCGGAGGCCCGACGGCGGAGCGCACCCACGTACCTGGGTGCGCTCCGCCGTCGGGCCTCTGCGTGCCGTCGTGCGACCGGGCCGGGCGCGCGAGCGGCTCACCTCGCGGCCGCGACTCCCCGGGCCACCAGACCCGCCTGGTCGGAGAGCTTGAGCTCCTTCATGAAGAACGCGATGACGAAACCCAGCACCCCGAGCGGCACGAGGTACCAGAAGGCCGGGGCGAGCGCGTCGGTGTAGGCGTTGACGACGAGGTCGTGCAACGCCGCCGGCAGATCCTTGACGGCCTCCGGCGTGAGGCTCTGCGCGCCGAAGTCCTGCGGGACGTCGCTCGCGGGCAGGCCCTTGGTCGCGTCGGCCAGGTTGGACGCGAGCCGCGTGGTGAACACGGTCGAGAACACGCTGGTGCCGACCGCGGCCCCGATCTCGCGCAGGAAGTTGTTGGTGGACGTCGCCACGCCCACCATCTCGGGGGCGACCGAGTTCTGCACCGCGATCACGATGGTCTGCAGCACGAGGCCCAGCCCGAACCCGAGCACGAAGATCATCGCGCCGAACGTCAGCATCGAGATGTCGGCCGTGAGCTGCGTGAGCAGGACCAGCCCGACCGTCGCGATCCCCATCCCGAGGATCGGGTAGATCTTGTACCTCCCGCTGCGCGCGATGAGCAGACCCGAGCCGATCGCCGTGATCATCAGGCCCACCGTCATGGGCAGCATGAGCAGCCCCGACTCCGTGGCGCCGTAGCCCTGCGCCATCTGCAGGAACGTCGGCAGGAACGACAGCGCCGCGAACATCGTCATCCCGAGGATCAGGGCGATCGAGACCGAGACCGAGAACGTCCGGCTCCGGAACAGGTGGAGGGGGATGAGGGGGTCGGCCACGCGGGTCTCGACCACGAGGAAGGCGATCAGCGCGAGCACCGTCAGGGCCACGAGCCCGAGGAGGATCGGGCTGCTCCAGTCGTACTTCTTCTCGCTCGTGATCGAGCTCCAGCTCGTGAGGAGCACGATGCCCGCGGTCGTGACCGCCATCAGGAGCGCGCCCCCGACGTCGAACCGCGTGCTCGGCCTGCGCGACGGGAGCCGGAGCTTGAACCAGGCGATCCCGAACGCGATCAGGCCGATCGGGACGTTGAGCCAGAAGCACCAGCGCCACCCCGGCCCGTCCGTGAACCAGCCGCCCAGCAGGGGCCCGGCGACCGTGGCGATCCCGAAGACCGCTCCCAGAGGACCCATGTACCTGCCGCGGTCCCGGGCCGAGACGATGTCGGCGATGATCGCCTGGCTCAGGATCACCAGGCCACCGGCGCCCAGACCTTGGACCGAGCGCCACACCACGAGCTCGACGAACGACCCCGACAGCGCCGACCCGGTCGAGCCGACCACGAAGATCGCGATCGCGACGAGGAACGGCAACCGGCGACCCCGCAGGTCGCCGACCTTGCCGTAGATCGGCATCACGATCGCGATCGCGAGCAGATAGGCCGTGATGATCCAGCCCTCGTCCTCGGCGGCCCCCAGGTCCCCCACGATGGTCGGCAGCGCCGTGCCCACGACCGACTGGTCCAGCGCGGACAGGAACATCGCGGCCAGCAGGGCGCTGAAGATCACGTAGATCGTGCCCTTGGACAGCACCAGCTCGGGTTCGCCCGGATTCTCGGTCGAGGAAGGTACGGCGTGGCTCATCGCGGGGCCCTTCGTGTCGTGACCGGCAGCTTCCTGACGTGGACGCGGGTCCTTCCAGGGTCGACCGGGCGCACCAGGGCCGCAACACCAACGGGGACGGCGGGGGCGACTGTCGGGCCAGGTTGTCAGAATGAGCGAGGACCAGGGCCCTCGCTCGTTCTGACAGGTGCTACCGCGCCAGGTCCGACGGGTCGGTGTTCGCCCCGCACAGCACGACCGCGACACTCTCGCCCGGGTCGGGCACGTAGGCGCGCGACTCGAGCGCGGCGAGCGCCGCCGCAGCCCCGTGCTCGACGACGAGCCGCCGCTCGTCCCACAGGTGCCGGCGCGCGGCGACGATCGCGTCGTCGGACACCAGGACCGAGCGCACGTCGGCGTGCCGCGCGAGCGAGAGCGCCATCTCGGAGGTGCGGCGGGCGCCGAGCGAGTCGGCCGCGACCGACGCGACGGGGACGTCCACCACGCGACCCGCGTCGAGCGCGGCGCGCAGGGCCTGCGCACCGTCCGGCTCGACCGCCACGACCCTGATCCCGTGCGGACGCGCCGCGGCGGCCACCCCGCTGAACAACCCGCCGCCGCCGACCGCGACCACGACAGTGCTGACATCGGGCCTGGCCGCGACGATCTCCTGCAGGAGCGTGCCCGCGCCCGCCGCGATCAGGGGGTTGTCGTAGGCGTGCGAGGCCAGGGCGCCGGTCTCGACCGCGAAACGCTGCGCGGCGTCGAGCGCCTCGGCGTACTCGGACCCCACCTGGTGGACCTCGGCTCCCAGCGTGCGCAGACGCGCGACCTTGACCGGCGGTGCGGTCTCGGGCACGAACACGGTCGCCCGCACCCCGTGCGCCCGCGCCGCCCACGCGTTCGCCATGCCGGCGTTGCCACCTGACGCGATCACGACCCCGGCGTCGGGCAACGTGCCCGCGTCCAGGTGCGCGCCCACGAAGTTCAGCGCACCCCGGGCCTTGAACGAGCCCGTGTGCTGCATGAGCTCGAGCGCGAACACTCCGGTCGCGGCGCCCAGCGCCCCCGGGTCCATGGGCGCGAGCGCAACGGGTCGCACCTGTCCCGCGATGCGCTGCGCCGCGGCGAGGACGTCCAGGTGGTCGATGGTCATACGGAGTCCTCCGGTGGTGGGCTGCGGACCGGTGGGCCCAGAGAAACACTACGACGTGGCCGCCCGGGCCCCGGCTCGCGCCTCGCGGAGGACGAACGCCGAGGTAGAGGGCTGCCGTCGAGGTAGAGGGTCCCAGCCCTCTACCTCGACGGGAGCCCTCTACCTCGCGGACCGCGCGGGGCGCAGCTCACAGCCCCGCCTCGCGGTAGAAGCCCTCGATGTGCTCGCGGACCGCGTCCGCCGCCCCCGCTCCGTCGCCGCTCGCGACAGCGTCGAGGATCGCCCGGTGCTCGGCACGCAGGCGCACCGCGGTACGGGGCCAGTCCTCCAACCGTGCGGTCCCTGCCTCGACGTAGGACTCGATCGCCCCGCGGAGCCCGGTCATGACGGCCTCGACGAGCGCGTTGCCCGCGAGACGGACGAGCGCGACGTGGAACGCCGCGTCGAGCTCACGGAAGCGGGCCGCGTCGAGCGCGGGGTCGTCCATCGCGTCGAGCAGCGCGACTGCCTCGGCGAGCCCGGCGCCGGCGGCCTTCGCGGCGGCCTGCCCGACCGCCCAGGTCTCCAGCAGCACCCGGGTCTCCACGACGTCCCGGACCACGAGCGTCCCCGACGCGACGTGCAGTCGCACGGCCGCACCCAGGCCCGCGGCGGGGCGGTCGATCACGGTGGCTCCGGCGTCGGGCCCGGAGCCGACCGCGGTGCGGACGATGCCCATGGCCTCCAGGACGCGCAGCGCCTCGCGGACCGAGGGGCGCGAGACGCCGAGCTCCTCGGCGAGCGCGCGCTCGGCCGGGAGGCGTTCGCCGAGGCCCCAGCGGCCGGCGGTCAGGTCCGCCTCGATGCGGGCGAGGACGATCTCGTGGGTGCGCACGGGGTCAGCGTAGTGCTGCGCGGCGTCGTCAGGACGAGCAAGGCAGCTCGGTCACGCTCGTCCTGACGACGCCCTGCGGGAGGCCGGCTGGGGCGTCAGTCGGTGTCAGGCGGAGTCAGGCGCCCGCGCCGCAGGAGCAGGACGACGGTTCCGCCGACGACGAGCAGGGCCGCCACGCCGACCACCGGTCCGAGCGCGGTTCCCGTCGCGGCGAGCCGGTCGGACTTCTGCGCCTCCCGGGCCCCGTCGGTGGACGACGGGACCGACGCCGTGGAGGGCGCGCCCTCGGTCGTCGTGCCGGGCGTCGAGCTGCCCGTCGACGAGCCCGTGCTCGACCCGTCGCCCGGCGCGTCGGCGGTCGGCTCGTCAGTCGGCTCGTCAGTCGGCTCGTCAGTCGACGGCTCCGACGGCTCCGACGGCTCCGAGGAGACGATGACCGTCTCGCTGTCCTTGAACGGCGCCTGCTCCCACGTCGCGTAGATCTGGCAGTCCTCGCGGAGGGGAGTACCCGTGACGTCGCTCTGATGGTAGGACGTGCCGTCCCCACCGCCGCGCGCCGTCAGCATGACGGGTCCCTCGTCAGCGACGGCGTCGGCACACAGCCTGACCTCTGCGGGGTAGGTGGGGGCGTCGTGCATGACGAGGACGCCGTCCGTCGTGAGCTCCGCGTGCCCGGCGGACTCTTCGCACACCTGGACGGGCACGTCCGAGCTGATGGCGATGGGGCTCCCGAAGGCAGTGGTCCTGAGGACCCACGAGATCTCCCGCCCGGGCAAGACCGTCGGATTCGTCGCGGTCACGTCGACCCACTCGCGGCCCATGTCTGCGAGCCAGGCGATCTCCGCGTGGTCCAGTCCGAACATGTCGCAGTTGATCCCGTCGGTGACGCACCAGATCATCGACTGGAGCACGAGCCGCTCCGACACCGCCCCGTCCGCTCGGCCGACGAGGCCCAGGGGGGACGTGTAGCCGTCGCGGATCATCGTGTCGACAGCGGCGAGCTGCTGCTCGTTCAGACGTTGCGGTCTGGCCAGGGTGGGGAACGGGATCGGGACGTCCCCTTCCGCGAGCACACCACCCGGCAGCAGGGTGTTGCACGTGTTCAGCAGGGCGTCGGTGCAGAACGACCACGCGGAGACCGGTCCGCCGGTCGCGGCGTCGTACCTGACGGCGCACAGCGGGGGGTGCGAGTCGGCGTCGGCCGTCCCGTCGACGTCGTAGAGCGGGACGAGCTGTCCCGCGTTGTACGCCTCGAGCCGCTCGCCGGAGACGAGCGTGAGGTCGGTGTAGTAGCCGGGCCCGGACCACCTCGGGTCGTGGTCCGTGGCGCCGGGGCACATGGGGGCATGGAACGTGCCCACGGGGGACGCCGGAGCGTCGAACGTGGCGACCTGTGCGGTCACCGCGAGCGCGTCGTCGGTAGCGGTGGCAGTGGTGGATGCCGCGGTGGCGACCGGTGCGGTCGCCGCGAGCCCTCCGGTTGCGGCGACGAGGGCGGTCAGTGCAGCGACGGCGCCGACGACGAGCCTCCGAGAACGCGGGGGTGTCGGTGTCGGGACAGGCATGACGAGATGAACCTCCAGCAACGAGAAGAGCGCGAGCCCGAGGATGACGGGCTCGTCGACTCAGCCCACGGCGGGCCGGCAGTCCGCAGGATAAGAGGCCTTCCTGTGTGACGGAGGCCACTCGGCCGCACGCTCTGCTCCGCCCTGGCGCTCGGGGGCCAGCCGCGTTCTGAAACTCCGTCGACATGTGGTCCGACCACAGCGACACGATGGTCTACAGTGGCTCGGACATCGTGTGGTCAGACCACAGCCTGCTCGCCGCCGAGCAGGGGCCGGGAGGGCCGCGCGGTACCTCCGACGGGCACTCGCCGCCCGCCGGGACCAGACTGAATCCCACCGCCCCCTGCCCGGCTGGAGTACCCAGTGCGTATCGCCCTCGCCGCCACCTGCATCGCCGACGCGATGTTCCCCCAAGCCCCTCGGGCCACCGTCCAGCTCCTCGAACGCCTCGGCCACGAGGTGTTCTTCCCCGAGCAGCAGACGTGCTGCGGCCAGATGCACGTCAACACGGGCTACTTCGACGAGGCGGTGCCCGTCATCAGGAACCACGTCGAGACGTTCGCGCCCGCGCTCGACGGCGAGTGGGACGCGATCGTCGTGCCGTCGGGCTCGTGCACCGGGTCGATCCGCCACCAGCAGGCCATGGTGTGCCGGCGTGCGGGGCAGGAGAAGCTGGGCGCGACCGCCGAGGCCCTCGCCGCCAAGACCTACGAGCTCTCGGAGCTGCTCGTCGACGTGCTCGGCGTGACCGACGTCGGCGCGCACTTCCCGCACCGCGTCACCTACCACCCGACGTGCCACTCGCTGCGCATGATCCGCGTGGGCGACAAGCCCCTCCAGCTCCTGCGGGCCGTCGACGGGATCGACCTCGTCGAGCTCCCCGGCGCCGAGAGCTGCTGCGGGTTCGGCGGGACGTTCGCGCTCAAGAACTCCGAGACGTCGACCGCGATGCTCGGCGACAAGATGACCAACGTGAAGTCGACCGGCGCCGAGGTCCTCACGGCGGGCGACTACTCGTGCCTCCTGCACATCGGCGGCGGCCTCTCGAAGCTGCGCACGGGCGTGCGCACCATGCACCTCGCGGAGATCCTGGCCTCGACGCAGGACGCGCCGACGCTCGTGTCAGAACCAGCGAGCACTCCAGGTCACGCTCGTTCTGACACGCCTGGCCCGCCGAGCCGCCTGTCAGAACCATCGAGCACCCCAGGTCACGCTCGTTCTGACAACGAGGCAGAGGCAGCGCGATGAGTACCTTCCTGGGCTTCCCCACCCGCCGCGGCGCGAAGACCCTGCCCGACGGCGGCACGCACCACGGCGCGCCCGGCACCACCGCGGGCCCCGGCTGGGCCGACGACGTGCCGCACCCCGACGCGCCGCTGCGCTGGGGCGCGACGTTCCCCGAGGCCGCCAAGCAGGCGCTGGGCAACACGCAGCTGCGCCGCAACCTGGCCCACGCGACCTCGACCATCCGGGCCAAGCGTGCGGCCGTCGTCGGCGAGGTGCCCGACTGGGAGGCCCTGCGCGACGCGGGCTCGACCATCAAGGCCCACGTCCTGAGCGACCTCCCGCACCTCCTCGAAGAGCTCGAGCGCAACGTGACCGCGCGCGGCGGCGTCGTGCACTGGGCCCGCGACGCCGCCGAGGCCAACCGCATCGTGACGGAGCTGGTCCAGGCCACGGGCGAGACCGAGGTCGTCAAGGTCAAGTCGATGGTCACGCAGGAGATCGGGCTCAACGAGGCGCTCGCCGAGGAGGGCATCGCGGCGTTCGAGACCGACCTCGCCGAGCTCATCGTGCAGCTCGCGGACGACATGCCCTCGCACATCCTCGTGCCCGCGATCCACCGCAACCGCTCCGAGATCCGCGAGATCTTCCTCGAACGCATGGGCGACGCACCGCCCGACCTGACCGACGCCCCGCGCGAGCTCGCCATGGCCGCCCGTGCACACCTGCGCCGCAAGTTCCTCTCGGCAAAGGTCGCGATCAGCGGCGCGAACTTCGCGGTCGCGGACACGGGCACGCTCGCGGTCGTCGAGTCCGAGGGCAACGGGCGCATGTGCCTCACGCTCCCCGAGACCCTCATCACCGTCATGGGCATCGAGAAACTCATCCCCACCTACCAGGACCTCGAGGTCTTCATGGCGCTCCTGCCCCGGTCCTCGACCGGCGAGCGCATGAACCCGTACACGTCCCTGTGGACAGGCGTCACGCCGGGCGACGGGCCGCAGGAGTTCCACCTGGTGCTGCTCGACAACGGGCGCACCAAGGCCCTGGCCGACGAGGTGGGCCGCGCCGCCCTGCACTGCATCCGCTGCTCGGCGTGCCTCAACGTGTGCCCGGTCTACGAGCGCGTGGGCGGGCACGCCTACGGCTCGGTCTACCCGGGCCCCATCGGCGCGGTCCTCACGCCCCAGCTCGCGGGGTCGACGGGCACGTCGGACCCCAACAACTCGCTGCCGTACGCCTCGACGCTGTGCGGCGCGTGCTACGACGTCTGCCCCGTCAAGATCGACATCCCGTCGCTGCTGGTGCACCTGCGGGCGCGCGAGGTGGACCAGGACCGGGGCCGCCCCACGGCCTGGGGAGCGGCCATGAAGGCCGCGTCGTTCGTCATGTCCACGCCCGGCCGGTTCGAGCTCGCCGAGAAGGCCGGCGGCGTGACCCGGGTCCTGGGCGGGCGATCCGGTCGCATCTCGTCGCTGCCCTACCCCGGGTCGAAGTGGACCGGCTCGCGCGACCTGCCCGTCCTGCCGAAGCAGAGCTTCCGCGAGTGGTGGGCCACCGACCACGCTGCGCACGAGCCCGTCACGCCGGAGGCGCCCGCCTCGCCCCCCTCGCCCGCGGATCCCGCCCCGCCCGCTTCCAGCGACACGAC
The DNA here is from genome assembly GCF_016907235.1 of Oerskovia jenensis. Taxonomy (NCBI): domain Bacteria; kingdom Bacillati; phylum Actinomycetota; class Actinomycetes; order Micrococcales; family Cellulomonadaceae; genus Oerskovia; species Oerskovia jenensis. The sequence goes on from NZ_JAFBBO010000001.1 coordinate 1,674,789, forward strand.
CGGAGACGCCCGATGAGCGCGCGCGACGACATCCTGGCCCGCGTGCGCGCGGCCGTCATCACCGACGGCGCGCACCTCGGGGACGCCGTGGCCGCCCAGGCGCCGATCTCCCGCGAGTACCGGACGGCGGGCGAGCACTCCCCCGGGTCGCCCGAGGCGGTCGAGATCCTGGTCGACCGGCTCGTGGACTACCGCGCGATCGTGCACCGGGCCGCGACCGAGGACGACCTGGCCCGCACCGTGGGCGAGCTGCTCGCCGACGCGCGCTCCGTCGTCGTGCCCCCGGGGGTTCCCGCGGGCTGGACGAGCGGGCTCGGGGACGGGACCGCCGTCGTGCACGACTCGCGCGAGGACCGGCGGACGGCGGGCGAGCTCGACCAGGTCGACGCGGTGCTCACCGGGTCGCGGCTGGCCGTCGCGGACACCGGGACGATCGTCCTGGACGGCGAGGACGACCAGGGGCGACGCGCGATCACCCTCGTGCCCGACCTGCACGTGTGCGTGGTGCGGACCGAGCAGGTTTTGCACACGCTGCCCGAGGCCGTGACGATCCTCGCCGCGCACCCGACCCGCCCGCAGACGTGGATCTCGGGGCCGAGCGCGACGAGCGACATCGAGCTCTCGCGCGTCGAGGGCGTGCACGGGCCGAGGACGCTGCACGTGGTCCTGCTGGGCTGAGCCCCTCACCCCACCCTCGGTGCCGAGCATGCGGTCGGCGTCGGTTTCGAGCCCGAAACGGACCGCAACCGCATGCTCGGCGAACGACGACCGCATGCTCGGCACCAGGACCGGCGCTCAGCCCACCTGGCGCCGCACCGCGCGGCGCACGCGCTCGGGGTCGAGCGGTGGCCGCCCGTCGGGCCCGGTCGACAGCACGGAGTGCAGCACGAGCCCCTCGATCAGGGCGTCGAGGTCGGCCACGACGTCCGCGTCCACGTGCCGCCGCAGGGCGGCCTGGCTCGCGGCCATCCACCGCTGCGTGACGGTGCGGAAGGTGGGCTTGCGGGCCGCGAGCACGTAGAGCTCGAGCGCGACCAGCAGGTCCCGCTGGTAGCTGCCCGACTCGTCGCAGACCAGCGCGACGAGAGACTCGACCGGGTCGCCGCCCTCGGGGACCGCGTCCATCGCCGCCTCGAAGCGCGCCGCGGCCTGGACCGCGTGCCGCTCGAACGCGAGCCGCAGCAGGTCGTCGAGGTTCTCGAAGTGGTACGTCATGGACCCGAGCGGCACGTCGGCCGCGGCGGCGATCACCCGGTGCGTCGCACCCGCGACGCCGTGCTCGGCGATGACATCGAGGGCCGCGTCGACGATCCGGTCCTTGCGGTCGGGGTCGACGCGGCGCACGCCGGTCACTCGTCGATGTGGCGCAGCACGCGGGCCGGGTTGCCCACGGCCACGACGTTCGCGGGCAGGTCGCGCGTCACGACGGATCCTGCGCCCACGACCGTGTTCTCGCCGATCGTCACGCCCGGGCACACCGTCACGCCGCCGCCGAGCCACACGTTGTCGCCGATCGTGATGGGCTGCGCGGCCTCCCACTTGTCGCGGCGCGGGCCGGGCTCGACGGGGTGCGTGGGCGTCAGGAGCTGGACGTTGGGGCCGATGAGCACGTCGTCGCCGATCGTGACGGGCGCGACGTCGAGGCACACGAGGTTGAAGTTCACGAAGACGCGCGCGCCGACCGTGGTCCGGTAGCCGAGGTCGCAGCGGAACGGGGGGCGGATGTCGCTGCCCTCGCCGAACGCGCCGAGCAGCTCGGTGAGCACCTCGCGGCGGGCCGTGCCGTCGTTCGGGTCCAGGGTGTTGAGGCGGTGGCTGAGCGACATGGCGCGCTCGGAGTCGGCCGCGATCTGCGGGTCGTCGGCGAGGTAGAGGTCACCGGCGAGCATGCGCTCGCGCATCGGGCGCTGGTCGGAGGGGTCAGGAAAGGTCATGTGTACAAGCGTACACATGACCGTGGGGCGCCCCGTCAGACCGAGGCCCGACGGCGGTGCGTCATCTCCTCGAGGACCGTGCGGAGCCGCTCGGGGAAGTCCTCGGGCGTGTCGGGCGGGAGCCGGTCGACACGGAACCACGCGACGGCCTCGCTCTCGTCGCTGACCACGGGCAGGGCGTCGAGGTCCGCGAACGCGACGTGGCCCACGTCCCAGTGGACCAGGCAGGTCCCGAAGCGCGAGGACAGCGCGTGCCGGTGCAGGTCCACGGGGGCGCCGTCGGGCTCGAACGGTGCCAGACCGACGATCCCGCTCTCCTCCCTGGCCTCGCGGAACGCCCCCGCCGCGAGGCTGTCGTCCTCCGGCTCGACGTGCCCGCCGACCTGGACCCAGAACTGGCCCTTGCGGTGGAAGCACAGCAGCACGTGCAGCAGGTCCGGGGTCAGCACGAAGCAGCTCCCCGTCAGGTGCTCGGGGCCGCCGCGGAAGATCACGTCCCCCCGGCCCTCCTCGACGAACGCCACGTACTCCTCGCGGAGCCGTGACTGCGCGGGGCTCAGCGGCTCCCAGGACCGGATCGAGTCGAGGGCGGTGGCGGCGAGGTCTTCGGCGGAGGTCACCCGGGAAGCCTACGACCGACGTGCGCGAGGTAGAGGGCCGCCGTCGAGGTAGAGGGCTCCAACCCTCTACCTCGACGCGATCCCTCTACCTCGGCACCGGCCTCACGGGATCAGCACGCCCCCTCGTCCTTCCACGGCCCCCAGTCGCTGGCCACAGGGGCGTTGCCCTGCGTCCAGTACCGGGCGGACCACCTGTGGCCCGCGTGCGTGACCTGCGCGCCGCCGTTGTACGCCGTCCCGGCGACCCACGGGGCCGCCGTGCACCCCGCACCGCCGGTGTTGCCGCCCGGAGTACCACCGGGGGTGCCGCCCGTCGTCCCGCCGGAGACCACCGGGGTCACGACCTGCACACCGCGCGGGTGGTCGTAGGTCGTGGCGTAGGTGTTCGTCCCGATGGTCACGCGGACGTTCGAGATCTGCGCCATGGGCAGTCTCCACGACAGCTTGGTGTACGCCGAGCCGCCCGCCGGGATGCCCCCCGAGGGCACCTTGAGCGTCGCCGAGTGCAGGTCCCCCTTGAGCCCGCCCACGTTGTTGCCCGAGTGCCCCGCGACCGTCGTGATGCCCCAGCCGTTCTGCTCACCGATCGTGGCCGAGGTGGTCGTCGCGAAGTCGAACGAGATGGTCGACCCGGCCGGGATCGCGACCGTCGACCTGTTCGCGAACGTCACCCGGGGGTTGATCGGGTAGTTGTTGTCCCCGAGCGCGAACTCCGAGAACGACACCCCGAGGTCGATCGCCTGCGCCGGCGTCGCGGTCTTGGACTTGGCCGCGCCGTAGGGCGCCGCGGTGGAGAACGTCGAGTGCATGCGCGTCACGAGGCTGTCGCCCATGCCGTACTCGCCGCTCGTCGCGTCCAGGTCGTAGTCCCCCGCGAGCTCCCAGATCATGAGCCCGCCGTACCCGCCCGCGACCACGTAGTCGGCCTTGGCCTGGATCGCCTGGTCGGAGTCGCCCGAGATGAACGACTTCGTCTGCGCGTTCCACCACCACTCGGTCTTGGTGACCGGGTCGAAGTTGTGCTGGTACGTGCCGGTCAGCGGACCGGTCGGTGCGCCGTAGGACGCCGCGTAGGAGCCGACCTTCCCGTTCTGCAGGTTGAGCATGTGCCAGATCGGGTTGCCACCTGCGGGGATCTTCGCCCCGGCCTTGTCGACGTCGTACCAGATGTTGTCGATCCCGCCCGCGCCGTTGCCGCACTTGGACGTGCCGCCCAGCGAGGGGCCCGTGCCGGGCGGGCACTTGGTCTGGTCGGGCAGGGCCGCCTTGCCCCACAGCCCGTTGGTCCCGCCCTGCACGTTGGCCCAGCCGCGCGTGTAGAACGGGACGCCGATGTTGATGCGCCCGGCCTGCACGGCTCCTCGGAAGTAGTGCGCGGCCCAGTCGGCGTTGAGGTACCCGATCCCGTCGTACGCCCCGTAGACGCCGGCCGCGGCGAGCTCACCGTCCTTGCCGTCGTCGAACAAGGCACCGTTGCCGCCCACGAAGTCGTTCCACGTCCCGTGCAGGTCGTAGGACATCACGTTGACGTAGTCGAGGTACGGCATGATCTGGAAGACCTCCATGCCGCGCAGCAGCCACCCCGACGCGGGGGCGGCGATGGTCAGCATGTAGTACTCGCCGTCCTGGGCAGCCGCCTTGTCGAGCGCCTCGCGCGTGGTCTTCATGAGCTGCTCGTAGTTCTTCCAGAGCTGCCCGCGTCGCGCGTCGGCGATCTGGAAGTCGTCCGGGTTCCCTGCCTTGACGTTCGAGGTCGGGTACTCGTAGTCGATGTCGATCCCGTCGAACCCGTAGGTCCGCACCATCGCGACCGCGGACGCCGCGAACGCGTCGTACTCGGCCTGCGTGTCCAGGGTGTAGAAGCCGCCCGAGGCGACGCGGTTCCCGTCGACCCCGAAGTAGCCGCCGGTCTCCGCCCACCCGCCGACCGACACGAGCGTGCGCACTCCCGGGTGCTGCTTCTTGAACTTGGTGAGCTGGTTGAAGTGCCCCTTGTAGGGGACGGTCGGGTCGAGCGCGTTCTCGGCGCCCGTGAACGTCAGGCCCGTCGCCTCGCTCGTCGCCGACTCGGCGTTCACCGAGATCTTCGAGTCAGGTCCGACGTGCGCGAACGCGTAGTTGATGTGCGACAGCTTGGTCCACGGGATGTCGCTCGCCAGGTACGACGGCGTCCCCTCCTTGCCCGTGCGCCACGACGTGAAGTACCCGATCACGCGGCGGTCGAGGCCGTTGGGCAGCTTCTCGCGCCCGGCCTCGTCGTACACGTCGCAGTAGGGCACGTCGACGGTCTTGTTGACGGCGAGCCCGTCGGGGCGGCACTTCTCCTGCGGGTTCGTGGAGATGGGGGTGCCCGGGTCGGCACCGGTCGGGTCGCCTCCGGTCGTGCCGCCCGTGGTGCCGGTCGTGCCGCCGGTCGTCCCGGTCGTCCCACCGGTGGTGCCGGTCGTGCCGCCCGTCGTCCCGGTCGTCCCACCCGTCGTCCCGGTCGTCCCCCCGGTCGTCCCGGTCGGGTCCGTCCCGCAGGGCCCGACGATCTTCCACGCCCCCCACTGCTGCGTCCCGGGCGTCTCGCCCTGGGTCCACCAGGACGCCTTGTAGTTGGACCCGCTGTACGACGCGACGCTCCCGCCCGTGTACGCCGACGACGCCGACCACGCGGGCGCGCACGCCTCGGCCGCGGACGCCACGGGTACCTGCGCGACGAGCGGAACTGCCACCACTGCCGTCGCGGCGACTCCTGCGAGCCACCGCCTCACGGACCGTCTGCCTCGTTGCATGATCGACCGCCTCCCCAGCACGGCTGCGGCACCGTTGCCGCGGCATCGTGTGTCGTCACGCTAGGCCGCGCGCTCCTTCGACCACATCAGGGGCGCCCGCAGAGTTCGCTACGTACGTGGTTCCCGCAGCCCTCCCACGTGGCTCCCAGGCGTCCTGTCAGAACGAGCGTGACCTCGAGGTCACGCTCGTTCTGACACGAAGCACCGGCCCGACGGCGCCGCGCGCCCGGGCATGGCCCGTCGGCTGGGAGAATGGTCGGGTGACGAACGGCCTCTTCGACCTGCCCGAGGGCACGCGTGTCCCATCCCGTCGGATCGTCCTGCTGACGGGCCCGTCGGGCTCGGGCAAGACGTCGCTCACGCGGCGCCTGGGCCTGCCGGTCGTGGAGCTCGACGACTTCTACCACGACGTCGACCACCCCGGGATGCCGCAGCGTTTCGGGATCGTCGACTGGGACTCCCCGGGGAGCTGGGATGCCGAGAGCGCCATGGAGGCGCTGCTCGCGCTGGTCACGACGGGGCACTCGGACGTCCCGGTGTACGACATCCCGACGTCTCGCCGTACGGGCACGACGCACCTCGACGTGAGCGGGTCGCGCCTCGTGATCGCGGAGGGGATCTTCGCAGCCGAGCTGGTCGCGGCCTGCCGGGCCGAGGGCATCCTGGCGGACGCGATCTGCCTGCGGCGGCCGCGGCTCATGACGTTCTGGTTCCGGCTGCTGCGCGACCTCGGGGAGTCCCGCAAGCCGCCGCTCACGCTCTTGCGCCGGGGGTGGGGCCTCCTGCGGGACGAGCCACGTCTGATCCAGGGCTGGGTCGACAAGGGCTGCCGGACGGCGTCGCCCGGTCAGGCCGAGCGGGACATCCGGGCGCTCCTCGCGGGCTGAGGTCCGGCTCGTCGCGTGTGCAGCCCGGGCCGTCCCGGGAGCCGGGCGACCGCCCGAGCTGCACGCTCGACGCGGAAGGTGAGCGACGCCGTCGAGCACCGAGGCCGGCCCGGGCGGCGGCTCAGCCCAGGTGCACCGCGACCTGGTCCCCCTGCGGCAGGAGCCGCTCCTTGGGACCGCGGATCAGCACGGCCGCGAGGACGGCACCCACGACCATCGTGACCGCGGTCGCGACGAACGCCGCCGAGTAGCCGTCGACGAACGCCGCGAGCTGCGACGACTCGTCCGTGACGACGGCTCCCGCGACGACACCCGCGTAGATCGTCGTGAAGACCGACAGCCCGATCGAGCCGCCGATCTGCATCGAGGCGTTGACGGTCGCGCTCGCAGCCCCCGCGTCGTGCGGCTCGACGCCCGAGAGCGCGACGTTCTGCAGCGGCACCAGCACCAGGGCCATCCCCGCTCCCAGCACGAGGAGAGCCGGCAGGACCTCGACCGCGTACGACCCGTCCACCGTGATCCGGCTCAGGTAGACGAGCGCGGCCGCGGCGACCAGCGGCCCGCCGATCATGAGCGGCCGGGGCCCGAACCGCGCGAGGAGCTGGGTGACCACGGGCGCCAGGACGAGCGTCATGATCGTCATGGGCAACGTGCCCAGTCCGGCATGCAGGGGCGAGAGCCCCATGACGATCTGCAGGTGGAGCGCCAGGTACAGCAGCGCACCGATCATGAGCGCTCCGAAGATCGCCTGCAGCGCGAACGCGCCCGCGCGGACCGTGTTCGTCAGGACGCGCAGCGGGAGCAGGGGCTGCGCGACGCGCGACTCGATCCACACGAACAGCACCAGGAGGACGACACCGACCGCGAGGCACGCGAGCGTCTCGGGTGCGACCCAGCTGTGCTCGGCGAGCGTGAAACCGTAGACGAGCGAACCGAGGCCCAGGACGACGGTGACGGCCCCCAGGACGTCGTACCGGTTGTCGCCCTCCGCCTTGCTCTCGCGGATCAGCACCTGGCCCGCGACCAGCGCGACCACGACGACGGGCACGTTGACCCACAGGCACCAGCGCCAGTCGGCGTACTCGGTGAGCGCCCCGCCCAGGACCAGCCCGACCGCCGCCCCCACACCGGCGACCGAACCGAAGACCGCGAAGGCGGTGTTCCGGTCGCGGCCCCGAGGGAACGAGACCGTGAGCAGCGCGAGCGCGGCCGGCGCGAGCAGCGCCGCGAAGACGCCCTGGAGACCGCGCATCGCGACGAGCTCGGTGCCGTTGCGTGCGAGCCCTGCGAGCAGCGACGCGACCCCGAAGCCCACCATCCCCAGCAGGTAGGTGCGCTTGCGACCCCAGTAGTCGGCGATGCGACCGCCGAGGAGCAGGAGCGCACCGAACGCGAGCGCGTAGGCCGTGACGACCCACTGGCGCTCGGTATCGGTCAGGCCCAGCTCGAGCTGGGCCTGCGGGAGGGCGATGTTGACGATCGTCCCGTCGAGCACGACGAGGAGCTGCGTGAGCGCGAGGATGACGAGGATCCACCAGCGGCGGGGGCCGGTCGCGACCGGCGCGTCCGGCTCGACCGGGACGGAGCCGTGGGGCTCGGCGGAGGGAGGGACCACCTGGGCCGAGGGCGCAGAGGTGGAGGGAGGAGAGACGGGCATGACCGACCTTCGGGGACGCAGCGGGGATCGTGGGGTTTCCAGCCCGGATCGAGACGTGTCGCGAGATGCCGCAGACCGTTCGACCGCCCCAACTACGAAGTCGGACAGACGGACCATCTTAACGTGTCAGCCGGTCAGGAAACGCTGTGAGGTCGCCCACGGCCGCTCGCCGTTTCGGGGTGGGACGCGAAGAGGTGAGCAGCGCCCGGGGCGGGACACGCCCGGGCGAGCGGCGCCGTCGTCCGCGCGCTGCCCGACGCGCGGACGACGCCCCCCTCAGCGACGGGTCATGGTCGAGGCGTACCCGCCCCCGCCCGGGTAGACCCACTCCCCGACGACCGAGTCACCGTCGGCGTCGAACAGGCCCTCGAAGTAGGCAGGCCCACCCTTGGCCCCTGCCCAGATCGTCAGGCGGTCACCGGCGAGCTCGTACACGTAGTCCAGCGTGTTGCCCAGGGAGTCGTAGAAGCGGGAGACGACGTCGTCGCCCACGGGTTCGCCGAACGGGTGGAGGTTGCCGATGACCTCGAGCCCGGCGACCTCCTGGCCGAACTGCACGAGCCGGACCCGCTGGAGGAGGAAGTACCCGCCCTCCATCCACTCGTAGGTGACCTCGCCCTCCGCACCGCCGGTCACCCGCCAGGTGCCGACGAGTCGATCGAGGGCACGCAGGCCCGCGCTGGGCGGAGCCTGCTCCTCGAGACCGTAGCCGTCGACGTCGACGGCCGCCGCCGCCTCGTCCGTGCGGGCCTCGTGCGGGGTGCTGTTCATGATCGGACTCCTTCGCGCTCACGCTGCACCCGGTCGGTGCAGTCGTGGACACCTCGTCGCGACGGGCGATCCCTCGACATCCCCTCGGTGTGACGCGCATCACATCCCCGAGGTGTCGAGATCCCCTCGGTGGCCCCGAGGTAGCCGTGAACCGTCCCGTCACCCGAGGAGATCCCGATGACCAGCCAGACCCGGCCGACCACGCCACCCACCGGATCCACCCCGCCGTCCGACCGCCGCCCGCGCAGTCGCTCCCTGCTGACCGCGGCGACCCTCGCCGGTCCGTTCTTCGTCGTCTCCGCCGGCGTGCAGTCCGTCGCCCGCGAGGGGTTCGACCTGCGCGTCCACCCCCTCAGCCAGCTCTCCACGGGAGACTTCGGCTGGGTCCAGATCCTCACCTTCGCCCTGACCGGCCTCGGGCTCCTCGCGCTGGCGGTGACCCACCGACGGATCATCAGGGAAGGAGTCGGGCGACGCGCCGTCCCCGTCCTGCTGGGGATCGCCGGGATCGGCTTCGTGCTCGCGGGCGTCTTCGTCATGGACCCCGAGAACGGCTTCCCCGTCGGCACACCAGACGGACCGGCCGCCTCGGTGTCGTGGCACGGCGTCGCTCACTCGGTGGCCGCCGCCATCGCCTTCACCGCGCTCGCCGTGGCAGCCGTCGTCCTGGCTGTCCGAGCAGTGCGGGCACGCCGGGTCCTGGCCGCGGTCGGCCACGGCGTCGTCGGCCTCGCCCTGCTCCTGCCCGTGTCGCCCGAGACCGCGAGCATCCAGGTCGCCGTCAACGGCCTCGTCGCCTTCACCTGGACCACGGTCCTCGCCGTGCGGCTGCGGACCCTCGTCGTCGCCTGAGAGGCTGGTCACGGACCCGGCCGGCACCCGCTCGAAGGAGAACCACATGAAGTACCTGTTGCTCGGATACACCCCAGCCGCCGCGTGGGACGCCGGCACCGCCGACACGCCGACCGACGAAGCGCTCGCGGCCTTTGCCGCCTACCAGGAGTTCGAGGCGGAGCTGCGACGGACAGGTGAGTTCGTGTCGAGCGAGGGCCTGGGCCACCCGGCGGTGAGCACGACGGTGCGCCGGACCGACTCCGGTGTCGTCGCGACCGACGGACCCTTCGCCGAGCTCAAGGAGGTCCTCGCGAGCTTCGCGATCATCGACTGCGCGAGCCACGAGAGGGCCGTCGAGATCGTCAGCCGCATGGTCGAGGTCCTGGGCGAGCCCATGGAGATCCGCCCGATCATGGGCGACGACTTCGCGGCCTGACATGACGCTCGCACCGGGGTCCGGCTCTCCCCCGGGCCCGAGCATCGAGGACCTGCTGCGCACGGAGGCGCCGCAGGTCCTCGGCGCGCTCGTGCGTCGGTTCAGCCGGTTCGACGTGGCCGAGGACGCCGTCCAGGAGGCGCTGCTCGTCGCGAGCACCCGGTGGCCCGTCGAGGGCGTGCCGGTCGAGCCGCGGTCGTGGCTCGTGCGCGTCGCCTACCGCCGGATGATCGACCTCCTGCGCTCAGAGCAGTCGCGCCACCGCCGCGAGCGGACGGTCGGGGAGGCCGTGCTCGCGGAGCACACGTCGGGCCGCGAGGTGATCGACGACGACGACAGCCTCACTCTGCTGCTCCTGTGCGCCCACCCGTCCCTCAGCCCGACCTCTCAGGTCGCCCTGACCCTGCGTGCCGTGGGCGGCCTCACGACCGCGGAGATCGCCCATGCCTACGGCGTGACCGAGGCGACCATGGGGACGCGGGTCAGCCGCGCGAAGCAGCAGCTCCGCCAGGAAGGGACACGATTCGTCCCCACGACCTCGGCCGACCGCGACGCACGCCTCGCGTCGGTGCTGCGGGTGCTGTACCTCGTGTTCAACGAGGGCTACACGGCGACCTCGGGGACGCGGCTCGGCCGGGTCGACCTCGCGCGCGAAGCCGTCCGGCTCGCCCGGCTCGCCCGCGCACACAGCCCCCGCGACCCCGAGGTCGCCGGACTGCTCGCCCTCATGCTCCTCACCGAGGCCCGCCGTGACGCCCGGACCGACGACCAGGACCACCTGGTGCGCCTCGAGGACCAGGACCGGTCACGCTGGGACCACGAGATGATCGAGGAGGGCCGCGCGATCATCGACGCCGTCTGGCCGTTGCGCACCGTCGGGCCGTACCAAGTGCAGGCCGCGATCGCCGCCGTCCACGCGACGGCGGCACGCGAGGCCGACACCGACTGGCCGCAGATCGCCGCGCTCTACCTCTGGCTCGAACGCCTCGCGCCGACAGGCCCGGTCCGCCTGGCGCGCGTCGTGGCGGTAGCGCGGGCGTTCGGTCCCCGGCGGGGCCTCGACCTCCTCGATGCGCTCGACCGCGAGCACGGGCTCGCCACCGACCCTCTCGCGGGCCCGCGCGAGCCCGCGGTGCGTGCACACCTGCTCGACGACCTGGGTCGCCCCGGCGAGGCAGCGGTCGCCTTCCGGTCCGCAGCGGCTCGTACGCAGAACGCGGTCGAGCAGGAGTACCTGCTCGACCGGGCTCGGACCAGCGCGGCACGCGAGCCCGGCACACGCTGACGGTCGGACGCCTCCCCGCACGGGCGAGCCGGCCCGGGCCCCGTCCCCGCGACGGTACCTGCCCGCCCGGGGCGAGCGGCGCCGTCGGGACTCGCCCGACTCTCCCCGGCCCGTCCGAAGGCCCGGTGCTAGCGTGGGAACGCCTGATCCTCGCGGCCCTGCACCGCCGCCCGTCGCCGCCCGGCGACCACTCCCGGACACCGCCGTCCACCCTGCCGTCGCCCGAGCGAGGAGCTCCCATGGCCGACGAGACGATCTCCCGACGCGTGCGCGACCTCGCGCGGTCCACCCCGTTCGACGTCCTGCTGGGCTTCTTCGCGCACGAGTACCCCGAGCGCCGCGCTCGCCCCGGGGTCCTCGACCTCACGTTCGGCAACCCGCACGACCCCGCACCGGCCGAGTACGTCGAGGCGCTGCGGGCGAGCGCCGTCCCGCGCGACGAGCACTGGTTCGGGTACAAGGTCAGCGAGCCCGCCGCGCGGGCCGCGGCTGCGGAGTCCCTGCGCGGCGTGGTGGACCTGCCCTTCGAGCCCGACGACGTGCACCTCACCACGGGCGGCTTCACCGCGCTCGCCCTCGCGCTCAAGCTCGTGTGCGACCCGGGCGACGAGGTCGTCTACAGCGTGCCGCCCTGGTTCGCGTACGAGGTGATCGTGCGCGAGGCCGGGCTCGTGCCGGTCAAGGTGCCGGTCTCTGCCGAGACGTTCGACCTGGACCTCGACGCGATCGCCGACGCGATCACGCCGCGCACCCGGGTCGTGCTCGTCAACACGCCCAACAACCCGACCGGGCGCGTGTACCCCCTGGGCGAGCTGCGCCGTCTGGCCGCTCTGCTCGACGAGGCGTCGGCACGGAACGGCCGCCGCGTCTTCGTGGTCTCCGACGAGCCCTACCACCGGATCGTCTTCGACGGCACGGAGTTCCACAGCCCCGCCGAGGTCTACCCGTGGACCCTGCTGGCCTACAGCTACGGCAAGACGCTGCTCGCGCCGGGGCAGCGCATCGGGTACCTCGCGGTCCCGCCGACCCTGCCCGGGCGCGAGGACCTGCGCCCCGCGATCGAGGCGCTCCAGATCGCGATCGGGTACGCGTTCCCCAACGCCGTCCTCCAGCACGCGCTGCCGCTCCTGGAGCGCATCCCGTTCGACGTCGCGCTCTACCAGCGCAAGCGCGACCTCATGGTCGCCGGGCTGCGCGACATCGGCTACGACCTGCACAGCCCCGAGGGCACGTTCTACCTCTTCCCCCGCTCCCCCGACCCCGACGACCGCGCCTTCGAGGCCCTCCTCGCCGGCCACGACGTCCTGGTCCTGGGCGGGAAGTACTTCGAGACCCCGGGCCGGTTCCGCATCTCGCTCACGGCGAGCCTGGAGACGCTCGAGGCGAGCCTGCCGCGGTTCGCGGCGGCGTTCGGGGAGGTGGGCTGAGGGGCTGCCGTCCCTGCCCGACGGCGGCGCTCACCTCGCGCGTCGAGCCGGGGTTTCCTGGTGGGCCGGGCGGGCCGGTGCGCCCGTCGCACGTGCCGACATCCGGACGGGGGGCTACGGTCGGGGAAAACCGCTCGAAGAGGAGAGGTCCATGACCGGACTCGTCGCCACCGCCTCGATCCACATCGCCGCACGCCCGGAGAGGGTGTGGGCCGAGCTCGTCCATCCTTCCGCGACCTGGATGCTGGGGGCGAACGTCGAGACCGACTACCAGCCCGGCAGCACCATCACGTTCGAGGGCCAGTACCAGGGCAAGCACTTCGAGGACCACGGCACGGTGCTCGAGGTCGACCGGCCCCGGACCCTGCGCTTCACGCACTTCGCGCCGAGCAGCGGACTTCCGGACGTGCCGGAGAACCATCACGAGGTCGCGATCACGCTGGCCCCGGATCCCAAGGGCACACGGGTCACGATCCGTCAGGACAACAACGACACGCCCGAGGCCGTCGAACACTCCGAGGAGCTCTGGCGCTCGGCGCTCGCCTCGCTCGCGGGTCACGACTGACCCGCCCTGGGCCCCTCTTGTCAGAACGAGCGTGACCTCTAGGTCACGCTCGTTCTGACAAGAGGGTCCTGGGCAGCGGAGGTCAGGCTCCCGCGCGCACGACGCTGACAGGGGTGGCGTTCATCAGGTTGTCCGCGACGCAGCAGCGCTCCTCGGCGGCCACGAGGAGCGCGTCGATCTCCTCCGGGGTGGCGTCGGCGTCGACGTCGATCTCGAGCCGGATGCCCTGGAAGCCCGCGCGGTCCTGGGTGGGGCGCCCCATGAGGCGCTGGGGGTTGAGCGATCCCGTCGCGGTGACGCTCAGGCTCCGCACCTCGATGCCGCGCTCCTTGGCGACCATGTGCGTCGTGATGTTGAGGCAGCCGGCGAGCCCCGACAGGACCAGCTCGACGGGGTTCGGACCGGTGTCGTCGCCGCCGAGCGACGCGGGCTCGTCGATCGTGACCGAGAAGTCCCTGATCTGGACGTCGAGGCGGGTCGGGGACTTCGCGGTGCCGCTGACCGTCGCGGTGTACTGGGGGGCCATGTGCCTGCCGTTCTCTTGAACTAATACCGATGTACCAGTTTCTCGCCGCAGAGCACCCCGCTGTCAGGGACGTTGGTCCCGCACCCGCAGCCCTACGTCCCCACGGACGCCGAAGGGCCCCGATCCCTGAGGATCGGGGCCCTTCGTGCCGGTCGGCGTCAGACGACCGGGGAACGACAGCCGGTGGCTGCCGGGAGGATCACTCCGCGCCGGCCTGCAGCTCGCCGGTCGGCGGGAGGTCGGCCGTCGAGATGCCCGCAGGAGCGTTGAGCGCTGCGGTCGCGGCGACGCTCACCGGGCCACGCTCGTGGTCGTCCTTGGAGACGCCACGGAACGTGAACTCGCCCAGCAGGCCCTCGCCCTCGGCGTCGACCAGGACGATCTGACCGGCCTTGAGCTCGCCGAACAGGATCTTCTCGGACAGCACGTCCTCGATGTCGCGCTGGATCGCGCGACGCAGCGGACGAGCACCCAGGACCGGGTCGTAGCCCTTCTCGGCCAGCAGTGCCTTCGCGGCGGTCGTGAGCTCGATGCCCATGTCCTTGTCGCGCAGGCGCTTGTCGAGCTTGGCGATCATCAGGTCGACGATCTGGACGATCTCCGACTGCGAGAGCTGCGGGAAGACCACCACGTCGTCGACGCGGTTGAGGAACTCGGGGCGGAAGTGCTGCTTCAGCTCGTCGTTGACCTTGGCCTTCATGCGGTCGTAGCTCGTCACGAGGTCGCCACCGGCGTTGAAGCCGGTCTGCAGACCCTTGGCGATGTCCCGCGTACCGAGGTTCGTGGTCATGATGATCACGGTGTTCTTGAAGTCCACCACGCGGCCCTGCGAGTCGGTCAGGCGACCGTCCTCGAGGATCTGCAGGAGCGAGTTGAAGATGTCGGCGTGCGCCTTCTCCACCTCGTCGAACAGGACCACGGAGAACGGACGGCGACGGACCTTCTCCGTCAGCTGGCCACCCTCGTCGTAACCGACGTAGCCGGGAGGCGAACCGAAGAGACGCGAGACCGTGTGCTTCTCCGAGAACTCCGACATGTCGAGCTGGATGAGCGCTTCCTCGTCCCCGAAGAGGAACTCGGCGAGCGCCTTGGCCAACTCGGTCTTACCGACACCCGTGGGGCCGGCGAAGATGAACGAGCCACCGGGACGCTTGGGGTCCTTGAGGCCGGCACGCGTGCGGCGGATCGCCTGGGAGAGCGCCTTGATGGCCGTCTCCTGGCCGACGACGCGCTTGTGCAGCTCGTCCTCCATCTTCAGCAGGCGCGAGGACTCCTGCTCGGTGAGCTTGAGCACCGGGATGCCGGTCGACATCGCGAGCACCTCGGCGATCAGGTCCTCGTCCACCTCGGCAACCGTGTCCAGGTCTCCGGCCTTCCAGGCCTTCTCCTTGTCCGCGCGCTGCTGCGTGAGCTGCTTCTCGGTGTCGCGCAGACGCGCGGCCTTCTCGAAGTCCTGCTCGTCGATCGCGGACTCCTTGTCGCGACGTGCCTCGGCGATCTGCTCGTCGAGCTCCTTGAGCTCCGGCGGGGCGGTCATGCGACGGATGCGCAGGCGCGCACCGGCCTCGTCGACCAGGTCGATCGCCTTGTCCGGCAGGTACCGGTCGTTGATGTACCGGTCGGCCAACGTCGCGGCGGCGACCAGGGCGGCGTCCGTGATGGACACGCGGTGGTGCGCCTCGTAGCGGTCACGCAGACCCTTGAGGATCTCGATCGCGTGCGGCAGGCTCGGCTCCGAGACGAGGATCGGCTGGAAACGACGCTCCAGGGCCGGGTCCTTCTCGATGTGCTTGCGGTACTCGTCGAGCGTGGTCGCTCCGATGGTCTGGAGCTCACCACGGGCCAGCATCGGCTTGAGGATGCTCGCCGCGTCGATCGCGCCCTCGGCGGCGCCCGCACCGACGAGCGTGTGGATCTCGTCGATGAACAGGATGATGTCGCCGCGCGTGCGGATCTCCTTGAGGACCTTCTTCAGGCGCTCCTCGAAGTCACCGCGGTAGCGGGACCCGGCGACCAGCGCGCCCAGGTCCAGCGTGTAGAGCTGCTTGTCCTTGAGCGTCTCCGGCACGTCGCCGCGGACGATGTCCTGGGCGAGCCCCTCGACGACGGCCGTCTTGCCGACGCCCGGCTCACCGATCAGCACCGGGTTGTTCTTGGTGCGGCGAGACAGGACCTGCATGACGCGCTCGATCTCCGAGGTGCGTCCGATGACGGGGTCGAGCTTGCCCTCGCGTGCGGCCTGCGTGAGGTTGCGGCCGAACTGGTCGAGCACGGCCGAGCCGGAAGGCTGGCCCTCGGCAGGGCCGCCCGCAGCGACGGGCTCCTTGCCCTGGTACCCGGACAGCAGCTGGATGACCTGCTGGCGCACGCGGTTGAGGTCGGCGCCCATCTTCGTCAGGACCTGGGCTGCGACGCCCTCTCCCTCACGGATGAGCCCGAGCAGGATGTGCTCGGTGCCGATGTAGTTGTGGCCGAGCTGAAGGGCCTCGCGGAGCGAGAGCTCCAGGACCTTCTTGGCGCGCGGCGTGAACGGGATGTGCCCGCTGGGGGCCTGCTGGCCCTCGCCGATGATCTCGGTGACCTGCGAGCGCACACCGTCGAGGGAGATGTTCAGGGACTCCAGCGCCTTGGCTGCGACTCCCTCTCCCTCGTGGATGAGGCCGAGCAGGATGTGCTCGGTGCCGATGTAGTTGTGGTTGAGCATCCGTGCCTCTTCTTGGGCAAGGACGACGACCCGACGGGCTCGGTCGGTAAATCTCTCGAACATGTGCTGCTCCTCACGAGCGGCGTACACCCGCACCGGTGGTGCTCAGGCCTGACCGCAACGACTCTATCCGGGACCAACGGGGCCGACCCCACGGATATGCCCTTGTTCGCCAGGGGCGTGACGAGGGGCTCGCTCCGTGACCTTCGGCAGGACCGCGACCGGTGCCCGGAGGCTGTCCGTTCCGCCCGTCGGTGCCCGTTAGGCGAGGTGGGGATGCCCGGAACGCGAGGTCAGACGACGGCCGCCACCCCCGCGACCACCCCGACGGCGGTCGACCCGGCCGCCCCGGCCGCCTCGGACGTCGCCGGCAGCGCGAGCGCCACGACCGTGACCAGGACGCTCGCCGCGACCTCGCCCAGCCCGAACTGCAGGGGCGTCGCCGCGGTGCGCGGGACCCACACCGCCCGCGCCGCGAGCCCGGCGAACAGCACGGCCGCAGGCCACCCGGCGAGCCCGGCCGCCGCGAGGGCAACGGGCACGACCACGCCCGCCGCCAGGTGGTAGACGACCGACGCGACGAGGTAGGACCGCTCACCCCGTTCCCGGATCAGCGTCTTGACGTAGAGGATCGTGCCCGCGAAGTAGGCCAGCACGAGCGTGAACAGGGCCCATACCTGGGGCCACCCGATCCCCGCGACGCCCGTGACGCCGTCGGGCAGGGAGAGGCCCGGCCACGGGCCCGGTGCGGGGCCCACCCCCGCCGCGAACGCGACGGGCAGCATGAGGCACGCCGCGAGGACCGTCGCCCCGTCGTTGAGCAGCGAGCGCTCGCTGCGCCGGTACGAGCTCCACAGGCTCACCGCGACGAGCGGGAGGAAGAGCGGCACCCAGGCGAGGAGGTCGGGGCGCAGGAGCAGGACCGCGACGGCTGGGACGACCGTCGCGATCCCGTACGCCCGCACGGGCGGCCACCAGCGCGCCTTGAAGCGGGACTTCAACCACAGGCCGGTCGCGAAGAACGCGAAGTACCCGACGAACCACAGCACGGCTAGGGGCACGTGCACCCAGGCCGGGCCGCCGAGGAAGACCCCGACCAGCAACGGCACGGCGAGCATCGCCCACGCGCCGTGCTGGTCGGGCACCCAGCCGGGGCCGCGGCGTCGTCGACGCCCCGTCGGACGCCGCTCAGGTCGCGTGCTCCCCTGGGTCATGCCCCGAGGTTGGCACGCGTCGTCGCAGACCACGGCGCCGTCCCGGCGGGCGGACCGGACGTTCCGCCGACCGGACTCACCCGCTCCCCGACGTGCGCGACCGGCGCGCCGCCAGCATCGTTGACCACAGGGCGCCACAGGGGCAGTCTCGACGCAGGGGCATCAGACGGTCCGAGGGAGGACGATGCACAAGCCGGACGAACCAGCAGGCGCTCACGAGTCGTGGGAGCAGATCGTCGCGCGCTTCGCCCGCTTCAGCGGCGTGGTCGGTGAGATCGCGGACCCCCTCACGTGGGGCCTGGACCTCGAGGAGGAGACCGTCACCGGGACGGGTGGCGACGACCGCGACCCGACCGAGGAGCGCTTCCTGCGGGCGTACGTGTCGTTCGTCGGGGAGGCGGTCGACGTCGAGACCCTGCGCCTGGGGACCGACGACCCCCAGCAGATCGAGGACATCGTGCGCGCCGCGCTCAGCGGTGCCCTCGCCGCGCCCCTGCACAACGACGCCCCCGAGGGCACCGAAGGGCCGACGGGCGCGGACTTCGCCGACGCCTACCAGGACTACCGGTCCGCGATGCGGGCCATCGTCGAGGAGGTCGACCAGGCGCCCCTCCAGCACACCGCCTTCGTGGTCGACGACGTCTCGCACCCGTGCGTCCGGGTCACGGTCCGGGCCACGGTCGCGGTGTACGTACCGCTCGCCGACCGGGCCGTGATCGTGTCCGGTCCCTCGGACCTCGTGGACCGCGTGGACATCGCCACGGCCCCCATCCGCAACCTCCTGCACGGTGACGACGGTCCGCGGTTCTGACCTTCGGGCCGGCTCCGGCCCTTGCTGACGGCCCCTCGTGACCAAGCAGACACGCCCAGGCGTGACGTGGTCCCCGGGAACGGCCAAGATGGGTGGTGCGGACGGTGCGCAGGAGCACTGGACGGTCGTCGAGCGAGAGAGCAGGTGACGTCGATGAGTGACGTGGTCGTCGGTGTGGACGGATCGGTCCGGTCCCAGGAAGCCCTCGACTGGGCTCTCGTCGAAGCGGGTTCGCGAGGTGTGCCGCTCACGGCGGTCCTCGCCTGGGAGCCCTCCTGGACGGACGGCCCGCGCGCTTCCGAACCGGCCGACTTCAGCCACCTCGCGGACCTCAAGCAGGATCAGGTGCTGACCCTCCTGGACGAGGCACGACACCGGACCGGGGTCGACGTCGTGACCCACGCCGAGCAGGTCCAGGGCTCGGCGGCCACCGCCCTGCTGGCCCGCGCGGAGCACGCGCAGATGCTCGTCGTCGGGAGCCGCGGGCTCGGGCGGTTCGGCCGGCTGGTGCTCGGGTCGGTGTCGTCGGCCGTGGTGCAGGGCGCGACGCAGGTTCCCGTGACGGTCGTGCGGTCCGTCGGCGAGGGCACCTCCGACGACGGCACCGGGGCCTCGGCGGCCGACGGGCCCCCGCGCGTCGTCGTGGGAGTCGACGGGTCGAGGACCTCGGTCGACGCGCTGCGCCACGGGCTCGAGGTCGCCCGCCGGACGGGCGCGGTCCTCGAGGCGGTGTTCTGCTGGCAGATCGTCACGCTGGCCCCGCTGCCCGACTCGTGGGGCTGGACGCCACCCATCGACGACTACGAGAAGTTCGCGGGCGAGCAGCTCGACCGGGCTCTCGAGGCGGCGGGCGTGGACCTGCCCGACGAGCAGGTGCGGCGCAGCGTCGTGCACGCCCACCCCGCGAAGGGGCTCATCGAGGCGTCGGAGGGCGCGGACCGCCTGGTCGTCGGCAACCGAGGGACGGGAGGGTTCGACCGCCTCCTCCTGGGCTCGGTGAGCCGCCAGGCCGTCGAGTACGCGACGTGCCCCGTGACCGTGGTCCGTCGCCAGGCCGACCAGCCCGGTAGCGACCAGCCCGGTACCGACTAACTCAGTACCGACTAGCTCGGCGGCTGGCCGATCGTGAACGACGAGCTCACGATCGGCCCGGCCGCACCGGTCGCCCGGTCGACGTAGCGCAGCCCGAGCGTGTGCTGCCCCGGCGCGAGCCCCGAGGCGACCAGGTCGATCGGCTTGCCCGTCATCGGGTGCGGGTTGCCCGTCGACCGACCGTCGAGGAACGCCTCGGTCGTGAGCCCCGCACGCCCGTCGATCCGTACCGTGATCGACGGCGCCCAGGCGACGACCCCACCGTCGACAGGGGCGAGGATCGACGGCAGCAGGAACGTGAACGGCCCGGGGACGCTCGTCGCCTCCGACGTCGTCCCGTTGCGCTCCTGCGTCACGGTGAGCGTCTCCCAGACGCTCGTGCTGCCCGACGGCGTCGCTCGCCACGTGCCGTCGGGTGCGACGTCCGCGCTGGCGACGACCGCGGAAGCACCCTGGCCGCCCGCGGTCACGGTGACCGTGGCCCCGGGCTCACCGGTGCCCGACAGCTCGGGCAGGTAGACCAGCTCTCCCGCGGGCGGGGCGACCACCGTGGGCGGTGCCAGCTCCGGGTCCACGGGCGGGTCGACGGGCGGCGCGGGGTCGACCGGCGTCGGGTCGACGGGCGGTGCGGGGTCCACCGGGGTCGGGTCGACGGGGGCCGAGTCGACAGGCGGGTCGACGGGCACGGTCGGCTGGACCGGCGTAGCCGACGACGACGCCGGTGCCGCGAAGGTCTGAGCCGACGGCCCCGCACCGACGCTCCGTCCCGTGTCGGCCTCTCCCGCCGAGCGGGCGGGCGCCTCGTCCGGGCCGACCGCATCCGGGACCGTCGTGGGATCGGTCGGGTCCGTCCCCGGGACGAGGGCGATCCCCTCGGCCGGCGGGGCCTGGGACGCCCCGTCGGCCGAGGTCTGCGAGCCCGACCCGGACTGCTCCGCCACGACCGGCTGAGCGCTGTCCCACGGCTGCGCGACCGCCACCGCACCGACGGCGACGGCGACCCCCGCGGTGACGAGCGCGAGGATCGCACCGCCCGAGAACCCGGAGGTCGTGGCCGCGGCCGCACCCGCCGAGGCAGCACCGGCCGAAGCACCGGCACCTGCACCGGCGGACGAACCGCCCGCACCGCCACCGGTCCCGGCACCCGCTCCGGCGCCTTCGGCGCCGGTCCCGCCGAGGACGACCTCCGCCGTCGGGTCGATGAAGACTCCCTTGGCCGGCACGAGGCCCGCTCCCCCGAGCGCGGCCGAGGTGCCCCCCAGGACTGCTGGGACACCCAGCACGAGCGGGACGAGCAGCAGGCCGAGACGCGAGGCGACCTGGTCGACCTCGTCGACCAGGATCGAGCACGACAAGCACCCCGTGAGGTGCTCCTCGAAACGGTCCTTGTTCCGTGCGCTCAAGGCGCCACGGTTGTAGTCGCCCATCTGCTCCGCGGCCCACCGGCACTCGTCGGGCACGGCGGCCATGTTGACGTGAGCCTGCAACCAGGAACGCCGCAGACCCTCGCGAGCGCGGTACGCGAGGGCGGAGACGGACCCCGCGCTCAGGCCGAGCAGCGGGGCGACCTCCCGAGCGTCCATGCCCTCGACCTCGGTGTACCAGAGCACGGCC
The DNA here is from genome assembly GCF_016907235.1 of Oerskovia jenensis. Lineage (NCBI taxonomy): Bacteria > Bacillati > Actinomycetota > Actinomycetes > Micrococcales > Cellulomonadaceae > Oerskovia > Oerskovia jenensis. Next base: position 1,695,943 of record NZ_JAFBBO010000001.1, read on the forward strand.
TGCCAGCGCGCCGGCAACGCCTTGAACGCCGTGACCGTGACCGAGCCCTCGACCACGACGTCCGCCATGTCCACGGGGTCGACGACCTCGGGCACCTGATCGACCACGAGCGGGTCCGGCGCGTGCGACCACGTGATCGCGACGCTGCGCACCGTCTGGTAGAGGTACGGACGGAACGGCCCCGTCGGCCCGTTGCCCGCCTGGATAGCACGCAGGATGCGCAGGAACGACTCCTGGACCAGGTCGTCCGGGTCGAACGACGACGTGACGCGGCGGGCCGCACCGCGCCCCGCCCCGGAGTGCCTGCTCCACAGCACCGCGTACGCGTCCTGCGAGCCCCCTCGCACGGCGTCGACCAGCTCCTCGTCGGCCAGGGCCTGGAGGTCGGTCTCGCTCGTCGTCGACATGGGGTTCCTTCCGCGGCGCGCCCGGCGGTCGGGCGTGAAGCGCCTGTCAGGAGAAGAGACACGCCCCCGCGGCGATCATGACGCGAACGTGACGCGTCTCACGACCCCTGCCCGGCGGTGCGTCCGCACCACCGACCGGCACTCAATGCGTCCGCACCACCGACCGGCACTCAGTGCGTCCGCACCACCCACCAGCACTCAGTGCGTCCGCACCACCGACGGGCGTTCAGTGCGTCCGCACCACCAGGCCCAGCGCCTCCACCACGACGAGCGCCTGCGCCGGGTCCACGACAGCCCCCTGCACCACACTGCTCAGCGGGTCGAGCGCGCTGAGGTCGCTGCCTCGCAGGTCCGTGCCCGTGAAGTCGGCCTTGTGCAGCCACGCCCCGGACAGGTCGAGGTCCCGCAGGACCGCTCCCTGGCAGCGGGCACCGGTCAGGTCCGCCTCGCGGAAGCGCGCACCCGTGATCGAGGAGCCACGCAGGTCCGCCCCGGGCAGGCCCACGAACGACCAGTTGCCTCCCACGATCTTCAGGAGGTCGAAGCTGCACCCGGAGAACGTCGAGCCGACCGCCTTGCAGCGCGTGAACGTCGTGTCGAAGAACGAGCAGCGCGAGAAGGTGCAGTTCGCGAAGGCCGAGTCGGTGTGCGTCGACGCGTTGAACCGCACGTTGCGGAACGTGCACTCGGTGAACGTGGCGCCCGTCGTCGTGATCTCCGAGAAGTCGCAGTCGCCGAACGCGACGCGCTCGAACGTCTCGCCGTCGAGGTCCCGGCCGTACCAATCCTCACGGTCGACCGAGGAGTCGGTGAGCGGGGTGGGGGCTCCGTGCGCGCGATCGGCCATGAGGTCGACGGTAGCGGGGGCCACCGACGAACCACCGACCACGAGGTCGCCTACCGTCGGCCCCGACGGACCGCGTAGACGACGACGCACGCGCCCGCGAGGCCGACCATCCAGCCGCCCGTCCCGAGCGCCGGACCGGTCGTGCACAGCGCTTCGCCGCCGGACGGGTCCTCGACGCAGCGCTGCACCTGGACCGCGACGGCCAGGAAGGACACGACCGCGACCAGGAGGGCAAGGAGCAGCCAGCCCCAGCGGAGGCGGCGGGGGGCGTCGTCGGGCGGGTCGGGCACGTCAGGCACTGTCCGAGGGTAGCGGGCGCCCCGACCCGGGCGAGAACGTGCCCCTTTTCCCTGGTGCCGTCAGGAGGCGACGTGGCACGCTCCCTGCATGCCCACCCCCACCTCGGTCGAGCACCTCCTGGACGCCGAGCGCTCCGGCGCGCGACACAAGTACCTGACGTTCTGGGGCCACACCCCACGCCTCGACGGGCGACCCAGCGCCGCGTGCTTCAGCCAGTGGTGGCACTCCCCCTTCACGGTCGACGGCTTCACGTACCCGACCTCTGAGCACTGGATGATGGCGGGCAAGGCGCGACTCTTCGGCGACGAGACGGCGCTGGCCCAGGTGCTGGCTGCGGCGAGCCCGGGGGCGGCGAAGGCCGTCGGCCGGTCCGTCCAGGGCTTCGACGGCGCGGTCTGGGAGGCCGCGCGCTTCGAGCTCGTCGTCCAGGGCAACGTCCACAAGTTCTCCGCCCACCCCGACCTCGGCGCCTTCCTCGTCGGGACGGGCGACCGGGTTCTCGTCGAGGCCAGCCCGCGCGACCGGGTCTGGGGCATCGGACTGGTCGCGGGCGACGAACGGGCACTGCGGCCCGGGACGTGGCAGGGACTGAACCTGCTGGGCTTCGCGCTCATGGTCGCGCGGGACCGCCTCCGTGACCAGGAGCCCGGCGCGACGGCGCTCAGTGCGTGCGCGGCGGGACCTGCACCCGGTCGAGGTCCTCGGCGACCGTGAGCTCGCCGTCGAACACGGTCCTGGCCTCGGCCCAGAACTCGGCCGGGTCCTGGTAGCGCTGCGAGAAGTGCGTCAGGACGAGCGACCGGACGCCGCACTCGGCCGCGACCGTCGCCGCCTGGAGCGCGGTCAGGTGACCGAACGCGTGCGCGAGGTCGCGGTCCCGGTCGAGGAACGTCGACTCGATCACGAGCAGGTCGACACCCTGCGCGAGCGAGAACACCGCGTCGCACAGGCGCGTGTCCATGACGAACGCGAACGACTGCCCGGGCCGCACGACGCTCACGTCCTCGAGCCTGACCGTCCCGGCACCCACCTCGACGACGCCCTCGCGCTGGAGCAGCCCGACCGTGGGCCCCTGGATCCCGGCGGCCGCGAGCAGCTCCGGGACCATGCGCCGTCCCGCCGGCTCGTCGAGCCGGTAGCCGAACGCCTCGACGCCGTGGTCGAGCCGCTCGGCGCGCAGGACGAACCCGGGCTCGGCGCGCACGGCCGGCACCGGGCCTGCGGCCGTCAGCGGCTGCAGCAGCAGGTACGCACGGTGGTGGTACGAGGTCGCGTCGAGCAGGTGGTCGACCCACGTCGCGCCCGACGCCGGGAAGGACACCGGGATCGTGTGCGGCACGCCGTCCAGGCTGATGCGCTGCACGACGCCGGCCAGCCCCAGGCTGTGGTCACCGTGCAGATGCGTGATCGCGATCCGCGTCAGGTCCGTCGCGGACACCCCGGCCCGGAGCATCTGCCGCTGCGTGCCCTCGCCCGGGTCGAACAGGACGGCCTCGTCGTCCCAGCACAGGACGTAGCCGTTGTGGTTGCGCGTCCGGGTGGGCACCTGGCTGGCGGTGCCCAGGACGACGAGCTCGCGGCGGGACATGAGCGCACGCTAGCCCCCGGGGGCCGCACGGGCACAGCATTTCGGCGCAGCCCGCGCTGCGCGTCGACCCGAGCCGTCAGCCCCGGTCGCCGGGCGCCCCGCGGAACGCGTAGATCAGCACTCGGATGCTGAGCACCGCGCCGACGAAGAGCATGATCGCGCCGAAGACCGAGTACCAGCTCAGGTCGCTCGTGAGCTGGGGCCCGTTCTGCGCGATCAGCAGGAACACCCCGCCCACGACGCTCGCCGCGGCGATGATGGTCGAGATGACCTGCTGCACGAGGCTCGTGACGAACCTCCGGTCACCGGGGTCGGAGAACGCCCGGACGTTGACCGTGAACCTCCCCGCCTCGAGGTCCGACGTGATCTTGTTGAGGCGCCGGGGCAGGCGCTCGATCGACGGGGCGAACGCCAGGAGCTGGGCCCCTGCCTTGGCCCGGATCTTGCGCAGGCTCACCATGTTGCGCAGCAGCTCCTCGCCCTCGTCGCGTGCCGAGGAGACCAGCTCGAAGGAGGGCGAGAGCAGGTGCAGCGTCCCGTCGAGCGACGCGATCGTGCGGAACGCCGCGGCGACCTGCGGCGGCACGCCCATGCCCGCGTCGTTCACGAGCCGGACCATCGACGCGAACAGCGAGCCGCTGCTCGCGGTCCCTCCCCCGCGGAACCGCAGGATGAGCTGCCCGACCGCGCGCTCGAACCGGCGCTCGTCGAACCTGTCGGGCTGGTCGAGGAGCTCGATGAGCGCGTCGGTCGCCGCGATCGAGTCGTCGGCCTCGACCGCGAGCAGCACGGCCGCGAGCGCGACCCGCTCGGCCTCGTCGAGCCGCCCCACCGAGCCGAAGTCGAGCAGCCCGAGCGAGCCGTCGTCGCGCAGCAGGACGTTGCCCGGGTGCAGGTCGGCGTGGAAGACGCCCGTCACCACGATCTGGTCGAGCGTGACGCGCAGCAGGCGGGCCGCGATGTCGTGGCGCGTGCCGTCGTCGAACGTCGAGAGGAGCTCGGCCGCATCTCCCACGGGGACCCCCTCGAGGCGGTCCATGACCAGGAGCGTCGAGCTCGACAGCTCGGGGTAGACACGCGGGATCTCGACGAGGGGCACGTTCGCGTCGGGGTCGTCGACCTGGTGCGCACCGGGCAGAGGGTGGCGCCGCGAGTGCCGGACCGTCGCGAGCGCGCCCTGCACGTCGAGCGTGTTCTCGAGCTCGGTCGTGTAGTCGAGCTCCTCGCGCAGGGAGGCCGCGAAGCCCTCGGCGAGGTCCATGATGCCGAGCGACGGGCCCCACGACGTGTCGCGCTGGAGCCGGCGCGCGATGCGCAGCACGATCCGCAGGTCTCCCAGCACCTGCTGGCGCGCCCCGGGACGCTGCACCTTGACGACGACCTCCCGACCGTCGAGCAGGGTCGCGCAGTGCACCTGGCCGACCGACGCCGACGCGATGGGATCGGGGTCGAGGTGCGCGAACACGGTCTCCAGGGGGGCGCCGATCGACCGCGCGACCATCGCCTGGATCTGCGCCCAGGGCGCGGGCGGGACCTGGCTCTGGAGCCGCGACAGCTCCTCGACGTACACCGCGGGCAGCAGGTCCGCGCGGGTCGAGAGCATCTGGCCGAGCTTCACGAAGGTCACGCCCGCGTCGGCCAGCGCGGCCCGCAGCTCGCGCGCCACGGCCCGCTCCTCGGTGTCCGTCGTCCCGCGGTGGCTGCGTCGGCGTGCGCCCCGACCGAAGAAGCCGCCCAGGCCGTGCCGGAGCATGATCCCCATGATCTGGGTGTAGCGCCACATGTCCTTGGACCCGCGGCGCAGCTCGACGACCGCGCGCCACGGCGTCGGGATGCTGCCCGTGGGCACCAGGAGCTCCAGGACGAGCAGCAACCCGAGGCCGATCACGAACGACCAGGCCCACGCCAGGACGATGATCACGAGGACGACCCCGGGATGGACCGCGAGCGACCCGTCGGCCTCCTGCACGCCGAGCTGCTGGAACCCCTCGGTGAGCCCCCACGACCCGAGCGAGACCACGAGGATCGTCATGAGGATCGACCGGATCCAGCCGACCGGCACCCCGAGGACCCTGCGAGCCGTGGCCGCGAGCAGGAGAACCATGAGGCCCGTGGCGACGGCGGTGAACAGTGCCGTCCCGATCGAGGAGAGGATCTGCATGGGCCCTACTCTCCCGCGCACCGGGTGAGAGCGCAGGAGGACACGCGCACGTCGTGACGGGACGACGCACCGCGCCGTGACGATCGCCCCGGGGCCCGACGGCGCCCCGCGCCAGAAGGGGGGCGTCGCCCCCGGGGACGTCGCCGATCCGCCCGACGACGCGACCTTCGCATCCACCGCTGTCACGGTGGGCGACCTGGGAAGCCCGGTGCCGACGGAGCGTCCTTCTCCTCCCCGGATCTCCCTCGCTGACATCGACGCGTTCCTCGTCGCGACGCGACAGAAGGACGAGCGAACCGTCGAACCTCAGCTACCCAGGTGAGGAAGGCCCGAACGACGAGCCGGCCGTCGGGTTCGCGCACGGGCTCTGGCGTCTCGCCGGGCGTGCCACCTGACTCGATCTACGACCGCTTGTGGACGACGAAGCGTCTCCACGCGACGAGATACCAGACGATCGCGCAGACGAGCGCGATCGGCGCCACGACATACACCAGAAAGAGGACCGCCATGGAGGCGTAGATCCCCAGCGACCACATCCACTGACTGGCGGCATGTTTCGCCCACCACAAGACCAACGGGTAGGAGAGCAGCGACAACAGGGTGACGGCCGTCGCGACGAGAGCCCGGACGAGCGCTCGGCGATGAGGAATGGTCGGCACGACGAGGAGCGTAGCGGTAGGGGTCACGTTGCCCATGGCACCAGCGGGTGCCACGGGCAGCGCTGCACGGAAGACCGTCCGGTGCGGGGTGCTCGGCGTCTGCTCGGGCGCGACACCGTCGAAGGACGAGATCCGGCAAGCGGTCAGGCCGTGAGTGCCCTCGTCGAGGTGTCGTAGCGCCTGCCCGCGGTCGCCGCACGCAGTGCGGCCCAGACGAGCAGCGCGGCGCTCAGCACGATCCCGGGCACGTTGGACGCCTGCCAGCCCAAGGTCTGGAAGACGACGGCCGCGCCGAGCGACGCGAGAACGGAGGCCGAGCCGGTGACTCCTTCGACCAGAGCCTGCAGCCTGCCGCCGGCACCGCGTTCGTAGCAGCGCAGCAGAAACGCGGAGCCCGCGAGAAAGAGCAGGTTCCAGCCGATCCCCACGAGCGAGAGCGTGAAAATCATCGGCAGCGCCTCGCTGCTGATCGCACCGAGAACGGCACCGGCCAGCATCACGACCGCGCCGACCATGGTGGCGGTCGACGGCCCCCAGCGGCGCAAGAGCTCACCGCTGAAGACCGCGGGCGCGAACATGCCCACGAGGTGCCACTGGATCATCGCGGTCGACGTCGTCTCGGAGTGGCCGGCATGAGTGCTCGCCAGCGGGCCGATCGCCATCACGAGCGTCATCAGTGCGGCCGCGACGGGCAGGATGACGAGCGCAGCCACGAAGTCCGGGTTCTTGAGGGCGTGCGCGACGGCGAGGGCGCGCACGGGCGAGGCGGCAGGCTGCCCGTCGGGGGCCACAGCCGCCGTCGCCGTCGGCTCGCGCGAGACACTGAGCGCCAAGGGGATCGCGACGGCACCGATGGTCGCGACCAAGAGGTACGAGCCCACGAACTGGGTCTCGAAGGCGTGCGACGCCGCGAGGGCCGTGAAGGGCCCGGCGAAGGCGGCGAGGAGCCCGCCGTACATCACGGTCGAGAGGGCGCGTTCCTGCTTGCCCTCCGGAGCCAGGTCGGCGGCGAGAAAGCGCACGTACCCGCCGGTCGCCGTGTACGCGCCCACGAGTGCGGTCCCCACGCACAGCAGCGGGAACGAGTGCTGCACGACGGCCAGCGCCGAGAGCAGCCCGCCGATCACCGCGAGCCCGGCCCCGGCCGCCATGACACGGCGGTAGCCCCAGCGGGCCACGAGCAGACCGGTGAGGACGGCCGCGAGAAGGCCGGCCCCGACCATGAGGGTGAGGGGGAGGGTCGCGAGCAGCGGCGTCGGCGCCAGGGCGAGCCCGGCCAGGGCGGTGAGGGTGAGGTCCACGCTGAGCACGCCGTAGAAGAGGGCCTGCATGCTCACGAGCCGGGTGATGTCGGCCCAGTGATGCCGGTCTGTCGAGCGGTTCTCGAGGGGGGTGAAGAGTGGGGTCTCGGACACGGTTCTCCTTGTGGTGAGCGGGTGCTCCTCACTCTCGTGTGCGGCATCCTCGGAGGCCAGTGGCTGAAATGCCTCTCTTCGATAGGATCTGGCCATGAGTGTTCATCGCGTCGTCGTCCTGCTGCTCGACAAGGTGCTGCCGCTCGACCTGGGCATCCCCCTGCAGGTGTTCGGTCGCGAGGAGCTGCCGCACTACTCGGTGCACACGGCATCGCTCGGCGGGCGACCCGTCGAGATGCTGGGCGGCACGAGCGTGACACCCAGCGCCGACCTCGACGCGCTCGAGAGCGCCGACACGGTGATCGTGCCCGGCTACGCGCACGCCGATACTCCACAAGCCGCAGAAGTGCTCGACGCACTGCGCTCGGCGCACGTGCGCGGGGCACGCATGGTGTCGATCTGCTCAGGCGCCTTCGCTCTGGCGCAGGCGGGCGTGCTCGACGGGCGCAGGGCGACGACCCACTGGCAGAGCTGTGCGCAGCTCGCGGCACAGCATCCGTCGGTCGCTGTCGACCCGGACGTGCTCTACGTCGACGAAGGCAGCGTGCTCACCTCGGCGGGCGTGGCCGCAGGAATCGACCTGTGCCTGCACATCGTGCGCCGTGACCTGGGCGCGAGCGTGGCCAACCGGGTGGCGCGAAGCATCGTCGCCGCTCCGCGCCGAGAAGGCGGCCAGGCGCAGTTCATCGAGCGCCCGACGACGGCCGCCGGCGACGACCCTCTCGCCCGCACGCGGGAATGGATGCTGAGCTCGCTCGCCGAGCCCCTCACGGTCACCGCCATGGCCGCGACGGCCCGCAGCTCGGTGCGCAGCTTCTCGCGCAACTTCGCCCGCCAGACGGGCCAGACGCCGTTGCGCTGGTTGCACGCGCAGCGCATCGAGCTCGCACGCGAGATGCTGGAGACGAGCGATCTGAGCATCGACGAGATCGCTGCGCGCAGCGGCCTGGGCAGCCCCGCGAACTTTCGCACCCACTTCAAGAGGGCGACCAGCCTCTCGCCGCAGCGCTACCGCCTCGCGTTCACCGAGCGCCCGGAGACCTTGGCCTGAGGGCGGTTCGGCGCTGTGCCGCGGGTTCACGGCCGGGGCACGCGCCGGTGGGCCGACCGCCCGCGCGCCGCGATCCAGGGTGCATGGATCCAGGGTGCATGTCCGACATGATCGTGTTCGGATGGTCCCGATGACTTCGCGATCGACGACGACACGAGTCCGCGCCGCAGCGTCCACGCTGGCGGCGGTCCTTCTCCTGGGTGGCGTGCCTGCCGTGGCCGCCACCGGGCCGGGGGGTGATCCGCCGTCGCCGAGCGGGCAGGTCGAGGCCCCGGTGCCGCAGATCGCGTGGGGTCCGTGCGACGGCACGGGCCTCGAGGCATTCGAGTGTGCGAGCGTCGAGGTCCCCACGGACTACGACCGTCCGCGAGGCCGGACGACGACGATCGGCCTGACCCGCCTGCCCGCGACAGATCCCGCGCAGCGCGTCGGGAGCCTGTTCACGAACTTCGGCGGCCCGGGCGGCCCGGGCGTCGAGGGGCTCCACCAGCTCGGCGGCAGGCTGTTCGACGACGAGGTGCTCGCCCGGTTCGACGTGATCGGGTTCGACCCGCGCGCGGTCGGGACGTCCGACCCGGCGACGTGCTTCCGCGACGCCGGGCGCGAGACGGCGTTCATGTCGAGCGTGCCCGCGTTCCCGGTCACCGACCGCGAGGAGCGGCGCTTCCTCGGGCAGATGGCCACCCTGGGCGCGTCGTGCACGCTCTTCTCCGGGGACCGCATCTCGCACTCGTCGACCGCGAACGTCGCACGTGACATGGACCTGCTGCGCCAGGCCGTGGGCGACGACGAGCTCAGCTACGTCGGCTACTCGTACGGCACGGTCCTCGGAGCCACCTATGCGGCGCTCTTCCCGGACCGGGTCCGCGCGATGGTGCTCGACGGGACGATGGACGTCGACGCGTGGTCGGGCGTCGGGTCCGACGAGCTGCTGGGCGCGCGCATCGGGCAGGCAGCGGGCGCGACGGAGACGTTCGGCGAGTTCGCACGGCTGTGCGCCGAGGCGGGTCCGGCGGCCTGTGCGCTCGCGTCGCTCGGCGACCCTGCCGAGGTCGTCGAGGCGACGTACGCGGCCCTGCGCGAGGCGCCCGTCGACGTCCCGCTCCCGGACGGGTCGACCGTCCCGATCGGGTATCCCGAGACCGTGGCGCTCGTCTTCTCCTACCTCTACGAGCCCGTCGCCTGGGGCGACCTCGACCTGACGCTCGCGGGCCTCGCGGTGCTGAGCGGCGCCGTCGGGCCGCCTGCCGCGGATGCGCCGAGCGCCCGCAGCGCCGCCCCGTCGCTCGGGGAGCTCCTGCGCCGGGCCGGGTACGCGCAGGACTACCCGTCGGTCGGCGGCGCGCTCGCGAGCCTGTGCGTGGACGTCACGACGCCGGGCGCCCCGCGGTCGTACGCGGCGAAGGTCGACGCGCTCGACGCGCAGTACCCGCACTTCGGCCGCTACCGCGGCTGGGTCGGCATCCAGTGCGAGTTCGTCCCGGTGACCGACCGCGACGCGTTCACCGGTCCGTGGGACCAGACGACCGGAGCGCCGGTGCTCGTCGTCGGCACCCGGTTCGACCCGGCGACGCCCTACGCGTTCACGCAGCCGTACGCCGACCGCTGGCCCGACGCACGCGTGCTCACCGTCGAGGGGTGGGGGCACACGATCGTCGGCAAGTCCGCGTGCGCCGACGCCGCGGTGGCCCGGTACCTCGTCGACCTCGAGGCGACCGACGGCGCGACGTGCGCCCAGGACGTGGTGCCGTTCCAGGGACCGTCGGTCCCGCTCGGCGAGGCGCTGCGGCTGCCGGTGACGTAGGCCGTGACGCTGACGGCGCGGCACGGGGCGAGGGCGGTCCGACCGCCCTCGCCCCGTCGCGTCCGCACGTGGAGATCTCGCGCAGGGTCGCGTCCTGCGCTGGACGCGTGGGCCGCCGGGCCGCGAGACTCGCCGGATGAACCGCCCCCTGCCCGACGGCGTCACGCCCGCTGGTCGTTCACGTGCGGCCACGTGGGTGGTCCGGGTCGTGGTCGGGCTCGCAGCCCTCGTCACGGTCGCGCTCGTCGTGGCCGTCGTGGGCTACGTCGTCCTGGTGAACCGGTGGGCCGACGCCTACGACGTCTCTCCGGAGGCGCCCCCCGCGGTCACCGGGTCGACGGACCCGACCGCCGAGCCGGAGAACCAGGGGCTCGACTCCTCGAACGAGGCCTACCGCGAGCGCCGCGGGACCCCCGCGTCGGACGCCGAGGCCGCGCTGTCCGTCCCCGCGGTCGAGGCCGCGCTCACCCCGCTCGTCACGGGCGAGACCCTGCGCCGCGACGAGGTCGTGGCGGCACTGACGGGTGCGGGGTTCGAGACGTTCGGCGTGACTCCCGAGACGACGGTGTCGGGCGACCCTGCGACGAGCTTCGGGGTCGGTGTGAGCGTCCCCGGGGGCTGCGTCTACGGCGGGATCGCACCGGAGGGCGTGACCCTCGAGGCGGGCGGCCCGATCGCCGACGGCGGCTGCCTGGAGATGCCGACCCACTGACCCTCACTGACCCTCACCGTCCCCTGCGGCCCTCCGCAGCCCCGGCGGCGGACGCGCTCAGCCCGTCACGGTGAACCGGGAGTTGGCGGAGTCGCCGTCCACGGTGTTGCTGCTCGCGTAGACCTGGGGCCGCCCCCCGGCGGCGGCCAGCAGGCCGACGGCCTCGGCGACGACCGCGTCGAGGGCGGCTGCCCCGACGACCGTCGAGGTGGGCCCGACCTTCTGGTCGACCCCGTCGACCGCGACCGCGGCGTCCCCGACGGCGCCACCGTTGTCGATCACGAACTCCGCGGCCTCGTGGAGCCGCGGGAGCACCGGTCGACGCGCCTGGCCGGACGTCGCGTGAGCGATGCTCGTGACGGCGACCACGACCGCCCCGCGGGCCTGCACGGCGGCGACCAGCTCGGTCGTGGTCGCGTTGCTGCCGGAGTTCGACGCGACCACGACCACGTCGCCCTTCTCGACGCCGTGGTCCTCGACGATCGCCTCCGCAAGCCCCGAAAGACGTTCGAGGGCGGTGGAGAGCGGCGCGCTCGCGTGGAGCATGAACCCCTCGAAGAGGATCGGGCGGACCCCGACGAGGCCGCCGGCCCGGTAGTAGAGCTCCTCGGCGAGGATGTGCGAGTGGCCGGTCCCGAACGCGTGGACGGTCCGCCCGGCGAGCACCGCGTCGGCGATCGCGCGGGCGGCGGCCGCGATCGACGGCCACTGGTCCGTCATGAGCTGGTCGATCAGGTCTCGTGTCACGGCCAGGTACTCGCGTCCGGGCGAGGTCTCGGGGGGTGCTGCGGTCATCGTCGTGCTCCTTCTCTGGGGTGGCCTGTCGGCGGTCGTGCCTCCGGTCGGAGCGCGAACGCCGCCCCGCTGACGTCGGCCTGCAGGTGGTAGCGGTCTCCGCGGTACAGGCTGCTGGCCACCATGACCACTCGGCCTCGGACGTCCTGGTGGACCATCCGGACGAGGAGGCAGGCCTGCGCGGGTCCGATCTCCAGGAGGTCACGTGCCCGGGGTTCGGGCAGGACCGGCTCGATCGTCACGTGCGCGCCGCCGAGCGCGATGCCGTGCCTCGTGGCGAGCACCTCGTAGAGCGACTCCTGGAGCTCGGCCTCACGGAGGCGAGGGACGTAGCGCCGGGGCAACCAGGACGTCTCGACGGCCATGGGGATCCCGTCCCCCGACCGGAGCCGACTGAACGTCACGACCTGCTCCCCGACGACCACCCGCAGCGCGGACGCGAGAGCGCCTCCGGCGGCCGACGTCCGGTAGGACAGGACCACGGTCCCGGCGACGAGCCCACGGCTCGCCATGTCCTGGGTGAACGACGTCAGCCCGAGCGACCGCACGAGCGGTCTCGCGGCGACGTAGGTGCCGGAGCTGGGACGACGGTCGAGCAGCCCTTCGGCGACCAGGGTCTCGACGGCCGCTCGCAGCGTCGCCCGTGCAACCCCGAAGCGTGCGGCAAGGTCCCGCTCACCGGGCAGCCGTCGACCGACGGGCAGGCTCGCGACAAGCTCGCGCAGCCCTGCCTGAGCGGTCCGGCGTCCGCCGCTCTCCGTGGTCGTGGTCACGGATCGAGTCAACTCCGGCGCACCACGACGCGCAACGCTCGGGTGGACCGGTCACGCACCGATGAGGGCCGGGACCGCGCCGCTGCGCCAGGATGCGGGTGGACCGGTTCGGTGTCGCCGAGCGGCGTTCATACACCCCGCGCCCGGGGCGCCGGGTCAGGCGCTCTGGGCCTGCGCGTCGTGGTCTCCGCGGTCCTTCTCGCCCGGGTTCGCGCGCTCGAGCGCCGCCCGGTAGACCCGCAGCCGCTCGACCTGGAGGTCGGAGAACAGGGGCGCATCGACGTCCTCGACGGGCTGCGTCCGCAGGAAGTCGAGGATCTCGGTCTCGGTCTCGTCGATCTCGGCGAGACGTTCGCGATCGGCGTCGTTGAGGAGCTGCCAGACGTCGACGAAGGTGGGCACGTGCATCACCCCATGCTCTGTCACCCGTCCCCGGATCGCGCGCCGACCTGCCGACGGGTGACCGGCGTCACACGATCCACACGCCCCCTCTCCCAGGAGGCCACATCCGCGGACGTGCCGACCGCCCGGGGTGAGCGACGCCGTCGGGCATCCGTGCACACCGGGCGAACCGGACGCCCGACCGCCATGATGGAAGCCCCGCCCCCACCCGATCGGAAGCCCCCATGACGAACCTCGAGCTGCTCACCGACGCGCACCTCACGCGCGCCCGTGACGGCGACAACGGCCGCAGCGCGGAGGTCGTGCTGCACGACGGCGTCCTGCGCCAGACCATCATCGCGATCCTCGCGGGCGTCGAGCTCGGCGAGCACAACGCGCCGCCCGCCGCGAGCATCCAGGTGCTGCGCGGCCGCGTGCGCGTCACCGCGCTGGAGGGCGACGAGGAGGTCGGGACGGGCGAGCTGCGCGTGCTCACGCACGAGCGGCACGCCGTCGCCGCCCTGGAGGACTCGGCGTTCCTCCTGACGACGGTCACGAGCGTCCAAGCGGCCCCCTGACGAGCGCACCCGGGTGCCGAGAACGAGGTTGAGGCCGCCATCCACGGCAGAACGGCCTCAACCCCGTTCTCGGGACCACGGCTACGCGGGGACCCCGGCCACGCGGGGACCCCGGCTAACCGGGGGTGCCGTCGTACTCGAGGGTCTCGTCGAGCCAGTCGTAGACGCGCCGGTGGAAGACCCCTCGGCCGGTCATCTCGCAGTGGCCCGTGACGCCGTCCTCGGGGCCGAGCTCGACGTACTCGGTCGGGCACGTGAGGTTCTCGGCCAGCGTCCGGGCCGAGGCCGAGAGGTCGTCACCGACGGTGCGGCACACGAGCACCGGGCACTCGATCAGGTGCTCGCGACCACGCAGCGTGTAGTCGTGGGACATCTTGATGAAGTCGAGCGGGTCGCGCACACCGTGCACCCACAGGTTCCGGCGCAAAGCCCAGCCCGCCGAGGGCTTCTTGAGGAGCTGGTGCAGCGTGGCCTCGACGACCTTGAGCGCTGCGCCGTGGTCGTCGTCGAGGTGGCCGGCCAGGAGCGACGGGAATCTCGCGGTGACCGAGTCGAACAGGTCGTAGGGTCCGCTGTCCGCGACGCAGGCCGCGAGGCGGTGCTCCCCGGAAGCGGCGCGGGGCGCGAGGTGGCCGCCGAAGCTCCAGCCATGCACCACGATGCGCTGCGGGTCCACCTCGTCCAGGGTCAGCGCGTGGTCGACGACGGCGCTCACCACGGTCTCCCAGTCCGGCCGGAACGCGATGCCCTGGTCGAGGATCACGCTGCCCTGGCCCGGACCGTCGAACGCGAGCACGTCGTACCCCCGGTCGAGCGCCGCGACCGCGTTCGCGAAGTACAGCTCCTCGGCGGTGCCGTCGTAGCCGTCGACGAGCAGGACCGTGGGGCGCGGGCGCCCGTCGTCGGCGGCGCGGTAGAAGTAGCCGGGGAGCGTCCCGCCCTCGAACGGGATCTCGAGCACGTCCGGGGGGAGGTCCAGGAGTGCGGCCCCCTTGCGGAACGTCTCGGTCTGGCGGCGCGAGCTCTCGCGAAACCGGTCGTCCACGGGCGCCCCCATGAGGAAGAGTCCCGCCGTGCGGTAGTAGTTCGAGGCGCGCAGCCAGGCGCCGCGGGCGCTGACCCGGTGGCCTGCGATGTCGCTCTCCTCGGCCGACTTCTCGACGCGCGCGGCGGTCGCCGACCACTCGTCGTACCACTGGTTCCCGTCGGTCCGGGTGATGCGGCGAGCCGTCTCGAGGCACTCGCCGATCTCCGCGCCGCCCTGCGCGGTGTAGGCGAGCGCGCGCACGAGCTGCGCGTCGAAGAGCTCGTCGTGAAGGGCCAGGGTCATGGCTGCTCCGCCCGTCGTCGGGATCTCAGGCTAGGACGGCGTCCGGGCGGCCGCGCGTCGACGTCGGACGGCTTCCACTTGACGGGCTGGGAATGCTGCGGCAGGATCAAGAGTTATCGATACCCCTAGGGGGTATGCCGGGCGCCAAGGTCGCCGGGCGCGATACGAGGGAGGACGGGACAGTGAATCCCATGGACCACGACGAGCACGGTGACCGCACCGGTCACGGCGGGCACGCAGGTCACGACCACGAGCACCACGGGGGCCACGGCTCGCACGCGGGGCACAGCGGCCACGCAGCGACCGCCGCAGCTGCGGCGGGTCACGATGCCCACAAGGGCACGGACCACGCCGGGCACGACATGGCGACCACGACCGCGACGGAGCACCCGGCTCACGCCGGTCACGCGGACCACGCCGGTCACGCGGACCACGCCGGCCACGCCGGTCGCTCGGCCCACGCGGGTGGCCACGAGGACCACTCCGCGCACGGCGGCCACGGCGGTCACGAGGGTCACGGCGGGCACGGCGGCCACGCAGGCCACGTCGCGATGTTCCGCCGCCTGTTCTGGATCATGCTCGCCCTGGCGGTCCCGACGGTCCTCGCGAGCGAGATGTTCGCGTCGATCCTCGGCTACTCGCTCCCGGACGTCCCGGGCATCGCGTGGATCTCGCCGGTCCTCGGCACCGTCATGTACGTGTGGGGCGGCAAGCCGTTCCTCACGGGGGCGGTCGACGAGCTCAAGGCGCGCAAGCCCGGCATGATGCTGCTCGTCGCGCTCGCGATCACGGTCGCGTTCGTGTCGTCGTGGGGCGCGAGCCTGGGGATCCTGTCGCACGAGCTCGACTTCTGGTGGGAGCTCGCGCTGCTGGTCGTGATCATGCTGCTGGGCCACTGGATCGAGATGCGCTCGCTCGCGCAGTCCTCCTCGGCCCTCGAGTCTCTCGCCGCGCTGCTGCCCGACGAGGCCGAGCGCGTGGGTGACGACGGTCAGGTGACCACGGTGTCCCCGACGGACCTGGTCGTGGGCGACGTCGTCGTCGTGCGTCCTGGTGGGCGCGTGCCCGCGGACGGCGTGGTGTCCCAGGGGTCGGCGGACGTCGACGAGTCGATGATCACGGGCGAGTCGCGCCCCGTGCGCCGCACGGTCGGCGACCACGTCGTGGCCGGGACGGTCGCGACCGACCAGGCGCTGCGCGTCACGGTCGACGCGGTCGGCGACGACACGGCTCTCGCGGGGATCCAGCGCCTGGTGACGCAGGCGCAGGCGTCGTCGTCGCACGCGCAGCGGCTCGCGGACCGCGCCGCGGGCTGGCTCTTCTGGTTCGCGCTCGGCGCGGCGGTGCTGACGCTGATCGCCTGGACGGTCTGGGGCACGCCGGAGAGTGCGCTGATCCGGACCATCACGGTCCTCGTGATCGCGTGCCCCCACGCGCTGGGTCTCGCGATCCCGCTCGTCGTGTCGATCTCGACCGAGCGTGCGGCCAAGGCGGGCGTGCTCGTCAAGGACCGCATGGCGCTCGAGCAGATGCGCACGGTCGACGCCGTCCTGTTCGACAAGACCGGCACCCTGACCAAGGGCGAGCCCGTCGTGACGCACCTGGTCGCGGCGGCGGGCAGCGAGGACGAGCTGCTCGCGCTCGCCGCGGCCGTCGAGGCCGACTCGCAGCACCCCCTGGCCCGCGCGATCGTGAACGCCGCGGCGGACAAGGGCGTGCGGGTCCCGCGCGCCGAGGACTTCCAGTCCTCGACCGCGGTGGGCGTCTCGGGTCTCGTGGACGGTCGCCGGATCGCGGTGGGCGGCCCGTCGCTCCTGCGCGAGCACGGCCTCGACCCCGTGGCGGACACCGCCGCGTGGGAGCGGGAGGGCGCGACGGTCCTGCACGCGCTCGACCTGGATTCCGGCACCCCCCGGGTGCTGGGTGGCTTCGCGCTGGCCGACGAGATCAGGCCCGAGTCCCGCGAGGCGATCGACGCCCTGCACCGGCGCGGCATCCGGGTCGTCATGATCACGGGTGACGCGCAGGCCGTGGCGCAGTCGGTCGCGGACGAGCTCGGCATCGACGAGGTCTTCGCGGGGGTCAAGCCGGGCGACAAGGGGGACAAGGTCTCCGAGCTCCAGGCGCGCGGGCACAAGGTCGCGATGGTCGGCGACGGCGTCAACGACGCCCCCGCGCTCGCGCAGGCGGACGTGGGCATCGCGATCGGTGCGGGCACCGACGTGGCCATCGCGTCGGCCGGGGTCATCCTCGCGAGCGACGACCCGCGCTCGGTCCTGTCGGTGATCGAGCTGTCCCGGGCCAGCTACCGCAAGATGAAGCAGAACCTGTGGTGGGCTGCCGGGTACAACCTGGTGTCGGTGCCGCTCGCGGCGGGCGTCCTGGCGCCGGTCGGGTTCGTCATGCCCATGGCGGTGGGCGCGCTGCTCATGTCCCTGTCGACCGTGATCGTGGCCCTCAACGCGCAGCTCCTGCGCCGCCTGGACCTCGACCCCGAGCGCGTGGCAGCCTCGTAGACGATGTCCGTGATGTCCCCGATCGCCCTGGCCGGGACCGTGTCGACCGCCCACCTGGCCGACACGGTCCGGTCCGCCCGAACCGCCGGCCTCGTCCGGCGGTTCGGGGTGCTGCTCGGGATGGTGGTGCTGCTCGGCGGGTTCGTCGGGATGCACCAGATGTCGGGCAGCCCCGTGGCGCACGGGCCCGCGCACACGGTCGCCGCCGAGGCGGCTCCCCACGCCTCGGGCGACGTGGGCGCGGAGGAGGAGGCGCCGTCGGGCACGGGGCACGGCGAGATGGAGGCCATGTGCCTCCTGGTGCTCGTCGCGCTCTTCTCGCTCGGCGGCCCGGCGCTCGTGCGCCGCCTGCCCGACGGCGTCACGCACCTCGCGCGCGTCGTCGCGCCCTGGTGGCGGCTCGGGTCGGCGCTGCGGCCGCCGTCGCTCGTCGCGCTCGGGATCAGTCGGAGATAGGAGCTCGGTCCGGCCAGGGCCGCAGCACACCGTCACCCGCCGCGAGGACTCGCGGCACACCGACATTCTTCTGAGGGACGAACGATGAACAAGCACACCTTGACCAAGGCCGCGATCGGTCTGACGCTCGGCTCGACGCTGGTCCTCGCGGGCTGCGCCGACACGAGCGACGGCGCAGACATGGAGGGTCACGACATGGGCGACGGCTCGCCGTCGCAGGACACGGGGGCTGACGCCGCCGGGGCCAACGACGCGGACGTCATGTTCGCGCAGATGATGATCCCGCACCACGAGCAGGCGCTCGTGATGTCGCGCATCGTGCTCGACACGGAGGGGGTCGATCCTGCGGTCGTCGACCTCGCGACCCGCATCGAGAGCGCGCAGGAGCCCGAGATCGCGACCATGGAGGGCTTCCTCGACGAGTGGGGCGCCGAGCCGATGGGCGACCACTCGGGCCACGAGATGGACGGGATGCTGAGCGAGGCGGAGATCCAGGCGCTCGAGGCCGCGGACGCCGCGACCGTCTCGCGACTGTTCCTCGAGGGCATGATCGCGCACCACGAGGGCGCCGTGGACATGGCGAAGGCCGAGCTGGCGGACGGTGAGAACCCGGAGGCCCTGGCACTGGCGCAGGAGATCATCGACGCCCAGGAGTCGGAGATCGCGGAGATGCAGGACCTGCTGGCGGCCCTCTAGCGGTCCAGCCAGGTGCCGAGCACGGGGTTGAGGTCGTTATGAGCAGATTGACGACCTCAACCCCGTGGTCGACCGCAGGAAAGGTCCTGGTCAGCCGCCGCTGCCAGACTGGAACCATGACGCGTTCATCAGGCGCAGCGGTCGGCGGGCTTCTTCTCACGCCGGGGGCCGGGGCCGGTCGCGACCACCCGACGCTCGTCGCTGTCGAGGAGGCCGTGGCCCCGCTGCCCGTGCGCCGGGTCGACTTCCCGTACCGGCTCGCCGGGAAGCGCATGCCTGACCGGGCGCCGGTCGCGGTCGCGCACCTGGTCGAGGAGGCCGCGCGCTTCGCCGCCGAGGAGGGCTTCGCGCCCGACCGGCTCGTGCTCGGCGGCCGGTCCTACGGCGGACGCATGTGCTCGGTCGCCGTGGCCGAGGGCCTGCCCGCGGCCGGTCTCGTGCTGCTGAGCTACCCCCTGCACCCGCCGGGCAAGCCCGAGAAGCTGCGCGTCGACCACTTCCCGCAGCTCACGGTCCCCGTGCTGTTCGTGTCGGGCACGACCGACCCGTTCGGCTCCCCCACCGAGTTCGACGAGCACGTCGCCGCGATCCCCGGGCCGGTCACCCAGGTGCGACTGCCCGGCGCCCACGACGTGCGCAACGACCACGCGGCGGTGAGCGACGCCGTCGTGCGGTGGTTGGCGACGCTCTAGTCCGTGAGGTCGCGCAGCGGGGTCCACCCGACGGGTCGCGGACCGCGGACGTCGGCCCGCTCGTGGTCGGCCGCGGCCGACCACCCCTGCGCCTCGCGCGCCCCCCGCTGCCCGACGGCGCCGCGCGCCACCCGGAAGCCCACGTCCTCGAGCACGGCGTCGGGTGCGCTGCCCCGGCGCACCGAGGCGCGCACGCTCCACTCGCGGTCGGCCCACCCTCCCCCGCGCAGGCTGCGGTAGTCGCCGTAGCGCGCGGTGTCGGCGTAGTCCCAGCACCACTCCCAGACGTTGCCGAGCTGGTCGTGCGTGCCGAACACGTTGGGGGCCTTGTTACCGACCGGCTGCGGGCCCTCGACCTCGTCGGCCGCGGTCCAGGCGACCGCGGCCAGCGGGCCGTACGTCGGGGTGGTCGTCCCCGCGCGGCACGCCCACTCCCACTCGCCCTCGGTCGGCAGACGGTAGCCGTCGGCGCTCACGTCCCAGCGGACCGAGCGACCGTCGAGGGTGTAGGCCGGGGCCAGGCCCGCGACGATCGACGCCGCGTTGCACCAGCGGACGGCGTCGAACCAGGTCACGGGGTGCGCGGGGACGTCGTCGGGCGGGGTCGGTGACGGGCCGCCCGGGGGCCCGCTGCTCCGGGGCGGGGCGCTCCGGGGCGCGCTGCCCGGCGGCACGGGCACGGAGCGGACCTCTGCCCACGTGACCGGGGTCCGACCGATCTCGAAGCCCTGGAGGGTCGTGTCCCGGGCGGAGCCGGTGCGGGCGTCTCGCAGGGCGAGCGCGCCGCCGGGGACCCGGACGAGCCGGGGCGGGGAGAAGGCCGGGGGCGTGCTCGCGGGAGCCATGCGACGAGGGTAGCCACACCGGTCGTCGGCCCCGGGCGACGGGTCACCCGAGCGACGGACGCGCGACACGCGAGCGACACGCCAACGACACGCTGGGAGCGCTTCCACAATCACCCGGTCCCCAGTACCTTTGGCGCTGATATGTCGTGTTCGCCCCGTCGATCCGGGCATGTCGGACGAGTACGGTGATCAACCGTCCGGCACCAGCCCCGCTCGCACCCGAGAGCCGAGGGCGTCCCCCTCCTCCCCCTCGAAAGGTCCTCCTCGATGCGCGCAGCGCCCGTCGCCCTCCTCACGACAGCGATCCTCGTGGCCACCCCCACGATCGCGTCCGCAGGGTCCGACTCCCCCGTCCCGTACACCGTGACCGCGAGCGGCGTGAGCCTGCCCGCGGGCCAGGTGTTCCGCGAGCACGGGCACGTCAACTACCGCGCGACCGCGCTCGACGGGACCGGCGAGCAGAGCTTCAACGTCCACCTCGAGACGACGAACGGGCGATCGACCGCGGGCTACGTGGGCGCGGGCTTCCTCGACTTCGCCGGGGCGGCCGCGGCATTCCCCGCCGGATACTGCGTGACGTGGGTCCAGGTCGAGGGCTTCGACGAGCACTTCGGCGAGGGCGGCCAGGCACCGGAGTGCACGCCCCGGCCGACGCCGCTGAGCCCGGCCCCGCCCGTCACGCGCCCCGTCCCCGCCCCGAGCAGCGAGGTGCCCGACGGCGGAGCGCCGGTCGAGGCGCCCGCGTCGCCTCCGGTCACGGAAGCCCCGACGACGGCGGTCACCGAGCGCGAGCTCGCCGCGACGGGCCCGGCGCCCGAGGGCGTTCCCGTGGCAGGTGCGACGCCGGTCGCCCGGGCCGTCCCGTCGGCGGCGCCTGGTGTCGCACCTGGTGCGGCGGCGTCCGGGACTGCTACGGCGGGTGGCGACCAGGGCCTCGCGGCGACCGGCTCGAACGCCCTGCTCGTCGCGGGCGGGGCCGTCGTGCTGCTGGCCGCCGGGGCCGGTGCGGTGCTGCTGAGCCGCCGGTCGCGGCGCGCCTGACCCTCTCCCCCCAGAACGAGACGGGTGGTTCGGTCCGAGACGGGTTGCTGGGTCGCGTCCCCAGCAACCCGTCTCAGACCGAACCACCCATCTCACCCGGGGCGCGTCGGAGCGCCTAGCGCAGCGGCGCCACCGGGTACTCGGCGGGCGTCTTGCCCAGGGCCTCGGACAGCTCGAGCCGCTCCTCCAGGACGCCGGGGCGTTCCTGGTGCATCTCGGCGATCACGGCCTCCTGCGCGGCAGGCGTGAGGTGGTCGAAGTAGAGCGTCCCGTCGAGGTGCTGCGCCTCGTGCTGGAGCGCACGCCCCAGGAAGTGCGAGCCCTGGAGCTCGACGGGCTTGCCGTGCTGGTCGACCCCGCGCACGACCGCCTTCACGGGGCGGGCGAGCGGCGAGTACGCCCCCGGGATCGAGAGGCACCCCTCGTCGCTCTCCTCGATCTCGTCCTCGGGACCGTCGAAGACCTCCAGCACCGGGTTGACGACGTGCCCGACGTGACGGTCCTCGTTCTCGTCCTCGACGTCGTACACGAAGACTCGCAGGTCCACGCCGACCTGCGGCGCCGCCAGGCCCACGCCCTCCGCGACGAACATCGTCGTGAACAGGTCGTCGACGAGCTGCGCGAGCTCGGGCGTACCGAACTCTGTGACCTCACGGCACGGTGTGTGCAGGACGGACTCACCGATCTCGGTGATGCGCAGGATGTTGCCCCGCTCGACCTCGGGGGCGATCTCCGGGAAGGACTTGACCGGCTGGCCCAGGACGTAGGTGGTGGGGCGACGACGGCCGAAGGTGAACATGAGGACAAGCCTAGGCGGTGCTTCCGGCGGACCCAGCCGTCACCGGACGCCGCGCAGCGACGTCACTCCTCGTCCGCCGACCATGCTGCGGCCGCTTCACGCACCTCCTCGTCAGGATCGTTCGCGAGCCGTTCGACCAGCGGACGTGCTCCCGGGGTCGACCAGCCTGCGACCCTCCAGACGAGCGCAGCCCGCACCTCCGGGTCGGGATGCTCTGCGAGGTGCGCGAGCCGCTCGACGGGGCCTCGGCGGCGCCCTCCGAAGCCGTCCAGGACCTCGAGGATCGCCGTGACGTCGGAGGAGTCGACCGACTCCAACCGTGCCAGGAGGACCGGCACTCCGGGCCACGGACCGTCGACCGGGTCGGGGCGCCGTTCGAGCAGACGCGCGGCCCCGAACGTCCCCGGCGCCCGGCATCCCCGGCAGGTGCACGGCGCGGTGCCGTGCGCGTCGGGGACGTACCGCCACCCCACGGGCCTGCGCAGCTCCCGGACGTGCCTCACCTCCGCGACCGAGACCGCCCGGGGAAGGAAGACCTCCCAGCCGCGAGGGTCGGTCAGCCCCGTGATGCGGGCCACGGCGGCGGCCGCGGTCGACGAGGTGGCGACCCCGTCGAAGCGGCCGACCGTCACCTGTTCGGTGTCGGGGAGCCGCACCTGGACCGTGACCACTCGCCCGCGCCCTTGAGACCGGACCAGCTCACGCGACCACTGGTGGGTGGCGACATGGTCCCGCAGGACCGGGAAGAGGAAGACACCTCGCCGCTCGTCACCCGGGATGCGTCCGACGCTCCGGGCCGCGACGCCCGAGCGACTGATCCTCTCCCCGTTCGCGGCCGGGGTCAGATGGACGAAGGTGGCCATGCGAGGCATGGTAGCGGGCCTCCCGGACGTGACCCGCCCACGGTCCCGGTCCCGGTCCTGGTCCTGGTCCCATGACGATCGCGTAACGTTCCTGGGACGCCCGTGCCATCCCCGGCGGGGAGGTCGCCCTCACGAGAGGATGCGGCCATGAGAACCGCCGCGCGCACCCTGCCCCTCGTCGTCCTGTCCGTCGTGGCCCTGACTCTCGGGGGGTGCGCGACGACGGACACCGCAGGTGGTTCCCCCTCGGCCAGCGCGTCGTCACCTGCCGCGCCCTCTCCCAGTGCGTCGACACCCGCACCGACGCCGTCGTCCCCGCCCGAGGAGACCGTCGACCCCCACCCGCCGTTCGAGGAGCTGGTCATCAGCACGGCAGGGCTCGGACCCCTGACGATCGGCGTCCCCCCGGAGACCAACCCTGGCGCCGCCATGATCGAGTGGGTGCCGAACGCCTGCGGGGAGTGGGACCCCGAGAACCCCGGACGATGGGTCTCCACGTACGCCCTGCCTGACGGCTCACAGCCGCTGGGCGTCTCCGTCAGCGACAAGGGCGTCGGCTGGATCGACGTCCTGATGGCCGGTCCGCGCACCGCGGAGGGCGTCGGGATCGGGACGGACCTCGCGACGCTGCAGGCCACCTACCCGAACCTGGTCGCGGGAACTCCGGGCCCGGTGTCGAACGTCTGGTGGCTCAAGGACGACAAGGGCATCCTGTCCTTCGAGACCCAGGGGGACAAGGACGGGCTCCAGCCGGCGGGCACCGCCGAGAAGGTCGTCCACATGAGCGTGCTCACCTCGACGGCAGATCCTGACTTCGCCAGGGCGAACACCGACCAGGTCGCGGGCGGTTGCTTCTGAGAGGGCTTCACGACGTGCGGCGGTGGGTCCGTACGGACCCACCGCCGCACGTCGGCGCACAACGCGAAAGGCCCGGAACCGTTGAGGTTCCGGGCCTTCCTGTCTGAGCCGCCTATCAGAATCGAACTGATGACCTTCTCATTACGAGTGAGACGCTCTACCGACTGAGCTAAGGCGGCGCGTACCGGACGTCACGCCTTGCGGCGCTCCGTTTCAGCAAGCGTCGCAACTGTACCCAACGCGAGGGCGTGAGGACAAACTGGCTCCCGCGACGCCGTCGGGCCACCTGCGAGGCCGCCCGCCAGCCACCCGCCGCACCAGCCCACGGGCCCCCGGCTCAGAGCCCCCTCAGCAGACCTTCCCGTCCTCCGGGACCTTCCCGTCCACCAGGTACGCGTCTACGGCGTCGGCGACGCACGCGTTGGACCGGCCGTAGGCCGTGTGCCCCTCGCCCTCCCAGGTGAGCAGCGTGGCGGAGTCGAGGGTCTTGGCGAGGCCCTCGGCCCAGACGTACGGGGTCGCGGGGTCGTTGGTGGTGCCGATGACGACGATGGGCGCGGCCCCCTTGGCGTGGAGGTCGAACTCCTGGTCGACGACGGGGTAGGGCCAGTCGACGCACGTCAGGCCGCCGTAGGTGAAGAACGAACCCATGGTCGGGGCCGCCTCCTCGATCTGGGCGGCCTGCTCGGCCATGACCTCGGGGTCGGGGTTGCCGCGCGCGTCGAGGCAGTTGATGGCCCGGAACGCCTCGGCCGAGTTGTCGTTGAACGTGCCGTCGGCGTTGCGGCCGTTGTACAGGTCGGCGAAGCCGAGCAGCATGGTGCCGTCGCCGTCGTTGAGCGCGGCGTCCAGCCCGGCGGTCAGGGCGTACCAGCTCTCGTTGTTGTAGAGCGGCAGCGCGATCCCGTAGAACGCGAGCGTCGAGGTCAGGCGGCGGTCGCTCGAGGTCCGCATGGGTCGTTCGGCGACCTGGTCGAGGAAGGCCTTGACCTGGGTCATGCCGTCGTCGACCGAGCCGGTCAGTGGGCAGTCCTTGCCGCCCTGGCAGTCCTTGACGTAGGCGCGCAGCGCGTTCTCGAAGCCGACGGCCTGCTGCGCCGAGATCTCGTCGGAGGTGAGCGAGGTGTCGATCGCGCCGTCGAGGACCATGCGCCCGACCTTCTCCGGGTAGAGCCCCGCGTACGTCGCGCCGAGCTGGGTGCCGTAGGAGAAGCCGAGGTAGTTGAGCTCGTCGTCGCCGAGGACGGCGCGCAGCATGTCCATGTCGCGCGCGGCGCTCTGGGTGTCGACGTTGCCGAGGAGGTCGCCCGTGTTCTGCGCGCACGCGTCGGCCCAGGCCGTGAGGTCGGCGGTCATCTCGGCGCGCCCCTCGTCGCTGTCGGGGTAGGCGCGGGACAGCGAGGCGTCCTTGGCCGCGTCGTCGAGGCACACGACGGGGGTCGAGGCCCCGACGCCGCGCGGGTCGAACCCGATGACGTCGTACGCCTCCTTGACGGGCTCGCCGATGCTGCCCGCGGCGCTCGTGATGTACTCGATGCCCGACCCGCCCGGCCCGCCGGGGTTGGTCAGCAGCGATCCACGCTTCTCCCCCGAGGCGGGCAGCCGCTTGAGCGCGAGCTCGATCTTGCCCTGCGCGGGGTCCTCCCACGTCAGGGGTGCGATCGCGGTCGCGCACTCGAACCCGCCGCCGCAGTCCTCCCACACGAGGCTCTGCCCGTAGAACTCGGCCAGCTCGGCCGGCACGTCCTCACCGGTCGCCGTGGAGCCTGTCGAGGACGCCCCCGTCTCCACGGGGCTCTGCACCTTGGGCGAGGGCGCGCACGCCCCGAGCAGCAGGGCGACGGCGAGCGTCGCGGCGGACAGCGCTGTGGTGCGGCGGTGGGGCGTCTTCACTCGGCAACGGTAACGGGTCCGGCTGGGCCGGGGACCTCGAACGACGCCCCCGGCCCTGCCCTTTCACGCGAACTTCACGGGCGACGGGCCGGCGGGCCGTCCCCGGCCCCGGCGGCGCCCGTCACCAGGTCAGGACTGCGCGACCCACACGGCGTCGCCGACCTGCCCGGCGGCCGCGCGGGGCGTCAGCACGACGGACCCCGCCTCGTCGAGGCGCACGGTCACGTCGGCCGTCTCGTCGACCCCCTCCGGGGCCTTGACGACCGTGGTCCAGGGGCGCAGGTCCATGGTGCAGGGCTTGGTCTCGTCGACCTTCTGGAAGGTCACGACGACGTCGCTCCCGTCCAGGGTCGCGTCGCCCTCGGCGATGCTCGGGCACGTGCTCGACCCGAACGTCACGACGTACAGGTAGCCGTCCTGCGCGGTCCAGGCCGCGCCCGTCCCGCCGGTCGTGGGCGCGTCGATCCCCGCGGGCAGGTCGACGCCGTTCACGCCTGCCTCGATGGGGAGGTCGGCCGCGTTCAGCGGCGCCTCGGGCGACTCGTTCGACGGCGTGGTCTCGTCGGCGGCGCTCTCCGAGGCGCTGGGGGTGTCCGAGGCGTCTCCGCCGGAGTCGGTGGCCGTGCCGCACGCGGTGAGCGCCAGGAGCGCGACGAGCGAGACGGCGGGGGCGAGGCGGCGCAGGGAAGTCATGAGCGGGGTCTCCTTCGGGCTTCGGCGTGGGCGCCGCGGTGGCGTGCACCCCTCACTCTCATCATGTCGTGGGGACCGCGGTTCTTGCGTGGCGACACGACCGTGCCCGACGACGTCGCGCACCTCGCCCCGTCAGGTCACCGGCGCGGGGCCCGTCCGGGCGCACCGGCCCGTTGCCCGGGCCGGCCCACCACCGTGGTGAGGCTGTCAGCCGACGGGCGCGCCGCCGTCGGGCGCGACACCGACGGGCGCGACACCGACGGGCGCGCCGCCGTCGGGCGCGGCGCCCTCGAGGATCCCCGTGCGGAGCATCTCGACGAAGGCCGCGAGCGTGGGCGAGGTGTTGTCGGGAGACCAGGCCGCGCCGATGTCGCGCGAGGGCACGGGCTCGTCGAGGCGGATCTCGACGACGTCGTGCACGGGGTGGCGGGCCGGAGGCAAGACGCTCACGCCGAGGCCCGCGGCGACGAGGCCGCGCACGGTGTGCAGGTCCTCGCCCTCGAAGCCGATGGTCGGGCGCACTCCCGCAGCGGCGCACAGCGCGTCGACCGTGCCCCGCAGCCCGAACCCGTGCTTGAGCGTGATGAAGGTCGACCGAGCGGCCTCGCGCAGCGTGGCGGCGGGACGCGACGCGAGCTCGTGCCCTGCGGGGACGATGAGGACCAGGGGCTCCCGGAACAGCGTGAGGGTCTCGCGACCGGCAGGCGCCGGGACGAGGCGCGAGACGAGCGCGATGTCGGCCTCGCCCGCGGCGAGCGCGTCGAGGCACGAGCGGCGGGCGCCCTGCGTCATGGTGAACCGGACCGCGGGGTGGTCGGCGAGGAACTCCTTGATGAGCGCCGGGACGACGGACTCGCCGAGCGAGGTCTGGAACGCGACCGACAGCGTGCCGCGCGCGAGCGCCTCCCTCGAGCGGACGGCGTCCACGCCCGCACCGAGCGCCGCGAGCGCCTGGCGCGCGTGCGGCAGCAGGGCGCGGCCCGCGTCGGTGAGCCGGATGCCGCGCCCGTGCCGCTCGACCACGGGCACGCCCAGCACCTCACCCACGCGGGCGACCGCGCGGCTCACGGTCGGTTGCGGCGCGCGCAGCATCGCGGCCGCGAGCGTGACCTGCTCGACCTCGGCGACCGCGACGAAGGCGGGCAGGAGGGGCAGCAGGCGGCGGGTCTCTTCGTCCAGCGCGGCATCCATGCCTAGATCGTATTCCCCAGCACACACACATGCATTGGACGCAAGGATGCATGGTTTCTAGCGTCGAGCCCATGCCCACCGCCCTCGCGCCGGCCACGACCCGCGCGCTCGTCGTCCCACCACCCGCTCCGTGGACGGGACACCGACGCAGCTCCCAGGGCTACCGCAGGACGGTCGTGGCCCTCGTGTGCGCGGGACTCGCGACGTTCGCCCAGCTCTACTCGCCGCAGGGCATCCTGCCGATGATCTCGGCCGACCTCCGGATCGCCGCCCCCACGGCCTCGCTCACCGTCTCGGCCGCGACGCTGGGCCTCGCGCTCGCGGTCCTGCCCTGGTCCGTGGTCGCCGACCGCATCGGCCGCGTCCGTGCCATCCGGATCGCGCTGGTCGCGGCGACCACCATCGGCCTGCTGACCCCGTTCGCCCCCACGACCGAGCTGCTCGTCGCGGGCCGCTTCCTGGGGGGAGCCGCGCTCGGCGGCGTCCCGGCGCTCGCGATCACCCTGCTGCACGAGGAGATCCACTCCGCGCACACCGCGGTCGTCGCGGGGATGTTCGTGGGCGGGGTGTCGATCGGCGGGCTCGCGGGCCGGGTCCTCGCCGCGGGCGTCGCCGAGCTCGCGGGCTGGCGCGTGGGCCTGGCCGTGGTGTCGGGACTGTGCGTGCTCACGACCGCCGCGTTCGTCGCCCTCGCGCCGCGGGCGCGAGGATTCGTGCCGGACCGCGACGGGTTGAAGCACGTCGGCTCGCTCGTCCTGACGAACCTGCGCGACCGTGGCCTGCTCGTCCTGTACGCCAACGGCGCCCTCGTCATCGGCGGGTTCGTGACCATCTACAACTACCTCGGGTTCCGCCTCGAAGCCCCGCCCTACCTGCTGTCCCCCGCGGTCACGTCGCTCGTCTTCTTCGCCTACCTGGGCGGGACCGTGTCGTCGCGGCTCGCGGGCAGCCTCACCGTCCGGTGGGGACGTCGGCGGGTCCTGGCCGTCGCCGGGGCCACGATGAGCGCGGGGGCGCTCCTGACGCTCGCCCCCCAGGTTCCCCTGATCCTGCTGGGGCTCGTGATCCTGACCGCCTCCTTCTTCGGGGCGCACGCTGTCGCCTCGGGGTGGGTCGGGCACCGGGCGGTCGTCGGACGGTCCCAGGCGACCTCGCTGTACAACGCGTTCTACTACGCCGCGTCGAGCCTGCTGGGCTGGCTCGGCGGAGTGACGTGGGTGCACGCGGGGTGGCCGGGGGTCGCGGTCTTCGTCGCGCTCGTGACCCTCACGGCGCCGCTGCTCACGCTGGGGTCACGCTCGCTGCGCACACCCGTCAGCGGGACGACGCGACGAGCCTCCCGTCCTCGCCCTCGACCGACACCCGCCGGGGCAACGAGCTCTTAGGCGTCGTGAGACGCCCCGTCGACCCGTCGAGGCGCCACACCGCCTGAGCGCCCACGACCGAGTACTGCCGCCCGTCCGTCCCGACCCCCGACGGGTGGAGGAACACCAGGTAGCGCTCGCCCTCCTCGGGCGTCGGCGCAGCGTTGACGTAGTGGCCGGAGTCCTGGCGGAGCGCGACGAGGTCGTCCGCCACGAGCGGTCCACCGTCCGACGTGACGACCCGGACCTCGGTCACGACGAAGGGCGCGGTGCTGATGTGCTCGGTCCACGTCCGGCCAGTCGGCTCGACGACCGCGACGTCCGTGGCCTCGACCGCCAGGTCGTCGACCGAGGAGTAGTCCCGGATCAGGTCGAGCTCCTCTCCCCCGTGGGCGACGAGCGCGGCGTCGGAGGACGTCCACCACACGACCACTCCCAGCACCAGGACGGCGAGGACCCCGAGCCGGACCCACGACCCTCGGTCGACCTCGCCCAGGTTCACGGTCCTCACACGGCCGCCGGGGACGGGGCGTCGATCGCCAGCTTCACCCCGACGGCGCCCAGCAGCGTCCCGGTCGCGCGGCGCTGCCACCGCATCCACATGGGCCGCGAGCGCAGGAAGACCGCGATGCTGCCCGCCGCGAGCACGATCGCGGCGTTGACGACCACGCTGACCCCGATCTGCACACTGCCCAGCACGAACCCCTGCACCATGACGTCCCCGGCCGCCGGGTCGATGAACTGCGGGATGAGCGCGAGGTACATGATCGCGGCCTTCGGGTTGAGCAGGTTGGTCAACAGACCCATGCGAAAGAGCCTGCCGCGGGAGTCGCGCGGCAGGTCCTGCGCCTCGAACGGGCCGCGTCCGCCCGGGCGCAGCGTCCGCCACGCGAGGTACAGCAGGTAGCAGGCGCCTGCGACCTTCAGCGCGACGTACAGCCACGGCACGACCACGAACACCGCGGCGAGCCCCACGTTCGCCATCGTCATGTAGACGACGAACCCCACGGCCGTCCCCGCGAGCGAGACCATGCCCGCCTGCCGGCCCTGGCTGATGCTGCGCGAGACCAGGTAGACCATGTTGGGCCCCGGGGTCAGGACCATACCGAGGGCGACCACCGTCATGCCCAGGACCGCTGCCGTGCCGACCATGCGTCGTCTCCCTCTCGTCCCGTGCATTGTGCCCGCACCGAGGCAGGGCGACCACCCCTTTCACGATCGTGCCCGAGCGTGCGCGAGCACCGCGCCCGCTCACCGTGCACGACCACCACCCGCGAGGCAGGGTGGGACGAGGCGGTGCGATGAGTTCCGACGACGCGGCAGGTCTTGGTCCCATACCGCTGTGACGGCCGGCGCCCACGCCGCCCGCTCACCCGACCGAGAGGCACACGACCGTGACCGACATCGAGACCCGCACCCTCGAAGCCCCGGGGGCGACCATCACCTACGACGTCCGCGGGAACCTCGCCGACGCCACGCCCGAGGCCCCTGTCCTCCTGATCGCCGGCTCCCCCATGGGCGCCGACGGGTTCGTCACCCTGGCCTCGCACTTCACGGACCGGCCGGTCGTGACGTACGACCCTCGCGGGGTCTCCCGCAGCACCCGCACCGACCCGTCCGCGCCCGTCACGCCCGACCATCACGCCGACGACCTGCACCTCGTGATCGCGGCGCTGGGCGCCGGGCCGGTCGACGTCCTGGCGAGCAGCGGCGGGGCGGTCAACGCCCTCGCCCTCGTCACGAACCACCCCGAGCAGGTGCGGACCCTCGTGGCCCACGAGCCGCCGTCGGGCCCTGCGCTGCCCGACCGCGACGCCGCGCTCGCCGCCGTGCAGGCCGTGTCACGGTCCTACCAGGACAAGGGGTTCGGCGCGGGCATGGCGCACTTCATCGCCCTCACGAGCTGGGAGGGCCCGTTCCCCACCGACTTCGCGGACCAGCCCGCTCCCGACCCGGGCGCGTTCGGGTTCCCCACGGAGGACGACGGGTCGCGCGACGACGCGCTGCTGGGCCAGAACCTCATCAGCTGCACCCACTACGAGCACGACTACGACGCCCTCTCCCGTGTCTCGACGCGCGTGGTCCTGGCGGCCGGGGAGGAGTCGGGCGAGCAGATGGCGGCTCGCGCGGCCCGGGGCGTCGCGAAGAGCATCGGCACCGAGGCGGTCGCGTTCCCCAGCGGTCACGGCGGTTTCATGGGGGACGAGTACGGCATGCCGGGTGACCCCGACGGGTTCGCCGCGGCGCTGCGCAAGGTCCTGGAGGGGACGGACATCCGCTGACGGGCAGGTCGGGCGCCCCGAGCCCGGAGGCGCCCGGCCGCCCGACCGACAGGAGGGATCACATGGACCGCGACGGTGTCATGGCGTGGGTCGACGCGTACGAGACGGCCTGGCGCGCGGAGGACCCGCAGGCCGTCGCCACCCTGTTCACCGAGGACGCCACCTACGCCCGCTCGCCCTACGACGACCCCCTGCGCGGGCACGACGCGATCAAGGACTTCTGGCTCGCCGACGCCGGGGAGACCTTCACCATGGCCGCCGAGCCTGTCGCGGTCGACGGCCTCGCGGCGGTCGTCCGTGTCGAGGTCCACTACGGTGCGCCCGATCCCCAGGAGTACCGCGACCTGTGGATCCTGCGGTTCGCTGACGACGGCCGCGTCGAGGACTTCGCGGAGTGGGCGTACTGGCCCAGCAAGCCGTACACCGCGTCCTGAGGCGCCCGGCCCGCAACGCGCCGCCGCACGCGCCCCCACCCGCACCCCGCGCCCCCTCGTGCGGCGCGTGCGAGGATCGCGACCATGAGCGCCGCCACGCCGCCCCCGGCCCCGACCGGCCCGCCGGGCTCGTGGGGCATGCGTACCGACGTCCTGCGCCACGGCCACGGCCACGACTCGGACCGGGTCGGCTACATCGAGCTGTTCTTCGACCTGGTGTTCGTCTTCGCGGTGACCCAGCTCTCGCACTCGCTCATCGCGCACCCCGACGGTACGACGCTCGTCCAGACGCTCATCCTGGGGGCTGCGGTCTGGTACCTGTGGATCGACACCACGTGGGTCACGAACTGGCTCGACCCCGAACGCACCCCCGTGCGGACCCTGCTGATCGTCCTCATGCTGCTGGGCCTGCTCATGTCGAGCGCGATCCCCGAGGCGTTCGGCGGCAAGGCGCTGCTGTTCGCGGCGACGTTCGTGACGATCCAGGTGGGGCGCTCGGCGTGGACGGCGTTCGCGCTCCACCGGCACTGGCCGGAGAACGGCACGAACTTCGTGCGCATCACGGTGTGGCAGGTGTCCTCGGGCGTCCTGTGGATCGCCGGCGCCCTGGTCCCCGACTCCTCGTGGCGACTGCTCCTGTGGGTCGCGGCGGTGCTCGTCGACTACGCGGGTCCCCGCGCGCTGTTCCGGGTCCCGGTGCTGGGACCGACGGACCCCGCGACGTGGGTCGTGCGCGGCGGGCACATGGCCGAGCGCGTGGGGCTGTTCATCATCATCAGCCTGGGCGAGTCGATCATCGTCACGGGGACGGCGTTCGGGGAGCTCGAGCTGACGGGCACGGTGCTCCTCGCGTTCCTCGCCGCCTTCGCGTCGACGGTCCTCATGTGGCTGCTGTACTTCGACCGTTCGGAGCGGCGGGCGACGGCGTTCTTCGCGGGCTCGGACTCGCCCGGCATGATCGCGCAGACGGCGTACACCTACGTCCCGTACCTGCTCGTGGTCGGGATCGTGCTCACGGCGGTCGCGGACGAGATCGTGCTGCTGCACCCTCTCGGCCACGAGGACGTGGGGCACTCGGACCCGTGGACCGCCGGGCTGATCTGCGGTGCGGGCGTGGTGTACCTCGTGGGGAACACGCTGTTCCGGCGTGCGACGGGCGGGTCGTGGTCGGTGCCGCACGTCGCGGGCGTGGTCGCGCTCGGCCTGCTCTACCTGACGTTCCCGGTGCTGTCGCCGCTCGCGATCAACTGGGTCTCGAACGGCGTGCTGCTCGCGGTGATCCTGGGGGACGTCGCGCTCTCGCGGCGCGCGACCACCGAGGACGCGCCCTCCGCCTGAGGCTGCCCGACGGCGCCCTACCCCGCCTGGCTCGCCTGCGTCGGCGGCCGGGGCGTCTCGAAGAAGTGGTCCACGTCCTCGCGCGTGAGCGACGCGCCGTCGGTGCCGCCCGCGAGGCTCGCGAGGAGGCGGACCGCGAGGTCCCGGACGGGCTCGTTGGTGATCGACGAGTGGTGTCGCAGGATCTCGAAGGCCTCCTCGTCGTCGAGGCCGTAGACGACCATGAGCGCCCCCTTGGCCTGCTCGATCGTCGCCCGGCGGGCCGCGGACGCGGAGACCGCCTGCGTGGCGTGCGCCTGGGCGAAGGCCTCCTGCGAGTCCGTGAGGTCCATGAAGTAGCCCGTGACCTGCGTGACCTGACCGGTCGAGGCGTCGACGTCTCCCTGGCCCACGACCCCGAGGATCCGTGTCCGCCCGTTCGCGTCGATGATCCGGTGCATGCCGCTGAACGGTGCGCCGGTGCGCGTGACGTCGGCCAGGATCCCCGCGACGCGGGTGACGTCGTCTGGATGCTTGTGGGCGAGCATGAGCTGGGTCGTCGGGACGACCTCGTGGGGCGCGAAGCCGTGCATCTCGAACAGCTCGTCGGACCACCACCACCGGCCGGTGGGCACGTCGAGGGTGTACCGCGCGACGGGTTGCCGCCCTCCGGCCAGGAGGGCCGCCGAGGGCCCTTGGTCGTTCTCGTCCGTCGTGTCCTGTGCCATCGCGCCGACGCTCCCCAGGCCGCCCCGGGGCTGCCCTCCCCAGGTTCCGTCCTTCCGATCGTAGGCATGCCCGGTCGGAGCGCAACAGGTCGCGGCCCACCCGGTCGCGCAGGGCCGTCACCGGGTCGGACCACGGCCCGACGGCGCCGCTCACCTCGGGGGCGAGCGGCGCCGTCGGGCGGGGTCGGGGAGGGCTACCGCCCGTCGTCGCCCTCGGTGCCCGCACCGCTCGCGGCGGCGCGTGCCGTGCGCCGGCTGCGCGCCACGAGCAGACTGCCGCCCCCGACGAGCAGCAGCGCCAGCCCGACGAGGAGGGCCGCCTGCGTGCCCGTGTCGGGCAGGAAGCCGGTGCCGGTCCCGGCGCCCTGGTTCGCGCTGCTCTGGCCTCCCGTCGTGCCGCCACCGCCGGTGCCACCGGTACCACCCGTGCCGCCGGTCGGTCCGTCACCGTCGCCCGCTCCGGGGCCCGTGACCTCGGCGAAGTTCACCAGGTACACCTCGGACGAGTCGGTGCCGCCGTACGGGTCGGCGGTCACGACGTACCAGCCGTGCTCGCCCGCGCCGGGGCGCTGCCACGTCGCGGACAGCTCGGTGCCGCTCTCGACGTCGTCGAACTCGGCGATGGACCGCGTCATGAGGACCTCGGCCGTGAAGGCGTCCGACGTGAGGGTCTTGGTCCGCGGCTCGATGCCGAGCGCCGCGTACGGGATCACGAAGTCCTGGTGCTCGGGAGCGAGCGACGGGTCGTCGGACCCGTACCGGTCGAGGTACGGCGAGTACGTCCGGGCGTGGACCGTGCGCCCCTGGTTGTCGAACTGGAGCAGCCGCAGGAACGACTGCCCGCCCTCGGGGAGCCCCTGGTAGTCGAAGAGGATCTGGTGGACCGAGCGGTCGGTCACGCCGTCGCCGTCGTCGTCGAACGCGTCGACCCGCGTGAACGCGTCGTGGTAGTGGCCCGAGAAGACCATCTTGACGTTCGGGTTGGTCGCCACGACCTCGTCGTAGATGCGCTGCGGTACGGGGCCCAGGCCACCGGTCGTGAGCATGTACTCGTGCAGGTTGATGATCGCCTCGCGCTCGGGGTACCGCGCGAGGACCTCGTTCATCCACGCGATCTCGTCGTCGCCCGGCCCCCAGCCCATGTAGAGCATGAGGAAGTCGATGCCGCCCGCGGTGATCAGGTCGTAGTGCCCGCGGTTGTCCTGGTACGAGCCGCCGTACCAGGGGTTGGCCGCGTAGCGGGCCTCGCCGAAGAGCTGCGAGTACGGCCCGTAGTCGATCTCCTTGTGGCCCACGTCGTGGTTGCCCGCGAGCACGCCGTAGGGCAGGCCGGCGTCGTCGAGCATCGAGTAGGCCGCGTCCGCGTTGGCCCACTGGTGGGGCTGGGTGTGGTTGTCCACGATGTCGCCCGTGTGGAACACGTACTGGAGGTTGGTCGCCTCGCGCTGGTCCAGGAAGTAGTCGTGGATGTCGAGCTGACGGTCGTAGTAGGAGTCGTTGTAGTACTGGGTGTCGGACTCCCAGCCGAGCGTGAAGTCGTACGACGAGCGCGGCGTGTCCTCGGGGTGGTTCGGGGTCACGGGCGTCTCACGCGTCGAGAGGTCCTCGCCCGCGAAGCCCTCGGAGTGCTGCACGAGCACCGTGAGGACGCCGTCGCGCGCGTGGTCCTTCGCGGGCACGGTCGCGGCGAGGGTGAACGTCTCGGGCTCGGTCGCCCCGGCCGCGGTGACGTGCCGGTCGACCTCGTCCCAGTCGCCCGTCGCGGTGTCGAGCACGTACAGGAGCACCTTGGCGTCGGCGTTGGCCGACCCGTCCCACGTGAGGCGGGTCGCGTAGTCCTCGCCCGCGTCCTCGGGGATCGTGACCTGGTAGGTCCGGTAGGGGAACTGGGAGTCGGAGGCCGTGGTCGCGCCGTCCGCTCGTGCCGGGTCGCCGGCGCGCGCGCCCGGGCCGGGCTGGGCGAGCGCCGTGTCGGCGGCGACGCGCGTCGTGCCCGACGTCGTCACGACCGCCGCGTCCTCGTCGTCGAGCCGGTAGCCCTCACGGAACGAGACGTCGAGACGGTCGCCGCTCGGGTCGGTGACCTTGGCGCGCAGCTCGACCTCGTCGCCCTCGACCGTCGCGCCGCCCGCGGGCGAGACGGCCTCGGAGCCGGGGTTCTCGACCGGGGTCGTGAAGGTCACGGTCCGCTCGCTCCGGTTCCCGACGACGTCGCGCGCCGTCAGCGCGAAGGTGTGCTCGCCGTCGGGCAGGACGAGCGAGGACGTCGCGTACGGGAGCGAGACCGCCTTCCCGTCGAGCGTCGCGGTGAGCGACGCGAGCCCCGAGCCCGCGTCGGTCGCGGACGCGTCGAGCGTGAACTCGCCGCGGTAGTCCGTGCCGTCCACGGCGTCGGTCGTGATGACAGGGCTCGTGTTGTCGACGACCACGGTGGCCCGCGCGGAGTCCGTACCGTCCGTCGCGGCGACCGCGTGCTCGCCGTCGGTCACTGCCGTGGTGTCCCAGGGGTGCGAGACCGCGGTGAACGCGTCGTCGGGGAGCGCGAAGCGCGCGTCGAAGAAGTCCAGCTTGCCGACGCTGTCGCCCATCTGGAGGACCGTGGTCGGGTCGTCGTACCCGGCGGGGCGCAGCGTGCGGCCGTCGGGCAGGACCAGGCGCAGGTTCTTGATCTGGAAGTCGTCGTTGTTCTCGTCGGGGTCGATCTCCGGGGCGGCCTTGGTGCCCGCGTAGACGCTCACGACGAGCTCGTCGCCCTGGCGCACCATGCGCAGCGGCACGTCGGTCGCGATCGTCTCGTAGCCCTCGAAGATGCCGTCGTCGAAGATGCTCAGCACCTCGCCGCCCGACAGCACGCCGTTGCGGAAGAAGGTGTTGACGCCGCCCGCCTCGAACGCGAAGACGGGCTCGTCCTCGAGCGCGGGGGCGACGGGGGTGACGGGGGCGCCGTCGATCGTGAGCGACAGGGGGCTCGGGTAGGAGTCGCCCGCGGCCGCGACGGGCGTCGTGCCCGTGACGAACTCGCCCTCGGTCACGCTCAGGCGCACGGGCGCGGTGTCGGCACCCGTGATCTCGATCCGGCGCGGGGCCGTGCGGGTCTCGTGCGTACCGTCGGAGGCGACGAGCACGTACTCGTACCAGCGCTTGCCCGTGAGGTCGGCCGGGTGGATCGCGTGCCGGAACGCGGTCCGGGCGCCGGAGCCGTCGGCGGCGAGGCCCGCCGCAAGGTCGATCCGCTGGTAGTCGGCGTCGACGTCGCTGCGCAGCAGCAGGCGCACCGAGCGCACCTGGACGTCGTCGGTCACGGTCGCCTCGATCGCGAGCTCGTCGGCCGGGTCGACCTGCGCCGGGGTCGCGTCCGTGACCTTCGGCGCGGCCGTGTCGGCCGGGACCTCGACGGGCGAGGCAGGCTTCTGCGCGGCCGAGACCGCGCCGGGCGTCGCGGCGCTCACGCCGATCTTGCGCTGGACCACGGCGTCGGCCGCGTCGGCCGCGTACTGGATGCCCCGGTCCGCGACCGGGTCCTTGGCGCCGCCCAGGTTGTAGTAGGCGCGGTTGAGCGCGAAGCCCGTGCGGGTCGTGATCTCCAGCCCGCGGGGCGAGCCGTTGGCCATGCCGCCCGAGCGGATCTCCACCAGGTCGGTCCCGGCCACGAGGTGCGTACCGAACTTCGCGTTGAAGTCGGCCCCGGTCAGGTGGTCGTTCTGGCCGTTCTTGACCCACAGCACGAGCGTCCCGCCCGCGGGCACGACGACGTCGCCCGGCACGGCCGGCCACTCCACGACCTGGCTGTTGGTCAGGTCGTCGAGCGGGTAGAGGTAGTTCAGCGTGTAGTCGTCGAAGTCGACGGGCGTGCTCGACGCGTTGTACAGCTCGACGAACTCGTAGCCGTCGCCGGTCCCCACGTTCGAGGAGTCGGGGAGCAGCTCCGTCACCTGGAGGTGCGCGCCGCTACCCGGGGCGGGCTCGGTCGTGGGCGGGTCGGTCGGGGACTCGCTCGGGCCGGGCGTGGGCTCGGTCGGCTGGTCCGTCGGCTGGTCCGTCGGTTCGGGGCTCGGCTCCGGGTCGGGAGTGACGGGCGGGGCGAGCGCCTCGGGCGCGACGACCCCTGGCGACGGGACGCCCTTCGCCTCGAGCAGCCCCGCCGACGCCGCACCTGCGGCCGGCACCTGGAAGTGCGCGGTGCGTCCGGCCGCGACCGACCCGGCGGGGTAGAACGACCAGGTGGGGGACGCGCCGTCGGGCCCGAGGACGCGGATGCCGCGGTCCCCGCCGTTGGCCATGCCCGCCTGGCCGCTCACGCGCACGAGCCGGTAGTCGCTCGTGGTCGCGCCCGCGGCGGCGTAGTGGTCACGGAAGTCCTGCTCGGTGCGGACCGAGGTGTCGACGTTGCCCGACGTGTAGTCGAGCCACAGGACCACGGCCTGCCCGGCCGGCACGACCGTGCCCGCCGGGATGCTCAGCGGCACGTCGCGCGAACGGTCGTCCGAGTCGGCGTAGGTGTACGCGAGCCCGATGCCTGCGGCCGTCAGGTCCACCGGGGCGTCCGAGCGGTTGAAGAGCTCGACGTACTCGAAGTCGTCGACGCCGGTGTTGTCCGGGGCGAGCTCGGAGACGAAGAGCGGGAACGGCGTGCTCGCGGCGGCCCGGGGCGGAGCCGACAGGGCCGACAGAGCCGTCGGTGCCGTCGGTGCCGTCGGTGCCGTCGGTGCCGCGAAGGCAGCGGGCGCCGTCGGCGCGCCGGCCGATGCGGTCGCCGCGGTGCCGACGGCCGTCGTGAGGCCGATCGACACCACGGCGAGGCAGCCGGTGAGTCGTCTGGTCAGGGACATGCGGGTTCCTCCGGTCTTTCCCGGTCGTGGGGGTTCCGCTGGACCGTAGGAAACCGGTATGAACCGAAGGTGGCCCGACATGTCGGGTACCTGAACGACGGGTGACCGAGGCACCTGTTCCGGGGAAGGAGTGACGTACGCCTCACCGATCGAGGCGTGCGACGGGTCCGCAGCGGGCGCGGGGTCGACGGCGGACGCCGGGCGGACGCCGGGCGGACGTCAGGCGGACGTCAGGCTGGCAGCGGCGCCGCGGCCGGGGCCGGTGCCAGTGCCGGCCGAGCGGCGACCGCTCTGTGCCCCGCGACATCGATCCCCGCCGCGACGACGCGCGCGACGCCGTCCGTGACCTCGACCGTCGAGACCGAGGCGTTGGGCAGCGCGACGAGCCCGGCCGGGTCGATCGTCGCGAGCATCGCGCCGAGCGTCAGCCCGTGACCCACGACGAGCACGTGCTCGTCACGGTCCGCACCCGGGCCGGCCGCTTCGTCGTGCGCGGCGACGATCCGACCGAGGACCGCCCGGACGCGCGCCATGAACTCCGCGCCGGGCTCTCCCCCGCCGATGCCCGGGTGGGTGCCGGCGAGCACCGCGGGCACGAGGGTGCTCCACGGGACGACGGCGTCGAGCTCGCGCTCGGGCCGTCGCTCGAACGTGCCGAAGGACAGCTCGCGCAGGTCCTCGTCGACCGTGAGCGTGAGCTCGGGGTGGTGCCGCAGGATCTCGATCGCCGTGAGCACGGCGCGTCCCTGGGGCGAGGAGTAGGCGGCGTCGAAGTCGTGGCGCGAGAGGTGCTGCGCCGTGACGCGGACCCCCGCTCGGCCCGTCCGCGTGAGCGGCGAGTCGCACGCGCCCTGGAGGAAGCGGCGGGAGTTGAGGACGGTCTGGCCGTGGCGGACGAGCGTCAGTGTGAGGGTCATCGTCGAAGTGCCCTTTCCGGTGGTCCGGTGCGTTGTCGCTCGCGACACTAGCCCCGGCGCCACGGTGTCCCCGGCGGGGCGCCTGCGCGACGATCGGATGAACGTCGCGCGGCGTCGGCGTCAGTCGCGGCCCCGCCGCGACGCCTTCCGCAGGGCCGGGACCACGAACGTCACGCCGATCCCCGCGACGATCCACCCCCACCCGAGCTCCGGGTAGGCCGGGGCGAGGACGTCCGAGAGCCCGGCGTCCGCGAGGCGCACGAGCGTCCCCTGCTCCTGGGCGATCGCGGGCAGGACGCCCACCGCGACGAGCGCGATCCCGAGCCAACGGGCCGTCGCCGTGCCGTCGAGGACCGCGCGCGCTCCGCGTGGTCCGCGCCGCGCGAGCAGGTAGGTGAGGAAGAGCGCCACCCCGGCGAGCGCGAAGAACACGATCAGGTCGATCTTGTCGAGGGGGCGGTGGAGGTAGACGTCGGTCCAGGGCATGGTCTCCCCCAGGACGGCGGTCACCCCGACCTGGTCGGTCCCGAGCTCCGCGGCACCCGTGCCCTTGGCGGCATCGACCACGCGCACGTCGACCGACCCCAGCGGCCGGGTGAACCCGTTGACCAGGTGGACCAGCGCGAGCGCCCAGGCGACCACGGCGCCCGTCAGGGCGAGCGCACCGGCCTTCTCCCCGTCGCGGGCGCGGGCCTCGCGACGGTCGGACGTCCTGGGGGAAGCACTGTCGGCCATGGTCTCGCTCTCGTCGCGGGGCGGGTCGCCACATCCTCCCGGAGGGCCGGGGCTGCGTCCAGCCCCGGCCCGGTGGGCCTCAGTGCGCCGCGGGGGCGGGCGCGTAGCTCCCGGTCTCGAGCTCCTGCGTGAGCGACGGCCGCGTGGGCGACCAGCCCGCCGCACGCGAGCGCGTCGTGGTCGCGGCGCGCTGGTCGAGCAGGAGCGCGTCCGCGAAGGGCGCACCGAGCCGTTCCCGGCTCGCGTCGTCGCTCTCCGGCCCGACGGCGCCGCCCAGCCCGGCAGCACGGCTCGCGGCCCGCGTGAGGTCCGCGACCGTGGCATGGTCGTCGCCCGTGCCGAGGAGGCGCCCCGTGAGCCGCTGTTCGACCGCGAGCACGTAGAGCTCGGCGAGGTCGTCGACGTGGACCGTCGCCCAGTGCTGGGTACCGCTGCCGACCAGGGT
Organism: Oerskovia jenensis; assembly: GCF_016907235.1. Classification (NCBI taxonomy): domain Bacteria; kingdom Bacillati; phylum Actinomycetota; class Actinomycetes; order Micrococcales; family Cellulomonadaceae; genus Oerskovia; species Oerskovia jenensis. The sequence continues at coordinate 1,736,338 of NZ_JAFBBO010000001.1, forward strand.
GAGCGCGGCGTCGTCGGGCCCGGTGCGCGGGGCTCCCGCGAGGAGGGGCGGGATGCCCGACCCGTGGCCGTACACGACGCCCGGGACGACGACCGACGCGACCACGGCACCCTGGGCCGCGGCGGCGAGGAGCCGCTCCTCGATCGGGACGCGCCACGCGACGATCGCGGGCGGGTCCAGGGGCGAGTCCTCGACGATCGCGTCGTTGTTCCCGTAGACCCAGATGCCGCCCGTGTGGACGAACGGCTTGCCCGTGCCGTCGAACGTCGCGAGGACCGCGTCGACGACCGAGTTGTCGATCGCGAGGCTCGTGCCGTCGGCCGCGGCCGCGGCGTGCACCGCCGCGTCGGCGTCCGCGAGGAACGTGGCGACCACGGTCGTGTCGGTGAGGTCGGCGACGACCGGGGTCGCACCCGCGGCCTCGACCGCGCGGGCCGCCCCCTCGCTACGGACGAGAGCCGTCACCTGGTGCCCGTGCGCCGTGAGAGCGGCCAGCACCGCGGACCCGATGTACCCCGTGCCACCCGTGAGCAGAACCTTCATGTCAGCCTCCTCGAACCCACCCCTGCGGGGTGCCGGCGACGCCCGGCGCGTCGCGATGAGGTGACAGTATCCAGCGGGTACCAATGACTTCAACGTGCCATTATTACCTCATGGATACTGTGGCGGTCCCGGTCGACGAGGTCCCCGACGTGTTCTCGCCGACCTGCCCCTCGCGGCTCGTCGTCGAACGCCTCGGCGACAAGTGGACCCTCCTCGTCCTCATGGCGCTGCGACCCGGCGTGCTCCGCTTCGGCGAGCTGCGCGACACGATCGGCGCGGTGACTCCCAAGGTCCTCACGCAGACCCTGCGATCGCTCGAACGCGACGGGATCGTGACCCGCACCGTCTACGCCGAGGTGCCGCCGCGCGTCGAGTACTCGCTGACCGACCTGGGCCGTTCCCTGCTCGAGCCCGTCGACGCGATCCGCGCCTGGTGCGAGATCAACGGCGAGCGCATCGCCGCAGCACGCGCGGCGTCGACCGTCTGAGACGACCCCCTAGCCGAGGGTGAGCCAGGCATCGGCTCCGAAGAGGTCCTCCGGGGCCCTCCACGGGGAGTCGGACGGGACCCAGCCCGTGCGCGCCCGGAGGAGCTCCAGCACCCCGGCCACCTCACGGGTCACGTCCGCACCCTCGGCTCCGACGACGGCCGAGAGCAGCATCATCACGGCGGAGACGGCGGGACGCGGCGGCTCCGCCCCGACGAAGCGTGCCCGGGAGAGCAGCGCGAGCAGATCAGCGAGGCGGCCGTCGAGGTCCGCCCCGGGTCCACGAGTCGAGCTCGCCGCGACGCACACGGCGTGCAACCGAGCCAGCCCGACGGCGAGGCGCGCCCTCCCCTCGACGTCCGGCGTGCGCGTGGCGACCTCCGGCCACAGCAGCGCGTCCAACGGTTCCTCGGCGAACAGGTGCGGGATCCAGCCCGCCGCGTCGACCGGCAGGACGGGGACGGTCGAGACGGCGCCGGGCGGGACCGCGGCCGGCACGACCACCGGGAACAAGCGCGCCGGGTCCCGCTCGACCTCGTCGACCGGCAGCCGTCGCGTCGAGGCCACCATCGCCCTCGCCGAGGCGTACCGGACGTCCAGGAGCGAGACCTGACCCGTCTCGACCAGGTCCGTCACGAGGCGGCCCACGGTGCGAGCCCTGCGCACGACCCCGTCGTCGTCCGGCCAGGACGCGCAGACCAGCCCCGCGGGCACACCGTCCGTCGAGTACGGACCGCCGACGAGCAGCGAGAGCGCGAGTCGTCGCAGCTCCTGCGCGGGCCCCGGGACCCCCGCCCTGCTCATCCCTGCGGGCGCAGCGCGATCGCCATGGCCTCGAGCGCGAGCAGCGGCGCCACGTTGCCGCCGAGCCGCTCGCGCGCCACGCCGATCGCGTCCATGCGACGCACGGTCTGCTCGGGCGTCGAGTCCTCCGCGAGCGCCTGCACGGTCTCCGCGAGCTCGGCGTTGACGAGGTCCACCTGCGCTCCGAGCTGCACCACGAGCACGTCGCGGTAGAGCGAGAGGAGGTCGAGCATCGACCGGTCCAGGACGTCGCGCTGGTGGCGGGTCGCGCGACGCTTCTGGTCCTTCTCGAGATCGGTGAGCTGGGACCGGAGCCGGGGCGGCATGGTGCCGCCCGGCTCGACCCCCAGGGCGCGCAGGAGCTCGGCCTTCTCGATCGCGTCGCGCTCCTCGGTGGCGGCCTTGGCCTCGGCCTGCGCGACCTCGACCAGCTCGCCCGCGGCGACCACGGCGTCCCCGACGCCGCGGATCCGCCGCGCGAGCGACAGCACCGAGGACCTGCGCTCGCGCGCCTTGCCGTCCCGGGCCAGGCGTCGAGCGAGCCCGATGTGGCTCTGCGCGGCCCGCGCCGCGGCCTCCGCGACGACCGGGTCCACGCCGTCGCGTGCGACGAGCAGCCGCGCGACGGCCTCGACCGGGGGGACCCGCAGTGCCACGCCGCGGCAGCGCGACCGGATCGTCACCAGGACGTCCTGCGGGCTGGGCGCGCACAGGATCCAGACCGTGCGGGGCGGCGGCTCCTCGATGGCCTTGAGCAGGACGTTCGTGGTCCGCTCGGCCATGCGGTCGGCGTCCTCGACGATGATGACGCGCCAGCGGCCCTGCGACGGGCGCCGGCTCGCGAGGCCCACCAGCTCACGGACCTCGTCGATCGCGATGGTCACCTTCTCGGTCGCGACGATCTTCACGTCGGCGTGCGTGCCCGCGAGCGTCGTGGTGCACGCCTGGCACACGCCGCACCCGCCCTGCTCGCACTGCAGCGCGGCCGCGAAGGCCCGGGCCGCGTTGGAGCGCCCCGAACCGGGTGGGCCGGTGAGGAGCCACCCGTGCGTCATGGCTGCGGGGTCGGTCGCCGCGGCCGAGAGCATCTCGACCGCGTGCTCCTGCCCGACGACGTCGTCCCAGACCGTCACGGCGCGCCGGTCCCGGTGGCGGCCGGGGTTCCCGTGCCGGGAGCCGTCCCGTCGACGGGGGCGTCGGCCGGGCCGGCCGCAGGGTGCGTGACCGGGCGCGTGAGCGGGAGCTCCGCAAGGCCGGGGGTGTAGCCGATCGCGGAGTCGGTGTCGTCGAAGCCGTCGTCGGGCAGCGCCTCGACCGTGTCCTCGGCCTCCTCGACCACGGGCGTGAGCTCGAGCCGGGCCGCGAGGTCCACCCGGATCTGGGCCTGGATGTCCTCGATCGACGCGGTCGCGTCGATCACGACCCACCGCTCGGGGTCCGCCGCAGCGCGGGACAGGAACGCCTCGCGCGTGCGGCGGTGGAAGTCGATCCCCGCTCGCTCCAGCCGGTCCGGCGTGCCCAGGAGCCGCTCGGCGGCGACGGCAGGGTCGAGGTCCAGCAGGACGGTCACGTGCGGCATGAGTCCCTGGACGGCCCACAACGAGATGAGCTCGACCTCGTCGACTCCCAGCTCGCGGCCACCCGCCTGGTAGGCGACCGACGAGTCGAGGTAGCGGTCCGTGACGACCACGGCGCCGCGTTCGAGCGCGGGCCGCACGAGGTGCGCGACGTGGTGCGCGCGGTCCGCCGCATAGATGAGGGCCTCGGTGCGGGCGTCCATGTCCCGGCCGTGCAGCACCGCCTGGCGCAGCTCGACGCCCAGCTCGGTGCCCCCGGGCTCGCGGGTCAGCACGACCTCGCGACCGGTCAGCTCGCCCAACCACTCCCCGAGGAGTCGGGACTGGGTGGACTTGCCGACGGCGTCGCCGCCCTCGAACGAGATGAAGTAACCGGGTGTGCTCACGCGCCCACGATAGTCGGGCCACCCGACACGCGACGGGCCGCCGGACCCGGCCGGTAGCCTCGGTGGCATGTCCGTCCTCCCCGCACCCGGCCCCGACCTCCCCGACTCCCCTGCGCTCCCGACCCCGGGCGTCGCGTTCGCGGGGCGCACGTTCGACGCGATCCTGTTCGACATGGACGGCACCCTGATCGACTCCGTGCCCGCGGTCGACCGGAACTGGCGCCGGTGGGCCCACGAGTACGGCCTGGCGGACGCGGACACCTTCCAGATCGAGCACGGCACCCCGGCCAGGACGTTCATCGCGCGACTCCTGCCGGCCGACCTGGTCGAGGAGGCGTACCACCGCATCCACGACCTCGAGCTCCACGACACCGAGGGCGTGCGCATCCTCCCGGGCACGGTCGACGCGTTCGCGTCGCTCCCCGCGACCCGTCAGGCGATCGTCACGTCGTGCACGCGCCCGCTCGCCGCGGCGCGCATCGGGGCGTCGGGCCTCGTGCCGCCCGCGGTCGTCGTCACGGCCGACGACGTCACGCACGGCAAGCCCGACCCGGACCCGTTCCTGCTGGGCGCCGAGCGGCTCGGCGTCGACCCGTCGCGCTGCCTCGTGGTCGAGGACGCGCCCGCCGGGGTCGCCGCGGGCCGGGCGGCGGGGTGCGCCGTGCTCGTCGTCGAGGGCACGCACACGCTCGCCCAGCTCGCCCAGGCCGCCGTGGCTCCCGACGCCGGGGCGAGCGGGCTCGACCAGGTGCGCTTCGCCGTCGGGCAGGACGGGTCGATCAGCGTGACCGACGCCTGACGCGCGCTCAGGGCGCCCCAGGGGCCTCGGGCGGCACCTCTTCGACGGCCACGCAGTGGATCTCCAGCGCGCGCCCGTCCCAGTCCCACCCGAGGCGGATCGCGACGGGATCGTCCGAAGGGATCGCGACGACGAGCGAGACCTCGGTCCCGCCGGGCGCGAGCTGCGCCCGGTCGGCAACGGTGCGCGCGGGGGCATCTGCGACGTACTCGAGCCTGCGGACCCCCACGCACCGGAGCGAGACGAGCGACGGCACGTCGAGGTCGTCCCGCAGGACGTCCTTCGACTGCCACACGTGGTCGAACGTCAGCCGGACGCTGTAGCCGAACTCCTCGACGCGGATATCGTCGAGGGGACACTCCTGGAAGCCGTGCCACCGCGCGAGGATCTCCTGCACGGCGACGGAGGGGGACTCACTCAAGGAACGACCTCCTGATCATGGGCGCCCCGGCGGGCGTCGCGGCCCAGGCTAGCCGCGCGGCCTCTCGCCGCGCCCGGTCCGCAGGGCTGCGCGTGCGCTACTCCCCGGCGAGCGCCGCCGCCCCTCGCGTGATCGCCAGCACGGTCGCCCCCGCGACGAAGTAGTCCTCGTCCGAGGCGCTGCGCACGTCCCGCACCGCCCGTCGCAGCCGCTCGGTCGTCTCGCGGACCTGGTCGAGCGCCTCGGGGTCCGCGAGCGCCCCGGCCGTGGACCGCACGGCCGTCGCGTAGGCCCGCAGCGCGTCGCGCGTCAGGGGGCGCAACGGCTCCCCGAACGCGAGGTCGTCACGGTCCTGCGTCTCCCAGGCCGTGATGAGCCGGGTCAGGTCGCCGACGACCGATGACGTGAGCGAGAGCGCGTCCGCCTGAGCACGTTGGGCACGGGTCGCGTCCTCGTACCGGCGGGCGCGGCGGTTCGCCCGTGCGGCCTCGCGGGCCTGCTCGGCCGAGCGCTGCGACCGATGGAGCACGGGGTCCAGCAGCATGCGCCGCTCGTCCCACTCCTCGGGCGAGGGCGCCGCGTCCAGGTCCAGGCCGTCCGCCAGGTGCTCGAGCTGGTCGGCGAGGGCGGTCCGCAGGCGGTCGAGGGCCACGTCGGAGGCGGCGAGCGGGAGGGGCGGGAAGAGCAGGTTGATCCCGATCCCGATGAGCGCCCCGACCACCACGAGCCCCACGTACGCGCCCATGTACCCGACCTTGTCCGCGTTCCCGATGATCAGGACGAACAGCGCCGAGGTCACGGCCCACGAGCCCATGTCGCCCAGCAGCCCCCACCCGGCGACCAGGATCGCCACCGCGACGACGAGCGCGATCGACAGCGCGCTGGGGGCGAGCACGAGGTCCGCCCCCCGCGCCACGAGCGCCCCGACGACGATCGCGGCCGCCGCCTGGAACGACTCCCGGACCGAGCGCGCCACCGTGCTCGTGGTCGCGACGACAGCACCGAGCGGTGCGTAGTAGGGGTAGTCGGAGAAGGGCTCGGGCAGGACGATCCCGACGACCCACGCGACCGCAGCGGCCACGGCGCCGCGCAGGGCCATGGCCCACCGGGGGTGCAGGTGCCACTGCCGGAGCGCGCCGGCGGCCAGGCCGCGCGCTCGGGCCGTTCGTGGGTGGGAGACGCTGGGGGAACTCATCGCGCCACCCTAGGCACGGCTGGGACACGCCCGCAGAGGCGGGCCCCGGGTGGGTACGGTGTCGCCGTGACGACGACCTGGCGGGTGCGCCCCGTCCTCCTCGACGACGAGCCCGAGTGGCTCGACCTGTACGCGGGCTACCGCGCGTTCTACGAGCTGCCCGCGGACGCGGCGCGGGACCGCCTGGTCTGGTCCTGGCTGCACGACGGCGCCTCGGGGGTCCGCGGGCTGGTCGCCACGGACGGGGACCGCCTCGGCGGGATCGCGGTGCTGCGCACGTTCGAGCGCCCGCTCGACGGGTCGCACGGCTGCTGGCTCGACGACCTGTTCGTCGCCGACGACGCTCGTGGTGCCGGGGTCGGGCGTCTGCTCCTCGGGGCCGTGGGGGTGCACGCCGGGGACCAGGGGGCGAGCGTCGTGCGGTGGATCACGGACCCGGCGAACGCGACCGCGCGGCGGCTCTACGACTCGGTCGCGACCGCGACCCCGTGGGTCACGTACGACATGTCCCCCGGCACGGGGGCCTGATCCCCCGCGCGCGGCTAGATGACGCCGGCGCTCAGTGCGGCCGAGACGACCTTCGAGGCCGCGGCGTGGACCTCCATGAGCTCGTCGGGCGTGAGGCCCGTCGCGGCCGTGATGGCGGGCGGGACCTCCTCGGCCCGGGCGCGCAGGTCGCGTCCTGCCCGGGTGAGCGTCACGTCGACGACGCGGCCGTCCTGCTCGTTGCGCGACCGCGTGAGGTACCCGGTGGCCTCGAGCCGACGGACGAGCGGGGACAGGGTCGCGGGGTCGAGGTGCAGCCGGTCCGCGAGGGACGTGGCGGTGGTCCGCTCTCCCGCTGCGGCGTCCTGCCAGAGCGCGAGCATCACGAGGTACTGCGGGTGGGTCAGGCGCAACGGTTCGAGCAACGGCTTGTACATCGCGACCATGGCGCGGGCACCTGCCGACAGCGCGAAACAGACCTGGGACTCGAGCGCGAGCGGGTCGGTACCGGACGACGAGTGCTGCGAGGCCGCAGCGGCGGCCGCCACGGGTCCTCGCCCGGACGGCGCAGCTCTCTCGATCGAGGTGGTCATGTGGCCATCGTAGCCAGGGTGGGCATATGCTTGGTACACCAATCATTGGTGCACCATGCAATTGCACCGTTTCTCGTGAGGAGAGGCGCATGGCCGACAAGCAGCGTCGACGCCCCCTGGGCCTGCGCATGACCGAGACGTTCCTGCCGATCTTCGGACCCGCCCAGGTGGGCAAGCAGGGCTCGTCCGGGCGCGGCGTATCCGCCGCCGAGGTCGAGCGCGACCGCGAGCTCAGGACGCGCTTCGAGTACGTGACCGGTCCCGACGGGCGCAGCTACGTCGTCGAGCACTCCGACGAGGTCACACCCCGCTGACCGCGCCGGTGGCCCCCGCAGCCCGGACGGCGGCGACCACCTTGCCCGCCACCGCGACGACCTGGGCCACGTCGTCGGGCGACAGCCCTGCCGCGGCAGCGATGGCGCCCGGCACCCCCGCCGCCTCCGCACGCAGCTCCTGCCCGCGGAGAGTGAGGCCGACCTCCACGACCCTCGCGTCCGTCGGCGAACGCACCCGCGTGACGTAGCCGACGGCCTCGAGCCGCTTGAGCGCCGGGGAGAGCGTCCCGGGGTCGATCAGGAGGCGATCGGCGAGGCCCGTGACCGTCGCACGCCCGCCGGCCCCCGCGCCCTGCCACAACGCGACCAGGACGAGGAACTGCGGGTGGGTGATCCCGAGCGGCTCGAGGAAGGGTCGATACAAGGACACCAGTCCGCGCGCCGCCGCGGAGAGCACGAAGCACGCCTGTGCGTCGAGGTCGAGAGGGTCGTCGCCCGGTAGGTTCACAACCGGAAACGATAGCGCAATACGCCGCGCATTTCCTTGGGACCCCAAGAATTGGCTTCCCAATTAATTCTCGCCACATCGGGAACACTCTCAGGAAACCCACAGGCACGGATCCATATTTCCCAGCAGTTCCCCAGGACGCCGCCCTACGCTCATTGCAACGCAACGTCGCAGAACGGGCAGGGGGCCTCGCGGTGCAGCACTCATCCACACTTTCGCAGCACGACGAGGACGTCGTCAGATCCGCAGGATTCCGCGGAGAATCGACGGTCTGCCCTGTCGCCCACCACAGCCTGTCCCGCGCCGCGACCCTCCGCCTCCCGGCGCGACGGAAGGATTCGGAAGCCCGGCCGCGAACCTCGCAGGAAATCTACCAGCCGGTAGTTGTTGTTTTCATCATCTCGATTCCTGAGACATCTCTTGCGGACACTTCTCCTTGCCTCATAACCTCCTCGGGACGGACCATTCGGTTCGCCTCTTCACAAATCACATGGGGGATTCATGAAGCAGGGAGCAAAGCGTTCCATCGGAACGACCGTCGCAGTGTCCGCGCTCACGATCGGACTCGCCTTGTCGGCGAGCCCCGCATCCGCGGCCGGGTACTACACGCTGCACGCCGCCTCGGACTACTCGCAGGCGACCACCACCACCACGAACGGCTGGCAGGGGCGTTCCTACGCCCAGCACGGCAACCTCTCGGCACTCTCGAGCTGGTACACGGCAAGCTCGTACGCGTTCGCCGACTCCGGCTGGTCGTCGAGCTACTACGCAGCCGTTCAGTTCCGCTGATCGTCCTCCAAGGGTGGGGGTGCGGACGCGCACCCCCACCCTTGGCATGTCCGGAGCCGCACGACCCCGCGCACCGCGCGCCCCGAGCACGTCCCGTCCGGCGACCGCCGCTCGACACCACCCCAGCACCTCCCGCCGCCCGAGGAGTCCCCATGCCCGACACCAGACCACCCCGGCTGCGCGCCCTGACCCTGGGCCTCGGCGCCCTGGTGCTCACGACGCTCGCCCTGACCGCCTGCTCGTCCACCGACGGACCCGGCGAGGGCGAGAGCCCCGTCGCCGGACAGAAGATCGCCTCGAGCCTCACCGCCCTGTTCGAGCAGCGGCTCGAGGAACCGGACCTCTCCGACTTCGAGCGCGAGGTCTTCGAGCGCGCGGTCGAGACCGGTGAGATCTCCGCCGTCGACTACGAGGAGGCGTTCAACCGCTACCAGGCCTGCATGCTCGACCTCGGCTATCAGGACACCTGGACCAAGGGACCGGACGGTCTCTTCCAGATCACTCCCCCGGCATCGATCACCCAGGACCCCAAGGCTGCCGAGGAGTACATGGAGCGCGGCTCGGACTGTGCCGACGGGACCGTCATGCGGATCGAAGCCACCTACGGGCAGCAGCAGAACAACGCCGACCTGCTCGCCGATCCCCGCGAGGTCGCGGTCCAGTGCCTGCAGACGCTGGGCGCGGTGCCCGCCGACTACAGCCCCGAGGACCTCGAGACCGAGCTCCAGGGGGACCTCCAGAAGGCCTCCTTCGACGCCAAGGACCCCGAGGCGAACCAGTGCCTGCGCGGTGCCGGCTTCGCCATCGCCCTCCAGTGAGACACCACCCCTCCCCTCGAAAGGACGCTGAATCATGAACGCACAGCGCGTGATCCTCCCCCTCGCCCTCGGCTGCGCCCTCCTCCTGTCCGCCTGCACGGCCGCGCCCGCACCCGACGCACCCGACGCGATCACCACCTCCGACGCCGGGACCGCTCCAGGCGCCGACGCCGGGACGACCACGGGCGGCCAGCAGAAGGGTGGCAGCGACGAACCCGCTGCGGGAACCCCCGACGAGGCGACCCAGAAGTACCTGGACTGCCTGATCGACAACGGTGTCGACGCCATCATCGACGGCAGCGGTCGCATCGCCTACGGTGCCGCCGAGAAGGGCGGCTCCATCAAGACCGGCGGGGACACCACCTCGCCCGAGTCCGCCGCGCAGACCACCTGCCAGGAGCAGGTGCCCGAGTACGTCGCACCGAACGACGACGAGAAGTAGATGCGTACCTTCCGCACCGGCTCCGCCGTCGCCCTGGGAGGTGTGACCGTCGCCGCCCTCGGCGTCGCCGCCGGCCTCGTCCTGGCCCCGCCCCGCGCCCCCGCCGAGCTCGCCGCGGCGTCCGCCGAGCAGACGGTCGCCACGTCGACCCAGCAGTTCGACGACAAGCGCACCGTGCCCGTGACCCTGCACGTCTCCGAGTCCACGATCCTCCGCACGGCCGCGACCGGCGTCGTGACCGAGGTGACGCTCGGAGCCGCGGGCGAGCTCACCTCCGGCACGGCCCCGTTCGACGTGAACAGCGAGCCCGTCATCGCGCTCCACACGAGCGTCCCGATCTACCGGGACCTCACCGCGGGAGACCGCGGCATCGACGTCACGGCGCTCCAGTCCGAGCTCGCCCGCCTGGGGTACACCGTCGACGCCAACGGCAGGTTCGGGCCCCGGACGACAGCCGCCGTCAAGGCGTTGCAGAAGCGCGAGGGCATGTCCAAGCCCAGCGGCTCGGTCGCCCTGGCACAGATCGTGTGGCTGCCCGCGGCGACCGTGACGCCCGAGACCTGGACCGCGACCCTCGGCAGCGCGATCGACGAGACCGGCGAGCTGGGTACCGTGCCGGCCGCACTCACGGCCGTCTCCGTGGCGAGCCCGCCCGCGGGCCTCGTGCCGGGCGAGCGGGTGCTCGAGCTGCTCGGCCAGACCACGACCCTCGACGCCAACAACGCGAGCACCGACCCCGCGTTCCTCGCCGCGGTCATGGCCTCGGCCGAGTACCGGTCGATCCGCCAGTCCGACACCCCGGACGAGGCGACCGCGTCCATCGCCCTGACGACCCCCTTGACCACGATCAGGGTCCCGCCCGCCGCGGTCTTCGCCGTCGAGGGGGCTCAGGCCTGCATCCAGGTCGACGGCACCGCCGTCCCCGTGACCATCGTCGGCTCCGGGCTGGGCGCGAGCCTCGTCACGCTCGAGGGCGAACCGCCCACCGAGGTCGACCTCGGCAGCGCGATCACCGCGAGCGCGTGCCGATGACCCGCCGAGCGCGCCTCGACGCGAAGCAGAACGGCCCGGCGCTCGTCCCGACCGGCGCCTCGGAGGTCCGGGCCGAAGGACTGGGGCACCGGTTCGCCGGGACCCAGATGCTGTTCGAGGACCTCAGCTTCACCATCGGGCCTGGGGAGGTGGTCGGGGTGTGCGGGCCGTCGGGCTGCGGGAAGTCGACCCTGCTCTCCATCCTCGCCGGGTGGGAGACCCCGACGACCGGGACCTTGACCACGGCCGGCATCGCCCGGACGGGCTGGGTCTTCCAGAACCCGTACGGGGTGCCACGTCGTTCGGCCCTGGACCATGTCGCCTTCCCGTTGCTGACCCAGGGCGCGTCGCGGGCGCAGGCACAGGAGGAGGCCCTGCGGGTCATGCGCCTGTTCAACCTCGAGGCCACGGCCGACCGGCCGTTCGCCGCACTCTCCGGTGGGGAGGCCCAGCGCCTGATGCTGGCTCGCGCGGTGTGCACGGCCCCGGACCTCCTGCTGGTCGACGAGCCGACGGCACAGCTCGACATCCACACGGCGGCGACCGTCAACGAGACGCTGGGCCACATCGCGGAGGCGGGCTCGATCGTCGTCATCGCCACGCACGACCCGGACACCCGGGCCGCGTGCACCCGTGTCATCGACATGCTGGACCTCGCACGCCATCACCCGCCCGGGCGCCCGACGGACGACCAGGCAGGCTCGTCGGCACCCCGCCGGTCCCCTGCCCGACCCCCGTCCCAGCTCGAGGAGAGCAGCACATGAGGCTCGCGACCATCCTGTCCGAGTCGGGCCGGAACGTCGCCACCGGGACGTCCCACGCGGTGGGGCTCGCTCTGGGGCTCGCGATCGCCTGCGGTCTCCTGAGCGGCGTCGACGCGGTGACGGTCATCGGCCTGGAGCAGGACGCCACCGCCTACCAGGCGTCCGCCGCCCACGTCCGCACGGTGTCCGCCCCGGCCGCCGTCGACCCCGACGCGTGCGCCGCGCTCACGGACTCCTCGTCCGTCCAGGCGGCGGGGGCGCTCGTGCCGACCGAGCCCCTGATCCCGTCGGCGACACCGGCGAACCCGCTGCAGGCGTTCTCCGTGACCACCTCGCTCGGCCGGGTGCTCGGCGTCGACGCCACGCACCCGGAGGGGGTCTGGGTGTCGGAGACCCTCGCGCAGACCCTTGGCCTGTCCGTGGGGGGAACGCTCGGAACGAGCGACGGTCCGCTCGTCGTGGCGGGGACGTTTCCCTGGCCCCAGGACGGGCGGGACAGCCGGCTCGCCCTGGCGGTCCTCGTGCCGACCACGGTCGACCAGCGCTACGACGAGTGCTGGGCTGCCGGGTGGCCCACGACCGGTGCGGTCGACGACCTCCTGCGCACGGTCGTCGACGTCGAGCCGCAGAGCACGGAGGCCGTGACCGTCGGGCAGGTCAACACGTCGCTCGGCAAGAGCTTCGACGCGCACCAGTCCTTCGAGGAGCGACCCACCCGATTCGCGCCCTGGGGCTGCGCGGGCGTGGGCTTCGTCCTGGGGTACTGGGGGCTGCGCCGTCGTCGCCTCGAGCACGCCGGGGCGCGCCATGCGGGACAGAGCCGGTCGGCACAGCTCGCGACGGCGTCGCTCGAGACCGCGGTCTGGGCGGGCGCGGGGGCGATCGTCGGGGGTTCGGCACTGCTGGTCCTGGTGACGCTGTCCGGCGCCCACGATCAGGCGGCCGTGTTCAGGCTCGCGGCCCAGGGAGTGGCGCTCGGCGCGCTCGGAGCCCTGCTCGGGGCGACGGTCGCGGTCTCGCTCGTGCGGGAGCGTCACCTGTTCCGCTACTTCAAGGACAGGTGACGCCCCGCCCGTCGCCGGACCGGGACTACTCGCCCGGGTAGACCACCCCGGTCTGGCGGCGGACCTCGTCCATGGTCCGCATGACGTCGAGCGTGTCCTGCCAGGTCATGCGCGGGCTCTGCGTCAGCCCGGCGTCGAGGCACCGGGCGACCTCGGCCGCCTGGTACTGCTTGCCCTCGCCCCGGAAGCCGTCGTAGCGCCACTGCGCGCCGTCGTGCCGGATCACGCGGAACGACGTCGGGGCGTAGAACGTGCCCTCGATCTCGATGCGCCCCGCGGTCCCCGAGATCGAGGCGACGTTGGGCGTCTGCGACCACAGGGTCGTCGACAGCGTGGCCATGGCCCGGCCGTAGCCGAGGGTGATGCCGAGCTGGCCGTCGACGCCCGTCTCCGTGAGCGCGCCGACCGCCGTGACCGACGACGGCGCCCCCAGCACGTCGTGCGCGAACGACACGGGGTACACGCCCAGGTCGAGCAGCGCTCCCCCCGCGAGATCGGGGGCGTAGAGCCGGTGCTCGGGGTCGAACGGGAAGAACTGGCCGTGGTCGGCGCTCACGGTGACGATCTCACCGATCTCACCGCGTGCGATGACCGCGCGCAGCGCCGCGACGTGCGGCAGGAAGCGCGTCCACATGGCCTCCATGACGAACACGCCCGCGGCGCGTGCGGCGTCGAGGATCTCGCGCGCCTCGGCCTCGTTGCGCGTGAACGCCTTCTCGACCAGGACGTGCTTGCCCGCGGCGATGGCCAGCAGGGCGTGCTCGCGGTGGTGGGAGTGGGGTGTGGCGACGTAGACGACGTCGACCTGGGGGTCCTCGACGAGCTCGGTGTAGTCGGCGTGGGTCGTGTGGATGCCGTGCTCGGTCGCGAAGCGCTCGGCCCGGACGCGGTCGCGTGATCCCACGGCCACGACGCGCGCGCGGGTGTGGTCGCGTACGGCCTCGGCGAAGGACCCGGCGATGTTCCCGGCGCCGAGGATGCCCCAGCGGACGGTCGGTGCGGTCCGGGGATCGGGCACGACGCCGGAGATCACGTCGGGCAGGTCGGCGGCGGTCGCGACGAGGTCGGGCAGGGAGGCCGGCTCGGTCGGTGCCGCGGTGCGTGCGTCGTTGCTCATGGGTTCACGCTAACCCCGTGAGAGCGCACCCACGGGTCATTGCCCGAGGTGTGGTCGCGCGGCGACCAGGCCGTCAGGGACGAGCACGAGGTTGCGCGCGGTCGAACCCGGCGATCGAGGCCGTGACGACCGCCGGAACGGCGTCAACCCCGTTCTCGGCACGGGGAGGTCCACGGGGAGGTACCCGTGGAGGTCACTCGCCCGGGTAGACGACCCCCAGCTGCGCGCGGGCCGTGTCCATGACCCGCATCAGGTCGAGCGTGTCCTGCCACGTCATCCGCGGGCTCTCGGTCAGGCCCTCCGCGAGGCACCGAGCGACCTCGGCCGCCTCGTACTGCTTGGCCCCCGTTGCATACCCGTCGTACTCGCGCCGCGCCCCGTCGGCCCACACCACGCTGAACGTCGTGGGCACCATGAACCGGTCCACGACCTCGATCCGGCCCCCCGTGCCCGCGACCACGAGCGACGCCGCGGACTGCGCCAGGACCGACGAGGTCAGTGTCGCCGTCGCACGGTCCCCGTACCGCAGCACGACGGTCGACTGCGCGTCCACCCCGGTGGGAGCCTGCAGGCCGACGGCCGTGACGTCGTCGGGCCTGCCCAGGAGGTCCGTCGCGAACGCGAGCGGGTAGATCCCGATGTCCAGCAGCGCGCCGCCCGCGAGCTCGGGCGCGAAGAGCCGGTGCGACGGGTCGTACGCCGCGCGCGAGCCGTACGTCGCCGTGACCGACCGGACCTCGCCGATCTCCCCCTGGGCGATCAGCGCGCGGATCGCCGCGACGTGCGGCAGGTGCCGCGTCAGCATGGCCTCCATGACGAACACGCCCGCGGCCTGCGCCGCGGCCAGGACCTCGCGCGCCTCGCCCTCGTTGCGCGTGAACGCCTTCTCCATGAGGACCGGCTTGCCCGCCGCGATCGCCAGCAGCCCGTGGTCGCGGTGGTGCGAGTGCGGCGTCGCGACGTACACGACGTCGACGTCGGGGTCCGCGACGAGCGACGCGTACGACCCGTGCACGGTCGCCGACGGTGCGTGCCGCTGCGCGAAGTCACGTGCCCGGTGCTCGTCGCGCGATCCCACGGCCGCGACGTGCCCCTGCGTGAACGTCCGGACCTCGTCCGCGAACGTCCCGGCGATCTTCCCCGCCCCGAGGACGCCCCAGCGCACGGGCGGCGCGTCACCCGGATCGGGCACGGCGCCGAGCACGTTCACCACTGCGTGAGAGACCATGCGTCCACGCTACTGCGGCCCCGGGGTGGACCGGCCACCCCGGGGCCGCAGCCCGCGCGCCGCGATCAGGAGCTCGCCCCCCGGCGACGCAGCGCCACGAGCGTCACGCCCGTGCCGACCAGCAGCGCGGCCGCACCGGCAGCCAGGCCTACCGTCGCACCGGTCGTGGCGAGCGACCCGTGCGAGGCCTTCTTCGCCGCATGCTTGACCGGCGGCGCCTTGACCGGAGGGACCACTGCGGCCGGCGGCGTGGACGCGGGAGGCTCGGGCGCCGGAGGCGTCGTGGGCGGCGGGGCCGGCGGCTCGACGGGCGGCACGACCGGGGTCACGGGGTTGTCGAGCGCGACCTCGACCACGCCCTCCACGCCGACGGTGACCTGTGCTCCGCCCTCGACCGAGGTCACCCCCTCACCCGAGAACACGGGCTCGCCCCAGGTCACGCCGTCGATCGCGGCGGGCGAGACCTCGCTCAGCGTCACCACGGTCCCGGCCGCGAGGCCGGGGATCGTGACGGTCGCGCCGTCGGTCACCGTGAGGCTGCCCGACGTCGTCGCTCCGTTCCGGTCCGTCGTGTAGTCGACGGTGAACGCGGTGCCCGTCGGGACCGACGCCACACCCTCGCCCGTGACGTGCTTGGTCAGGCGGAGCTCGCCGTTGCCGTCACCGTTGCCGTCGCCGCCGGCGGCCGCGTACTCGAGCACCTGCTGGTCGTCCCAGCCCGTGCTGCCCTGGACCTTGTTCGCGAACGTGTCCCCGTCCTGGACTCCCGTCGGCAGCGTCATCCGGTACGTGAAGATGTACATGCGCGAGCCGTCCGTGACGGGGTCGACGAATGCCAGGTCGAACGACGATCCTGCCGCGTTGGGCGTGTAGACGTAGCCGGTCCCCGGGCTGAGGCGTACCGCGCTCGCGCCGTAGTCACCGTCGTTCCAGTCGGCCAGGGGGACGTACGCGACGACGAGCGAGTCGTCGCGCATGGTCAGTCGCGGGTCGTACGTGTCGGTCACGACCACGGGGCCACCGGCCGAGGCGGCCAGGAACTCGCTCGGCACGTAGACCTCCCAGACGGCGGTCCTGCCGTCCGTGCTGACCCAGCCGCCCTTGGCGGGCTGCTCCGGGGCGGACCAGCCGCTGCCCGGGACCACGCCGCCGCCCGGCACGGGGACCTCGATCACCATCTCGTTGCCCGTGGTGAACGTGAACGTGCCGCCCTCGCCCACGCTGCTGACCTGCGCGTAGAAGAACAGCGTGCCGTGGACGTTGGTCGCGGTCTCGACGTACGGACTGAGCGTGCACGCGAATCCCTCCTGGGTCACGTCGCACGTCCCGACGACCGCTCCGGCGGGCGTCTTGAGGTCGAACGTCTGCGCGAAGCCCGTCACGCGAGGCGACTGCGGGAACGCCAGGGTGAACGTGTCCCCCGCGTGCGACCCGTCGGGCACGGCCCACGTGGCCTCGATCCGCAGCGACTGCCACAGGTGGACCTCGTCGAGGGGCTGGGTGATCGTGACCGTCTTGATGGCGTCGAGCTCGGCGGCGGACGCCGTGCGGGGCATCGCGACGACGCCCACGAGCACGAGCAGCGCTGCGAGCGCCGTCGACAGCAGGCGCCACGCGAGCGTGGGGGGCCTCGCCGTGAGAGGCAGTGCCAGCACCGCCGCGTGCCGGGGGGATCCGGCCTGAGTGTGGTTCGTCATGATGGGCTCCTCGGGTCGTGCCCGGCGGGCAGGGGGGTCGAGCCGTCGGGTCGCACGGGCGGGTGGTCCGTGGTACCGGTGAAGACCTCCCCTGTCCGCGGTCTTGACGCGAGACGTCACCGATGTGTCGCACGTCACCCGTCCCCGGGGCCACGATGGAGACCTTCCGACCGAAGGGAGCTCCGATGGAGCCCGCCCCGTCCCCGTCCGGCCCGCCCGGGTCCTCCCGTCCCGCCACCGTCCCGGGCACGGGAGTGCCGTCGACCGCTCTCCCCGCGACCGCGCCACCCGGGACGGCGGCCTGGGCGCGCGACCTCGTCAAGACGTACGGCCAGGGCGAGACGGTCGTGCGCGCGCTCGACGGCGTCGACGTCGACTTCCGCACGGCCGAGCTCACGGCGATCATGGGGCCGTCGGGTTCGGGCAAGTCGACGCTCATGCACTGCATGGCCGGCCTGGACGCACCGACCTCGGGCAGCGTCGTGATCGGCGGGACCGAGGTGAGCCGCCTCTCGCAGCGGCGCCTCACCGCGCTGCGGCGGACCCGGATCGGGTTCGTGTTCCAGTCGTACAACCTGGTCCCGACGCTCACCGCGGCGGAGAACATCACGCTCCCCCTCGACATCGCCCGCGCCCCCGTGGACCGGGCGTGGTTCGACGAGGTCGTGGGCGCCGTGGGCCTGGGCGACCGCCTGCACCACCGGCCGTCCGAGCTCTCGGGCGGTCAGCAGCAGCGGGTCGCGTGCGCGCGCGCCCTGGTGTCGCGGCCGTCCGTGGTGTTCGCCGACGAGCCCACGGGCAACCTGGACTCGCGCTCGTCCGCCGAGGTCCTGGGCTTCCTGCGGCGCTCGGTCGACGAGCTGGGCCAGACGGTCGTCATGGTCACGCACGACCCGCGTGCGGCGTCGTACGCGCACCGGGTCCTGTTCCTCACCGACGGACGGATCACCGCCGACCTCGCGGCCCCGACGCGGCGCGACATCCTGGACGCGCTCGGGCAGGCGGAGGAGGACTGATGCTGCGGGTCGCGCTGCGCGGGGTCAAGGCCCACCTGGTCCGTTTCCTGCTGTCGACGCTCGCGGTGATGCTGGGCGTCGCGTTCGTCGTGGGCACCTTCACCTTCCGGGCCATGCTGTCCTCGACGTTCGACGAGATCATCGCCACGACGCTGGTCGCGGACGTGTACGTGCGGGGGGCCGAGGAGATCGACGACTCCACGACCGCGGGCAGCACCTTCGGGACGCCGCACTCCCCGGTCCCGGTCTCGCTCGCGGACACGGTCGCAGGGGTCGACGGCGTCGCGCGCGCCGTGCCCGACGCGTCCGGCCCGATCGTCCTGGTCGCGGCGGACGGCACGGCCGTCACGACGTCGGGGCCGCCGAGCATCGGGATCGCCGTGGGTCCCGACGAGCCGACCGTGACGCTCGCGAGCGGCGCGTGGCCCGTGGGTCCGGCGGAGATCGCCCTGGAGGAGAGCGCCGCGTCGACGGCCGACCTGACCACGGGGGACACGACGACGGTGGTTCTCGCGGGCGCGCCCCAGCCCGTCGCGGTCACGGGGATCTTCGCGATCGAGGCGGCCGCTGCGGGCACGATCCTGGTGGGCCTCGATCCCGCGACCGCGCTCGCGACCTACGCTCCCGACGGCACGGTCCCCACGATCTCGGTCTACGCCGCGGGCGACGTGTCCGAGCAGGAGCTCTCCGACCGCGTGGCCGAGGTCCTCCCGGCGGGCACCGAGTCCCTCACGGGCGAGGCCGTGCGCGAGGAGGCCCGCGAGGGGGTCGAGCAGATCCTGGGCTTCATCGAGACGTTCCTGCTGGTCTTCGCGGCCATCGCGCTGTTCGTGGGCGCGTTCATCATCGCCAACACGTTCGCGATGTCGGTGCGAGAGCGACAGCGCGAGTTCGCGCTGCTCCGCGCGCTCGGCGCCTCGCCCGCGCAGGTGTTCGCGTCGATCCTGGCGCAGGCGGTCGCGGTCGGGGTGCTCGGCGCCGCGACGGGGGTCGTGCTGGGGCGGGTGCTGGTCAGCGGGCTGCGCGCGGTGTTCGGCTCGACGGGCATGGAGCTCTCGGGGCGCGTGCCGCTGAGCGCGACCTCGGTCGTGGTCGCGATCTCGCTGGGCGTCCTGGTGAGCGTGGTCGCGGCCGCGGTCCCGGGCCGCCGCGCGGCCCTCACTCCCCCGGTCCAGGCCATGCACGACGACGTCGCACCGGACCGCGGGACCGGCACCCGCGCGGTGGTCGGGCTCGTGCTGGCGGTGCTCGGCGCGGGGCTCCTGGTCCTGGCCTCGCGGCTCGGCAGCTCGGCCTCGGCCGACCCGACCGGGTGGGCCCTGGTCGACGACCTCAACCCGCGGGTCCTGCTCGCGGTCGGTGCGAGCGCGGCGCTCGTGGGCGTCCTGGTCCTGTCCCCCGCGATCGCCGGGGCGGTGATCACGGTGCTGGCCGTCCCGGCCGTGGCCGCGATCCGTCCGCTGGGCCGGCTCGCGCGCGGCAACGTCACGCGCAGCCCGCGCCGCACCTCGAACACCGCGGGGGCGCTGCTGATCGGGATGGCGCTCGTGAGCGCGACCGGGGTCATCGCGGCCTCGACGCAGGCTTCGGTCCGCTCGATCGTCGACGAGCAGATGCGGGCCGACTACGTGGTCCAGGCGGCCGCAGCCACGGGTGCGCTCCCGCCAGGGGTCACGGAGGCCGTGACCGGGCTCCCCGCCGTCGGGCAGGCACTTCCCCTGCGGCTCGGGACGCTCGACGTCGACGGTGAGCCCAGCGGGGCCACGGTCGTGCCGCCCGGGTTCTTCACCGAGGCCCTCGACGCTCCCGTGGTCGAGGGCGACCCCGACCGCGCCCTCGTCGACGGCGAGGCCGTGGTCCGCCGGACCGCGGCCCGGGACAACGGCTGGACGGTCGGCGACTCGCTGACCCTCACGAGCGACGACGGCACCCGGACCCAGGACGTGACGGTCGGGGCGATCATCGACACCCAGGTGATCTCGTCCGACCTGGTCCTCGCCGACGCGACGTACGCGGACGTGGGGGCCGCCGAGATCCCGACGTACGCGGTGTACGTCACGGCCGCCCCGGGGATCTCGACCACCGAGCTGCGCGACGCGCTCACCGAGGCGGTCAAGCCGTTCCTCGTCGTCTCGGTGCTCGACCGCGAGGAGCTCGCCAACGCGGCCGCTGCCCAGGTGGACCAGGTGCTCGTGATCCTCTACGCGCTGCTCGGGCTGTCGATCGTCATCGCACTGCTGGGCATCGTCAACACGCTCGCGCTGTCGATCATCGAGCGCACCCGGGAGATCGGGCTGCTGCGGGCCGTGGGGCTCGGGCGCCTCCAGCTCGCGGGCATCATCACGATCGAGTCGGTCCTGACCGCGGTCTACGGGACCGTGCTGGGCGTGCTCACGGGCATCGCGATCGCCGCGGCCCTGCCGGGGGTGCTCGCCGAGCAGGGCCTGACGAGCCTCGCGATCCCCTGGGGGCAGGTGCTCGCGGTCCTGGGGCTCGCGGTCGTGATCGGGCTCGTCGCGAGCGTGTGGCCCGGGATCCGGGCGTCGCGCCTGCCCGTGCTGGAGGCCGTCACGGTCGACTGACGCTCCTCGTCTCGGACCGCGGGACGACGGCGGACGTCACACGGCCCCACCGGGCGCCGCGCCCGACTCCGACATAGCGTCGAGAGGTCGCCGGTCCCACGGAGCGACCCTCCACGGCCCGACGACGTCCCGCCCGTTCTCCGAGGAGGTCACCCATGTCCGAGGTCCCGATCCGCACCCTCATCAGCCCGCTGCGCTACGTGCAGTCGCGTGGCGCGCTGTCCCGGCTCGGTGAGTTCGTCGCCCCGATCGGCACCAAGCCGCTGCTGGTCGCCGACGACGTCGTCTGGGAGATCGTCCAGGACACCGTCGCCGAGTCGTTCCAGGCCGCGAACCTGCGCCGCGAGCGCGAGGGCTTCGGCACGTACGCGACCGCCGCGGCCGTCGACCACCTCGCGCGGCGCATCCGTGAGACGGGCTCCGACGTGATCGTGGGCATCGGCGGCGGCAGCACGATCGACGCGGTCAAGGCAGCCGGCCACCTCGAGGGCATCCGCTGGGTCTCGGTGCCGACCGTCGCGTCGACCGACGCGCCGTGCTCCGCGCTGTCCGTGATCTACACCGACGAGGGCGCGTTCGAGGAGTACCGCTTCTTCCCGCACAACCCCGACCTGGTCCTGGTCGACACCCAGCTCGTGGCCAACGCCCCGGTGAAGTTCCTCGTCGCGGGCATCGGCGACGCGCTCGCCACCTGGATCGAGGCCCGAGCCGTGGCCAAGGCCAACGCGACGACCATGGCGGGCGGCCTGCCGCTCATCACGGGCACCGCGCTCGCCGAGCTCTCCTGGAAGATCCTGTGGGAGAACTCGCTCGCCGCGATCGAGGCGGTCAAGGAGCACCTCGTGACCCCCGCGGTCGACGCCGTGGTCGAGGCCAACACCCTGCTCTCGGGGCTCGGGTTCGAGTCGGGCGGTCTCGCGGCGGCCCACGCGATCCACAACGGGCTCACGGCCGCACCGCAGACCCACGGCCTCACGCACGGCCAGAAGGTCAACATCGGCTCGCTGACCCAGCTCGTGCTGGAGGGGGCGCCGTCGCAGGAGATCCGCGACTTCGTCGAGTTCACGACGCGCGTCGGGCTGCCCAACACGCTCACCGAGATCGGTCTGACGACCGCCGACGTGGGTGACCTGCGCCGTGTCGCCGAGGCCGCGACGGCGCCGGGCGAGACGATCCACGCCATGCCGTTCGAGGTCCGCGTGCCCGAGCTCGTCGACGCGCTGCGCTCGATCGAAGGGCTCTCGCGTGCGATCCGCGCGGACGCGGGGCTCCCGGAGCCGGTCCGGTACACCCACCACTGAGGTTCCGCACGACGAAGGCCCCGGGCCGCTCCCTCACGGGGGCAGGTCCGGGGCCTTCGTCGTGCGCGGAGCCGCCTCGGCAGCCGTCGGTGTCCGCCGCCGAGCCGTGACCGCTACTTCTTCTCGGCCGTCGCCTTCTTGGCCGGAGCCTTCTTCGCCGCAGGCTTCTTGGCCGGCGCCTTGCGGGCCGGGGCCTTCTTCTTGGCCGGTCCGGCCGCGCGCTTCTCCGCGAGGAGCTCGATGGCCTTCTCCGGGGTGATCGACTCGGGCGTCAGGTCGCGCGGCAGCGTCCGGTTGGTCTCGCCGTCCGTCACGTACGCGCCGAAGCGGCCGTCCTTGACCACGATGGGCTTGCCCGACGTCGGGTCGTCACCGAGCTCGCGCAACGGCGGCGTGGCCGTCGCTCCGCGGCCGCGCTTGGGCTGCTTGTACAGCTCGAGCGCCTCCTCGAGAGTGACCGTGAACATGGCCTCCTCGGACGGGAGGGTGCGCGAGTCCGTGCCCTTCTTGAGGTACGGACCGTACCGGCCGTTCTGCGCGGTGATCTCGGCCCCCGTCTCCGGGTCCGTGCCCACGAGGCGAGGCAGCGACAGCAGGCGCAGGGCGTCGTCGAGCGTCACGGTGTCCAGGCTCATGTCCTTGAGCAGCGACGCTGTCCGCGGCTTGGGCAGCGCGGCCTTGGCCTTCTTGAGCGCCGCGGCCGACAGGCCCTCGTCGAACTTCGGCTCGGGGAGCTGCTCGGTCACGTACGGACCGTAGCGACCCGCACGGGCCACGATCGGGTTGCCCGACGCGGGGTCGGTGCCGAGGACACGGCCGTCGTCCGCGCCTGCGGCGAGGAGCTCGCGCGCCTTGTCGACCGTGAGCTCGTCGGGGGCCAGGTCGTCGGGCACCGAGGCACGCGGCGGGTTCTCGCCCTCCTTGACCTCGACCGAGAGATCCTCGACGTACGGACCGTACCGACCGACGCGGAGCTGGATGCCCTCGCCGATCTGGACCGAGTTGATGTCGCGCGCGTCGATGTCGCCGAGGTCGTCGACGAGCTGACGCAGCCCCTCGCCCTCCTCACGCCCCGTCCCGTCCCCGAAGTAGAACCGGGTCAGCCACGCGACGCGGTCCTTGTCGCCGGCCGCGATCGCGTCGAGGTCCGCCTCCATCTCCGCGGTGAAGTCGTAGTCGATGAGCCACTCGAAGTGCTCCTCCAGGAGCCGGATCACGGCGAAGGCGAGCCAGCTCGGCACGAGGGCCTGACCGCGCGGCAGCACGTACCCGCGGTCCTGGACCGTCGAGATGGTCGACGCGTACGTGGACGGGCGTCCGATGCCGCGCTCCTCGAGGGCCTTGATGAGGCTGGCCTCGGTGTAGCGCGGAGGTGCGGACGTCGAGTGCCCGTCGGCCGTGAGGTCGCGCCCGTCGAGCAGGTCGCCCTCGCCCATCTGGGGCAGGCGGGCGTCCTCGTCGTTGCGACGCCGGCCGGACTTCGCGGGGGTGCCGTCGGCCGTCTCCGCGCCGTCGTCGGTGCCCTCCTCGTACGCGGCGAGGAAGCCACGGAAGCTGATGACCGTGCCCGACGCCGCGAACACGGCCTCCTTGCCGGCGACCTCGGCGTCCGCACCCGCCACGGGCGCGGCCAGCCGCACCGACGCCGTCGACCCCTTGGCGTCCGCCATCTGCGAGGCGACCGTGCGCTTCCAGATGAGCTCGTACAGCTTGAACTGGTCGCCGCTGATCTCGCGGGCCACCTGGGCCGGGGTACGGAAGGAGTCGCCGGCGGGACGGATGGCCTCGTGGGCCTCCTGCGCGCCCTTCGCCTTCGACGCGTAGACGCGCGGCGAACCGGGCACGAACTCGGGCCCGTACAGCTCGGCGGCCTGGCGGCGCGCGGCGTCCGTGGCCTCGGCCGACAGGGACGGGGAGTCCGTACGCATGTAGGTGATGTAGCCGTTCTCGTACAGCGCCTGCGCGGTGCGCATGGTCTGCCGCGAGTTGAAGCGGAGCTTGCGGCTCGCCTCCTGCTGGAGCGTCGACGTCGTGAACGGCGCGGCCGGACGGCGCGTGTACGGCTTGGTCTCGAGGCTGCGGACCGCGAAGTCGGCCCCCTCGAGCCCACCGACCACGAGCGTCGCGGCCTGCTCGCCGAGCTGGACCACGCCGTCGCGCGCCGCCGCGGGCTTGAGCTGCCCGCGGTCGTCGAAGTCGCGGCCCGAGGCCACGCGCGCGCCGCCGAGCTGGACCAGTCGGGCGTCGAAGCTCTTGTCGGCGTCCTCGGCCTGCTTGTCGGCGAGCGAGAAGGTCCCCGAGACGTCCCAGTACTCGGCCGCGACGAACGCCATGCGCTCACGCTCGCGCTCGACGACGAGCCGGGTCGCGACCGACTGGACGCGCCCGGCCGACAGGCCCTGACGGACCTTGCGCCACAGCACGGGCGAGACCTCGTAGCCGTAGAGACGGTCGAGGATGCGGCGCGTCTCCTGGGCGTCGACCAGGTGCTCGTCGAGGTCGCGCGTGTTCTCGAGCGCCCGCTCGATGGCCTCGCGCGTGATCTCGTGGAAGACCATGCGGTGCACGGGCACCTTGGGCTTGAGCTCCTCGAGCAGGTGCCACGCGATGGCCTCGCCCTCGCGGTCCTCGTCGGTCGCGAGGTAGAGCTCGTCGGCGTTCTTCAGGGCGCGCTTGAGCTCCGCGACCTTCTTCTTCTTGTCCGCGTAGACCTCGTAGTACGGCTCGAAGCCGTCGTCGACGTTGACGGCGAACTTGCCGAACGGGCCCTTCTTCATGTCGGCGGGCAGCTCGGACGGCTGCGGCAGGTCGCGGATGTGCCCGACGCTCGACTCCACCTCGAAGTCGTCACCGAGGTAGCCCTGGATCTTGCGTGCCTTCGTGGGGGACTCCACGATGACGAGCTTGCGACCTGAGGACATCCGTTCCTGCTTTCCGTTGCTGCTGGTGTGGCTCTCGCCCGGAGCGATCTCCGGGTGGGCCGAGGTGCTGGGGGTGGGCTACGGCGTCGGGCAGGGCGTGGCGCTGGACCCCACCGTCTCGTTCCCACCGGCAGCCTATGACGTTACGCCACTGGCGCCAGGCGGCACCTTATCCGTTGTGGACAGCCCTCGTGACCGGGGCTCGTGGTCGTCCGGGACGCCGGGCGCGACACCGTGACCGGACCTGTGGACGACCGTCACCTGCGCGGGGGACGGGACGTGGCCTGTCGGAGCAGGAGGAGCGTCGCGAACGAGATCGCCGTGGCGGCGACC
Organism: Oerskovia jenensis; assembly: GCF_016907235.1. Classification (NCBI taxonomy): domain Bacteria; kingdom Bacillati; phylum Actinomycetota; class Actinomycetes; order Micrococcales; family Cellulomonadaceae; genus Oerskovia; species Oerskovia jenensis. The sequence continues at coordinate 1,761,517 of NZ_JAFBBO010000001.1, forward strand.
ACCCCCGACGCGCCACCCACGTAGGCCGTGGTCTCCGCCAGGTCCGTCATGCCCCAGCTCGCGGGGTAGACCTCACGAAGGCACCAGGCCGCGACGAGCGCGGCCACGAGGCCACCTGCGACGAGGAGCACCGACACGACGACCGACCCCGGGTAGGCGCCGCTCCTGCCGGCGGGGAGCTCGTCCAGGGCCGAGGTGGGTGTGAACGCCAGGACCAGCGCTCCCCAGGCGAGGACGACGAGCACGGCCGCGACCACGTCGCTCGGTCGGTGCCACTCCCCTACGAGCGTCGAGATGCCCGTGGCCGCCGTGTACGTGCCGCCCAGGAGCGCGACGACGGGGCGATAGCCGCGCGGCACCGCCATCAGCAGCGCGACCGACACCGAACCGGCGACGGTCGTGTGACCGCTGGGGAGGCTGTTGCCGTTCCACCCGCCGATGAGGTCCGGGCGGTCGAGGACGACCTTCTTCGTGAGCTGCGTCGTGACGTTGGCTCCCACGACGAGGAACGCGACCTGGACCGCGAGGCCCCATCGACGCCGCAGGAGCGCGATGCCCATCGCGGTGCCCAGCCCGAGGACGACGAAGGACACGGAGACGACGTCGAGCACGGGGGACGCGAACGACCACAGCGTCCCCTGCCCGTAGTCGGCGCCACGGAAGGCCGCCTGGTCCAGGAACTGCCCCTGCTCGGTCGCCACGAAGACGTTCCACACCTGCCACGTGAGGACGACCGCGGCGACCGCGGTGAGACCCGCCACGACGCGTCCCGGCACGTTCGTCGCACCGCTGCCGGGTGCGTGCACGGGGCGTGCACCGACGGCCCGCGGGGGGGGCCGACGGGCGTGCGGTCGGCTGCGTCGTCGAAGGAGGGGGGAAGCTCACCCGTCCACCGTAGGTCACCGCGTGTGGGGATCCGGCAAAGAGAACGGGCAGGTCAGGGCGTGGCGGCGGGTGGTCTTTCACACCCCCGCCGGGAGCACCCTGCGACGAGCACGAGCCGGCCGACCCCCGACGCGGGGTGCCGACCGGCTCTGCTCGCGGGGGACGACCGGGCGTCCCCGCGGCCGAGGAGCCACCTGGGATCGTCGACCCCGGCGGCCCGGGTACGACCCTCAGACGCGCAGCTCCGCGGGGACCTCGCCGTGCCCGTCGTGGAGCAGGCACGCGACCGACCGGCCCGGTTCGCCGACACCGGGCAGGCCCAGCGACGTGGGGCCCAGCGTCGGGTGGACGTCGGCGCACGCGTCCAGGACGTGCGCGCAGCGGGGCCGGAACGGGCACCCGCTCGGCAGGGCCTGGAGGTCGGGCGGAGAGCCCGGGATGCCGACGAGCGGGCGCTTGGGCCCGTGCAGGGGCGGGAACGAGTTGAGCAGCCCGTGCGTGTACGGGTGGCGCGGGCGCCGGTAGACGTCGCTCGCGGACGCCTGCTCGACGATCTCGCCCGCGTACATGATCGCGATCCGGTCGGCGACCTCGATGAGCAGCGACACGTCGTGCGTGATGAACACGACCGAGAAGCCCAGGCGGTCGCGCAGCTCGATGATCTGCTCGACGATCTGACGCTGCATGACGACGTCGAGCGCCGTGGTGGGCTCGTCCATGATGAGCACCTTGGGCTCGAGCGCGAGCGCCATCGCGATCATGACGCGTTGGCGCATGCCGCCCGAGAGCTGGTGCGGGTACGCCGAGATGCGGTCCGTCGCGATCCCGACCATGGACAGCAGCTCGGCGGCCCGCTGGTTGCGGTCGAAGCGTGACATGCCGGGGCGGTGCGCCGCGATCGCGTCGGTGAGCTGCTTGCCGACGCGGTAGACGGGGTTGAGCGAGTTCATGGCGCCCTGGAACACGATGGCCGTGTCCTGCCAGCGCGAGCGCCGCAGCTCCTTGTCGCTCATGCGCAGGATGTCGACGGGTTCGTCGCCCGTCGCCCCCACTCCCCCGTGGAACAGGACCTCGCCGCCCGTGATGAGGCCGGGCGGGGGCAGGAGGCGGGTCGCGGCGTAGACGAGCGTCGACTTGCCGCAGCCCGACTCACCCGCGATCCCGAGCACCTCGCCCTCGTGCAGTGTGAGGTTCACCCCGCGCAGCGCGCGCACGGGCTCGGGGCCGTAGCCGTACGCGACGTGCAGGTCGCGGATCTCCAGCACGGGTCTGCCGGTCCCGGTGGAGGCCCCGGCGGGGGAAAGGTCGGTGACGGTCATCGGGCGTTCTCCTTGCGTGCGGTCGTGCCGTCGGTGTCGCGGTCGTCGCGCGTGCTCCCCGGGGTGCCCGGCCCGCCCGGGGTGGGCGTGCCCGTCCCCCTGCCCGACGGCGTCGCACCGGTCGGGGTGGGCGGCGCACCCGGGCGCGTGGCGCCGTCGGGCCTGCTGGTGCTCGTGGCGCTCGCCCGGGACGCGACCGGCGCGCCCTCGCGGACCACGGCCGTGAAGCCGATGCGCGGCGAGATGCGGCGCCTGCGCAGAGCACGCGGGCTCGCGCCCGTCGAGCGCAGACGCGGGTTGACGAACTCGTCGATCCCGAAGTTGATGAGGGTCAGCGCCATACCGAGCATCGCGATGCACAGGCCCGCCGGGACGAACCACCACCACGCGCCGCGCGAGAGCGCCTGCTGCTGCTCGGCCCAGAAGAGGATCGTGCCCCAGTTCCAGTCCGAGATGGACGTCACGCCGATGAACGCGAGCGTCGTCTGCATGAGGATCGCGAACGTCACGGTGCCTACGAAGCTCGACGCCATGATGGCCGTCAGGTTCGGCAGCGTCTCGAACCACACGATGCGCCACGTCGACTCGCCGTTGGCGCGCGCGGCCTCGACGAAGTCACGGCGGCGCAGCGACAGGGTCTGGGCGCGCAGGATGCGCGCACCCCACGCCCAGCTCGTCGCCGCCAGGATGAGCGCGACCGTCAGGCCGCCCGCGTCGGGGAGCTGGCCCGCGACGATGATGATGAGCGGCAGGGCGGGGATGACGAGGAAGATGTTGGACAACGACGAGAGCAGCTCGTCGCTCACGCCGCCCAGGAAGCCCGCGCTCACGCCCACCAGGATCGACAGGAGCGTCGCCCCGATGCCCGCGACGAAGCCGACGATCATGACGCCGCGCGTGCCCACGAGGATCTGGGAGAACACGTCCTGGCCCACGTGCGTGGTGCCGAGCCAGTGCGCGGCGCTCGGGGGCTGCAGGACGTCGGGCGACATGGCGCTCGGGTCGTAGGGCGCGATCCACGGGCCGATCACCGCGAGGATCGCGAAGAAGCCCAGGATCGCGAGCCCCGTGAAGGACTTGCCGTTGCGCAGGAACAGGAGCTTCTGCTTCTTGCGCGTCCCCTTGCGGCGCCGGGGCACCTCGGGGGCGAGCGGCTCGGAGCCGGTGTCGAGCTGGGCGTGGTCCATCTGGACGGGGATGCCGGTCATCTTCTCAGCCCTCCTGTCGGGTGCGCGGGTCGAGGACCACGTAGGCGAGGTCGGCGAGGATGTTCGCCACGAGGACGGACAGCGTGATCATGAGGAAGATGCCCTGCATGAGGGGGTAGTCGTGCGCGCCGATCGCCTGCAGGAGCGTGAAGCCCACGCCCTGGTAGGAAAAGACCTTCTCCATGACGAGCGTCCCGGACACGATGAATCCGAGCGACAGCGCGAAGCCCGAGACCTGCGGCAGGATCGCGTTGCGGGCCGCGTAGCCGAACATCACGCGACGCTCCGAGAGGCCCTTGGCCTGCGCGACCGTCACGTAGTCCTCCGAGGTGACCGTGACCGTCATGTTCCGCATGCCGAGGATCCAGCCCGCTACCGAGGACAGCACGATCGTGATCGCGGGCAGCGTGCCGTGCTCGATCACGGAGCTGATGAACTCCCAGCTCCACCCGGGCACGAGCCCCGGCTGGTAGGCGCCCGACGACGGGAAGACCGACCACGTCACCGAGAAGAGCATGATCGCGACCAGGCCCAGCCAGAAGTACGGCACCGAGGAGAAGAAGGTCGTGATCGGGAGGAGGCCGTCGGCCCACGAGCCGCGCCGCCAGCCGATGACGACGCCCAGGAACGAGCCGAGCAGGAAGCTGATGACCGTCGCGATGCCGACCAGGCCGATGGTCCACGGCAGGGCCTGCGCGATGACCTCGCTCACGGTGCTCGGGAAGAGCATGATCGACAGACCCAGGTCGCCCGAGAAGAGCATCTTCCAGTAGTCGACGTACTGCTCCCAGAGGGAGGCGCCGCTGTCGAGCCCGAACAGGACGTACAGGGACTCGCGGGCCTCGGAGCTGATGCGGCCCTGGTTCTTGTTGATGAAGGACGACACCGGGTCGCCGTCCATCATGCGCGGGATGAAGAAGTTGATCGTGATGGCCGCCCACGCGGTGATCACGTAGAAGACGATGCGTCGCAGGAAGTACTTCATGCCGACACCCCCACTCGTGCAGCGCCGAGCACGGGCAGCAGGTCCCGCTCGGCAGGTTCGACGTCGGACGCTCCCACGTAGCCCCAGCAGGCGACCTGGCGGCCGTCGCCCACGGGCACGAGGCCGGGGACCGAGCTCCGGCACAGGTCCGTCGCGAACGGGCAGCGCGGGCTGAAGCGGCAGCCCTCGGGCGGACGGACCATCGACGGCGGCTCACCGTTCGCGCCCGTGCGGTCCTGCGCCGCGAGGTTCTCGGGGTCGGGGGCCGAGCGCACCAGGAGCTGGGTGTAGGGGTGCGCGGGCTCCTGCGTCACGAGCTCGCTCTCGCCGTGCTCGACGATGCGCCCCGCGTACATGACGCGGGTCTCGTCGGCGAAGTACCGGGCCGAGGCGATGTCGTGCGTGATGTAGAGGATCGCGATGCCGAGGCGGTCGCGCAGGTCCTTGAGGAGGTTGAGGATGCCGATGCGGATCGACACGTCGAGCATCGAGATGGGCTCGTCGGCGAGCAGGACCTCGGGGTCCGCGGCCAGGGCGCGCGCGATCGCGACGCGCTGGCGCTGCCCGCCCGAGAGCTCGTGCGGGTACTTGTCGACGTACCGCTCGGGCTGGAGCTGCACCCTGGTGAGCAGCGCCTCGAGGGCGTCCTCGAGCGCCTGCCCGCGCAGCTTCGGCTGGTGGATCCGCAGCGACCGCGTGAGCGTGTAGCGGATCGTGTGGACCGGGTTCAGCGAGCCGAACGGGTCCTGGAAGATCATCTGCACGCGGCGGCAGTACCGGCGGAAGGCCCGGCCGCGGTGCGCGGTCACGGGCTCGCCGTGCAGGAGGATCTCGCCCGACGTCTGCGTGTACAGGCGGGCGAGGAGCCGCGCGATGGTCGACTTGCCGGAGCCGGACTCCCCCACGAGCGCGACGACCTGGCCGCTGCGCAGCGAGACGTCGACGCCGTCGACCGCGTGCACGACGGCGTGGGACCGCAGCCCCTTGACGGGGAAGTGCTTGGTGAGCCCGCGGGCCTCGAGGACGGGCGCGTCGGGCGGGGGCGCGGGGGCGTGGTGCGTGTCGGAACTCATGGGTGAACCTGACTGCTGGGGGGGGAACGGGGTGGAGTCAGCGCTGACCGGCTGCTCGCGAGGGGGCGGGGCCGTGGCCCCGCCCCCTCGCTCACGAGACGATCAGGAAGCCGGCTTCAGCTTCGTGAGGATCAGCGACGCGTTCGCCGTCGTCGGCTGCGGGTTCGCGTACGGGTCCTCGTCCGAGGGCCAGCCCACGAAGTTCTTGGTCGAGTACTGGGCCGCGGCCGGGCGTCCGAGGAGCGCGATGGTCGGGACCTCGTCGACGAAGACCTGCTGGACGGTCTCGAGCGCGGCGGTACGGGCTGCCTCGTCCGTGGCGTTGGCGTACGTGGCCAGGGCCGCGGTCGCCTCGTCGTTCTTGAAGCGGCCGAAGTTCCAGTTGGCGCGCTCGCCGAGCGGCATGTACTGGGCACCGTCCATCTGGTTGGAGTAGGTGTCCCAGGGGGTCGCGCCGCCGTCCGTCCAGTGCATGGAGGCCTGGAAGTCGCCTTCGGCGATCGCGGTGAACCAGGCGTCGGCGTTCTGGCCCTCGACGGTCGCGGCGATGCCGAGGGGCTTGACGGCGTCGGCGACCATCTGGAGCTCGGTCAGGTAGTCGGACCAGCCCGTGGGGTTGGTGAGCGTGAAGGTCACGGCGTTGCCCTCGGGGTCCTTGAGGGTCGTGCCGTCGAGGGTGTAGCCGGCGTCGGCGAGGACCTTCTTGGCGCCGTCGACGTCGACCGTGTACTTCTTGCCCTGGAAGGGCGCGGTGATGAAGTCGGTGCCTGCGGGCTCGGGCATGCCGGTGACGTTGAGCAGGGGCGGGAAGACGCCCGAGGACGCGAGGTCGGAGATCTGCTGGCGGTCGAGGACCATCTGGACGGCCTTGCGGACGGCGACGTCGTCGAACGGCTCGGTCTCGGTGTTGAGGAAGAGCGTGTCGACGCCGAGGCCCGTGGGGGCCCACTGGTTGTTCACGTCGGGGTTGTCGTCGATGTAGACCTTCTGGTAGTCCGGGATGAAGGTCCATCCCCACTGCGCCTCGCCCGAGACGAGGGCGTTGGTGAGGGCGTTGTTGTCGTTGTAGGAGCTGTAGCGCAGCTCCTTGACGCCGAGCTCGCCACCCCAGTAGTCGTCGCGCGCGGTGAGGGTCGCGGCCTGCGCGGTCCAGGACTTGAGGGTGTACGGGCCGGTGCCGACGGGCTCCTCGTTGGTCCAGGTCGTGGGGTCGTCGACGTCCTTCCAGATGTGCTCGGGGACGATGAAGAGCTGGAGGATCTGGGCCTGCTTGACGAACTGGCCCGAGGTGAAGGAGACCGTGACCTTGTTGCCGTCGACCGCGATGTCGCCGAAGGGCAGGGCGAACGTGTTGAGGCCCTCGTTGTCCTTGCGGATCTGGAACGAGTAGGCGATGTCGTCGGCGGTGAAGTCCTCGCCGTCGGACCACGTGACGCCGTCGCGGGCCGTGAGCGTGAGCTGCGTGTAGTCGGCGTTCCACTCCCACTCGCTCGCGAGCCACGGCGTGGGGTCCTCGGAGGGCCGCACGGTGTTGACCTGGGCGAGCGGCTCGTAGATCGCGAACGCGTAGCCGAGCGACATCGCCGACGACGTGTTCGCGAAGGGGTTCGAGTTGTCGGTCTGCGGGCCGTTGGGCATGCCGATCGTGAGCACGTCCGAGCTGCCTGCCGACGAGGTGCCCCCGTCGCCGCTGCCGCCGCTGCATGCGGTGGCGACCAGGGCGAGGGACGTGAGCCCGATGATCGCCGTGCTGATCCTGCGCTTGTTCATGAGTGCCTCCTTGCACTGAAAAAACTGGACGAACCGTACGTGCGGTCCGCGGTGAACCGGTCATCTTGCTGGTGGGACGGGGTGGGGCTGGGTCGTGCGGGTCGTGCGTTCGGGGAGCTGGTCGAGCGGGTCGCCCTGGTCGACCAGCGCCCCGGGGTCAGTCGGGCAGGGTCGCCCGGAGCCGGAGGTCGCGGATCGACCGGCCGGCCCGCAGGACGTGCCCGCCCGCAGCGGTGACCCACTGCTGCGCGGGGACGTCCCAGGTCTGGAAGGCGCGTGCGGGGACGCACACGCGAACCGTGGTGGTCTCGCCCGGCCCGGCGTCCACGACGGCGAAGCCGCCGAGCCAGCGCACGGGGCGGTGCGGGGCGCCGGACGCGTCGTGCGACGAGGCCGCGCCGGGTTCGACGTAGACCTGCACGACCTCGCGGCTCGTGCGGGTGCCCGCGTTGCGGACGGTCACGTCGATCAGGACGTTCGAGCCGTCGTCGGGCCCGACGACCGTCGCGCCCAGGTACTCCCACTCGGACCAGCCGAGGCCGTGACCGAACGGGGCCGCGGGCGTGGTGCCCGTGCGCTCCCACGCGCGGTAGCCGACGTCGAGCCCTTCGGTGTACTCGACGACGCCCTCGTGCGGGATCGCGTGCGGGACTGGGACGTCCTCGGCCCGGGCGGGCAGCGTCCAGGGGAGACGGCCCGAGGGCTCGGTCACCCCGAGCAGCGCGTCGGCGAGACCGGTCCCGGCCTCCTGCCCGCCGAGCCAGGCCCACAGGACGCTGGGGGCGTCGTCGAGCCACGGCAGCAGGACGGGGGCGCCCGCGTTGACGACGACCACGGTCCTCGGGTTGGCGGCGAGGACGGCCTCGACCAGCCGGTCCTGGTCGCCGGGCAGGTCGAGGTCGGGGCGGTCGTAGCCCTCGGACTCGACCTCCTCGGTCGTGCCGATCACGACGATCGCGACGTCGGCTGCGGCGGCCGCGGCCACGGCGTCGTCGAGCAGCTCCTCGGCGCTCGCCCCGGGCAGCCGGTGGACCAGCTCGCCGCGCACGAACGACGCGTACCCGACCGCGTGGACGACCTGGAGGGTCGCGTCGAGGTGGGTGGTGCGCGGCTCGGCGACCTCGACCGTCACGGTGCGCGCGACAGGGTGGTTGTGACCCGAGCTCAGCACGACGTCCTCGTCGACCACGACGTCGCCGGTCGATACGACCTGACCCTCGACCGTGACGGTGTGGACGCCGACCGTGCCGATGCCGAGCTCGTGCGTGCCGGGCTCGTCGAGGTCGACGTCGGCGCGGACCCGCACGGCCACGGCGTCGGCGCGGACGTCCTGGAGCCAGCCGTCCCACGTCGGGGCCGTGCGGGAGTCGAGGACGTCGCCGTGGGCGTCGAGCAGCTCGACGCGCAGGCCCGGCGCGCCCGTGAGCGGGTCGCTGCACCGGCCGGCGACGTCGAGAGCGGGCGGGTTGGAGCGGGAGCGCGCGCCGTCGTGGACGAGGAGGCGCGTACCCTCGGGCAGCCCTGCGCGGATCTCCTCCTCGGGGGTCGAGACGCGGTCCGGGACCACGAACGACGAGCCTCCGCCCTGCAGGAAGGGGGCCGTCGCGGCCGGGCCGAGGAGCGCCACGGTCAGGGGGCGCCCCGGGGCCGCGAGGGCGGCGGGGTCGAGGGGGACGAGCCGGACCTCCCCGCCGGGCACCCCGGCACGCGGTGCGACCGGCGAGTTCTTGAGCACGACGATCGAGCGTGCGACGAGCTCACGGAGGAAGGCGGCCGACGCCTCCTGACCCGTGAGCCCGTCGCGGGCCGACGACGCGGAGGAGGGTGCGCCGTCGGGCTGGAGGCCGGACTCCGTGCCGGAGCCGGTGCCGGGGGCGGAAGGCCCGCCGAGGTCGAGCGCGCCCACGCGGTGGGCCAGGCGCAGGAGGCGCAGGACCTTGTCGTCGAGCTCGGCCTCGGCGACCTCGCCCGAGCGGACGGCGTCGAGCAGGCCGTCGCCCCAGGGGCCGTCGGGGCCGGGCATCTGGAGGTCGAGCCCGCCCTCGACCGCGCCCCGGATCGACCTGGTCGCGACCCAGTCGCTCACGACGACGCCGTCGAAGCCCCACTCGTCCTTGAGGATCCCGGTGAGGAGCGGGCGGTGCTCGAGGACGGGCGCGGCGGTCTCGCCGTCGTCGACGCCCGAGTAGGCACCCATGACGCTCCAGGCCTGGGCCTCGTGCACGACGCGCTCGAACGGCGGGAGGTAGACCTCGCGCAGCGTGCGCTCGTCGAGGCGGGCGAGGTAGCGCGTGCGCTCGGTCTCGGAGTCGTTCGCGACGTAGTGCTTGACGCTCATGCCGACCCCGTTCTCCTGCGAGGCGCGCACGAGCCGGACCGCGATCTCGGCCGTCAGGTGCGGGTCCTCGGAGTAGCACTCGAAGTGGCGGCCGCCGACGGGCGTGCGCTGGAGGTTGATCTGCGGGGCGAGGACCACGTGGACGCCGTGGCGCCGGGCCTCGGACGCGAAGAGCGCGCCCGCGCGGGTCGCGAGGTCGAGGTCCCAGGTCGCGGCGAGCGCGCTGGGGGCGGGGAACATCGCGGAGGTCCGCGCTCCCGCCGCGACGCCGTCGGTCTCGCCGCCCGTGCCGCGCACGCCCACGGGGCCGTCGGACATCGCGACGGCCCGCAGGCCGATGCGCTCGATCGGGGTCGTGGTCCACATGCCCGCGCCGACGACGAGGGAGACCTTCTCCTCGACCGTGAGGTCTGCGGTGAGGCGCGCGAGGCGTTCCTCGGTCCCGTCGACGTCGACCGCGCCCTCAGGGCTGACGTCGGGGGTGACGTCGGTCGTGACGTCGTGGGTCTTCAGTGACACCAGGTGCTCCGTTCGGACGGCGTTGTCTGCTGGCCGATATACAACCACACTTACTTACAGGTCAGTAAGTCAACGAAGATCACAGTATGGTTGCGGTCATGACAGAGGCCATACCGGCGCGCACGCGCCGACCGCGCAAGGGCACCGCCGCCCGGCGCGAAGAGATCCTGCGCGCAGCCATGCGCGTCTTCGGGTCCAAGGGGTACCACCAGGGCTCGCTCGCCGAGGTCGCCGAGCAGGTCGGGATCACCCACGCCGGGGTGCTCCACCACTTCGGGTCCAAGAACCAGCTCCTCATCGAGGTCCTCGAGTTCCGGGACGTCGTGGACGTCGAGCACCTCGAGGGCAAGCACATCCCCGGCGGTCTCGACCTGTTCCGCCACCTCGTCACGACCGCCCGGATGAACGCCGAGCGCCCCGGCATCGTGCAGGCCTACACCGTCCTGACCGGCGAGTCCGTGACCGACCAGCACCCCGCGCGCGACTGGGCCACGCGCCGTTTCGCAGGCCTGCGCGGAGACATCACGAGCGCCCTGACCACCGTGATCGCCGAACGCCGCGAGGCCGGCCTCCTGACCCCCGAGGACGACGTCGCGCTCGACCCCGTCGCGCTCGACCGCGCGGCCAGCACCATCATCGCCGTCATGGACGGGCTCCAGACGCAGTGGCTGCTCGACCCCGACGCGGTCGACCTCGCCGGCGCCACGGCCTTCGCGATCGAGGCGATCCTCGCCTCGACGCTCGCCGCCTCGCACCGGGAGCGGCCGCTCGACTGAGGGCACGCCACAAGCCTCAGAGCTCCCGCCGCTCGCCTTCGGGTCCGTGAGGGACGGGGCACCGGTACTCAGGCACGTTTCGGCCAACGCCTACATGCGCCATTAACTCCTCGATCCGCTCCCCACCCCGACCGGACTGGCGTCATTCGTGTACTGGCTTCGTCAGAACCGGAGGAGACGCGACGTAGTCCAGGGGCACTCCCGTGGACGAAGGTCGTGCGGGCGCTGATTCAAGGAGCGCTCCCGTTGGGACGTGTTCCGTCGGGAGCGATGATGGGGCTCAGCTCGATTCACCTAACGTTCCTGCCGTTGGCCAGATGGAACTCCCGCCGACGGACCTAGGGGACTTGGTGCCGTGTCTCTGATACCCTCCCCGGCATGTACAGGCATCGGCGCTTGACCTTTCCCGCCTTGGCGTGCCTCATGGTGCCTGCCACCTTGATCTCGGGTTGCTCGAGTAATCTTGACTGCCCCGCCGATGGCGCCTCCAACACGCTGGTCGTTTCGTTTCCCGGTGACCTGCCACCGGGCTCGATCATCGAGGCGAGTTGTGAAGCCACAGAGGCTTGTTTCGGGCGTGAGGCTGGTGGCGACGAAGAATCGCGCACCATTAGTTTCCCCGGCTCCGTCCCGGACGAGACAACGATCACCGTCAAGGACGCTTCGGGAACCGTCATATACGCTGACACCTTGAGGATCCCGTGGAAGACCGAAGAGAACCCGTGCGGCTCCACGGCTACGGCGGAGGTGACTCTGGAGCAGCCTGACTAGCAGTTTCGAATCAAACAAGCAAGAGGGGGCATCAGTGAAAGCAAGAACAACAAAAAGGTCGACTTCGATCGTGGCCGTTTCGATCCGCATGATCCTGCCGAAACGGGGCCTCACAGTCGACTCATAGGAACAGCACAGGCGCGGCCGAGACACCGCGCGCACCATGGACCCATGACCACGACCCCCGCGCCCACGGAACCCCTCGTCTCGCCTCGCGCCCCCGAGCGCCTGACCCGGGCCGACGGCTCCCCCGTGCGCGTCCTCGTGGTCGACGACGAGCCCAACCTCGCCGAGCTCCTCACCTCGGCCCTGCGCTACGAGGGATGGGACGTCTCGACCGCCCTCGACGGGCAGTCCGCGATCCGCACGGCCCGCGACGTCGGGCCCGACGTGATCGTGCTCGACGTCATGCTGCCCGACCTCGACGGCCTCACCGTGCTGCGCCGCATCCGCGCGGTCTCCCCCGACGTGCCCGTCCTGTTCCTCACGGCCCGCGACACCGTCGAGGACCGTGTCGCCGGGCTCACCGCGGGCGGCGACGACTACGTGACCAAGCCGTTCAGCCTCGAGGAGGTCGTGGCCCGGCTGCGCGGCCTCATGCGCCGCGGCGGCGCGACCGCCGCGCGCGAGGACTCGACCGTCGTGGTCGGCGACCTGGTCCTCGACGAGGACTCGCACGAGGTGTTCCGCGGGGGCGACCCCATCCACCTGTCGGCCACCGAGTTCGAGCTCCTGCGCTACCTCATGCGCAACGCCCGGCGCGTCATGTCCAAGCCGCAGATCCTCGACCGCGTGTGGAACTACGACTTCCGCGGGCAGGCCAACATCGTCGAGCTCTACATCTCCTACCTGCGTCGCAAGATCGACAAGGGCCGCGAGCCCATGATCCACACCCTGCGCGGGGTCGGGTACGTCATCAAGCCCGCCGACGGCGGCTCGGGCAGCGCGGACACCGCGGGCGCCGACAGCGGCCGGCCGGCGAGCACCACGCCCGACGGCGCCGCGAGGGCCTGACGCGTGACCTCACCCCGGGCGTCGCTCACCGCACGGCCGCGCACGCTGCGCAGGCAGCTCGTCGTGGTCCTCGTCGGCATCCTGCTCGTGCTCAGCGTCGCGCTCGCGGTCAGCTCGACGCTGGCCCTGCGCACGAGCCTGGTCGACCGTCTCGACGACGAGCTCGTCCAGGCGAGCCAGCGCGCCGAGCGCGGCCCCTTCGACCGTCCTGGCGACGGAACGCCCCCCGCCCAGGACCCGGGCGCCGGGACCTCCCCGGGCGAGGCGCCGTCGTCGGGCACGGGGAACGACGATCCCCTGCCGCCCGGGCAGGGCGCAGGGACCGTCAACGTCGTCTACTCGGGCGGCGAGGTGCAGTTCGCCGGGTACGTCGACGACCGGGGCGACCGCCGCGAGCTCGACGCCACGCAGATCGCCGAGCTCGAGTCGGTCCCCGCGGACGGGAAGCCGCACGACGTCGAGGTCACCGACCTCGGGACGTTCCGCGCCATCTCCACGACGACCGAGCGCGGCGAACCGTCGATCACCGCCATGAGCACGGCCTCGGTGACGCAGACCCTCGAAGGATTCCTCCTCGTCGAGGTGCTGCTCGCAGCGGTCGGGATCGCGCTCGCGTCGGTGCTCGGCACGTGGCTCGTCCGCCGCTCGCTGCGCCCGCTCGACTCGCTCGCCGACGCCGCCGTGCACGTGTCCGAGCTGCCGCTCGACCGCGGCGAGGTCGGCGAGATCCCGCGCGTCGACGAGCAGTTCACGGACGAGCGCACCGAGGTCGGCCAGGTGGGGGCCGCGCTCAACCGCATGCTCGACCACGTCGAGGCGTCGCTCACCGCGCGCCACGAGTCCGAGACGCAGGTCCGCCAGTTCGTCGCCGACGCGAGCCACGAGCTGCGCACGCCCCTCGCGTCGATCCGCGGGTACTCGGAGCTCGTGCGCCGCTCCCCCGACCAGGTCCCGCCCGACACCCTGCGCGCGCTCGACCGCATCGAGTCCGAGGCGCTGCGCATGGGCGACCTCGTCGAGGACCTGCTCCTGCTCGCCCGGCTCGACGCGGGCAGGCCGCTCGACCGGGAGCCCGTGGACCTCGCGGCGCTCGCGATCGACGCGGTCGCCGACGCGCACGCGGCCGGCCGCGACCACGTGTGGGAGCTGGACCTGCCGGTGGCCGAGAGTGACGGCCCGGTGCTCGACGGTGACGAGGCTGCCGCCGAGGGCGACGTGCTGTGGGCCGACGGCGACGACACGTTCGACCTCCCCGACGTCACGGTCGTGGGCGACGAGGCACGGCTGCGTCAGGTCTTCGCGAACCTGCTGGGCAACGCCCGCGTCCACACCCCGCCGGGCACGCGGGTGGTCGTGAGCGTCCGGCCCGACGGCGAGGACCACGTCGTCCTGTCGGTGACCGACGACGGCCCCGGTATCCCGGCCTCGCTCCGGCCGTCGTTGTTCCAACGGTTCAGCCGCGGGGACTCGGCGCGCAACCGGGTCGGGGGCTCGACGGGGCTGGGCCTCGCGATCGCGCAGGCCGTGGTCCAGGCGCACGGCGGCGAGATCACGGTGCGCGACGCGGCGGCGACGAACCTCGCCCGGCCGAGCCCTACGGGCACGGGAGCCGACGACGCGGGCCCGGCTCCGTCGTCGGGCACGACGTTCGAGGTCCGCCTGCCCCGTTCCCTCGGGGGCCGAGAACGGGGTTGAGGTCGTCATCCGTCGGACAACGGCCTCAACCCCGTTCTCGGCACCCGAGACGTGCCGGTCAGAGGGCCGCGTGGGCCTCCTTCTCCTGCTGGTACTCCTCGATCGTCAGCGTCCGCAAGCGCGAGTTGCGGCCCGTCGGGTTGTCGACGTAGCCCACGGCCGAGATGTACGGCTCGATCACGTGGATCTTCTGCAGCGGCGTCACGATGAGGAGCTGCAGGCCCAGGCTCTTGAAGAGCTCGAGCGCGAACCGCGTCGACTCGTCGGACCCACGGCCGAACGCCTCGTCGATCACGACGAACCGGAACGCCTTGGACCGCACCGCGCCCCAGTCGAGCTTGAACTGGTACGCGAGCGAGGCCGCGAGGATCGTGTAGGCGAGCTTCTCCTTCTGACCGCCGGACTTGCCGCCCGAGTCGGAGTAGTGCTCGTGCTCGACGTCGTCCTCGCGCGAGCGCTCCGACGCGGACAGCACGAACCAGCTCCGCACGTCGGTCACGCGACGCTTCCATGCCTCGTCGGCCTCGGCCTGCCCCTCACGTCCGCGGAAGCGCTCGACGATCGCCTTGACCCGCAGGAACCGCTCCTCCGAGTAGTACGCGACGGTCTCCTCGCCCGTGTCCTCGTCGCGACGCCCCTCGAGGTCGAGGCCCAGGGCGCCGTCGGTGCACGCCCGCAGGTCCGCCCGAAACTCGCGCACCTCGGTGTTGGGCGTGGGCGCCATCTCGAGGCGGATGTACCGACCGGGGTTGTAGTCGATCGCGCGCAGCGAGTCGTTGATGATCTCGACGCGCTCGCGGATCAGGTCCGCCTGCTTGGAGAGCTCGGCGTGGAAGCCCGCGATGTCGCGGATCGTGTTGGTGTTGAGGTACGTCTTGAAGTCGACCTCGAACCGCGGCAGGTCGTCGCGCGTGAGCCGCTCGTGCAGCGCCCGGTACTCGGGTGCCGAGCGCACGTCGTTGTCGAGCTCGGTCGTCTCGACCGGGTACGCCGCCCGGAACGCCGTCATCTGCGCGGCGATGCGCGTCCCGAGCTGGCCCTGCCGGGCCTGCGCCTCCTCGACGCGGCTCGTGAGCCGGGTCCTCAGTGCGCTCTCGACCGCGTCGGGCTCGACGTCGCCGGGCGCGCCACCCTGGGCGGTGGCCTGGTCGTCGGCTTCCGCGTCGAACAGCCGGGCGAGCTCGTCGACCAGGGCCGCTTCCAGCGGACCCTGCTCGGTGAGCACGCGCGCGGACCGGTCGCGCTGCGTGCGCGCGCTGTCGAGAGCGTGCTTGTCGGCGCCGGCCGCCGAGAGCAACGCGTCACGCTCGGATGCGATGCCCGCAGCCCGGGTCGCGAGGTCGCGGAGCTGGTCGGCGATGCGGCTGAGCTCGGTCGACGCGCCCTCGATGCGGCGCTTCTCCTCGTGGAGCTCGGCGATCGCGCGCACGGGCTCCTCCCAGTCGAGCTCGCGCCACTCGCGGAACACGTCGAGCCGGTTGAGCGCGCCCGACCGGGAGATCGCCGCGTTCTTCTCGCGCCCGACCTCGTCGCGCCGTTCCTCCAGTGCCGTGCGCCGCGTCGTGACGTCGGTGGCCTCCTCGAGCAGCGCGTCGATCTTGCCCTGGTTGCTCCAGCCGAGGACGTAGCCGCTGCGGTCGCGGACCGCGCGACGGTCGTCCTTCTCGTGGTGGCTGGCCGAGTGCTTGACCTGCCCCTCGCGCGTCACGGCGCGCGGCACGCGCTGGAAGTCGGCGAGCGTGTCGGCGCACACGTAGTCGGCGCGCCGTTCGAGCTCGTCGCTCAGCCAGGTCGCGAGGTCGCCGTCCTTGACCTCGAGCAGGTCTGCGAGGAGCGGCCCGTCGTCCCGGCTCGCGGGCGTCCCGACGGCGCCGCGCCCCTTCCCCGAGCGGCCGCCGGCGGGCTCGGGCACCCGGTGGTAGACGAGCTTGGACCGCAGGTCGTGCGAGTTGATCCACGCCGAGACCGCGTCGTAGTGCCGGGCGGGCACGAGCAGCGAGAGCGCGAAGCCGCGCAGCACACGCTCGGCCGCGCCCTCCCACTCGACGTGCTCGGCGCGCACGCCGATGAGCTCGCCCGCGAAGGGCAGGTCGGCGTCCGTGAGCCCGACGTCGGAGCACAGGCGCGAGCGCAGGTCCAGGCTCGTGCGGGGCAGGTTGGACTCGCGGTCGGCCAGCGACTTCAGCTCGGCGTTGATCTCGCGGGCCTCGGCCTCGACCGCGCGCAGCTCGGCCGCGACCTCCCCGGCCCGCCCCTCGATCTCGCCCAGGGCGTCCTGCGCGTCGGACTGCAGGTCGGCCGTGCGCTCGCGCAGGGCCGCGAACTCGTCCCGTGACGTCACGGGCTCCAGGCCCGCGGCGGCCAGGTAGCGGGTGTGCTCGTCGGCCTTGGCGCGGCGCTCGGCCCGCTCGACCTCGCGGCGCGCGACCTCGCCCTCGATCTGCGCGAGGCGGTCGCCGCCGTGACCGGCGCGCTCGACCTCGAGGCGCTGGCGCTCGGCGTCGAGCAGCGCGAGCTCCTCCTTGAGGCGGTCGAGGCCGTCGGCGCGGGCAGTGGTCGACGCCTCGAGCTCGCGGATGCGCGCGTCGAGCGCCTCGACCCGGCGCCCAGCGGTGAAGCCCCGCAGGGCCTCGCGCTGACCGGTCAGGGTGCGCACCTGCGCACCCGCGGCGTCGTACGCGTCCGCATCGGCGAGCAGGGGCGCGAGCTGGTCGATCTGCGCGCGAGCCTTGACCACGGCGTCGTGCGCGCTCGTGAGGTCGTCGAAGTGCGCGACGAGCTTTTCGGTCCAGCGGGCCGCGTCGAACGGCTCGAGCATGTGCTCGCGCACGAACTCGTTGAGGTCGCCCACCGACTTCATCGACACGGTCTGGTGGAACAGCTCCATGGCCTGCTCGGACTCGATGCCGAGCAGGCGCCGGAAGTCGCGCCCGTACTCCGGGAAGTGGTCGCGGATCTGCGCGCCGGACTCGCGCAGGCGCCGGCGCAGGACGTTGATGTCCCCGTCGAAGCCCGCGAAGTCGTCGGCGATCGTCATGGGCGAGGTGCTCGTGACGTAGAAGCGCTCGGGCTGGCCCTGCGCGCCGTCCTTGAGCCAGAACACCTGCGCCAGCACGGCGCGCGAGTCGAACCCGCGGTTGGCGAACTCGCCCAGGATGACCGAGTAGGTGTGGCCGCGGCGCAGGCCCACGTGCCGGGAGGCGCCCGTGACCTCGTTGCGCTCGGACTTGTAGTGCCCGGCCACGTACGAGCGCAGCGTGCGCTCGCGCGTGTCCGCGCCGGCGGCCTTGTTGTAGCTGATGCGGTTCGCGGGGAGCAGGAGCGTCGTGATCGCGTCGACGATGGTCGACTTGCCCGAGCCGATGTCCCCCGTGAGCAGTGCGTTGCGCCCTTCGAGCTCGAAGCTCCACGCGTACTTGTCGAACGTGCCCCAGTTGAGGACCTCGAGCCGGTCGAGGCGGTAGCCAGACCGCTGGTCCAGGTCCGCCGCCGCGTCGTGCAGCTCGACCGCGCTGAACAATGCCTCGGCCATCAGGACTCCTCGTGGGTCGTGCCGGTGCCGGGCTCGGTGCCGAGCATGCGGTAGGCGTCGGATTCAGGCCCGTTCTCGACGTCAACCGCATGCTCGGCCTGCGACAAACGCATGGTCAGCGCACCCACGGGCGCTCCGCCGTCGGGCACGGGCGCTCCCCCGTCGCGCGACGCGAGCTCGGCCGCGTACTCCGCGAGGCGCGCGTCGAAGTCCGCGAGCCACTGCCCGTCGACGAACGCCTTGAGGATGCGGCGCACCTCGTACGTGTCCGGGGTGTCGGGCACGGGGCGCAGGAAGCCGAGCTCGACCACGCGGCGCACGTTGGCCTCGACGCGGTCGCGCGCGCGGGCCTCGTTGCTGGACCCGGGCAGGAAGACCTTGACGAGGTCCACGATCTCGTCGCGCGTCAGGACCAGGCGCGTGTCGCCGCCCTCGGAGTCGAACTGCGCGAGGCGCTTGCGCAGCAGCGCGAGCAGCAGGCTCACGTCGAACGACAGCTCGCGGCGCGCGACGAGGCGCGGGATGAACGTGCCGTCGTGCTCGTCCTCGGGCTGCGCACGCAGGTACGCGTACCCCTCGGACTCGTCGATCACGATCTCCAGGCCCAGCGTCGCGACGAAGTCCCGCGCCTGCGCCTCGAGCGCGAGCAGGTCGCGCCACGTGCGCGTGCCCGCCTCGCGGTAGACGACGCCCTTGACGAGCGAGGTCACGACGAGCGAGAGCTCGGGGCTGGGCCCACCGGTCTGCCCGGGACGTTCGGTCCGGACGGGCTGCTGGCTCACGGGGTTCCCTCCTGGGGAGACGGCTGGTCGGACGGCGGGCTGGGCGGGGCGGTCGGCTGGTCGGGTGCGGCGGGCGGCGCCTGCGCGAGCGAGCGGGCGACCGCGCCCGCGAGGTCCTTGGCCCCCGTCCGGGCGAACGTGACCCGTGGGACGCGCGCGACGCGCACGCGCGGCCCGGTGGGCCTCGCGCGAGACCCGTCGTCCTCCTCGGCAGGGGCGACCAGGGCCTCGGGGCCGCCGGCGGCCTCGCCCTCCTCGGCGACGGGCGCCCCGCCAAGGCCGCTCGGCACCAGGGCGTCCACGTCGTCCACGACCCACCGCACCTCGTCCGTGTGCGCGGGGTCGTGCACGACGGCGAAGCGCGGGTCGTCGAGCGACAGGTACGTCACGAGCTCCGCGAGCCCCTGCTCGAGCGGGTTCTCCTCGACGAGCTGCGCGAGCGAGACCTGGCCCCGGCGTCGCAGCGCATCGCGGACCGTGCGGCTCAGACGCTCGGGGTCGACGTGGACCTGCGTGAACAGGGCCGACGCGTCGAAGTCCGCGACGCCCGCGGTCACGCCCTCGCTCGCGAGCGGCTCCTGGTGCTGGGGCCGGTAGAGGGGGCGCTCGGTCGGCAGGTGCACGTCGACCGAGGTCGCGTCCATGGTCGTCGCGAGCGGTCCGGTCTCCGCCGCGCCGAGCCGCAGGCGGTCGGGGACGTCCCGCAGCGCGAGGGCGCGCGACTCGATGCTGCGGAGCACGTCGATCACGCGCCGGTTCTCGAGCCACACCTGGTCGTCGAGGAAGCGGCGCAGCTGCTCGGACAGGACGCGCACGGTCGACTGCGTGCGCTCGCCCGCGTCGAGCCAGTCGTAGTGGATGCGGCGCAGGCGGCGCCCGGCGGCGCGGCCGGTGACCCCGGGGCCCTCGTCGTCGTCCCCGACCTGCTCCTCCAGCGCGGGCAGCGACTGGACCTTCTCGACGAGCTCGGCGAACTCCTCCTGCCGCTGGCGGTCCAGGAGGAAGTCGTAGAACGCGTGGAAGCTGCGGCCCTGGTCCGAGTCCGCGATCGCGGACCTGCTCCCGACGACCGCGTCCAGCAGGTCGCCCTTGGCCCCGTCCCAGCCCGTGATGCGCTCGCGCATCTCGCGGTCGAGGTTCCGGAAGTTCGCCTCGACCTCGCGGAAGTCCGCGAGCAGGTCCGCGGCCGTGCCCGTGAGCTGCTGGTAGCGGTCGCGCTGGGCGGCCGCGTCGAGCAACGAGAGCTGGCCCGCGCGCACGCGCTCGATCTCCTCCTCGATCCGCGCGCGTCGCGCCTCGAGCTCGCGCAGGCGTGCGTCGGCGTCGGACTCGGTGCCGACCGTGAGCTGACGCAGCAGCTCGAAGACCGTGTTGAGGCGCGACTCCGTGCCCACGAAGCTGCGCTCCCGCAGCGCCGAGACCCACGAGACGGCCTTCTCGACGGCCGGGGTCGCGTCGTAGTGCGCCTCCTCCGAGCCCGTCGGGTAGAACTTGCGCAGCCAACCCTGCTCGGGTGCGGACCAGTGGTCGAGGTACGCCTTGGGCGCGCGCGGGTACCTGCGTCCCCCGGCCGGGGGCTGCGCTTCGGCGTCCGCCCCCTCCTGCCCGACGACGTCGCTCCCCACCGCGGGCTCGTCCCCCTCCGGGGCGGGCCGGGGTTGCGCGCGGGCGGGTCGGTCCGGGCCGTCGATCGCGTACAGCGCGTCGTCGAGGAGAGAGACCAGCTCGGCCTCACCGATCGAGCGGACGTTCTGCTCGACGAAGACGGTGCCGAGGAAGCTCAGCGCGAGCGGCGCGTTGTCCGAGCGCAGGAGACGCCAGGCGGGGGTGCGCCGCAGGGCGTCGATGTCGTCGTGCTGCACTCAGGCCCTCTCGCGCGTGCTTGTTCGGTGCCGACCGGTGGCTGGGTCGTGCGCCGGTCGGGGCGGTTGCTGCAAGGAGTCGCACGATCAGCCGCACCGAGCATCCTAGGCGCCGGGTCCCACGATCCAGGGATCGGCACGGTCGTGAGGCGCACCCCGTCCCGCCGCCGCGGACCTCCGTCGAGGCGCTCCGTCGAACGATGTACGCGCGGCGAGCGAAGATCGCCGAGGTGGGCGACGCCGTCGGGCGGGCGCTCGACCAGCATGGACACCATGTCGAGCCTCCTGGAGAACCCGCTGGTCCTGCTGATCCTCGCGTGCGAGGTCGGCTTCTGGGTCGTGCTCGCCGCGGGGCTGATCACGCGATACGTGCTGCGGCGACAGCGCGTGAGCACGGTCCTGCTGCTCAGCGTGCCGCTCATCGACCTGCTGCTCGTGACCGTATCGATCGCGGACGTCGCGAGCGGGTCGCCGCCCGAGGCCGTGCACGGGCTCGCGGCCGTCTACCTGGGGTTCACGGTGGCTTTCGGGCACTCGATCGTCTCGTGGGCCGACGTCCGCGCCGCGCACTGGTTCGGCGACGGGCCGGCCCCCGTCAAGCCGCCCAAGGACGGCCTGGCGGGGCTCGTGCACGAGATGCGAGAGCTCGGCAAGGCGCTGATCGCCGCAGTCATCGCGCTCGGAGTCATCAGCACCCTGTCGGTCGTCGCGGGCGACGGCCTGCTCCCGCCCGCGCAGTGGCCGGGCGACCCGCTGTGGGGCTGGGCGCTGCGGGTCTCGATCGTGCTCGGGGCGTGGGTCGTGTTCGGTCCCGTGTGGGTGCTGCTGGGGCTCGGGAGCGACGCGAAGGACGCGGGTGCCGGGCGGGGCGAGGTGCCGGACCCCGTGGACCTCGCCGGGCCGGCTGCGGACCGCGCCGGGGACTCGACGATCCCGGCGGACTCAGTGGGTGGCTACCGGTCGGACGGGGCGAACGGCTCGAACGGCGGGCTGTCGCCGAACCGGTCGAACGTGTCGAGGTAGCGCGACGCCCACGACACACGGGTGATCTCGTCGAGCCCGAACCACTTCGGAGCCACCTCCCAGTGTCCGGCCGTGTCGAGGAACCACAGGCCGAGGCCCTCTCCCGTCAGTCCCTCGACCGCCCCGGGAAAGTACTCACCGGGCGACGTCCGCTCGGCGTGCACGGCGAGCAGGCGGCTCGCGCGGGCGACCGACCGCACGACCCCTTCGACGGAGGCGAGGTCGACGGCGAGGTCCGGTAGCGGGACCGGCCACGTCCCGAGCCCGGATGCGGCTCGCTCGACGAAACGTTGGTCCGAGCGCCGCGCACGACGGACCCGCGTGACGTCGTCGGTCCTGATCGCCTCGTAGCCGTCGGTGTGAGCCCGGTCCGCCAACGACCCGACGAGCGTCCAGTGCCCCGTCGCGAGCACCACCCCCTCCAGCAGGTCGGTGTCGGGGCCCAGGGTGCGGCGGTGGACCGTAACGACGACGCCGGTCGTGCGTGCCTCGTCGAGGGAGATCGTGCGGGACATGCCCGGAGCGTAGCGGCCGCGGTTCGCCATCGGGAGCGCATTCTCCGCGACCGGTGCGCCGAGGCCGCCCGCGACCGCCCGTGACGACGGCGCCCTGGCCGAGCATGCGGTGGGCGTCAGTCGAGCATGCCGTTGTCGTCCGATCCGGGCCGGATTCCGACCACAACCGCATGTTCGGCAGCCGGACCGGGCAGGCCGGGTGGTGCGGGTCGAGGCTGGGTGCGGGACGGGCTGATCAGACGTCGAGCCAGTCCTTGGCCGCGGCCAGCAGCTCGGCGTCGTCGAGCGAGGCGTCGAGCCGCGCCCTTGGGTCGGTCCAGGCCGCGAGCGCCCGGGCGCGGTCGGCGAGCGAGTCCCACCCGGGCTCGGGCAGCGCCGGGTAGCGCGAGCCGCGAGTCACGAGACGCTCGCGGTGCAGCCCCTCGTCCGCGAGGTACACCTCGACGAACCAGAGCCGGGTGCCGACCCGCGTCGCGAGGTCGACCCACTGCTGACGGGCCGCGGGGTGGTCGTTGACCGCGTCGACGATCACCGCGTTGCCCAGGAGCAGGTTCTCCTCGGCCGCTGCCTCGACGGCGAGGTACGCGCCCAGGCCGGTGACGTCGTCGTGCACCGCCCCTGCTCGCAGGAACGCGTCCTCGACGGGGTCGACGCTGAGCATCACCGCCCTCAGGTCGCGCGCGAGGAGGCGCGCGAGTCGACTCTTGCCGGTTCCGGGCAGTCCCGCCATGGCGATCAGCACGATCGAGAGACTAGGCCCTTGCCGACCGCGCGGCCCGCCGAACGCGCCAACGTCGTCCGTCGAAGGTGCCGAGAACGACGTCGAGGCCGCCACGGGACCGCCAGCGACCTCAACCCCGTTCTCGACCGACGCCCCGACGTCCTCGTCAGTGCTCCGCCGCGACGTAGGTCAGCCCGGCCGGTCCCACGACGAGATGCGCCCGGTCCCGTGGAGCGGCGGGAGCGAGCCGGTCCGGCCCGTCCACGCCGTCGCCGTCGCCCGCGACCTCGAACCCGATCACGGCGCGACGGAACGGGACGGTCCGGTGCACCGAGCGACCGACTCCGGCCAGCCATTCGTCGAGGGGGCGGCGCCAGGTGAGGGACTCGGCCCCCGAGCGGTCGTCGAACGGGAACCCGTCGACCTCGACACCGC
Organism: Oerskovia jenensis; assembly: GCF_016907235.1. Taxonomy (NCBI): domain Bacteria; kingdom Bacillati; phylum Actinomycetota; class Actinomycetes; order Micrococcales; family Cellulomonadaceae; genus Oerskovia; species Oerskovia jenensis. Next base: position 1,784,740 of record NZ_JAFBBO010000001.1, read on the forward strand.
CGGCGTCGAGCCCCGCGAGGGGAAGGTGGAGGACCAACCAGTCGAGGTCCACGACGTCGAGGCCAGAGCCCGAACCGCGAGCGTCGCCGTCGTCGCGCTCACCCCGAAGGAGCAGGATCCCGCACGAGGACTCGCCACCACCGGGAAGGCGCACCACGCCGCGCAGGTGCGCCCCTCGGACGAGCGCCCCACCGGCGGCCCGGACCGCCGCCCGGTCCTCCGAGGCCACACGGGCCTCGACCGTGCCGTCGACGACCGTGAGGCGGGAGAGGCCGACGGCGGCGACGAGGGCGGCGACCCGGTCGTCGAGGCGGTCGTCGTCGGCGCGCCCCACCAGCAGGGCGAGCTCGTAGAAACCCCCCGCCCAGTGCCGAGGGCTCATCGGGTCGTCGCGTCGAGTCATGGGACGACGATGCAGGGTGCGAGGCACTGTGTCCACGGACCGTGCCGATCGACCACGCCGTCGTCGTCGCCGCACGTGCCGAGAACGAGGCCGAGGCCGCCACCGGACCGGTGGCGACCTCGACCCCCGTTCTCGACCGAGGCCGCTGCTACGGCGTCGTCGCTCCCAGCGTGTACGCGCCGGAGCCCGCGTACGCGTTCACCGCGTACCGGTAGTACCCGGCGGTGCCGGTGTACGTGAGCGCCTCCGCGGCGCCGGAGGACGTCGACTGCGCGACGTTCGCCCACGCGGAACCGTTCCACTTCTGCAGGTACAGGTCGAGGTCCGTGCCGGCCGGACCGCTCAGGCACACGCGGTGCACCCCGCTGTTCTGGACCGTGACGTACGAGCCGTTCGGCTGGGCGACCGTGGCTCCGGCCGAGACGCTGCCCTGGTAGGTCCGCGCATAGCCCGGGCACCCGGCCGGCGGCGGCTCGTTGCCCCCTCCGCCCGAGGTCACGAGCGTGAGGCCGTAGGCCGAGAGCGCCTCGTTGACGGGCTGGAAGTACGTCGTGCCGCCCGACGAGCAGTTGCCCGACCCGCCCGACGTCAGGCCCTGTGCCTGGTTGCCCGCGAGGAGCGAGCCGCCCGAGTCGCCCGGCTCGGCGCACACGTTGGTGCGGATGAGCCCCGAGACGGTCCCCTGCGGGTACGTCACCGAGCTGTTGTAGGCCGCGATCGTGCCGCAGCGCCAGCCCGTCGTGGAACCGGACCGGCAGACCGAGGAACCCACGGGTGCGGCCGTCGAGCCCGCGACCGCGACGCGTCCACCGCTGTAGTTGTTGACGGCCCCGACCGGGGTGTTCCCCGCGTCGACCTGCACCCAGGCGTAGTCGTTGCCGGGGAAGCTCGACCCGCGGAACGTGCCGCCCGGCCCCGAGGTGCGGGTGCCCACCGTCCCGCAGTGGCCTGCGGTGACGAAGCCGCCGTTCACCGCGAAGCCCACCGAGCAGCGGCCACCTGAGCCCATGGTGTACGCGTTGCCGCCCACCACGTCGATCAGCGGACGGGGATCCTCGGTCGTGGTCACGTAGGTGATGGCGTCGGCGGGCACGCCTGCGTCCGCGGCCGCTTGTTCGGCGAGGGCGCGGCCGTCGTCGTGCACGTTGACGACGACCTGGTTGGTCGTGACGTCGACGTACCAGCTCGGGACCGCGGCCGGGTCGGTGAGCTCGCCGTCGAGCGCCGCCTTCCACGTGTCGAGCTCGGCGAGCGTGTGGTCGACGACCACGGGCGTCGCGCCTGCCGCACGGACCTCCTGGGTCTCGGTACCGTCGGCGACGCCCACGTACAGGGTGTTCTTCGCGGGGTCGACCCAGGCGCCCGCGTAGGCGTCCAGGCTCTCGGCGAGAGAGTCCTCGGTGCTCGCCGCGTCGGACTGGAACGCCAGACGCTTCGTCGCGTCCTTGGCGCTCAGCCCCAGGTCGCGCTGGAGGGCGCGCAGCACCTCGGGCGCGACCTTCGGGGAGGTCTGGGGAGAAACGGTCGGGGTGTCGGGGGTGGGCGGCGCCGCGTTCGCGGTGAGCGCCGCAGGTCCGGCCACGAGTGCCGTCGCGGCGCACGCCGTGGCGAGCGTCTTCCAGAGTGATCGTGCCATCTCGATGTCCCTTCGTCGGGTCCCGGGATCGCCGGGCGAACGAGGCTCACGCTAGGGAGCGGGACGTGGGCGGCACAGATGGCAACCTGGGCATATCGGAGCGTTATGTGAGGGTCTCCCCGTAGGCGTCGAGCCAGCACAGGTAGCGCGGGCTGCGGCTCGCGGCGTCGTGGTGGGAGCGGACGGCGGCGTCGACGAGCACCTCGACGGGCAGGTGCGCCGAGCCGCTGCGCCAGCCCACGTAGTGCGCCCAGCGCAGGGGCGCACCGTCGAGCGGCACGACCTGCGTGCCCGGGGTGTCGGGGAACGTCGGCTGGACCAGGGCGACCGCGTGCCCGGCCTGGACGAGGTCGATCACGGTCGGGCGGTCGGCCTCGCTCAGGCCCGACGGCGTGAAGCCCGCCCGCGCGCACGCCTGCGCGAAGCAGCGCTCGAAGCACCCCTCCCCGGGCCCGCTGAGCCACACCTCGTCGGCGAGCTCGCCCAGGGCGACCGACGGACGGTCTGCGTGCCGGTGCCCTGCGGGGACGAGCACGAACACGGGGTCGACGTCGACACGCCACCACGCGACCCCTCCCGTCGTGGGCGGGGTCGCGTCCGAGCACAGGCCCACGAGCGCGACGTCGAGCGTGCCTGCCGCGAGCTGCTGCGCGGTGTCGTCCACGGACCAGCTCGTCGCGGTCGTGAGCCGGACGTCGGGCAGGGCCGTGACGAGCCGGTGCACGAAGCGGCCCGCGAGGGCGCTCGCCACGGTCCCGACCCGCAGCGTCCCCGGGCCGTCCTCGTCCCGGTTGACGTGCTGCTGGACGTCGTCGAGCAGCGAGGTCATGGCGGGCAGCACCATGCGGGCGCGGCCCAGGACGAGCTCACCGAGGGCCGTGGGGTGGGCACCGCGCTGGTCCCGGGTGAAGACCTGTCCGCCGAGCGCACGGTCGATGCGGTTGAGCTGCGCGGTCAGCGCGGGCTGCGCGATCCCGAGGGCCGCCGCGGCCCGCGTCACACTCCCCTGGTCCGCGACGGCCACGATCAGCCGCAGGTGACGGAGCTCGAGGTCCATGCGCCCGAAACTAGCGCGGCGGGTGACGTTTCGCGCCTCGTCGGGGGTGGCCGGTTGCCGCGCCGCAGGCCCCCTTGCGCTGCCGAGCATGCGGTTGCTGTCGGTCGAGCATGCGGTTGGCGTCGAGAATCGGCGGTTTCGAGACGCCAACCGCATGCTCGGGAACGAAGGGGAGGGTTCAGCCGAGGCGGCGGGCGGCCCCGCGGAGCATCGCCCTGAGCACGGGTCCGTGAGCCAGGCGCACCGGGACGAAGTAGGCGCGCCCCCTCCAGCCGTGCAGGCGCACGACGGTCGTGACGCGCACGAGGCGAGCGGCGCCGTCGACCCCTACCGCGCAGCGGAAGTCCAGGTGCGTGTCGTCCGCGACGATGAGCGCCTCCTCTCCCTCGACGCGCGAGACGTCGAAGACGTCCCGGTCCGCGGGGCGCACCCCGATGAGCGGGACGAGGACCTGTCGGAGCCCCAGCGCGACGCGTACCCACAGGGGCGTCGAGCGGACGTCGAAGATCGCGCGGGCCCAGGTCGCCGGGTCGGTCGTCGCACGGGCCGGCAGGGGGACGACGACGACGTCCGCGTGGTCGGGCTGCGGGACGTCCTCGAACGCGAGCGAGGAGAAGTGCGGCTTCACGGGTGCTGCGGTCATGGGAACGCCTTCCTCGAACCGGATCCGTACGCCACCGTACGGACACTCCGTACGGTAGCGTACGGAGCATGCCGCCGACCACCCGCCTCGACGCCGCCGCCTGGGTCGACGCCGCCTACGACGCGTTCACGACCGCCGGGCTCGACGCCGTCAAGGTCGAGCCCGTCGCGCGCGCGCTCGGCGCGACCAAGGGGTCGTTCTACTGGCACTTCGCCGACCGGCAGGCCCTCGTCGACGCCGTCCTCGCCCGCTGGGAGGCCGAGACCGCGCGGATCGTCGAGGAGGTCGAGGCCACGCCCGGCAGTCCCGCGGACCAGCTCGCCGCGCTCTTCACGGCGGTCACGCGCCGCCGCTCGCCCCGGACGGGCGAGCAGCTCCTCTACGCGCAGACCGACCTCCCGGGCGTCGCCGAGGCCATGTCCCGCGTCACGGCCCGACGGCTCGACGTCGTCACGCGCCTCCTGCGGTCGGCGGGTTTCACGCCCGCCGAGGCCCGGGCGCGCGCGACCATCGCGCTCGCGACCGTCGTGGGAGCCGAGCACCTGACGCTCGCGACCCCGGAGCTGGCGCCCACCGGGGACGACGCCCGCACCGTGCGCGAGCTGAGCCTCGCGATGATCCTCGGGCGGGACTGACGGGGGCCGAGCGGGGTGCGGATCAGCCGCCCTGGGCCGCGACCTCGGCGTCGCTGCGCAGGATGCAGAACTCGTTGCCCTCGGGGTCCGCGAGCGTGATCCACCCGGAGCCGTCGGGGCGTCTGTGGTCGGCGAGCCTGGTCGCCCCCAGGCCGACGAGCCGTTCGACCTCCTGCTCGCGCGTCCCGTCGGTGGGCCGCAGGTCCAGGTGGAGCCGGTTCTTGATCTCCTTGCCCTCCGGGACCTCGATGAACAGCAGGCGCCCGCGGGACTCGGCGGGGGCGTCGGCGCCCGCGGGCGGGAAGATCATGCACTCCTCGTGGCCGGGCAGGTTCGGGTCGTCGGGGTCCTCGACGTAGCCGAGGACCCCGCGCCACCAGACCGACTGCGCGTGGGCGTCGCGGGCGTCGAACGTCGTGTGCTGGATGCGAGAGGTCATGGGCTCAACCTAGGGAGGCGCGGCGCCCGCCGCACGGCCTTTCCGGTCGCTGCGGCCGACCACGAGGTTCCGTGCGGTCGAGCACGAGGTTGAGGCCGTCATCGCCGGGAGAACGGCCTCAACCCCGTGCTCGGCACCCCAGAGGCAACCCCGAGCGTCACGGGAGCAGGAAGCCGTCCCGCACCAGGCCGCGCACCGCCGGGAGCAGCTCGCCCGCGAGGTCGCCGGCCGGGACCTCGAACAGCGACGCGATCGCCCCGATGAGCTGCCCCACGGTCAGCTCGCCGTCGCTCGCCCCCACGAGCGCCGCCAGCCCGGTCGACGCCTGGATCCCGCGGCCCAGGCCGTCGCCCTGCCGGACGATCACGACGTTCGGGTCCTCGGCGCCGGGCGTCAGGTAGCGCTCCTCGGTCACGTCGGGCGCCACGGACAGCCGCGACGACGCGAGCGCGGCGTCGTCGCGCGCCTCGAGCCAGTCGTGGGCCGCGAGCGAGGCCGCGAGGTGCCCGCCGAGCGGCTGGCGCACCGACCCCGTGTGCTCCTCGAGGCGGCGCAGGCTCACGCCGTGGCCCGCGGCGGGCTTGCGGAGCGTCACGATCCCGAACCCCACGGCCTCGACGTCGCGCGTCGCGAAGTCGTCGAGCCACGCCTCGTACGACGCGGCCCAGGCCCCGGGCTCGCGCTCGGGGGTCGTGCCGCCGTCGCGGATCCACGTCTCGGCGTACTCGGCCGGGTCGAGGACCTCGCGCTGGATGATCCAACCGTCGAGCCCGGCCTCCTCGAGCCAGGCCCCGACGCGCTCGGTCCAGGGCTCGCCCCGCCGGTGCTCCCAGTTGCCGAGCATCTGCGCGACACCGCCCGGTGCGAGCACGTCCCCGACGCCCAGGATCAGGTCGCGCACCAGGTCGTCGCCCGCACGGCCGCCGTCGCGGTACTCGTACTCGGGAAGGGCGCTGGTCGCTCCCGAGGCCCCGCGCGGCGTGATGACGAACGGCGGGTTGGAGACCACGAGGTCGAACTGCTCGCCCGCGACAGGGTCCAGCATCGACCCTTCGCGCAGGTCCAGGCTCACGCCGTCGAGGGCCGCGTTGAACTCGGCGAACCGCAGCGCACGCCGGGAGATGTCGGTCCCGACGACCGACTGCGCGTGCCGCGAGGCGTGCAGCGCCTGGATACCGCAGCCGGTCCCGAGGTCGAGCACCCGGCCCACGGGCGTGCGCATCGTGACCTGCGCGAGCGTGATCGAGGCGCCGCCCGCGCCGAGGACGTGGTCGCCCGCGAGACGTCGCCCGGTCGCGAGCTCGCCCAGGTCCGAGGCCAGCCACCACGTGACCGGACCGGCCGCGTCGGCCGCGGCGTAGGGGCGCAGGTCCGCCAGGGCGCGGACGCCGTCGTCGGGCCCGTTGCCCGCCGCGGCCACGAGCCCGAGGCGAGCGGCGCCGTCTGCCCCGACGCGCGGCAGGGCGGCGTCGAGGTCCGCGCGGCGGACCTCGAGGCCCAGCAGGAACAGCGCGGCGAGCACCGCACGAGGGTCCTTGCGGCCCGACGACGTCGCACCCGTCGCGTCGCCGAGCGCGGCCCGGGCGACACGCAGGGCGGGGACGGCCTGCTCGCGGTGCAGGGCCGCGGCAGCGAGCGGACCGAGGAAGTCCTCGACCCCGTCGACCGTGTAGGAGGCGGCCGCGAGGTCGTCGCGCAGCAGCGGCAGGAGGCGTGGGTCGATCGTGGGTTCACCGAGGGACATGCCCCTATCCTCCCCCGGTCGACCCGCGCGGCGCCCCGACCGACGACGAGGGGCCGGCCCCGCAGCGCGTGCTGCGGGACCGGCCCCGTCGGGCGGGTGCTCGGGTCAGGCCGTGCAGTTCTCCGCGGAGAACGTCTCGAGGTTCTTCATCGCGGCCGTCACCTTGTCGCTCTGGATGTCCTCGCCGACCGCCGTGGCCTTGTCGAGGAAGGCCGGGTCCGTCGGGTCGAGGTCGTTGAGCTCGGTGAAGGCGTCGCCGGCCCCGGACATGGCGTCGGTGAGGACCGTCCAGTCCGCGGCGACCTCGTCGGGGGCCGTGATCTTCTTCATCTCGGCGGCCAGGGTCGTGAACGCGTCACCCGTGCTGGCGAGGTCCGAGGGGTCGACGTCGGACATGGTCGAGTCGAGGTCCTCGCCCGCCTTGCAGAACGCGGCGACGTCGGCGCCACCGCCGCTGCAGGCCGCGAGCGAGAGGGTCAGGAGGACGGCGGTCGCGAGGCCGCCGACGGTCGTGGTCGAGCTTTTTCGGTTGGTCACGGACCCCATCCTGGAGCATTGCTGTGAGCAACGTCGCCAGAATTCGCCCGCAGGGGAGTTCTCCCCATCCGATTCACCCGGTGCAGGTGGTGTCCAGGTACGTCGTCACGCGCGCCGAGGCGGCCGTCATCGCCTGGGTGTCGAGGTCCTTGCCCGCGTCGTCGAGCGCCTTGACGATCTCCTTCGGGGAGTCGCTGTCGGCCTTCGCGAGCGCCTTGGCCGCGGTCGAGACGTAGCTGGTCACCGTCTTCCAGTCGGTCGCGACGTCCGCAGGAGGCTCGACGCTCGTGAGCGCGACCCGGGCGTTCTCGAAACCGGTCACCAGGGTGCGCGGGTGGTCCACGCTCATCGAGACCTGCGCGGTGTTGGCCGCGGCCCACGCGGCTTCGATCGGCGCGCAGAACGAGGTGTCGACGGCGGGTGCCGCGTCCCCGCCCTCCGCCGCGGCTGCTGCTCCGGCGTCCGCGTCGGCTGCCGAAGCGGCATCGGTCGCGGCGTCGACGGCAGCACTGTCGGCCGCGCTCTCGCTCGCGGCCGCCTTCGGCGATGAGGCGGACGACGCGGCGTCGTCGCCTCCCGAGCAGGCCCCCAGGGCGAGCAGCGCGACGACGGCGAGCGCCGACGTCGGGCGCAGGAACGAGGTCTTCATCCCTCCATGATGCGGGCTGGTGACCCTGCGCAGAAAATCCGCCACCGACCCCGCTCCCGCCCTGCCCCGCGACCGTCACCGGTCCGTCACGGCGATCGTCGCCCCCTTGGTCCGATTCCTCCCTAGGATGACCGCGTGAGCGCGACGCAGCGAGAGACGGTCGACCCCTCCCACGACACCGGGCCGGAGGGTGCACCCCTCCTCGTGCGCCCCGACACTCCCCTCGCCGGCCCCCCGGACCTCGCTGCGGGCGCCCGCCGCCGGAGCACCGACGCGCGCATCCCCGTCCAGGCCCGCAGCAGCGATCGCCAGCGCGCCATGGTCGAGGCCGCCGCGCGGCTCCTGCTCGCCGAAGGGTTCCCCGCAGTGACCCACCGACGGGTCGCCCGGGCGGCGGGCGTGCCGCAGGGCTCCGCCTCGTACTACTTCCCGTCGAGCTCCTCGCTCGTCACAGCCGCCGTCGAGGCCGCCGAGGAGCTGCGCGGCACGGCCGCGACCGAGAAGGCCGCAGGCCTGGCGCGACGCGACCGCTCGACCGCGAGCACGGCTCGGCTGCTCATCGAGACGTTCTACGCACCCTCGGTCGACGACCAGGTCGTCGACGTCCGGCTCGACCCCGTGCTCACCGCGATGCGCGACCCCGCGCTGCGCCCCATCCTGCGCGCGTCCCGCCCCCGGCTGCTCGCGGCCCTGCGGACCGTGCTCGAGGCGAGCGGGTACGACCACGTCACCGACGTCGACCTCCTGGGCCACTTTATCGACGCAGCACTCCTGTCCGCGGCGGCCGACGGGACCGAGGACGTCCTCGACAAGGCGACGGGGACGACGGCGCGGCTGCTCGAGCACTGGCGCTGACGCGGGCGGCCCACCCGGCACGCGGCCTGTCAGAACGAGCGTGACCTCGAGGTCACGCTCGTTCTGACAGGTCGACGCAGGAGGGCTCGACGCAGGAGGACCTGTGGACCTCAGCCCGCGCGCACCGCCTGCGGCTCCTCCGACATCTGCTCGCGGTCCACGCGCGCCGCACGCAGCCTCGACAGGATGACGGCCCCGAACGCGATGCCCGCCGCGACCACGGCGATCCCGATGCGCAGCGCGTGGTTGGCGTCCGCGGGCACGCTCAGCGCGACCACGGCGGGAGCGATGAGCACCGCGACCAGGTTCATGACCTTGAGCAGCGGGTTGATCGCCGGACCGGCCGTGTCCTTGAACGGGTCGCCCACGGTGTCGCCGACGACGGTCGCCTCGTGCGCGGGCGACCCCTTGCCGCCGTACGCGCCGTCCTCGACGATCTTCTTCGCGTTGTCCCACGCACCGCCCGAGTTCGCCAGGAAGACGGCCATGAGCACGCCCGCCCCGATGGCCCCCGCGAGGAAGCCCGCGAGCGGTCCGACGCCGAGCCCGAAGCCCACCGCGATGGGTGCGAAGGCGGCCAGGAGGCCCGGCGTCGCGAGCTCGCGCAACGAGTCGCGCGTGCAGATGTCGACGACCTTGCCGTACTCGGGGCGCTCGTCGTACGTCATGATCCCGGGGTGCTCGCGGAACTGGCGGCGCACCTCGTAGACGATCGCGCCGGCAGCGCGGGTCACGGCGTCGATCGCGAGGCCCGAGAACAGGAACACGGTCGCGGCGCCGAGGATCACGCCGACCAGGGTGATCGGCGAGATGATCGAGTAGTCGAGCATCGAGACGACGAGGCCGCCGGCCGGGTTCGTGATGTCCGCGAGCGCCCCGCCCACCGCGTCGGCGTAGGACCCGAACAGCGCGGTCGCCGCGAGGACGGCGGTCGCGATCGCGATGCCCTTGGTGATGGCCTTGGTCGTGTTGCCCACGGCGTCGAGGTCGGTGAGGATCTGCGCGGCCTCCGGGTCGCCGTCACCGGCCTCGCCGACGGACATCTCGTAGATTCCTTGCGCGTTGTCCGAGACGGGCCCGAACGTGTCCATCGCGACGATCACGCCGACCGTCGTCAGGAGCCCGCAGCCGGCGAGCGCGATGAGGAAGAGCGACAGCCACACCGAGCCGCCCGCGATGAGGAAGACCCCGCAGATCGCTGCCGCGATGATGCCCGCGGTGTAGACCGCGGACTCGAACCCGACCCCGATCCCGGACAGGACGACCGTGGCAGCACCCGTGCGCGAGGTGGCGGCGACGTGCAGGGTGGGCTTCGACGTCGTGCCCGTGAAGTAGCCCGTGACCCACAGGATGATGCCCGCCAGGACCACGCCGATGAGGACGGCGAGCGCCGCGACCACGCGCGGGTCGCTCGTGACGTCGCCCAGGTCCGCGGTGCCCGACAGCTCCGAGAACGACGACGGCAGGTACGCGAACGCCGCGACGCCTGCGAGGACCGCGCCGAGCAGCGCCGAGAGGTAGAACCCGCGGTAGATGGCCCGCAGGCCGTTCTCCTCGCCGCGGATACGCGTGATGAAGACGCCCAGCACCGCGACGAACGCGCCGATGGCCGTGACGATCAGCGGGAAGACGAGCCCCTGCTCGCCCATCGCGGCCTTGCCGAGGATGAGGGCCGCGACGAGCATGACGGCGTAGGACTCGAAGAGATCCGCGGCCATGCCCGCGCAGTCGCCCACGTTGTCGCCCACGTTGTCCGCGATGGTCGCGGCGTTGCGCGGGTCATCCTCGGGGATCCCCTGCTCGACCTTGCCCACCAGGTCGGCACCGACGTCCGCCGCCTTGGTGAAGATCCCGCCGCCCACGCGCATGAACATCGCGAGCAGTGCAGCCCCGAACCCGAACCCCTCGAGCACCGCCGGAGCGTCTCCTCGGTACAGCAGCACCACGCCGGCCGCACCGAGCAGACCTAAACCCACGACGGACATCCCCACCACGCCTCCGGTGCGGAACGCGACGCGCGCGCCCTCGGCCCGCCCCCCGGGTCTGGTCGCGGCCGACGCGACGCGCACGTTCGCGCGCACCGCGAGCCACATCCCCAGGTAGCCGATGCACGCGGAGAACCCGGCACCGACGAGGAACGCGACCGACCGTCCCACCTTGATCCCGGCGTCGCCGGGGAGCAGGAACAGTAGTCCGAAGACGATCACCGCGAACAGCGCCAGGGTCCGGAACTGCCGGTTGAGGTAGGCCGAGGCCCCCTCCTGGATGGCCTGGGCGATGTCCTGCATCTTCGCGGTGCCCTCGGGAGCGGCCAGGACCTGGCGTCTGAGGACGAACGCGAAGACGAGCGCGGCGAGACCTATGGCCCCGATCACCGCGACGATCGTGAGACTGGTGGAGCTGAGCGTGAGCATCCGTCCTCCTTGACGACTGCTGGACCGGGGTCACCGGCTGGTCCTCCGGCACCCCCGGAGGATGCGCCCGAGTCTAGTCATGTGTGGCGTGGGTCACGAGACGTCGTGCGTGGCGCCTCCGACGGGCGTCGACCCGTCTCGCCACGGGTGCGCACGTGGCGTAACATTTGGAGATGTTCCAAGATTGGAATCCTTCAACTTTAGCCCGGAGTGCGACGTGACCGACCTGATCGACACCACCGAGATGTATCTGAAGACGATCTACGAGCTGGACGAGGAGGGGATCGTCCCTCTGCGTGCGCGGATCGCGGAGCGGCTGGGTCATTCGGGTCCGACGGTCTCTCAGACGGTGGCGCGCATGGAGCGTGATGGTCTGGTCGTGGTGACGGGGGATCGTCATCTGGAGCTCACTCCTGAGGGTCATGCGAAGGCGCAGCGGGTGATGCGCAAGCACCGGTTGGCGGAGCGGTTGTTGACCGATGTGATCAAGCTGGACTGGGAGTTCGTGCACGTGGAGGCGTGCCGGTGGGAGCACGTGATGAGCGAGCTCGTGGAGAAGCGGTTGATCGGTCTGCTGGACCACCCCCACCACGACCCGTACGGCAACCCGATCCCGGGTCTGTCGGAGCTGGGCGAGGACATCGTGGAGATCGAGTACCTCGACGGGGTCGTGGCGTTGCCCGCGTTCGTGGCCGCGGCCGACCGTGCCGGGCGCGCGCCGGGCGCGCTGCGCGTGGTCGTCCAGCGCATCGCCGAGCCCCTGCAGACCGACACGGACCTGCTCGCGCGCCTGGCGGCCGCGGGCATCCTGCCCCGCCAGGAGGTCACGATCACCCCCGAGGCCGGGGGGTTCACCGTCTGGGCCGACGGCGCCGAGACCGTCCTGGACCTGCCCGACGACGTCGCCCGCCACCTCTTCGTCACCGCCCCCTGACCACCACCCACCCCACACACCCCCGCACCGCCCCGCACCCCCCACCCGGGACGCGGGGCGACGTGCGTCACGCGCCGGACTTCACCCCCAACGATCCGCGGGCGCCACGCGTCATGATCAGTGACACCGCCCACCAGGGGCGGTCGGGCTGAGGACGAAGGGGGAACGGTGGCCGACTGGGACGACGAGCTCACCGCGCTGAGCATCCGGCGCGGTGCTGCGCTCGTGGGATACGCCTACCTGCTCTGCGGGAACAGGCGTGACGCGGAGGACGTGGTGCAGGACGCGCTCGTCAAGGTGTTCTCCAGGCTCCGCGGAAGGGGCCCGACGACGGCGCGGCAGACCGCGTCCGGCGCACCTGCGGGCGGGACGCGGCTCTTCACGCTCGACGACGACGACGGCCAGGAGGCCGACCGAGACGTCGCACACCTCGAGGGGTACGTGCGCCGCGCCATCCTCACGCTGTACCTCGACGGGTACCGGCGCCGGCGCCACTGGCTCGGGCTACGGCATCTCGTCGGCCAACGGGAGGGCGTCCCCGGACCGGAAGCCCCCGCCTCGGCCCGCGCGGACACCGCCCGCGCCCTCGCAGGCCTGACGCCGCGCCAGCGGGCGTGCGTCGTGCTCCGGTACTACGAGGACCTCACGGTCCCGCGCATCGCCGAAGAGCTCGACTGCGCCGAAGGGACCGTCAAGCGTCACCTGTCCGACGCGATGGCCGTCATGCAGCAGACGCTGGGCGCCGGTACCCCGAGGACGGTCGCCGCCCCGACGAGCACGGCGTCGGCTCCGACCCCCCGGACCACGCCCGACACGGCACACCCAACCCCGGCCCGCGGGCCGGCTCCAGCCTCGACCCGGATCACAGGGACGGCACCGCGCACGACGAACGGGAGGACCACGAAGTGAGCACCACCGACCACGGCCCCTCGAACCACGAGGACGACCTGGGCCGCGCCCTGCGCGACCTGGTCGACGACGCGTCCCTGCCCGGCCTCGACACCCACCTCGCCGTCGTCCGCGGACGGACGCGGCGCCGTCGGGCAGCGAAGAAGGTCGCCCTCGGGGCGACGACGCTGTGCGTCGCGGGGGCGCTCGGCGTCGCCGCGATCTCCCTGCCCCAGACCGTCCGGCCCGAGCCGGTCGCACCGGCGGAGTCGCCGTCGCCCACGTCCGTGCCGACCTTCCCGACTCCTCTCACCGCGCAGGACCTCGCATGCCAGCAGCCGGCCCCCACCCCGACGGGCGACGACCTGCCCGCACGTCTGCGCATCGACGCGACCGGACTGACGGTGCAGAACCTCGACCTCGTCGACACCACGGTCACGACGACCTTCACCGACGACGCGCGGATCAACCTCGCCGAGGAGAAGCTGCCGGGTGCCTACGTCGTCGTGCAGGACGGGCTCATCGTCAGCTCGGCGCTCCCCCTTCCGGAGACCACAGGCACTCTCGCCCCAGAGCCGGGGTCGTCGATCTCCTGGGAGATGAGTATCGACTCGTTCGCGTCCTGCGACCCCGAAGGGCTCGACGACCACTCGCCCTCGATGCTGCCCGGCGACTACCAGCTGTTCGCGCTGTACCGGTTCCAGCTCGACTCCTGGGCGCACATCCAGCCCGACGGCTCCGTGGGGCCGGAGACGACAGGGTCGCTGTTCGACGGCTGGCTCGTATCGGAGCCCGTCCCCTTGACGGTTACTGCCGAGCCCGACCCCGCTCCGATCGAGGTCCGTGACGTGATCGGCGACGACGACTCGGCGGTCTTCGAGGCCCTCCGAGGTGCGGCGACGACGGGCGTCCCGGCCGCCGTGGACCTCGCATTCGTCGTGACCTCGGACTGGCAGGTCGTCGAGGTCGTCGAACAGGGCGAGACCCGACGACTGACGCTGCCCGCCAAGGCTGAAGACCTCGGCCGCGATCGCACCACCAGCGACGACGGCTGGGCCATGGAAGTGCACGGCGGCTCGCTCTTCTCCGACGCGTTCACGAGCTCCTGGCCGTCCAACCGCCTCGTCGGGACATACGAGGTGGTGCTCGACGAATCGGGAGACCAGCCGACCTTCACCCTCCGAGTCCTCGACGGCGGGACCCCAGCCACGGCTCCTCCCACGAGAGACGGCGAGATCTGCGAGGCCATCACCGAGTCGGTCACGACCCGCTCTGCCTATCCGGCCGACCTGGCCGCCGATCTCCGGTATCTCGTCGATCACCCCGTACCGGGCGACAGGTCCCCCCGGCACGACGAGATCCGGGCACGGTGGATCGACTCGCCGCGGGTCTGGTGGGCGATGCAGATCGATGTGGCGACCCGGAGCATCGACCCGGTCCCGCTCGCCAAGATCCTGCAGGTCTGCTAGCCGTGGCCGGAGGGCCGTGCGTTGCTTGCACAGCGGCGCACGGCCCCGCTCCGGCTTCACCCCAACGTTTCGTCGGTGGTGCTCGTTGAGAGCGGTGACAGGGCACGCTGATCGACGCAGGAGGACTTCATGGCCCGTTGGGAACAGGTGCTGGACGAGATCGTCCGCACCCGTCGGAGAGCGCTCGTGGGGTACGCGTACCTCCTGTGCGGCGACCTGCGGGAGTCGGAGGACCTCGTCCAGGAAGGACTCGTGCGCACGTTCCGGCGCGGACGTGCCGCGATCGACTTCCAGCTCGCCGAGAGCTACGTCCGCAAGGCGATCCTCACGACCTACCTCGACGGGTTCCGACGACGACGCCACTGGGAAGGCGTCCGACACCTGTTCACCGGGTCGGACGAGCCCGAGACGACCGGCCCCGGAACCCCCGCCGCCACGGACGCCCGCCTCGACGTGCAGAAAGCACTCATGACGCTCTCACCCCGCGAACGCGCATGCGTCGTCCTGCGCTTCTACTCCGACCTCACGGTCCGCCAGGTCGCCGACCAGCTCTCCCTCAGCGAAGGCACCGTCAAGCGCTACCTGAGCGACGCGAACAGCAAGCTCGCAGCCTGCCTCGGCCCGATCGACACGCCGTCCGACGACCTCGACGTCACTCCCCTGGGAGGAGCCCGATGAACGACAAGCACCTGCCACCGACTCCCCTGCACCTCGACACCGCCTTCTCCGACATCGCCGCCAGCGCGGGCGCCGCCGCCACCGACGGAACCACCGGGACCCTCGAGGTCCGCCGCCTCGTCAAGCGATCCCGCCGCCAGCGCGCCACCGCCCTGGGAGCGAGCGGATTCGTCGTCCTGGGCCTCGCAGGCATCGGACTCTCCGGACTCCTCACCCCGGCACCCATCGAGATCCTCCCCGCTCCCCCGATCACCCCCTCACCCACGACGAGCGTCGAACCCCTCAGCGGGACCTTCGCACCCGTGTGCGGTGACGACCTCTCGGAGGTCCTCGCCACCACCACCCCCCTGACGCTCGCGCCCAACGGCGCGACGAGCCGGCCCTTCGACCTGGCCAGCACGAGCGACTCCGCTCTCACGATCGGCTCCCCCGGCCGCGTCGCCGTCCACCTGATCGACGCCGAGGGCGACGTCGTCGCGATCCCCACGACCGACGAGGCACCGGCCGAGGAGTCCCCGGCTCGTCTCGACCTGGACCCCGGCGAGACGGCCGACCTGTGGCCGTCCGACGTCGCGGCGTGCGACACCGCACCCCTCGCGGCCGGGACGTACTCGGCCATCGGCACCGTGACGGCCGAGATCACGCCCGCGCACGGGACCCCGGCGGCGGCGACCGTCGTCGGCGGCCCCTGGACCGTCACGATCGACGACACCGGCAGGCTCACGAGCATCGCCGGGGTCGCGATCGACGACGAGCCCACGACGAGCCCGCCCCCGACGGCCACCGACGCCGAGCCCCCCGCAGGCCCCGTCAACCCTGGCGGCTTCGCGTCACCCACGTTCACCTTCCCCGGTCTTCTGGGGGCGCCGGAGGATGAGTACCAGGATGTCGGCATGTGCCTCGCCCCCGCGCTCACACCCACCAAGGGTGAGGCGCTGGGACAGCTGAAGTTCGGCCAACCCGATGTGACGGTCGTGAGCGGTTCGACCGTGACCGTGGAGTTGACTCAGTCAGCAGTGCCCAATGCCAGGGTCGACGACGCCGAGTTCGGGGGGCTGGTCTTCTGGAGCCTCACGAAGGACGGACTGATTGTCGCCAACGGCATGCGAATCGATGACCAGCGGCGGAACACTCACCTCGACGAGCAGACGCCCGTCAGGGAACAATTCGAGGTCGTTCCTCGATCGTGCGCCACGCCGGACAGCCCGAACCTGCCACCGGGTGACTACCTGCTCTCTGCCTACAAGCCCTACAGGGTGTCGGCCTACTCGCTCCGTCTTCAGGACGGCACGTGGGGGCCCGTCAACAGCGCCATGCAGTCCAGTCCACCCTTCTTCTTCGACGGGGCACTCGTGGCCGAACCCATCCCCTTCACGATCAGGTAGAGGTCGTGAAGGCGACCTCTCTGTGAGGTCCACAGGAGAGCCCGCATGACCGTGACGGCCCCGATCGGGGGTCGTCACGGTCGCGTTCGCAGGAGCGCCTCTGCCGGGACGCGCCGGGCGCGCCCGTCCCGCTCCACCTCTCGCATCCCCCGCTCCTGCGCTTGAATGAGTGCACCGACCTGCACCAAGGAGCACGCATGCCCCGCTCGACCTCCCTCTCCCGCACCTCCGCCCCTCCCTGGGCGGAGACCGTCGCCTCGTGGGCGGGGAGGATCGTGCAGGCCGTGGCCTTCTGGCTCGTGCTCGCGCTGATCCTGCTGCTGTTCGCCCCCGGGTTCGTCCGGACCGTCAGCGACTGGCTGGCGGTCCTGAACATCCCCACCTTCCCGAGCGTGTTCTCGGTGGTCCTGGTCGGGGTGATCGCGAGCGGGCTGCTGCGGCGCCAGCGCGCCGCCCTGTGGTTCGTCGTGATCGTGTGGCAGTTCCCGGTCGCGGTGCTGGGGCTCGCGGTGGGCCTGCTGTGGGTCTTCGACGAGGACAAGCAGGCACTGCGCTCGGACGGCCTGGTCCTGACGCCGTTGGAGATCGCGTCCTGGATCGTCGCCGTCGCGGCCGTGATCCTGCTGATCGCGGCCCGCTCCGCGTTCCCTGCCAGGGTCAGCAAGGGCGCGTGGTGGCGGGCGATCCTCGTGCTCGTGGGCGGCGTCGCGGTGTCGGCCTTCCTGACGCTCCTTCTGCTGGAGGTCTTCCCGCACACGTTGCACGGGATGCGCAACCGGGTGAACTGGAGCCTGTCGGTCGCTCTCGGCCTCAAGCCCAGCGACTACCCGCTGCACGCCGACGGCTCGGGTCCCGGGTGGCTCGCGCTCGTCGCGGGCCTGATCTCGGCGCTCGCCCTGGTGCTCGCGATCGCGGTCTTCATGCGCTCGGCCCCGCACGACGCCAAGGTCGAGGCGGCCGACGAGCTCGCGGTGCGCAAGCTCCTGCTCGAGTTCCCGAGCGACGACTCGCTCGAGTACTTCGCGACGCGCTGGGACCGCAGCGCGATCTTCTCGCACGACCAGCGGGCCGCGATCTCCTACCGCGTCATCTCGGGCGTGTGCCTCGCGGCGGGCGACCCGATCGGGGACAAGGCGAGCTGGCCCGACGCGATCGAGCAGTGGCGCGCGCACGCCCGACGCTTCGGCTGGGTGCCCGCCGTCCTGTCGACGAGCGAGCTGGGCGCCAAGGCGTTCCAGGCCGTGGACCTGCACCCGATCGCGCTGGGCGACGAGGCGATCATCAACACGCGGACGTTCACGCTCGAGGGGCCGGCGATGCGGTCGGTGCGGCACGCGGTCGCGCGCCCCGAGCGTGAGGGCTACCGGGTGCTGGTCCGGCGCCAGGCCGAGATCCCGGTCGACGAGCTCGCGACCCTGGTCGCCGCGGCCGACGAGTGGCGGCACGGCGAGGAGCGCGGCTTCTCGATGTCGCTCAGCCGTCTCGGGGACGCGGCCGACCCGCGCGAGATGATCGTCTCCGCGCACGACGCCGACGGGAACCCTCGCGGGCTCCTCGCGTTCGTGCCGTGGGGTCGTCGCGGTCTGTCGCTCGACGTGATGCGCCGCCACCCGGAGGCCGTCAGCGGCGTCACCGAGCTCATGGTGACCGAGCTCGTCAAGGCCGGCCGCGGCGCGGGCGTCGACCGCATCTCGATGAACTTCGCGATGTTCCGTGGCTCGTTCGAGCAGGGGGCGCGTATCGGCGCGACGCCGATCCAGCGCTTCAACCGCCGCGTGCTGCTCATCGCGTCGCGGTTCTGGCAGCTCGACTCGCTGTACAAGTCGAACGAGAAGTACCTGCCGGACTGGAAGCCGCGCCTGCTGTGCTTCCAGAACGCGGGCCAGCTCACGCAGGTCATCTTCGCGGTGGGCCAGGCCGAGGGCTTCCTGCCGAACACCCCGAACCTCTTCCACCGCCGCGACCGCTCGCCGGACCTGCACCGGCCCGAGGTCTCCGCAGCCTTCGCAGAGGCCGTGCGAGCCCAGGAGACCGCGCTGCTCACGGTCTCGGCGCCCACGCGTCGCCTGACCGAGCAGCAGGCCACGCGTCACGCCAAGCTCGGCGTGCTGCGCGCGGCGGGTATGGAGCCCTACCCCGTCTCGGTCCCGCGCACGGTCTCGATCGGCGAGGCGGTGCGCCAGGGCGTGTCGCTCGGCCCGGCACGCACCACCTCGGGGCACGACGGCGCCGCACCGGCCGGGGCGAGCGCGTCGCCTGGCGACGTGACCACCCCGGGCGACCTGTCCGTCGTCGGGCGCGTGGTGCGGCTGCGCGACCACGGCGGCGTGATCTTCGCGGACCTGCGCGAGGGGACGGACGAGATCCAGGTCATGTTCACGGCGGACCGCCCCGGGCCGGACCTCGCGCTCTGGCGACGCGCGGTCGACCTGGGCGACCAGGTGAGCGTCACGGGGGACCTGACCCGCAGCCGCCGTGGCGAGCTGTCGCTGCACGCGAGCGCCTGGCAGATGGCGTCCAAGGCCCTGACGTCGCCGCCCGACAAGCACCGCGGCCTCGCCGACGCCGAGGCCAAGGTCCGGCTCAAGCACATGGAGCTGGCCCTCGACACCCGGACCGCGCAGATCCTGCGCGGACGCAGCAAGGCCGTGAAGTCCCTGCGCGACTCGCTCGCGGCCCGCGACTTCATCGAGGTCGAGACCCCCATCCTGCAGCGCGTGCACGGCGGCGCGAACGCCCGGCCCTTCACGACGCACATCAACGCGTACGACCTCGACCTGTACCTGCGCATCGCACCCGAGCTGTTCCTCAAGCGGCTCGCGATCGGCGGCGTCGGGCGGGTCTTCGAGCTGGGCCGCAACTTCCGCAACGAGGGCGTCGACGCGACCCACAACCCCGAGTTCACGTCGCTCGAGGCGTACCAGGCGTACGGCGACTACACGACCATGCGCGAGCTCACGCGCGACCTCATCGTCGAGGCCGCGATCGCGGTGCACGGCGAACCGGTCTCCCGCCGGGCGGACGGGACCGTGGTCCGGCTCGACGGCGAGTGGCCCGTCCGTACCGTGCACGGGGCCGTGTCCGAGGCCGTGGGCCAGGAGGTCACCCCGGACACCCCGATGGCCACGCTGCAGGCGATCTGCGAGGACAAGGGCGTCCACTTCACGCCGGACATGACGCACGGGGCGATCGTGACCGAGCTCTACGACGCGTTCGTCGAGGGGCAGACCGTCGAGCCGACGTTCTACACCGACTTCCCGCTCGAGACCTCGCCCCTGACGCGCACGCACCGCCGCGACCCGCGGCTCGCCGAGCGCTGGGACCTCGTGGCGTTCGGCGCCGAGCTGGGCACCGCCTACTCGGAGCTCATCGACCCCGTGGACCAGCGCGACCGGCTCACGCAGCAGTCGCTGCTCGCGGCCGCGGGGGACCCCGAGGCCATGGAGGTCGACGAGGAGTTCCTGTCCGCCCTGGAGTTCGCGATGCCGCCCACGGGCGGGCTCGGGATCGGGGTGGACCGCGTCTACATGATGCTCATCGGGGCGAGCATCCGCGAGACGCTCGCGTTCCCGTTCGTCCGCCCTTCGGCCCGCGGCTGACGCCGGTCCGGCCCGCCGTGCCGACCTCGAGGTTCGTCAGGCAGGCTCGCGTGGTTGCCTGACGAACCTCGGGTCCGGCACGTGGCGTCCGCAGGCGGCGGAGCCGGTCAGCGCTGCGAGGCCCGTCGGAGCAGCGTGGCGAGCAGCATCCCGAGGGGCAGCGAGAGGATCGCGGCCGAGACCGCGTAGGGCGCGTCCGTCACCGCGCCGAAGGCTCCACCCCCGGCCCCGGTGGCGAGCACGAGCGCGACCATCGCGGTCGTCGCCCGCTCCCGCTTGAGGTGGTCGAGGACCACTCCTGTCGCGGCTCCGAACACCACGGCGAACAGGTACAGCATGATCGTCCCTCATTCCTGTCGGTGGTCGACCGCACCAACCATGACGTACCGGACAGCCCTCGGCGAGCCGGGGTTCGGGACCGCGTCGGGATCGGACGAGTTTTCCGCACCACCGTGCGGCCCCGACAGGATCGGCGACGGACGGGGTTCCGCGCATCGATAACGAACGAGTAACGTAGGCCGCGATCGGGCGCACGACGGACGGCAACGACCACTGGCTCCCGCACCACGCAGTCAGTGCCGACCTCCCGCCGGAGGCCGTCCCAGAGCACAGGAGTCACGTCAGGTGGAAACGTCCGCACCGGTCCAGCAGCGCCCGCACGGCGCCGCGCCGACCCCCACGCGGCGTCAACGTCAGGCCGAGCTTCGCGCGCGTGAGCTCGCCGCAGCCGGACTCGAAGGACGCCCCCACGTCGACCACCTGCAGGTCGAGCACCGGCACACCGGCGCTCCCCGCCCCGTGACGTCCGCCATGCAGCAGGTCCTGGTCGCGGCTCGCCCAGCCGCTCTCGCCCCCCTCCGGGTGCCGACGGCGGCCACCCCGGCCACCGCCCCCGCCCTGCATGCCCCGGCCCCGGCGGCAGCCGTCGCCGCTGCCCCGCGCACCGCCCTCTTCCCGCCGACCGGCATCCGGCGTGCAGCCGTCGAGGCCGTGGCGCCGCTCCAGACCCCGTCGGGAGAGATCCCGGTCGTCATGGTCCCCGCGCCGACCCCCCTGCGCTCGACGCCGACGCCCGTCGTCGCCGCCGACCCGGCTGTGGCCGACCCGACGCCCGTGCTCGTCGACCCGGTCTTCCCGCCCCTGAGCCGACGCGAGCGCAAGTCGGGCGCCCCCGCGACCGCCGCCACCCCGGTGGCCGCCCCCGCGACCCCGGCACGCGGCACGCTGTTCGGCTCGCGTCTCGTGGCCCGTGCCGCGACGGGTGCGGCGTTCGTCGGCGCCCTGGCGTGCGTGCCCATGTTCATCCCCGGCACCGCGTCGGGCGACCTGGCCCCCGGTGGGCAGCGGGCAGACCTCGCCGACGGCGAGGGCGGCAGCACGCAGGCAGACGCCGGCAAGGACGAGATGATCGCCAAGGCGGAGGCCCTGCTGGCCCGTGCAGAGGCGTCCTCGAGCTCCACGCACGAGCTCGAGACCGCGCGTGCCGAGCTCCTCGCGCTCAAGGAGTCGATCCTCGCCGAGCGCAGCGAGGGCTCGCAGCGGGCTTCGCGCTCGAACGAGCGCACCTCGCTCGCGGACAGCACCGAGGTCGCCGACACGACGGCCACCCAGGACGAGGTGGCGACAGGCCCGGTCACGTCTGCGGACCTCGGCCAGGCGATGGACAAGATGGCCATGGAGCTCAACGACTTCGGCGAGCCGTCCAGGTCGGTCGTCACCCCGGCGCCCGCGACCCCGGCCGAGCTCGCGGCCGAGCGCCGTGTCCGTGCCGCGACCCTGCTCGACCAGTGCGGGTCGACCAACTTCGCCAACGGCAAGATCCCCGCGTCGGCGCTCACGTCGTTGTCGTTCGCCCCGAGCCACTCGCTGCGCTGCGACGCGGCAGCGATGCTCGAGGAGCTGTCCTCGGCGTACGCGCAGCGGTTCGGCTCGGCGATCCCCATGACGGACTCGTACCGCTCCTACCGGGAGCAGGTCTCGACCCGCGCCGCCAAGCCCGGCCTCGCGGCCGTCCCTGGAACGTCGAACCACGGCTGGGGCCTCGCGATCGACCTCGCGGCCCCGGCGTCGAGCCCGGGCTCGGCCCAGTACAAGTGGTTGCGCGCCAACGCCCCGCTGTACGGGTGGGACAACCCCGCGTGGGCTCGGCCGAACGGTTCGAAGCCCGAGCCCTGGCACTTCGAGTACGCGGCCGGCTGGTAGCCGGCAGCCTTCACCGGAAGGCCGCCTCCACGTCGGGGGCGAGCGCCCCCTCGGGGATCTCTCCACGCAGGACCTGCGCGACGACGTCGGGCCTCGTGAGCGGGAACATGTGTCCCTCGCCCGGCAGACCGTAGACGCGCGCTCCCAGGCGCGCCCCGAGCTCACGCTCCTCCCGCAGGAACGGGCCCTGCCCGCGTCGTCCCCACCCGACGAGCTGGACGGGCCGGACCGGCAGGCGGTCGAGCGCCGCGGCGTTGCGCGCGAAGAGCTCGGTCACGCGCTCGGCCTGCGACCAGCTCTGCTCGTACTGCCCCACCAGGAGGCGCCACGCCTCGGGCGTGCCGTAGCGTCGGGCCGCCTCGGCGTCGGGCATGGGGTCCGGGCGGTGGGTCCCGTCGTACCACGCCCGACGGCGCAGCGCGGGTCCGCGCCTCGTCACCGCTCCGCAGCGCGAGAGCAGGGTGCCGCTCGCGTGGAGCAGCCTCTCGGCGAACAGCGTCGCGCCGACCGGGGCGGGCCGCTCGGGACGTCGCGGCAGGAACGGAGCCGTCGGGTCGAGGAGCACGACGGCTCCGAGCTCCTCGGGGTGCGTCAGGGCCCACTCGATCGCGGCGAGCCCGCCGACGCTGTGCCCCACGAGGCCGATGCTCGCGGGCTGGTGCGACCCGGTCAGGCCGAGCGACGCCCGGATCGCGGCGACCGGCGCGGTCACCGCCGTCTCCCACGAGTCGAGCACGAGCACGGTCGCGGCCGGGAACTGCTCACGCACGACGCGCGCGAGCGGCTCCATGTCGGAAGGGGCGAGCAGCAGGCCGGGCAGGACGACCCACGTGGTGGGGGGCGGGGTCGCGGTCACCGTCGTCATGAGCCCCAGTTCATCACGCGTCCCTGAGAGCCGCCTCGGAGGAGCCTGGGGATGCCGACGTCGGGTCTGCCGCACGGTCCTCTCTGGACCGTCGCCCGTGCTGCGGGATCCTCAGGACCTGCACCGCCAGGACCAGGACGACCGAGAAGGCCACGATCTGGATCCGCTGCGCGATGCCCGTGCCGAGCGGCAGCGGGCTGCCGAACATGCCGATCGCCCCGGTCACGATCCCCAGGAACGGTCCGAGGGCACCCGCGAGGCGGGCCGAGGACCCGAGGAGGGTGCGTCGTCGGGCGCGTGCAAGCCACACGATCCCCGCGCTCGCCACGAACGAGCTGATGCCCGACGTGACGCTCGAGAACGTGTGGGCCTGGTGGGCGGGGCTCAGCGTCCCCGCGTCCTCGCGCGCGGCGCAGTCCCCGACGGACAGCGCGCAGTCGAGGGGCAGCAGAGCGTCGGCCATGGTCGCGAGGCCGAACGTCCCCAGCGCCCAGAACGTCACGTGCTGGACGAGGGGCGCGGCCGGGTGCCCCGCCGCACGGCGACGGCGGTGGGCGACTCCCAGGGCCGTGAGCCCCGCGACCACGAGCGCCCCGGCGGCGAGGTCGGTGCTGCGGAACAGCGCGGACGTCGGCTGGTCGAGCGCGGCGAGCTCGGACAGGTAGGACCGGGCCGGATCGAGGGGCCACCCGGCGGCGGCCTCCAGGACCACGCCCACGTAGAGGATCCCCGCGAGCGTCAGGAGGACCTGCGCGGTCGTGACGAGGGCGTTCCTGGGGTCGGTCCGGGCGGCGGGGGGCCACCTCACGCGACCAGCGCCTGCACGCCCGCGACGATGCGCTCGATCCCGAACTCCAGCTCGGCCTCGGCCGAGTACGCGGACTGCTGCGCCTCGCCGACCGTGGCGCCCACCCGCCCGGCCACGGCGAACGTGCTCATCTCGCTGATCCGCGCGAGGAGCGGGGCGTTCTGCGTCCACCACTCGTCGTCGGTCTGCCCGCTCTCCTCGTGCGCGAGACGGGCCGCGCGGGCCCGGCGTGCCGCGGTGGTCGCCTGCCCGACGACGAGCGTCACGGTCGCGTCCATCGCGACGTCGCCGAGCCCGATTCCGTCGATCGCCCGCAGCTCGACGTCGTACTTGCGGGTCTCGCCCGGGCCGAGGACGGGGCGCGCGAGGTCGATGTCGAGGAGCCACGGGTGCGCCGCGAACAGGTCCCAGTTGGCGCGGGCCACCGCGCGCAGCCGCTCCTGCCAGGTGCTTCCCGGCGCCTCGCCCTGCGGGTAGAGCTCGCCGTACGCGCGGTCGACCACGAGGTCGACGAGGTCGTCCTTGTTCTGCACGTACGTGTAGAGCGACATGGTGCCGATCCCCAGCTCGGCGGCCACCTTGCGCATGGACAGCCCGGTGAGCGCCCCCTCGGAGTCCGCGAGCCCGACGGCGGCGCTCGCCACCTCGGCGGGCGTCCGGGACTGCTGGGGTCCTCGCGCGCCACGGTCGGCGTGCAGGCCCCACAGGAGCGCGAGGGTGCGTGCGGGGTCGCGCTGGGGTGCGGCGGGTGGTGCGGGAGCCGTCGGGGTCGGCACGGACTGCCTCCTCGGGAGGGATCGGGGATCATCGAGGGGGCTCGACGAACGCCCGACCTGTCGGGAATGATCTGCGTACATCGTACGTTGATCGCTCGGAAGATGGCCGTACGACGCACCAGGAAAGAGGTCCCGTGCCGCGACGAGCGCCACACCCGACCACCGGCTCCCCGTCGGACGGCGACGCCCCGTCACGGATCGACGCGCTGCTCGACGCCTGGACGGCGGGCGACGGCGCCCCCGCCGACGTGTTCTGGGGCGCGGTGTGCGCCGAGGCGCTCGGGCACGTCGCGGCCGGTCGCCTCGTGCCCGTGGTCGACCCGGGCCGCACGGGCTGGCGGGTCGGCCCGCTCGACGGCGCCGCCCTCGACCGCGTGGACGCCCTCGCCGACGCGATGCCCGACGGGACCGACGACGGGGCGAGGCCCGCACCGGCGACGCGCACCGACAGGGTGCGGGCGGCCATGGACACGGTCGCGACCGTCTGGGTCCGGCGCTCCGCGGCGATCGCGGGTGCGCCCGAGGGCCCCGCACGGCTGCTGGTCGAAGCAGGCGCCTCCGACGCACCGACCGAGGACCCGGACCGCGACGACCTCGCCGCCTGGGCCCACGACGTCGCCGCGCTGCTCGACCCGCGCGTCACGGTGAGCCTGCGGCTCGAACCCCTGCCGGGCTCCGTCGACGGTGACCGGTCCCCGGTCGAGGGAGCCCGCCGTCCCGCCGAGGGCGACGCAGACCTCCCCGACGTAGACGCTCCCACCGACGACGACCTCGCGAGCCGCGACTGGCTCGCGACGGTGGTCGTGCGCGGCCGGGACGGCGCGCGGACCGCCGACGAGCTGTGGGCCTCCGCCCGCACCGACCCGGGCGCGCGCGAGGCGATCGGGGACGTCCTGGTGCGGCTGCGCGCGGGGGCCCACGCGTGGCCCGCGCTCGACGGTCTGCTCGACCAACCGGTCCCCGGTGCCCTCGTCCTCGCCCCGGCCGACGTGCGCGAGCTCCTCGCCGAAGGGGCTGCGGCGCTCGGCGCGAGCGGGATCGAGGTCGAGTGGCCCGCGAGCCTCGCCGGCCAGGTCCGGTCCGTCGCGGTCTTCTCGCCGACCGAGGCCCCGGCCGGTCCCGCCGGAGCGCTCCCCGCGCTGCTGCGGCTCGGCGCGCACGGGGGCGCCTCCGCCTCGTCCGGCTCCCTGTCGAGCCCCATGACGCTCACGCACGACCTGACGCTCGACGGGGTCCGCCTCACCGCGGCCGAGCGTGAGCACCTCGCGCGCGTCCATGCCGAGGGGCGCTCCGCCGTCGTGCGGCTGCGGGGGCGGTGGGTGCTCGCCGATCCTGCTGCGACGCAGGCCGCGACGCGACGGACGTCCCAGCCCGTCTCGGCGTTCGACGCCGTCGCGGCCGCCCTCACGGGCGTGGTCCGTGCGGGCGACCAGGACCTGGTCGTGACGCCGACGCCGTGGCTCGACCGGCTCCGCGCCGAGCTCGAGGACCCCGCCCCGGCGCGCGACGTCGTCGTGCCGGACGGGCTCGACGCCTCGCTGCGCGACTACCAGCTCGACGGCCTGCGCTGGCTCGCGCGGCTGACCGGGCTGGGGCTCGGCGCGTGCCTCGCGGACGACATGGGCCTCGGCAAGACGATCACGCTCATCGCGCTGCACCTGCACCGCTCCCGGCCCGACGGCGCCGGCCGACCGTCGGCGGTCGGCGCCGACACCGGGCCCACCCTGGTCGTGTGCCCGGCCTCGCTCCTGGGCAACTGGGAGCAGGAGATCCGCCGGTTCGCGCCGGGGGTCGCGGTGCGCCGCTTCCACGGTGCGTCGCGCGACCTGCGCGGGGTCGACGACGGGTTCGTGCTGACGACGTACGGGACGGTCCTGTCGGACTCCTCGCGGAGTGCCCCCGTGCTCGGTGCGCACCGCTGGGGCCTGGTCGTCGCGGACGAGGCACAGCACGTCAAGAACCCGGGGTCGGGCACCGCGAAGGCGCTGCGGACGATCCCCGCCGAGGCGCGCGTGGCGCTGTCCGGGACGCCCGTGGAGAACAACCTCACCGAGCTGTGGGCCGTCATGGACTGGCTCAACCCGGGCCTGCTGGGCACGCGCGGGCAGTTCCGGCGCCGCTGGGCGGACCCGATCGAGGGGACCCGCGACCCCGTCCTGGCCGAACGCCTCTCGCGCCTGGTGCGGCCCTTCCTGCTGCGGCGACGCAAGTCCGACCCGGGGATCGCTCCCGAGCTGCCGCCCAAGACCGTGACCGACCAGGTCGTGCCGCTCACGGCCGAGCAGGTCGGGCTCTACGAGGACGCCGTGCGATCGGCGCTCGAGGACATCGACCGCGCCGAGGGCATGGGGCGCCGCGCCATGATCGGCGGCCTGCTCACGCACCTCAAGCAGATCTGCAACCACCCGGCCCAGTACCTGCACGAGGAGGACCCCCGGCTGGCGGGACGCTCGGGCAAGCTCGACGCGTTCACCGAGCTCGTCACGACCGTCCGGGCCGAGGAGGGCGCGATCCTCGTGTTCACGCAGTACGTCGCGATGGCCCGTCTCCTGGAGTCCTACCTCGCGCGCCGCGGCGTGCCGACGATGCTGCTGCACGGCGGGACCCCCGTGGCGCAGCGCGAGCAGATGGTCGCGCGCTTCCAGGCGACCGAAGCGATGCCGCCCGTGTTCCTGCTGTCCCTCAAGGCCGCGGGGACGGGCCTCAACCTCACGCGAGCCGACCACGTCATCCACTTCGACCGCTGGTGGAACCCGGCCGTCGAGGAGCAGGCGACCGACCGGGCCTACCGGATCGGGCAGACACGGCCCGTCCAGGTGCACCGCCTGACCAGCGAAGGAACCATCGAGGAGCACATCGCGCGCATGATCGAGTCGAAGAGGGAGCTCGCCGACGCCGTGCTGGGTGCCGGGGGCGTCGAGGGCGCCATCTCCGAGCTGAGCACCACGGAGCTCGCGGAGCTGGTATCGCTGCGGAGCGCCGACGGCGACGTGCTGACCGAGGGCGAAGGCCGGTCGACCGGCGGCGACGAGAGGGGGCGCCCGTGAGCGCCGTGGGGTTCCCCGCCTTCCCCCCGACGGGCACGGCGACCAAGGGTGCCGTCCGTCGTGGCCAGTCGTGGTGGGCACGCGCCTGGGTCCGGGCGATGGAGGAGTTCGCCCTGGACGCGGGGCCGCTCAAGAAGGGACGCGCCTACGCCCGGACAGGGCGCGTGGGGTCGATCACGGTCAGCCCGGGAGCCGTACAAGCACGTGTACAAGACGATGATGGCGAGATGTACCACACGGTCGTCTCGCTCGAACCGCTGACCGACGAGGAGTGGGACCGCTTCCTGCGCACCCTCGCATCGCGGTCCGGGCGGCTCGCCGCACTGCTCACGGGCGAGATGCCCCGCGACGTCGTGGCCGCCGCGGTCGACGCCGACGTCACCCTGCTCCCGGGGATCGGCGACCTCGAGCCCGAGTGCGACTGCCCCACCTGGGACCTCCCCTGCCTGCACGCGGCGGCGCTCAGCTACCAGGCGGGCTGGCTGCTCGACGCCGACCCCTTCGTGCTCTTCCTCCTGCGCGGACGATCCCGCGAGCAGGTCCTCGACGCGCTGCGCGGGCTGTCGTCGCCGGACCCGGCTCCCGCTCCGTCACCCCCGCCGGCGGGGGCCGCACCCGACCCGGCCGACGCCGCGGCGAGCGACGAGGGAACGGGAGCTGCGCCGTCGGGCGTGCGGGTCCTCGGCGAGCTGCCCCCACCACCCGACGTCCCCGAACCTCCTGCCGCCACCGAGCTCCTGCCCGGCGTGCCCGACCGCACGGCGGACGGGACAGCCGTCGACCTCGACGGCCTGCGGGCCGTGCTCGCCGCAGCAGCCCTCGCGGCGGCCGAGAGGCTCACCGCCCTGGACCGCTGAACCGCCCCGTTCTCGTCGGGCGGCTCAGGCCGCACGCTCGAGCAGGACCATGACCTCGTAGTGCGTCGTCTGCGGGAACATGTCGAGCACCCGACCACGCACGGGGCGCAGCGACGGCATGGCCGCGAGGTCTCGCGCCAACGACACCGCGTTGCAGCTCGAGTAGACGACGCGCTGCACCGACGAGGACTCGAGCCAGCCCGCGAGCTCGGCTCCGATCCCGCGCCGCGGCGGGTTCACGATCACGAGGTCAGGGGCGTGCTGGGCCGCGAGGGCGAACGCCGTGGCGTCGCCGGCCTCGAACGTCACGTCGTCGAGCCCGGCCTGGGCCGCGCTGCGCTCGGCGCTCACGATCGCCTCGCGGCTCGACTCGATCCCGACCACCTGACGTCCCGGCGTCGCACAGTGCAGCGCGAAACCGCCCACGCCGCAGTACAGGTCCCAGACGCTCGCCGGCGCGGCCTCGTCGACCCACTCGCGCCCCTGGCGGTACAGGGCCGCGGCGACCTCGGTGTTCGTCTGGAAGAAGCTCTGCTGACGCAGGTGCATCTCGATGCCGTTGACCCGCATGGTCAGGGTGTCGGCCTCGGTCAGCAGGATCTCCTGCTCGCCCTCGAGCGCAGCCTTGTGCTCGGGCAGGATGTTGACCGACACCACGCGGGCCTGCGGCAGCTCGTCGAGCAGGCTCGGCAGGTGCTTGCGCAGGCGCGAGACCGGCTCCTGCGAACGGAGCACGAACCGCACCATGAGCTCGCCGTCCGGGGACTGCGTGACCAGAAGGTTCTTGAGCTCGCCGCGCCGGGTGGCCACGTCGTAGGGCGTGAGGCCCGCCCGCGTGACGAAGTCCGCGAGGACGGGGAAGACGGCCTGGAGGTCGGCCGGGTACAGGCCGCAGTCCTGGAGGTCCACACCGCGGCCGCCCGCGTCGAGGATGCCGAGCGTCGGGCGCTCGACCGTGCCGGCCACGACCATCTTGGCCTTGTTGCGGAAGCCCGACTCGCGGCTCGCGACCGGCCGCTCCCACCGCAGGTCCGCGTGCGCCGCGAGGAGCTCGCCCGCGTGCCGCTGCTTGTCGGCGAGCTGCGCGGCGTAGCCCTGGCCCATGAGGGTGCACGAACGGCACTCGTGGGCGTCGAAGTGGGGGCACTGCATTCCCCCGATCCTACGGGGCGGGCCTGGGCGGGCCGGCCCCGTCACGGGACGCTACGGCTTCTCGCCGATCACGACCGTCGCCCCGAGCTCGTCGTCGGTCTCGACGCGCGCCTGAAGTCCCGCGCGCTCGAAGAGCCCGACCGCGACCGGTGCCTGCCGCTCGCTCGTCTCGATCAGGAGGTGGCCGCGTGGTGCCAGCCAGGCCGCCGCGTCCGCGGCGACGCGGCGATGCACGTCGAGGCCGTCGTGGCCGCCGTCGAGCGCGACCCGCGCCTCGTGGACCCTCGCCTCGGGCGGCATGGTCTCGATCGCGGCGGTCGGGACGTAGGGAGCGTTCACGACGAGGACGTCGACGATCCCGTGCAGACGGGCCGGCAGGGCGTTGTACAAGTCCCCCTCGTGCACTTGTCCGTGGAGGTTCCGGCGGGCGCAGCGCACTGCGGCGGGATCGATGTCGGCCGCGTGCAGGTCGATGCCCGGGTGCGCCGCGAGCAGCGCCGCCCCCAGCGCGCCCGTGCCGCAGCACAGGTCCACGACCGTCGCGTGCTCCGCCGTGAGCCCGCTCGCGAGCGCGGCGAGGACCTCCGTGCGTCGTCGCGGCACGAACACCGTGGGCTCAACCAGGATGCGCAGCCCGCAGAACTCCGCCCAGCCGAGAACCTGCTCCAGGGGCAGTCCCGCGACCCGGCTCGCCACCATCGCGTCCAGCTCTGCTGCGGACGTCGCGGCCGCACGGAGGAGGTCGGCCTCCTCCTCGGCGAACACGCACCCCGCAGCACGCAGGGTGGACACGACGTCTGACGGGCTCATGGCGGGACTCACGCTACTACCCGGCCCCGCGCACGGACGGGCGACCCGGCGAGCCGAGACGCGCACGGGCGGACAATGGACCCATGCCCGACGACGCAGCCCCCGCCCCCGCCCGTCCCACCTCCCCCGTGGTCGCCACCCCACGGGGCCCGTCCCCGCAGGCGCGAGCCCACGCGGAGGACCTCGCGCGATTCGTCGAGACGTCGCCCTCGTCCTTCCACGCGGCCCACGAGGTCGCACGCCGCGCCGTCGAGGCAGGCTTCACGCTGCTCGACGAGGCCGACCCCTGGCCGCAACGGGCCGCCGGGGGCCGCTACGTCGTCGTACGGGACGGTGCGGTCATCGCATGGGTCACACCCGCCGGGGCAGGCCCGACGACGCCCTTCGCGATCCTCGGAGCGCACACCGACTCCCCCGGCTTCAAGCTCAAGCCCACGCCCACCACGGGACGCGAGGGCTGGTGGCAGGCCGGCGTCGAGGTCTACGGCGGACCCCTGCTCAACTCGTGGCTCGACCGCGAGCTCGAGCTCGCCGGACGGCTCGTGACGCTCGACGGCCGCAGCCACCTCGTGCGCACCGGGCCCCTGCTGCGCATCCCGCAGCTCGCGATCCACCTCGACCGCGCCGCGAACGACGGCCTGAAGCTCGACAAGCAGCGCCACACGCAGCCCGTGTGGGGCCTCGGCGCGCTCGGCGCCCCGGACGCCGACCTGCTCGCGCTCCTCGCCGAGCACGCGGGGGTCCGGGCCGCGGAGGTCGGCGGGTACGACCTCGTCGTGGCCGACACGCAGGCGCCGCGGATCTTCGGCGCGCACGAGGAGCTGCTCGCCTCGGGACGGCTCGACAACCTGCTCTCGGTCCATGCGGGGCTCGTCGCGCTGCTGGAGGTGTCGGCCGGGAACCCGGCCGACGAGGGCGGTCCCGGCCACCCCGTCGGCCCGAGCGGCCAGGCACCGATCGCCGTCCTCGCGGCGTTCGACCACGAGGAGATCGGCAGCGAGACCCGCTCGGGGGCCAGCGGGCCGTTCCTCGCGGACGTCCTGTCGCGCATCGGCGACGGGTTCGGGGCGAGCAACGAGGACCGGCACCGGGCGCTCGCGGGGTCGCTGTGCGTGTCGAGCGACGTCGGGCACTCGGTCCACCCCAACTATCCCGAGCGTCACGACCCGGCGAACCGCCCCGTGGCGGGCGGCGGGCCCATCCTCAAGATCAACGCCAACCAGCGGTACGCGACCGACGCCCACGGCGCCGCCGCCTGGGCAGCTGCCTGTGCGGCGGCCGGGGTGCCGAGCCAGGAGTTCGTCTCGGAGAACACGGTGCCGTGCGGGTCGACGATCGGGCCGCTGACCGCGACCCGCCTCGGCATCCGGACGGTCGACGTCGGCGCGCCGATCCTCTCGATGCACTCCGCGCGCGAGCTCACGGCGGTCGCGGACCCGTACTACCTGTCCCGCGCGATCGGGCGGGTGCTCGCGGGCTGAGCACGGCGCCGGTGCCGAACCCGAGGTCGTCGGGCGACTCGTCGCAGCTGCCCGACCGACCTCGGGTTCGGCACCCGCAGGGCCCAGGTGGGAGACTCGGGGACGTGCCCAGCCCGTCGCGAACCCCGGAACCGGACGCCGCGTCGGACGACTCGGCGAGCGTCTCGTCACGTTCCCGCGGCCCCGGTGCCCGCACCGACGCGAGCGCCGGCGCACCGCCTCTCTCCGAGCGCCCCGGCGCCCTGCTCGACGTCCTGCTCGCGGGGGGCCGCCGCGCCGACCGGATGACGCACGTCGAGCACCTGCCCGGACGCCCCGGCCGCCAGGCGGACTGGCCCGTCTGGGCCGACGCCTCGCTCGTCGCGGGCTACCGCTCGATGGGCGTCGAGCGGCCCTGGGTGCACCAGGTCGAGGCGGCAGAGGCCGCCTGGTCGGGTCGGCACGTCGCACTCGCGACCTCGACCGGTTCGGGCAAGTCGCTCGCGTTCTGGCTCCCCGCGCTCAGCGCGGTGCGTGCCGACCGCGCCGCCGAGACCCTGGCCCCCGGCCGGATCGAGAGCGCCCGGACACGCGGCACGGTCCTCTACCTGAGCCCGACCAAGGCTCTCGCAGCCGACCAGGTGAACGGTCTCCAGCGACTTCTCGACGCGTCGCGCGCGGGCGACGTCAAGGTCTCGACGTGCGACGGGGACACCTCGTTCGAGGAGCGCAAGTGGGTCCAGGAGTACGCCGACGTCGTGCTGACCAACCCCGACTTCCTGCACTTCGCGCTCCTGCCGAACCACCGGCGCTGGGCACGGTTCCTGCGCAACCTGCGCTACGTCGTCGTCGACGAGGGGCATTCCTACCGGGGGGTGTTCGGGGCGCACGTGGCCCTGGTGCTGCGACGGCTCGCACGGCTCTCGGCGCACTACGCCCCGGCGCCCCCGTCGACTCCCGCCGGACTGTCAGAACCAGCGAGCCGTCGAGGTCACGCGCGTTCTGACAGCACCGCCACCAGGGGCCTCACGTTCGTCGTCGCGTCGGCCACGACGGCGGACCCCGCGGTCAGCGCGGGTCGGCTCATCGGGGTCCCGCCCGAGCAGATCGTGACGGTCGATGCCGACACGAGCCCCGCCGGGCGCAGGACGTTCGCGCTGTGGCAGCCGCCCGAGGTCCTGGGCTACGAGGCCGCACGGGCTCGCGCCGCCACGGCGGACGACCCCGCCGCCGAGTCCCTCCTGACCCCGCAGCTCACGGACCCCACGGCCCACGACGCCTCGATGCTCCCCGGCCTGACGAACGACCCCGACGAACCGGCGACCCCGGGCGACCCGCCGGAGCGCCCGCGCCGGTCGGCCACGGCAGAGGTCGCGGACCTCCTGGCCGACCTCACGGCCGCAGGCGCCCGGACCCTTGCCTTCACCCGCTCGCGTCGCGGCGCCGAGTCCGTCGCGACCCAGACCCAGGACCACCTGCGCGTCGTCTCGCCCCAGCTCGCGCGCCGCGTCGCGGCCTATCGCGGCGGGTATCTGCCCGAGGAGCGGCGAGCGCTCGAGCAGGCGCTGCGCAGCGGTGCGATCCGGGGTCTCGCAACCACCAACGCGCTCGAGCTGGGCGTCGACATCTCGGGTCTCGACGCGGTGCTCATCGCGGGCTGGCCGGGCACGCGCATGTCGGTCTGGCAGCAGGCCGGGCGCGCGGGGCGGGCGGGGGCCGACGGCCTGGTCGCGTTCGTCGCACGCGAGGACCCGCTCGACACCTACCTCGTGCACCACCCCGAGGCGATCTTCGCGGCTCCCCTGGAGGCGACGGTCTTCGACCCCGCCAACCCGTACGTCCTCGCGCCGCACCTGTGCGCGGCCGCCGCGGAGGTCCCCCTCCGGCAGTCGGACCTCCCCGTGTTCGGCGACCCCGCCGCGGTGACCGAGCTCCTGGGGGTGCTGGTCGCACGAGGTGCGCTGCGCCGTCGGGCGTCCGGGTGGTACTGGACCCACGCCCGGTCCGCCGCCGCGATGACGGACCTGCGGGGCTCGGGCGGCTCGCCCGTGCGCGTCGTCGAGACCGGCACGGGCCGCCTGCTCGGCACCGTCGACGCCGGGTCCGCCGACGGCTCGGTCCACGACGGTGCGGTCTACGTGCACCAGGGCGTGAGCTACGTCGTGGAGTCGCTCGACCTGCGCGACGGGGTCGCGCTCGTGGCGCGCCGCGACGTCGACTTCGGGACGTGGTCGCGCTCGGTCACGGAGATCACGATCCACGGCATCCGCGACGAGGAGCCGGGCGAGGACCCGGCTGCGGTCCCCGGTGGGGAGCCCCCGAGCGACGGCCCGACGGCGGAGCCCACCCCGGGCGACCAGCCGCCCGTCCCGCAGGGCACGGCCCCGAACGACACCGCGCACCCCGCGATCCACCGCTGGTGGGGGCCGATCGGCTGGGGGTTCGGGCCGGTCGAGGTGACGAACCAGGTCGTGAGCTTCCAGCGGCGACGACTGCCCGACCTGCAGATCCTGGGCACCGAACCGCTCGACCTGCCCGAGCACACCCTCCCGACCACGGCCGTCTGGTGGACGGTCCCCGCCGAGGTCCTCGACGCGGCGGGCATCGACGCCGACACGGCGCCGGGCGCTCTGCACGCGGCCGAGCACGCGTCGATCGGGCTCCTCCCCCTGCTCGCGACCTGCGACCGCTGGGACCTGGGCGGGGTGTCGACCGCGATGCACGTCGACACCGAGCAGGCCACGGTCTTCGTGTACGACGCGTACCCGGGCGGCGCGGGCTTCGCCGAGCGCGGTTTCCACCTGGGCGCGACGTGGCTGCGTGCGACGCGGGCCGCGATCTCGCGCTGCCCGTGCGCGGACGGCTGCCCCGCGTGCGTGCAGTCGCCCAAGTGCGGCAACTTCAACCACCCGCTCGACAAGGCTGCGGCGGTCCGCCTGCTCGACGCGGTGCTCGCGTACGCGCCGTCCGAGTGACTGCTCGCCCCCTCACCGCGCCGACGCCGGTCCCGCGCGTGCTGCCGCACGTGCCGTGCCCAGCGCTCCGCCCCACCCCGTCGCCTCGCGCGTGACGTCGACTCTGACCACCCCGCCGCCCTGCTCGACGCACGCCACGACCACAGCGCCGTTGCGCTCTGCGGTCTCCTGCGCCGTCGGGCAGGCCTCCCACCCTTGCTGGAGGGCGGTCGCCGCGGCGAGCGCTGCGAGGTCGGCCGCCGCCTGCGCCCTGCCGCGGGCCCCCTGGGCCGAGGCGAGTGCCGCGAGGGCGAGCCCCAGGACGAGCACCACGGCGACGAGTCCGAGCGCGAGCACGGTCCCCGACCCGCGGTCGCGAGGGCTCACGGCTCGGACCACGCGACCGCGGCCCCGCGTGCCTGGAGCGGAGAGCGCGACAACCAGCCACCCACCACCGGTCTGGCGACCCGCACCTCGACCCACGGGTCGCCGCGCGTGACGGTCACCGTGGCGTCGGCCCCGGCCACCTGCCCCACGACGGCGCGCACCGCCGCGTCGTCCTCGCCGATCGCGACGGCCCGGGCTGCGGCGCGCGCGGCGTCGGCGGCCTGGAGCTGCGCGTTCGCCGCCGCGGCGAGCGTGAGGACGGCCACCAGCACGAGGACGACCGCTGGCAGCGCGAGCGCGAGCTCGGCGGTCACGGTGCCGCGCTCACGGTCGCGGAACCTGCGCCCGAGCCGCCACCGCACGCTGATGGCCGTCACGCTCACCCGATCGACAGGGCGCGCTGGATGATGCCGAGCAGCATCTCGCGCACCTCGCCGCTCTTGAGGATCGCGATGAGCAGGCCGGCGAACCCGACCGCCGCGATGGTGGCCACCGCGTACTCGGCGGTCGCGAGACCGGCCTCCGGGTCCTCGCCGCGGACGCGGGCGAGCAACCCCGCCCACCCCGCTCTCGCTCCGTGCACAGCCTGCATGGGTGCCTCCTCCTTCTCGTGGCCCGCCCGTCGCGCGCCGTGCCGCCCACTGTGGCGAGCACCGGCACCGGTGCGCTCGGACGAAGGTCGCCGCTGTGGAGCGGTGCTCCGCAGCGGCGACCTGTGGACGGCCCGCACCGGCGTCCGCTCCCCACGACGCCTTCCACGCGCGACCGCGTCCCGGTCGACGGGTCCGCGACCGTCAACCGCCGCGGGCTGTCGCTAGGCGTCCTGCTTCTCCAGCCAGGTGAGGATCGCGCGGTTCGTCTCGTCGGGCAGCTCCTGCTGGATCCAGTGACCGCAGTCCAGGGTGACCACCTCCACGTCGGGCACGAACTCCGCCAGGCTCTCGGACCTGGCGACCAGGTCCCGGTCGCCGTAGACCATGAGCGCGGGCTGCTTGACGACCGGGTCCGCGTCCGCCAGCAGGTGCCAGTTGCGGTCGAGGTTCCGGTACCAGTTGACGCTTCCCGTGAACCCCGTCGACTCGAAGGAGGAGGCGAGGACGGCCAGCTCGCCGTCGCTCAGGACGGGATCACCGAGCGGCGTCGTCGCTCTGGCGAGATCGATGAGCGCCATGCCCGGCCGGGGCTCGGTGGGGGGCTCGTTCTTCCGGTAGAGGTTGCGCAGGAACTGGTGGGGGTTCTCGTCGAACACGGCGTCCGCGACGCCTGGTCGGCGGTTGAAGTGGACGAAGTAGAAGTCGCCGCCCAGCACGGCCTCCATGACCTCGATCCAGGGCCTCTCTCCGCGCTCCTGGTAGGGCAGGCTCAGGTTGATCACCCTGCTGACGCGCTCCGGGTGCAGCAGGGTCAGTCCCCAGACGACGAAGGCCCCCCAGTCGTGACCGACGAAGATGGCGTCCTCGTAGCCGTAGTGGTCGAGGAGCCCGACGAGGTCGCCCGACAGGTGCTCGATGTCGTACTCCGTCACGTCGGTCGGACACGACGAGCCGCCGTAGCCGCGCTGGTTCGGGACGATGACGTGGTAGCCCGCTGCCGCCAGAGCGGACATCTGGTGGCGCCAGGAGATGGCGTGACCCGGCCAGCCATGACACAGCACGACGGCCCGTCCAGCGTCGCGCCGTCCTGCTTCGAAGACTTCGAGCTCCACGCCGTTGACGGCTACCAGGGTGGGTTCGGGGAAGTCGGGGAGACTGTGGCTCGTCGGTGGGTTCATGCCGCAATGGTGCGCACCGGTACCGGTCAACCCGTGTCCGGTTCTCCTCGCGTCCACCACGTCTTCCCACGAAACTGGTCGTCAGCGGCTGTCGATTCCGTCGGTGGTCACGCGTCAACGTGATGAAGGACCCACCACCCACTCATCTGGAGGAATCATGAGCACCGAGTACGCGATCCTGATCCACGCCCCCGAGGACGGCACCCCTGCCATGCGTCCGGACCTGGCCGCGGAGATCATGGCCCAGCACGACGAGTTCTCGCGCCGCGTCGTGGCCGAGGGCCACCGGATCTCGGGCGGGGTCGAGCTCGAGGCCGCC
This sequence comes from Oerskovia jenensis, assembly GCF_016907235.1. Taxonomy (NCBI): domain Bacteria; kingdom Bacillati; phylum Actinomycetota; class Actinomycetes; order Micrococcales; family Cellulomonadaceae; genus Oerskovia; species Oerskovia jenensis. The sequence continues at coordinate 1,822,113 of NZ_JAFBBO010000001.1, forward strand.
GGGACGGCGACCCTGGTCCGCCCGGGCGTCGGCACGACCGAGGGCCCGTTCACCGAGCTCGCCGAGCAGATCGGCGGCCTCTACCTGGTCGTGAGCGACGACCTGCCCGGGCTCGCGACGATCATCGACGAGGTCTTCGCGGGGGACGGCTGCACGTACGAGATCCGCCCCACGGTCGACCACGGCGGGTCCGACGACACGGCCGACCCCGCGTCGGTCGCCTCGTCCGCCGGCGCGGAGGTCTGACCCGTGAAGGTCATGTTCCTGCTGTACGAGGACGAGCGGGTCTGGGCCGCCGCCTCCGCGGACGAGAGGTCGCGCTACATGGTGCAGCACGACGACTTCGCGGCGTTCCTCCGTGAGCGCGGGACGCTGGAGTCCGCCGAGGCGTTGAGCACGGTCGCCGCGGCGACCACGGTGCGGCGCCGTGGCGGCGAGGTCGTGGTGACCGAGGGTCCGTACGCCGAGCTCACCGAGCAGCTCGGCGGGTTCTACCTCGCGGACCTGCCGAGCATCGACACCGCGATCGAGGCCGTCGCTCTCCTGCCGCAGTACCCGGTCGAGCTGCGCCCGGTCGTGGACGTGGGCGACCTGTGAGCCGACGCCTCGGAGACCACGGGTGACGGAGGCGGACGACGCGCTCTCGGCCGCCTGGCGGGAGCACTGGGCGCGGTTGCTCGCGATGCTCATCGCGCGCTACCGCCGCCCGGACCTCGCCGAGGACGCGCTCGCGGACGCGTTCGCCGCCGCGGCCCGCACGTGGCCCGTCGACGGCGTGCCCGACTCGCCCGCCGCCTGGCTGCGCACCGCGGCCGGGCGGCGGGTCCTCGACCGGCTGCGCGCCGAGGCGGTCGCCGTCCAGAAGGCGCCGCTCATGGTCGTCGAGGCGAGGTCCGCGGCGGCCGCCTCGGACGCAGTGCCCGGCCCGCCCGACGACGGCGCGCACCTGCCCGACGACCGGCTCCGTCTCGTCTTCTCGTGCTGCCACCCTGCCCTGTCGGTCGAGGCACGTGCGGCGCTGACGCTGCGGTTCGTCGCGGGCCTGCCCGTCCCGGACATCGCGCGGCTCTTCCTGGTCCAGGACTCGACCATGGCCGCCCGCCTGACGCGCGCGAAGAAGCGCCTGGTCGCGGCGGGCATCCCGTTCGAGGTCCCGCCGCCGGCACGCCTGGGCGATCGGCTCGACGACGTCGCCTCGGTCCTGTACCTGACCTTCACGGCGGGCTACGCGCCGGGCACGGGGCCCGACGTCCTGCGGGTCGCTCTCGCGGGCGAGGCGGTCCGGCTGGGGCGGCTGCTCGACGAGCTGCTGCCGGGACGCCCGGTGGTGCGCGCGCTGCTCGCCCTCATGGTGCTCCAGCACTCGCGCCGGGACGCGCGGACCACGCCCGACGGCTCGCTCGTGCTGCTCGCGGACCAGGACAGGTCACGGTGGCACGGCCAGGAGATCGCGTCGGGCCTCGCGCTGCTGGCGTCCGTGCCCGACGACGTCACGGGCCTCGCGGACGAGTACCGCCTCCAGGCGTCGATCGCCGCCGCACACGCTGTCGCGGGACGCGCCGCCGACACGGACTGGGGTGCGATCGCCGACCTGTACGCGGACCTGGAGGTGGCCACGGGCTCGGCGATGGTGCGGCTCGCGCGGTCGGTCGCGGTCGCCGAGTCCCAGGGGCCGGTCGCTGCCCTCGCCCTGATCGACGACTTCGAGGGGATCGAGGAGGTCCTGCGGACCAGTCACCGACTGCCCGCGACGCGTGCCGAGCTGTTGTGGCGGGCCGACCGACCGGCCGAGGCGGCGGTGTTCTTCGAGGAAGCGGTCCGGCGCTGCGGCAACACGGCCGAGCGCGAGCACCTGGCGCGACGGCTGGCCGAGGTGCACGCGGCGGCCGCGCGCCGGTGATCCCTGCGCCTCCGACACTCCCGAGGCTCTCCCGTTGCTCTCCAGCGGCTCTCCCGTGGCTCACCCCGGCGTTCCCCGGAACGGTCTCCCTGTGGACAGCCGCCGCTCCCGCCGGTCGTCGGGCCACCATGGAGGCGACCGGACGCCCGACGATCCAGGTGACCGACGCAGGAACGACGACCAGCACTGTTCGCTGAGCGAAACCTCCACCCGCTGAGCGAACACCGATTCCGATCCCCACACCTCTGCGAGCACACATGCCTGCTACCCCGCCCCCGTGGCAGGACAGCGACCAGGACTCCGGCCATGCCGTTCGGTGACGACCCGCACCGGAGCGACGACCAGCACCGGAGTGACGACCCGCGCCGGAGCGACGACCGCTGGGACGGCGGCCCGGTCCCGCTCAGCCGGATCGCCGCAGGAGCCGTCCGGCTCGAGTCGGCCCGGCGGGACATCACGCAGGAGGATCTCGCCGAGCTCCTCGGCAGGTCGCGCAGCGCCGTCTCCCAGCGCTTCACGGGCAAGGTCGCGTGGTCGCTCGACGACCTCGGCACCATCGCGGCCGCGTTCGGCTGCCCTGTCGCGCACCTGCTGGACGACGGCCCTCCCGGGCACCGCCGCTAGCACCGGCGACCGACCGCGAGCACTCGGCCGCTCAGTCCCCCAGCACCCCGCCGCCCAGGGACAGCAGCACGGGCAGCAGGCCGATGAGGACGAAGGCCGGCAGGAAGCAGACCCCGAGCGGCAGCACGAGGTGCACCGCGAGCCGGGCCGCGGCCTGACGCGCCGCGGCCTGCTGGTCGCTGCGCAGCTGTTCACCCGCTGCGCGCAGCGCCTCCCCGGGGGCCGCGCCCTGCTCCCACGCGAGTCCCAGCGCGGAACGCACCACCGCGAGCCGGGCGGGCGCACCGGACCACGCCTCGGCCCAGCCGGCCCCGAGCACGACCGCCGCCCCGGCGCGGGCGAGCGCGGCGCCGTCGGGGCCTCCGATCGCCTGCCCCACGGCCTCGAGCGCACGCGGGACGCTCGTCCCTGCGCGGACCGCAGCCCCGAGCAGCTCGAGCAGGACGCCGATCTCGACCTGCCCGGCCGGTCCCGGCGCACGACCCACGACACGCACGGCCTGCGTGAGCGCGACGAGACGTGCCCGCACCCCCGCCCGCGCGGCCCACCACGGAGCGAGCGCGACGGCGACCCCGCACCCGACCGCCCCGACCACGAACCGGTCGACACCCGCCAACCAGTCGCTCACGACGGTGCCCCGGCGGCGCGGGCCCGCGCCACGAGCCGCCCCGACCACCGTCGGCCGACCAGCAGGAGCAGACCACCGGCGAGCAGCCCGGCGGACCCCACGCCGCCACCCAGCGCCGTCGCCAGCGGGTCGACGCCCAGCACCACCCCGAGCAGCACCCCGACGAGCGGCAGCCAGAGCAGCACCCGTGCGGTCGCGGCGGGCCCCGCGAGCGACGCCTCGCGGTCTGCGCGGGCCTCGGACTCGGCCGCGAGCGCCCGCGCGATCGACTCCAGGACCTCGCCGAGCGGCGCGCCCACGTCGGCGGCCAGTCGGCTCGCCGCCACGACCGCGGCGACCTGCCCCTGCCCCTCGGCCGATCCACGAGCGCCCACCACGGCGAGCAGGTCGTCGCGGTCCGGCACCCCCTGCTGGTCGACCCGTACCCCGGCGGCCGAGACCCAGGCGGGGCCGGGAGCCGCGCCGGCCCGGAGCAGCGAGGCCACGTCCGCGACGACCATGCGCACCGAGGACGGCGGAGCGGACCGGTGTCGCCCGGTCCACCGTCGCCCCGGCGGGCGCCCGGCCGCGACCGGGCCGACCTCCGTCGCAGGCCGCCCCGACGGTGCGACCGCCGTCCACACGGCGCACGTGACCAGGAGGCCGAGGATCACGCCCCGCCCCAACGGTCCACGAACGCGTCCCACCCGACCCCGTAGACCGGGTCCTGGACCCGGTCCCAGGTCGCGACCGGGTCGACCACGAGCTCGCCGCGCGCGTCACGCCGTACGACCCCGATCTCCGCGAGGTACCGCACCCGCCCGGACCGCCGCAGGTGCAGGACCACGTCGAGCGCCCCGGCGGCCTGGGCCGCGACCGCATCGCGCGGCATGCCCGCGAGCGCTGCGAGCGCCTCGAGCCGCGCGGGGACCACGGCTGCCGCGTTGGCGTGGAGCGTCGCGAGGCCGCCGTCGTGGCCCGTGTTGAGCGCCATGAGCACCTCGCGGACCTCGGCGCCGCGGCACTCGCCCAGGACGATGCGGTCGGGTCGCATGCGCAGGGCGTTGCGGACGAGGACCGCGAGGTCGATGGCGCCTGCCCCTTCGACGTTGGGTCGGCGGGCGGTGAGCGGCACGACGTGCGGATGGTCGGGCACGAGCTCGCGGGCCTCCTCGACGCAGACGATGCGTTCGTGCCCGGGGACCAGGGACAGGAGCGCGGCGAGCAGGGTCGTCTTGCCCGTCCCGGTGCCCCCCGAGACGAGCATGTTGGCGCGTTCCGCCACGAGGCGTCGGAGCACGGGCGCCCAGCACCCGTGCAGGCCGCCCGAGTCGACGAGCTCGTCGAGCGTGAAGGCCCGGGAGCGGAGCACGCGCAGCGAGATGACGGCGCCGGACTCGCACACGGGCGCGATCGCGGCGTGCAGGCGTGTGCCGTCGGGCAGGCGGGCGTCGACGAGCGGGCTCGCGTCGTCGAGCCGTTGCCCGCCTGCTGCGGCCAGCCGGACCGCGAGCGCCCGCACCTGCGCGGGGCTCCCGAGGTGCAGGGGGACCCGTTCGAGCCCGGCGCCCCGGTCGACCCACACCTCCGCCGGGGAGTTGACCAGGACGTCGGTGACCTCGGGGTCGTCGAGCAGCGGCTGGAGCGGACCCGCGCCGTAGAGCTCGGCGCGGGCGCGCCGGGTCAGGTCCGCGAGCGCGTCGCTGCCGAGCACCCGCCCGGACCCGCGCAGGGCCGCGTGGAGCTGGGCGTCGTCGGCCGGGGCGCCGCCGACGAGCTGCCCGCGCACCTCGGCGAGCAGGGCGTCGTCGAGCGCGTCACCGCTCATGCGACACCTCGGACCGGGGCTGCGCCGACGGCTCCTCCGAGGCCGCCGACGATCGCGGCCAGGCCCGCACCGGCGCGTCCCAGGGGACGCCGAGCCCGGACGTCGGGCCCTTCTCCGCGGTCGACGCGCGCGGCGTGGCCCCGGTCCCAGGGCACGACCCCGGCGAGCGGCAGCCCGACGACGTCGCTCACCTCCCAGGGGTCGAGGCGACCGGGTGCGGGTCGCCGTGCCACGAGCCGCAGCGCGCGTCCGGCGCCGTGCCGGGTCGCGAGCGCCGCGGTCGCGACGGCCCCGGCGACCGAGGGCAGGTCGAGCGGGGTCACGAGCAGGAGGGTGTCGCAGGCCCCCACGAGGGCCGCGTGCCCGGCGCCCCCTGTGCCCCCGGGACCGGCGGCACCTTCAGCACCGTCCAGCACGGACCGGGGCAGGTCGAGGACCAGGACGTCGCACGCGTCCGCGAGGGCCGAGCAGACGTCCACGACCACGCCGTCGTCGAGGGTCACGGGGTCGGTGCGGTGCGCGCTGAGGACGGGCACGTGCCGCCAGGCGGGGAGGAGCCCGGCGAGCGCCTGCCCGTCGACGGCGCCGCGCGCGTCGCGAAGGTCGGGCCATCGCGGACCGTCCCGGTGGTCGATGCCGAGCAGCACGTCGATGCCGCCGCCGCGTGTCTCGAGGTCCACGAGCACGGCGCGCCGGCCGGTGCGGCGCAGCCCGTCCGCGAGCGTGGCGGCCACCGTGCTCGTCCCCGCTCCGCCGCGTGCGCCGATCGCACCCACCACGGCTGCCACTGCCCTGCCCATGAACATCCCCCTTGTCGGCGGCCCGGGACCGGGCCAGGTCCATCCTGGGGGGAGACGCGAGCGCGTGGGGGCTGCGTCGTCGGGCCTGTGGACAACCCGCGCCGCACGGTGCCTGTGGACGACCGCCCAGGCCGCCCCCGACTCAGTGTCCGAGCGCGAGGTACTGGTGCGCGTACGCGATCGCCATCCCGCCCTCACCGACCCCCGCCGCGACCCTCTTGACCGACCCCGAGCGCACGTCGCCGATCGCGAACACGCCCGGCGCGCTCGTCTCGAGCGCGAACGGCCGCCGGTCGGCCGTCCACTGCGGCGCGGCCGCCGCGTCCCCGCCCGTGAGGACGAATCCGTGCGTGTCGCGCGCGACCTCGGGCGGGAGCCAGCCCGTGACCGCGTCCGCACCGATCATGACGAACACGACCGGCAGCGCACGCCGGGTCGTGGTCCCCGTCGCGGAGTCCAGCACGTCGAGGGACTCGAGCGCGCCGTCGCCGTGCAGCTCGGTGATCTGGTGCCGCGTCTCGACGCGGATGCCGGGGTTCGCGCCGATCTGGTCGATCAGGTAGCGCGACATGCTCGCCGCGAGGGAGGGCCCGCGCACCAGCATCGTGACCGACCGGGCGTGGCGCGAGAAGAAGATCGCGGCCTGGCCGGCGGAGTTGCCCGCCCCGACGATGCAGACGTCCTGCCCCTGCGCGAGCGCGGCGTCGCTGCGTGCGGCCCCGTAGTACAGGCCGTTGCCAAGGAAGCGGTCGACCGACGGCAACGCGAGCGAGCGCCACTCGACGCCCGTCGCGACGATGACCACGGGCGCCCGCAGGGTCTCGCCGCCGTCGAGGAGGACCTCGTGCGCGACCGGTTCGATCGCCCGGACGGTACGTGTCACGACGATCTCCGCCCCGAGGCGCTGCGCCTGCGTGAGCGCGCGGCTCGCGAGGTCGTCCCCCGAGATGCCGTACGGGAAGCCCGTGTAGTTCTCGATGCGGGTCGAGGTCCCGGCCTGGCCGCCCGGCGCCAGGCTCTCGACGACCAGCGTGCGCAGCCCCTCGGCGGCCGCGTTGACCGCCGCGGTCAGCCCCGCGGGACCGGCGCCCAGGACGACCACGTCGTACTCGCCGTGCGCCGGTTCGACGGCGAGCCCCACCGCCCGCGCGACGTCCCGCATCGCGGGGTCGGCGAGCCGGGACCCGTCGCGGAGCTCGAGCACGGGGTGCGCGCCGCCGTCGGGCCCGTCCTCCGGCTCGCTCACGACCCGGTCGAACGGGACGTGGTTGCGCGTCAGGAACGTCGCGAGGTCACGGACCCTCGCGTCGAACCGGGGGCCGATCACGCACGCCTCCGCGACGGGCTTCTGCGACGCGTGCGCCTGGAGCGCGTCGAGGTACGAGCGGGCGAGGCTCGCCACGTGGTCGGGCACCGAGGGGGCCATCGCCGCGAGGGTGTAGAAGACGGGAGCCTCGAGCTTGATGATGCGCGACGCCTCGGTCGCGCGGCCGCTCGCCGGGAACGCCGTGCTCAGCGTCATGGGGACCTCGCCGAAGAACATGCCGGGCGTGCGCACCCCGATCACGCGCTCGGCCCCCGCCACCATCTTGGTGATCTCGGCCCTGCCCTCGATCACGACGAAGAACGCGCGCTCGTCGCCCTCGTGCGCGAAGTACTCCCCGGGCAGGAGGTGGATGTCCTCGACCGCGCCCACGAGGAACTCGAGCGGCTCGGGTGGCAGCGGCTCGAACATCGAGATGGCACGGAGCTCGTCGAGCGTGATCATGAGTGCCTCCGGCGGACTGGGTCGCAGCGACGGGCCGCCGGAGCCCCGGTGCCGCGGCTGGTCCCCGGCGAACGTACCGCGCGCTCGCGCGTTCGACATCCGCACGCTCCCGAGCGTCCCGGAACCGGGACATACCCACCCCACCCGCCGCCGGTTGCGGCTAGGCTCGCCGGGTGACCCATCCCCAGGACTCACCGCAGACCGGCCCCCGCCCCACGACCGGTGCCCCTGAGGGGCGCCCGCGGAAGGTCGCCGCGTTCTTCGACCTGGACAAGACGATCATCGCGACGTCGTCGACCGCGGCCTTCTCCAAGCCGTTCTACGCGGGCGGCCTCATCAGCCGTGGCGACGTGCTGCGCAGCGCCTACGCCCACTTCCTGTACATGGTGGGTGGTGCGGACGCGGACCAGACCGAGCGCATGCGCGCGCACCTGAGCGCGCTCGTGACGGGCTGGGACGTGCGGACCGTCTCGCAGATCGTCGAGGAGACGCTGCACGAGTACATCGACCCGGTCGTGTACGCCGAGGCCGTCGAGCTCATCGTGAGCCACCACGACCGGGGGCACGACGTCGTGATCGTCTCGGCCTCGGGGTCGGAGGTCGTCGAACCCATCGCGGCCGTCCTGGGCGCCGACCACTACGTCGCGACCCGCATGGAGATCGTCGACGGACGGTACACGGGCGAGATCGACTTCTACGCGTACGGCGAGAACAAGGCCATCGCGATCCGCGAGCTCGCCGAGGCCCACGGCTACGACCTCGACGCCTCCTACGCCTACTCCGACTCGATCACGGACGCCCCGATGCTCGCCGAGGTCGGGCACGGCTTCGCGGTCAACCCGGACCGGACGCTGCGGCGTCTCGCGGGCGAGAGCGGCTGGGGCACCCTCACGTTCACCCGTCCGGTCACGCTGCGCACCCAGCTCTCCCCGCCGCGGACCGCGGCCGTGGTCGGTGGCGCCGTGACGGTCGCGGTCGTCGCGTGGCTCGTGTGGCGGTCCGTGCGCCGGCGGTCGGGCGGCGGAGCGCCGGGCGGCACCAGCGCGTAGGGAGCCGCCCGGACCGCCGGAGCGTCCGCCACCCGGTCCTCTCGCCACCCGCCGCCCCGCGACAGCGGCGTTCGAACCAGGTCCTCGTTGTCCGGGTCCTCCCGGCTCGGGATCGAACACCTCGTGGAGGTTCCGCCGTTCCGGCCCGTCCCTCTTGTGCGGCTCCTGGGACAGGAGTATCACTGAGGAACAACAGCATCAGGGGCGGGCGGAACCCACGCGCGAGAAGTCCACGCATAGGACTGGCTGACCGGGCTTGACCCGTTGCAGCACTACCCTCGCAGCACGCCTGTTAACCCTCGCCCCGCTGGCGAGCACGGCGCCCCTCCGGGGCGCCGTTCCCGTGTCCGGGCCACCTTCCACACCGCCACGACCGGTGGATGGACGCTCTCACCGCTGACGAGTGCACCCAGCTCCTGACCATCTCGTCACCGGTTCGCCCGCTCGCGTGCACCAGCCCCGTGCGCCCGCCGAATACGCTGACCCCATGCCCTCAGCGCCGAGCGTCTCCTCGTCCATCACCGTCCGCCTCCAGGTCGAGGCCAGGCCCACCGCGGTCAGCGAGCTCACGACAGCGATCGAGCAGACCGGCGGGATCGTCTCGGCCCTCGACGTCACCGCGTCGGGCCACGAGCGGATCTCGGTCGACGTCACGGTCGCGACGCGCGGCGAGTCGCACGCCGAGGAGATCGTCGAGGCCCTGCGCGTGCTGCACGGGGTCGTGGTCGACCGCGTCTCGGACCGCACGTTCCTGCTGCACCTGGGCGGCAAGCTCTCGATCGAGTCCAAGGTCCCGATCCGCAACCGTGACGACCTGTCGATGATCTACACGCCCGGCGTCGCGCGGGTCTGCGAAGCCATCGCCGCGCACCCCGAGGACGCGCGGCGTCTGACGATCAAGCGCAACACGATCGCGGTCGTCACGGACGGGTCGGCGGTGCTGGGCCTCGGGGACATCGGCCCGCTCGCGTCGCTGCCCGTCATGGAGGGCAAGGCCGCGCTGTTCAAGCGCTTCGCGGACATCGACGCGTTCCCCATCGCGCTCGACACGCAGGACACCGACGAGATCGTGCGCACGGTCAAGGCCATCGCGCCGGTCTTCGCGGGGATCAACCTCGAGGACATCTCGGCGCCGCGCTGCTTCGAGATCGAGCGGCGGCTGCGCGCCGAGCTCGACATCCCCGTGTTCCACGACGACCAGCACGGCGCCGCGATCGTGGCGCTCGCGGCGCTGACGAACGCGCTCAAGGTCGTGGGCAAGGACCTGGCCGAGGTGCGGATCGTGCTCTCGGGTGCGGGCGCCGCGGGCACCGCGGTCCTCAAGCTGCTCCTGGCGGCGGGCGCGCACGACGTCGTGGTCGCCGACGTCGAGGGCGTGATCCACCCCGACCGCCCGGGCCTGTCGCCCGCGCTCGCGTGGACGGCGATCAGCACCAACCCGCGGCGCGTGAGCGGCACGCTCGTCGAGGCGCTCGTCGGGGCCGACGTCTTCATCGGGGTCTCGGCCCCGAACATCCTCTCGGGCGACGACGTCGCGACCATGGCGCCGGACTCGATCGTGTTCGCGATGGCGAACCCCACCCCCGAGGTCGACCCGGTCGAGGCCGCGCAGCACGCCGCGATCGTCGGCACGGGCCGCAGCGACTTCGCGAACCAGATCAACAACGTGCTCGCGTTCCCGGGGGTGTTCCGCGGTCTGCTCGACGCCCAGTCGCACAAGATCACCGACACCATGCTGCTCGCGGCGGCCCGCGCGCTCGCCTCGACGATCCACGAGGACCAGCTCAACCCGACGTACATCGTGCCGAGCGTCTTCAACCCCGAGGTCACGACGGTCGTCGCGGCCGCGGTCGAGGCGGCGGCCCGGGCGGAGGAGGCGGCGACGCCCACGGTCTGAGCGGTTGCCCGGCCCGGCTGGACCGTCAAGAGAGCGTGAGGTGCCCGACGGCGCCGCGCACCGCCGTCGGGCAGGGACCCTCTCCCCCGGTCGCCCCGCCCGGGCGGGGACCGCTCAGTGCTGGGCCGGCTCCCGCCGCAGGTCCGCGAGCGCGTCGACCCGCGCGCAGCACGCGGCGAGCAGCTCCTCGTCGTGGCTGATGAGGAGCACCCCCACGCCCTGGTCGGCGGCCTCGGCCTCGACGAGGCGCACGAGCGTCGCGGTCGTCGCGGCGTCGAGCATCGCGGTCGCCTCGTCGCAGATCAGGTAGCGGGGCTGCTGCGCGAGCGCCCGGGCGAGGCACGCCCGCTGGAGCTGGCCGTCCGAGACCTGGTGGGGCCTGCGCGTGAGCAGGTCGGGGGTCAGGCCCACACGCGCCGCGACCCCCTCGACGTCGACCGGGCGGCGCGCGACCTCGGCGGGCTGCGCGATGATCGAGCGCAACGTCAGCCGCGGGTCGGTCGACGCGCGGGGCGACTGGAAGAGCATCGCCACGGACCCTCGCAGCTCCCCCTGGACCGCGAACCGCGTGCCCGTCGCGACCTGGTCGTCGATGCTCACGGACCCGGCGCGCGGTGCGTCGAGCAGCGCCAGGACCCGGGCGAGAGTGGTCTTGCCCGTGCCCGAGGGGCCGCAGAGCCCCACGATCGTGCCCGCCGGGACGCTGATCGAGACGTCGGTCAGGACCGGGGGCTTGCGGCGGTAGCCCGCCACGACGCCGCGCGCCTCGAGGCTCATCAGGCCACCTCGCGCAGCGTGCGGTAGGCGCGGTCGCCGACCTGGACCAGGATCGTCGGGCCGCCCGACTGCCGGGTCTCGGGGCGGCGCAGGTGGTAGACGCAGTCGTCGGGCAGGTCGGTGAGCTGCGGCGGCGAGCCCGGCAGCGGGTGCAGCCCGCGCGAGGGCAGCGCGCCCAGGAGGTCGCGCGTGTAGTCGTGCAGCGGGTCCTCGAAGACCTCGCCGGCCGGGCCCGTCTCCATGATCCGCGAGGCGTACATGACCGCGAGCCGGTCGGCCACGCCCGTGCGCACCAGGGACGCGAGGTCGTGCGTGATGAGCAGGACCGCCGCGCCGTCGTCGGCGCACTCGCGCAGCAGCCCCAGGATCCGGTCGGTCAGGGCGCGGTCGAGGCTCGCCGTGGGCTCGTCCGCGACGATCACCGAGGGGTCGCCCGCGAGCGCCCCCGCGACGGCCACCCGCTGGGCCATGCCGCCCGAGAGCTCGTGCGGGTAGCAGTCGAGGGCCGACGGGTCGAGGCCCACCCGGACGGCCAGGTCGTCGCTCGTGCGCGTCGAGCCGAGCGTCGCGATCGTCTCGTCGAGCTGCGAGCGCGCGGTGCGCACGGGCGTGAGGTGCGTGGCCGCGGACTGCGGGACGAGCGCGGCGTGCAGGCCCCGGAAGGGTGCGCCCGCGAACACGTCCAGCACGCCCTTCGGGGTCGTGATCGTGATCGACCCCGTGCGACGTGCCCCCGCCGGGAGCTGGTCCATGACGGCCGAGGCGAGGATCGACTTGCCGCAGCCCGACTCGCCCACGAGGGCAGTGATCGTGCCTCGCGGGACGTCGAGGCTCACGTCGCTCGCGGCGTGCACGACCGACCCGTTCGGCAGGGGCAGGCGGACGGTCAGGTGCTCGATGCGCAGGCTCGCGGCGTTCGCAGCGTTCATGGTGTTCACAGCGTTCACAGCCTCAGCTCCGAGGGTTGGGGCGGGGTGACGACCTTGCGCAGCGCCTGGCCCGCGAACGCGACCGCGAGCGTGACGACCACGAGCACCGCCGCCGGGAAGACGAGCGTCCACCACCCGCCCAGGAGCAGGGAGCTGCGCGCCTCCTCGAGGAGCGTGCCGAGGCTCGGCTCGTGCGGCGGGAGGCCGAAGCCCAGGAAGGACAGCGTGGACTCGTGCCACACCGCGTGCGGGAGCAGCAGGACCACCGCGATCAGCGCCTGCGGGGCCGTGGCCGGCACGAGGTGGCGCACCGCGACCTGCCGGCGGCTCGCCCCCGCCAGGACGGCCGCGTCGATGTAGGGGAGCCGGCGCAGGCTGAGGATCTCCGAGCGGACGATGCGCGCGACCTGCGTCCAGTGGGTCAGGGCGATCGACAGGACGATCGCGAGGAGGCTCCCGCGGAACATCGCCACGATCACGATGCCGAGCAGCAGGTGCGGCAGGGCGTTGACCGCGTCGGTGCTGCGCATGATGATCCGGTCGGGCCACCCGCCCCAGAACCCCGCGGCGGTACCGACCACGACCCCGATCACGGTCGCGAGCAGCGCGCACAGCAGGGCCACCACGAGCGAGGTCCGGATGCCCGACGCGATGCGCACGAACAGGTCGCGGCCCGCCGAGTCGGTACCGAAAAGGTGCTCGGACGACGGCGCCTGGCGGGCCTGCGCGAAGTCCGTGACCCGGTCGTCGACGCCCGCGAGCCACGGGACCAGGACCGCGTAGAGCACCACGACCGCCAGGACCGCGCCCGCGACCACGAGGTGGCGCCTAGCCATCGGTGCTCACCCGGGGGTCCATCAGGGCCACGACCACGTCCGCGAGGAGGGATCCGAGCATGACCACGACCGTGGTCCCGATCGTCAGGAACGCCAGCAGCGCCATGTCGAGGTCGCGGGCCGACGTGACGATCGCCCCAGCGACGCCCGGCCAGCTGAAGACCTCCTCGACCAGGACCGCACCCACCACGAGCTCGGGCAGCCGCACCCCCACGATGTTGACGAACGGCGCGAGCGAGGTCGGCACGATGTGGCGGCGCGTGACCGCGCGCGTCGGGATGCCGCGCGAGACGGCCCCCGCGACGAAGTCCTCCCCCTTCGACGTCACGACCGACTCGCGCACCGCGAGCAGCAGCCACGGCACCTGCGCGACCGCGAGGACCACGACCGGCAGGACCAGGTGCCGCAGCACGCCACCGGCCGTCGGGTCGGCCCCCGCGTCCGTGAGCCCCGCCGCAGGCAACCACCCCAGCCCGAGCGCGAAGACCGCGATCGCGGCGAGCGACAGGACGAACGGCGGCAACCCCTGCACCACGACGCACAGCGCCGTGACGCCCCGGTCGAGGATCCCGCCGCTGCGCACGCCCGCCGCGATGCCCAGCGCCAGCGCGACCACGATCGCGAGCGCGAGCGCGGCCCCCGCGAGCAGCAGCGTCCACGGCAGGCGCTCGCCGACGACCTGGGCGACGGGCTGGTGGAACGACCGCGACAGGCCCAGGTCCCCGCCGAACAGGTCCCGCACCCACCCCCAGTACGTCGAGTACCAGGGCCGGTCGAACCCGAGCTGCTCCGAGATGACGGCCTTGTCCGCCTCGGTCGTGGTCATGTACCGGGTGCCCAGGTACCCGACCAGGGGGTCGAACGGCGAGTACTTCGCGGCCGCGAACAGCCCCGCGGAGACGGCCGCCGTGACCGGCACGATGAAGAGCAGGCGGCGCCCCACCATGACCCAGACGTCACGGTGGCGCCCGCGGCGCAGGTCCCGCACCGAGGGTGCGTCGTCGGGCGCGGGGCGGGAGGCGCCGTCGGGCACCGTGCCTGCCTGCCCGGCGTCCTGCCCGGGGCGCCCGGCCGAGCGCTCCCCACGTCCCGCCTGGACCGTGGTCACCGGTCCCGCGTCCAGGACTGGAGCGACCACCACGGACCCCACGTCACACCGTGCGCGTGCGGTTCGAGAACGGGGCCCGACATGGTCCAGCCCGTGTCCTTCGAGACGTACGTGTGGTCGAGGAACACGAGGTACACGTAGCCCGGGTCGTCGATGTACGCGTCCTGGACCTGGCGGTAGGCCGCGTCGCGCTCGGCCTGGTCGAGGCTGCGTCGCCCCACCTCCAGTGCGGCGTCGACCGTCGCGTCCTGGTAGTCGCTCGGGTTGTCGTAGATGCTGCCGACGTCGGGCTGGACGAACACCGAGCTCAGGGCGCCGTACGCCTGCGTGTCGGGGTCGAAGGGCTCGTCGCCGCCGCCCAGGAGCGTCGCGTCGGTGGTGATGCGCGGGTCGATCCGGTCCCAGGACAGCGCCTCGAGGTTCACCTCGACGCCCACCGCGAGCGCGTCGGACGCGAAGGCCTGCGCGAGGTCGCGGCGGACCGTGTCGACCGAGTTGTACATGAGCGCGATCTGCGCGCGCTGCCCGTCCTTGACCCGGATCCCGTCCGCTCCCTCGACCCAGCCCGCGTCCGTGAGGATCTGCTCGGCACGGTCCGGGTCGTACGCGAAGACCGCGCCGGGCTCGTACGCGTCGCCGTAGACCTCGGGGATGGGCGTCGCGGCCAGGCGGCCGTGCCCGCCCAGGACGTCGTCGATCATCGACTGCCGGTTCGCGGCCAGGTTGAGCGCCATGCGGACCGCGGGGTCGCCCGCGACGGGGTTGTCGGTGGGGAGCGAGAGCCCGCGCCAGTCGGCCGAGGTGTGCGCCGTGACCGTCATGCCGTCCTTGCCCTCGAACGTGTTCGCGAGCAGCGGCGGCAGGTTGGTGCCGTCGATCTCGCCCGAGGCCATGCGCTGCGCGCGCGTGTTGTCGTCGGGGACGTAGAGGAGCGTCAGCTTCTTGACCTCGGGCGCGCCGTCCCAGTAGCCCTCGTTGGCCTCGAGGACCGCACGGTCCGGGGACAGGTCCACGAGCGTGTACGGCCCGGTCCCGACCGGTGCGGTGTTGAGCGCGGACTCGGCCGCGAGGCCCGGCGTCGCGACGGCCTCCGAGGGCACCACGCCGATGAGCATCTTCGTCAGGAGCGGCGCGTACGAGTACGCGAGGTGGAACTCGACCGTGTCGTCGTCGGTCTGGACGACCTCCTCGATCATGTCGAACGACGACCTGGCCTCGGACGCGGACGCCGGGTCGAGGATCGCCTCGTACGTCGCGACCACGTCCTCGGGGCCGAACGTGCTGCCGTCGGAGAACGTGACGCCCGGACGGATCTTCACGGTCCACACGGTCGCGTCGTCGTTGGCCGTGGGGAGCTCGGCGGCGAGCGCGGGCTCGAACCCCGGCATGCCCTCGCCCCCCGTGAGGCGGACCAGGCCGTCGTACATCTTGGCCTCGCCCGCGGCCCCGAACCCGGCGACGGGGTTGTACCCGCCCAGCTCGTAACCGTCGGCGAGCACGATGCCGTCGGCCGCCGCACCCGGGCTCGCGCCGCCGGTACTCCCGCCCGGTGCGGTGCACGCGGCCAGGGCCACGATCACGCCGAGGGCGATCACCGGAAGAACAGGACGTGCTGCTCGAGATCGCGCCACGACGTTCCCTTCGCAGTGCGCAGCGCTGCGCACCTGGTCAGTAGTTCGGGTTCCCGCCATCGTGGCACCGTTGCGACCGTGTCGCATGAGGAGCCCTGGCCCGACGACGCCGCGCACCGTTTTGTCAGCACCCTCGCCATTTTCTGGAAGCAGTGACGCGGGTCACCCGATGGGGTCTAGACTCGGCCCGGTCGGGGCAGGACAGGCCCCGTCGCTCGACGTGTCTCGCACCCTCCCGGCCGCTCGCAGGCGGAGGGTTCACGTCACGAGCCCCGCACCAGAGTCGATGCGCACCGGAGGTAAGAGTGCCTGAGAATGTGACCACCACCGAGACGAAGGTCGACGGACAGGCCGGGACCCCGGGTCTGGAGAACCTCCTGCACGAGGAGCGCAGCTTCCCTCCCAGCCCCGAGTTCGCGGCCCAGGCCAACGCCCAGCCCGCGCTGTACGAGGAGGCCCGGGCAGACCGTCTCGCGTTCTGGGCACGCCAGGCCACCGAGCTCGTGTCGTGGCGGACCCCGTTCACCGAGACCCTCGACTGGTCGAACGCCCCCGTCGCCCGCTGGTTCGCGGACGGCACCCTCAACGCCGCGTACAACGCGGTGGACCGGCACGTCGAGGCGGGCAACGGCGACCGCGTCGCGATCCACTTCGAGGGCGAACCGGGCGACACGCGCACCGTCACGTACGCCGACCTCCAGCGCGAGGTCTCGCGCGCCGCCAACGCCCTGAACGCGCTGGGCGTGACCACGGGTGACCGCGTCGTCATCTACCTGCCCATGATCGTCGAGGCCGTCGTCGCGATGCTGGCCTGCGCCCGCATCGGCGCCCCGCACTCGGTCGTGTTCGGCGGGTTCTCGGCCGACGCGCTGCGCAGCCGCATCGCCGACGCCGAGGCCAAGGTCGTCATCACGGCGGACGGCGGCTACCGCCGCGGTGCCGCGTCGGCCCTCAAGCCCGCGGTCGACGAGGCCCTCGCCCCCAAGGAGGGCGCCGAGGCCACGACCGTCCAGCACGTGCTCGTGGTGCGCCGCACCGAGCAGGACGTCGAGTGGACGCAGGGACGCGACGTCTGGTGGCACGACGCCCTCGAGGCGGCCGACGTGCAGCACACCCCCGTGTGGGTCGAGGCCGAGCACCCGCTGTTCATCCTCTACACGTCCGGCACGACCGGGAAGCCCAAGGGCATCCTGCACACGACCGGCGGCTACCTGACGCAGGCGTCGTACACCCACAAGAACGTGTTCGACCTCAAGGCCGAGACCGACGTCTACTGGTGCACCGCGGACATCGGCTGGGTCACGGGCCACTCCTACGTGACGTACGGCCCGCTGCTCAACGGCGCGACGCAGGTCATCTACGAGGGCACGCCCGACTCCCCGCACCAGGGCCGCTGGTGGGAGATCATCGAGAAGTACAAGGTCTCGATCTTCTACACGGCCCCCACCGCGATCCGCGCCTGCATGAAGTGGGGCGAGGAGATCCCGAACAAGTTCGACCTCACGAGCCTGCGCGTCCTGGGCTCGGTCGGTGAGTCCATCAACCCCGAGGCGTGGATGTGGTACCGCCGCGTCGTCGGTGGCGACAAGGCACCCATCGTCGACACGTGGTGGCAGACCGAGACGGGCGCGATCATGATCTCGCCGCTGCCGGGCGTGACCGCGACCAAGCCGGGCTCGGCCCAGGTCCCGCTGCCGGGCATCGTCGCGGACGTGGTCGACGACAACGCGCAGCCGGTGCCCAACGGCGGCGGGGGCTACCTCGTCCTGTCGGAGCCGTGGCCCTCCATGCTGCGCGGCATCTGGGGAGACCTCGAGCGCTTCAAGGACACCTACTGGTCCCGCTTCCCGGGCATCTACTTCGCGGGTGACGGCGCCAAGAAGGACGAGGACGGCGACATCTGGCTGCTCGGCCGCGTCGACGACGTCATGAACGTCTCGGGCCACCGCCTGTCGACCACCGAGATCGAGTCCGCGCTGGTGTCGAACCCGCTCGTGGCCGAGGCCGCGGTCGTGGGCGCCACGGACGAGCTCACGGGTCAGGCCGTGGTCGCGTTCGTCATCCTGCGCGGCGAGCACGCGGCCCGTGCGGCGGACGCCGACGGGGCCGCGGCGGTCGAGCT
Source organism: Oerskovia jenensis (assembly GCF_016907235.1). Lineage (NCBI taxonomy): Bacteria > Bacillati > Actinomycetota > Actinomycetes > Micrococcales > Cellulomonadaceae > Oerskovia > Oerskovia jenensis. The sequence goes on from NZ_JAFBBO010000001.1 coordinate 1,839,989, forward strand.
CGAGCTGCGCAACCACGTGGCCAAGGAGATCGGGCCCATCGCGAAGCCCCGCAAGATCCTCGTGGTCCCCGAGCTGCCCAAGACGCGGTCCGGCAAGATCATGCGGCGCCTGCTGCGCGACGTCGCCGAGAACCGCACGGTCGGGGACGCGACGACGCTCGCGGACTCGTCCGTCATGACGCTCATCGCGTCGGGGCTGGCGAAGCCGGCAGGCTCGGAGGACTGAGCCCGGCCCGGCGCGCCGAGCTGGTCGGCGCGCCGGGCGGCCCGCACCCGAGGCCTGCCGGGCCCCGGGTGCGGCCACCGCACGTGGTGCGCTCCGCCGTCGGGCCTCGTGGCCTTCCCCTGCCCTGCCGGGTGCGTCCTACGCAGGCTCGGCCGCCGCGTCCTTCGACGGCCCGACGCCGTCGCTCGCCTCCCCCGCCTCGGCCGCCTCGTTCGCGGGGCTCGTCGCGAGGACCACGCAGCCCGCGAGCGCGACGAGCGCCGCGACGGCGACGGCCGGGTCCCAGCCCGAGCGGATCGTGTCCCCGAGCACCGCGATGCCCACGGCCCCCGGGACGACGACCTCGACGACCGACAGGATCGCGGCGTTCGTCCCGACCTTGCCGCGCTCGAGCGAGCGCAGGTACGCGAGCGCGCCCACGACCCCGAACAGCACGATCGCGATCGCGAGCGGCTGGAGGATCGTGTCCCAGAGGTCCCCCGACGCGTGCGCACCTCGCGCCGCGACGGCCGCCCCCGAGTACCCCAGGGCCCCGATCACCGCGAGCAGCACGGGCGTCCCGGCCTTGTAGAAGACCAGCGCGACCACCGCGAGCCCCGCGGCCACCCCGATGAGCACGGGCGCGAACCAGTCCGGCGGCACAGGGGCGGGCTGCTCACCACCCGCGATCCCGAGCACCACGAGCGCGGCCACGATGGCGGTCATGGCCGCGACGTCGATCCGACGCATGGGCACCGACAGGAACACCCGGGCGAGCAGCACCGTGACGACGAGCGAGCTCGCGAGGACGGCCTGGACCACGAACAGCGGCAGGTGGTCGAGCGCGACGAGCGAGAACAACCAGGCGACGAGGTCGACCGTGAACGCGAGGATCACGAGCGGCTGGCGCACGACCGCGAGCCCCTGTGCGCGGCGGGCCGCGACGGCCTGCATGACGGTGCTGACGCCGTAGCCGATCGCGGCGGTGATCGCGGCGAGCAGGCTGAGGAACACGGGACCTCCTGAGGATGCGCGTCGCGCACGACGCGTGGACCTTCAGTCTTCCCGGCGTCGGGGTGCGCCGCGCGGCGACCCGCCCGGGCCGTCCTGTCAGAACCAGCGAGGTCTGGAGGCCACGCTCGCTCTGACACGCTCGGTCGCGCTCACGGCTTGTCAGAACCAGCGAGCCCCCGGGTACCCGCTGGTTCTGACACGAGGGGCCCCGGGTGCCGCTCGCCGCTCCGTCGGACACGCCGCTCCGTCGGACACAGGGACGGCTCCTGGTGTTCACGGGACCGAAACTCGTCGTGGCTAGCGTGACGGCCATGCGGATCGAACCTCTCACGTTCCCCGCGCCCGGTGGTGGCGCGCTCGTCCCCTCGACCACGCGAGGTGGGACCACGGTCCGGTCAGGGCGCCCGGGAGGCTCGACCCAGGCGAGCAGGCCGGGTCGATCGGACCAGCCGGGCCGGCCCGGTTCCCCCGCCTCCGGCCGCCCGGGGCCGGCGAGCGCCCCGGCCCCGGCCGGGCTCTCGCTGCTCGACAGCCTCGCCGCCAGGACCGCCGACCTGTCCCACCTCGCGGACGTGCTGATCGACTGCGTCCAGGGCGGCGCGAGCGTCGGGTGGGTCAAGGCGCCGACCAAGGAGGCCGCGACGGCCTGGTGGTCCGCGTTCCTCGCGGACCCGGACCACCGCACGTGGGTCGGGCGCGACGACTCGGGCAGGATCGTCGCGACCGCCTCGCTCGCCCTGACCTCGAAGGACAACGGCGCGCACCGCGCCGAGGTGGTCAAGCTCCTGGTCCACCGTCAGGCGCGGGGCAACAGGTTCGCGCCGGGTCTCATGGCGACGATCGAGCGCTTCGCCCGTGCCGAGGGGCTCACGCTCCTGATGCTCGACACCGAGACGGGGAGTCTGGCCGAGTCCCTCTACCGGCGGTGGGGGTGGACCGAGGCGGGCTCGGTGCCGGGGTTCGCCAAGGTCGCGGGTGGCGCTCTCGTGTCGACGACGATCTTCTACAAGCAGGTCGCCGCGCGCTGACGACGCGCGCCCGACGGTCGCCACGCGCGGACGACGCGCGCCCGGCGCACGCCCGGCGCCGACCCGGACGCCCGACGCCGCGCACCAAGGGGCCGCGCACCAAGGGGCCGCGCTACCCCTCGGCGAGGACCTCGAGGATCGCAGCGCCGTACCGCTCGCGCTTGGCGGCACCGATCCCGCTGACGTCGGACAGGTCGTCGATCGAGGTCGGGTTGCGCTGTGCGAGCGCTCGCAGGGTCGCGTCGTGGAAGACGACGTAGGCCGGCACCCCGCTCTCCTTGGCGGTCGCTCCCCGCCAGGCGCGCAGCGTCTCCATGCGCGCCGCGGCGTCGGGCGTCAGCTCGGCGTCGGCCGCGGCCGCGGCGGGCTTGCGGGTGCGGGACGTCTTGGTCCGCACGTCCCGGCGCAGCCGGACCTCCTGCTTGCCACCGAGCACGGGGTCCGCGGCCTCGGTCAGGCTCAGCGTGCCGTACCCGTCGCTGTCGACACCGAGCAGACCCTGGGCGAGGATCTGCCGGACGACCGCGCGCCACTCGGTGGCGCTGAGATCCGCGCCGACGCCGAAGACGGGGAGCTGGTCGTGCCCGAGCGAGGTGATCCGGGGGGTCGACTTCCCGGTCAGGATGTCGACGACGTGCCCGGCGCCGTACCGCTGCCCTTGGCGTTCGAGGCGCAGGACGGTCGAGAGGATCTTCTGCGCGGCGATGGTCCCGTCCCAGGACTGGGGCGGGGCGAGGCACGTGTCGCAGTTCCCGCACGCGGGCCCGTCCTGACCGAAGTAGGCGAGGAGCTGGGCCCGGCGGCACGTGATGGTCTCGCACAGGGCGAGCATCGCGTCGAGGTTCGCCCCCATGCGGCGCTTGTGGGCGGCGTCGCCCTCGGAGGTGTCGATCATGCGGCGTTGCTGGACGACGTCCTGGAGCCCGTAGGCCAGCCAGGCGGTCGACGGCAGGCCGTCACGTCCGGCGCGGCCCGTCTCCTGGTAGTAGCCCTCGACCGACTTGGGCAGGTCGAGGTGCGCGACGAACCGGACGTCGGGCTTGTCGATGCCCATGCCGAACGCGATGGTCGCGACCATGACGATGCCGTCCTCGCGCAGGAACCGGGACTGGTTGGCCGCGCGCGCACCGGCGGGCATGCCCGCGTGATAGGCCAGCGCCGGGATCCCGTGCGCGTTCAGGTGCTCGGCGGTGGTCTCGACCGAGGCGCGCGAGAGGCAGTAGACGATGCCCGCGTCCCCCGCGTGCTCGGCCCGGATGAGGTCGACGAGCTGGGTGCGCGGGGAGTCCTTGGGTGCGATGCGGTAGGTGATGTTGGGGCGGTCGAAGCTCGAGACGAAGGTGCGGGCGTCGTGCAGCTCGAGGCGTCGGACGATCTCGTCGGCGGTCTGCTGCGTCGCGGTCGCGGTGAGTGCGATCCTCGGGACGTCGGGCCACGTCTCGGCGAGCACGGTCAGCCGGAGGTAGTCGGGCCGGAAGTCGTGGCCCCAGGCCGAGACGCAGTGGGCCTCGTCGATCGCGAACAGGGCCACCTTGCCGGACTGCAGGAGGCGCACGGTCTCGGGCACGCCGAGGCGCTCGGGGGCCAGGTACAGCAGGTCGAGCTCACCGGCGAGGAACGCGTCCTCGACCGCGCGGCGCTCGGGCACGGACTGCGTCGAGTTGAGGAACCCGGCGCGGGCCCCGAGCGCGGACAGTGCGTCGACCTGGTCCTGCATCAGGGCGATGAGGGGCGAGATGACGACGCCCGTCCCGGGCCGCAGGAGCGCGGGGATCTGGTAGCACAGCGACTTGCCGCCGCCCGTGGGCATGAGGACGAGCGCGTCGTGCCCGCGGACGACCGTGTCGATGATCTCGGCCTGGTCGCCCCGGAAGTGGTCGTACCCGAACACGGTCGACAGGACGTCGAGCGCGGTGCGGGTCTCGGGCAGGGCAGAGGCTGTCACGGGGTGGGTGCTTCCTTCATGATCGGGTCGGCCGGCGTCCGGGGGATCGCGGCCCATCCTTGCGCAGGAGCCGCCCCGCGACCAGCACGAGGTACGCGACGAGCAGCGCCGCGGCGCCCCAGGAGAGCGCAGCGTAGGACGAGACCGCGATGACGATGCCCGCGAGCACCCCGCCGACCGCTCCGCCGAGGTTCATCGCGAAGTCCGAGAGCCCCTGGACCTGCGTGCGGTCCGCGGCGGGCGTCGCGTCGATGAGCAGCGCGGACCCGGCCACGAGGCCGCACGACCAGCCCACCCCGAGCAGCACGAGCCCGACGGTCAGTCGCGCCGAGTCGTCGCTCGGCGCCCCGGCGACGATCACGGCCGAGGCGAGCAGGATCGCCCCGCCCGCCGCGAGCACGCGCGCGTGGCCGACCTTGTCCGCGGCCCACCCGATGACAGGGCTGAGCACGTACATGCCCGCGATGTGCGCGCTGATGACGATCCCGATGATCTGCAGGCTCGCGCCGCCGTGCCCCATGTGCACGGGCGTCATGGACATGAGCCCGACCATCACGAGGTGGCTCACGACGATCGCGGCGAGCGCGAGCTGCGCGGTCGCCGAGGCGCGGATCACGGCCCACCCGGCGGCGAGTCCCGCACGGAAGCCGGGCCGTGGGGGCATCGGGACAGGGGGTGCGTCGGCCGTGCTCGGCGTGTCCACGAGGCCCGACGGCGCCGCCCCCTCGGGCGTGTGCGCGGCGGTCCCGCTCGCCGTGGGCCGGGCGGGGGCGATGCCGGCCGGCGTCGTCCCCGCCGCTGCGCGTGCCGCGGCCACGTGCAGCGGGTCGGGGCGCAGGAGCAGCCAGACGGACGTCGCGGCCGCGGCGAACGCGAAGGCCGCGACGAGCAGCGGCAGGGCCGACGTGCCGTGCGCGCCGTGCTCCCCCACCGGGCCGGGCAGGAGGCCGAGCTTCTCGGTCGCCCCGGCGAGGTTCGGTCCGAGGACCGACCCGATGGTCGTCGCCCAGATGACGACCGACAGGTCGGTGGCCCGGCGTTCGGGGCGGGCGAGGTCGGTCGCGGTGAAGCGAGAGGCGAGGCCGGTCGCGGACCCTGCGCCGAACAGGAGCATCCCGGCGAGCAGCAGGGGCCAGGTCTGGAGCAGGGTCGCGGTCGCCGCGAGGAGCGCGCCGAGGAACGCGACGACGTACCCGGTGGCCAGGGACCGGCGTCGGCCGTGGCGTTCGGCGAGGCGCGAGAGCGGCAGGGCGACGATCGCGGCGCCCACGACGGCCGTGGTCTGGGCGAGGCCGGCGATGGCGTCGGAACCCGAGAGCTCCGACGCGATGAGGGAGCTCACCGAGATCCCCGTCGCGACCCCGATCCCGCCGAAGACCTGGCTCGCGGCGAGGACGGTGACCGTCCGTCGCTGGACGCGGTCGACGGGTGGGTCGACGATGCCGTCGGGGGGCTCGGGCAGGGCTTCGGGGGTCACCTCGGAAGCCTAGCTGCGGGTGCCACCACCGGACTGTCAGAACGAGCGTGACCTGGAGCGCTCGCTGGTTCTGACACGTCGCTGTCCAGCACCCGCAGCACCGCGCGCACCGCCTCGCGACCTGCCCGGTTCGCCCCGATGGTCGACGCGCTCGGCCCGTACCCGACGAGCTGGACGCGGGGGTCGGCGACCACGGTCGGACCGTCCATGACGATCCCCCCGCCGGGACCTCGCAGCCCCAGCGGCCCGAGGTGGTCGAGCGCGGCCCGGAAGCCCGTGGCCCACAGGATCACGTCGGCACCCTGGTGCGTCACGCCGTCGGCACGGACGCCGGGGTCCCACGCGACGCCGTCGGGCACGACGCGCGCGAACATCGGCAGGCGCCGCAGGACGCCCGACGCGATACCCGCCTCGTACGCGGGCGTGAGCGGCAGCCCCGTGACCGACACGACGCTCTCCGGGGCCAGGCCCGCGCGCGTGCGCTCGTCGACGAGGGCCACCGCGTCGCGCCCTCGGTTCTCGTCGAACGGACCGCCGACCCACACGGGTTCGCGGCGCGTGACCCACGTGGTCGAGGCCGCGTGCGGCGCGATCTGGAGCAGGAACTGGGTCGCGGACGCGCCGCCGCCCACCACGACGACGCGCTTGCCCGCGAAGTCCTCGGCGGCACCGAAGTCGTGCGTGTGGAGCTGCGTGCCCGCGAACGTCTCGCGGCCCGGGTACGAGGGCCAGAACGGCTTGGTCCACGTACCGGTCGCGTTGACGAGCGTCCGCGCACGCCAGGTCACCGGCCCGTCGGCCGTGGTCGACCCGACGAGCAGCGCGTCCGAGCCCGGGTCGTCGCGCACCTCGCGCACCGCGACGGGCCGCAGCACCCGCAGGTCGTTGACCTGCTCGTACGCCCCGAAGTACCGCCCGACGGCGGTGCTCGCGCTCTCCTGCGGGTCACCCGCGTCGAGGGCCAGGCCGGGCAGGTCGTGCACCGCGTGCGTCTGCGCCATGGTGAGCGACGGCCACCGGAACTGCCACGCCCCGCCCGGGGCGGGCGCCGCGTCGAGCACCACGAAGGTGCGCCGCACGCCCGAGGCGGCGTCGTCGTCGGGCCCGCTCGACGGGAGACCGTCGAGGCCGAGCGGGACGAAGCCCCGGCGACGCAGGTGGAACGCGGCCGAGAGACCGGCCTGGCCCGCGCCCACCACGAGGACGTCGACGGGGTGTACCGGTGCGGACGAGGTGCTCACACCCGTACCAACCGCGCCGAGCACAGGACCCATCCGGGTCACGGCCGTGACGCGTCGCACAGCGACGCCCCGCGTGGGGACGGACTGTGGACGTCCCGTGGACCTTGCTGCCCACCTGGAGGTTCGCCCGGTGGAACCTGTGCGCGGCGGGCACGCTGGAAGGGTGAGCCCGTTCCACGTCCTGCCCGACGCCGCCCCGCTGCCCGAGCCCGAGATCGCCCCGACCCTGCCGCCCGCGGTGCTGCGCGAGCTCGCGGGGCGCAGCGACTGGGTGTCGTCGTGGTGGACGGTCGGGTTGCTCGCGGCCGCTGCGGTGCTCGTGGCGGTCCTCGTCGCGTGGGACCGGCGGCGGGGTGCCGGGGCCAGGCGGGACGCGAGCACCGGCGCCGACGGCGACGGCGACACCGAAGGCAGGGGCGGGGGCTCGGGCTCGGGCTCGGGCTCGGGCTCGGGCAAGCGCACGGGGCGACGGCACGGCGCCTGGCGCGCGTGGGTCGGGACCGTCGCGTCGGGGCTCCTCGTGGTCCTCGCGGTCACTGCCGCGGTCAACGCGTACGCGGGCTACGTGCCCAACGTCGCGGCCGTCCGCATCACCATGGCCGGGTGGGGCCTCGCCGACCCACCACCGAGCCACCGCGACGAGCCCTCGCAGCACGACGGGTCCTCGACGACCGGATCGGTGACCGCGACCCCGGTCGAGGCCCCCGACCTACGCATGGCCGCGGGCACCACGTGGGTCTACACCCCGCCCGGCTTCGACCCGTCGGCCGCGACGCGCTACCCCGTCGTCTACCTCTTCCACGGCAGCCCGGGCCAGCCCAGCGACTGGTTCGCGGCAGCCGACAGCGCGAACGTCATGGACACGCTGCTGGGCGCCGGGCTGGTCCGGCCCATGATCCTGGTCGCGGTCGACGTCAACGGGACCGGGCCGTCCTCGCGCGACACCGAGTGCCTCGACTCGACGACGGGCGGCGCCCAGGTCGAGACGTACGTGACCGACGTCGTGGTCCCGTGGGTCGACCAGAGCTTCCCGACCGTGCCCGACCGTGAGCACCGCGCGATCGGCGGGATGTCCTCGGGCGGGTTCTGCGCGCTCAACCTGGGCCTGCGCCACCTCGACACGTTCGGGGCGATCATGGCGCTCGAGCCCTACGGCGACCCGGGCGAGGGCGGGCGCAGGATGCTCGCGACCCAGGAGGAGTTCGACGCCAACTCCCCCAGCCGCTACGTCCCGACCATGGACTTCCCCGAGCCCGTCGCCGTGTTCCTCGACGGGGGCACCGAGTCCCCGCGTGTCGACCGCGAGGCCAACCGCCGGCTCGCCGCGGCGCTCGTCGAGCGTGGCCAGACCGTCGAGCTGCGCGAGGAGAAGGGCCAGGGGCACACGTGGGCCATGGTCCACGCGGGCCTGCCGTACGGGTTGAGCTTCCTCTCCGAGCACCTGGCGCAGCCGTGAGGGGTCCGGCCCCACGAGCTGTCAGAACCAGCGAGGGGCCTGGCCCTCGCTGGTTCTGACAACCGGGTACCGCCGACCCGCCGCGACCCGCCGCCGACTCGGTGAGCACGCTCCCGACGTGATGGGATGGAGCCATGCGCTCCCCCCTCGAGATCGGCCCGCTCGACCCGGCCACCGCGGACGAGGTCCGTGCCCTGGCCGCGGCCGCCCAGGAGGCCGACGGCGTCGCGCCCCTCTCCGAGCAGCCGCTCCTGCGCCTGGGCGTCGACGACGAGGACCTCACGCACGTCGTCGCGTACGACGGCGAGGGAACGGTCACGGGGTACGCCCAGGTCGACCGCGGCGGCGAGGTCGCGAGCGCCGAGCTCGTGGTGCACCCGGCCGCGCGCCGCCGTCGGACCGGCCGCATGCTGCTGCGCACCGCGCAGCGCGACGCGACCCTGCCCGCACGCTCGGGCGAGCCCGGCCAGCACGGCGGCGTCCTGCACGTGTGGGCGCACGGCGACCTGCCCGCGGCGCGCGCGTTCGCTGCCGACGCGGGGCTCGTCGTCGTGCGCGAGCTGTGGAAGATGGGCCTCGACCTGCGGTCCGGGACGTGGGCGCTCCCCGAGATCCCCACGGGCCTGCGCCTGCGCACGTTCCGCCCCGGGCCCGACGACGACGCCTGGCTCCGCGTCAACGCCCGCGCCTTCGCGCACCACCCCGAGCAGGGCCGCCTGACCCAGGCCGACCTCGACGCCCGGCTCGCCGAGGACTGGTTCGACCCCGAGGGCTTCTTCCTGCTCGAGCGCGAGGACGGCTCGTTGGCCGGCTCGCTGTGGACCAAGGTCCCCACCGACCAGGCCGGAGCGCACCGCGAGGGTGAGATCTACGTCGTGGGCGTCGACCCCGACGCCCAGGGACAGGGGCTCGGGAAGGTGCTGACCGCCGTCGGGCTCGCGCACCTCGCGGCGCTCGGCCTCGACCGCGCGGTCCTCTACGTCGACGGCGATAACGCCGCCGCGACCCGGACCTACCTCGGGGCGGGCTTCGGCAAGGACACGGTCGACGTCCAGTACGGCCCGCCGGCAGTGAACCCCGTCACCCAAAGTTCACCGAGTGATGCCACCATGAAGTCATGACCGACTCCACCGTCCGTCCCGGCGTCCGGCCCCCCGCGCGCCCGGACCAGCAGCCGGACGCTTCTCGCCCAGCCGGCCCGCGAGCCACCCTCGACCCCGAGCTCGCGGCCCACATCGCCGAGCACATCGCCGAGGAGGAAGAGGTCACCGGCTCGATCGACGTGGAGGTGCTCACCGCCGAGCCGCTGCCCGCGAACCGGTTCGCCGACCGAGAGCTGAGCTGGCTCTCGTTCAACCAGCGCGTGCTCGAGCTCGCCGAGGACGAGTCCCAGCCCCTGCTCGAGCGCGTCCGCTACCTCGCGATCTTCGCGTCGAACCTCGACGAGTTCTTCATGGTCCGCGTCGCAGGACTCAAGCGACGCATCGCGACGGGCCTCGCGGTCACGGCGGCCTCCGGTCTCACGCCGCGCCAGGTCCTCGACGCGATCAGCGAGCGCGCGCACGAGCTCATGGCCCGCCACGCCGCGGTCTTCTCCGACCAGGTGCAGCCCGCGCTCGCGACCGAGGGCATCTCGCTGCTGCGCTGGGACGAGCTCGACACACGCGAGCAGGAGCGCCTGCACAAGTTCTTCCGCAAGCAGATCTTCCCCGTGCTCACGCCGCTCGCCGTGGACCCCGCGCACCCGTTCCCGTACATCTCGGGGCTCTCGCTCAACCTCGCGGTCGTCGTGGTCAACCCGACGACGGGCAAGGAGCACTTCGCGCGCGTCAAGGTGCCGCCGCTGCTGCCGCGATTCATCGCGGTCGACTCGCGAGGGCGCCCGTCCGCACCCAGCTCGCAGGCCGCCGACCCGGACAAGGGCCCCACGTCGTTCGTGCCGCTCGAGGACGTCATCTCCCAGCACCTCGACCACCTGTTCCCCGGCATGGAGGTGCGCGAGCACCACACGTTCCGCGTGACGCGCAACGAGGACGTCGAGGTCGAGGAGGACGACGCCGAGAACCTGCTCCAGGCCATGGAGAAGGAGCTGCTGCGCCGCCGGTTCGGCCCGCCCGTGCGCCTCGAGATCGCCGACGGGATCAGCCCTCGCATCCGCCAGCTCCTCGTGCGCGAGCTCGACGTGGCCGACGACGAGGTCTTCAAGCTGCACGCGCCGCTCGACCTCACGGGGCTCAACCTCATCGCCGACCTCGACCGCGCGGACCTGCACTACCCGCGGTTCGTGCCGACGACCCACCGCTTCCTCGCCGAGGTCGAGAGCGCCAACCCGACCGACGTGTTCGCCGCCATCCGTGACCGCGACATCCTGCTGCACCACCCCTACGACTCGTTCTCGACGTCGGTCCAGACGTTCCTGCAGCAGGCCGCCGCGGACCCCAACGTGCTCGCGATCAAGCAGACGCTGTACCGGACGTCGGGCGACTCCCCCATCGTCGACGCGCTGATCGACGCGGCCGAGGCCGGCAAGCAGGTCCTCGCCCTGGTCGAGATCAAGGCGCGCTTCGACGAGCAGGCCAACATCTCCTGGGCCCGCAAGCTCGAGCAGGCGGGCGTGCACGTCGTGTACGGGATCGTGGGGCTCAAGACCCACTGCAAGCTCTCGCTCGTGGTCCGCCAGGAGCCCGAGGGCCTCGTGCGCTACTGCCACGTCGGCACGGGCAACTACAACCCCAAGACCGCACGCCTGTACACCGACCTCGGGCTGCTCACCGCGGACCCCGAGGTCGGCCAGGACCTCACGCGGCTGTTCAACCAGCTGAGCGGCTACGCACCCCAGTCCCGCTTCCACCGGCTCCTCGTCGCGCCCCGCTCGGTGCGCTCGGGGCTCGTCGAGCGCATCGAGCGCGAGGCCGTCGCAGCGCGCGAGGGCCGCGAGGCGTGGGTCAAGTTCAAGGTCAACTCGGTCGTCGACGAGACCATCATCGACGCCCTGTACCGGGCCTCGCAGGCCGGCGTGAAGGTCGACCTCGTGGTCCGCGGGATCTGCGCGATCCGCCCCGGGGTGCCGGGGCTCAGCGAGAACATCCGGGTGCGGTCCATCCTGGGCCGGTTCCTGGAGCACTCGCGGATCTTCGCGTTCGCCAACTCGGGCGGGCCGGCCATCGCCGACGGCCCCGAGTCCGGGCCCGAGGTCTTCATCGGCTCGGCCGACCTCATGCACCGCAACCTCGACCGCCGTGTCGAGACGCTGGTGCGGTTGGTGGACAGCCAGCAGGTCTCGGACCTGATCGACCTCATCGACGTCTCGATGGACGATGCCACCGCGTCCTGGCACCTGCAGAGCGACGGTTCGTGGGAGCGTCATGCCGTGGGACCCGACGGGCCGCTGACCGACATCCAGTCGACGCTCATCACCCGACAACGGCGGCGGCTGGGCATGGGTCGATGAGCTCGTCGTCGTTCGCCCCGCTCGTCGACTCGCTCGGCCCCACCCACGTCCCCCACGCCCCCGTGATCGAGTCCGCGGGCGGGCTCGTGTGGCGCGTGCGCGACGGCGAGCTGCAGGTCAAGCTCGTCCACCGCCCGCGCTACGACGACTGGTCGTGGCCCAAGGGCAAGCTCGACCCGGGCGAGGCCTTCCAGACGGCCGCGGTGCGCGAGGTCGCGGAGGAGACCGGCCGACCCGTGGTCCTCGGCGTGCCCCTGCCCGGGTTGCAGTACCTCACGCCCGAGGGCCGTGTGAAGCGCGTGCACTACTGGGCTGCACGGCAGGCCAAGCGGGGTCGTGACGCAGGCCCGCTCGCTGCGCGCGCCCCCGTGCCCCCGGTGTCGGTCGACGAGATCGACGACTCCGTGTGGCTCGGCCTCGACGACGCCGCGCGGCGCGTGACCCGCAAGGCCGACCGCGGTCCGCTCGCCGCGCTGGCCGAGGAGTTCGCGCACGACCGTCTCGCGACCCGCGTCGTCGTGATCGCACGCCACGGCAAGGCCGTGACCCGTGCGGCGTGGCACGGCACCGAGGAGGACCGGCCGCTCACGCCCGCGGGTCATGCGCAGTCGGCCGCGCTCGTCCCGGTGCTGGCCGCCTACGGCGTCAACGCGGTCGTGACGAGTCGGTGGAACCGGTGCGAGCAGACCATCTCCCCGTACGCCGAGGCCGCACGGCTGGACAGGATCTCGATCGACCACCTGTCCGAGGCCCAGCACGAGCGGTCGCCGTCGCGCGTCGCGCGCACGGTCCGCGAGCTCCTGGAGTCCGAGCGGTCGACCGTGCTGTGCACGCACCGGCCCGTGCTGCCCACGGTGCTCGACGTCCTGGGTCAGCACTCACGTCGCCCGGTCGCGAACGCCCTGCCGAGCCGGGACCCGTTCCTGGAGCCGGGCGAGATGCTCGTCGCGCACGTCGCGGACACGCCCAAGGGGCCCAGGGTGCTCGCGGCGGAGAAGGTCGCACCGCCGCTGCACTGACGTGTTGTCGGAGGGTGTTGTCAGAACGAGCGTGACCCAGGGTGCTCGCTCGTTCTGACACCCCTGTGGTCGGCACCCGGTTGTCAGAACGAGCGTGACCTCGAGGTCACGCTCGTTCTGACACGTCAGGTGCGTCGGAGGTAGCGCTCCAGGATCCGCGCCACCCGGAGGGGCTCGATCCGGGCGGCGGCTGCGGGCAGGCGGATCGTCACCGTGCCCTCGTCCGGACCGAGCTCGGCGCCCCGCAGCAGGTCGTCGTACCAACGTGTCGCCTCCATGTGCCCGATCCCGTCGATCTCCACGACGAGTCGCCGACCACCCGGCAGGTCCCACTCGGCGTCGAGGAACCTCCAGCGGCCGCGCGCGTCCTGCCGCCGTACCTGGCGCCGGGGCTCGGGGAACCCGTGCTCACGGCAGAGCTTCCCGAAGTCGATCTCGCTCAACGCATCTGCCCCTCCGCGGATGTCGGCGACGCTCGCCCGCATGAGGCGGTGGAACCGCACCTTCCCGACCCGGTCGAGCTGTTCCCAGAGGCGCTCCGGCGTGGTCAGCCGTTGCTGCACCACCGCGGCCAGCAGCCCGACGGCGGTGCGCGGCGAGGTCTGCCAGGCTGCGGCGTCGATCGCGCACCGCTCGACCCGGTGCACGGGAAGCCCACGGCGGTGCTCGATGTCCTCGGGCGCGGGCCGTCGCGACTCATGGACGACGACGCCCGCGAGCCGCGGTGGTCTGCTCCCCCGCCGCACGACCACATGGATCCCGGGCCGGTCCCATCCACGAAGCCCGTGGAGCGCCAGCCCGGTCCAGGAACCGATCGCGACGGGCTCGGCGGCGGCCAGGGCGACGACCCACAGGCGCGTACCGGGGGCGAGGGGCCCTGTGTACAGCACGAGGACCTCGGGCGCGACGAGCTGCCAGCGGCGGGCGCTGAGCTGGGACCCGATGTGGAAGCGGTCGACGCCGAGGTCCGCGAGCTGCTTGCGGGTCACGGCGTGCGCTTGTCGTGCGGCGAGCCGGGCGAGGCCCGAGACGGTGCGCAGTGCGGACGAGGAGCCTGTCATGGGACCGAGGATGCGCCGTCGGGCGGGCGCTCGTCCCCAGGACGACCGGGCGCTGTGGACAACAGCAGGCGGACGCGCCCTGTGCACGACTCACCGCATCCACCGATGTGTCAGAACCAGCGAGCACTCGAGTCCACGCTCGGTCTGACACCCGGCACACGGCCCGCAACGTGTCAGAACGAGCGTGACCTCGAGGTCACGCTCGTTCTGACATGCGTGAAAAGAGCGCTCAGAGCAGGATCGGCGACAGGATCCAGTACATGATCGCGGCCACGAGCGCGGCCGCCGGGATGGTCAGGACCCACGCGATGCCGATGTTCTTGGCGACGCCCCAGCGCACCGCGGACAGGCGCTTGGTCGCGCCGACGCCCATGATCGCGGACGTGATGGTGTGCGTCGTGGAGACCGGCGCGTGCAGCGCGAACGCGTTGACGTAGAGCACGATCGCGGAGACGGACTCGGCGACGAAGCCGCGCGCCGGGTCGAGCTCGATGATCTTGCGGCCGAGGGTCCGCATGATGCGCCAGCCACCCGAGTAGGTCCCGGCGGAGATCGCGGCGGCCGCGGCGAGCTTGACCCACAGGGGGATGCCCTCGTCGGGGCTGGCCCAGCCGACCGTGAGCAGCGCCATGAAGATGACGCCCATGGTCTTCTGCGCGTCCTGCAGGCCGTGGCCCAGGGCCATGGCCGCGGCGGACACGGTCTGCGCGAGGCGGAAGCGGCGCGTGGTCTTGGAGGGGGCCGCGCGGCGGAACGCCCACAGCAGACCGACCATGACGACGAACGCGAGGCCGAAGCCCACGAGCGGGGAGAAGATCATCGGCAGGACGACCTTGTCGACGATCGAGGCGCCGTAGATCGCGAGCCCGCCCGCTAGCCCGGCACCCACGAGGCCGCCGATGAGCGCGTGCGTCGAGGACGACGGGAGCCCGAACCACCACGTGATGAGGTTCCACACGATCGCGCCGACCAGGGCGCACAGCACCACGACGAGTGCCGTGTGCGGTGGCACGTCCTCGAGGTCGACGATCGAGGTCGCGATGGTCTCGGCGACCTCGGTCCCGAGGAGTGCGCCGGCGAAGTTCATGACCGCGGCCATGATGAGCGCGGCGCGCGGTGTGAGGGCCCTCGTCGAGACGGATGTGGCGATCGCGTTGGCCGCGTCGTGGAATCCGTTCGTGTAGTCGAAGCTCAGCGCGAGCGCGACGACGAGGACGACCAGAGCGAATTCCACGGGGCTCAGGACTCCTTGAGCGCGATGGTCTCGACCATGTTCGCGACCTTCTCGAACGCGTCGGCGGCCTGCTCGAGGATCTCGATGACCTCCTTGAGCTTGATGAGGAGGATCGGGTCGGAGACGTTGTCGAAGAGCTCGGCGAGGAGCTTGCGGTGGATCTTGTCGGCCTGGTTCTCGAGGCGGTTGACCTCGACCCAGTACTCGGCGAGGTCGTTGAGCGAACGCAGTCGCGGCATGGCCTCGGCGGTCAGCTCGGCCGCGCGCTGCAGGACCTGGACCTGCTCACCGACGCGAGCGGGCAGCTCCTCGATCTTGTAGAGGACGATGAGGTCCGCGGCCTCTTCCATGTAGTCCATGCAGTCGTCGAGCGCGGACGCGAGACCGTAGATGTCGTCGCGGTCGAACGGCGTGACGAAGGTCTGGTTGAGGCGTCGCATGATCGTGTGCGTCGCGTCGTCAGCCAGGTGCTCGGTCTCCGCGAGCTTCTTGGCGAGCTCCTTGCGGGTCGGGCGGTCTGCGCCGAGCAGCTCGGCCAGGAGGTTCGCCCCGGTGACCAGGTGCTGAGCGGAGTCGGCGAGGAGGTCGAAGAACGAGGTATCGCGCGGGGTGAGGCGCAAGCGCACGGGAGGCTCCGAAAGGGCTGGACGCTGATGGGTTTTCACAGGCAGATGACGACCGCACGGAGCGATCGTCACCCGGATGTCACAGGTGTTCTGTTGGAAGGTGACGCTGTGGTGAGTGGCGCCGGAGGGCGCGTTAACGCATCTCTAACGCTCGTCAAATGTAGCCGAACTGTCGCCTGAACGTTCAATCGCTCGCGGCGACCGGCGGGAGCGTCCGAGGGCCCTGGGTGGGCACGCCGGACGGCGCTCACGTCATGGTGGGGGCGACGCCGGGCCGGGAGCGCCTGTCGGCGCGAAGGCCGCTCGAAGCGGCTGATGTTGGAGCCCGGGGCTACCGCGACCCGACGTCGTGAACCATCGTACGCCCGCGTTCCGGAGGCTTCGAACCCGCAGGTCACAGGGCCCTTCGCGCCGCGAAGCGGGCCCAGGGGACCCGGTGCGCGCCGGCCCGACGGCGTCGCGTCAGTCGAGCTTGTCGGCCCGCCACAGCGCGGCGGAGTGCTCGAGCTCCTCGGCCGTGCGCAGCAGCGACGAGGCGCCGCGCGTCATGCGCAGCGCGGAGTCGGGGTCGCCGGCCTCGCGCGCGTCAGCGTCGAACGCGGCGCCCGTGGCGAGGATGCGGCAGAACGCGGCGGCTCGTTCGAGGGCCACGGCGAGGTCGCCGGCGAACACCCCGGAGAGCACGGCGTCGGCGAGCTCGCGCACGTCCTCGGGACCGGGCGGGCTGACGACGCCGGCGACGACCTCCTGGACGGGGGCGGCGTCGACGCCGAGGCGGTAGCGCAGCGCCACGGTCTGCGGGTCGCGGCGCACCCACTCGCGCAGGACGTACAGGCGCCAGAGCGCGCCGGGCAGCGTCGCGGGGGCCGAGTCGGCCCAGAGGCCGGACACGACGTCGAGGCCTTCGGTCTCGACGAGGCGGATGAGGCGGTCGACGACCTCGGGGTCCTCGGCGGCGCGCGCCCCGTGCACGATCGCGGCGGCGGTCGTGTGGGCGATCTGGTCGCGCAGCGCGGGGTCGAGGTCGCCGGGGAGCTCGTCGGCCTCGCGCGGGTCGAGCATCGCGGGGCGGCGCGGGCGGTGACTGGGGGCCGGTTGTTCGCTCACCTCTCGATCGTACGCAGGGTGCCCGACGACGCGACGCCCGCGCGGCGCTCGTCTCGCCGCGAGCGGTACAGACGTCCCAAGAACGTGCTCGCTGCAACTATTGCCCTCAGCAACCATTTGGGTTTATGGTTGCTTGCAGCAACTAAGGAGATCTCTCGCGTGCCCCCCTCCCTCGACGCCCCCGTCATCCCGCCCGCCGCCCCCACGGCGTCCCCCTCGACATCCACGAGCACCCCCCACGGCCACGTCCTCGACCTGCCCGTCAAGGAGCTCACGGTCGCCCTCGAGGAGCTCAACCGCGCCCAGCGCGAGGTCTCGGCCCGACTCGCCCGCGAGCTCGACTTCCCCCGGGCGTCGCTCGGAGCGCTGCGCCTCCTGCAGCGCTGCGGCCCCCTGCAGGTCACCGAGCTCGCGCACCACCTCAAGGTCGACCTGTCGGTCGCGAGCAGACAGGTCACGCACCTCGTCGACGCGGGACTGGTCGAGCGGACTGCGTGCGACGACGACCGGCGCGCCCGCAGCGTGACCCTCACGCCCGAGGGTCGGGAGAAGGTCGACGAGACGTTCCGCCTCCTCATGAGCCGCACGGCCGAGACGTTCGAGGGCTGGACCGCCGAGGACCTGCGCGCGTCGATCGACCAGCTCGGGCGTCTCACCGAGGCGCTCTCGCGCGCCTGACCGCAACGGCCCCCCGCACGCCTCGCGCCCCAGACCTACCGCCCAGGGCGACCCGCCCACCCCGCCCGGCCTCCGCCGTCGGGCACCGCCATGACGTCTCGACGACACAGCACGACCTATGAATGTGAGTCCCCTATGAGCGCTACCACCACCATGACCCGCAGGGAGGTGCTGGAATCACTGTCCGGCATCCTCCTCGGGATGTTCGTCTCCATCCTCGCGACCTCCGTGGTCTCGAGCTCGCTGCCCAAGATCATCAACGACCTGAACGGGTCGCAGTCGTCGTTCACCTGGGTCGTCACCGCGACCCTCCTGACGACCACCATCTCGACCCCCATCTGGGGCAAGCTCGCCGACCTGACGAACCGCAAGGTCCTCATCCAGCTCGCGCTGGTCGTCTCGGTCGTCGCGTCGGCCCTGGCCGGCCTGTCGCAGAACGTCGGCACCCTCATCGCGTTCCGTGCCCTCCAGGGCATCGGCGCCGGTGGGCTCATGGCGCTCGCCATGGTCCTCATCTCCGACATCATCTCCCCGCGTGAGCGCGGCAAGTACATGGGCCTCATGGGCGCGATCATGGCCGTGAGCCAGATCGGCGGCCCCCTCCTCGGCGGCGTCCTGACCGACACCGTGAGCTGGCGCCTCAACTTCTTCGTGGGCCTGCCGTTCGCGATCGCCGCGATCGTGGTGCTCCAGCGCACGCTGCACCTGCCGCCCATCCCCCGCCGGGTCGTGAAGATCGACTACTGGGGTGCGCTGCTCATCAGCGTCGGCGTCTCGACCCTGCTGCTGTGGGTCACGTTCGCGGGCAACAACTTCGAGTGGGTCTCGTGGCAGAGCGCCGTCATGGTGATCGGGTCGCTGCTCGCGCTGGTCGCGGCCGTCCTGGTCGAGAAGAGCGCGGTCGAGCCCATCATCCCGCTGCACCTGTTCAGGAACCGCACGTTCGTCCTCGCGGTCCTCGCGAGCGTCGCCGTCGGCGTCGCGATGTTCGGCACCGCGGTCTTCCTCAGCCAGTACATGCAGGTCGCGCGCGGCAAGACCGCGACCGAGTCGGGTCTGCTGACCATCCCGATGATCGTCGGGACGTTCGTCGCCTCGACCCTGATCGGGCAGCTCATCACGCGCACCGGCCGGTACAAGGCCTTCATGGTCACGGGCGGCGTGCTGCTCGTCGGGTCGCTCTTCGCGCTCTCGACGATCGACTACCACACGAGCTTCGTGCTCATCAGCGTCTACCTGTTCTTCCTCGGCGCGAGCATGGGCATGCTCATGCAGAACCTCGTGCTCGCGGTCCAGAACACCCTGGACGTCTCGGAGATGGGTGCCGGCACCTCGACCGTCGCGTTCTTCCGCACGCTCGGCGGCGCGATCGGCGTCTCCGTCCTGGGCGCGATCCTCGCGAGCAAGGTCACGTCCTCGATCCAGGAGGGCCTCGCCACGATGGGCGTGCCGACCGACGCCACGGGCGGCACCATTCCCGACGTCTCGACGCTGCCCGCACCGATGCGCGACCTCGTCGAGCGCTCGTACGGCGAGGGCATCGCGGAGATCTTCCTCGTGGCCGTGCCCCTCGCGGTCATCGGCCTGATCTGCGTGCTGTTCCTCAAGGAGGTACCGCTCGGCACCAAGTCCGGCCTCGACGAGCGCCTCGAGCGCGAGCTCGCCGCCGGGCTGCCCGACCTGACCGACGAGATCGAGCAGGAGCACGAGGGCGACTTCGCGGCCGCCGAGGGCTCGGTCCTCGCGGGGGCGGGCGCGCCGTCGGGCAGCTCGTCGTCGCAGGGCCACGAGCACGCCGGGGACGGCCCCGCTCGTGGGGGCAGCACCTCGCGCTGACCTCCTTCTCGCAGGACCTCACCCGGGGCCGTCGTGGATGCGTGTTCCGCGGCGGCCCCGCCGCACGCCATGATGGGGCGTGTGATCCCGCCCTCGCCGTCCGACCAGCCGGAGCCGACTGTGTCCTCAACGCCCACCCCGCCCCCCGCCGACGAGTCGCCGCTCCACGCGCTCGAACGCGAGCTGCGCGTCCTGACGCGCCGAGCGGGCTCGTCCGCGAACGCGATGGCCAAGCGCATCCACCCCGACCTCGACGCGAGCGCGTACCCGCTCCTCGCCCACATCTGGGCCAACCCGGGCGTGCGCGGGTCGGACCTCGCGCAGCAGTTCGGGGTCGGTCGCGCGACGATCTCGCGCCAGCTCGCCCGGCTCGAGTCGGTCGGGATGGTGGACCGCGAGGTCGACCCCGACGACTCCCGCGGGCAGGTCATCACGCTCACCGAGGCCGGGGCGACGCTGCTGCGGACCACGCACGAGCGTCGCGTCGACTCGATCTCCCAGGCCCTGAGCGACTGGTCGCCCGACGACGTCGCAGCCCTCGCCGGGCTGCTGCACCGGTACTCGGAGGACGTCGTGCGCTGGCAGGCGACGCGCTGACGTGAGCGCCCCGTCGGGCGACGCGTCGGTGGCGCCGTCGGGCGTCGCGCCCGGGGACCGCGCTGCCCGACGGCGCAGCCGCCCCCGCGTCCTGGCCGTCCTCGTGGTCGTGGTCGCCCTGGGCCTCGTGGTGACGACGCAGGTCCCCGACCCCGTCGGTGACGTGGTCGGGGACCTGCTGTACGCCGTCGCGGTCTACGTGGCGCTCGTGCTCGTGGCTCCCCGGCTGCGACCGTGGGTCGCGGGGGCCGGGGTGCTCGCGTGGTGCTGGCTCGTGGAGGCCCTGCAGGCGACCCCCGTCGTGGCCGCCGTGCTGGACGTGGTGCCCGCGGCCGCGTGGGTGCTCGGGAGCACGTTCGCCGTGCGCGACCTGGTGCTGTACCTGGTGGGCGCGCTGCTCGCGGTGACCCTCGACGTGCTCGTCACCGTCCGGACCTCGCGGGTGTCAGAACGAGCGTGACCTCGAGGTCACGCTCGTTCTGACAGATGTCCTGCTGCTGCTCAGGCGCCGGCGTCCTCGAACGTCAGGCTCAGGCTGTTCATGCAGAACCGGTCGCCGGTCGGGGTCTGCGGCGCGTCGTCGAACACGTGGCCCAGGTGCGAGCCGCAGTTGGCGCACCGGACCTCGGTGCGCACCATGCCGTGGCTGCGGTCCTGGATGAGCTCGACCGCGTCGGACTCCTTGGGCGCGTAGAAGCTCGGCCACCCGCAGTGCGAGTCGAACTTGGTGTCCGAACGGAACAGCTCGTGCCCGCACGCCCGGCACCGGTAGATGCCCTCGCGCTTCTCGTCGAGGAGCTCCCCGGTCCAGGGGCGCTCGGTGCCCGCCTGGCGGAGCACCGCGTACTCGTCGGGAGCCAGCTCCTCGCGCCACTCGGCATCGGGCTTGGCCACCGGGTACACCTTCTGCGAGAACAGGCTTCCGGTCGTGTCGTGGGTCTCGTTGGTCATGATCCACCTCCGACAGCGACAACCGTCGCCGCTCTTCAGGTGTTCCCGTGGTGCGGCGAGCCCCCCACCCGGACGCAGAAGGCCCCGGCGGCGATCCGAAGATCACCGCCGGGGCCCTGCTCTGTCTCTCACCTGCGTCCGGCGGGAAGCTCCCGTCGGGCCGGTCGGCGAAGGATCAGTACGACGACGACGAGTACACGGTCGCCGAGCCGCCACCGCGCTGAGCGCGACCGCGGCCGCCACGACGACGAGCCTGCGCACCAGCGCCGCCCTCGCCACCCTGCGCCGACTGGCCGCGACCACCCTGGGCGCGCTGCGCCGTCGGGCCGCCTGCGGACCTGGCCGGTGCCGACGTGCGCGCCGCACGCGTCCCACCGTTGCGCGACGTCGTGCCGCGCTTTGCCTGCGTCTGCGGCGGCGTGATGTCCGCGGGGCGCACGTACTCGGCGACGTCACCGACGAGCGACGTGATGGCCGCGTCGCCCGGGGCGACCGACTGCGGCTGCGCCGTGATCTTCGCCTTGCGCGTCAGGTCCTTCACGTCGGTGCGCTGCTCGGGGAGCATGACCGTGACGACGACACCCTCGGAACCGGCGCGAGCCGTACGGCCCGAGCGGTGGAGGTACGCCTTGTGCTCGGCCGGCGGGTCGACGTGCACGACGAGCTCGATCTCGTCGACGTGGATGCCACGCGCGGCGATGTCGGTCGCGACGAGCACGCGGACGGACCCGTTCGAGAACGCCTCGAGGTTGCGCTCGCGCGCGCCCTGGCCGAGGTTGCCGTGCAGGTCGACCGAGGGGATGCCCTGCGCCGTGAGCTGCTTCGCGAGCTTCTTCGCCTGGTGCTTGGTGCGCGTGAACAGGACGCGGCGGCCCGTGCCCGACGCGAGCTGCTGCACGACGTCCTTCTTCGCGTCCGCGTCACGGACCGCGAAGATGTGGTGCGTCATGTTGGAGACGGGCGACTCGGCCGAGTCGACCGAGTGGCTCACCGGGTTGCTCAGGTACCGCTTGACGAGCTGGTCCACGCCGTTGTCGAGCGTCGCCGAGAACAGCAGGCGCTGGCCACGCGTCGGGGTCTTGTCCATGATGCGCTTGACGCCGGGCAGGAAGCCCAGGTCGGCCATGTGGTCGGCCTCGTCGAGCACCGTGATCTCGATGCCGTCGAGCGACAGGACGCGCTGGTTGAGGAGGTCCTCGAGGCGGCCCGGGCACGCGATGACGATGTCGACGCCCGCGTTGAGCGCGCTGACCTGACGGCTCTGCGCGACACCACCGAAGATGGTCGTCGTGTTCAGGCCCAGGGCCTTCGCGAGCGGCTCCATGACGGCGTTGATCTGGTTCGCGAGCTCACGCGTCGGGCACAGGACCAGGGCGCGGGGGCGGCGGGCGGCGCGGCGCGTGTCCGACTGGGACAGGCGCGTGACGACCGGCAGCGAGAACGCGAGGGTCTTGCCCGAGCCCGTACGGCCACGGCCCAGGACGTCGCGGCCCTTGAGCGTGTCCGGCAGCGAGGCGACCTGGATGGGGAACGGCGACTCGATGCCCTGGCTGGCGAGCTCGCGGATCACCGTGGTGGGGATCGCGAAGTCGTTGAAGGTCAAGCCCTCGGGAACGACGGTCGGGACCGACGAACGCTCCACGGCGGGACGCTGCTCGCGCTGCTCACGGGGAGCGCGCTGCTCGCGGTTGCCGCCTGCGGGGCGGCCCTGGCCTGCGCCGCGACCGTCACGGTCGCGCGAGTCGCGCTCACGGACCGGACGACCGTCGCGGGTGACCTTGGCGGGACGCGAGTCGCGGTTGTCGCGCTCGTCGCGGGAGTCGCGGGCCGGGCGGGCCCGGTCGTCGCGAGCGGGGCGGTTGGTGTCGCGGGACTGCTGTCCCTGCGACTGGTTCGTGCGGGGGGCTGCGGCGTTCGGGCGCACGGCAGCACGAATGGGGTTGTTCAAGGGTTTGCCTCTCGGGCGTAGGGTCGGGGTTCGCCGCAAGAAATCCAGGGAACTCCACGACGCTGGGCGCGCAGAGATGCGCAGCCACGATCCCCACTCTCTCATGCCTGGGCCGCGCGTGCGTCCAAGGTGATCGACGTCTCCACATCCCTCACCGATCCCTCACGTCCCTGGTGACTCACCCGGCGACCCACCCGGACCTCTCACCTGCCGCGGCTGCGCACGTGGTGGAATGTCGCCCGTGGACTTCCTGAGCTCAGTGGGCGACGTCATCGGTCAGATCTGGTCGGCGGCCACCACTCCCGTGCCCGCACCGGCCTCGGCGGTCGTCCTGTCGATGTCCCTCGTCGCCCTGATCGTCGTGGTCTTCACGCCCGTCTGGCGGGTCGCGCGGCACGTCGTGACGATCGCGCACGAGGGTGCGCACGCCATCGCGGCCCTGCTCACCGGCCGCCGGCTGACGGGCATCCGCCTGCACTCCGACACGTCGGGCCTCACGGTCTCCTACGGCAAGCCGCGCGGCTTCGGCATGGTCCTCACGGCCTTCATGGGATACGTCGGCCCAGGTCTCGTGGGGCTCGGGGCGGCCGCGCTGCTGCGGGCGGGCTACGCCGTCGGGCTGCTGTGGCTCCTGGTGCTCCTGCTGACGCTGATGCTGCTGCAGATCCGCAACTGGTTCGGCCTGTGGTCCGTGCTGGTGAGCGGCGTCGCCCTCGTCGTCGTGTCGTGGGCCGCGACGCCGCCCGTGCAGAGCGCGGTGGCGTACGCCGTGACGTGGTTCCTGCTGCTGGGCGCGATCCGGCCCGTCCTGGAGCTGCAGGTCTCCCGCAGCCGCGGCAAGGCCCGCCAGTCCGACGCCGACATGCTCGCGCGGCTCACCGGCATCCCCGGGCTCGTGTGGGTCGGGGTGTTCCTGCTCGTGACCGTCGGAGCCGCCGTGCTGGGCGGGTACTGGATCGTGTCACCGGCGACGGCGTGAGCCCGTCGCTCCACCTGTCAGAACCAGCGTGAACCCAGGGTCACGCTCGTTCTGACACCAGCGGCGACAGGCCCGCGCCAGCGGCGCCGGGCCCCGCCGGGCCCGGCGCGATCCCCGGGGCGAGCGGCGGCTTCCCTGCCTAGCATCGGGGCATGGCTCTCTCCCCCGCGCTCTCCGCGGTCTCGCTCGCCGCTCTGCTCGGCTCGTCCGGTGTGGTGCACCTGGTGCGCCCGCAGGTCTTCGAGCCCCTGATCCCCGACGCCCTCGGGGACCCGCGCCCGTGGGTCACGTGGAGCGGGGTGGCCGAGCTCGCGTGCGCGACGGCGCTGCTCGTCCCCGCGACGCGACGCGCCGGCGGCCTCGCGAGCGCCGCGCTGCTCGTCGGCGTCTTCCCCGGGAACGTGAAGATGGCGCTCGACTCGCATCCCGGCGCCAGGTCGTGGGCCCGCAAGCCCGTCGTGGCGTGGGGGCGCCTACCGGTCCAGGTGCCGCTCGTGGCATGGGCGCTGGGCGTGGCGCGGCGGGGCTGAACGCGCTCCCGCGCGACGACGCCGACCCGCGGGGGCAGAGCGGGCCCCGGCCGGGACGCGCCGCGCCGCGCAGGGCCACGCCCTGCCCCGGCTCATCACGGCCTCAGCACGAGACGTACGGGATCGAGCTGGGTCCGCAGTGGTAAGGCTCGACGGCCGGGGCGACGTCCCGGTAGCCCCTCTCGAGCACGGTCACGCGGTAGGCGAGACCGCCGTCGGCATACGACCGTGACTCCAGGAGCGTGCCGTCGCTCGGGTCGACGAGCAGCACGTCACGTTCGCGCGTCTCCTGCGTGAAGTCCGCTTCGATACCCCATGCCGGGCGCCCGACGGAGTCCGTCATCGTCCCGAGCAGCTCGGTGCCCGGGGTGGCGGCGAGAACCTGCCAGAGCGCTCGACGGAGCTCGGGAGAGGCCGGGCTCTCCAGCAGGAGAGCCACCACGTGCTTCCACAGGTCGAACCTGTCTCCGTGCCCCGAGGGCGCGAGCCCGTCTGTGAGGTGCCGTCCGAGCGCCCCGGGCTCGGTGGGCAGGTCGGTCAGCTCGTCCCACGTGATCGACGCGCCGTTGCCGAAGGTGTGCATCTCGCCGTCCTCGTCGAGGTCCATCACCCGCGCAAGGCTCGGATCGTAGGTGTCCTTGCCGTCATGGAAAGCCATGAAGGAGACGCCCCCCTCGTCGCGCAGCACCGCGTCGTACCTCGACAGCCAGACCTCGCGTTGGTACGGAAAGGAGTACGGGTCCTCCGCCTGGGAGCGCACGTACAGGTACTCACCGCTGGTCGGTGGCTGCTTGGCGGCGTTCGCCGCCGCCTCCAGCAGCACCTGCTCCGCGGAGGCCGGTGTCGTCGCGACCAGGGCCACCGCGACCGCGGTGAGCAGCGCCGCGACGACGCTCGCCCACCGACGCAGCACCGACGCCGGTCGACGAACGGGCGACCGGACCTGGCGCGGGGCAGTGGCGATCCGGTGCAGCGCCGCCTCGGCGCGGACCGACTCCTCGCGGGTCAAGGGTCCGACCTCGACGGGGTTGTGCGCCGCGAGCTGCCGCATGATCGGGTCGTCCAGAGGGTCCTTCATGGCGTACTCCCTTCGGTGAGCGTGGGCGTCGAGCGGTCGTCCGGGCGTTGCCAGGTGTCCGGGCGGGACAGCGGTTGGGGGCGTTGCCGTGGTTCCTCGCGTCGCCTCGCGTCCGGGCGCTGCCGCGCCTCCAGGACGGGGTCGGGCTCGCCGGCGTCGAGCGATCGCCTCAGGCGTCGTCGTGCTCGGGTGAGGCGCATCGAGTAGGCAGCCCGCGAGCAGCCCAGGACCCGCGCGGCCTCGTGCGAGGTGAGCCCGTCCCAGGAGACGAGCGAGAGGACCTCGCGGTCCGTCTCGTCGAGGAGTGCCCAGGCGCGGCGAAGGTCGATCGACATGTCCGCGAGCGCCCCGTCGTCGGCCACCGGGTCGCGTTCGGTGCGCACCCGGAGCTCGAGTCGACGACGTCGGTCCGTGGTGCGGTGACCGTTCGCCAGGATGTTGCGTGCCACCCCGAAGAGCCACGGCCGCATCTCCTCGGCAGGGACGCGTCCCCAGCTGCGCCATGCCACGGTGTAGACGTCCGACGCGAGGTCTTCCGCGTCGTCGCCGTCCACGCGTCGGCGGAGGAAGGCGAGGACGTGCGGGTACGTCTCCCGGTACATCGTGGCGAAGGCCGCATCGAGGTCGCGGTCGGGGTTCACGTCAGGACCGTACGGCATCGGCGGGCTCGATCCTTCCGGCGGCGACCGCGGGCGGCAGGCCGCCGACGATGCCGAACACGAGTGCTCCGGCGAGCGGGACGAGCAGGAGGCGTTCGTCGAAGAGGGGCTGCCACCGGGCGACCGCGGTCACGACCATGACGGCAGCGAAGCCCGTCACGAGACCGACGAGGGCACCGAGGACCGCGAGCGCGGTGCACTCGCCCACCACGAGCATGACGAGCTCGCTCCGCCGGGCGCCGAACGCCCGCCGCACGCCGAGCTCGGCGGTGCGCGAGCTCACGCTCAGGAGGTTGACGAAGACGACGCCGATCAGCCCGGCGAGCGCTGCCACGACGGCGAGCACCTGCAAGGACGCCGAGACGCTGTCCTGCAGCTCTCCTTTGAAGGAGCCCGGTTCGAGCACGGGGTCGATCGTCATCCGGGTGGTCTCGAACGGGTCGGCCAGGCTCTGGAGGCGGTCGGCGACGTTGCGCGCGGCGCCGGGGACGGTCGTGACGAACAGCTCGCTCGACAGCGACGCGGGCAGGCCCTCGACGGTCGAGGGGCCGACGAACGCCGATCCGGTGGCCGTGCCGGACCTCGACGCGGTCACGAGCCCCACGACCCGCAACGGCGCGCCCTGCACCGTGATCTCGGGACTCACGTCGAGCTGCGTGACGCCGAGCCGGCGGGCGAGGTCGGCGCCCAGCAGGACCTCGCCCTCCGCGAGGACGCCGTCGTCGCCGGGCGCCCAGGTCACCGCGGTGTCGGTCACCTCGCCCGGTGCCTCCTCGACCGAGACGAGGTCGACGGTCAACGCGGTCAGCGTCCCGTTCGCGACGGGCGTCTCCGGGTGGAGACGCCAGAGCTCGACCCCCGTCACGCCGGGAAAGTCGGCGACGGCGTCGACCCGCACCGGCCGGCGGGCGTCGGCCGCGCCGTCCGCGGTGAGGTTCGCGGTGACCTGTGTCGCCCGCTGGGCGTCGAAGAGGTCGGTCACCTGGCCTGCTGCGCTCTGGGCGAGGCCCAGAGCCGTGACGGTCAGGGCGACGGCGAGGGCCGACGCGACGGTGCCGCTCGCGGTGCGCCCTGCGTTGGACGTGATCCCCTGCACCACGAACCGCAGCGTCCGCGCCAGGCGGGTGGTGGAGCGCGTCCGCGGCCTGCGCTCGTGCACCGTCCCCCCGAGAGGGTCCTCGACCGGTCCGCGCGACCCGGTGCTCGTGCTCGTCGTGTCGGCGACGACGACGCCGTCGTGCAGGGTGATGACGCGGTCGAGCTGCGCGGCGATGTCCGGCTCGTGCGTGACCACGACGAGTGCTGCACCGCGCTCTGCGGCGCGGCGCTTGAGCTCCTCGATGATCTCCAGTGACTGGGCGGAGTCGAGGTTCCCCGTCGGTTCGTCGGCCAGCCACAGGCGGGCAGGGCGCGCGAGAGTGCGCGCGATCGCGACCCGCTGCATCTCGCCACCGGACAGGGTCCGTGCGCGCGCCTGCTCCTTGTGCGCCAGCCCCACCGCTCGCAGGGAGTCGGTCACGACCTGGTCGGCGTCGCTGGTCGAGGCCGTGGAGTAGCGCAGACCGAGCAGGACGTTCTCACGCACGCTCAGCGCCGGGATCAGGTGTGATCTCTGGAAGACGAACCCCAGCTCGGAGGCGCGCCACTCCGCCCGCACCCGGTCCTGCGCGGACTCGACAGGGTGCCCGTCGATGAGCACCTCGCCCGAGTCCGGCGCGTCGAGCAGGCCCAGGATGTTCAGCAGGGTGCTCTTCCCGCTGCCCGATCGCCCGACGACGGCCACCCGCTCCCCGGGGCGGATCGTGAGGTCGACCCCCCCGAGCGCGGTGGTGCCGTTCGCATACCGACGGGTGATCCCTCTCAGCTCGATCACCGGACGGGTGAGGTCCCCGGCCGCACCGCGCAGGTCCTCGTCGAGTGCCGTGTCAACCAATGCGCACCTCCGTCCCCTCGTCGAGCGCGTCGGCCACGTCGGCCGCGGTGATCGCCGCGACACCGCCCACGGTCGACTCGACGTCGACCGCGACCTGGCGGAACGCGGCCCCGTCGCGCACGTACACGTACGCACGCCCCGCGCGGTTGACGATCGCGGACACCGGCGCGAGGAGCTTCTCGCCGTCCTCGGCCGCGGGGTTGTCGATCGTCAGGACGTAGGAGCCTCCCGCACGGACCGCGCCGTCGGTGAGCACGCTGACGACGACCTCCCCGTTCTCCGTGGGGTCGAGCGCCACCACGCGAGCCTCGGACTCGGTCCCCGCGTCGTTCGTGAAGCGCGCCACGGCCTCGACCGACAGCGCGCCGACGGAGGTCTGCGGCAGCGTCGCCGTGAGGACGACCTGGCCCGCTCCGAGGGTCAGCAGGGTCGTGTCGCTCGCGACGCTCGTCCCGACGGACGTGATCGTGTCGACGACGGCGGGCAGGCGAGGCACCATCAGCACCTCGGACTGCAGGACCCCGGGCCCCTTCCGCGTCGCGGCGGCCCCCGTCGTGGTCGCGGGGGACGCGCCGGTCGCGGGAGCCGCGCCGGTCGCCGGGGCTGCGGCGGTCGCGGGAGCCGCGCCGGTCGCCGGGGCTGCAGCGGTAGCCGGCGCCCCCGCGTCCGCTTCCCCCGCTTCTCCGTCCGCGTCGGCGCTGCCCGCGCTCGGAGCACCGGGAGCGCCCGTGCCGGACGGGGAAGCCCCGGACGGGGCGGCCCCGGGCGGCGTCTCCCCCGGACCGGCCGGGGCCTCGACGGCGACCTCGGGCGCCGTGTAACCGGTCGCCCGGTACATGGACCTCACCGCGGCCTGGGTCCGCGGACCGTACTTCCCGTCGGGCCGTCCGATCGCGTACCCCGCGGCCAGCAGCCCCTTCTGGAGGGCCAGGACGTCGTCCCCCTCGTCCCCGGGCCCGATGTCGCGGTAGAGCGGGAAGGCCCCCTCGAGGACGAAGACCGGACGCCCGTTCACACGGAACGGGACGGAACCGGGCGACAGCGTGTCGCCGACCGACCGGTCGACCGACGTCACCACGCCCGTCAGCGCGGCCGGGGGTGTCACCGCGACGCTCTCCTGGTTCTGCGCCCGGGTGGTCATCGACACCGGACCGTTCAGGTATCCGCGGTCCAGCGCGACGACCACCGGCTCCGGTGCCGGGGGTTCGGCGCGGGCCGCCACCTGCTGCGGCGACTCCATCCTGACCGCCAGCAGCCACGCGCCGAACCCGACGACGACGATGGCCACGACGGCGAGCACGAGGCGCTTCATCCTCGTCCGACCGTTCTGCCCGAGGGGCCCCTGCGTCCCATCGCCCGCTCAGCCCAGCTCGTTGATGACGGCGTCGATGCGCTTCTCGTACTCGACGTAGTCGTCCCGGGTCGCCTCGAAGCCCTCGACGTCTCGTCCGATCGCGGCGAGCTCGCCCTCGACCCGGGCGTGGAACACCGCCTTGTCGTACCCCTGCGCCCGGCAGCGTGCATCGATCACGGCCACGTCCCGCTCTCGGTCGGTGAGCGGGACCGTCGTGTCCGTGAGCACCCCGTCGGCGTCACCGATCGGACCCGTCACCGACTCCGACGGCATCGCGACCGGGCTCTCCGGCAGGTCGGCGACCCCTGCAGGCCCCATGCACGCGCGCCACGCCTGGATCGCCTCCCGGACGCCCGCGTCCCCGTCGACCGCGTCCCAGCCCGCGCTCAGGACGCCGTTCAGGAAGCGCGCGGGGACGTCGCCGAGGCGCTCGTCGGTCTTCTTCCCGCACGCGATCATCGCGTCCTGCATCTCGGGTGTGATCTCCACGCCTCCGGGGACCACGGGGTTCGCCGGTGGCAGCCGCAGGCTCACGTACCCCCACTGCTGCGCGATCTGCTCGTCGAAGGCCAGCTCCCCGGTCCGCGCGTCGTACAGGGGCGAGCCGGATCCCGGCACGACCGGGAGGTACTCGATGACGCCCTGCAGGCACTGCTGGGCGAGGAGGTCGCGGGCGTACCCGTCGCGGGGGTCGTTGAACTGGGGCACCAGCTCGTAGACGGGGGTGTGCGTCGCCGTCGACTCGTCGTAGCCGTAGCGCGCGACGTCACCTCCCGGTGCTGGTCCGTCGTCCGCCCCGGCGGCGGAGCAACCCGCGAGGGCGGCGGTCACGAGCAGCCCGGTGACCAGGACACCGGGTCGAGCGATGCGAGGAGAAGGTCTCATACCGAACACATGGTCTCCGAGCGACCAGGTGCAACAGCCGCGGGAGGACTTCTTCTCGCCGGGCGCCGGGAGCGCACCGTGCGGGCGCACGACGACGGGCCGCCCGCTGTGTGCGGACGGCCCGTCGAGGTGATCGGGTGCGTAGCCCTGGCCGGGCCGGGAACCTTCCGAGGAGGAGGGTGGTCGGGTCCCGGGACGGGCGGGCCGCGCAGCCGGTCGAGATCTGGTGCGGGCTGTCAGGCCCCGCAGGTGGGTGCCGGGCCCTCAGCCCTGCGGCGTCAGGACGAACCCGGGTCCCTCGGTCGCACGAGGGTCGGTGTCCAGGGTGAGGTTCGCGAGCGCGATCGACGTGGTCGGCTCGACGAACACTCGTGCGTCGCCGTTCTCGACGACCGTGTCGTCGGGCTGCGGGCTCGGGACGAGGGCCAACTCGAAGTCGCCGGACTGCGGCGCCGACTCGGCGATCCGGAGTCCACCGCCCTCGGGCACTCCGGCCCGCGTGGTGAGGTCCTGGACTGCATCGCGGGCGTTGTCGGTCAGGGTGAGCATGGAAGCTCCTCTCGGTTGCCTGGGGACGCACGGGCAGTCTTGCGACGAACCCTCGGCGTGCGCCTTTCGGTTGCCTCCAACCAAACAAGGATCGGGCCCGGATGCAAGGTCAGGAGCCGATTCACGGCGTGTCTCTCAGGAAGTGGGATCGAGCGCGACAAGCACCCGCGGATCGCGTTAGGGTCCGCGCCCGCGGGGCGACGCGGGGCCGCCCGCTGAGTGCGGAGTAGTTGTCGTGAAGCGACGCGTTGCACG
This sequence comes from Oerskovia jenensis, assembly GCF_016907235.1. NCBI lineage: Bacteria > Bacillati > Actinomycetota > Actinomycetes > Micrococcales > Cellulomonadaceae > Oerskovia > Oerskovia jenensis. The sequence goes on from NZ_JAFBBO010000001.1 coordinate 1,871,085, forward strand.
ACAACTACTCCGCACTCAGCGCCGGCTGAGGTCGGTGGGAGCATGGCTCCGTGACCGCGCTTCGCTCACCGGACCAGGGCCGTCGACGACGCCGCCCAGCCGGCCGCGACGTCCGGGCGCCATCCGGCCCGACGGCGCCGCTCCCCACCCGTGGGCACGTCGCCACCGGCAGGGGCTCGGCGCGTAGACTCTGCGCGGGCCTCGGTGGCGCCTCGGACGAGGCGTGCGCACGGTGCCCGGGCCTCTAGCTCAATGGCAGAGCTGCGGACTTTTAATCCGTAGGTTGTGGGTTCGAGTCCCACGGGGCCCACCGAAACCGTTGCAAACACGGGCGTTACGAGACATCGGTGCAGTGCACTAGGCATGCATCCCCCGGTTACCCCCCTCATAGGTCGGATGAACCGTCCCGGAACCTGCGGCATGGCCCCCGCGATCTGGAACCCACGTCTCCTACTGTGTGCGTGTGCGCACAGCCCTCGATCAGTACCGTGTCAGGACTCAGGACGAGATCTACGAAGCTCTCGGAACGGCCACTATCGTTCTCGACACCAACGTCCTCACCGGTCTCTACGGAGTCAGCCCTGAGCTCCGCGAGGCCCGGTTGGGCGTCTTAAAACAGATCAGCGATCGCCTGTGGGTCCCTTACCAGGTCGGCCTGGAGTTCCACCGCAACCGCGCTAGGGTGATTCGCGACCTCAGCGACGCTTATAAGAGTGTCCGAGACACTCTCACACCGGTCAAGAAGGCCGCGAAGACGTTCGGCAAGTCAAAGTTCAGCGAGTCTCAAGCGCGCGTCCAGAAGGCCGTTGACGAAGCCGTAGCTAAACTCGAAGGCGAACTTCGGAAACTTGAAGCGGATGATGGCCACCACCTAAAGCCAGCCGACGACAAATTGTTGGACAGAATCGAGACGCTCCTTGACGGCAGGGTCGGAACCGCCCCCTCGGCAAAGCTCACGCGCAAACGAGTTAGAAAGTTCGTCACGATTCGCGCCCCCGAACGAATCCCGCCAGGATTCAGCGATATATCAAAGATCGCAACCAGCGGGCCGACCGATGCCGCAGGCGACTTTCTCGTCTGGTGCGAAATGCTCCAGTACGCCCGAACCAGCAAGTCGAACGTTGTCTTCGTCACGGACGACGGAAAGGAAGACTGGTGGGAAAAGGGGGGCGATGGCGTCCCAACTAGGCCACTACCAGCCCTCCTCGCAGAGTTCGCACGGAAAACTGGGCAAAACTACTACCAGGTCAGCACTGAGAGCCTCATGCGGTGGGCTCGGGACTCGCTGAACGCGGAGGTGTCGACCGCGAACCTAACGGAGGAGAGTGCGATATCCCGCGAAAGGCGGTCAGAGTCCGCACTCGAAGAGGCGCTTCGGGCCCGAATCTGGGGCCAGACTCAAACTGATTGGGACCACATTCGGAGCGCACTAACCGCTCGAACGGTCCACAACTTCGACGCCATGAAATTCCCAACGATAGCCTACGACCTCGATGCATTGAAATTCCCTGCGATTGAATTCAGTCCTGACCTCTACCAAAATCTCTTCTCGGGCTTCAATTTGTACGGCAAAGTGATTGAGGCAAACCCCAAAGAAGAGGGCGAGGACCAGGACGAACCAGGGGATGGAAATCGCTAGGACGAGCCAGCGCTTGGGGGCGTCATCGATCCAAACGAGATTGCATCGCTCGCGGGTTTGAAGTACACCACGACGCCGGGCATACCGTGGCCGATGAAGGGCGTCACTCCCCTCTGTGAGAATGGACGTTGGTGATACTTCCGACCTCGGGACGGGCCCCCAAACCTATTCTCAAGAGAACCTCAGTTGAGACCCTTGCAGTCGCACGAACAGTCAGAGATTCACGTCCGTTTCGATAGCCGCCGCGCGGGTACTCCAGGCCAGGAGACTTCGCGAAACGCAGGGAGGCGTTCTGTCTTCGCCACAAACAACCGTCAGGCATCTGTAGCCGCCAAAGGCCTCGATGAAATATCCCGGCATTCGTCATGGCCCCTCTTGGATCATCCTCGCGGATGCAACCCGTACGAGCCGACATGCCGGGCTCTCTGCTGGATGAAACCATGTGGTTGCGACTATTCTCCCAACCATAGTTGCATACGAACAGAATTCCTGACGGCGTCAAGGTCCAAGTGTCCCAGAACTTGCCTTTCGCTCCGATTTTCCAAAGGCATCCCATTGCCCGCTCGTAGCGCACTTGTCATTGCGTTCGCAATTTGATTGAGCAGGTCAAGCATCTTTGGAATCAGGACACTGCAGACGTCCAGTGGATTAATAAGCAGCCCGTAGGGTCCGACATCTACAGTCTCGACCGCCCCCCCGAGATCGCCTGCCGAAAGGTGTCGGAAGAACTTCTCGGTTCGTCGACTACTTAGCCCAATCATGAGACGACGATCATCCTTGTCCGAAAGAAACTCAGTTGCCTCGATACCCTCGCCGTGGATCTCATTGCGTAACAAACCCAGAAGTCGTATCAGTTCAACGTTTGATTCCCGCGCAAAGACGCGGTCAAGATTTTGGTCGACACGACAGGCTTTTTGACGCCACTGATCATTTTGCCATTTGGTATCGCGCTCCTTGGATCCTAAGTCGAGAATTGCATCACACAGGCCCGCCAGCGCATCGAACGCGGCGGCAACGAGGACCACCGTCGAGTCAAACTCGGCCGCTACTTGGTCGCGCGACCCTAGGCCCATATTACTTTCGGGTAAGAGGGATCCAATCAGGATCCCATCCCTCGCCATCAAACACCGCGCAACGCGAGAAGAGACCGCACCCGCCAACGCCAGCATATTGCGGTAGACATATTCCGTTCTGCGCCCATCGGTCGGCGTTTCCGCGTGCTCAAGATGTAGTATATCGACATAGAGGCTGCCTACTGATGGGCAGACTATTCGACTTGCAGCCCGGTAGAACAGGCCCCGGCTTAGTTCCGCTGCCATTTCTGAGGGCTTTTCGTAAATCACGACACATCGGTCGATGGAACGAAGATACAATCCAACGAAAGCGATGGCAAGGCCCGGATCTATCGTGGCAACCCCCTCCACAAGCGGGCCCGAAACTTCCGACAGCGATTTGCTCGGCGTGATCACGATATCAGCATCTGCCGCTTGTGCGGCATTCCGCATTAGCGAGCCTGAGAAGAGTTCATCCTCGGTTGCGCCGCCGGTCCATCCAGGCTGAGCTGTCGCCACGGCTTGCAGGTTTGATCGATTTAGGAATGCCGAAGATAGCAGCGAATGGGAGAAGGTGGTTGGCGATTCAGACCACTTTGCGACGTACGTCTGATCAATTCCCGCACCGCCCTCTACTTCAATCCACCCGACTGGGGCACCGTCTTCTCCAAATTGCGTGCTGCGCGGGACACTCCTCGGGACATCGAATCCTCCATAGAACAACACATCAATGGACTTGTGTTCGAGCAACTTGAGCAGGAGGGCCATCGATTCTGGGTCTTCCGTGGCAGGAGCGCTCTTATCGACGACAACCCGGAGTTTGCGCGTTGGGTGCAGGGAGAAGGGGCTCGCATTATCGCCGTGATTGAAGGACCGCATGGTTTCGCCCATCGGCGCAGGTTAGCAGGCTCTTGTCTCAAGATGCGTCTCGATACAGCCCGGCTCGGCCGAGCGTAGGGGCGCCACGTTGACTCCGTCGGCACGGTGGAGTCTCCATCACGGCAGTGCATGGTTCGTCGGGAGACCCTCTACCCCGTACTTGCCTGTGCCTCGTCGAGGCGGCATCGCACCGGCGCGCACCGCGCCCTCACGCCTGCGCGCATCGGACAAAGACCCTCTCGCGCGGGCCCTCAGCCTCAGACAGGCAACTGGGCGGGCCCCACACCGGTCAACCATGCATGGCCCTGGAGTCGTGCCTTGGTGGGCGTGGCAAACCATCGGGCTCGCGTACTAGTCCGAGGTCGACACCAGGCCTGGCCGGGACAGCCCACCACCCTCTCTCTGTATCAGGGTCGTAGTGGATGACGAGTCCGCGCGGGTACAGGCGGCGCTCCATGCTAGCGAGGATGCGGGTGCGCTCCTTGTCGACAGCAAGACCATCTTCCCTGCCGTAGTAGGCCCGGATGGCTTGCGCTTCTACGGTGTTGACGTGCTCGGGTCGCAGCTTCCAGGGGATGCGCTTGGGGCTGACTGGGTTGCGGTCGAGGCCTCGGCGCTTGCGCCACATGATCAGCGCTTCTGTGGTCACCTCAATGCCCATGTGGTCCTTGAGGAAAGCGACGATCTGGGTGGCTGTCATGCCAGCATCCTCGTAGAGGCGTTCAACTAGCAGGTCAGGATCTTCTTCGCTGGCATGCCACGCTCCGTCCTTTCGATTTGGCGTGGGCAGATGGCACCACGTACCCAACAGGAAGGAGTTGGGCGTCAGACAGTGACAGTGCTCGCATCTTCTGGGACCGTATGCGCATGAAGATAAGGCTGAAGAACGGTGAGCACACGGTTCGGACCATCGATGCGGAGCCTGACATCGATCGTGTCGTGTACCGCGAGGACGACGGCTCCATCTGGGTGCTCTCCGGCACCGATTCCGATGGCGTCGCCACAGCGCGGTGCTTCCTCTACGACTAAAGGTCGTTCAAAGGTCGCGCCACCCGAAGACCTCCTAGAGCACCTGGGCGGCGCGTGTAGTAGCTGGGCGCCGGTCCATGTAGACGTCGGTGGTGAGGCTCGGATTCGCGTGCCCGAGCTGCCCAGCGATCTCCCGTGCCGACATGTGGGCCTGGTCCATGAGGGTGGCGGCAGTCTTGCGGAACGTGTGGGACGTGGCCCAACCAAACCCGGCCTGGTCAAGCAACGCGCGCAGAGTCTTCGTGGTGTTCGACGGGTCTCGGAGCTTGCCCATCGGTGAGGGGAACACGACGTCCGTCTCGTCCAGCCTGCCCGAGCCTGCGAGGATGTCGCGTCGGATCAGGAGACGGTCCGCAAGCCACGGGGGAGCAGGAGGACACGCCTGCTGGAATCGGACGTGTGCCGGTGCGTCTTCGTCTCCTCCTGCACCACCAGCCCCACTCCAGGGAGGCGCACAAGTGTCGCGTCAATGCTTGCAGTCGGGTTCGCACCCTCCAGGTTGAGACGTGACCAGCGCAGGGCGCACGCCTCCCCCAGTCGAGCCCCGGTGCCAGCAAGGAACGCGATCAGGTCGCCAAGGTCGTGAGCTTGTGCGCGAGGGTCGGTGTCCATGAACGCCATGACCTGGTCGCGTTCGTCGAGGGTGAACGCACGCGTGGTGTCCCGGGCGGTGTCCTTGCCGCCGCAGGAGCAGCTCGTCCGATGACCGCGCGGACCACCCTCGTCGAGCGGCTTCGCGACGTGCTCGCCGACGAGCCGTCGCTGCGTGAGGTCTCGATGTTCGGAGGGCGATCGTTCATGCTCGACGAGCGGCCGTCGTGAGCGCCCGGAAGGACGGGAGCCTGCTCGTGCGCGTTCCGGTCGACCGTCACGGCGAGCTCCTCGGACGCCTGGGAGCGTCGACCGCCGAGATGGGAGCCGGGCGCACCATGGGCCCCGGCTGGATCGAGGTCGCGGCAACAGCGATCACCTACGCCTCGGACCTCGCGCTCTGGGTCGACATCGCCCGGGAGCGCGCCTGAGTCGTCACCGGCGACGGCACGAGCCGCCCCGGCAACGACCTACCGCACCGGCCGCTTCCCCTCGAAGAAGCGGTCGAGGTCGGCGCGCCGCAGCGCACCTGCGACCCCGCCGGTGGTGAGCTCTGCGACGAGCCGCCGGGACAGGTCGCGCAGCGGTTCGTTGTTGACGCTCGAGTGGTGGCACATGAGGTCGAAGGCTTCGTCGGCGGGCAGGGCGTAGATCGCCATGACGGCGCCCTTGGCCTGCTCGATCGTGGAGCGGCTCGCGGACGACGCCCGGATCGCGGCCGTGGCCTCGCGCTGGGCGAGCTCGCGTTGTGTCGCGGTGAGGTCGATGAAGTAGCCCGAGACGTGGGTCGCCTCGCCCGTGCGGCGGTCGACGCGGCCGCGTCCGACGACGCCGAGCGTCCGCGTCCGTCCTTGTGCGTCGACGACCCGGTGGACGGAGCTGAAGGGTTCGCCCGTGGTGACGGCGGAGAGCAGGACGTCCTCGACGCGTTCGCGGTCCTCGGGGTGCTTGTGCGCGAGCATGAGCGCGGTCGTGGGCATGACCTCGCCGGGGCGGAAGCCGTGCATGGCGTACAGCTCGTCCGACCACCACCAGCTCTGGTCGGACAGGTCGAGGATGAACTGACCGACGATCTGCGGCCTGCCGCGCAGCAGGGCCTCGGCGAGCTCGGGGTCGAATCGGCGAGACGGGTTGTACGAAGTGGTCAAGTAGGCCCCCAGGGCATGGGAAAGGAGCGGGCCTACTTCCAGACTCCTCGGTGATACTAGCCCGGATCCGGCGCCCCACCAGCGAGGACGGCTCGACGACGCGGCGTCGGGCGGGCGGGCTGCGGGGACCTCGCGCGGCGCACCGGTCGGGGAACGACGAAGCCCCCGTCGGCCGGGGCCGATCGGGGGCTTCGTGAACGTTAGGTGGTGGCGCGATGCAGGGGGTACTTCGCGCCACCGAGGAAGACATTACATCCTCCCTCGGGGGGTTGACGAACTGCGTTCGGATGGCGGGCGATCGGACGCACTCCTTCCGATCTCACCCGCTCCCCACCCGCCGCGACGGGGACACCCTCGCCGTGCGCGGCACCTACGCCAGCGCGATCTCGGACGACGGCGAGCGGGCTGACGGGACCCCGTGCGCGAATGACGACTGACTCGCCCGTCCCATGCATAGACCTGGTGTCGTCCCACTCAGTGAGCACCGTCCGGATTCCCAGGCTCGTTACCTAGGGTTCTTAGGACGGCCCGCCCCCTGTGTGGCATAAAACACCATCTACCAGGAGGTTCTTCGAATTGCGGGCAGCGGCCTCCTACGTGCAGAGTGGGACAATGGTATGGGTTTCGGTAGGGCTGGTTCTCGTGGTGCTCGGCGTCCTCCTCGCCGCACGCGCCGCGTGGGCCGTGCGTGCCGGTGAGCAGCGCGGGCGTTCGAGCACGGGCGGTCACGGCATGGGTATCGCCCTCGGCGCAGGCGTCGCCTTCTGGGGAGCGGTGATCACCACCATCGCGCTCATCGTCCGCTGACCTCGGAATCAGCTGAACGCACGCCACCCCGACCTGTCAGGATCGACGGCATGACGCGTTCCTTCGACGACCTGATCTCCGAGGCAGAAGCCGCCTCCGTAGACGGCTGGGACTTCTCCTGGCTCGACGGGCGCGCGATCGAGCAACGTCCCTCGTGGGGCTACGCCCGTTCGATGGGCGAACGCATGTCCACGGCGAGCGCTGCCCTCGACCTCCAGACGGGCGGCGGCGAGGTCCTCGCCTCGGTCCCACGGCTCCCCCGGCTGACCGTCGCGACCGAGGGCTGGCCCCCGAACGTCGCGAAGGCCACGAGACTGCTGCACCCGCTCGGTGTCGCGGTCGTCGCCGACACGGACGAGCCGCCCCTCCCCTTCGCCGACGAGGCGTTCGACCTCGTGGTCAGCAGGCACCCCGTGACGCCGTGGTGGTCGGAGATCGCACGCGTCCTCGTCCCGGGCGGCACGTACTTCGCGCAGCACGTGGGGCCCTGGAGCGTGTTCGAGCTCGTGGAGCACTTCCTGGGCCCGCAGCCCGAGGAGGTCCGCAACGGGCGCCACCCCGACCACGACCGCGCGGCGGCGACCGCAGCGGGGCTCGAGGTCGTGGACCTGCGGTTCGAGGAGCTGCGCACCGCGTTCTTCGACGTCGGCGCCGTGGTCTGGTTCCTGCGCAAGGTCGTGTGGATGGTCCCCGGTTTCACGGTCGAGGCGTACCGCCCGCAGCTCGCCGCGCTGCACGAGCGGCTCGAGACCGAGGGGCCGTTCGTCGCGACGACGACGCGTTTCCTGATCGAGGCACGCAAGCCGCGCTGAGTCTCGCGGGGCCGTGCGCCCACCGGCCCGACGGCGGTCCCCGCCGCTCGGAGGATGCTGCGGTGTCTCCGTTGACACCCCGGCGCCGCTGCCGGCAGGGTCGGCGCCTGCGCCGGCCCTGGGTCGAGGAGCCTCAGTCGCGGAGCGCCCGCGTCAGGTCCCCGAGGGCGGCGCGCGCTCGGCGCTTGCGGTCCGCCGGGTCGATGGTCCTCTCGTCCCCGGGGTTGGCGCGGCGCACAGGCTTGCCCGCACGGTCACCGGCCTCGACGACGCGGGGCAGGGCACCCGAGGTGCCAGGTGCGCCGGTCGCCCGGGTCGACCGGGTGCGCCGGTGCGGGGTGCTCGGGGCGAGGAAGTAGGGGCGTTGCGTGCTCATGGGCTCTCCTCCGGTCGGCACCGCCCCGCTGCCGGGGCTGTGGCTCTCGATCCTGCGGCACCGGCGTTTCGTCCGTGTTGCGAACGCAGGACATCGAGATGTCCTCTGCGCGGCCCCCGGAGGCCCACGGCCTACCACCCGGTAACCTCCTGGCATGACGACGCACGAGCGCGAGATCACGACCTCGGTCGACCTCTGCCTGCCGGACGGACGCCTGAACCCCGGCGCGGTCGGGTGGACGCGCTCCCCGCTCCACCGCGCGAACCTGCGCGGCTGGGGGCGGACCAAGCGGTGGGAGTACTGGGGCGTGGTCACCCCGACCCACGTGGTCGGGATCGTCGCGTCCTCGATCGACTACGCGGGCGTCCACGGCCTGTACGTCCTGGATCGCGCGACGGGCGAGGAGACGGTGACCGACGTCGTCGTGCCGCTCGCCCGGGGCGTGGTCCTGCCCGAGCGCAGCGGGGCAGGCCGCGTCGAGGCGCGCGCGAAGAGGCTCGCGATCGTGATCGACCAGGCCCCCGAGGCCACCCGCATCCGGGCAGCCTCGCACGACGTGAGCCTGGACCTGACCGTCCCGCTCCCGCCGGGGCACGAGTCGCTGGGCGTCGTCGTGCCGTGGAGCGACCGGCTGTTCCAGTACACGGTCAAGGACGTGGCCCGCCCGGTCCACGGATCCCTCACGGTGCGCGGCAACCGGCACGACGTCGGTGCCGACGACTCGTTCGCGGTGCTCGACCACGGTCGCGGCCGCTGGCCCTACGCGATGACCTGGAACTGGGCCGCGGGCAGCGGGCACGGCCGTGGCGTCCAGCTCGGCGGCAGGTGGACGGACGGCACGGGCTCGACCGAGAACGCGCTCCTGGTGGACGGGCGGATCCACAAGATCGGCGCGGAGCTCGAGTGGGCGTACGACTCCACCGACCAGCTCGCCCCGTGGCACATCTCCGGGGACGGCGTCGAGGCGGTCTTCACGCCCTTCCACGAGCGGGTCGCACGCACCGAGCTGCTCGTGGTCGGCAGCGAGACGCACCAGTGCTTCGGCACGTGGTCGGGCCGGGCACGCACGGACGAGGGCACCTGGGTGGACCTGGGCGGCCTCGTCGGCTGGGCCGAGGAGGCCCGCCAGCGCTGGTAGGTCGGGCCCCGCCCGGGGAGACGGGGCAGGCCGACGTCGCCGCTCGTCTCACATACGGACCGCGCCTCGGCGCCGTGCGCTCCCGGTGCCAGACTGCCGCCCATGGCGACCGTCCACGACGAGATCACTCCCCGGCTCTCCCGCTTCGTGCTGTCCCAGCCCGTCTTCTTCGTGGGCACGGCCCCCCTCGCGGGGGACGGGCACGTCAACGTCTCCCCCAAGGGCATGGGGGGCACGTTCGTGGTGCTCGACCCGCACCGGGTCGCATACCTCGACTACACGGGCTCGGGCGCTGAGGTCGCGGCGCACCTGCAGGAGAACGGGCGCATCGTGGTCATGTTCTGCGCGTTCGAGGGGCCGCCGAACATCGTGCGCTTCCACGGCCGGGGCCGCTACGTCCTCGCCCGCACCCCCGAGTTCGACGCGCTGCGCCCGCTGTTCGCCAAGGAGCGCGAGTCGGGGCAGCGCGGCATCGTGGTGGTCGAGGTGGACCGGGTCTCCGACTCGTGCGGGTTCTCGGTGCCGCTCATGGACTTCGTGGCGGACCGTGACGTCCTGGACCGCGCGCACGACCGGCGAGAGCCGGAGTACTTCGACGCCTACTGGCAGAAGAAGAACGCGACGAGCATCGACGGGCTGCCCGGGGTGGACATCACTCCGGTGACCTGACGGACGTCGGTTCCTGGTCCGGGCCGGACGTCGCGTCGAGGTAGGCCCGCCCGCGCGGCGAGATCCGGTAGCCGACGGGCAGGCTCTCGGTCAGCCCGAGCTCCTTGAGGCGCCTGACCCGGATCTTGAAGTAGTCGCGCTCGACCCCGATCGAGGTCGCGAGGTCGCGCGCCACGACCTCGGGCCGGGCCACGATCAGGTCGAGGTAGTCCCGGGTCCACGGTTCGGGCGCTGCATGGTCCATGCGGGCGAGCCGTGCGCGGAGCGCCTCGACCTCCTCGGCGGACAGGTCGGCCTCCTGCCGCAGCGCGACGCGCGGGTCCTCCCCCACGCGCCGCAGCCCGATCCGGTAGAGGTCCCCCTCGCCCTTGGCGGCGACCCAGGCGAGCGCCGCGTCGGCCGAGCGGAACCCGGCGGCGCGCGCGTCGTCGTCGGGCAGGACAGGGACCCCCGCCCCCTCCGGGACCCGGTCGATCGACGTGACCTCCACGACCCCGATGCGTGTCCTCATCCGCCCTCCCGCGCGCACGCGCGGCGCGAGCCAGCGGCGGTACGCGAGCGAGACCGTACCGTCCTCGAGACCGCTGAGCGTCTGCCGGGTGAGCAGCATGCCTCCAGCGTACGAACGCTCGCCCGACGGCGCAGCGCCGCTCCTGCGAACGTCCCACCCGATCCGCCGTGCGTCGTGCGGTCAGGCGGGCCCGACGTCGTCACCCGTGGGCCGACGCGTCCCGGCACGAGCGGCGCCGCGCGAGAGCTCGACGCGCACGACCGCGCCCCCACCGGGCCGGGCCGTGACCCGCAGCCTGCCACGGTGCGCCTCGACGATCTTGGCCACGATCGCGAGCCCCAGGCCGTTGCTGCTGCGGTCGGGTCGCGTGTCGTGCTGGGCGGTCCGCGCGTGCGCGGGCTGGTCGACCTGCCGGGCGAACGGTTCGAGCGCGATGCGCAGGCCGTCCTCGGTGAGGGGGCGCCCGCTGTTCTCGACGGTCAGGACGACGGGCGCGGTGTCCTCGAGGCGGATCGTGACCCAGCCGCCGTGCGGCAGGTTGTGCCGGATCGCGTTGCGCAGCAGGTTGTCGACCACCCGGGCGAGAAGGACCTCGTCGCCCGGCACGATCGCGGGCGTGCTCTCGACCGCGATCCTGACCCCGCGGTCGGTGGCCTCGCGCGCGACGTCGTCGACCGCGTCCTCGACGACGACGTCGAGATCGACCGGCGTCCGGGCGATCGGCGCACGGTCGAGGGCCGCGAGCTGCAGGAGGGCCGCGACGAGGTCGCTGGCCCGACGGTTGGTCACGTCGAGGCGTTCGAGCAGACGGGAGAGGTCGACGGCGTCGGGATCGGCCCGAGCGACGTCGAGCATGGTCTGGGTCACCGCGAGCGGGGTCCGCAGCTCGTGCGAGGCGTTGGCGGCGAAGCGCTGCTGGGTCGCGAACGACCGTTCGAGCCGTTCGAGCATGGTGTCGAACGTGTCGGCCAGGTCGGTGAACTCGTCCCGTCCTCGCCGCGTGTCGCGGGCCGAGATGCGGTGGGACAGGTCCCCCGACGCCGCGACCTGCGCGGCGGTGTTGAGGTCCGCGAGGGGGCGCAGCACACGCCCGGCGACGAGCCATCCGCCCGCCGTCCCGACGACGGCGAGCACGCCCATCGCCACGGTGCAGGCCTGGATCAGCGAGTCGAGGATCGTGCCCCGCGACGCGATGTAGAGATGGGCGTCGGAGGGGTTCGCGGCCGTGAGCGGGTAGTTGGGGACGAAGCGCATGACCGCGTACACGATGACCGACATCGCGAGCCCGGCGGCGAGCAGGAACGCCACGTAGCTCAGGGTCAGGCGGAGCCGGGCCGTCTGGCGCAGGATCCTCACGGAGTCTCGACGCTCGGCGCCCCGACGCGGTAGCCCACGCCTGGCACGGTGTGCACGACCCAGGGGTCGCCCAGGCGCTTGCGCAGTGTCGAGACCGTGACGCGCACGGCGTTGGTGAACGGGTCGGCGTTCTCGTCCCACGCCCGTTCGAGCAGCTCCTCGGCGCTGACCACCCCGCCGTCGGCCGTGAGCAGGACCTCCAGGACGGCGAACTGCTTGCGGCTCAGCCGGACGTGCTCCCCGTCCCGGAAGACCTCCCGGCGGAACGGGTCGAGTCGTACCCCGGCGGCCTCCAGCACGGGTGGGAGCGGGGCGGGACGGCGCCCGAGCGCCCGCACGCGCAGGATCAGCTCGGGCAGCAGGAACGGCTTGGTCAGGTAATCGTCGGCGCCGATCCCGAAGCCACGGGTCTTGTCGTCGAGCGTGCCCGCCGCGGTGAGCATGAGGACGCGGCTCGCGCTGCCCCGGGCGACGATCGACCGGCACACCTCGTCGCCGTGGACCCCGGGCAGGTCGCGGTCGAGCACCACGACGTCGTACGCGGTGTGGCTCAGGTTCTCGAGCGCCTGCTCTCCGTCGAGCGCGACGTCGGCCGCGATGGCCTCACGCCGCAGCCCGGTCTGCACGGCCTCGGCCAGGAACGGCTCGTCCTCGACGACCAGCACCCGCATCGGTCCTCCACCTCGCTCGTCGCCGCCCGGCCCCTCCGACGGCGGGCCCGTCCCGTCAGTCTAGGAACGAGGAGGTGTCGAAAACGTCTGCAAAAAGTGAGACGTCCGCACAACATCCCCCTGGGTTCAGTGGACCACATGGAAACACGCAACCCACCGACGACCTTCTCCCCCGTACCGCCCCCGGTCGCTCCCGCCGGGGGCCCGCGCAGGCGCGCGAGAAGACGACGGACCGTCGCACTCGTCGCGGCCGCCGCGATCCTGGTCGCCCTCGCGTGGGCGTTCCTGCCGAGCGCCGACCGCGGCCTGCGGACCGTGGTCACGCAGACGTTCGGCGACGAGGCGTCGACCTCGGAGGTGGCTGCCGGCGGCACGTCGGACCTCCCCGCGCAGGACGACCCGCGCCAGGAGGACGACACGATCGACCCGTTCGACACTACGCACCCCGCGATCTCGGGCCTCGACGACGACCTGCGCGCCGCCCTCCAGGCCGCCGCGCAGGACGCCCGGGCCGCGGGCGTCGACTTCTGGGTCACCTCCGGGTGGCGCAGCACCGGCTACCAGCAGAGCCTGCTCGACCGGGCGGTCGACCGCTACGGCTCGCTCGACGAGGCCCGCAGGTTCGTCAAGACGCCCGAGACGTCGGAGCACGTCTCCGGCCAGGCCGTCGACATCGGTCCGACCGACGGGGCCGACTGGACGATCCGCAAGGGTGCGCGCTACGGCCTGTGCCAGACGTTCGCCAACGAGATGTGGCACTTCGAGCTGGCGACCTCGCCCGGTGGCGAGTGCCCGCAGCCGCTCCCGGACGCGGCGGGCTGACCAGCCACCGGCGCGCGTCCGGCCGCGCGGGCGCGAGGACCCCGCACTTCTCCCTGCTGTGGGTACCCGAGGCTAGGTTCACGGCATGAGCATGATCGGCTACGCACTGACGTTGTCCCCCGCAGACCTCGTCCGGGCCGCTGCCGACCCGGACTGGGCCCTCGAGCTCGTCGAGGAGCTCGAGGGGTCGGACGACGAGACCCGTCCCGGGCCGCGGGTCCTCGACCTCGACAAGGCGTGGGCGGCCGTCGCCTTCGCGCTCGGACGAGTGCGGTTCCCCGTGGACGTGATCCACGGGGAACAGCCCCTGACGGAGGACGAGTGGGGCTACGGTCCCCCGCGCTACCTCACCCCGGCCCGCGTCCAGGAGGCCGCGGCGGCCTTCGCAGCGACGACCCCGAAAGCCCTCCTCGCGGACGTCTCGGCCGAGCTGCTCGACGAGGCCGACGTGTACCCGGGCGGCTGGCAGGACGACCCCGGCACGGTCCAGGAGTACGTGCTGCCGTCGCTGCGCGACCTGACGGACCTGTACGCGGACGCGGCCGCCGACGGGTACTCCGTCGTCGTGTGGCTCGGCTGACCGGTCTCAGCCCAGCCGCAGCTCGGCGTTGACCGCGCGCACCAGGTCGGCCGGGAGCTTGGCGACGTCACGGTCGTAGGTCAGCAGCCCGTTGGTCTCGTCCTCGACGTCCGAGAGCTGGGTGTACACCGTCGCGGCCAGGCCGCGGGCGATCGCGGGCACGACCTGCTCCCGATGCAGCGCCTCGAACGCGCCGCCGAGCGCCTCGGCGTCGTCGTACGCCTTGTACCCGAAGTCCTTCTCCCCGGCGACGTGCCCCTCGACCCGCAGGTTGTAGCCGCCGTACTCCGAGAGCACGAGCGCCCGCCGGTCACGCCGCGGCGGCACACGGAACGGCTTGAGGTACACGTGCAGGCTCCGCAGGTTGCCCGCGCCCTGGTCGTGCCAGCCGCTCGCGTGGTCCACGGTCCGGGTCGGGTCGAGCGCCTTGACGCGGGCCGCGACCCGGGCCGCGTCGAACTGCCCCCAGCCCTCGTTGAACGGCACCCACACGGCGAGCCCCACGGCGTTGCGCAGGTGCTCGACGGTCGCGTCGACCTCGCGGAGGAACTCCTCGCGCCCCTCGGCGTCGCCCCGGCCGAACAGGGCGTGGAACCGGTCGCTCAGGCGCAGCGGCAGGAGCACGGGCGCCTTGACGACCGCCGGCCGGTACGGGCCTCCCCCGTTGACCATGTCCTGCCACACGAGCATCCCGAGCCGGTCGCAGTGGTGGTACCAGCGCAGGGGCTCGATCTTGATGTGCTTGCGCAGCATCGTGAACCCGAGGTCCTTCATGGTCGCGATGTCGTGGACCAGGGCCTCGTCCGACGGCGCGGTGAGCAGCCCGTCCGACCAGTACCCCTGGTCCAGGACCCCGGCGTGGAAGTACGGCTCGCCGTTGAGCAGCAGGCGCGGCACCCCCTGCGCGTCGGGTCCGACGCCGAACGACCGGAGCCCCGCGTAGCTGCGCACCTCGTCGTCGCCGAGGGTCACGGTCACGTCGTACAGGTGCGGGTCCTCGGGCGTCCACAGGTGCGGGTCGGGCACGGGGACGCGGGCGACCACGCCCACGGGCGCGTCGACCTGCGCGACGAGCGTGGCGCCGTCGTGCACCTGGATGCGCGCCACGGGCGCGTCCTGCCCGACGGCGCCGCTCGCCCCCGCGGACCCCTCGCCCGCGTGGACGGTCACGTCGAGGCGGGCGCCCGGGAGGTCGGGGACGAGCGTGAGCCGGGCGACGTGCAGGGCGGGCACGGCCTCGACCCACACGGTCTGCCAGATGCCCGACTGCGCGGTGTACCAGATGCCGCCCCGCGCGAGGTTCTGCTTGCCGCGTGCGTGGAAGCTGGTGTCGCTGACGTCGGTGACCTCGACGAGGAGCTCGTGCGCCTCGCCCGGCGCACCGGCGAGGGCGTCCGTGACGTCGCACGCGAACGGCAGGTAGCCGCCGGTGTGACGCCCCACCTCGACGCCGTCGACCAGGACGCGGCACGACTGGTCGACCGCGCCGAAGTGCAGCAGGACACGGCCGCCGCCGGGCACGAACCCGTCCGGGAGCGACAGGTCGCGGCGGTACCAGAGCGCCTCGTCGGGCTGGAGCTGGCGCTCCACCCCGGACAGCGGCGACTCGGGCGAGAAGGGCACGACGATCTCGCCGTCGAACCCCTCGGGCTCGGTGCCGCCCAGCGAGCCCACCGGACCGGGACCCTGCGCCGTGACGGCGTACTCCCAGACCCCGTTGAGGTTGAGGTAGCTGTCGCGGGCGAGCTGCGGGCGCGGGTACTCGGGCAGCGGCGCGGCACGGTCGAGCGTGGCGGTCCAGCGCGTGGGCAGGGTCGGGCCCACCCCATCACCCACGGGCACGGGCCGCGTCCAGCACGGGCCGGCGCGCGACCGTCAGCACGTGCGTGTCGGGCCACTCGACGGGGTCGCCCGTCGCGGCGTCCGTCAGCGTCGCCACGGGCGCGATCGAGTGCTCGACGAGCCACTCGTTGCGCCACGCGCCGCTCTCTGGCCCCAGCTCGAAGCCCGCACCCGCCAGCAGGTCGGCCCACGCGTCGCCGTCCAGGTCGCAGAACCGCTCGTGGCACTCGGACAGCCAGTTGTCGGCGTAGTCCTTGGTCGTGAGGAACTCCATGGCGTCGCGCAGCGTGAGCCGGAACGTCGCGGGCTCGACCTCCTCGACCGCGAACGACGCACCGGACAGGCGCGGGAAGTCGACCGCGAACTGGCGCATCCGCGAGGCCGTCGACAACCCCCGGACGTGCGCGGCGACGTCGGGCCGCGCCCACTCGTCGAGGTCCGTCACGACGCCCGGGCTCGCGCCGTCGTCGTCCCGGAGGGTCAGGTGCACCACGCGGTCGCCGTCCGCGGGGCCGCACACGTCGCTGTTGATCCACACCCCGCCGGGGCGGGTGTGGACGAAGGTGCGCCGCGCGAACCGTCCGACGTCGGGGACGCCCTCGCCGTACGAGGAGATCTCGTGCGTCAGGGCGATCGTGACGGTCGTGTCGACGCTGCGCTCGGGCATGACCTCCCCGCGCAGGATGTTGGCCTGCACGAACCACACGTTGGGGTTCGCGAACACGCCCTGCGTCTTCTTGTGCTCGGCCTCGGCCACGAGGTGGCGCGCGACGTCGACGCCGAACAGGTCCGACTCGTGCAGGCGCGGCTCGGCCGCGACGAGCTCGAGCAGCCCACCCGTCGCGCACCCGATGTCGACGATCCGCCCCGGGAGCACGTACGGGCGCACCTGCTCCCACTTGCGGCGCGAGGCGTCCTCGAACGCCGCGGCGTACGTCCGGTAGTCGCGCGTCGCGGTCAGGTCGCCGTCGCCCGAGACGACCGGGTCGGCGAAGACCTGGGCGATCTGCGCCTCGAGCCCGTAGCGCCGGAAGAAGCCCGGCACGACGGGGTGTGCGACGTCGGTCCACGTCGGGTCCCCCGCGGCCAGGCGCCCGACGGCGTCCCACGGGCGGGCAGGCCCCTCGCCCTGGGCGTCGGTCGCGTCGAGCTCGACGCCCACGACGCGGTACCCGAGCTCCTGGTAGGCCGCGATGACCTCGGGGGTCGAGCAGGCCACGACCGTGTCGTGCGGGTCGAGCGTCACGGCGTGACCGGTCGCCGTCTCGACCGTGGTCGCGACGAGGTGCGCGAACCGCGGGTGCGGCGCCACGTCCGGGACCGGGACCACGAGGCTCGGCAGGTGCTCGACCGCCGTCACGTGCTCGATGAGCGCCTCGCGCCGGTGCCCCGGGACGGGGTTGCGTCGCGTGCCCGCGTGGTTCGCGGACGTCACGGCCCACACGACCACCGCGTCCGGGGAGCAGCGGACGGGGACGCCGTCGAGGTCGCTCACCAGCCCGGCGCGCAGCGCCCGCAGGTAGTCGACCTGGAAGCGGGTCACGAGGTGGTGGCGCCCCGGGAAGAGGACATGACGGACGAGCGGGGCTGAAGGCACCCGCGTACCTTCGCGCGCCGGCGGGGTCCGTCGCAAGCCGGGAGCCACGACGGCGGACGGTGCGGGCGGTCAGGCTCCCTGACGACGCACCGCACGCCCCAGCCTCCGGGCAGCCTCGACGAGCGCGTCCTCGGACGTGTCCCCGAACGAGAGCCGCAGGTGCCGTGCCGCGTCCGTCCCCGGCCCGGACGGGAAGTACGACCCTCGCTGGTAGAGCACGCCCTCGTCGGCCGCGTGCTCCGCCAGGAGCTCGGTGTCGATCGTGTCGTCGACGACCCGGGGCCACAGGAACAGGCCGCCCTCGGGGACCTCGACCTCGAACGCGCCCGGCGCCTCCCGCTCGAGGGCCTCCGCGAGAGCCACGGCCCGACGGCGGTACAGGGCCCGCGCAGTGTCGAGGGTGTCGTCGAAGAAGCCCTCGCGGGACGTCAGGACCTCGGCGACGACGGCCTGGACGAAGGTCGAGGAGTGGGAGTCGTGGCGGCTGCGCAACGCCTGGACGTCCGCCGCCAGATGCTCCGGCAGCACGACCCACCCCAGGCGCAGCCCCGGGCCCAGGGTCTTGGTGAACGTGTTGACGTGCACGACGTGGCTCGAACGGTTGAACGGCTCGACGTCCTGCGGCTCACCGTGGAACCGCAGCTCGCGGTACGGGTTGTCGGCGAGGACCACGAAGCCGTAGCGCTCCGCGAGGCGGACCAGCTCGTGGCGCTGCTCGCTCGGCAGCGTGCCCTGCGACGGGTTGTGGAAGTCCGGGACGGTGTAGAGCGCCGCCGGGCGCAGACCCTCGTCGAGCAGCCGGGCCAGCGCCTCGACGTCGAGCCCGCGAGCCCCCACGGGGACCGGCACGACCCGGCCCGCCGACAGCTCGAGCCCACGCAGGAACAGCGGGAACACCGGGTTGTCCACCGCCACCAGGCCGCCACGCTCGACGACGACCTGCAGCGCCAGCGCGAGGCCGTGGAACCCCCCGTTCGTGACCAGGACCCGCTCGACCGGGACCCGCTCACGCTCCGCGATCCACTCCCTGAGCACCGGCAGACCAGCCGTGCGGGAGTACTGCAGCGCGGGTTGCCCCGGCCTGGCGAGGACCCGGGCGGTCGCCTCGGCCAGCTCGGTCGCGGGCAGGACGCTCGGGTCCGGGATCCCGCCGAGCAGCTCGATCGCGTGCGGGTTGCGGTCCCGCAACGTGGTGTCGCCGAACCCCTGCGGTGCGGTGAAGGCGGCGACGAGCTCGGTGGGGGTGTGCGCCGGCGTGGGCGAGGCGGTCGTGGGCGAGGCGGTCAGCGTCATGGTGCGCTCCTGGTGGGCGGGATCGTGGGCGGGGCGGGACGGGGGCGGGGCGTGATGGGGGCAGGGTCAGCGGGCGCGCGGGATCGACTGGAGCAGGGCGCGGGTGTACGGCTCCTGCGGATCGGCGAACACCTGCTCGATCGCCCCCTGCTCCACGACCCGCCCCTTCTCGAGCACCGTCACCGTGTCGGCGACCTGTCGGACCAGGCCGAGGTCGTGGGAGACGAAGAGGTAGGTCAGTCCGTGCTCGACCTGGAGGCGGAACAGGACGTCGAGGATGTCCGCCTGCACCGTCACGTCCAGGGCCGAGGTCGGCTCGTCGAGCACGATGACGTCGGGGCGCAGCACCAGCGCGCGAGCGAGTGCGACCCGCTGTCGTTGCCCTCCGGACAGCGCCGCCGGGCGCCGCGCGAGGTACTGGTCCCCCAGACCGACGCTCGTGAGCGCCTCCTCGACCAGCCCGGCGCGCTCACCGCGTCCACCGACCCCGAACCGGTCGAGGGGTTCGCGCACGATCCGGGACACCCGCCACGTGGGGTCGAGCGACGTGAACGGGTTCTGGTAGACGAGCTGCAGGTGGCGGCGGAGCGAGCGCAGGTCCGAGCGGGAGCGGCCGACGACGGACTCCCCACCCACGCGGATGTCCCCCGAGTCCGGTTGCTCGAGCCCGAGCAGCATGCGTACCGCGGTCGTCTTGCCCGACCCCGACTCCCCCACGATCGCGTGGGTCCGACCAGCGGCCACGGTGAACGAGACGTCCTGGGCCGCCACGACGGGAGCGGCCCCCGCGGTGAACGTCTTGCCGACCGCACGGAACTCGATCTGCGCAGCCGTGGCGGCCCGGCCCTTCACACCCTGGGGCGGTCGGGCCTGCGCGGCCGGCCTCGCCTGCGTGGCCGGCAGGTCCTGCGCGGCGCGCCGCAGCGCCTTCAGGTCGCGGTACCGGTCGGGGTGCAGCGCCGGCACGTCGGCGTGGAGCCTGCGCGTGTACTCCGAACGGGGCGAGACCAGGACGGTGCGGGCCGGTCCCGTCTCCTGGACCCGGCCGGACCGCAGGACGACCAGCGAGTCCGCGCGCTCGGCGGCGATCGCGAGGTCGTGGGTGATCAGGAGCACCCCGAGGTCGAGCGAGGACTGCAGCTCGGTCAGCAGGTCCAGGATCCGCCGCTGGATCGTCACGTCGAGCGCCGAGGTCGGCTCGTCCGCGACCAGCAGCGCGGGGCCCGGCAGGATCGCGAGGCCGATCAGGACCCGCTGCAGCATGCCGCCCGAGAGGTGGTGCGGGTAGGCGGCGTAGACGCGCTCGGGGTCGTCGAGGCCCACCTGTGCGAACACCTCGAGGATCCGCTCCTTCCGGGCCTCGACGTCGCGGATGCCCAGCAGGGCGGCGGCCTCGTGCGCCTGGGCCCCGACGGTTCGCACGGCGTTGAGCGCGTTCGCCGGGTCCTGCGGCACGAAACCCACGGTCCGGCCTCGGAGGGGACGGAACTGTCGGTCCGACAACGCGAGCACCTCCTGCCCCACGAGGTCCACGGTGCCGTGCGCCGTCGCACCCTGCGGGAGCAGGCGCAGGACCGCCTTCGCGATCGTCGACTTCCCCGACCCGGACTCCCCGATGAGCGCGACGCTCTCGCCACGGCGCACCGTGAACGCCACGTCGTGGACCACCTCGTCGTGCCGGTACGCGACGGACAGCCCTTCGACGCGCAGGAGCGCGCTGCGAGCGTGCTCGGCCGTGGCTGCCGTGGCTGCCGTGGCGGCCTCCGTTGCCGCGGTCTCGGCCAGGGCCACGGCCGAGGTCGCGGCCGCCGCAGCGGCGCCACCCCCTGCCACCGCGTCGATCTGAGCGGACATGTCTCGCCTTCCTGGGGAGCTGATGGTCACGAGCTCCGGCGCAGCCAGCGGCTGATCCGGTTGACGCCGAGGACGACCACGACGATGACCGTCGCGGGGGCGAGCACGAGCCAGGGTGCGAGGGGGTAGTCCTTGCCTGCCGAGACGAGCAGGCCCCAGTCCGAGGCCGGCGGCGGATCGCCGTACCCCAGGAACGCGAGCCCGGCGATGACGAGGATCGAGACCCCGAACTGCAGCACCGAGAGGGCGAGCACCGACCGGTAGGAGTTCGGCAGGATGTGCCGGAACAGGACGTGCAGCCTGGACCCACCGTGGAGCGCCGCGGCCTCGACGAACGGTGTCCGCGAGATCTTGAGGACCTCGGCGCGCATGACCCGGGCGAAGACGGCCACTGCCGAGACGCCCGTGGCGATCGCGGCGTTGATGGTCTCGAACCCGAGCGAGCTCACGACGACGACGGCCAGCAGGAAGCTGGGGACCGCCAGGAGGACGTCGACCAGCCTGCCCAGCACGCTGTCGACCCAACGGCCCAGGAATCCGCTGAGCAGACCGACGAGCCCGCCGACGACCACGCCGATGAGGACCGCGACCAGTGCGCTGAGCACCGACGACGCCGTGCCGTGCACGACGCGGGCGAACAGGTCGCGCCCGAGGTGGTCGGTGCCGAACCAGTACGTCGAGCTCGGGGCCAGGAACTTCTGCGCGGGGTCCCCGTTCGCGGGGTCGGCCGAGGTGAAGACGGCGGGCATCACCGACCACAGCACCACCAGGGCGATCACCGCGAACGACAGGAGCAGGGACGGCGCGACGCCAGGTCGCGCTCGCGGGGCGACGGGGGCGCTGACCGGTCCGGCGAGGAGCGAGGACGCCATCAGGCACGCACCCCCACGACGGTGGTCTCGGTCGAGGGATCGAGCCCGCTCGTGCCGGTCGTGCCGACGGATGCCTCGCCGGGTCGCGCCGGCCCCCTGCCCACCCCGCCGGTCCGCGTGCCGGCCGACGCGCCGGCCCGCAGCCGGGGGTCGAGCAGCGGGTAGGCCAGGTCGGTCACCAGGTTGACCGCGACGAAGACCAGGGCGGCCAGCGCGACCACCGCCTGGAGGACCGGTAGGTCCTGGCTCGTGACCGCGGACTGCACGAGCGTGCCGATCCCGTTGCGTCCGAAGATCGTCTCGGTGATGAGGGACCCGCCCAGCAGCTCGCCGACCGCGAGGGCAAGGACGGTCAGCACGGGCAGCGCCGAGGGCTTGACGAGGTGCCTCCAGAACAGCGCCGTGCCGCTCAACCCCCGGGACCGGGCGACCGCGACGTAGTCCTGCTCGCGCTCGTGGTCGAGGTTCGCGACGAGGACCTCGGCGATCTGGGCCGAGACCGGGATGCCCAGGGCCGTGGCGGCCACGAGGGTCGCGACGGGCCCGTTGGCCTCGGTGATGCGGAAGAGCCCGAGCTGGAACGCGAGCACCTGGATGAGGACGATCCCGATGATGAAGGTCGGGACGGACAGGGACAGCGACGGAAGGGCCCGTACGAGTTCCTGCCCGTACCTCCTGGGCAGGAACTGGGTCCCGTAGGCGATCAGGAGCGCGAGCACCACGGCGACCACGAGCGCGGTGAGGGCGAGCGTCAGGGTCGCGGGCAGCGCCTCGCCGATCCGCTCGGACACGTCGAGGTTCGAGCGCAAGGAGACCCCCAGGTCGCCTTGCAGGAACCGGGACAGCGAGAGCCAGAGCTGGACCACCGCGGGTTCGTCGAGCCGGTAGTAGGCGATGATCGAGGCGATCTCCTCCTCGCTGAACCCGTTCTGCGGGTCGCGCAGCGTGTTCGTGACCGGGTCCCCGGGCAGCACGCTGATCACCAGGAAGGTGAAGACGTAGGTCAGCAGGACGACGACGACGGCCTGCACCACGCGCCTGCCCACGAAGCCCCCGTAGTGCTTGTTCACGATGTCCGTCCTCGCGGGTCGCGGCCGAGGCTCCCGACCGGGCCGGCGAGCCGGCCCCGCACCGACCCGGCGCACGTCACGAGAGCCAGGCCGTGGAGTAGTTGGCGTAGGCGACGCCGTTGAACGTCGTGCCGTGGATCTCGGGCGACTGGAGGTAGACGCGCTGGACGATCTGGGTGAGCGGCACGAAGTAGCCCTGATCGAGCACGTACGTCTCGAGCTCGTCGACGAGCTCGGCCCTCGTGCCCCGGTCCGCCGCGTCGGCGATCCCGGCCCGGAGCGCGTTGAGCGTCGGGTCGCTCTCGCCGACCGCGAACCAGTCCTCGCCGCCGTCGGTGCTCGTGAGGACGTTCGCGACCGTGCCCACGTCGATGAAGCTGCGGGTCACGTTGGACAGGGCGACCGACGTGTTGCCGTTGATGCGGTCCAGGTATCCCGCGACGTCGAGCTTCTGCAGCTCGACCTCGAAGCCGATCGACGTGAGCTGTTGCGCGACGAGCTCCTCGACGGGCTGCGAGGTGCTCAGGTAGGGGGTCGGGTAGAGCGTGAGCGTGAGCCGTTGGCCGTCCTTGACCCGGACGCCGTCAGGACCCTCGTCCCAGCCGGCCTCGTCGAGCAGCCGCGCCGACTCCTTCGGGTCGTAGGTGAGGAGGTCGGCGTGGTCTCCCGCCTCGGGGACGCCGCTCTGGATGAAGGACTCGGCGGGCAGCCAGTCCTCGGTGTAGACCGTCGAGAGGAGCTCGTTGCGGTCGATACCGTGCTGCACGGCCTGCCGCACCCGCACGTCGTCGAAGAACGGGGCCTTCGTGCTGACCTTGTACCCGTGCACGAACCCGAGGTAGCGCGGCGTCTCGACGACGAAGCCGTTCTCGCGAAGGGCAGAGATCTCCTGCGGGGAGATGTTGAACGCGACGTCGGCCTGGTGGGACTGGACGGCCGACGAGCGCAGCGAGTCCTCCTTGACGATCTTGTAGGTGACCGAGTCGAGGTAGGCCGCCCCCGTGTGCCCCAGCGCCTCGGGACCCCACGCGTAGTCGTCGCGCCGGGTCAGCACGACGCTGTCGCCCTCGGCCCACGACTCGACGACGAACGGTCCGCTGCCGGTCTGCCGGAGCAGGTCACCCTGCTCCTCGAGGCTGAGGCCGATGCTTGCCGGGGCGAGCAGTATCGAGCCGTGATAGCCGAGCGTGGCGATGAAGCCGAGCGTCGGCTGCGTGAAGTGCACCTTGACGGTCGTCGCGTCGACCGCCTCCGAACGGTCGTAGGACGCGGAGGGAAAGAGGCCGATCCGGGTGATCCCGCGTTCGGGGTCCCCCGTGGCCCAGCTGTCGATGTTGGCGACGACCGCGGCGGCGTCGAGCGGGCTGCCGTCGGAGAAGGTCACGCCCTCCTTGAGGTGGAGCGTGAACTCGCGCGCGTCGTCGCTCTCCTCCCAGCTCTCGGCGACCCAGGGGCTGATGTTCCCCTCGGGGTCCACGTAGACGAGCTTGTCGGTGATGTGCCCCCACACGTTGCCCTCGTAGCTGGAGATCGCGCTCTTGCTCGGTGCCCAGCCGGCGTCGAAGTTGTTGATGAGCACGGTGATGTCCCCACCCTGCCGGGGGCTGGAGGACTCGCCCGGCGAGGCTCCGGCTCCTCCCGTCGCGCACGCGGCGAGCAGTGCGGCAGCGGTCCCCGCGACGACGGCGAGGCGCGCGGTCCGGGTCAGCGCCCACAGGCGGTGGGCGGTCTGGGTGCGGTTCACGGGAGTGACCTCCTGAGGTGGGTCAGGTCTGGCGCGGGGCCGGTCGGCCGCACGGGAGGGACGGTGGGGTTCATGGGGCGCTCGCGTACGCGTCGGCCCGGGGGATCGCCTTGCCGGGGTTGAGCAGGTCGTCCGGGTCGAGGGCGTGCTTGATCGCGCGTTGTGCCTGGACGGTGCGTTCACCGAGCTCGAGCCCGGCCCAGTCGAGCTTGGTCGACCCGATGCCGTGCTCGCCGGACACGGTCCCGCCGCGGGACAGGGCGAAGCGCACGAGGTCGGTCGCGGCGTCGATCAGGTCGTCGGGCAGGACCGCGGGGTCTGCGCCCGGGCTGATCAGGCGGGAGACCACGGGGTGCAGGTTGCCGTCGCCCGCGTGGGCGACCGCGGACACGTCGACGCCGTAGCGTGCCTCGATCTCGGAGAAGTAGGCGTACACGTCGGGCAGGGCCGAGCGCGGGACGGCGATGTCCTCGCCGACGAGCCAGCGCGGGACGCCCTGGCCGAACCCGCGACCCGAGCGACGCAGCTCCCAGAGCCGCTGCGCGTCCTCGGCGGTCTCGGCCCGGACGGTCCCGCCGACGGCGACCAGCGCCGCGGTCAGGTCCCGCTCCTGCTCGTCGATCCCGTACCCGTCGATCTCCACGAGGACGAGGGACGCGCCCCGCGTGCGCAGGTCCGAGCCGGAGGCCCGGTCGATGTCGCGCAGGGTGGGTTCGTCGAGGAACTCCACGATCGCCGGTCGCACGGGGGTCGCGGTGATCGCGGCGAGCGCGCGGGCGCCGTCGGGCGTGCTCGGGAAGAACGCGGTGAGGGTGCGCCGTGCGACCGGGACGGGGTGCAGACGCAGGGTCGCGCCCACGACGATCCCCAGCACGCCCTCCGAGCCGACGAACAGCGAGACGAGGTCCAGGCCCGTGACTCCCTTGACGGAACGCTGCCCGACCGAGATCAGGCTCCCGTCGGCCAGCACCACGTCGAGCGCCAGCACGGACTCGCGCGTGACCCCGTACTTGGCGCACCGCAGGCCGCCGGCGTTCGTGGCGATGTTCCCGCCGAGCGTCGAGATCTCGTGGCTCGCCGGGTCGGGCGCGTAGAACAGGCCGTACGGTGCGAGGTGCGTGTTGAGGTCGGCGTTGAGGACGCCCGGCTCCACGACGGCGAGCTCGTCGAGCGGCGCGACCTCCACGATGCGGCGCAGCCGCTCGGTCGAGATCACGAGCTGGTCGGGCCGCGCGGACGCCCCTCCGGACAGCCCGGTCCCGGCCCCACGGGGCACGACCTGCACGCCGAGCGACGCCGCGGTCCGGACGAGCGCCTGGACCTCGTGCGGGGTGGTCGGGAGTGCCACGGTCGGACCATCGTGCCCGGCGGCCGCGGCCCGGGTGCCGGCGTCGTGCAGGTAGGCGGCGGTCCGGGTGGACGCCGGGAGCACCGTGATCCCTGGGTGCTCACGAGCCAGCGCCTCGATGAGGGTCATGATCGGGTCTCCGTAGGTCGGGTCGTCGGGTGGCCGTGACCCTACGGACACACCGTCGCCTTTCAAGGGGCGGGACGGTTCGTCTCAGGATGCAGGCGCACGTAACGTCGCCCCGTCGCGGCCGGTGTTACCTCCCCTCGTCACCGTCGGCGTTCCGTGCCATCGTGGAAGAGGCGCCGACGACGCCACCCCTCTGTGGATCTGCCGTGGACAAGGAGCACCCGATGGTCTCGACGAGCAACGCATTCAGCAGCTTCTCGGTGAACGACCTGGACGCCGCGCGGGCGTTCTACGCCGACGTCGTGGGCATCGAGGTCGACCAGACCCCCATGGGCCTGGACCTGCGCCTCGGGTCGGGCGGGCACGTGTTCGTCTACCCCAAGAAGAACCACGTCGCGGCGTCGTTCACGGTCCTCAACTTCGGGGTCGACGACGTCGAGGCAGCCGTCGACGAGCTCGTCGCGAAGGGCGTCGAGTTCGAGCGCTACGTGGGGTTCGACCAGGACGACAAGGGCATCGCCCGCGGCCCCGAGGGCCCGGCGATCGCCTGGTTCAAGGACCCGGCGCGCAACGTCCTCGCGATCCTGAGCAACCCGTGAGCACCGCGGTCTCGTCGCACGAGCACCTCCTGGCGGCGCACGGCGACGCCATCGGGGCGTTCGACCACCTGGTCCGGCGGGTCCAGGACGACCAGTGGGACCTGCCCACGCCCGACGACGAGTGGACCGTCCACGACCTCGTCAACCACCTGGTCTCGGAACAGCTCTGGGCGCCCGAGCTGCTCGCAGGGCGAACGGTCGAGGACGTGGGGTCGGTGTTCGACGGCGACGTCCTGGGCGACGACCCGATCGACGCGTGGATCGACGCGTCGACCCAGTCGCGCGAGGCGTTCCTGGTCCCCGGCGCCCTGGACCGGGTGGTGCACCTGTCGTACGGCGACGCCCCGGCGACCGAGTACGCGCACCAGATGACGTTCGACCTCACGGTGCACGCGTGGGACCTGGCCCAGGGCATCGGCGTCGACGCGGACCTCGGGTCGGAGCTCGTGGCGTTCGTCCTGGGCTACGCCCGGCGTCGCAAGGGCATGTTCGCGGCGAGCCGCCTGTTCGCGGGCCCGCTCCCCGTGCCCGACGACGCGCCCGACCTCACGAGGCTGCTCGCCCTGGCAGGGCGTCAGACCTGAGAGGGGCGGGCTCCTCAGGGACGACGACGGCGCCCGGCCCGGGTAGGGCGGGGCGCCGTCGCGTGGTGCGTGGTGTGCGGGTGGTGCGTCGCTCGGCGGGTCAGTGCGTGCCGGTGGCTGCCTCGGTCTGGCGGCGGGCGATGCGGATCATGTCCTCGCGGGGCACGACCTTGACGCGCTCGCGCCCGTGCGGCTCCCCCAGGGTGCGCTCGTGGGCGTCCAGGACCTCCCAGTCGGCCCACTGGACGACGTCGACCCCGCGCTCGGTCAGGAACTCCACGATGCTCTCCGGCTCGGGGTGGGCGGCCGTGCGGGAGTCGGCGAGGTCCTCGACGAGGTGGCGGACGGTCTCGGACGCGTCGGACTTGGTGTGCCCGATCAGCCCGACCGGGCCACGCTTGATCCACCCCGTGGCATACACCCCCGGGATCTGCGCACCATCGATGTCGATCACCCGACCCTCACGGTTGGGAATCACACCCTTGAGATCGTCGAACGGGATCTCGGGCAACGGCGACCCGAAGTACCCCACCGCGCGGTAGACCGCCTGCACCGGCCACTCGACAAACTCCCCCGTCCCGCTGACGGTCCCGTCCCCGTTCAACCGCGTCCGCTCCGTGCGCAACCCCTCGACCTTGCCATCCCCCAGCACCGCGACCGGCGCATGCAGGAAATGCAGGTGCAACCGCCGCGAAGCCGTGAACTCCGACGGGTCCTTCAACGTCCAGTCCGTCAACGTCTTGACGACCTGCTTCGTCTGGTTCGAGGAGTTGATCGCCGCCATCGACCCCTCGTCGAACTCGAAGTCCTCCGGATACACGATCACGTCCACGTCCGGCACGTGCCCCAGCTCGCGCAGCTCCAGCGGGGAGAACTTCGCCTGCGCCGGACCACGACGCGCGAACACGTGCACGTCCGTCACCGGCGACTCCTTCAACCCCTGGTACACGTTCTCCGGGATCTCCGTCGGCAGAAGATCATCAGCATGCTTGGCCAGCACCCGCGCCACGTCCAGCGCCACGTTCCCCGCCCCCAGCACCGCGACCTGCCGAGCCTCGAGCGGCCACGTGCGCGGCACGTCCGGGTGACCGTCGTACCACGACACGAAATCGGCCGCACCGAACGAACCCGGCAGATCGATCCCCTCGATCGCCAACGCCGCATCCCGGATCGAGCCCGTCGAGAAGATCACCGCGTCATAGAACTGCCGCAGATCATCCAGCTTCAGATCCACCCCGTACTCGACATTGGCGAGCAGGCGCACATCACCACGCGCCAACACCTTGTGCAACGCCACGATGATCTGCTTGATCCGCGGATGATCCGGAGCCACCCCGTACCGCACCAACCCGAACGGCGCAGGAAGACGCTCGAACAGGTCGATACTCACCTCGACGTCCGTCTTCGACAGAATGTCCGCCGCATAGATACCAGCAGGACCAGCGCCAACAATGGCGACACGCAACGGACGAGAGCTGCTCACAGGAAAGAACGCCTTCCGGTCGAGGAGGGGAGAGGCGGTCCACGCCGGGGTCGGCAGCCGCACCCTTCGACGGTACGTCCTCAACCAGGGTTGAGGTCAAGGTGCACGGTGGAAGCGGCGGGGAGGACCCTGGGGACGGCCGTGCGTGACCGTCAACTGATCATCGACCTGTCCGTGAGTGCAAGCGCCGCCCCGGTGACGGTAAGGCAGCACCGCTGCCGTCTGCCCCTGAGGACTCGGGAAGCCCGGACGGGTCCGCGAACCGTCAGGGCTCGTAGCCCTCGACGAAGCCTCGGATCTCCCGTCGCAGGTCGTCCTCGGTCATCGGCTCTCCCCTCGAGCTACCGATCGAGAACCCATATCCCTCGATCGGCCCGTTCCGCCAGGAGAAGTCGTAGCTCCCGGGTTCGTGGGGCCTGTCGGTGACCGTGAACTCCTGACCGTCGACCGTCAGGTGCCACACCTGAGGGGCCCTTCGGGGTGCAGCGCTGGCCCGGCTCTGCAGCCGCTCGATCCGCGGCCTCAGGAGCGCGTCCATCACCGCCGGGTCCTCCCATGTCTGGACGCTGACGAGCAGCCGGTGCGGGCCGAGGTCCCGGTGCCACGCGCCGCCCACGGGAACGAGCTCGATGTCGTAGACCACCGGGACGTCCGGGTCGCCGATCGGCTCCGGGACGTAGCCGTCGGGGAGATCGTCCTCCGAGAAGAAGAAGTTCGGTCGCACCGTCTGCTCGGCCCACGCCCGCGCCTCGTCCACGACGGCGTCGAACACCGTCGCCAGCCGCTCCGACGTGGGCCTGACGTCGCGCCCGGTGGGCACCTCGGTCAGCCGGTCCCACCACTCGCGCCACTCCGCCGCGAGCGCCGCCGACTCGTCCCCCGGCAACGCCTCGACCTCGATGCGGGGGACGAGCGCCGGAACGTCGTCGGCCACGGGCAGCGCCAGACGGTCGCGGACGAACAGGGCCACCGTGAAGCCGGTGCCGCGCCCCACGTTGATGTTCCGCAGGTCCTGTGGTTCGTGCGTCATCGCTCACCTCGTCGTCGGTCCGGCAGGAGCCGGACCGCCCATGCTAGGCCGTCGGTGACGTCCCACCGTGCGTCTCGTGCGTCGTCATGACCGGAAGGCGATGGCCCGCATCTCGGCGCCACGCCGGGCGACGCAGGACACCTGCCGAGCAGGTTCGGCCCACCGGGATCCGTGCTCGCCGAGCGGGACCGGTGCCCGCTCAGCGAACACTCCCCCGCGAGAGTTCCCCGTCCGGCTGCGCGAGGGTCTCGTCGCTCGCGCCGCACGCCCCGAGCCGCGTGGCCCCCGCCCCGAGCAGCTCACAGGTGGCCACCACGGGTCCCCGATGACCTCGTGTCGATGCCCCGGTGAACGCCTCGGGAACGTTCGGGGAACCGGGCCGCTCACGCCACTTTCCGGTCACTTCGCCCTCCTAGGGTGACGGCGTCCACCCGCTCGTGACTGGAGCCCCACCCCATGACCTCCGTGTCATCCCCTGTGCGCCCCGCGCCACCCGCACGCCGTCGGACGATCCCCGGACGGGCCCCGGCGGCCCGGTCCCGCTTCACGCGCCCCACCCCACGGGCCCTGCGCACCTGGCTCGCGTTCCTGCTGCTCGCGGGGCCCAACGTGGTCCTGCTGCTCGTGTTCGTCTACCGCCCGCTGCTGCAGAGCTTCTACTACTCGACCCTGCAGTGGAACATGGGCTCGCCCACGGCCCGCTCGGTCGGCCTCGGCAACTACGTCGAGTGGTTCCAGGACCCGACGACGGCCGACGTCATGGTCACGACGGGCGTCTTCACGGTCGCGACCGTGGGTGGCTCGCTGATCCTGGGCCTGGGCCTGGCCCTGCTGCTGAACCGCCGCCTGAAGGGCCGCGGGTTCGCGCGGACCGTGGTGTTCGCGCCCTACGTGCTGTCGGGCGTCGCGGTCGGCATGCTGTGGCTGTTCATCTTCGACCCGCGCTACGGCCTGCTCTCGGCGGGCCTGCGCGCGATCGGGCTCGAGTCCCCCGACTGGTACACGACCTCGCCCTGGGCGCTCGTCATGATCATCGTCGTCTACCTGTGGAAGAACGTCGGGTACGTCGCCCTGATCTTCCTGGCCGGTCTCCAGGCCGTCCCGCTCGAGCTCAAGCAGGCAGCAGCCCTCGACGGCGCGTCCTCGGCCCGCACGTTCCGCTCGATCGTCCTGCCGCTGCTCGCACCCACGACCTTCTTCCTCACGGTCACGACGCTGCTGAGCTCGCTCCAGTCGTTCGACATCATCCAGGCCATGACCAAGGGCGGGCCGCTCGGCTCGACCACGACGCTCATGTACCAGATCTACGAGGAGGGCTTCGTGACCGGCCGCGCCGGCTACGCGTCGGCCGTCGCGACGATCCTGTTCCTCCTGCTGCTGGTCGTCACGGTCGTCCAGCTGCGCTTCGTCGAGAAGAAGGTGCACTACGCATGAGCGTCCAGAACCCGGTGCGAGAGTCCCCGGCCCCCGCGCCGCACCAGTCCTCGACCGCAGCCTCGGGCGCGCCCAGCGCTCAGCACGCCGGACCACCCGTGGACGCACCACCGGCCCCCGTCGGTGCCGGCCACCGCCCGACCGGCGGCCGACCGCCGGAACGCACGCGCCGTCGTCGGCCCCTGTACCTGGGCTCGTACGCGACCCTGCTGGTCGCGACCGTCGTCATGGCGCTGCCGCTCGTGTGGATGGTGCTCGCGAGCTTCAAGCGCCCCGACGAGCTGTACTCGATCCCGCTCCAGTGGCTCCCGCAGAACCTCGACCTCGCGAACTACGTCCAGACGACGCAGAGCATCCCCGTCGGGCAGCTGTTCCTCAACAGCGTGGGCCTGACGGTCGTCGGCTCGACGCTCAAGCTGCTGCTCGGCCTGTGCTGCGCGTACGCGCTCGTGTTCCTCGACGTCCCGTTCAAGCGCGCGGTCTTCGTCCTGGTCCTGTTCACGCTGCTCATCCCGCAGCAGATCACGATCATCCCCAACTACACGCTCGTCGCCCAGCTCGGGTGGCTCAACACCTACCAGGGCATCCTCGTGCCGGGCCTGGCGAGCGCGTTCGGGACCTTCCTGTTCCGTCAGCACTTCCTGTCGCTGCCGATCTCGATCCTCGAGGCCGCCGAGCTCGACGGCGCGGGCCACTGGCGCAAGCTGTGGCGCTTCGTCGTGCCGCTGTCCTACCCCACCATCGCGGCCGTCGCGCTCGTGTCCGTCGTCGCCGAGTGGAACGACTACCTGTGGCCGTTCCTCGTGACCGACGACGCCGAGAAGATGACGCTCCCCGTCGGCCTCACGCTCCTGCAGAGCGTCGACGGCATGAACAACTGGGGCGTCCTGATGGCCGCGACCGTGCTCGTGACCCTCCCGATCCTGATCGTCTTCCTGTTCCTCCAGCGCCGGCTCGTCGCCGGGCTCACCGCCGGAGCCGTGACCGGCTGACACGCCGGTCCTCCCCTGTCCCCCGGCGCCTGCCGGATCGCTGTTCCCCACCCCAAGGAGCATCACGTGAACCAGCCCCTGCCCGCCCAGTGGACCCCGTCGCGACGCGACGTGCTGCGCCTCGGCGGCCTCGGCGCCCTCGCCCTCTCCCTCGCCGCGTGCGCGGGACCGACCGTCGGCGGCACGTCCGCCCCGTCCGCCTCCGCGGGCACCGACTGGTCGACGATCAAGCCCGCCTCGCAGATCACGTGGTGGAGCAACCACCCCGGCGCCTCCAAGGCCATCGAGGAGGAGCTGATCCGCCGCTTCACCGCGAAGCACCCCGACATCGCGGTCAAGCTCGTGACCGCGGGCGCCGGGTACGACGAGGTCGCGCAGCGCTTCCAGGCCGCGTCGTCGTCGAACAACCTGCCCGACCTCGTCATCGCGAGCGACGTGTGGTGGTTCCGCTACTACGTCAACGGCCAGGTCCTGCCGCTCGACGACGTGTTCGCGCACCTCGACGTCGACGTCGCCGACTACAACCCGACGCTGTACGGCGACTACGCGTACGGGCAGAAGCACTGGGCCGTGCCGTACGCGCGCTCGACGCCGCTCTTCTACTACAACAAGACCATGTGGGCCGCTGCGGGCCTGCCGGACCGCGGTCCCGCGACGTGGGCCGAGCTCGCCGAGTGGGCCCCCGCCCTGCGCGCCCAGGTCCCGGCCGACGGCGCCCCGCTCGGCCTCGCGACGGGCACCTCGTGGGCCGCCTGGTGGTTCGAGAACATGCTGTGGGGCCAGGGCGGGCAGTACAGCGACGAGTTCACGGTCACGCTCGACACCCCGCAGGCCCTGGCCGCGGGCGACTTCCTGCACGACCTGTTCCACGGGTCGAAGGTCGCGGGCGTCGGGACCGACGCCGGGGCCGACTTCGCCGCGGGCATCTTCGCCTCGACCATCGGGTCCACGGGCAGCCTCACGGGCCTGCTCGACGCCGCGTCGTTCGAGCTCGGCACGGCCTACCTGCCCGACGGGCCGTCGGGCTCCGGGACGCCCACGGGCGGCACGGGCCTGGCCATCCCGGCCTCGCGCACGCCCGAGCAGCAGCTCGCCGCGGCCATGTTCCTCGCCTTCATCACGGACCCGGAGAACACCGCATACTTCTCCCAGAACACCGGGTACATGCCGGTGCGCACGTCCGCGGTCGAGGGAGAGACCATGAGCAGCATCTACGCGGCCACGCCGCAGTTCCGCACGGCGGTCGACCAGCTCGCCGAGAAGTCCCGCTCGCAGGACTGGGTCCGGGTGTTCGTGCCCGGCGGGGACCAGATCCTCACCGACGGGATCGAGCAGATCGTCCTCAAGGGCACTCCCGCCGCCGAGGCGTTCGCGTCGATCACGCCGCGCCTCGAGAAGGCGTACCAGGAGAACGTGGAGCCCTACCTGTGACGCGCGCGTTCCGGGTCGTCGCGCACCGGGGGAACTCGTCCGTCGCGCCGCAGAACACGCTCGCGGCGTTCGAGGCCGCGTGGCGCGCGGGAGCGGACAGCATCGAGATCGACGTCCAGCTCACCGCGGACGGCGAGGTCGTCGTGATCCACGACGACACCCTGGACGCGACGACGGACGGGACCGGCCGGGTCGACGCGCTCACGCTCGCGGACGTCCGCGCCGTGGACGCGGGCTCGTGGTTCGCCCCTGCCTACGCCGGGCAGCGCGTCCCGACGTTCGCGGAGGTCGTGGACTTCCTCGTCACGCACCCGGGCATCGACCTCCTGGTGGAGGTCAAGGGCGACTGGGGTCCCGACGACGTCCGCAAGGTCACCGAGCCCGTCCAGCGCGCCGGGCTCACCGACCGCGTGATCGGGCAGAGCTTCTGGCCCTCGACGGTCGCGGCGCTGGCGAAGGTGGCCCCGGACCTGCGCCGCGGCCTCCTCGTCGGTGAGTACTCCGACGACCTGCTCGCGACCTGCGCGGAGCTGGGCGTCATGACGTGCAACCCGGCAGGACACCTGCTGGTCGAGCGCCCCGGACTGGTCGACGAGCTCCAGGGCGACGGCCTCGAGGTGCAGGTGTGGACCCTCGACGAGCCCGCACAGTGGACCTTGGCGCTCGTGGCCGGCGTCGACGCGGTCATCACCGACCGCCCCGACCGCCTCCGGGGGTGGCTCGCGGGACGCTGATCCCGCCCGCTGCCCCGCGCGCCCCGCCGCGGCCCCGCCGAGAAGTGAGTAGATGCCCCTGGATCGTGCGATCCGGGGGCATCTCCTCACTTCTCGGCGGACCGTGAGCACGCGTCCGCCCGGTTGCCGGTCGCCTGGTCTCGGCACACGATGACGGAGCGGCCACTGCCGACCGCACGCGACGGACCCGGGGGCCGGCATGCGCACAGCGAGGGACGGACGAGACGACACCCACCGGTGGCGAAGAGCCACCGCGGTGATCGGCGTCGCCGCCCTGCTCGGCGTCGGCGTGGTCGCCGGCGCCCCCGTGACAGCGCCCGCGCTGGCCGCCTCGCCGCCCGACACCGTCGACACCGGCGACCCGCCGCCGCCCGCCGACCCGACGACGCCGGACGGCCTCGAGGGGCCGGCAGCCGTCCCGGACGAGACCGTCGTCGAGGTGCCCCCGACGGCCCCCGGCGTCGTGCCGAACGCCAACACCCTGCCGGTGGCCTGGGTCGGCACGCCGGACCAGCGCCCGGGCACCCCCGCCCTGCTCACGCTCCAGGCGGCGATCAACGCCGCCCCGGCCGGTGCCACGGTCTCGTTCGACCCGAACGACTACGCGTTCACCGGCACGATCACCGTCCCGCGGGCCGTGACGCTCGACAGCAGCAGCGCCTCGACGCTCTACACCCGCTTCACGGTCAGCGGAGGCGGCCTGACGCTCGACGACGACGTCACGATCGGTGCGGCCAACACGGGCGCGATCGTCTCGGTCACCGCGTCGGACGTCGTGCTGTCCAACCTCACGATCCGTAACCCCACCCCGGTGGCCCGCCCCACGGGGGTCCAGCTCGGCGCGAACGTGACGGGCGTCGTGATCGACGGCCTGGACATGGACGGCGCGAACGCGGTCTCGTCGTTCGGGGTCAACCTCACGACGGGGGCCGCGAGGATCACGGGAGCCCGGATCGTCGGCGTCGCCACGGGCATCACCGCGACCGCGGCCTCGACCGCCGGCGGCGTCGTGGTCTCCGGTGGCACGATCAGCGCCTCGACGTCGGGCATCTCGCTGGGCACGACGACCACGCCGAGCGTGT
The DNA here is from genome assembly GCF_016907235.1 of Oerskovia jenensis. Lineage (NCBI taxonomy): Bacteria > Bacillati > Actinomycetota > Actinomycetes > Micrococcales > Cellulomonadaceae > Oerskovia > Oerskovia jenensis. The sequence goes on from NZ_JAFBBO010000001.1 coordinate 1,906,283, forward strand.
CGGGCGTCAGCGTGACCAGCACGCCGAGCAGCGTGGGCACCGGCATCGACCTGTCGAACTCCTCCGGCGCACTGGTCGACGCGGTCACCGTGACCGGCTTCGCCCGCGGGATCGGTACGGCTCCGGCGAACACTCGCACCGGCCCCACGATCACGGGCGCGGTCGTCGAAGAGAGCACCCGGGAGGGCATCTCGCTCGGCGCGACGACCGGTGCGAGAGTCTCGGACGCCCGGATCAGGCTGCCAGACCTCTCCTCCCCGAATCCCCCGACCCCCTCTACTCCCTCGACGGGCATCCTCACGCTGCTCGCCACCGGGGTCGTGATCGAGCGCCCGACGATCACGAGCGCGACGTACGGCATCACCACGAGCGCGGCGAACACGGGCGCGGGCCCGACGATCACCGACCCCACCATCACCGCCCTGGGCGGCATCACCCTCGGCTCGACCCAGAACGCCGTGGTCACGGGCGCGGTGCTCGACGCCGGCACCTGGGGGCCCACCGGCACCGGCATCAACCTCGTCAACGCCGGACGCGTCACGGTCTCGGACGTGTCCGCCACGGGGTTCCTCTACGCGATCGGGGCGCAGTCCAACTTCGACGAAGCCACCTCGGACCGCGTGGACATCTCGATCTCGGACATCGACGTGGTCGGAGCGCCCGACGCGTCGAGCGGCGTGTACCTGCTGGGCGCGCGCAACGCGACGATCACCCGCGTCACCGCGAACCTCACGGGCGCCGCGCTCGTCATCCACCAGTCGATCGGGGTCACGGCCCAGGACATCACCGTGACGGGGCACGAGGGGCCGACCTCGGTCACGGGAGCCGCGATCCTGCGCGCCTACGGGTCGCAGGACGTCGACGTCGACCGCTCCTCGATCGACGCCGGGTCGTACGGGTTCTTCTACTCCGCGACCGACGGGTCGACCGTGACGAACGCGACCGTCGCGAACCTCGTCGAGTACGGGGTGTACGGGCGCAGCGTCGCGAACCTCGACGTCAGCGCGACGACGTTCACGGGCAACTCCGGGGTGGGGCTCTTCGTCGTCACGACCCCCGCGAACGGGATCAGCCACGACATCGCCGTGCACGACAGCACCATGACCGACAACGACGGCGGGATCCGCGTGCTCCAGGGCACGACCGGTGTGCAGGTCGTGCGCAACACCGTGAGCGGCCAGCCCGACGTCGTGTCCGCCGGCCCGGCTCACGACCTCCTCGTCGCCGACAACACGATCTCCCAGACGGGCGGCGACGGGCTCGCCGCGATCAGCGTCGCCCCGTCGTGGGCCGACGGCGCGCTCCCGGACTCGTACTCGTCGTCCGACGTGCGGGTCACGGGCAACGCGTTCACCGGTGGGGGCACCTGGATCCAGGTCGGCACGGCGGACCCCGGGTCGCCCGAGGCCGCCCGGCGGACGCTGCGCGACGACGTGCTCGTCACGGGCAACTCGTTCCCGGCGGCCAGCGCGGCGATCCGCACGTACGCGAACGCGGTCGTCGGCGAGGACTCCGCACCTGCCCTCGCCCGCGCGCTGCCGGTCGACGGCCCGGTCGCCGTGGACGCCCGGGACCACGGCACCCCCAACGACTGGGGGTCGGCGTGCCGGGCCACGGGCTTCCTCGACGGCGTCTCGTACTACGACGGCGGCGGCGCCGAGGTGCACGAGCTCACCGAGGCTCCCGTGCTCTACCCGATGAGCTGCATCGACCTGTCCCTCACGCAGGCCCTCGCCGTGGACCCCGACGCCGTCCGGCGCGCGGGCGACCTGGTCACCTGGACGCTGACCCCGCACAACGCCGGCCCGCGCGTCGCCCCGGCCGGGTGGACGGTCACCCAGCTCCTGCCCGACGGCGCCACGCTCGTCTCGATGTCGGGCGACGGCTACACGGTCGACGGGACCACGGCGACCGCCACGGGCGACCTTCCTGTCGATGCCGACGGGCCGCCGCTGACCGTGACCGCACGCGTGATCGCCCCTGCCCCCGGTGCGGGCAGCATGCGCGACGTCGCCTACGTGACCCCCGCCCCGGACACCGACCTCGACGAGGACGGCTTCGTGGACCCGGTCGTGGAACGGTTCAGCCCCCTCGTCGTGCCCACGATCGACACGGACACCGATACCTCCCCGACCGACAACGACGCCCAGGGCGTGTGGTCGACCGTGGGCGACACGGTGCCCGGACGAGGCGGCGCGAGCACGCTCCCCACCACCGGGGCGGACGCGGCCCTCGCTGCTCTCGCCGCGCTCCTCCTGCTTGGCACCGGAATCGCTGTCACGACCCTGTCGCGCCGGCCGCAGCGCCTCGCCGAGAAGTGAGTACACGCCCCTGCATCTCGTGATTCAGGGGCGTGTACTCACTTCTCGGCGTTCGGGTCCGTCGCGCTCAGCCCCGCGCGTCGACCATCCGGGCCCCCGACACGACCCCCGACAGCCCGCGCCGGTCACGCGTGCACAGGACCGAGACGACCGCCACGACGGCGACGAGAGAACCGAGGGGCGCTGCGACGTCGGGCAGGAGGCCACCACCCGGGACCTCCGCCAGGATCAGGCACACGCCCCACAGGCCGCCCGACGTGGAGCCGCGCACCACACGCCGGGCCGTCGTCCCCCGGCCCAGGCCGTCCGCACCGACCGCGCCCTCGGCCGCGTCCGCCGTCCAGCGCGGCTCGAGCCACATCGCCCGCTGACCCCACGACGCCCCGCTCCCCAGGAACGGCGGCACGAGAAGGACCAGGACCACGGGCACGACGGCACCGAGCACGACGTCGACCGCACCCGCCTCGACCGGGACGTCCTGCCCCAGCGCGACGAGCGCCACCCGGTAGAACAGGACCAGCGCCGTCCCGGTGACCGACACCAGGAACGCGTCGAGCAGCATCCCCAGCCACCGCCGCCACACCGTGACCCGGCGCGGCACGCCCCGCTCGGTCGCGAGGTCGGTCGAGCGCGGCATCCACCGCAGGACCACCGGCGCGATGAGCGCACCGACCAACCCGCCCAGGGTGTTCGTCAGGAGGTCGTCGACATCGGCCAGGCGGTACGAGCACGGGATGAGACCGAAGATGCCCGTGCCCTGCGTCGTCTCGATGAGCAGCGACGCCGCGAACGCGGACAGCACCGTGAGCGGCAGGCGCCACCCGAAGAAGCGCCGCACGAGCACTCCCCACGGGACGAACAGCACCACGTTGAACACCGTCTGGAGCACGGCCGGGCTGCGCAGGCGCGCCGCCGCGCTCATCCCCGCGGTGTCCCGACGGATGTCCTCGACGAACTGGAACGGGTCGAGCTGCGGCCCCGAGAACCCGTGCTGCGCGCACCACAGCGCGAGGTCGCCCGACGGCAGCGGCAGGAGCGTGTACGCCACGAGCGCGACGCCGTAGACCGCGACCGCCGCCGACCCGAGCAGGCGGGGCCAGCTCAGCCGCCCGTACCGGCGGTACTGCCAGACCACGATCGGCAGCAGGAACATCACGAAGACGACGACCCCGCCGATCACGCCCACGTACGCGGGCCAGGTCCACCTGCTCACGACGAGACCCTAACCAGGGCCGCCCGGCGCGGCGCGGTGGAGCCGGGTCGTGTGCGTCACGGCGGGGCGGCCGAGGGCCCGTGCGGGGTGGTGGGTCGGTCGCCGTCGGCGGGTCGGCGCGTCACCGCCGACGGGCGGATGCGTCAGGCGTCAGGCGTCCCCGTCGTGACCGGCGTCGCCCTGCGACTCGCCGCGCCCCAGGTCGCGGTCGCCGGGGCGGTCCCGCTCGGCGGTGCGCGCGCCCGCGTGGTCCCGGTCCCGCTCGTCGGCGTCGTCCTGCGAGGCCGCCGCGTCGCGCTCGTCCTCGACCCGGTTCCGCTCGGCCGTCTCCTCGCGCTCGTCGATGACCTCCTGGCCCGGGCCGGCGAACGCCTTGGAGCGCTCCCGCCCCTCGGCCGTGCCACTGAAGAAGGCCGACTCGGACGCGCCGCCGGGCAGGTCCTCGGGACCGACCTCCTCCGTACGGTCCGTCTCGTCCGCGCCGTACGCGTCGCCCCGCCCACCGGTCCGGACCGGCCCGTCCGCCGCCGCGAGCGCCGCCTCGGCCGGGGTCATGACCCGCGTCTCGACGACGTCCTCGGGGGCGCTGATCCGCCCGATCACGCGGGACTGGTCGCGCACCGAGACGCGCCGCGTCGCCTGGCGCGTCGACAACGGCGGCTGCCCGGGGATGCCGGGTCCGACGGGGATCGCGGGCGGGAGCTGCGCCTCGGGCGCTGGTTCGGGAGTCGCGGGCTGGGCCGCGACCCCGGGCGCGACGTCGGGTTCCTCGCTGATGCGCCCTTCCTCGACGCCCTCGAAGCGTGTGCGGGGCAGCGAGTCGGCGCTCGACCGCTGGAGCCACTCGACGAGCCCCTCGCGCACGAAGCAGCGCAGGTCGAACAGGGTCGGGGCGTCGCGCGCGCTCACGAGCGCCCGCACCCTGACCACGCCGTTGATCGCGTCGGTCACCTGGAGGATGCCCACGCGCTGGTCCCACAGGTCGGTGTGCGCGAGGAGCCGCTTGAGCTCGGCGCGCATGGCACCGAACGGCACCCGGAAGTCCAGGTCGAGCTCGACCGTGCCGAGCAGGTCGGCGGCGCGCCTGGTCCAGTTCTGGAAGGGCGTCGTCGTGAAGTAGGTGCACGGCATGATGAGGCGCCGGTCGTCCCACAGGTGCACCACGACGTACGTCATGGTGATCTCCTCGATCCGCCCCCACTCGCCCTCGAGGACCACGACGTCGTCGACCCGGATCCCGTCCGTGAACGCGATCTGCATGCCCGCGAACACGTTCGCGAGCGACGTCTGGGCCGCGAGGCCCGCGACGATCGAGATGACACCGGCCGACGCGAGGATGCTCGCGCCCGCGGCGCGCGCCGCAGGGAACGTCAGAAGCACGGCCGCGATCGCGCAGATGACGATGATCGCGACCGTCAGACGACGCACCACGATGATCTGCGTACGGATGCGCCGCGCGTGCCGGTTGTCGACCACGTCGACCCGGAAGCGCTTGAGCGCGCTGTCCTCGAGCACGAACGCGAGCGCCCCCACCCACCACGCGCCCGCCGCGATGAGTGCGATCAGGAGCGCGTGCTCGACTGCAGGGCGCCAGCTCACCGACGGGTCCGTCGTGACCCGCACCGCGATCCACACCGCGACGATCATGAGCACCGCACGGTCCGGGCGGCGCAGGCGCCGGGAGATGTCCCGTGCGAGCTCGCTGCGCCGTCCGAGGCGGTTCACGACCGCCGAGATGATCGTGCCCACCACGAACGCGGCCACCAACGCTCCCGCGACGGCGGCCAGGGTCAGAGCGACGTCCGTCGCGTTCTCGATCTCCTCGTCCATCCGTCCACGCTATGGCCGGACGCTGGAAGTCGCCTGGACAGGCGCTGGGCAGGGCGCCGTCGGGGACGGCTTCGGCGCGCCGTCGCCCGCGCGGCCGGACCGTCTCAGCGCGCCAGCCACGGTGCCAGACGGCGAGTCACCCACGGCAGGACGGCGTACGTCATGATCGGGGTCAGCACGAGCGTCGTCACGAGCACCCTCGGGAGCACGGGCAGGTCGCCGAAGCTCGGGACCGCCCAGGACATGAGGAGCGTGAACGCGAGATTCACGGGGAAGAACCCCAGCCAGATGCTCACCGACTGCTTCCACCGGGCCGGCGGCCGCTCGCCGCTGACCTGCGGCTCGTCGACCCGCGCCGGGACGTCGAACCACCCCTCGATGCCCGTGCGGCGCTCGACCCGCTGCTCCTCCACGAGCCCCTGCCCCTCCTGGAGCCACGCGACGCGCTCGGGCGAGGAGTCCCACGCGTCGAGCGTCGCCTCGTCGGCGAAGCGGTAGAGCATGTGCCAGTCGTGCGAGTCCTTCGCGGCGCGCACCCAGCCCGACCCGAGGAAGCCCGGGTAGGTGTTGGCCATGTTGACCCCTGCCTGGACCCATCGCGTCGCGTCCGGGACCAGGTCGGGGTGGATACGGCGGTGGACGGAGACGGTGACGGGTCGGTCCGGGGATCGCCCGGCCGTGCCCGTGGGAGGAAGGGTCATGGGGCGAGTACACGACGCCGACGTTTCCGGGGTGTGACGACCCGGCCGTCGTGGGACGGCACGTCCCGACAGGTGGGCGCTCCCGCGCGTCCCGGACCCCTCCCGGGGTGCCCGGGTTCCGCCCCGTGCGCGCGACCGCGCTACGTCGAGGCGCCGTGCTGGTCGAGCAGGTGGCGTGAGACCGTCTCGATCACGCCGTACGGGACGGGCTCGGACAGCATGAACTTGAGAGTCCCCTTCGAGGCGCGGTACGGGGCGACGAGCCTTTCGAAGTCCTCGTCGCCGTCGAGCACCGGGTACAGGCTCACGTGGTGCTTCCACCCCGCGAAGTACACGACCACCCTGCCCCGGACCGTCACGGCCGGGATCTGGTAGCTGATCTTCTCGCCGGCGTCGGGCACGACCCGGTGGATCGTCCGGCGCATCTCCTGCAGGACCGCCTGGGTCTCGGGCGGGAAGGAGCCGATGTACTCGTCGACGGTCGCGAACGTCCCGGTCATGCCGGCCTCCCCGTGGTCGGTCCCCGCGGGCTGCGGGGGTTCCCACCTCCTACTGTCTCGCGCGATCGGGTGAAGGGCCTGCGGGAGCGTCCCTCGCGGGCACCTGCCGTGCCCCTCGAGGGGCACGGTCACGCTCGCCCGCCCATACTGACGAGATGATCTCCTGGGACCTGGCCCTCGCCCTGCGCGAGGCGGGAGTGCGCTGGCACCCCGAGTCCGGCGACCGCTTCCGGCTCCTGGCGACCGGCCCCACGGGCGACCTCTTCACGGTCAGCGACATGACGATCGAGCCCCACGAGTTCGACACCGGCGTGATCCTCGGCTTCAACGGCACGACCGAGTGGGCGCTCGACTCGGTCGCTCTCGAGGACGCGCTCTGGCACCCGCTCGAACCCCAGCTCCGCGCCCTGCTCGGTGGGACCTTCCGCTGGCTCCAGCGTTTCGTCGAGGACGACGACGCCCCCGCCTACCTCGTCGAGATCGAGCTCGCGGGGCGCAAGGTCGCGTTCCGCGCCCACGACCCGGCCGACGCCTACGGCGAGGCTCTCCTGCACCTGGTCGCGGCGTCGTCGGGCCCCTCGGAGGGCCCCCCGCCCTCGCCGGGCTCCGGGAACGGACGCGGGGTGGCGACCTGACCGCCGAGGGCCGCCCCTCCGACGCGCCCGTCGACGAGACGCCGCCACCCGACGGCGTACCCGCGACGGGCCCGAGCGACACCTCGTCCCGTCCCCCGGACCCCGAGGGCCCCCCGGCGGCGACGAGCGACCACCCGTCCCGGCACCGGTTCCCGCTGCTCGCGGGGCTCCGCAGCGCCCCGTCGGCGTTCCGTCGCGTCCTGCAGGCACTCGGCAACGAGGCCGCTCCCGACGACGAGCCGGACGTCCCGGAGATCTCCCCGGACCTCGTCCCGCTGCTGCGCACGCTCGGCCGGGCGATGCTCGACTCGGGACAGTCGGTCAACGACGCGCAGGACGTGCTCAAGCAGGTCGCCGACCTGCACGGCGCCCACACCGTGCAGACCCTGGTGCTGCCGACGTGCGTCTTCATCCGCGTCCAGACGGCCTCCGGCGTCGTCACGGACTTCACCGACGCCGCGGGCAGCGGGCTCAACCTGGATCAGATCGGCGCGCTCTACGCGGTGATCCGCAAGCTCCGGACCCAGACGATCGAGCTCGCCGACGCCCGCGCCGAACTGCGCACGATCCGGCGCCAGCCGGCCCGGTTCGGTGCCGTGCTCACGATCGTCGGGCACGCGATCCTGACGCTGGGCTTCGGGCTGATCCTCAACCCGACCCTGGATCTGCTGCCCGTCTTCCTGGTGCTCGGGCTCGGCGTCGGGGTGCTGCGGTGGCTCGCCGCACGCTGGCCCACGCTCAGCACAGCCCTGCCCGTCGTCGCGGCCTTCCTCGTGACGGTCCTGGCGATCCAGGTCGTGCACCCCTGGCTCGGTGACAGCCCGCTGCAGGTCCTGGTCCCGCCGCTCATCAGCTTCCTGCCCGGGTCGGTCCTGACCGTCGCGGCGATCGAGCTCACGAGCAACCAGATCGTCTCGGGCGCGAGCCGGCTCCTCTACGGGATCGCCCAGCTCCTGCTGCTCGTGTTCGGCGTCGTGGCAGGTGCGGCGGTCGCTGGTGACCTGGTCGCCGGGCACGGCGGCGAGCGGATGGGGTGGTGGGCCCCGTGGATCGGGGTCGTGCTCGTGGGCGTCGGGCAGATGTTCTTCTCCTCGACCCCGCGCCGGAGCCTGCCCTGGGTGCTCGTGGTCCTGTTCGCGGCGTACGCGGCCCAGCTCGTGGGGTCCTACATCGCCCCGGAGATCTCCGGTTTCTTCGGCGCGCTCGTGATCGTGCCGCTCGCGACGCTCGTCGAACGGACCCGCACCGGTCCCCCGGCCATCATCACGACGCTCCCGGCCTTCTGGCTCCTGGTGCCGGGCGCCCTGAGCTTCCTGGGGCTGTCGGAGCTCGTGGCAGGGGACACGGGCTCGGTGTCCGACATCGCGAACGCCGTCGTCGCCGTCTTCGCGATCGCGTTGGGCATGCTGGTGGGTACGGCGCTGACTCGCGACGCGAGACGCGTCGGTCGTACCTTCTTCACCGAATAGGCCCGGACCCGGCACACCATCGCCAGCGGATCCTTGCTCCGCAAGGCCAGACCGCTCACAAACGTAGTTGAAGATGGAACGAGTTGGCAGGCACCGAGGACCGTCCTCGCATCCCGTCTGTCGGCGCACGCGGCACCCACGTCATCCGGACGCGCCGCGACTCAGGCCGCTGAGGCCCCAGCACGATCCCCGTCACCGCGACGGCACGGTACGGCGTCGAGCACCCGCTCGACAGCCGCAGTGCGCACGCGGTCCCGGCCTCGGCCCGACGAACGGAACATCGGAACACCGTGACAACTGCACCGCTCAGCTCTGCCGCGCCTGCACGGCGCCGCCCGCTCCCGGGCACCGACGACCGCACACGTGCCACCCTCCTCGGCGCTGCCGACCTCACCGCCACCGGCGCGAGAGGGGGCCGCTGATGGGGAAGCACTCCCAGCGTCGCTTCGCCGCGACCCTCCCCGGGCGTTCCCTGCGCCGCCGCTCCCCCTTCGCGATCGCGGCGGCCCTCGCCGCGGTCGCCGTGACCACCACGGCCGGCGCCGCCAGCCTCGTCACCACCCCCACGACCGCTCAGGTCGCCTCGGCAGAGGCCGGGACGACGGCCGCGACGGTGACCAGCGTCGCCGGCGCGAGCGCCTCGACCCCCGAGGAGCAGGCCGCCCTCGAGGCGGCGAGCGCCGAGCTCGTGCGCGCCGAGTACCTGGCGAGCGAGGGCACGTCCTCCCTGACGCCCGAGCAGCTCGCGCAGATCACCGCGACCCGCGACCAGCTCCGCCAGCTCCTGAGCGCCGCGACCCCCGCCGATGCTGCGGACGAGGGTGCCGACGAGGCCGGCTCGGGGCAGACGACCGTGTCCGCCGACGCAGCGACCCGCACGACGCTCGACACCGGCGTATCGCTGCACTCCGCTCCGACCCTCGACGCCTCCGGGGAGGACGCCGCTCTCGACGGCCGCGACACGTTCCGCGCCAGCCGAGCAGGCACCGAGGGCCGCGAGTCCCTCAGCGCGGACCCGGCGACGCCCGAGGACGCACCCGCCGACGCAGCGGCCACCGCGGTCGACGCGCCGGCAGACCCTGCTGCCGAGGTCCCCGCGGCCGAGGCCCCCGCACCCGCCGCCACGGCGGAGACCCCGGCGGCGGCACCGGCCGGCCAGGCCCAGGTCGCCCCGACGATCGCCGAGATCGGTGCCACGACCGAGGCGCTGCGGGCGCTGCTCGACACCACGGCCGTGACGGTCTCGGTCGAGCCCGGACCGCCGACGGCCGAGGAGGTCGCCGCCCAGCAGGCCGCCGAGCGCGCGGCCATGGCGGCCCAGCTCGCGGTGTGGGCGAACAGCACCGCGGGGTACTCGAACGGCACCATCCCCGAGAGCGTCCTGTGCTCGCCGAGCTTCGCCCCCGGCCAGCTCGTGCGCTGCGACGCGGCCTACCAGCTCGAACAGCTCAACGTGGCCTACCGCGCGGCGTTCGGCACCGACATCTCGGTGACGTCGTCCTACCGCTCCTACGGCTCGCAGGTCGCGGTCAAGGCGTCGAAGGGCTTCCTCGCGGCGGCTCCGGGCACGTCGAACCACGGCATGGCACAGGCGCTCGACCTGGGCGGTGGCATCAGCAGCTTCGGCAGCGCCCAGTACGCCTGGATGCGCGCGAACGCCCCCGCGTACGGCTGGGACAACCCGGAGTGGGCACGCCAGGGCGGCTCCAAGCCCGAGGCGTGGCACTGGGAGTACGGCACGACGTACTGAGCCTGTGGCCCGCCCTGCACACGTCGACGGCCGCCGTCCCGCGAGGGACGGCGGCCGTCGACGTGCTACCGACCGAGGTCGCCCGGGCACGGTCCGGGTCGATCAGCCCCAGGTAGCGCCGATGAGGAGCATCGTCACGAGGAACCCCGTCACCAGGTTGAGCCAGAGGAAGCGCCGCCAGCCGGTGTTCGCGCGCTCGCAGTCCTCGTCGTCGACCGACCAGAACGAGACGACGTTGACCAGGTAGGGCAGCGGCAGCAGCGCGGCGAGCCACCCCGGCCACGGGAGCAGCGCGAGCAGCACCGCGGCCACGAGGTAGGCGGTCGCTGCGACGACGACGGTCCGGTGCGCCCCGATCACGGTCGCGACCGAACCGATCCCACCCGCTCGGTCGGCCTGCACGTCCTGCACGGCGCCGAACGCGTGCGACGCAGCCCCCCACAGCACGAACGCTGCGAGCACGGGCCACACGGTGCGCGCGCCCAGGTCCGCCCCGACGAGCACGAGCGCGTAGAGCAGCGGACCCACGAAGTGCATGGCCGAGGTGAACGAGTCGACGAACGGGCGTTCCTTGAAGCGCAGCACGGGCGCCGAGTAGGCCACGACGAGGAAGACCACGGCGGCGAGCGTGAGGTTCGCGGCCAGGTCGCCCTGGACCGCCAGCCACGCGAGGAACGGGACGTTCACCACGACGCACGCCCACAGGATGCGTCGATGGGTCGCTCGTGCGGTCGCCGGGTCGGCGAGCGCACCCTCGATCCCGCCCTTGCGCGGGTTGCGCAGGTCCGACGCGTAGTCGAACACGTCGTTGATCCCGTACATGAGCAGGTTGTACGGGATCAGGAAGTAGAGCGTCCCGACGACGAGCGCGGCGTCGAGGCGTCCTCCCGTGGCGACGAGGTACCCCGCCGCGAAGGGGTACGCGGTGTTGATCCAGGAGAACGGGCGCGAGGCGGCGACGATCTCCCGGAGCACGACGAGCGGCCCCGGCGCAGCCCCCGGTCCGGCGTCCACCGTCGTCACGACTGCCCTCCCGCGTGCCGGCGTCGTCGGCCGTCGCCGACCCAGGTCCAGACCGCGGGCAGCAGCATCACCGCGGCGAGCGGGTAGGCGAAGTCCTCGAGCGGAGCCCCGGCGAGGTAGATCCCGAGGATCTTGTCCGGCGCGTAGGCGTAGAGCCCGACGGCGATCATGATCGTGTCGAACACGAGCGTCAGGACCACCATGACCGCGGCCGTCCACCACAGCGGCCCCGCCCGGTGACGCCGGAGCGTCCACGCGGTGACAGCCGCGACGAGCGCGAGCACGACGAGGTTGAGGACGATGTTGGTCACGCGCTGCCCCCCGCCGTCGGGCCGTCGGTGGCGCGCGCGGGTGCCTCGTCCGCTCTCGTGGCACCACCGTCCGCCCGCCGGGCTGCGCGCTCCCGCACCCGCAGGTCGAGGAACCGCCAGACCAGCAGCGTGTTGTAGCAGAGCAGCGTGAGGAACACGGCTTCCTCGACGGGCAGCTCGGGGGCGAGCTGGAGCCCGGTCATGTGGGGCGAGTCGCCCCGCGCGAAGATGCCGAGGGCGAGCCCGGCGACGTCCCACGCGAGGAAGAACACCACGCCCACCACGAGCGTGATCGCGGTCCTGGCCGGGTCGGCCCAGAACGCCAGCCTGAACCGGCGGTCGAGCACCGCGAGCCCGGCGAGCGAGACCAGGAGCGCCCCGAGGTACGCGAAGCCGATCACGCGGCACCGCCTCGGAGCCGCTCGGGACGGCGGCTCGCCGCGAGGAAGCCGGGACGCAGGGGTGTCGGGAGGGGCTTGGACGAGGTCTCGCCGAGGAGCCGCTTGGCGACGAGCTCGGCGCTGATGAGGCACATGGGCAGCCCGACGCCGGGGGCCGTGCCCGCTCCCGTGTAGTAGAGGTTGCTGACCTTGCGCGAGGCGCCCGGCGGGCGGAACATCGCGCTCTGCGCGAGCGTGTGCTCCATCCCGAGGGCCGTCCCGCGCCAGGACGAGAACTCGGTCGCGAAGTGCGCGGGACCCAGGACCCGCCGGGTCACGACGCGTCCGCGCAGGTCCTCGATGCCGGCCCAGGCGCCGATCTGGTCGAGGTAGCCGTCGGCGAGCTCCTCGAGCCCGGCCTGCGACGCGGCCGAGCCGCCGAGCGCCGGGTCCGCGGGGAACGGCACCAGGACGAAGAGGTTCTCGTGGCCGGGAGGCGCAGCGGGGTGGTCGATCGTCGCGTCGTCGGTCGCCGAGGTCCGCGAGACGTAGAGCGAGGCCGGGGTCGGGACCCGCAACGAGTCCACGGGGCTGTCGGCCGCGTCGCCCAGGACGTCGGCGAAGTTGCCCCGCCAGTCCTCGGTGAAGAAGAGCGAGTGGTGAGCGAGCTCGGGCAGCTCCCCGCGGACGCCGGCGAGGATCAGCAGCGCCGAGATCCCGGGTCCGCGGTCGTCCCACGCGGTTGCGGGCAGGTCGGCGTAGGCGGGGGGCAGGAGCGCGGTCTGCGTGTGGTGGAGGTCCGCGCCGGACACCACGACATCAGCGGGCACGACCTCGCCCGTGCTCAGCCGCACCCCGGTCGCGACGCCACGGGGGCGTCGCCGGGACCTACCGGTCCGTGCGCGGGGCGAGGCTCCGCCGTCGGGCGTGGGAGCGTGCGGCGCGACCTCGATCCCGACGACGTCGCTCCCCGTCCGGATCGTCACGCCCTCCGAGCGGGCCAGCTTCTCCATGGCCTCGATGATCGTGTACATCCCGCCGCGCGGGAAACGTACCCCCTCGACCAGGTCGAGGTGACTCATGAGCGAGTACAGCGCGGGCACCCGGTAGGGCGACGAACCGAGGAAGACCGCGTGGTAGCCCAGGACCTGACGCAGGCGCGGGTCCCGTACGCGGCGCTCGACCCGGTCCGCGAGGGAGCGTCCCAGCAGGGCCGCGAGCCGCGGGAGCCGCCGCAGGACCGCGCCGTCGATCGCCCGGTCGGGGCGCTCGAACGTCGTGTAGAGGAAGTGGTCCAGGGCGAGGCGGTAGGCCTCGCTCGACTCCTCGGCGTAGGCCCGCATGCGCTCGCCGTCACCCGGCGAGAGCGCGTCGAAGCGCGCCCAGTTGGCCTCCGGGTCGCGGGTGACGTCGAGGACGGTACGTGCCTGCGGGACGTCCGTGGCGCCGTCGGGCCGCTCGGACGACGATGCTCGCTCGAAGAAGACCCGGTACGACGGGTCGAGCGGGACCAGGTCGAGGTGGTCCTGGACGCGCTCGCCCAGGAGCGCGAACCAGTGCTCGAAGACCTCGGGCATGAAGTACCAGGACGGGCCGGTGTCGAACCGGAACCCGTCGAGGTCGAGCGTTCCCGCACGCCCCCCGACCCGCTCGTGGCGTTCGAGCAGCGTGACGCGCGCACCACCTCGAGCCAGGAGCGCGGCCGTGGCCAGGCCGCCGATCCCCCCGCCCACGACCACGACGTGCGGCATCTCGGTCGGTGCGACGGTCACAGAACTCCTCGGGGATCGGCGAAGCGGTCGGAACGACGGGCCCCGGGCACGTCTCGGCGGAGCGACTCGCGTGCCACGGCGCGCGCGGCGACGACGAGCTTGACGGGGTCGGGGACGCGCACCCGGGCGCGGAGCAGGTCCTCGGGCGCGGTGGCCGCGAGCCGTCCGAGCAGGGAGTCGTAGAGCGCGAGGGTCGCGGCGACCGCCATCCGGGCTCGACGCGGGAGCGACGGGAGCGCGGCCCGCGCGGCGGCGAGGTCGCTGCTGATCTCGGCGAGGATCGCGTCGACGTCGTCCTGGGTGAGATCGACGGGAGTGATGCCGGGGAAGTAGCTGCGGCCCAGCTCCTCGTGGTCCGTGCGCAGGTCGCGCAGGAAGTTGATCTTCTGGAACGCGGCGCCCAGGCCCTGCGCGCCGCGCACCACGGCCGCGTCGGCGCGGACGAGGGGCTCCCCGGGCCGGCGCCCCGCGTTGAGGAACACCGCGAGGCACATCAGCCCCACGACCTCGGCCGAACCGTGGACGTACTGCTCGTAGCTGGCCTTGTCGTGCACCTGGACCGTGAGGTCCATGCGCATCGACGCGAAGAACGGGTCGATCTCCGCGTGGCCGATCCCCGTGCGGCGCGCCGTGCGCGCGAAGGAGTGGACGACGAGGTTGGTCGAGTACCCGCTGGCCAGCGCGCGGGCGGTCTCCTGCTCGAGGCCCGTCAGCAGCTCGTCGGCGCCTGCTCCCCGGCGGGTGTCGACGACCTCGTCGGCCACTCGGACGAGTCCGTAGACCGCGTCGATGTCGCGGCGCGCGGAGCTGCCCAGCAGGCGGGACCCGAGCCCGAAGGACGTCGAGTACCCCGTCAGGACCGCCCGGCTGGCGCGAGCGGCGGTGCGGTCGTACAGCATCTGCGACACGAGGGCCTCCCCTGTCATGGTCTCGGACGCTCGGCCCGTTGGCATCCCGGGCGCTCCGGACATGGCACACCCCTTCATCCTCAGCGTGCTGAGTAATTTGCTCAGCATACTGAGGATCTGACGGGATGTCAGCGCCGGACACGCGAAAGGGCCCCCTCGCGCGAGGCGAGGAGACCCTTTCGGCTGCTCGTGGTCCTAGACCTCGATGCGACGAGGACCTGTCTGCCACGCCTCCCAGGCCGAGGAGATGATCTCCTCGAGACCCTGCGAACCGCTCCAGCCCAGGACCGTGTTGATGCGCTCGGGCGAGGCGACGAGCTGCGGCGGGTCACCGGGACGGCGCGGGAAGACGTCCGGGGTCACGTCGAGGCCGGACACCCGGCCGATCTCGTCGATGACCTCGCGGACCGAGGCCCCCACCCCGGTTCCCACGTTGAACACGTCGTAGCCCCGCTCGTCCTCGTCCAGGTAGGCGAGAGCCACGAGGTGCGCCTCGGCGAGGTCCATGACGTGCAGGTAGTCCCGGATGCAGGTGCCGTCGGGCGTCGGGTAGTCGTCACCGAAGACCCGGGGGCGCTCACCCCGCTCCAGACGGTCGAGGACCATCGGGACGAGGTTGAGGAGCGTCTGGTCACCGAGGTCGGGCCACCCGGCGCCGGCGACGTTGAAGTAGCGCAGGGCCACGAACCGCAGCCCCCACGACCGGGCGGCCGCCCGCCCGAGCCACTCGCCGACGAGCTTGGTCTCGCCGTACGGGTTGATGGGGTCGGCGTGCAGCTTCTCCTCGACGAGGGAGACCGAGGGCATGCCGTACGTCGCCGCCGACGACGAGAAGACCAGACGGTGGACCCCGGTGGCCTCCATCGCGGCGACGAGGTTCGTGAACCCGCCGACGTTCTGCTGGTAGTACCAGACGGGCTTCTCGACCGACTCGCCGATCTGCTTGCGAGCCGCGAAGTGGACCACGGCGCTGACCTCGTGCTCGACGATGGTCCGGGTCAGCACGTCGACCGCCTCGGCGCTCGACACGTCGAGACGCACGAGCGGCGCACCCCCGACACGCTCCTCCTGGCCGGTGCTCAGGTCGTCCACGACGACGACCCGCTCTCCTCTCTCCTGCAGCAGGCGCACCACGTGCGCACCGATGAACCCCGCTCCGCCTGTCACCAGAATCGTCATGGGAGGAGCGTAGATCGCCCAGGCAGCCCTCCTCGACGGACCCCTCTCCTGCGAGACGCCCGACGGTCAGTGGTGGACCGACGCCTCGGTCGCCTGCATCGACGGCGGCTCGATCTGGAACGTGCAGTGGTCGACGTCGAAGTGTCCGCCCAGGCACTCCTTGAGTCGCCGCAGCACCTCGGTCCCCCCGCCCCGCTCGAGAAGATCCTCCTCGACGACGACGTGGGCCGACATGACGGGCACGCCCGAGGTGATGGTCCAGGCGTGCAGGTCGTGCACGCCCACCACACCGGGAGTGCCCTCCATGTGGGTGCGGACCTTCTCGAGGTCCACACCGGCGGGAGTCGACTCGAGGAGCACGGCCGCGACCTCGCGCAGCAGCATGAACGCCCGCGGCAGGATCAGGAGCCCGATCGCGACGGACGCCAGCCCGTCGGCCCCCGGGAACCCGACCGCCACCAGGATGCCCGCGACGATCACCGCGACAGACCCGAGCAGGTCGCCGAGCACCTCGAGGTAGGCACCCCGGACGTTGAGGCTCTCCGCCTGACCCGCGGACAGCAGTCGCAGGCCGATCGCGTTCGCGACCAGCCCGACGATCGCGACCCCGATCATCAGCCCCGCCTGGATCTCGGGGTCCGGAGCCCGGAACCGCGAGACGCCCTCGACGATCGCGAGCACCGCTACCGTGCCGAGGATCAGGGCGTTGGTCAGCGCGGCGAGGATCTCGGCGCGCTGCCAGCCGAAGGTCCGGGTCGCGGAGGCGGGACGCGTCGCGAGCCAGCTCGCGAAGAGCGCGATCCCGATCCCGCTCGCGTCGGTGAGCATGTGCCCGGCGTCGGCGAGGAGCGCGAGCGACCCGGAGACCAGCGCACCCACGACCTCGAGCGCCATCACGCCGAGCGTGATGCACAGGACGATCACGAGCCGACGGCGGTGCGCGCCCGTCGCGGTCGTCGCGCCGTGGGAGTGCGAGTGGCCGCTCATCGGGCGCCCCTCGTGACGTCGACGATCCTCTCGGCGTCGGCCAGGATGTGCGCGACCTCGGGCCGTGCGAGGCGGTACCAGGACGAGCGCCCCTCGCGCCGCGTCTCGACGAGCCCCGCCTCGCGGAGCGTCGCCAGGTGCGCGGACACCGTGGACTGTGCGAGCCCGAGCTCGCGGGTCAGGTCGACCACGCGGTGCTCGGCGACGGCGAGGAGGTGCACCACGGAGAGGCGGTGCGGCTCGGCGAGGGCGTGCAGCAGGCGCGCGACCGCGGTGTGGTCGTGCCCGACGACGGGCGGCGTGCACGGTTGCTGCGGATGCTCGGCCGCCGGCTGCTCGCCGAGACCGTCGGTGGCAGGTCGGCGCGCCCGCAGGTGCGTACGGGCGCTCGTCTCCCTTTTCATCGTCATATAACGATGTTATCGCTCATCGGCGATGAATGCTAGGCCCACCCCAGCTCGTGCAGCCTGTCGTCGTCGATCCCGAAGTGGTGCGCGATCTCGTGGACGACCGTGACCACGACCTCCTCCACGACCTCCTCCCGCGTCTCGCAGATCGCGAGCGTGGGGTTGCGGAAGATCGTGATCCGGTCCGGGAGCGCCCCCGCCGCCCACATGAGGTCGCGCTCGGTCAGCGGGACCCCCTCGTACAACCCCAGCAGCTCGGGGTCGTCGACGGGCGCGTCGTCCTCGACCAGGACGACCACGTTGTCCATCTGCTCCGCCAGCTCCTCCGGGATCTCGTCCAGCGCATCGCGCACCGCGTCCTCGAAGTCCTCGCGCGTCATCTCCACCACGGGACCATCCTCCCCCGCGCACCCCGCACCACCGCCCGCCGAACCCTGGTCGCACGGCGTTTTGCACCACGCACCCGGTTCCCCGTATGCTGACGGAGGTCTCTCGGCGACTCGTGCCCCGCAGGCGGTACGGGTCTCCAGGAAACTAGGCCCCCATCGTTTAGCGGCCTAGGACGCCGCCCTTTCACGGCGGTAGCACGGGTTCGAATCCCGTTGGGGGTACTCGGAAGGATCCGATTAACGGATTCGCCCGGCAGTAAGATACGATTCTCGAGGTTCGAACGGCGCAGGCCGGGAGAAACTCACGCAAGGCCCTGTAGCGCAGTTGGTTAGCGCGCCGCCCTGTCACGGCGGAGGTCGCGGGTTCAAGTCCCGTCAGGGTCGCTCGACAGCGACTGCCCGGTCATCACGACCGGGCTTTCGTGTCAAGGCTCTGTAGCTCAGTTGGTAGAGCGTTCGACTGAAAATCGAAAGGTCACCGGATCGACGCCGGTCGGAGCCACCCCCACGAAGCCCCACCTCGTTTCCCACGAGGTGGGGCTTCGTCGTTCCCCGGAGCCGGCGCTCGGCCCCGACTCGGCCCCCCGCCCGGCCCCCGATCTCGGGCGAGAGCGGCGCCGTCGTACCCCTGCGCGCGGCCTGCCCGACGAGACGGTCACCGCACCCGAGACGGGCGGCACGGGCCGTGACACCCGAACCCTTCTCGGGCGGGCGCGGGCCCCGCACCCAGGGAGCACATCGGACGACCTCTCGCACGCCCGGCGCGCGGAATTGCCCTCGGGCCGGTTGACCGGTTGAGTGGGACATGAAGAAACGACTCTTCAGGGCGCGGGCAACCCCGCGCGCACGAGCGCCCCGACCGGAGCGCCAGGAAGGTGACCACCATGAGCGACTGGGACGACGGACAGCCCCCTCCCCCGAACCCGAAGCCGTCGATCGGCAAGCTCGTCGAGCAGATGTCCGAGCAGGCCACGCGCCTGGTCCGGACCGAGATCGCGCTCGCCAAGAAGGAGCTGACGACCAAGGCCGCGCGCTCGGGCATCGGGATCGGCATGTTCGTCGTCGCCGGTGTGCTCTCGCTCTACGGGCTGGGCTTCCTCCTGCACTCCGCGATGGTCGGGCTCGCCCACGCCGTGCCGCTGTGGCTCGCGGCCCTCATCGTCGGAGTCGTGCTGTTCCTCCTCGCAGGCACCCTCGCGTTCGTCGGCAGCAAGCAGCTCAAGAAGGGGATGCCCCCGACCCCGGACGTGGCCATCGCCGGCATCAAGGAAGACGTCGCCACCGTGAAGGAAGGACTGCGCCCGTGAGCACCGAACCGACGAAGGCCGAGCCCACCCAGGCCGAGCTGGAAGCCGAGATCGCCCGGACCCGGTCCGAGCTCGCGAGCACGATCGACGAGCTGACCACGCGCCTCGATCCTCGCACCCAGGCGGCGAACGTCGCGCACCAGACCAAGCAGGCCGCAGCGGACACCGGCAGCTTCTTCACGGGTGGCGGGCTCCCCGAGCACGATCCCGCACGAGCACGGAACGTCAAGATCCTCATCGGCGGTGCCGTGGCGACGGTCGCGCTCGTCGCCGCGGCGATCCTCCGGCGCCGCTCCTGACAAACCCGCCCCGGCGACCGGGCCGAGCAACCGGCCCGGTCGCAATCGGGCCGCTCTGCCATCGGGTGCCGTCAGGTGCCGGCAGATGCCGTCAGATGTCACCAGGAACGACCGAGCCCGGCGCCACAGGCGCCGGGCTTTCGGCTGGTCGTGAAGAAGATCAAGGTCGGTACACGACGGGGAGCGCCGGGAAACAGGTCCCGGGGCTCCTCAACGGCCCGACGGCGAAGGCTGGGCGCAGGGACGACCACCGCGCCGTCGGTCAGCCCTTGTCGACGCCCTCGGCGTTCTCGCTCGCCGCACCCAGGAGTGCGCGAACCTCGGACTCGCGATAGCGACGATGCCCCCCGAGGGTCCGGATCGACGACAGCTTGCCGGCCTTGGCCCAGCGAGTGACGGTCTTGGGATCGACGCGGAACAGGCTCGCGACCTCGGCCGGTGTGAGCAGAACTTCGGACTCTCCATGGACGGACATCACTGCACCTCCTCCTAGCGACTGGCTGGTCCGACGGTGACGTCGGAACGCGACGACAGCACTGCGCTAGCCCTTCTATTGTCGCAGCATGAGGATTTTGGGCGACTTGGCGGACAGGGTGAATTAGACGGGGTATGGGTGGTACAGGTGTTTCGGACCGAGATCCGGGCGTGTCGCGCGACGCTCCCCCCTCGCCCGCGACACCCTTCGGACCACTCCTGCGACCCGGTCGCCCACCCCTCGCGCCCCGCCGGGCGGGCCCCATCGACCCTCGCTCGACCCGTCGTTGTGTGGAGACAGTGTGACAAGGCACCCGTTCGGGGGACCTGAGTGGCTGGAATGCATCCGGACCATGTACCGTTGGACTCTGAACAGACGAAACACACTCCCGGGGCCGCACGTCGAGTACGTTGCCGCCCCGCTTCTACGTTGAGGGGGTCGGAGCCATGGGCCGCGGCCGTCAGAAGGCTAAGCAGACCAAGGTCGCTCGTGCGCTGAAGTACTACAGCCCCGAGACGAACTACCAAGCTCTCGAACAAGAGCTCACTGGTCACAGCCACACGGATCTCGCGACAGATCCTCGCTACGGAGCGAGGTCTTCCGAGGACAACAGCGGAGAGTACGACCAGCCGTTCGCCGGCTGGTCCGACGATCGCTGACTCGACCTCACCTCCTTCCTGCGACCTTCGGGCCCCAGGCGGTCCGTGAGTCGACAGATCGCGAGTACGTCCGTCGACGACCTACCCGCGACTTTTCCTCGTTCGACGAAGGCGCGTCCTGCGTCCCAAGCCTCCGGGCTGGGACGCAGGACGCGCCTTCGTCGTGGCGTCAGTTGCGGTAGTCACCCGTCAGGCGCACGGCTCCCGCGTGCACACCCTTGGTACCGACCACCAGGTCGTCCCCACCGGCAGCAGAGGTCGCGGTCGGGTCGAGCGCGCTCACGGTACCCAGGACCCAGGCCGTGAGCCCCAGCTCGGCGCATCGGGCCAGGGCGGCGTCGGCGCCGTCGGCCCCCACGATCGCGACCATGCCCACGCCGAGGTTGAGCGTGTTCTCCAGGTCCCGACGAGGCACGTTCCCGAGGTCCCGGACCACGGTGAAGACCGGGGGGACCTCCCACGAGCCGCGGTCGACCGTCCCGACCAGGCCGGCCGGCAGCACGCGGGCCAGGTTCGCGGCGAGCCCGCCACCCGTGACGTGCGTGAACGCGTGCACCTGCGCGGCGTCGTCGTGCGCCAGAGCCAGGCAGTCGCTCGCGTACACGCGCGTGGGCTCGAGCAGCTCCTCGCCGAGCGTCCGACCGAACTCCTCGACCTCGCGGTCGAGCTCCCAGCCCGCGTGCTTCACGACCGCGCGGACCAGGGAGTAGCCGTTCGAGTGCAGGCCCGACGAACCCAGCGCGATGAGGACGTCGCCCTCGCGCACACGCTCGGGGCCCAGCAGACGGTCGGCCTCGACGACGCCCGTCGCGGCGCCCGCGACGTCGTACTCGTCCTCGCCCAGGAGGCCCGGGTGCTCGGCCGTCTCCCCGCCGACGAGGGCCGTGCCGGCGACCTCGCAGGCCGCCGCGATCCCGCGGACGATGCCTGCGATGCGCTCGGGCACGACCTTGCCGCACGCGATGTAGTCCGTCATGAAGAGCGGCTTGGCCCCCACCACGACGATGTCGTCGACGACCATGCCCACGAGGTCGAAACCGATGGTGTCGTGGACGTCCATGGCCTGCGCGATCGCGACCTTGGTCCCCACGCCGTCGGTCGAGGTGGCCAGCAGGGGCTTGGTGTAGGTCGCGACCTCGCTGAAGTCGTAGAGCCCGGCGAACCCGCCCACTCCCCCGAGGACCTGCGGGCCGTGCGTGCGGCGTACGGCGTCCTTCATCAGCTCGACGGCCTTGTCGCCCGCCTCGGTGTCGACACCGGCTGCGGCGTACGTGAGACCTTCAGACACGAATGAACTCCTGGTGGTTGCGGCGCGCCCGGTAGGGCGTACGTCGTACGGGGTCAGGGGTGGTCGAGGGCGGTCCCGCCGCCGACTCCCACGGAGAGGTTGCGCAGCCCGTCCTCCGGCGCACCCAGCGGCAGCTCGGCCTGCTCGAGCAGGTGCTTGCCGAGCTGGTCGTCCGGGGGCAGCTCGATGGGGTACTTCCCGGTGAAGCAGGCCGTGCAGAGCTGGGAGGCGGACTGCTCGGTCGCCGCGATCATCCCCTCCTCGGAGATGTACCCGAGGGTGTCGGCGCCCAGCGAGGCGCCCACCTCCTCGGGCGACAGGCCGTTGGCGATGAGCTCGGCGCGCGACGCGAAGTCGATGCCGTAGAAGCACGGCCACTTGACCGGCGGGGAGCTGATGCGGACGTGGACCTCGGCGGCCCCCGCCTCGCGCAGCATGCGGATCAGGGCGCGCTGGGTGTTGCCGCGCACGATCGAGTCGTCGACGACGACGAGACGCTTGCCCCTGATGACGTCGCGCAGCGGGTTCAGCTTGAGCCGGATGCCGAGCTGGCGCAGCGTGTCCGACGGCTGGATGAACGTGCGCCCGACGTAGGCGTTCTTGGTCAGGCCCTGGCCGAACGGGATGCCGGACTCCTGGGCGTAGCCGACCGCGGCCGGCGTGCCGGACTCGGGGACCGGGATCACGAGGTCCGCGTCGATGCCGTGCTCGCGGGCGAGCTGGCGGCCCATCTCGACGCGCGCGGCGTGCACCGAGCGGCCGTTGATCGAGGTGTCCGGGCGGGCCAGGTAGACGTACTCGAAGACGCAGCCCGCACGCTCGACCGGGGCGAACCTCTGCGAGCGCAGGCCGTCGCCGTCGATCGCGATGAGCTCGCCCGGCTCGACCTCGCGGACGAACGAGGCGCCCACGATGTCCAGGGCCGGGGTCTCGCTCGCGACGACCCAGCCGCGCTCGAGGCGACCCAGGACGAGCGGGCGCACGCCCTGCGGGTCGCGCGCCGCGTAGAGCGTCTTCTCGTCCATGAAGACGAGGCTGAAGGCGCCGCGGAGCCTCGGGAGGACCTCCATCGCGGTGTCCTCGAGCGAGTGGTCGCCGTCGCCCGCGAACAGCGCGGTGATGAGGGCCGTGTCGGTCGTGTTGCCGCGGGCCAGCTCACCCCGGCGCTGCGCACCGTAGCGTTCCGCGACGAGGTTCACGAGCTCGGCGGAGTTCGTCAGGTTGCCGTTGTGCCCCAGGGCGACCGTCCCGGAGGACGTCGCACCCAGCGTCGGCTGGGCGTTCTCCCAGGTCACACCACCCGTGGTGGAGTACCGGCAGTGCCCGACGGCGATGTGCCCCGTCAGGGCGTTGAGGGCCGTCTCGTCGAAGACCTGGGAGACGAGTCCCATGTCCTTGTAGACGAGGATCTGCTCACCATTGCTGGTCGCGATCCCGGCCGACTCCTGACCGCGGTGCTGCAACGAGTACAGACCGAAGTAGGCAAGCTTGGCGACCTCTTCGCCGGGCGCCCAGACACCGAAGACGCCACAAGCGTCCTGGGGGCCTTTCTCGCCGGGCATGAGGTCGTGGTTGAGAAGTCCATCTCCGCGGGGGGCCACGGCTCCAGTGTCCCATACGGTCCCGGGCTGCCCGAAGTCGCGACCAGGGGGTGGACCGCGCGCCCCGACGGCCCCGCGCACCTGTACGTGCCTCGCGGTGGTCGCTACCCTCACGCAGTGACCGACACCTCCGACATCTCCCCGGGCCGCACGATCGCAGTGCTGGGGCGCCCCGTCCCGACGAGCGCCCTCCGGCTCGTCGAGCCTGCGCCGAGCGGCCCTCAGGTCCTCGCGGACGGCATGCTGACGGTCGCGCGGACCGTGATGACCTCGGCCGGGCTCGGGTTCCTGGTCCTCCTCGGTGCCTGGCTCACCCTCGAGGAGGGCTTTCCGGACGTCTGGCGCGACCAGCACCTCGACCCGGTCAGCCGGGCCTCGATCGCGTACGTGAGCGCGGTGCTCGCCATCGGCGGAGTCCTGTACGCCCTGTCGAGCGCCGCGTCGCGCACTCTCCTCGGGCGCCGGCTCGACCGGCTCGCGGGCACGGCCCCCGAGCAGGTGCCGGTGCGCAGCGTGCGCGCTCGGGCGCTCGGCGACGACGTCACCCCGACGGCACCGCTCGTCGGGCTGTGCGTCGCCCTCTTGGTCGTCGTCGGGCTCGCCGTCCTGATGGTCGCCCCCGTCATGATCTTCGCGAGCGGCATGGTGACGACCGGGCTCGTGGTCCTCGCGGGCGCGGCCCTGCTGGCCGCGCTCGTCGGGTTCACGCTCTCGGCCCTGAAGGGACGCGGACGTCGGGCGTGGGCGCGCGTGTCGGACCGTCCGCGGCAGGCATGGAACGACAGGGTCGTCCGTGCTGCCGTGCGTACCGAGGAACAGCTCCGCCCGTCCGCCGAACGCACGATCGAACTCGGTCGGCTGCACCGCCTGACGTCCAGATCCCAGAAGCCCTTGACCGTCATCGGCGGCGTCCTGCTCGGCGCGGCGCCCGTCGTGGGGTTCGTCGCCGTCTTCCTCCGGCAGCCGGGGCGGAACGCCGACACCCGGTTCTACGACGAGAAGGGCGAGAGCGCGATCGACGTGATCATCACGTCAGGAGCCGTGCTCGCGCTGACCGGAGCAGCGGTGCTCCTGCTCGCCCTCGCGGCGACCACCGTGGTGAGGGCCCGGGAACGCAGCACGTTGCGCAGGCACGCCCGGGCCGAGGACGCCGGCACCTGGCGGCCCGACGACGCGTTCCTGCGACGACACCTCGACGGCCCACCCCTGCTCTGGGCAGGAGGCGTCCTGGTCCTCGGACTCGCGACCGTCGCCGCCCCGGCCGTCCTGGCGCTGCTCCAGGTCACGAACGACCCGGCGCACCCCCTGACGACCTACCGCGGCACGATCGAGACCACGGGCGCGGCGTCGCTCGCCCTCGCGCTCCTCGGGACCGTCGCACTGACCGCAGGCATGCCGACCGGGAGGCGGTTCCGTCAGCTGCTCCGTGGGACATGGCACCCGGACGATCCCGCGCCGACCACCGCGGGCTCCTGACGAGTCGCGGCGACGGCATCGAGGACGTCAGCGGCGCAGGCTGCGCCTGTCCGCCCAGATCGCGAGCGCACCCGCGACGAGAGTCGTGAGAGTGGTCGTCCCCAGGACCACGACCGTGAGGTAGACGCCGGGCTTGAGGACGCCGCGCGACTCGGGGGAACCCAACCACGTGATCCCGAGGCACAGCCCCACGACGATCCCGACGACGGCGCCCGTCGTGAAGAACGCCTTGTACCGGGGCGCGCGACGGATCGACGTGGGGTCGATGACCGACTCGATCTCGACCTCGTCACCGCGGACACCGTCGTCGTTCGCGTCACCGGTCTCGGTGGGGGCGGCGTCCGGGGCAGCCTGCGTGGACTGCGGGACGGGGGCCGCCTGCGCGGCGGCCGTGCCGGGCTCCGACGGCACGGTGGCGTCGAGGCCGTTCGGGGTCTCGTTGACGTCGGGGGTGGGGGTACTGGGGCTCACGCGGCCGAGACTACCCGGTAGGACTGGGAAACCCCTGTGCCGCCCCAGGCGCCCCGGTCGCCGTCCACCGCGAAGTCACCGACCCGTGCGCCGCACCCACCGCACCCGCGCGCCCTGGGCGCGAGACGCCGTCGGGCCTGCTCCCCCAGCAGGAGAAGCAGGCCCGACGGTTCCTCAGGTGCTCAGGCGATCAGCACGTCAGCCGCACGTGACCGCCGGGTAGGCCACGTCGAAGGCCTCGTAGAAGCCCTGACCGTCCTGCCACTTGTACGCCGCGACGCGTACCGTGCCGGCCGGCACGGACGTGGCGCGGGTGTTGAACGTCTGGGCCGCGATCTTGCCCGGCGCCAGCTTGGTGAACTTCTTCTCCCCGTACGCGGTCGTGTAGCGCACGTCGATCGGGAGCGTCTCGCCGTTGACGGCCTTGACCGAGAGCTGCACACGGCCGCCCACGCACTGGGCCTTCGCGGTCACGTCGTCCAGGACGACGTCGGGCAGGTCCGCACCCTCGACCGTGAGGGCCAGGCGCGTGACCGTACCGCTCGGGGCGGCCACGACGTACACGCCGTACTCGCCGCCCGCGGTCTCCGCCGGGACCGGCACCTCGAGGCTCGCGGCGCCGTTCGTGACCGTACCCGTGGCCACGGCCGTCCCCGGGTTCGCCGGGTCGAACGCCGTGCCCGCAGGCACGAGGTACGCCGAGACGCCCGTGTTGGCCGGGCTGCCGAGCGACGTCAGGTTCAGACGAGAGACCGCCGCCGTGACGGACTCACCTGCGGTGACCGTGCCCAGTCCGTCCGCGACCACACCACGGCGGGCGAAGTCGGGGGCGAGGTCCGGGTGGGTCTGCAGGTAGGAGATCCACGCGTCCCGGTCGATCAGACCCGAGTCGCGCGCGTCCGTGCCCTGCGAGAAGACCCGGAAGTTGTCACCACCGGTCGCGAGGAACGAGAACGTCGCGACCCGGTACGTCTTGGCCGGGTCGAGCGGCTCGCCGTTGATGACGACCGACGTGATGTTGTCACCCGGGGTGGCGTTCACGTCCGCGGTCTTCGCGGTGTAGCTGACGTTGTCCGACAGGCCCAGGGCCAGGTACGGACGCGAGGGGCGTGTGCCGTCCGCGTTGGTCTGCCACTGCTGCTCGAGCATCGTCTCGACCTGCGCGCCCGTGAGGGACACGGTCCACAGGTTGTTGACGAACGGCAGGACCGCGTTGGCCTCGGCGTACGTGATGACGCCGTCCGCGCCGTGGTAGAGCTCGTTGCGCAGACCACCCGGGTTGACGACCCCGAAGTCGGCGCCGCCGCGGGCCGGGTCGGCCAGCGTGTCGCGCAGCGAGGTCGCGACGAGGTTCCCGAGCGTCGACTCCGAGGCACGGTCGTCACGCCCCGTGGACGGCAGCGGGCCCGAGCCCGTGTACGTGCCGTTCACGTACGAGCCACCCAGGTAGGCGGTCGTGATGTCCGCCGTGACCGAGCCGACCGGCTGGGCGCCGATGACCTCGGCCTGCGCGAGCGCCGCGTCGACGATCGTCTTGACCTCGGCCACGCGCGGGTACGTCGCGACGAGCTCGGCGGCAGGCGTCGTGGTGCGCTTGACGTTCTCGACCGAGTAGTCGGTGACCAGGTCGGTCGCGGTGTCGAACGTCAGGCTCACGTGCCCGATGTTCTCGCCGTAGCTGCCGGTCTGCAGGACCGGACGGGTCCGGTCGGTGCCGGGGATCGGCGCCTCCCACGCGTACTGCTTGTGCGTGTGGCCCGTGAAGATCGCCGAGACGCGGGCGTCCGTGTCGTTGACGATCTGCTCGAACGCGCCCTGGTGGGCGAGCTCCTGCTCGAGCGTCGAGCCGTCGGGCGTCCCGGCGCTCGCACCCTCGTGGTAGAGCGCGACCAGCAGGTCGGCCTCACCGTTCGCGGCGTCGCCGTCGCGCAGCTGCGCGGCGACACGGTTCACGGCCTCGACGGGGTCGCCGAAGTCGAGGTCCGCGACCCCGGAGGGGGTCACGAGCGTCGGGGTCTCCTCGGTCACGGCGCCGATCACGCCGACCTTGACGCCGTCGACGTCGATCACCGCGTACTCCGGCAGCGCCGGGTTCGTGGTGCCCTTGGCGTAGACGTTGGCGCCCAGGTAGGACCAGTCGGCCGCGTCGCTCACGCGTCCCGTCAGGTCCGCGAAGCCCTTGTCGAACTCGTGGTTGCCCACCGCGGAGGCGGACAGGTCCAGGGCGTTGAGCACGTCGATCGTCGGCTGGTCGTCCTGCAGCGCCGACGCGAAGAGCGAGGCGCCGATGTTGTCACCGACCGAGAGGAACGCGGTACCCGCCGGGTTGGCGGCGCGCAGCTGCTCCACGGTCCCGGCGAACGCGACGGTGTTCGCGTCGATGCGACCGTGGAAGTCGTTGATCGCGAGCAGGTCGAGCTCCTTGACCCCGCCCGGCTCCTCGCCGCCCAGCTCGAGGCCGACGACGATCGGGTCGTGGTCGGACGAGCGGAACGCCGTGGTGTCGTACAGGTTCGAGACGTTGTAGTTGAATCGGCTGTACTCGTTCGCGATGGGCTCGACCGAGTTGATGTTCCAGATGTCGGTGTCCGTCACCGCAGCGGCGGCACCGGGCGAGGCGAGCACGTGGTCGAGCGAGCCGACGAGGCCGTCGAACAGGTAGGTCTCCTTGCCCGTGGTCGGTCCCAGGTCGACGTAGCCCGCGTCCGTGAGGACCTTGATCGGGTCCTCCTGGGCGTAGGAGTTGAAGTCGCCCGCGAGCAGGACCTTGTCCGTGCCCGCAGCCGTCGACACCTGGTCGGCGAACGTCGCGAGCGCGGTGGCCTGCTTGACGCGCGAGGCGTTCGAGGCACCCTGCCCGTCGCCCTGGTCGGCGTCCGCCCCCGAGCCGGAGCCCTTGGACTTGAAGTGGTTCGCGATGACGACGAAGTCCGTCGAGGGCTCTCCGCCGGCGACCCGGAAGGTCTGGGCGAGCGGCTCACGCGCGTTGTCGAAGGCCGCGACGTCGTGGATGACCGAGGCCCCCACGGTCTCGACGGCCGCCGGGCGGTAGATGAACGCCGTGCGGATGACGTCCTCCGACGCGGGCAGCGCGGCCGGGGAGGGCACGAACGCCCAGGTCCCGGCGCCGGCCGCGGCGTTGAGCCGGTCCGTGAGGGTGGACAGCGCGGCGTCGCGGTTCTTGCCGAACACCTTCGAGTTCTCGATCTCCTGGATGGAGACGACGTCTGCGTCGAGGGCGTTGATCGCCGCGACGATCTTGGTCTCCTGGCGCTGCAGGTTCGCCGCGTTCGCGGCACCGCGGGCGTCGCAGCCCGTGCGGACCGTGATCGGGTTGCCCTCGCGGTCCGTGTAGAACTGGCACCCGCTGACCTGGTCGCCCGTCGTCGTGAAGTAGTTCAGGACGTTGAACGCCGCCACGGTCACGTCGCCGCCCACCGCCTCCGGAGCGTCCGTGCGGGTGTTCGCGAACGTCGCGGGCTGGACCGCGGCCGCGTTGGCCGGGGTCAGCTCGGTGACGGGCTGGAAGTTCCAGCCGTCGAACCGGTAGTCGAGGACCACGGGCGACGTGAACGTCGCGAGCGCGCCGACGCGCACCGGTGCACCACCGGTCAGGTACGGCAGCGGCTTGGCCTTGTTGGCCGCGTTGTTGAAGTTCGTCGTCGCGCCGTCGTCGAGGTTGATCCGGCGGGCGTTCGCGTCGGCGACCGCGGCCGCGGCCTCCGCGCTGCCCGGGCGCCCGACCGACGTGGGCTGCCGCAGCGGCTCCGTGCCGCTCGCCAGGACGACCGAACCGTAGTAGTTCGTGTCGTAGTTGTCGGCGACGACGTAGTCACCGGCCGGCTGGACGAGCATGCCCTCGAGCTTCTCGCGGTCCGCAGCGGTCGCGGGGTACGCGACGTTCGCGGGCTTGACGACCTCGGCCGGGTCCGTCAGGACCTTCCAGCCGGTCGCCGCAGGGGTGACCTGCGTGAGCCCGAAGTACTCCGAGACGACCCCCGTGACCTCGACGTGCTGGCCGACCTGCAGCGCCGTCGCCGCGGCCTTCGAGTACACGAACAGGCCGTCCGACGCGGTGTGCGTCGCGAGGTCGAGGTCGCCGCCCGAACCGGCGGTCTGGATGTAGAGGCCGTCGAAGCCGCCCGAGGGGTAGGTGGCGGTCACGACGCCGCGCGTGGTGACGGTCTGGCCCACGAAGGGGCTCGCGTCGCCCGTGCCCTGGATCTCGGCGATGGTCCTGGCCGTGCCGGGCTCGGGGTCCGGGCCGGGGCCCGAGCCGCCACCGCTGTTCTGCGGGGTCACGGTGCTGCTGACCGCGAAGTCCTTGGAGTTGTCGTCCGTGTCGGCGCCGGCCGCGCGGTTGAGCGAGCCGGGCACGGTGTTGGCCGTGCCGGCAGGGGCCGCCGCGGTCTCGAACGTGTTGGACGTGCCGTAGCCCAGGAGGTCCACGACCTGCGCGTTGCCCACGACGGAGCCGGGCGTGATCGTGATCGCCGAGGCCGACCTGACCAGCGCGAGCGTCCCGTTCTGCCCCTGCGGCGCGATGGTCCCCGTCGCGTCGGGCGTCGGGAGCGCGGCGCCGTTGGCGCCGTTCGACGCTCCCTGCACCAGGTAGTAGCCGCCCGCCTTGATCGTGCCCGTGAGCGGGACGACGCCGTTCGAGGCCCCCGTGCCCGTCGCGGACCGGTACTGGACCGACCAGCCGGTGAGGTCGATGTCCGCAGCCGTGGGGTTGTAGAGCTCGACGAACTTGTTCAGGTAGGGCGCGTTGGCGCTCCCGCCGTTGAGGTACGCCTCGTTGATGACGACGGACGAACCGTCGACCGCAGCAGATGCCGTCCCCGCGGCGACCGTGCTGAGCGCCGCCGTGGCGACGAGCGACGCGGACAGGGTGGCCGCGACCACACCTCTCCTGCGTCGGGACTGATGGTGACTACCGATCACGCTGACTCCTTCGTGTCGTGGCCGGGTTCCCGGCGCGCCCGCCTCGGCGCGGGTGGCGCGGGTGCAGGCTCTGGAATCCAACAGCAGGCTGATGAACACGCGGTGTCCGGCCGGTCTCCACCGGTCGAACGACCACGTCCCCCAGGCGGACGGCACCCTGCGGCCGGGGTGCGCGACGTCGTCGTGCGCGGACCGGTCGACGGGCACCGTCGCCCGTTCGCCTCGCACGCTATCTCACCCAGCGGACACTGCGCACCGGAACGGTCCGCACGCCGACGGCTACGGGCAGGAGCGCCGTGGGCGACGGCCCGGCACGCCGAGGGCGACCTACCGGTCGCGGCGACGAGCGGCCTGCAACGGCAGCAGGGCCGAGATGTCGGACCGCTCCCCCGAGGCGCTGATGCGCCCGTCCGCCACGGCCTCCGCCCACTCGACCGCACCGGTGACGAGGCCGAGCCACGTCTCGGGGTCGGTCTCGACCACGTTGGGCGGGGTCCCGCGCGTGTGTCGCGGGCCCTCGACGGCCTGGACCGCGCCGTACGGGGGCACCCGGACCTCGACCGCGTGGCCGGGCGCGACCTCGGCCAGCTCCTCGAGCGTGAAGCGGACGGCGGTCGTGACCTCGGGGCGTCCGGCGGCTCCGTCCTGCCAGGCGGCGAGAGCGGTGCGGCCGACGGCCGGGTCGGTGCGGCGACGAGGAGGCATGGGTACATCCTCCCGTGCTCGTCGCCGAGCGCCCCTCAGGCGAGCTCGAAGTCGACCCGGCGACGCTCGATCGACGCCTCGAGCAGCCGGACCCGGACGGGGTCGCCCAGCGGCAGGTCGACCCCCTCGACGCTCGCGCGGACCGCAGGCTCGACGATCACGACCTGGCCACGCACCACGCCGGGCCCGTCCGGTGCGTCCGGCCCCGCCGACGTCGACCCGCCGCCCGCCCGCGCGGCCTTCTCCGCGCCCTTGGCCGCCCGGCGGCGTCGCTCCTCGTCGTTCTCGACGTCGACGACCACGGCGTCGAACATCTCCCCGACCCGACCCGCGAGCAGCGCGGCCTCGACGACGTCGACGCTCGCCCGCTCGTACGACCCGGCGCGCTGGCCCGTCCGGGCCATGGTGCGCGGCAACCCCGGCAGGGCGTCGCGCACCCAGGTCGGAACATCCTGCCTCGCGCACAGCGCCAGGCAGATCTCGGTCCCGTAGCGGTCGACCAGGCGGCGCAGCGGCGCGGTCACGTGCGCGTACTCGGCCGCGATCGCGGCGTGCGCGACGTCGTCGGGCGCGCCGGCCGGCTGACCCGTGCCGCCGAACGGCGCGTACGACGCCCCACGGAAGAGCGACGTCGCCTCGTTGAGGAAGGCAGCGTGCCGCGACGTGGCCGAGTCGAGGGTCGCGAGCAGCTCGCCGTAGGACAGGTGCTGGGGCCAGTCGATGCCGAGCGCGCCCGCGGTACGGCGCAGGCGCGCGAGGTCGCGCGGGTCCGCGGCCGGGAGGGTCCGGAAGATCCCCACCCCTCCCGACCGCATGATCCGGGCCGCCGCGATGCCCGTCAGCAGCGAGATCTGCGCGTTCCACCCCTCGACGGGCAACGTCGAGCGGAACTCGAGCCCGAACGACCCGTCCTCGTGCGCCACGACGTCCTGCTCGGGCACGTTGAGGGACACCCCGCCACGCTCGCGCTCGCGCGCCTCGCGCAGCAGGCCGACCTCCCGCAGCAGGTCGAGCATCTGCCCCGCGTCCCCGGCGTCGAGCCGTGCCTGGACCTCCGCGTACGTCAGTCGCGCGGTGCTGCGCACGAGCGCCCGCTCGACCCGGGCGTCGGCGATCTCGCCGCGCTCGTCGAGCGTCACGTGCCAGACGGCGGCAGCCCGGACCGCGTCCGGCAGGAGGCTCGCAGCGGCCTCCGACAGCACCGCAGGGTGCAGGGGAGTGCGCTCGTCAGGACCGTAGAGCGTCATGCCCCGCTCGTTCACCTCGGCGTCGAGAGGTCCACCCGGAGTCACGAAGGGAGCGAGGTCGGCGATCGCGTACCGCACGAGATAGCCGCCGGGCGCACGCTCGAGATGGACCGCCTGGTCGAGGTCCATCGAGCCGGGCGGATCGATCGTCACGAACGGGACGTCGCGCAGGTCCCTCCGACCGCCGGAGACGTCCCGTCGCGCGGCCTCGGACGCCTCGTCGAGGACCGGCCGGGGGAACTCCGCGGGGATCTCCATCTCGGCACGCAGCGAGGCGAGCGCGGACAGGACGGGGTCGACCGCGGGCAGGACGGGGGCGGTGGCGGGCGCGACGCGCAGGTTCCGGGAGGGCACGTCCCCGACTGTAGGCGGTCGTCGGGCCTGCGGACAGGTGGCCGCCCGAGAGAACCGCTCGGGGCGCAGGTCACCTCGACGCACCGAACAGGGGCAGCATCCCGTCCCTGCGGGATCCCCTGGTCGCTCCGCGCGCGGACGCTGGGCAGCAGGCGCCCGGCACGGCCGGTGACCAACGAGCGACGGTCCCGGGTCGTGGACCCGGG
Source organism: Oerskovia jenensis (assembly GCF_016907235.1). Lineage (NCBI taxonomy): Bacteria > Bacillati > Actinomycetota > Actinomycetes > Micrococcales > Cellulomonadaceae > Oerskovia > Oerskovia jenensis. Next base: position 1,939,090 of record NZ_JAFBBO010000001.1, read on the forward strand.
ACCGTCACTCACTCGTCGGTCGCCTGCTCGCGCCGACACCGCTCGTCGCGGCCTCCCTCAGAGGTCGGCCGTGCCGAAGCGGTCGCGCACCGCGGCGGCATCCCCCGAGGCTGCCGACGACGATGCGAGCTCCTGGCGCACCTCCTCGCGCAACCTTCCCTGGTTCTTCGGGTCGGGTGCCGCCGCGAGGAGGAGCTTGGTGTACTCGTGCTGCGGGTTGAGGATCACGTCGTCCGACGGTCCCCGCTCCACGATGCTGCCACGGAACATCACGATGATCTCGTCGGAGAAGTGACGAGCGGTCGCGAGGTCGTGCGTGATGTAGAGGACCCCGAGGTTCTCCTCGCGCTGCAGACGGGCCAGCAGGTTGAGCACGCCGAGGCGGATCGACACGTCGAGCATGGACACGGGCTCGTCGGCGATGAGGAACCTCGCCCCGGGAGCGAGAGCACGCGCGATGGCCACACGCTGGCGCTGGCCTCCCGACATCTCGTGGGGCCGCTTCTCCGCGAACGCCGATGCCGGAGTGAGGTTCACACGGGTCAGGAGCTCTTCGACCGCGACGTCCACGTCGGCCTGTGTCTTCGCGATCTTGTGGATGCGCAGCGGCCGTTCGAGGTGGTGCCGGATCGAGTGGAAGGGGTTGAGCGAGGCGAACGGGTCCTGGAAGACCATCTGGACGTCGTGCCGGTACGTGGCCAGGGAGGCCCCGCGGTGCGCGCTCGGCGTCCCGTCGAGCAGGATCTGGCCCGACGACGGCGTCTCGAGCTTGGCGATCATGCGCGCGACGGTCGACTTGCCCGACCCGGACTCGCCCACGATCGCGATCGTCTTGCCGGGTTCGAGCGTGAAGGAGATGTCGTCGGCCGCGCGCAGCCTGGTCTTCTTCAGTCCGCTGCGCACGGTGAAGTCCTTGGTGAGGTTGCGGACCTCGAGCGTGCCCATCAGGCCACCTCTTCCGTGTCGTCGCCGGTGCCCGAGCCAGTCCGGACGAACGCACCCCGCTCACCCGTGAGGCTCGGGAACGAGGCGAGGAGCTTGCGTGTGTACTCGTGCTGCGGTTCTTCGTAGATCTGTTCCGAGGAGTTCAGCTCGACAATCTCCCCCTGGAGCATGACGGCGATCCGGTCGCTGATCTCGAGGAGCATCGGCAGGTCGTGGGTGATGAAGACGACCGCGAAGTCGAGCTGTTCCCGCAGGCGCATGATCTCGCGGATGATGCCGCGCTGGACCACCACGTCGAGTGCCGTCGTCGGTTCGTCCATGATCATGACCTGGGGGTTGAGCGCCAGGGCCATGGCGATCATGACGCGCTGGCGCATGCCGCCCGACAGCTCGTGGGCGAAGCTGTTCAGGCGGTTCGGGTCCACCCCGACGAGCTCGAGGAGCTCCCGGCTGCGTGTCAGCTTCTCCTTCTTGGACATCCCCGGGCGGTGGGTGTCGAAGACGTCGAACAGCTGGGCCTTGACGCTGATGACCGGGTTGAGCGAGTTCATGGCGCCCTGGAAGACCATCGAGATCTTGTCCCAGCGGAACGCTCGGAGGGCATCTCCCGACAGGGCCGCCACGTCGATGTCGTAGCCGTCCTTGTCGTGCAGCACGATCTCGCCCGAGGTCCGCAGCGCGGGGGGCTTGAGGAGCTGGTTGAGCCCGTAGGCCAGCGTCGTCTTGCCGCAGCCCGACTCGCCGGCGAGTCCCAGGATCTCCCCGCGGTGCAGGGTGAGCGACACGTCCTTGACGGCCTTGACCACAGGAGTGACCTGGTACTCGATCGAGACGTTGCGCGCGGTCAGCACGGGCACGGCTCCCGGCCCGACGCCGGCGTCCCCCGCAGGCTTCGTGGACACGGCACTCATGCGTTCACCTTCTCGTCGTCTCGGGCCGATGCGTCGACCGGCGCCTGCGTGGAGGACGTCGAACCCGGGGTCGTGCCTTCTCGCCGGTTCTTCCGTGCGACCCGCACGCTCTTGACCGCGGCGGGCGCGCTGCGCAGCCGCGGGTTGATGATCTCGTCGATGCTGAAGTTCAGCAGGGCCAGACCGCAGCCGAAGAGCGCGATCAGGAGGCCCGGCGGCACGTACCACCACCAGCTGCCGTCGAGGAACGCGTTCTGAGCGCGTGCCTCGCTGAGCATGGTTCCCCAGGTGATCGAGCCCGACGGGCCGAGACCCAGGTAGGACAACCCCGCCTCGCCGAGGATCGCCAGCAGGACCGCGCCGAGGAACTGGGCCGTGAGCAGCGGGAGCAGGTTCGGCAGGATCTCGACCAGGATGATCCGTCCGGACTTCTCCCCCGCGACGCGCGCTGCCGAGACGTAGTCCCTGGAGCGCAGCGACTTGGCCTGCGACCGCAGGACGACGGCGCCTCCGGCCCAGCCCGTCAGGCCGAGGACGAGGGCGATGACGGCGAGCGAGCGGCTCTCGAGGTACGCCGAGATGACGATGATCAGAGGAAGCCCGGGAATCACGAGCATGACGTTCGTGACGAACGACAGGACGTCGTTGGTCCACCCGCCCGAGTATCCCGAGACGACTCCGAAGAACAGCGACAGGACGACCGCGATGATCCCGGCGAGGAGGCCGACCATGAGCGAGCCCATGCCCCCGTGCGCCAGCTGGGCGAAGATGTCGGCGCCGCTCGCGGTGGTCCCGAGGAGGTGCTCGGAGCTCGGAGGGAGCCTGGACGGGTTCTTGAGGTAGCGCGGGTCCTGGCTCAGGAGTGGTGCCACGATGGCGAACGCCATGATGCCGAGCGTCAGGATCAGGCCGATGAGCAGCTTGCCCGAGAACGGCGGGAGCATCGCGCGCAGTCCGCGCTTGGGAGGGGGCGCACCGTCGTCGGAGGTCTTCACGAACTGGTCCGGCGTCGTGGGAGGAACGTCCGGCACGACGCCCGGGGTGCGTTGCTGAGGCGGAAGACCGTCGACCACGACCGATGCCGCCGGGGCGGCGTCGACAGCGGGGGTCACGATCTCGGCGTCGCGGATGTCGTCGTCAGGCATTGCGCGTCCTCGGGTCGATGAAGCCATAGATCATGTCCATGAGGAAGTTGGCCGCCAGGACGGCGACCGTGATCACCAGGAACACTCCCTGCATGAGTGCGTAGTCGTTCTCCCGGACCGCGTCGGTCAACAGCTTGCCGAGCCCGGGGTAGGAGAAGACCTCCTCCATGACCACGGATCCGGCGACCACGAAGCCGAGCGAGATGCCGAACCCTGCGATCGACGGGAGTGCTGCGTTGCGGGACGCGTAGGTCCGGGCGATCCGCATGGGGCGCAGCCCCTTGGCCTCGGCCGTGGTGATGTAGTCCTCGGAGAGCGTCGCGACCATCATGTTGCGCATGCCCAGGAGCCAACCGCCCACGGACGAGATGATGATCGTCAACGCCGGCAGGGTGCCGTGGTAGATCACGCTCCCCACGAACGCCCACGACCACTCGGGCCCGTAGTCGAAGCCGAAGATGTCGTAGCCCCCGATCACCGGGAACCACTCGAGCTTCACGGCGAACGTCGAGATCAGGATGAGGGCGAGCCAGAAGTACGGCAGGGCCTGGAGGAGGGTCGAGGCGGGGATGACGTGGTCGACCCAGGTCCCTCGCTTCCAGCCCACCCAGGCTCCTCCGGCGATGCCGAGGATGAACGAGATGATGGTCGCGATGCCCATCAGCCCGAGCGTCCACGGCAACGCGGTGGCGATCAGCTCCGTCACGGGCTTGGGGAAGAACGTCGTCGAGACGCCCAGGTCCCCGTGAAGGATGTTGTTCAGGTAGGACACGTACTGGTCCCACAGACTGCTGTCGTCCTCACCGAAGAGGAGGTCGATGCTCTTCTGCATCCCGGGGGTGATCTCGACGCCCTTCCTCATCAGCTTCTCCATGAAGAGCTGCTTCGGGTCGCCGGGCATCATTTTCGGGATGGCGAAGTTCAGGGAGATGGCGGCCCACAGGGTGATCAGGTAGAACGTGATCCGCCGGGCGAAAAACCTCATCGTGCTGTCTCCTCGTTGATCGACGCTCCTCTTCGGCGAGACGGCATCAGCTGGTGACCGGCTCGAGCTTCGAGAGGACGACGCCGAGCGAGACCGTGCTCCACGACGGCGGGAAGGCGTACAGGTTGTCGTCGGTGGGCCAGCCCGTGAAGTCCTTGGTGTCCATGAAGGTCTGGCTCGCGTTCACGACGATCGGGATGTAGGGGAGGTCGCGGACGAGCTCCTTCTGGATCGTGGCGTAGGCGGCCTGCTTGGCGGCCTCGTCGTTCGTGGCGGCGGCCTCGGCGACGGCTGCGTCGAGCACGGGGTTGGAGTAGCGAGCGAAGTTGAAGTCACCGGACTCGAGCGCGGTGCCCACGGGCTTCGTGTAGTCGGTGGACAGCCACTGACGGTAGATCTGGAACGGGTCGTCGAGCGACGGGCCCGTGATGCCACCGACCATGAGCTGGAAGCTGCCGGCGACGCGCATCTCGGACATCTCCGGCTGCGTCACCTGCTCGTGCGTCACCTTGATGCCGGCGTCTCCGGCTGCGGAGGCGACCAGGTCACCGACGGTGTTGTAGTCGGTCCAGCCTGCGACCGTGATGAGGGACAGCTCGACCTTCTGGCCGGCCTTCTCGTAGATGCCGTCGGCGCCCTTGGTGTAGCCGGCGTCCTCGAGCACCTTGGCGGCTGCGGCCGGGTCCGCCGTCTGCGGGCTCTCGGCGTCGACGTCGGGCGAGATCCAGCGGTCGTCACGACCGAGGAGGGCGAACGTGGGCGAGATCGTGGCGGCCTGTCCGGCGAACGCCTTCTCGTTGATCTCGGTACGGTCCACGAGCAGGTCGAGCGCCTGGCGGACGGCGACGTCCGTCTGCGGCCCGGTGCAGCCCTGCGCCGTGGTGGAGCACGTGTACAGGACGGTCGGGTCCTGAGGGGTGTTGACCATCGAGAGCCGGCCCGGGCCCGTGATGCGCTCGGGGTCCGGGACGAACATCGCTGCCCAGTCGACCTTGCCCGTGGTCAGGAGGTTCTCGGCGCTCTGGTTCTCGTCGATGCCCAGGTAGCGGACCTTCTTGACCTTGGGGGCGCCGTCCCAGTAGTCCTCGTTCGCGACGACCGTGTAGCTCGCGTCCGTGATGGCGTCGAACTTGAACGGTCCCGTGCCGACGGGAGCCTCGTTGGCCCAGGTCGCCTTGTCGGCGACGTCCTTCCACAGGTGCTCGGGGACCATCAGCGTCGTCCCGAGGAACTGGACCTCACCGGTGAACTGCGGCGAGTTGAAGGTCAGCTTGACCGACGTGTCGTCGACCTTCTCCGCCGACTCCAGGAAAGGGCTCTTCGCTGCGTCGTTGGTGAAGGAGAAGACGACGTCCTCGACCGTGAACGGCTTGCCGTCGGTCCACGTGACGCCCTCGCGGATCGAGATGGTCAGCGACAGGCCGTCCTCCGACCACTCGAACGTGTCGCCCAGGCGGGGCTCCGGGGGGCCGGCCTTCGCCTTGTTGTAGTGGAAGAGCGGCTCGTAGATCGCGCCGTTGGCCGCGTGGAGCGGGTTCGGAGCGTAAGGGTTGAAGTTCGCCACGACCGGCGTCTGGGTCCCGGCCCAGACGTTGAGGACGCGACCGTCCCCACCGTTCCCGCCGTCGCCCTTCTCGCTCCCGGAGCTGGAGCAGCCGGCCGCGAACATCGTCACACCGGTCACCAGGGCAACCGCCGTGAGCAGGCGCTTGCGCGCCACGCTTCGAATCATCATTGGTCCTCTCGAGTCGTCAACGCGTCGTCACGCTGATCGGCCGCTCGCCACCGTGCGAGCTCGTGGCAGGAACACTAACGAATCGAGGACGAGGTTCCGACCAATACAACAGGAAAGTTACCTAAATGAAATCTCGCCGACCTCTGGACCCTCACGAACGGCTAGATCCTGCGGATTCCGGCAGGGTGCCCCGATGCCCCGTCGGTGTGCAGGACACAACGCGGCGGCCCGACGGACACGGTCGTGCCCGCCCGACCGCCGTGGGAACGCTCCCGACGGATGGCCCCCTAGAGGCTCGCGACCGCCGCGTCGACCGCGGCCCGTGCCGCGCGCGCGACGTCCAGGTCCGTCACCTCGTAGCCGGCCCCTCCCCCGCCGCCGGGCCCGCCGTCGTCGGACAGCGTGCGCTTGGCCGAGAGGTGGACCGCGTCCACCCCGGCGCCGACGAGCGCCTCCACGTCCTGCGGGCGCACTCCCCCGCCCGCCTGGACCTGCACGCGTCCGGCGACGTGCCGTGCCATCTGCCCCAGCCGCTCCACCCCGTCGATGCTGCTCGGGGCGCCGCCCGAGGTCAGGACGCGGGAGACACCCAGGCCCGCGAGGAGGTCGAGCGCCGCCGTGACGTCCTCGACCACGTCGATCGCCCGGTGGAACGTCACCTCGCGCCCGTCCGCGGCGGCGACCAGGGCCCGCACCGCGTCCGCGTCGACCAGACCGTCCGCCGTGAGCGCGCCGATCACGACACCGGACGCCCCCGCCGTGACAGCGGCCCGGACGTCCCTGACCTGCACGTCGAGCTCGGCCGCGCTGAACACGAACCCGCCCGGGCGTGGGCGGATCAGGGGATGCACCTCGACGGGCGCGGCGTCACCCGCCGCCTCGACCGCGGCAGCGACCGCCGCCTCGACGAGCCCGATGCTCGGCGTCAGCCCGCCCGTCGCACCCAGCGCCGCGCACAGCTCGACGCGCTGTGCGCCGACCAGCGCGGCGACCCGCACGCCGTCGGTGTCCTGGACTGCGATCTCGAGGGCGACCTCGCGTGCCATGTGGGGATGCTCCTTGGGTCGGGGCGGCGCACCGCAGCGCACCGGGTCAGCGGTCAGCGTAGTCCCGCCGACCTCGCGGGCGCGAGCACGCCCGGACCCTCGCCGACCCTGTGGCCGGGACCTGCGGCCGAGGGGTCGGGGCGCCGCGACGGCGAGCGCCCGCGACCCGGCCCGACGGCGCAGCGTGCGCCCCGTCGTCGGGCCAGGTCTCCCTGCCCGGCGCGCGGCTCGGGCCGTCGCGCGACGTCTCTCGTCGACCGGGACGGCGCACTCGGCGATCGCCCCGCCACGCACGCCGACGGGAGCGGTGCCCTCCGCGGGTCACGTGACACGCGGAGCGCACCGCTCCCGTCGATCGGTCAGGGCCGAGGGCCCTGGCGGTCCGTCAGATGACGCCCTGGGCGATCATCGCGTCGGCCACCTTGGTGAAGCCAGCGATGTTGGCCCCGAGGACGTAGTTGCCGGGCTCGCCGTACTCGTCGGCGGTCTCCTCGCAGCGCGTGTGGATGCCCTCCATGATGTGCGCGAGGCGCTTCTCGGTGTGCTCGAACGTCCACGCGTCGCGCGAGGCGTTCTGCTGCATCTCGAGGGCCGAGGTGGCGACGCCACCGGCGTTCGCGGCCTTGCCCGGGGCGAAGAGCACGCCCGCGTCCAGGAGCAACGACACGGCCCCGGGCGTGGTGGGCATGTTGGCGCCCTCGGCGACCGCGAGGACACCGTTCGCGACGAGCTGCTTGGCGTCCTGCTCGGTGAGCTCGTTCTGCGTGGCGCACGGCAGGGCGACGGTCGCGGGGACGTCCCAGATGCTGCCCCCCGTGACGAGGCGTGCGCCGGGGCGACGCTCGACGTAGTCGGCCACGCGTCCGCGCTCGACCTCCTTGATCTGGCGGAGCAGCTCGACGTCCACGCCGGCCTCGTCGACCACGTATCCCGACGAGTCGGAGAACGACACGACGTTCGCCCCGAGCTGCTGGGCCTTCTGGATCGCGTAGGTCGCGACGTTCCCCGAGCCGGACACGACGACGCGCTGGCCGTCGAAGCTCTGGCCCTTGGTGCGCAGCATGTGGTCGGCGAAGAAGACCGTGCCGTACCCCGTGGCCTCGGTGCGCACGAGCGACCCGCCCCAGCTGATGCCCTTGCCCGTGAGGACGCCGGACTCGTAGCGGTTGGTGATGCGCTTGTACTGGCCGAACAGGTAGCCGATCTCGCGACCACCCACGCCGATGTCGCCGGCCGGGACGTCGGTGTACTCACCGATGTGGCGGTAGAGCTCGGTCATGAACGACTGGCAGAAGCGCATGACCTCGCCGTCTGACTTGCCGCGCGGGTCGAAGTCCGACCCGCCCTTGCCGCCGCCGATGGGCATGCCGGTGAGCGAGTTCTTGAAGATCTGCTCGAACCCGAGGAACTTGACGATGCCCAGGTAGACCGACGGGTGGAAGCGCAGACCGCCCTTGTACGGGCCGAGGGCCGAGTTGAACTCGACGCGGAAGCCGCGGTTGATCTGCACGCGGTTCTTGTCGTCGACCCACGGCACGCGGAAGATGATCTGGCGCTCGGGCTCGCAGATGCGCTCGAGCACGGCGGCGTCGACGTACTGGGGGTTCTTCTGGAGCACCGGCCCGAGCGAGTCGAAGACCTCGCGAACCGCCTGGTGGAACTCGACCTCACCAGGGTTGCGGGCGAGGACCTCGTCGAAGACGGACTGCAGACGACTATCCATGGAGTGCTCCTCGGCAGGGCAGGGCTTTGAACCGCACCAGGTTACGTACTCGTAAACTCCGCCGTACTTCCGTCCCACTCTGGGAGACAGCAGGCTCACGACCTGGGACGTTGCCCGTGCCCGGGGCAACAGTCGGGCTCCCCGTCCGGGCGTCGACCACCGCACCCGCCACCGCACCGGGCCGTGCGCCGTGCCCCGAGGTCCGGGCCCCCGGAACGAAACCTCCGTCCACCCTCTGAGAATTCTCGACCTGATCGGTGCAGATTCCCCCGGCCGGGGTTATACCCCTACCCAGAGGTCACGAGCACCAGCACCAAGCCCCGGCTCGCTGGTCAGCAACCCCTTCACGACGGGGTGCTCCGGGAGATGACCTGGCCGCGCCGGCACGACGCGGCAAGCGTGCAGCACGACGACAGTGAGGAAGCGATGACCCAGCACCCTGCAGCACCCCACCCCGCCGAGCCAGGCCCCCCGCGACCGGCCGTGGTGACCCTGGTCGGCAACCCGCGGCCCGGGTCGCGGACCCTGTCGGCCGCCCGGACGGTCGCGGCCCGCGTCGCCGACCACCTGGGCCTCGCCCCGGCCGACGCGCCCGAGCCCGCCCCGACCACGATCGACCTGGCCGACCTCGCCACCGAGATCCTCGCCCCCGAGCACCCGCGGGCCGACGCCGCGCGCGAGACCGCCGCGAGCGCCGCGGTGCTGGTCGTCGCGACACCGGTCTACAAGGGCTCGTACACCGGGCTGCTCAAGGCGTTCCTCGACCTCTACGGCCCGGACGGCCTGGCCGGGGTCGTCGCCGTCCCCGTCGTGGTGTCGGGCAACCCCGCGCACGCCCTCGCGGGCGAGGTGCACCTGCGCCCGCTCCTCGTCGAGCTCGGCGCGACCGTCCCCGCACGGACGCTCACCCTCCTGGACTCCCGGCTCGACGAGGCCGACCTCACGACCGCCGTCGACGCCTGGCTCGACCACGCGGGAGGGCCCTTGCGGCGGGCGGCGAGCGACGCCGTCGGGCAGGACACGTCCACCCCCGAGCTCGCCGAGGTGACCCGATGACCGCCGACCCCACGACCCGCCCCGACGTCGCGGGCCTCGCCGGACTCGAGGCCCTGCTCCACGAGCAGGACGAGCCGCAGCTCAGCCCCGACGCCTACAAGGCGGTGTTCCGGCAGCACCCCGCGGGCGTCGCGGTGATCGCGCTCGAGCACGAGGGCCGCCCCGTGGGCTTCACGGCGACGTCGGTCATCTCGGTCTCGGCCGCGCCGCCGCTGCTCGCGTTCTCGCTCGCGTCGACGTCGTCGTCGTGGCCCGCGATCTCGGCGGCCCGCACGGTCACGGTCAACTTCCTGGCCGCCGACCAGGACGACGTGTCGGCACGCTTCGCGACGAGCGGGACCGACCGCTTCGCGGCCGGCGGCTGGTCCCCTCTCGAGTCCGGGGAGCCCGTGATCGACGGCGCGCTGTCCTGGGTGCGCGGCCGCATCATCCAGCGCACGCCCGTGGGCGACAGCTACCTGGTCTCGCTGCGCGCACTCGCGTCGGGGACCCGGGCAGGCGCGACGCCGCTCGTCTACCACGACCGGTCCTACCACCGGATCGGGGACCACTCGGCTCTCTGAGCCCCACGATCCGGGTGAGGGGCCCGACGGCGGTTCGCACCGCCGTCGGGCCCCTCACCTGTGCCCGGCGCGCGCCGGGCACGGGGGCGCCGGACTGCCGGGCTACCGGACGATGCGGTGGTCCCACCTGCGCACGAGCCGATTGCCGACCACCTGGAACACCTGGACGAGCAGGACGATCACGGCCACCGAGAACACCATGACGTCCGTCTGGAACAGGTTGTAGCCGTACCGGATCGCGAAGTCACCGACCCCGCCCCCGCCGACGATCCCCACGATCGTCGTGTACGACACGAACGCGACCAGGAGGATGATCGACGCGTTCACGAGCAGCGGGAACGACTCGCGGAGAAGGACCCGGAAGACGATCCGCAACCTGCCCGCGCCCAACGCCTCGGCCGCCTCGATCGACCCCCTGTCGGCGGCGAGGAGGCTCTGCTCGGCGAGGCGTGCGAAGTAGGGCACGGCACTGACCACGAGCGGGACCGTCGCGGCCGTCGTGCCGATCGCCGTCCCGACGATCAGGCGCGTGACCGGGACCATGAGGACCGCCAGCAGGAGGAACGGCACCGAGCGCCCGAGGTTCACGATCCCGTTGAGGACCGCGAACCACGCCCGGTGCGGGCGCAGGCCGTCCGCGCTCGTGACGCGCAGGAGCACGGCCACGGTGAGCCCGAGGACGATCCCCACGGGCCAGCAGATCGCGAGCATGTACAGCGTCTGCCCGAGGGCCACCAGGAGGTCCGGGAAGGCCGCGACGACGTTCTCCATCAGACCCTCACCCCCTCGACCGCGCGTGTCCCGTCGAGGCGGATCCTGTCGTCCACGAGGAAGCGCCCGATCCTGCTCGTCGGGAGATGGTCCTCGACGCGAGGGTCGAAGCGCTCGACGACCCGTCCCGCCTCCATGACCACGACGTCGTCGCAGATCGCCCGGACGACGTTCATCTCGTGCGTCACGAGCACGATCGTGATCCCCAGCTCGACGTTGACGCGCTGGAGGTAGGACAGGATCGTCCCCGTCGTCTCCGGGTCGACCGCGGAGGTCGGCTCGTCGCAGAGCAGGACCCGGGGCGAGTTCGCGAGAGCCCTGGCGATCCCCACGCGCTGCTTCTGACCGCCCGACAACGACGCCGGGTAGTCGCGTGCCTTGTCCTCGATGTCGAGGATCGCCAGGCACTCCTCGATCCGCCGGCGCCGAGCTCTCCGGGGGACCCCCGCGACCTCGAGGGCGAACCCCACGTTGTCGTGGACGGTCGCCTGCGCAAGGAGGTTGAAGTGCTGGAACACCATGCCGATGCTCCGCCGGAACTCCCGCAGCCCCCGCCGGTCCAGGGCCGTGATGTCGACCCCGTCGACGCTCACCGTGCCCGCGTCGGGGCGTTCCAGGAGGTTCGTCGTCCGCAGGAGGGTCGACTTCCCGGCACCGCTGAACCCGATGATGCCCTGCACGCCCCCGGTGGCGACGTCGAACGAGACGTCGTCGAGCGCGTGCACCTCGTCACCGTGCACGTGAAAGGTCTTGTCGACGTTCCGGTAGGAGATCATCGTCGCCCCCTCACGCCGTGGGCACGTGCTGCGAGACGCTGGGCAGGGTGTCGAAGTGTCCCGTGAAACGGCTCTCGTCCGACACCGGCGCGGGCAGGCCCAGCCTGTCCCTCAGCGTCCCCTCCCCGTAGGAGGACTCGGTGAGCCCGCGACGCTGGAGGATCGGGACGACCTCGTCGACGAACTGCTCGAACGAGCGAGGCAGGACCGGCGGGATGACGCTCACCCCGTCGAGGGCTCCGCGTTCGAACCAGTGCTGGATGCCGTCGGCCACGTCCTCGGGCGTCCCCACGATCGTGCGGTGGAACGAGCCCGAGTCCACCCAGGCCAGGACCTCCCGCAGGGTGTAGGTGCCGGTCGAGGTGTACTCCGCGATGCGGTAGGCGAGGGACTTGCTCTGCCCCGTGTCCCGGGCGTCGGACACGAGGTCCACGGGGAACGGTCCGTCGAGGGCGTAGCCGTCGAGAGAGCGGTCGATCACCGTGGACACCCGTTCGAGCAACCTGTCGGTGCCGTGCAGGTCGAGCAGCTCGTGCTGCAGCTCCTGGGCCTCACGGACGGACCGCCCGATGAACGGGATGAGGCCGGGAGCGACGACCACCGCACCGGGACGCCGTCCGTACGCGGCCGCTCGCGACCGGACGTCGGTACGGAACCTCACGGCCTCGTCGAGGTCGTTCTGCTGGACGTAGACGAGGTCCGCGTACCGGGCCGCGAGGTCGCGCCCGGACTCCGAGCTCCCCGCCTGCGCGAGCAGCGGCACGGCCTGCGGGCTTCGCGGGACGTTGAGCGGGCCGCGCACCGAGAAGTACGTCCCCTGGTGGTTGACGGCCCGGATCCCGTCGGTGTCGACCAGCCGGTCGGCCGCGCGGTCCGCCACCACGGCGTCGGCCCGCCACGCGTTCCACAGGTCGATGGTCACGTCGAGGTACTCGGCCGCCCGCCGGTAGCGCTCGTCGTGCTCGGGGAGCACGTCGAGACCGTAGTTGGGTGCGGCGAGGTCCGTCGAGGACGTCACCACGTTCCAGCCCGCCCGGCCACCGCTGACGTGATCGAGCGACGCGAACTGACGCGCGGTGTTGAACGGGACGTTGAACGTGGTGCTGTGGGTCCCGATCAGCCCGATGTGCGTGGTCCGCGCCGCCACCGCACCGAGGATCGTGACCGGGTCGAGCGGCCACTGCAGCGCGTCCTCGGGGTTGGCCGACGCCGCGAGGGTGTCGGTGAGGAACAGGCTGTCGAAGACGCCACGTTCGGCCGTGCGCGCCAGGTCGGCGTAGTAGTCGAGCGTCGGGACCCGTTCGATCTCGCTGGACCGGTGCCGCCAGCCCGCACCGTGCGATCCCTGCACGCGCAGGACGAAGTTGAGGACGAGCCTGGGGCGCCGGCTCCCCGCGGTGGCCATCAGCCGGCCTGCTTCCACGTCGCGATGTCCTCGGTGGGGTCGTACTCCCACGGGTAGAAGCCGATGCCCCCGTTGAACTCCAGGTCCGCCTGCCTGTACTCCTCGGAGTGGTACGCCTCCTCGAGGTCCTTCGTCGTCTGGGAGTCGAGCAGCTCGGACCGGGTCGCCGCGATGATCGTGTACGGCCGGGACGTGGCGATGTCGTCGAGCGCGAGCGCGTCCTCGCCCGGCGTGAAGCCGTTGTTCTTCGCGCCGCTGCTGTACAGGAAGCCGATGTCCAGGTCGGCGAGCGTCTTGGCGATGAGGGTGGCGTCCAGCTCCCGGAAGTCGAGGTTCTTCGGGTTGGACGAGATGTCCTTGACCGAGGTGTAGACGGACGAGACCGTCGGTCCGAGCTCGATGACTCCTGCCTCGGCCAGGATGGTGAGCGCCCGCCCCACGTTGGACGGCTCGTTCGGGATGCCGACGACGGCTCCGTCCGGCAGGGCCGCCAAGGAGTCGACCTTCGTGGAGTAGAACCCGGCCGGAGCGAGCGCCGTGTAGAAGGCGGGCACGATGTCCGCACCCGTCTTCTCGGTCTGCGACAGGAGGTAGACCGTGTGCGTACCCACGTGGTAGTCCGCCTCGCCGTTGGCCACGGCACCGGCGGCCGCCTGGAAGTCGGTGATGCTCGAGGCGTCGACCGTGTAGCCCTTGGCCTCGAGCTTGTCCGTGATGACCGGGATCGCGAAGTCGGCGTTGGTGGCGAAGAGGATCTTGACGTTCTTGTCGTCGTCCGGGTCCGCGGCGGACGAGTGTGTGGCGCACGCCGCGAGGGCGAGGGCCGCGGTGACGGCGAGCGCTGCGGTCGTCAGCCGGGGCGGGCGACGATCGGTGGTGCCGGGCATGGGTGTCTCCTGGAGGCAGTGGTCCCGCGAAGAGGGGACTCGGTGCTTGCGGCCGTCGGACGACGGCCGCCAGGTCTTGCTCGGGAGCACCCCACCACGACGCGAGGGTTGCTGATCCACCTGCCGAGCCAGACGGTGGATCTCGTGACCGCGCCCGAACGTAGGCATCTGCACCAAAAGGGTCAAGAACGAGTGGTGCCCGTATCGACAGGTGAGACCCGTCGAGCGACGGTGCGGCGCGCGCTACCAGGTCCAGCCGCGGGAGCTGAGCTCGAGCTCCTCGCGCAGCCGTTCGTCCTCGTCGCTGCGCAGGCCCGCGGCGAGCGGGTCCGTGTCGACCTCGAGACCGCTGAGCCGGCACGCCTCCCGCAGCAGCGCGTCGTACGCGCCCTGCGCGGCGAGGTAGTGGTGTGCGCGGGCGTACACGCCCGGGTCGGCCTCGACCGCCCGCAGCTCGTCGGCGAGCCTCCCGAGACGGATCTGGACCGCGAGCGCGACGAGGGGATCCGGTGCCCGACGGCGCCGCTCACGCAGCGTGGTCCGGTGCGGTCCGAGGGGTGGGAGGGCATCGGCGGGAGGCCGGTCGAGGCGCACCGTGAACCAGGCGAGAGCGGCGACCACGGCCGCGCCCACCGCACCGGAGATCACGAGGAGCCACATCGTCGGAGCCTTCTTCCGTGTCCGTGCGCGCCGCGCACGCACTCGCAGGACACGTCCAGCCTAGGACCTGCGGGAGCGCTCCGCCAGGGTGCCGGCGCTGCCTGACCGGCACCCTGGCCGGGCGCCCTACCGCGCCGTGAAGCCCTTGGCGCGCCGCACGTCGGCGGGCCCCCAGAGGTCGGTCTTGACCTCGGCCCGGACCAGCGGCACGACCTCCTCCGCGAACCGCCTCAGCACGTCGTCCTGCCGGGCCGGCTCCAGGAGGTGGTTGATCGAGACCGACTGGAGGTCGTGCCCGTAGCTCTGGTGGTAGTCGAGGATCTTCTCGGCGACGCGCTCGGGCGAACCCACGAGGGCCGGGCCGCGCTCGACGGCCTCCTCGATGGTCCGGAAGCTCGTGACCTTGCCGACCGCCGCGGGGTCGTACTTCCGCAGGTCCGCGCGCGCGACCGCTCCCTCGTAGATGGGGCGGAACTCCTCGATCGCCTGCTCGGTCGTGTCGGCGAGGAAGAGGCCCCCGGACCCCGAGCCGACGAACCCGTACGCCGGGTCGTGCCCGGCTGCCGCGTACCGGTCGCGGTAGTGGTCGATCAGCACCTGGTAGTTCTCCCGGGGCTGGAGCGCGTTGGCGCTCACGATCGGGTCACCCCACCGCGCTGCGAGCTCGACCGAGAACGTCGACGTCGCCGAGCCGTGCCAGATCCGGAACGCACCGTCGTACGGGCGCGGCAGGGTCGTGGCACCCTGCAGGTCCGGGCGGTGACGGCCCTCCCAGTCGACCTCCTCGCCGCTCAGGAGCAGCCGGAGGAGCTCGTAGTTCTCCTCGAGGTACTCGTACTGCTTGGCGAGGTCGAGCCCGAGCAGCGGGTACTGCAGCGCCTCGTTGCCCTTGCCGATCACCATCTCGAACCGGCCGCGGCTGAGCTGGTCGATCGTCGCGTAGTCCTCGGCGACGCGGATCGGGTCGAGCAGGGACAGCACGGTCACGCCCGTGCTCAGCAGGATGCGTGACGTCCGCGCGGCGATCGCCCCGAGGATCACGGTGGGAGACGACGACAGCACGTCGCCCGCGTGCCGCTCGCCGACCGCGAACGCGTCGAGGCCGAGCTCCTCGGCGAGCACCGCGGTCTCGACGACGCGCTCGAGCCGGTCGGCCGCGGGGACGGCCCGGCCCGTGACGGGGTGGGGAGGGTTGAAGACGATGTCGAGGACCTGGAAACGCACGGTGGCTCCTAAGGGGGTGGGGGTCGTGCCGAGGTAGAGGGCTCTGGTCGAGGTAGAGGGCTCCAGACCTCTACCTCGACCAGAGCCCTCTATCTCGCGGAGGGAGTGGGGATGGGGTTCAGGCCGCCTGGGTCTGCGCGGCCTCGGCGTCGCGCTTGGCGACCTCCTCGCGCACGATCGGGATGACGTAGCGGCCGAAGTCGGTCGCGTCGTCGAGCAGGTCGTAGCCGCGCGCCGAGATGATGCGGACGCCGAGGTCGTAGTAGGCGAGCAGCGCCTGCGCGACGGTCTCGGGCGTCCCCACGAGGGCGTTCGAGTTGCCCGCTCCCCCGGTGGCCTTGGCCGTCGCGGTCCACAGGGCCGTGTCGAACCGGTCGCCCTGCGCGGCGATCTCCAGGAGGCGCTGCGAGCCCGCGTTCTCGGGCTTGTCGATCGGGTGACGACGGCTCAGCACCCCGCCGCCCGCCGCCTTGCGGGCCTCGATCCGCTCCAGGATGCCGTGCGCCTTCTCCCAGGCCAGCTCCTCGGTGGCCCCGATGATCGGCCGGAACGCGGCGTGGATGCGCGGCGGCGTGGAACGGCCGGCGGCAGCCGCCTCGGCGTGCACCCGCTGGATCTGCTCGGCCGTGCGGTCGAGCGGCTCGCCCCACACCGCGTAGATGTCGGCCTCGGCCGCACCGACCGTGAACGCCGCGTCCGAGGAACCACCGAACGAGATGGTCGGCGTGCGTCCCTCGAACGGCTTGGCGTCCAGCACGAAGTCGTCGAGGTCGTAGAACGTCCCGTGGTGGTCGAACGGCTCGGCGCTCGACCAGGCCTTCTTGACGATCTGGATGTACTCCTGGGTACGGGCGTAGCGCTCGTCCTTGGTGAGCGTGTCGCCCTCGCGCCCCTGCTCGTGGTCGTTGCCGCCCGTGATGAAGTGGACGGACAGGCGCCCCTCGGAGAGCTGGTCGAGCGTCGCGAACGACTTGGCCGCGAACGTCGGGTAGGAGACGTTGGGCCGGTGCGCGAGCAGCAGCTCGACCGAGTCGAGGCGGGCTGCGGTCCAGGCCGCGAGCGCCGACGGCTCGGGCCCGCTCGACCCGTAGGCGAACAGGACGCGGGTCCAGCCGTTGTCCTCGTGGGCGCGCACGATGCGCTCGAGGTACTGCTTGTCGAACGGTGCGGTCGTACGGTCGGTGGTCTCGGAGGCGTCGCTCGTGGTCGCGATGCCGAGGAACTCGACGGGCATGGTGTTCTCCGGGGGTGAGGGGTGGGTTCGGGTCAGGTGGGGTCGGACGGGGAGTGCTGCCGTCCCGGCGAGGGCGGCGCCGGGGCGAGCTCCAGTCCGTACGCGTGCAGACGGCCGCCGCCCTCGCCCTCGATCACACGGGTCTCGCGCTCGGGCAGGCGCCGGAACCCGAGGGCCGCGTAGAGGCGGTGCGCGCGGACCATCTGCGGCCCGGAGTTCATGACGACCCGCTGCGCCCCCTGCGCGCGGGCCACGTCGAGGACGTGCAGCGTGAGCGTCGTCCCGATCCCCCGGCCGCGGGCGGCGGGCGCGACGCCGAGCAGCCGGAAGTCGAGCTCCCCGTCGAGGGCCAGGGGCGAGATGTGCCGGCCGGGCAGGGGTGTCGCGACGGTGCCGAGCAGCGCACCCGTCTCGTCGACGGCGACCCACACGTCGTGCTCGGCCGCGCGGCTCGCGACGTCGCGCAGCACGGCGCGGTACGACTCCGAGATCGAGTACTCGTGCCCGTACGCCGCGTCGAGCAGGTCGGCGACGGCCTCGTGCTCGGCGGGGGTCACGAGCCGCACGGTCACCCCGGCACCCTCCCGGGGTGACCCCGCTCCCCGGTGGGTCCGCTCGCCCGGGTGAGCGGCGTCGTCGGGCGTGCTGTCCGCGTGCGGCCGTGCCGTGGTGGGCGCGCTCATGCGCGCTGCCGGACGGGCTCGTGCGGGCCCGACGGCGTCGCTCCCGTCCCCGGGGAGGCCGGGAGCCCGGCGTCGCGCCAGGCGGGGAAGCCGCCCTCGACGTGCGTGACGTTCGTGTAGCCGCGTGCCGCGAGGGCCTCGGCGACCGGGCCCGAGCCGCGCTCGGAGCCGCAGACCACGACGACCGGGGTGTCGAGCGACACCGCGGGGGCCGACGCGGAGCCGAAGATCGCGTCGAGGTCGTCGCGGTCCGTGATCGTGGCGCCCGGGATGGTGCCCGCCGCAGCGCGCCCCCCGTCGCTGCGGACGTCGATCAGGAAGGCGCCGTCGGCGACGCGGGCCCCCGCGTCGGTGGCCGGGGCGAGGAGGGGCTGGTGCTGGGTCATGTCGTCTCCTGGGTGTGATGGGTGGCGGGTGCCGAGGTAGAGGGCTGGCGTCGAGGTAGAGGGCTGGAGCCCTCTACCTCGACGGGATCCCTCTACCTCGCGAGGGCTGGTTCGCGGGCGGCCGCGACGGCAGGTTCGACCGCAGCCGCCCGCAGACCCCAGTGCTGGGCCAGCAGCTCGAACGAGCGGGCCCGGTCGGCGGGGTCGTGGGCGGCGGTCGTGACGACGATCTCGTCGGCCCCGGTCACGCGGGCCAGGGTCTCGAGGCGCTCGACGACGGTCTCGGGCGACCCGACGAACCGCGTGTCGACCCGGTCCTGGACGGCGGCCCGGTCGGCGTCGGTCAGGTCCTCCCACGCGGGCGACGTGCCGGGCGCCGGGTAGGCGATCGCACCGCCGGCGCCGCGACGGATCGACAGGACCCAGGCCGTGAAGGGCTCGCCGATCCGGCGGGCCTCGGCGTCGCTGTCCGCGACCAGGACGTCGGCCGAGACCACGACGTACGGGTGGTCGAGCACCCCCGGCCGGAACGCCGCCCGGTACGCCGCGATCGTGTCGAGGGTCGCGGACGGGCCCACGTGGTAGTTCGCGGCGAGCGGCAGCCCGAGCTCGCCCGCGACACGTGCGCTGATCCCACCGCTCGACGCGAGGACGAACAGGTCGAACGCCGCGCCCTCGACGGGCGGGCTCGTCCACGCGGTGCCCGCGCCGTCGGTGAACGTCCCGGCGCGCAGCCCCAGGACCAGCTCGAGCTCGGCGCGGAACTCCCCCGGGGTCCGGCTCGCGCCCACGACCTCCTTCTGCGCGAGCAGCCGCTCACGCAGCGCGGAGTCGGAGAAGTCGACGCCAGGTGCCGCGGGGACCAGGAGCCCGTCGACCACGCGCGGCCCGGCCGGCCGGGCGGGGGCGGGCGGTACCTGCGCTGCGGGCGGCGCCTCTCCCGTGCCCGACGGCGGGGCCTCGCCGCCCGCGCTCTGCGCACCCCTGGCGGGCGGCGGCGTGAACGCCCGGCCCAGTCCCAGGTCCACCCGGCCCGGGTGCAGGGCCGCGACGGTCCCGAACTGCTCGGCCGCGATCAACGGGCTCGTGGTGCTCAGCAGCACGGCCCCCGATCCCACCCGGATGCGCGGCGTGCGCTCCGCGACGAGGGCCGCGAGGACTGCGGGGGACGCCGACGCGACGCCCGGGGACAGGTGGTGCTCGGCGAACCAGATGCGGCGGTAGCCGAGCGCGTCCGCGCGGATCGCGGTGTCGAGCGTGTCGCGCAGGGCCTGGGCGCCTGTCGCCCCCTCGCTCACGACCGCGAGGTCGAGGATCGACAGCGGGACCCGGGGCTGGTGGGTGGCCGGGAGGTCGGAGGTGGTCATCGAAAGGTCCTCTGTGAGTCGGTGGGGCGCTGGGTGCGGAGTAGTTGTCGTCGATCGCCCGATCTGACGACATCTGCTCCGCACTCAGCAGGAGGTGGGTCAGCGGGACGGCAGGCCGCGCGCCGCGAGCGCCGAGTGCAGGTGCGCGTGGCCGCGCTGGGGGCCGGGGATCGCGAGCCGGTCGACCACGCGGCGCCGCCAGCTCTCCGTCAGCCCCTCGTCGCGGTAGAACGGCGCGATGACGTCCTCGTAGGCGTCGACGTGCTCGGCCTGGGCGTCGAGGTCGTACGTCTCGTGGTGCAGCACCGCGGCCTGCGGCAGCCGCGGCTTGACCCGCTCGCCTCCCGCCGGGTCCGGGTGCCCGACGACGAGCCCCACCACCGCGACGGTGCCCGCGGGCAGGCCGAGCTCGTCGGCGACCTGCTCGGGGTGGTGACGCAGCGCGCCGATGTACACGGTCCCGAGCCCCAGCGACTCCGCGGCGACGACCGCGTTCTGCGCCGCGAGGGCCGCGTCGACGAACGCCACGACCGTCGAGTCCAGGTAGTCGGTCCCCTCGAGGGAGGTGCCGTGCGCCTCGCCGATCGCGCGCGCACGCGCCAGGTCCGCGAGCCACACGAGCAGGAGCGGCGCCTGCCGGATGTGCTCCTGACCGCCCGCGAGCGCCGCGAGCCGGTCCTTGCGCTCCGGGTCGGTCACCGCGACGACGCTCCAGAACTGCATGTTGGACGACGTCGGGGCCGACTGCGCGGCTGCGACGAGCGTCGGCAGGACCGACTCGTCGAGCGGGTCGGGGAGGTAGGCGCGCACCGTACGGTGCCGCAGGATCCCGTCGATCGTCTCGGTGGGCGGAGCGAGGAGGACGGCCTGGTCGGCGCCGTAGCGCTCGGCCAGGGGCGAGCCCGTCGCGGGGGCCGCCTCGGAGGGAGCGGGGTCGGCGGGCGCGGTCTCGGCGAGGGCGTCGAGGTCGGTCGTGGTCGACATGGTGGCCTTTCGGTGGGTCGGAGCGGATCGAGGTGGTCGGTGTCGCAGGAGGGTCGGCCGGTCAGCCCGCCCGGCCGGGGACCTGCGCCACGGGACCGCGTGCGAAGCGGGCCAGGGAGAACAGGCGGTCCGCGGCCTCGGGCGACGTGTCCGGGTCCTCGCGGGCCAGCCCTGCCAGGACGCGCCCGATCGACGGCGCGAACTTGAAGCCGTGCCCCGAGAACCCCGCGGCGATCACGACGCGGCCCACGCGGTCGAGCACGAAGTCGTGGTCCGGGGTCGTGGTGTACGTGCACGAGACGGGCACGAGCCGGTCCGCGTCGGCGCCCGGCACCCACGTCCGGACGTAGTCCTGGAGCTGGGCGAGCTGCCCGGGCTCGGGCCGGAAGGTCCGCCGGTCGGGGTCGGTGCGCGGCCCGACGCCGTGGAAGCCGACCTTGATCCCCTCGCCCGGGGTCGCGAGCCCGTAGACGCCGCTGGGCCACGCGTGCGGCTCGGCGGGGGCGTGCGTGAACGCCGGCCAGGTGCCCTCCGCCGGTGCACCCGGGGCGAGCGCGAAGTGCGCGGGCTGCTCCTGGGTGACGACGAGGGACGGGAGGGGCGCGGCGCCGTCGGGCTCGGGGAACGCCTCCCCCAGCAGGCCCGCGCTCCACGCACCCACGGCCACCACGACCGTGCCCGCGACCAGGTCGCCCCGGTCCGTGACGACGCGCACCGAGCCCGGTCCCGGGTGCACGTGGCGGACGTGGACGCCGTGGCGGACGTCGGCACCGTGCGCGCGGGCCGCGGACTGGAAGGCCCCGACCGCACGGTCGGCGTGGACGCGGCCGGCCGTCGCGGTCTCGTGCAGCACGTCGCCCTCGAACCGCAGGCCCGGCCAACGCTCGGCGGCCTCCTCGGGCCGCAGCCACTCGTGCGGGATGCCGCGCTCGACGAACGCGTCCCCGATCTCGGTGCGCCGTGGGAACCCGTGGCTCACGCCACCCGTCAGCGTGAGGACCGCGTCCGCGCGCAGGCCGGCGTCGCGCTCGAGCTCGCGCCACAGGCCGAACGCCTCCTGCGCGAGGTCGAGGTACGCAGGCTGGGAGTACGTCGTGCGGTAGATGCGCGACGCGCCGTGCGAGGCGCCGTTCGCGTGGCCGGGCTCGAAGCGTTCGAGCAGGACGACGTCGTGCCCCGCGCGCGCGAGCTGCCACGCCGCGGCGGACCCCATGACGCCACCGCCGACGACGACGTGCGACACGTGCTCGGTCATCTGGCTGGCTCTCTTTCGCGGAGGAGTGGATCGGTGCCGCCGGCCCGCGGGTCCCAGGAGGAGCCCCGCGGGCCGGACGGTCGTCCGGGGTCAGGGCTTGGGCAGCCCGGGCGGGTTGGTCTCCGAGGTAGGGATCGCCTCGTCCTCCAGGCCCCAGTGCTCGAGGAGCTCCGCGTAGCTGCCGTCCTCGATCGCGTGGTTGATCGCCGCGGTCACGGCCGGGGCCAGCTCGCTGCCCTTGAGGGTCGCGACGGCGATCTGCGCGGTCGCGGGCCAGCCGCCGTTGAGCGTGCCGACGACCTTGTACTGGTCGGGCGCGGTCGCGGCGCTGTACGCGAGGCTCGCGTTGGGCCCGACGTACACGTCGAGGCGACCCGACGCGACCGCGAGCAGCGCGTCCTTGTAGTCCTCGTAGTACTCGGGCTCCCCGCCCTTGACGGGGTCGAGGCCCGCGGCCACGTTCTCCTCGTTCCAGGCGAGCAGGATCTTCTCCTGGTTGGTGCCCGACCCGACGCCCACCGTGAGGCCCGCGATGTCCTTGGCCTCCTTGATCGCGGGCACCTTGTCGTTCGACGCACCCGAGAGCCAGCCGAGCTGGTCGTTGCGGTAGGACGAGAAGTCGTACAGCTCCTTGCGCTCCTCGGTCACGGTCACGTTCGAGATCACGGCGTCGACGTCCCCGGACTGCAGCGCGAGCGGCCAGTCGGCCCACGCCTTGACCTCGAGCTCGAGCTCGAGCCCCAGGGCGTCGGCCACGAGGACCGCGATGTTGGGCTCGTTGCCGATGGGCGTCTTGTCGTCGTCCGCGAGGAAGCCGAGCGGAGGCAGCCCGCCCGCGGTCGTGGAGACCTTGAGCACGCCCGCGGCCTTGACGTCCGCGGGCAGGAGCGCGATCGCCTCGGGCGAGGCGGTCGTGTGGATGAACTCCTGGTCGGGCGAGGTGTCGATCACGAGCCCGGCCGCCTCGGCGGCCTTCTCGTTGTCGGCCGTGCCCGGCTCGGCGTCGGCGCTCGTCGCGCACGCCGCGAGCAGCGCGAGGAGCGGCAGGGTCGCGACCGCGGCGACCGCGCGGTGGGAGAGGCGGGAGGGGCGGCGACCGGTGCGGGACGCCGCGGAGGAGCGGACGGTCGCGCCGGAGGTGTGCAGGGACATCGTGTTCTCTTTCGTGGTGGGTGGGAGTGCGGTGGGGTGGGTGGCACGCACCGGGCAGCGGACGTGCCGAGACGTCACAGGACCTTGTCGAGGAACGCCCTGGTCCGGTCGTGGCGCGGGGCGTCGAGGACCTGGCCGGGCGGGCCCTGCTCGACGATGCGGCCCGCGTCCATGAACACGACCGTGTCGGCGACCTCGCGGGCGAAGCCGATCTCGTGCGTGACGACGACCATGGTCGTGCCGCCGTGCGCGAGGTCCTTGATGACGTCGAGCACCTCGCCGACGAGCTCCGGGTCGAGTGCCGACGTCGGTTCGTCGAACAGCAGCACGCGCGGGCGGGTGGCCAGCGCACGGGCGATCGCCACGCGCTGCTGCTGCCCGCCCGAGAGCTGGCGCGGGCGGGCGTCGACCTTGTCGGCGAGGCCGACCCGGGCCAGGAGCTCGCGCGCCTCGGCCTCGACCTCGGCGCGCGGCCGCCCCTGGGCCGAGACGGGCGCCTCGACGACGTTCTCGAGGGCCGTGAGGTGCGGGAAGAGGTTGAAGCTCTGGAACACGAACCCGATCCGGGTGCGCTGGACGAGGATGTCCTTCTCCTTGAGCTCGCGCAGGGTGTCCCCCTTGCGGGAGTACCCGATGAGGTCGCCGTCGACCGCGACGAACCCGCGGTCGACCTTCTCCAGGTGGTTGATGACGCGCAGCAGCGTCGACTTCCCCGAACCGGACGGGCCGAGGATCACGGTCACCTCACCCGGGCGGACCACGAGGTCGATGCCCGCGAGCACCTCGAGGGTGCCGTAGGACTTGTGCACGCCGCGGACCTCGACGAGGCCCAGGGGCGTCGCGGCCGGGCTGGCCGGTTCGGCCGCGGGACGCGTGGTCGTGGCGGTCATGCGGCACCTCCGGTGTGGTGGTCGGTCGCGCCGGTCCGTGTCAGGTGGCCGCGGCCGACGGCGGCGCGCGCCGCGTAGGCGGGCGGCAGGTGGGCGGGCGCGGGGCGTCCGGTGACCCGGGACCACGCGACCTGGAGCGTCCACCGGACGCGCTGGACCGGGGTCGGGGGCAGCGTGCGGACGGCGCCCTTGGCGTAGTGCCGCTCGACGTAGTACTGCGCGATCGTCAGGACCGTCGTGATGATGAGGTACCAGATGGCCGCGACCATGAGCAGCGGGACGACGCGCTGGTTGCGGCCGTAGATCACGCCGATCGTGTAGAACAGCTCGCCGTACGCGAGGACGTACACGACCGAGGTGCCCTTGACGAGGCCGATGATCTCGTTGACCGACGTCGGCACGATGGTCCGCATGGCCTGCGGCAGCACGATGCGCAGCGTCTGGCGCGAGCGCGGGATGCCCAGCGAGGCCGCGGCCTCGTGCTGGCCCTGGTCGACCGAGAGGATCCCGGCGCGCACGATCTCCGAGGAGTACGCGGCCTGCGACAGACCCAGGCCCAGGATCGCGGCACCGAACTTGTCGATCACGTCGAGGGTCCCGAACTCGAGGAAGCCCGGCCCGAACGGGATGCCGAGCGAGAGCGTCGGGTAGAGGTAGGCCAGGTTGTACCAGAGCAGGAGCTGCAGGATCAGCGGCACCGAGCGGAACACCCACGTGTAGGCCGACGACACGGCCTGGAGCAGCGGCGACCGGGACAGGCGCATGAGCGCGAGGACGGTCCCGAGCCCGAACCCGATGACCGCGGCGACCGCGGTGAGCCGGATGGTCCCCCACAGTCCGTTCAGCACCGAGGGCCACGTCAGGTACTGCGCGACGATCGTCCACTCCCACCTGGGGTTGGTCACGAGCGAGCTGATGACCATCGCGAGCAGGACGGCGACGCCGGCGGTCGCGACCCAGCGGCCCGGGTGGCGGGCCGGGACGACCTTGAGGTCCTCCCAGCGCGTCGTCGCGTCCGCTCCGCCCGCGGCGGTGGTCGCCGACGCGAGCGTCGCGGTGCCGGGTGGGTCGGGCAGCGATCCGGGGGGTGGGACGAGCTGGCGGGACTCGTCCTGCGGCAGGGACAGGGTGCTCATGGCAGACCTCGGGCGGGTGAGAAGGGAGGGGCGGACGGGGCGGCGTGCCGTGTCAGAGCGAGCGTGACCTCGGGGTCACGCTGGTTCTGACACGTCCGGACAGAGCCACTTCTCGAACGCCAGGGGCCCGATCTCCTCGGGGTCGCGCGTCACGTCGAACAGCGGGGTGTACCCCGCGCCGAGATACAGACCCGCGGCCTCGGGCTGGCGGGGGCCGGTCGTCAGGTAGATCCGCGTGTAGCCGCGCGCGGCCGCACGCTGCTCGAGCTCGACGAGGACCTGGCGGGCGAGCCCGCGCCGCCGGTGGGCCGAGTGGGTCCAGATGCGCTTGAGCTCGGCGGTCCGCACGACGGGGGTGCCGTCGGCGTCGTGGGTCCCGCCCTGGGCGTACGGCCCGGCGCCGGGCAGGGTCCGGCGCGCAGGGTCGCCGACCTCCGGTTCTGCCCGACGGCGGAACGCCCCACCGGCGACCGGCTCGCCGTCCGCGAGGAGCAGCACGAGCTCGCCGTCGGGGGCCGCGAAGTCGGCGGCCGGGTAGTGCTCCATCTCGGCGCGGAGCTCTTCCTCGTCGAGCAGGCTGCGGTAGCGCGACGCGTACTCGTGGGCGAGCTCGTCGAGGAGGGGCCGCACGAGCGGGTCGTGCAGGTGCACGGAGCGGGTCGTGACCGCCGTGGTGAGCGCGCTCATCGGGGGGCCTTCTCCCCCGCCTCGACCGAGAACGGCAGGACGTTGCCGTCGACCGGGCGCGGGCACGTGCCGAAGTCGGTGAAGGCGTAGGGCAGGTTGAGCGTCCGGTTCAGGTCGAGGCGCAGCGTGCGGGCGGCGTCCGGGCCGGCCGTGGTCTCGTCGTCCGACGTCTCGGCCACATCGGTCCCGGACCCACCGGCCGTCGCACGGTCGACGAACAGCACCCGCCAGTCCGCGATACCGGGGGCCGGGTCGGTGAACAGCAGGCTCGTGCTGCCGCCGGGCGTGCCCGTGAGCCGCAGCGTCGTGGTCAGGCCGTCGCGCGCGACGTCGACCTCGCCCACGACCTGGACGTGGTGCTCGAGGCCGGGCTGCGCCCCGCCCACGACCTCGGCGACCGGGGCGTCGTACCAGCGCACCGGTGCGTCGAGGACCCATGACGGGTCGTAGTCGAAGGTCGGGACCCCCTCGAACGCGACCCGGGTGCGAGCCCGGGGGTCACGCACGCGCAGCCCGTACCTTCCGGTGCGCCGCACGAGCTCGACCGCGACGGGCGAGGCCGGGTCGACGCCGTCGGGCACGAAGGTCGCGACGAACGTCGAGGCGCCCTCCGCGACGTCCTGCACGTGCGTGCCGCGCAGCACGTCCTGGCCGCCGGCCGGGACGATCGCGTCGGCCGCCGCTGCCCGCAGGTGCACGCCGTCCGTGTCCGACCACCACTGGCCGGGCAGGCCCGGGAAGGCCGTCGGGGACTCCGGGACCCAGTGCAGCGTGGTGAGCGTGAGCCAGCCGTGCTGCTCGCGCAGGGTGCGCTCACGCTCGGCGTGCCACGCCGACCACGCGGCGACGGCGGCGCTCGTCGCCGAGCCGTCGGACGGCTCGGCGGGCGTGCCCGTCGGTGCGGACGCCGTGTGGCGGCCGCGCGTGGTGACGCCTGTCGGGGACGTGGTGCTCGTCGTCATGATGCTCCTTCGGGCTGGTGTCGGACGGTGTCGGGACGGGTCAGGCGGAGTGCGCCGCGGCGCCGGAGGGGGCACGGGCGGGGATGCCCGTGCCCGCCTCGGGGCGCGCCAGCCCCAGGTGGTCCCGGAGCGTCGTGCCCGTGTACTCGGTGCGGAACGAGCCACGCTCCTGGAGCAGCGGCACGACCTGGTCGAACACGTCGTCGAGGCCGGCCGGGGTCAGGTGCGGCACGAGGATGAAGCCGTCCGACGCGTCCTCCTGCACGTGGCGGTCGATGTCGTCGGCGACCTGCTGGGCCGTGCCGACGAACCCGCCGCGGCCCGACACCTCGATCACGAGGTCCCGGATGGACCAGCCGTTGGCCGCGGCCTTCTCGCGCCACGCCGCGACGACGGGCGCGGGGTCCTTGATGTGCCGGACGCGGCCGCGCGTGATGTTCAGGTGGTCGAGGTCGGGCTCGACGTCGGGCAGCGGCCCCTCGGGGTCGTACGCCGTGAGGTCCCGACCCCAGACCTGCTCGAGGAACGCGATGGCGGTCCGGCCGGGGACCTGCTGGAGCCGGATCTCCCGCGCCCGCTCGGCGGCCTCCTCGGCCGTGTCCCCCAGGACGACGACCGTCGCGGGGAGGATCTTGAGCGAGTCGCGGTCGCGACCGTGGGCCGCGAGGCGGGACTTCACGTCGGCGTAGAACGCCTGGCCGTCCTCGAACGCCGAGTGCGCGGAGAAGATCACGTCGGCCGTCGCGGCGGCGAAGTCGCGACCGTCGGCCGAATCGCCCGCCTGGAACAGGACGGGGTGCCCCTGGGGCCCGCGGGGGGTCTCGAAGCGTCCCGCCACGTCGAAGTGCCTGCCCTGGTGCGCGAACGGTCGGACGGCCCCCGCCCGCTCGACCTCGTCGTCGTCCACGGCCTCGTCGGCCCACGAGTCCCAGAGCCGGCGGGCCAGGGCGACGAGCTCGCCCGCGCGCTCGTACCGCTCCTCGTAGGGCAGGAACCCGCCGCGACGGAAGTTGGCACCCGTGAAGGCGTCGGGGCTCGTGACCAGGTTCCAGGCCGCGCGGCCACCCGACAGGAGGTCGAGCGTCGCGAACTGGCGGGCCAGCTCGTAGGGCTCGTTGAACGTCGTGTTGACCGTACCCGCGAGGCCCAGGCGGTCGGTGACCGCGGCGAGCGCGGCCAGGACCGGGAGCGTGTCGGGGCGGCCGACCACGTCGAGGTCGTGGATCTGCCCCTTGTGCTCACGCAGGCGCAGGCCCTCGGCGAGGAAGAAGAAGTCGAGCTTCGCGACCTCGGCCCGGCGCGCGAGGTACTCGAACGACGCGAAGTCGATCTGGCTGCCGGAGGCCGGGTCGCTCCATACGGTCGTGTTGTTGACTCCCGGGAAGTGCGCGCCCAGGTGGATCTGCTTGCGGGGACGGCCGTCGCGCGAACGGGTCGAGTCGGGGGTGGGGTGCGTCATGGTGGGGGTTCCTCAGGCGATCGCAGCGGCGTAGCGGTTGGCGGGGCGTGCGAGCCCCAGGGTGTCCCGCAAGGTCGTGCCGGGGTAGGCCGACCGGAAGACACGGGCCTCCTGGAGCAAGGGCACGACGCCGTCGACGAGGGCGTCGAGGTCGGTGCGCAGCGAGGACGGACGGATCGTGAACCCGTCGGCCGCGCCGGCGTCGAACCACTCCTCGACCAGTTCGGCGAGGTCGCGGGCCGTGCCGACGTGCGTGAGCGAGTCGGTGTCCCACGTGATGCCCTCGAGCCCCTCGAGCAGGTCGAGCCGCGCCTGCGCGCTGGCCCGGTCCTGCCCGATCACGGCGTACAGGTCGACCAGGACGCGCAGGTCGTCGGGGTCCCGGCCCGCGTCCGCGGCGGCGGCACGCACCTGGTCGCGCAGCGCCTTCGCACCGTCGAGCGTCGTGGCCCGTACGCGCACGACGTCGGCGCGACGGCCTGCGAGGGCCAGTGCCTCGGCGGAGTCCGCGCGCACGACGACCGGGGGCTGCGCCTGGGGTGAGCGGGGCGTGATGGAGGGCCCCTTCACGGCGAAGCGGACGCCGTCGTAGTCGACGTAGTGCACCTTGTCGCGGTCGATGAACCGGCCCGAGGGGACGTCGCGGATCTCGGCGTCGTCCTCCCAGCTGTCCCAGAGGCGGCTCACGACCTCGATGGCCTCCTCGGCCTCGGCGATCGCGTCCGCGGGGCTCTGCGCGTCCTTGCGGCCGAAGAGCGCCGCGGCGGCCTCGCTCGTCGACCAGCCCACCTGCCAGGCCGCCCGGCCGGTGCTCACGTGGTCGATCGTCGCGATCGCCTTGGAGACGTGGAAGGGCTCGGTGTGCGTGGTGTCGACGGTCGCGACGAGGCCGATGCCCGTCGAGCGGGGGGCCAGCCGCGAGGCCACGAGCGCGGCGTCGAGCCGGCCGCGGAGCGTCGTGTTGCGCGTGGGCTGGAGCGAGAACGTGTCGTCGAACAGCGCGAAGTCGAGCACGCCGCGCTGGGCGGTCGCGACGAGCTCCTGCAGCCGGTGCGCGTCGAAGAGCTGCGGTGACTGCGATCCCACGGCTCGCCACGCCCCCGCTCGCGCGCCGGCGTCGGACAGGTCGATGCCGAGGTGCACCGAGCGGCGCGGGCGCTCGTCGAGCAGGTCGTCGATGCTGGCGAGCGTGTCGAGGTCGTCCTCGACGGGCCGGCTCGCGGCCTGCTCGTCGGACTGGGCAGCGGGCTGCGAGGTGGGGGCGAACAGTGGCGTCAGGTTCGAGTCAGGCATGGGTCGTTCCACTCCGGGAGGTCGGGTGCGGGGTCGCGAGGAGGGGCTGTCGCAGGGGTCGACGGACAGCCGCGACGGGTCGCGCGAACAGGGTGCAGCGGGTGGACCGCCCGGCGCGGTGGTCGGTGGCACCGTGGCCGGCCGTCGATCGGCATGCCGCGGCGACCCGGTCACGGGCGGGGCGGTTCAGGGACGAGCCGGCTCGGCTCGGGAGGCGTCAGGCGGAGCGCAGGCTCAACAACAGACGCGGCCCGGGACGACGGGGCGCCCGGGGGAACAACACATTCGACGTGCGGGGGCCGACGTGGCCGTCACGAGGACGAGCGCGGTGCTGGTGTCCACGGGTCCTCCTCGGGTCGTCGTGCTGCGGTGCGGCGGACGGGGCGTCTGCCGATGGCCCGGAATGTATGCCCGGGCCCTGGGTGTGTCAACGACTTGGGCCAACCGTCCGCATTCTGGACCGAATCAGTAGAGATTGAGACGGGAACCCGTCCGAAACGGACACCACCTTCCGCTGAGTGCGGAGTATTTGTCGTCATCACCGGCGATCCACAGCAACTACTCCGCACTCAGCGGACGAGGATCAGCGCGGCGCCATCCGGATCGCGCCGTCGAGGCGGATCACCTCGCCGTTGAGCATGGGGTTCTCGACGATCGCCCGCACCAGGCGCGCGAACTCCTCGGGGCGGCCGAGCCGGCGCGGGTGCGGCACCTGGCCCGCGAGCGAGTCCTGAGCCTCGGGGGGCAGGGACGCCATCATGGGCGTGCTGAAGATGCCGGGCGCGACGGTCATGACCCGGATGCGCTTGTCGGCGAGGTCACGCGCGAGCGGCAGGGTCATCGCGGCGACGGCCCCCTTCGACGCCGCGTAGGCGGTCTGGCCCACCTGGCCGTCGAACGCCGCGACCGACGCGGTGTTCACGATCACGCCCCGTTCCTCGGGCTCGTCGCGCGCCTCCCCGCCCCCGTCACCACCGGCACCCCCCAGCGCGACCATGCGCTCGGCCGCGAGCCGCGCGACGTTGAACGTCCCGACCAGGTTCACGGTCACGACCTTCTGGAACGCGGCGAGGTCATGCACACCGCCCTTGCCGAGCACGCGCCGCGCGAGCACGATCCCCGCGCAGCTCACCGCGACGTGCAGCCCCCCCAGCTCGGTGGCCGCGTCGAGGGCGCGGGACACGTCGTCCTCGCTCGTCACGTCGGTCGGCACGAACCGGACCGCGTCGCCCAGGGCGTCCGCGAGCGCCTGTCCGGGCGAGCCCGGCAGGTCCGCGACCACGACGCGCGCCCCCGCGCCGACCAGCTCCTCGACGGTCGCCCGCCCCAGGCCCGAGGCCCCACCGGTCACCAGCGCGACCTTGCCCGCGATCTCCACGTCCCACTCCTTCGTCGACGGTCGTGGGCAGCGTAGCCCGGGGACGAGGAGGTCCGCAGGGCCGGGTACCGCCGTCGGGCTGGCCGAGCGGGTCGGGCGGGGTGGCGCGAGGATGAGACATGCTGCTCGCCGAGGTCGCCGCCACGTCCGACGCCGTCGCCGCCACCCGTTCGCGCCTCGCCAAGCGTGCGGCGCTGGCCGACCTGCTGCGCCGGGCCGCGTCGCACGGAGAGGCAGGCGTGCCCGGTGACGACGTCGAGATCGTCGTGTCCTACCTCGCGGGCGAGCTGCGGCAGCGCCGCACGGGACTCGGCTGGGCATCGCTGCGCTCCCTGCCGCCGCCCGCCGCGTCCCCGACGCTCTCGGTCGCGGCGGTCGACGCGACGTTCGAGGAGATGGCGGCGCTCGCGGGTCCGGGCTCGGACACCGCTCGGTCCGCGGCGGCGACTGCGCTGTTCGCGGCGGCGACCGAGCGCGAGCAGTCGTTCCTGCGCGGCCTGGTCGCGGGAGACCTGCGGCAGGGCGCGCTCGACGCGCTGGTCGTGGACGCGGTCGCCGAGGCCGCGGGCGTCCCGGTCGACGCGGTGCGGCGAGCGGTCATGCTGCGCGGGGCCACGGGCCCGGTCGCCCGCGCGGCCCTCGAGGCGTCAGGCCCGACGGCGGCGCTCACCGCCCTGGCCGGCTTCGGCCTCGAGGTCGGTCGCCCCGTGCGGCCCATGCTCGCGCAGTCGGCCCCCGACGTGGCGGCGGCGTTCGACAAGCTCGGCGCCTCCCCTACCGCGGACGACCCGGGACACCGGGTGTCGGTCGACGTGAAGCTCGACGGCATCCGCATCCAGGTGCACCGCGACGGCACCGAGGTGCGGGTGTTCACGCGCTCGCTCGACGACATCACCTCGCGCGTCCCGGAGATCGTCGCGGCCGCACGTTCCCTGGCCTCGGAGCGGTTCGTGCTCGACGGCGAGGCCCTCGTCGTCGGGCCGGACGGGGTGGCCCGGCCGTTCCAGGAGACGGCCGCACGCTCGGCCACGCGCGAGGCTCCCGGAGCGGACGGCGGGAGCGACGCCCCCGGCCCGGGCGGCGAGGCGAGCGAGACCGCGCTCGCAGGGGCGCTCGCGCTCCGCCCGTACTTCTTCGACGTGCTGCACGCCGACGGCGACGACCTGATCGACGCCCCGCTGCACGAACGGCTCGACGTGCTCGACCGGGTCGCGGAGTCGTTCACGGTCCGTCGCCTGCGGACCTCCTCCCCCGGTGCGGCCGAGGAGTTCTTCGCCGAGGCCGTGCGCGAGGGGCAGGAGGGCGTGGTCGTGAAGTTGCTCGACGCGCCGTACGCGGCCGGGCGCCGCGGCGCAGGGTGGGTCAAGGTCAAGCCGCGACACACGCTCGACCTCGTGGTGCTCGCGGTCGAGTGGGGGTCGGGGCGCCGGACGGGTCTGCTGTCCAACATCCACCTGGGCGCGCGGGACCCCCAGGGCGGGTTCGTGATGCTCGGCAAGACGTTCAAGGGCATGACCGACGAGATGCTGCGCTGGCAGACCGAGCGGTTCCTCGCGCTCGAGACCTCGCGCAGCGACCACGTGGTGCACGTGCGGCCCGAGCAGGTCGTCGAGATCGCGTTCGACGGGCTCCAGCGGTCCACGCGCTACCCGGGCGGGCTCGCGCTGCGGTTCGCGCGCGTGCTGCGCTACCGCGACGACAAGACCGCCGACGAGGCGGACACCCTCGAGACGGTCAGGGCGCTGGCGTGACCTCCTCCGTCGCGGCCCGCGACGGAGCGGCTCACGTCAGACGCCGCTCGTCGCGACCCGCTGGAGGATCGCGATCTCGGCCGGTGGGAATCCCAGGGCCGCGTGTGCGAGGGCTCCTGCCGTGTGTCGGGTGAGCAGCTCGACCCGAGCGTCGAACTCCTCGATCCTCGCGTCCTCGGGGTGCACGAAGCTCGTCAGGTAGACGCCCTCGTCGTTGATGCACGACGTCTCGTCCTGCGGGTCGGCGTCGTCACTCCCTTCCTCGTCGCGGATCAGGTCGATCTCGATCTCGACGTCCCGCAGGTGCCGTGGCCGCTGGTCGCCGAACCCGTCGCCCGCGACGCCGTGGAGCGCGCGGAAGAGGCGGCCCGCAGCGACGGATCCGGCGGCGTACCAGCTCCTCTCCCCGTCCTCGCCCTCGGGACCGTCGTCCGCGCACAGCGTGCTCGCGTCGACGTGGAGCCATCCGATCTCGGGGTCGCGCCAGGCCGTGCTCGCGGGTCTGCTCGGCCACTGCTTGCTGCGCCTGCGGTCCAGCATCCCGACCGCCTCGTTGTTCCACGTACGACGGATGCCCTTCCGCGCCGCCGCGGCGGCGATCCGGGTCCCGAGCGTCTCGACGGGCACCACGGGCTCGGAGTAGGGCTCGCGCACCGGGACGGTGTCGTAGGACCGCAGCGCCGAGGGGTCCGCGGCCACACGAGCGACGGCCTCGGGGCCGGCGACGATCACGGCGTCCAGGGTGCGCACGAAGCGACGCCGAGCGAACACGGCGTCCCGAGCGACGTAGCCCACGACGCGGGCGTGCGCCTCGGTGTCGAGCAGCACGTACGCCTCGGTGAGCTGCTTGTCGGCCCTGCGCAGCGACTCGGCGTCCATGCGGCCGGCGGCCCGCTGCCAGGACTCGATGCCCGACGGCGTCACCCGCCCCCCGTACGGGGCGAGCACCTCCCACAGGGTCGTCCAGCGCGACGGGTCGGCAGAGGCCCTGCCGAGCAGAGGGGCGAGCAAGGACATGAGAGCTCCGTCGTTCGTCGGGCAGGTCCGGTGAGCCTAGCGGTCCGCGACGCACGGAGCTCCGGGCGAGGTCGCGGGCGAGACCGCCCTTCGGTGATGCTGGGAGCTCACACCCGCTCGCGGGCCAGCCGAGAGGACGCACCACCATGACCGACCGCGCCGCCGTCCCGCCCAGCGACCTCACGCCCCGCATCGGCAAGGTCGCGACGCGCGAGCTCGCCCACCACGGGTACACGCGCTACGAGGACCTCACGCGCGCGACCGCCAAGGAGCTGCTCGCGATCCACGGCGTCGGGCCCCGGGCGATCCGCATCCTGGGCGAGGAGCTCGCCGAGCGGGGGTCGAGGTTCCGGGAGGGGTGACGCGGGGTCGCGATCGCGGCCGGCGACCGGGTGTCCGCGGAGCGAGGTCGGCGGCGCGGGATCAGCGTTCGCCCAGCGGGACGGGATCCCGCTGAGCCGAACCTCCTCGGCACGAACCCGTCGCCGTCGTCACCGATCTCGTGCCGGGCCACGTCAGCGCCTCGCACTCTCCCGGGGTCCCGCCAGCTCGCCGAGCGCCGCGGCCTGCGCCCCGGTGAACGGCAGGTCGAACGCCAGGAGCGCGTGCGCGGCACGGCGGACCAGCAGCGCGACCCGCTCGGACTGGTCCGTGATCGCGCACTCCGCGTCGGAGAGCGCGATGTCGAGCTCGGTCGCGGACCGGTCGATCCCGACGTTCAGGACGCCCTCGCGCACGTCGTCCTCGTCCCCGTCCTCGGCCTCGTCGTCCCACTCGGCCTGCGACAGCACGACGACCGCGACGAGCCCCAGCACGTCAGGTCGTTCGAGGGGGCGCCCGAGGGCCGCGTGCAGCCGCCTGCTCGCCTCGATCCCGGCTCCGGTCCACCCGTCGCGGGCCTCGACCGGCGCACCCTGCTCCGCGGCGATCGACGACGCGTCGACGTCGACCCACCCGTACTCGGGATCGAGGTGGAACATCTGGGCCGCGGGATCCCCCGCGAGGCTCGGCCAGGACTTCTCGCGCCGCGTGCCGAGGCTCACGAGCACGTCCTTCCAGATCATGCGGTTCAGCGGGTCCTTCCACCTCTCGACGTCCCACCGGTCGGCAAGGTAGCCCTCGGGGTCGGGGGTCTCGTACGGCGCGACAGCGGGCGACGAGTCGTAGGACCGCAGGTACGACGGGTCGGCCACGACCCGCGCGACGGCGTCGGGACCGGCCACGATCACGGCGTCGACCGTGCGCAGGAAGCGGCGGCGCGCGAACGGCCGGTCCGGACCCGTGAACGGGATCTCGCCCGCGAAGCGCGCGGCGGCCTCGGTGTCGAGCAGGTCGTAGGCCCGCTCGAGCTGGTCCTTGGCCTTCGCGAGCATCTTGGGGTCCATGGTGGCTGCGGCCCGGAGCCAGGCCTGCGTGCTCGACGGCGTCACGCGCACGCCGTACGCAGCGAGCACCGTCCACAGCTCGTCCCACGTGGACGGGTCGGACTTCTTGCGGAACAGCGAGCCGAACAGCGCCATCAGGGCATCCTCACGTAGGCCGGGGTCCGCGACAGCGTAGCCGGGGCCCCCGGGGTGAGCGGCCCTCAGGCCGTGATCACGTCGATGACCTCGGTGTCGTCGTGGCGGCGGGCGAGCGCCGTCACGACGGGCGGCTTGGGCACCGGCGGCTGCGCCTTGACGCCCGTGCTCTTGCTGCGGCGCGGGCGCGTCGGCACCGGGACCCCGAGGGACTTGAAGACCTTGCGCAGCTCGGCCTCGGTCCAGCCCGCGGCGAGCGCGTCGGCGAACGCCGTGGCGTACTCGCGCTCGGCCTCCTCGAGCGCCGACTTCGCGGCCGCGACCTGCTCGGCCCGCTCGGCCAGGGAACGACCCGACTCCATGCGGTGCTCCAGGAGGTCGCGCAGCCGCGACTCGTACGTGGTGGCGGTCTCGTCGTCGCTCATGCCACCAACCTAGGGCCTGACCTGGACCGTCGCCAGGATCGCCAGGTGATCGGTGCCCGGGATCGCGACCGACCCCACGTCGTCGACCCGCATGCCCGCGTCGACGACCACGTGGTCCAGGTCCACGAGCGGCGGGTAGCGGCGGTCGGCGGGCCACGACAGGTGCAGACCGTGCCCCGCGAGGCGGGTCGCGTCGGCGAAGCGGTCGCCCAGGAGGTCGCGGAACGCCGAGTGGTCGACGGTCGCGTTGAAGTCGCCGAGCAGGATCTGCGCCGTGGGGTCGGCGTGCGCCGCGCCGCGCAGCAGCGCGAGGTCGTCCGCCCACAGGTCGACCTCGCCGGGAGTGGGCGGGTGCGGGTGCACGGCCGTGACCCGCACGGGCGTCCCGTCCACCCCGACGACGGCGCTCGGCTGGCGGAAGCGGCTCGCCACTCCCTCGCGCTCGTCGGACAACGGGGTCGCGCTCCACAGGCCACCGCCCGCCGCCTCTTCGGTGGGGTGGGTCCGTGTCCACGAGTACGGCAGCACGTCCTCGATCCCGGCCTCCACGAGAGCTGCCGCGAACTCGTCGCTCAGCTCGACGACGCTCAGCAGGTCGACCTTCTGCTCGCGCACGGCCTCGACCACGGCTCGCGCGTCGGCGCGCCCGTAGAGGGCGTTCGTCGCCATGACGCGCAGCGTCCCGTCCGCACCCGGCTCGATACCCGGGCCTGGGACGAAGAACGGCACGAGCCACACCGCGTGCGCGACGACGAGCACGCCCGCGACCGCGCTCAGCACCCACCGCCGCCTGCTCAACGAGAGCAGCAGCACCACGAGCGCCGCGAGGGCGACCCACGGCGTGAGCGACACGAGCTGCACGAGGGGCGTGACGCCGTCGACCCCCAGGGCGCGCGCGAGCGTGAGCACGCCCACCCCCACGAGGCACAGCGACAGCACGACCGTCCACGCGACGGCTCCCGCACGCCGGGCCTTCGACGGCGGGCTCTCAGCGGTCACGACGGGGACGCTCACGGCGCCACCTGCACCGTCACCGCGAGCGCGCGGTGGTCGGAACCCGGGACCACGAGCGACGAGAGGTCGTCGACCCGCATGCCCTCGTCGACCACGACGTGATCGAGGTCGAGAAACGTCGGGACCCGCTCCCCCACGGGCCACGACAGGTTCAGGCCGTGCCCGGCGGTGCGCGTCGCGTCGTGGAACCGGTCGCCCAGGACGGCGCGGAACGACGCGTGGTCGTACGTCGCGTTGAAGTCGCCCAGCAGCACCTGGGCCAGGGGCTCGTCGTGCGCGCGCCGGGCGAGGTCGGCCATCTCCTGGTGCCACACGCCCGTGATCTCGGGCAGCGGCGGGACGGGGTGGACCGCGGTCACACGCACGGGCGTGCCGTCCACGTCGACCGTGGCTGCGGGCATGGCGAACGTGCTCCACTCGCTGGTGTCGGGGTCGGAGAGCACTGTCCGGCTCCACAGGCCGCTCCCGGGCGACCCCGTGCCCACCTTGGTGTCGACGTGGTGCGGCATGACCGTCTCGATCCCAGCGGCTTCGAGCCGGTCGTGGAAGTCGGCCGTGAGCTCGACGACCGCGAGCACGTCCGCGTCCTGCTCGTGGACCATCTGCACCACCGCGGCGGCGTCCGCCTGCCCGAAGTACGCGTTGACGGTCAGGACCCGCAGCGTCCCCTGGGCACCCGCCTCGATGCCCGCGCCGGGCACGAAGAACGGCCCGACCCACGCAACCTGCGCCACGAGCGCGACCGCGCACAGGATCGCGAGCAGCCGACGCCGCAGGACCAGGGCCGCCGCGGCCACGAGCAGCGCGAGCGGGACGACCCACGGCGTGACCCCGACGACCTGCGCGAGGGGCGTGACGCCGTCGTACGGGACGGCGCGCACGAGCGTCATGGCCAGGACCATCCCGCCCAGGACCCACAGCCCCAGCCCGACGGCGCGCCCACCCGGGCGACGTCGGCTCGCCGGGGCGGGGGCGCCGTCGGGCGGGGTGGCGGGTGCGGGAGGTGGGGTGACGGACGAGGCGGCCGGTGGCTCGGCCTCCGAGGCGCCGATCTCCCCCGCGGCGCTGCTGTCCCCTGTCATGCAGCGACCCTATCGACCGGTTCGCACGGTTCTGGGCCGGTCGGTCCCTGGCGACGGGCAGACCCGGTGCAGCGCGCGGAGGGATCCTGTGAACGCGGCCGCGATGCCCTGGGGCGGGCGTCGTCGGCCTCCGAGATGCTGCCCGTTGTCGGCCAGGCGGCCCGCGACTGACAACAAGCCCGATCTCGGCGAGCCGCCGCACCGGGTTGGGCCTCACGACGTTCGCGAGATGCGGCCAGCTGGGGTCCGGGACGGTTCCAGACCCCAGCTAGCCGCATCGCGAACGCCGACGGGGCGGGGCGCCCGAGGAAGACCTCGCGCACCCCGCCCCGTCGGAGGCTCAGCAGCGAATCAGCCGAAGATCCCCGGCAGCGTCGCGCGGAACACCTGGTCGGCCTCGCTGAGCGGGATCGTGAAGATGCCCTCGATCTCGAGCGACTCACCGGTCTCGGCGACCTCGGCGGGCTCGGTGCCGGTCTCGCCGATCTTGAGGACGGGCACACCGCGAGCGACGCACGCGTCGACCAGCTTGGTCTCCTCACCGCGCGGCACGGCGACGAGCGCGCGGGCCGTGGACTCGGAGAACAGTGCCTCGAACGGGGTCACGCCGTCGCGGGCCGCGAGAGCGTCGATCGAGACCTTGGCGCCGGTGCCGAAGCGCAGCGACGCCTCGAGGAGACCCTGGACCAGGCCACCCTCGGAGAGGTCGTGCGCGGCGGAGACCAGGTCGTCACGGCTCGCGTTGACGAGCACCTCGGCCAGTGCGCGCTCGGCCGCGAGGTCGACCTGCGGGGGCACGCCGCCGAGGTGCTGGTGGACGACGTCGGCCCAGGCCGAACCGTCGAGCTCGGGGCGGGTCGTGCCGAGGAGGTAGATGGCTTCCCCGGCCTCGCGCCAGCCGGACCCGGTGGCGTGCGCGACGTCGTCGAGCACGCCGAGGACGCCGACGACGGGCGTCGGGTGGATCGACGAGTCGATCTGCCCGGGCTCGCCTGTGCCGTTGTAGAGCGAGACGTTGCCGCCCGTGACGGGGACGCCGAGGGTCTGGCACGCGTCGGCGAGCCCCTCGATGGCCTCGACGAGCTGCCACATGGAGTCGGGGTCCTCGGGCGAGCCGAAGTTGAGGCAGTCGGTGATGGCGAGCGGGCGGGCGCCCGTCGTGGCGACGTTGCGGTACGCCTCGGCGAGCGCGAGCTGGGCGCCCGTGCGCGGGTCGAGCTTGGCGTAGCGACCGTTGGCGTCGGTCGCGAGCGCGACCCCGAGGCCCGTGGTCTCGTCGACGCGGATCACGCCGCCGTCGTCGGGCTGGGCGAGGGCCGTGTTGCCCTGGACGAAGCGGTCGTACTGGTTGGTGACCCACTCCTTCGACGCGAGGTTGGGCGAGCCGAGCAGGCGCAGCGCGGTCGCGCGGAGCTCGGCGGCCGTCTCGGGGCGGGCTAGCGCGGCGGCAACCACGGTGTCCGCGTTGAGCCCGTCCATCCACGTGGGGCGCGCGTAGGGGCGGTGGTACGTGGGGCCCTCGTGGGCGACCGACTTGGGGTCGACGTCGACGATGCGCTCACCCTGGTGGTCGATCGTGAGGCGGCCGGTACCGGTGACCTCGCCGATGACCGAGGTCTCGACGTCCCACTTGCCCGTGATCGCGAGGAACTCGTCGAGCTTGTCGGGCGCGACGACCGCCATCATGCGCTCTTGCGACTCCGACATGAGGATCTCGCCCGCGTTGAGCGACGGGTCGCGCAGCAGGACCGAGTCGAGCTCGACGTGCATGCCGCCGTCACCGTTCGAGGCGAGCTCGGAGGTGGCGCACGAGATGCCGGCCGCACCGAGGTCCTGGATGCCCTCGACGACGCGCGCCGCGTACAGCTCGAGGCAGCACTCGATGAGGACCTTCTCCATGAAGGGGTCACCCACCTGGACCGAGGGGCGCTTGGCGGGCACTCCGTCCTCGAAGGTCTCGGACGCGAGGATCGAGGCACCACCGATGCCGTCGCCGCCCGTGCGCGCGCCGAACAGGACGACCTTGTTGCCGACGCCCGAGGCGTTGGCGAGGTGGATGTCCTCGTGGCGCAGCACGCCGATGCACAGCGCGTTGACGAGCGGGTTGCCCTGGTACGAGGAGTCGAACACGAGCTCGCCGCCGATGTTCGGCAGGCCCAGCGAGTTGCCGTAGCCGCCGACGCCCGAGACGACGCCGTGCACGACGCGCGCCGTGTCCGGGTGGTCGACCGCGCCGAAGCGGAGCTGGTCCATGACGGCCACGGGACGCGCGCCCATCGAGATGATGTCGCGGACGATCCCGCCGACGCCCGTCGCAGCACCCTGGTAGGGCTCGACGAAGCTCGGGTGGTTGTGGGACTCGACCTTGAACGTCACGGCCCAGCCGTCGCCGATGTCGACGACGCCCGCGTTCTCGCCGATGCCGACGAGGAGGTGCTTCTTCATCTCGTCGGTCGTCTTCTTGCCGAACGTGCTCAGGTGCACCTTGGACGACTTGTACGAGCAGTGCTCCGACCACATGACGGAGTACATCGCGAGCTCGGCGGCCGTGGGGCGCCGCCCGAGGATGTCGCGGATGCGCTGGTACTCGTCCGGCTTGAGGCCGAGCTCCGCGAAGGGCTGCGCCTCGTCGGGGGTGGCTGCGGCGTGCTCGACCGTGTCGAGGTGCGGCCGGTGCTCGGAGGTCGCTGCGGCGTCGGGCGTCGGGGCGTTGCTGGGGGCGGTCATCGAATCCCTCGGGGTGGCGTGCCAGCCGGCGCGTTTCGACGAGCGAGTCATCGGGGAGGCGACCGGCACGGGGCTGCACAGGTGCGGCCAGTTTACCGGCGGTCGGGAGCGGTGGGGTCGGGCGTCCACGGACGCGCGCGGCGGACGGTTCCCGGGCACGCGGGCGGCGGGGTACGGCCCCCTCGGCGAGCGGCGATAGCCTCGCTCGGTGACCTCCCTCGTTCGTCTCCCTCGCCCGCGCGCGACCCTCGCGGTGGTGGGCACGGTCCTGGCCGTCCTGCTGACGGGGTGTTCCCTGCCCGACGGCGTCGCCCCCGTCCAGCCCACGTCCGCGGCTTCCGAGGGGGCCGCGTCGGGCGGCCCGGCGACCCCGACCGAGCAGCCCGTGACGACGCAGACGCTCACGGCCGACGGGATCGAGCTGGTGCTGTCGGTGCCGGTGGCGGCCGCGGGTGACGACACGGCCGCGGCCGGGAACGGGGTCGGCGACGAGGGTGGTGCGGTCGGTGGCCCTGGCGGCGGGTCCTCCCCCACGACGCCGGTCACGGTCACCCCGGACGAGGACGGATCGAGCCGGGTCGCGTTCGTGGTCCGTGCCGAGCCGACGTCGGCCGGCGACGGCACGACCGACGCCCCGGCCGACGGCACGGACGTGGCGGCCGCCTCGGCCCCGGCGACGATCGACCTCGTCTCCCCCGCCGACGGCTCCCTGGTCCGCAACAGCGACGGGAGCGTCAGCGTCCTCGACGCCGCAGGTGCACCGCTCGGCGGCTTCTCGGCGCCGCAGGCGACGGACGCGTCCGGGGCGGCCGGCCGTTCGGGGGTCGTCGTCGTGGTGCCGACCCGCGCGGAGGTACGCGTGCAGGCCACGGGGGCGACGCCGTCGGGCAGCCCGGTCGCGGCCACGGAGACCTGGACCGTGACCACGTGGCTCGGCGCACAGGGCGTGCGCAGCGCGACCTGGGGGAACCGTGAGGGCGGGCGCTCGCTCGCCGTGGACCCGACGCCGTGGGCGCGGCAGTCGGGCCTCGTGGGCGAGGCGACCGCGTGGGCGCAGCTCGTCACGGACGAGCCCGAGGCGGACTCCACGACGATGCGCGACCAGTTCGACTGCCACACCCTGGGCGCGACGGACAAGAAGACGTGGAACCTGGAGCCGTGGCGCCCCGACGTCGGGTTCCTCGCGACGGCCGCTGCGCGCTGCAACCCGACCTGACCCGCAGGCCCACCCCTCGGCGCCCACCCCCGACGGGACCTGCTCAACCGATCAACGCGGCCTCCGGCGTTCCCAAGGGTGCGTCGAAGATGCCCGCCGACAGGTACCGCTCGGCCGAGTCCGGCAGGATCGCCACGATCGTCCTGCCCGCGTTCTCGGGACGCTCGGCAACTCGCGTCGCGGCCAGCACGATGGCCCCGGACGACGTGCCCGCGAGCAGCCCCTCCTCGCGCGCGAGCGCACGGCTCGTGGCGAACGCGTCCTCGGTCTCGACCGCGATGAACTCGTCCGCGATGCTCTGGTCGAAGTTCGCGGGGATCTGCTGCGGCTCGGCCTCGGTGATCTTGTGGACACCGTCGATCTCGCGCGGGTACAGGTTCTCCTCCGACGGGATCGACCCGAGCCCCGGCTCGGCGACCACGACCCGCAGCCCCGGCCGACGCTCCTTGAGGTAGCGCCCCGCCCCCGACAGCGTCCCACCCGTCCCCACTCCGCCCACCAGGACGTCGACCTCGCCGCCCGTCGCGGCCCAGATCTCCGGACCCGTGGTCGCGTAGTGCACGCGCGGGTTGGCCGGGTTCGCGAGCTGGTCGGTGAAGTACGCCTCGGGGTGCTCGGTCGCCGCGCGCTCGCGCAACGTGTCCAGCGCCTCGGGATCCAGGAAGAACTCGTTCTCCACGAGGACGATCTCGGCGCCGAACGCGTGGATCAGCGCGAGCTTGTCGGGGCTCACGTTGTCACCGACGTAGAACGTGCTCCGATACCCCCGGGACGCCGCGATGGCCGCGAGCGCGATCCCCGTGTTGCCGCTCGTGAGGTCGACGATCGAGCCTCCGGGACCCAGCAGGCCACGTTCCTCGGCGTCACGGACGATCCCCCAGGCGATGCGGTCCTTGACGCTGCCGACCGGGTTGAGGAGCTCGATCTTGCCGAGGATGCGGGCGCCGAGACCGCGGTTGCGGCCGTAGCGGGCGAGCTCGAGCAGGGGCGTGTCTCCGATGAGGTCGGTCAAGGTGCTGACGAGGGCGGGCATGTGCGGCTCCTTCGCGGGCGGTGCGGCACGCGGGTCGCGCACCATGTCGGAACCGCACCACACACCCCGCACGACCCGGCGTCGAGACCTGGGGTCGGACGTCTCGCGATGCGGGCGGATGTGACGCCCCGGCCTCGGTGCCGGGCATGGTGCCAGACCTACGGTCGGCGTCGGGGATCGGCCGGGTCCGACCGCGTGCCCCGGTGGCTCCTAGGACGTGTCACCCGGGACCGACCCACGGCCACGAGTCTGCCGCCCTGCCTCAGCCAAGGGTTGGGAGACGGGCCCTAGTGGAGGCCCAGCATCTCCCTGACCGGTCCGACGCCGTGGAGCGTCACCTCGGGGCGCAACGCCTCCGGGCGCTCGTCCCAGTCCTCCCGGTCGAGGCGGTACCGGACGTTGACCGCCGGCTTGCCCTCTCGGGCGAGCGTCTCCGCGCCGTTGCGCCGGTAGCCGAGCTTGCGAGTGACACCGTGGGAGGGAGCGTTGTCCTCCCAGGCCGACGTCGTGGCCGTCCGGGCGTCGAGTCCCGTGAAGAGGAGCTCGAGGATCATGAGCCGCGCGAGCGTGCCGACGCCGGCCCCCTGGAACCGGCGGCCCAGCCACGAGCCCGACTCCGCCGTGCGGGTCACCACGAAGTCCGACGCCGTGAGCGCCTGCACGCCCAGCACCTCGCCGTCGCGGACCACGGCCAGCTCGATCGCCCAGGACGCGGGCGCGATCCGCGACGCCGCACCCCACTGGTAGGCCAGGATGCTGCGGCCGACCTCGACCGCCGAACCGCGCGACCACGGGAACGCGAAGGGCATGAACCCCTCGTCGTGGATGCCCTCGCCGCCCACTGCCGCGAGCCGGTACAGGAGGTCCTCGTCGAGGTGACGCAGCTCGAGGTCCCCCGAGACGACGCGCAGGCCGGACGGAGGCCAGAGCTCGGTGCGCGTCGGGTGTGCGAGGGCGGGTCCTGCCGGGGCGTCGGGGTCGGGTGCCATCGGAGCATCCTGGCCGGGTGGCCGGGGTGCGTCAACAGGTGTGCCCCCCTGCCCGCGCCACCCCGCAGACGCGGGCGGTCGCGCGGGCGCCGACCAGGGCGACCGGCGCACGCGGGTGGGGCCCGCCGTCGGGCCGACGACGCACGACGCGCCGCGACCGGTGCGACGGGACGGGCCGAGCGCCCGGACGTACGACAGGACCCGCCGGCCCGACCTGACGGCTGGTGGTCGTCAGGTCGGGCGGGCGGGTCCCGGGTTCCCTCGGTGGCGGTACCGCTCCGCCGTCGGTCCGAGGTCGTTCGTGCGCCCGTAGCCGGGCCGAACATGCGGTTGTCGTTGCTTGACCATGCGGTTGTCGTCCGGAATCACCGCGATTCCGACGCCAACCGCATGCTCGGCGCCGAGACGGCACCGAGACGGCGTCAGCGCCTCGCGATCTTCGAACCGCCGCGGGCCGCCGCCTTCGCCGCGGCCTTCTCGCGGGCCTTGATCGAC
Source organism: Oerskovia jenensis (assembly GCF_016907235.1). Classification (NCBI taxonomy): domain Bacteria; kingdom Bacillati; phylum Actinomycetota; class Actinomycetes; order Micrococcales; family Cellulomonadaceae; genus Oerskovia; species Oerskovia jenensis. Next base: position 1,983,057 of record NZ_JAFBBO010000001.1, read on the forward strand.
TTCTCGCTCACGGGCTCGTCGCCGCTCGCGCGCAGCTGCCGGTAGTACTCGCGGGCCTCGTCCTGACGGACCTGCTCGGCGCCCGACGCGATCTTGGCGCGCAGGTGCTCGGGGCCGTAGCCCCAGGCGTCGACGAGGTCCTGCGCGTGCGGGCGCAGGCGGGCGACGAGGCGGTCCACGTACCCGCTGACGGTGCGCGCGCGCTGCGCCGACAGGCGCCCGTTGATGAGGTACCACGCGAGGTTGCGCTCGATGGTCGTGAGCCCGAACAGGTCGCGCACCCACGTGAGGACCTGTCGCGTGCCCGCGTCCTCGATCGTGTCGAGGGCCTGCGTGAACGCCTCCCAGTGCAGCAGGTCGGCGTGCGCCCTGGCCATCTCGATGAGCTCGTGCTGGTGCGCGTTGAAGAGCTCGGCGGCCTTCTCGGGAGTGGCCTTCTGCGCCGGGCGCAGGGCCGCGGCGACCTCGGCGACCATGGTCTCGACGCGGTCGGTCAGCAGGTCGCGCTGGTTGCCGACGTCCTTGAGGTGCCCGACGGCGCGGCGCGGGTCGCCCACGTCCGCGAGGGTCTGCGCGGCGCGCTTGAGCGGCGTGCGGTGCAGTGCGGCGCTTGCTGCCTGCTCGACGACGAACCGGGCCATCTGCCCGGGCGTGATGTCCTTGAACTCCTTGCCGTAGTCGGCCAGGAGCCGCTTGGCGACGAGCTGGAGCAGGACCGTGTTGTCGCCCTCGAACGTCACGTACACGTCCAGGTCGGCGCGCAGGCTCGTGAGCCGGTTCTCGGTGAGGAACCCGGCGCCGCCGCAGGCCTCGCGTGCCTCCTGGAGCGTGTCGAGCGCGAACCACGTGCTCATCGGCTTGAGCGAGGCCGCCATGGTCTCGAGGTCCTCGCGCGACTCGGGGGTGTCGTTCTCGCCCGAGAACACGGTGTCGAACAGGTCGAGCAGGCGGTCGTGCGCGAAGTGCATCGCGTACGTCTGCGCGATGCGCGGGATCAGGCGGCGCTGGTGCGTGCCGTAGTCGAGGATCACGACCTCCTCGACGGCCGAGGCGCCGTTGAACTGGCGGCGCTGGTTGCCGTAGGTGACGGCCGTGGCGAGGCCCAGCTTCGACGCGGTGATCGCGGCGCCGTCGAGCGATACGCGCCCCTGGACGAGCGAGCCGAGCATCGTGAAGAAGCGGCGCCCGGGGCTGTCGATCGGCGAGGTGTACGTGCCGTCCTCGGCGACCTGGCCGTAGCGGGCCAGGAGGTTCTCGCGCGGGACGCGCACGTGCGTGAAGTGCAGGCGGCCGTTGTCGATGCCGTTGAGCCCGCCCTTGAGCCCGTCGTCCTCCCCGCCGACGCCGGGCAGAAAAGCACCGGCCCCTCCGTCAGCAGCGGTCTCCCGGATGGGCGCGTAGAACGCGTGGACGCCGTGGTTGACGCCGTTCGTCACGAGCTGCGCGAAGATGACCGCCGCGGTCCCGTTGACGGCCGCGTTGCCGAGGTAGTCCTTCCACGCCCCGCGGAACGGGGTGTGGACGACGAACTCCTGCGTCGCGACGTCGTAGGTCGCGGTCGTCGCGATCGAGGCGACGTCCGAGCCGTGGCCCGTCTCGGTCATGGCGAACGCGCCGGGGACGGAGGCGTCCATCGCGCCCGGCAGCAGGCGGTCCTGCTGCTCGGGCGTGCCGAGGTGCAGGATCGCCGACGCGAACAGCCCCCACTGGACGCCCGCCTTGATCTGGAGCGAGGGGTCGGCGGCGACGAGCTCCTCGAACCCGGCGAGGTTGCCGCCCGCGTCGTCCTGCCCGCCGAGCCGCGTGGGGAACCCGCGGTGCACCTGCCCGATCTCGACGAGCGCCTTGACCTGGTCCATGACGCGCTCGCGGTGCTCGGTGAGCGAGAGTCCCTCGATGCGGTGGAAGCGTTCCTCGCCCGCGGTCGCGCGAGCCTTGGCGCGCAGGTCCGCCCAGCGGCCCAGGAGCTGGTGGGAGAGGTCGGCCACGTCGATGCGGACCTCGTCCGCGGGCATCGGGGGTGTGACGCCTGCGGCGGGGATCGACGTGGAGGTGGCTGCGCCGTCGCCGCGGGTGTCGCGGGCGGTGGTGCGGTCTGAGGTGGTGGTCATCGGGACTCCTGTGTGCCGGTGGTAGCCATGAGAGAGGTTCAGAGGTCGTCGGTCGAGGGGGTGGCGGTGTCGTCCGAGGCCGTCGCCGCGCCCCGGCTGCGGGCCATGACCCCGACGGGGCCGCCCCACAGCCAGGCGGCGACGCGCTCGGTGAGCTCGTCGCGGTCGGGCGCGTCGGGGCCGTCGTGGTTGCCGAGCCACCACTCGCCGGCGCCGCGCACGAACCCGACGGCGCCCGCGGCCCACGCGGCGGCGTCGGCGGGGCTCACGTCGGTCGCGCGCGTGAAGGGCTGGGCGACGAGCTGGGTCACGGAGTCGAGGAACGCCGCGAGGGGCGCGGAGGCGGTGCGGGCCGTGCCGTCGGTGCCCGCGATCGCGCCCGTGCGGGTCACGAAGTAGTAGACGTTGGGCGAGCTCGCGATCATCTCGAGGTAGACACCGACCATGGCGCGCAGCGCGCGGCGCGGGGTCTCGGCGGACTCCGCGGCCTGGGTCAGCGCGTCGTGCATCTGCCCGACGACCGAGGCGCCGATCGCGATCTGCAGCCCCGTCTTGTCCTCGAAGTAGCGGTAGATGATCGACTTGGACGTGCCGGAGGCCGCCGCGATCTCGTCCATGGACACTCCGGGGCCGCCCTTGTGGACGGCCTTGCGGGCCGCGTGCACGAGCTCGGCGCGACGGAGGGCGCGGTGGTCGTCCCAGCGGGTCGAGCGTCCGTCGGTCACGGGGGCGGGGGGTGCGGTGCGTCCGGGGTCGCGAGAGAGCACGGCAGTGCGGGGTCTCCCGGCTCGTCCGTTCGTGTCGCCGTTGATCACGCAGTCCTCCAGTGGTGCCCGACGTCGGTGTCGTCCCTGGTCGTCCGTCCGGCGGTCCGCGAGTGGCCGGCCGGGCGGCGCCCCCTCGAGGCGGGGACCGCCGGGGCGCAGGGAGCGAGGGGTGTGACCCACCTCACGGTACTGAGAGTATCAGGTACTGTGGGTCTTGGACACCGCGTGGATCGCGCCCGCGGTCCCCACCCTCAGCAACGACGCGAGAGAGAGCAGGCGAAGTGGCCACCCCGAAGACACCCCAGACCACCACCCCCGGAACCGACGAGCGGCCGGACGCGCAGACCGTCGAGCAGCCCGGGCGCACTCCCGCCCTCCGCGACGCCTACGTCCTGGGCGGCAACCGCATCCCGTTCGCCCGCGCGGGCGGGAAGTACACGGGCGCCAGCAACCAGGACATGTTCACGGCCGCCCTCGAAGGGCTCGTCGCGCGCTACGGGCTCCAGGGCGAGCGGCTGGGCGAGGTCGTCGGCGGCGCGGTGCTCAAGCACTCGCGCGACTTCAACCTGGTCCGCGAGTCCGTCCTCGGCTCGTCGCTCTCGCCGCAGACCCCCGCGTTCGACCTCCAGCAGGCGTGCGCGACAGGCCTCGAGGCCGTGGTGACCGTGTCCAACAAGATCCGGCTCGGCCAGATCGAGTCGGGCGTCGCGGGCGGCTCCGACACCGTGTCCGACGCGCCCATCGCCGTGAGCGAAGGGCTGCGCAAGGCGCTCCTCAAGGCCAGCCACGCCAAGACCCTGGGCGCTCGCCTCAAGGCCTTCGCCGCCGTGCGCCCGGGTGACCTGGCGCCGTCGACGCCCAGCACGGGCGAGCCCCGCACGGGGCTGTCGATGGGCGAGCACCAGGCGATCACGACAGCGGCCTGGGGCATCGCCCGCGAAGCGCAGGACGAGGTCGCCCTGAACAGCCACCTGAACCTCGCCGCCGCGTGGAAGGCAGGGTTCTTCGACGACCTCGTGACGCCGTTCCGCGGCCTCACGCAGGACCAGAACATGCGCGCCGACTCGTCGGCCGAGAAGCTCGCGTCGCTCAAGCCCGTCTTCGGCAAGCACCTCACGCCGAGCGCGCCCACGCACGGGGCGGCGGCGGCAGGCCCCGCCCTGCCTACCATGACCGCCGGCAACTCGACCCCCCTGACCGACGGCGCCTCGGTGGTCCTGCTCGGCTCGCGCGAGTGGGCCGCCGAGCACGACCTGCCCGTCCTCGCCCGCGTGGTCGACGCGGAGTCCGCCGCGGTCGACTTCGTGCACGGCCACGAGGGTCTGCTCATGGCTCCGGCGCACGCGGTCCCCCGCCTGCTCGCCCGCAACGGCCTGGCGCTCGAGGACTTCGACTTCTACGAGATCCACGAGGCCTTCGCCTCGACCGTCCTGACGACGCTCGCCGCGTGGGAGGACGACGACTACTGCCGCACCGAGCTCGGCCTCGACGGCGCGTTCGGGTCGATCGACCGCTCTCGTCTGAACGTCCACGGCTCGTCGCTCGCCGCGGGGCACCCGTTCGCCGCGACCGGCGGGCGCATCGTCGCGACGGCTGCGAAGCTCGTGGCCGACAAGGCGCGCGAGACGGGCCGCCCGGCCCGTGCGCTCATCTCGATCTGCGCGGCCGGCGGCCTGGGCCTCGCCGCGATCCTCGAGAGCGCCGCGAGCCCGGCCACGACCACCACCGAGAGCTGAGGGAGCCCACCATGACCGACAAGTACCTGTCCGCCGTGAACTCCGGCTTCACCAAGACCCTCGCGAAGAAGCTCGGTCTGCCCCGGCCCGCGGTCCTGCGCCGCTACCGCCCGGGCGACCCGCTCGTACCGGGCCCGGTGCTCGTGATCGGCGAGCCCGGCTCGGCCCAGGACACGAACGCCGTCGCGCAGGCCCTGCTCGGGTGGGACCTCGACGTCCGGCAGAACGCCGGCGACGGGGAGACCCGCTGGGGCGCGATCGTGGTCGTCCTGACGGGCGCCACCAGCCCGGCGGACTTCTCGGCCCCCGTGCTCGAGCTCGGCGCGAACCTGCGCCGCCTCGCGCCGGGCGGGCGCGTCGTGACGATCTCGCGCGCGCCGGCCGACGACGACACCCCGCTGCTCGCGGCGACCCGCCAGGGCGTCGACGGGTTCCTGCGCTCGCTCGCCAAGGAGCTGCGCGCAGGCGCCACGGCCAACGGCGTCCAGCTCACGCAGGGCGCGGCTCCCGACTCCACGTCGGCCCTGGCCACGCTGCGGTTCTTCCTCTCGGGCAGCTCGGCGTTCGTCGACGGGCAGCTCCTGCACGTGGGCCCGGCGGCGACCGAGACCACGACCGACTGGGACCGTCCCCTCGCTGGCCGCGTCGCGGTCGTGACGGGGGCCGCGCGGGGGATCGGCGCGGCCATCGCCCGCACGCTCGCACGCGACGGCGCGACGGTCGTCGTGGTCGACGTCCCCGCCGCGGGCGAGTCCCTCGCGAAGGTCGCCAACGAGATCAAGGGCACGGCCCTGCAGCTCGACGTGACGGCCGAGGACGCAGGAGCCCGCATCCTCGAGCACGCCCGGACCCGCCACGGCGGCCTGCACATCCTGGTCCACAACGCCGGGATCCTGCGTGACAAGCTCCTCGCCAACATGTCCCCCGACAAGTGGGACGCCGTGATCGCGGTCAACCTGCTCTCGCAGCTGCGGATCAACGAGTACCTGCTGGGCGCGAACGGCTTCTCCGAGGCCCCGCACATCGTCTCGCTCGCCTCGACGAGCGGCATCGCGGGCAACCGCGGCCAGACGAACTACGGCGCCTCCAAGGCCGGGGTCATCGGGCACACGCGCGCGACCGCCCGCCTCCTGGCCCCGCTGGGCGGGTCGGCCAACGCGGTCGCGCCGGGGTTCATCGAGACCGACATGACGGCGTCCATCCCGCTCGTCCAGCGCGAGATGGCCCGCCGCGTCTCCTCGCTCCAGCAGGGCGGCCAGCCGATCGACGTCGCCGAGGCGATCTCGTTCCTCGCGTCCCCCGCCGCGGCCGGCGTCAACGGCCAGGTGCTGCGCGTGTGCGGCCAGAGCCTGGTGGGCGCGTGACGGCCGCCGCGCACGAGGGCACCAACCCGCGTCTCGTCACGCTCCCCGCGCTGCCGGGGCTCGGCGGCCTCTACGCGAGGGGCGTGGCGTCGTCGGGCCGGATCGCCGTGACGCGCTCCCCCGTGGGGCGCGTCCTGCCCGGGCCGCGCGACGTCGTCCTGCCGGACGTCGTCTACCGCGTCGCCGACGTCCCGACCGCAGGCGTGACCGAGCACCTGACCGCGTACCAGCGGCTGGTCGGCGAGCGCGTCGACGACACCCTGCCCGCGGGCTACCTGCACGTGCTCGCGTTCCCGCTCGCGACCGCGCTCATGGTCCGCCGCGACTTCCCGCTGCCGCTGCTCGGCCTGGTGCACGTGTCGAACGCGGTCTCGGTGCACCGGCCCGTGCGGGTCGGCGACGTGCTCGAGGTACGGGCCACGGCCCAGAACCTGCGCGCGCACCGGCGCGGGGTCCAGGTGGACCTCGTGACCGAGGTGAGCACGGGCGGCGAGCTCGCGTACCGCGGCGTCTCGACGTACCTGGCCAAGGGGTTCCGGCTGCCGCCGGCGCAGGGGGCACCCGCCCAGCGGACCGACGAGGCCCCCCGCGAGGACTTCGTGCCACCGCTCCCGACCGCGCGCTGGGAGCTCGGCGGCGGGACCGGGCGCGCCTACGGTGCGGTCTCCGGCGACCGCAACCCCATCCACACCTCGCCCCTGGGCGCCAAGGCGTTCGGCTTCCCGCGGACCATCGCGCACGGCATGTACACGGCGGCCCGCGCGCTGGCCGAGGTCGGCGCCGCGCGCGGCGACGTCTACGACTGGACGGTCGAGTTCGAGAAGCCGGTCCTGATCCCGGGCACGGTCCAGGTCGCGATCACCCGCACGCCCGACGACGGCGCCCACCCGGGCGGGTTCACGTACGTGGGGTGGCACGGGAAGAGCGGCAAGCGGCACTTCAGCGGGACGGTCACGCCGCGCTGAGTCTGGCTGACGCCGCCGACGCCGACGCCGAGAAGTGAGTAGATGCCCCTGATCGGGTCGGATCAGGGGCATCTACTCACTTCTCGGCGACGAACGCCTCAGCGTCCCGCGAGGAACGACCGCACGTCGGCCGAGCAGAGCTGCACGAGCACCTTGATCCCCAGCCCGAGGACCAGGACGTCGACCAGGAACGGCAGGAGCGCGAAGCTCCCGTCGAACATCCCCAGGACGCGCAACCCGATGCCGATCCCGGCGACCCAGAGCGCGACCGTCCGCGCCGTCGCGCTGCCTGCGGCCACCTTGGGCGCCAGGACGAGGTACACCGCCGAGAAGGCGAGACCGACGGTCACGACTCCGATCGAGACCGCGAGGAGGAGCATCGCGTCCGGCGAGTCACCGAGCAGGGAGAACAGCAGCAGCACGCTCAGCACACCGCCGACGATCCCTAGCCATCCCAAGGTCCTGAGCGACGTGGCGGCCTTGCGGAAGTCGTCCGGGATGATGCGCTTGACGGGTGCGTCCTGGGTGGGCGGGTAGTCGTACACGGCGGGTCCTGCTCTCGTCCGGCGACCCCCACGTCGGGGTCGGCGACGATGAACCTAGTGCCTCGGGCATCTCGCCGCCAAGGTGCCCGTGGTCAGCCTGCCGTGCGGCGGATGCTGCGCCGCCACCGACGTTCGAACACCACGTCCTCGCCGTCGCGCGCCACGACCTCGTCGTCGGTGTGGAAGAACTCGGCGTCGCACGTGATCTCCGAGCGCGTCACGATGCTCGCGTCCCACGCGAGGTCGGCCGGCGTCGCCCCGGGCCGACGCAGCCGCACGCTCCAGTCGGAGCGCGTGCGCGCGCTCAGCGGGTCGCGCCCGATCCAGTAGCGCTCGAGCGCGTCCTCGGTGAACTCGAGGCCGTCGGGGTAGATGCGCGTCCCGCCGTACCTCGGGTCGACCTCCAGGAGCCACTCGTCGGCCGCGACGTCGCGCACGACGCGCCGCTCGGGCCGCTGGTCCGCGGCCTCCGGGTAGACGACACCGAGCGGGGGCGCCTGCTCGGGCTCCTCGAAGGTGACGACCGGGTGCCCGCCGGGAGCTGCGCCGTCGTGCACGGGAAGCTCGAGCGAGCTGCCCGCGGGCGCGACCGCGAGCGCCGCACCGCCCGGCTGCGGCCACACCCACGGCCAGTAGGCCGACGAGAGCGCGAGCCGGAGCCGGTGCCCCGGCGCGAGCGCGTACCCCACGCCGCTGAGCTCGAACGTCACGTCGTGCGTCGTGCCGGGTTCCCAGGGGACCACGCGGTCGCGTCCCTCGCGGGCCGACAGGTTGACCACGCCACGGGTCACGAGCGTCGAGGAGCCGTCAGGACCCACGTCGCACAGCCGCGCCACGACCTGGCCCTTGTCGCCCGCGCACGACAGGCGCAGGCGGACCCGTGCTCGCCCCAGGATCTCGAGCCGCTGGGTGAGCGGGGCCGAGTCGAAGCACACGGACCGCCCGTCCTCCTCGCGCTGGTCGGGCGGCAGGTCCGCGTCGTTGCCGAACGGGAAGAAGCGGCCCGCGTCGATCCCGGTGTGCTGGGGAGAGGCCACGAGGCACGACGGCGGCACGTCCGCGGGGGCGGCCGGCCCACCGCTCGCTGGGCCCGGGTGGGCGGGCAGGTGCGTGACGAGCGGGGCGGTCGTGCGCAGCACGGGGGCGACCGCTGCGTCGTCGGTGTCGGTGTCGTCCGTTCCACCCGGCGCTCCCGCGAGCGGGAGGACCGTCGGCCGGACGTGCGGAGACGGCCACCGCTCCTCCCCGACCCAGCGGCCGGGCAGCTCGTCGTAGACCGTGGCGGGCGGCACGGACTCGGTGACCCAGGCGCGCAGCGCCGGTTCGTCGAGCGCGCCCGTGTCCTCGTCCTTGAGGAAGTGGTCCCACCAGCGCAGGGTCTCCTGCAGGAAGCCGATCGAGGGGCCGGGCGGCAGGCCCCGGTCGGGGTACTGGTGCGACCAGGGACCGACGATGCCCCGGACCGGACCACCCAGAGCACGGTCGCCGTCGGCCGCCTGGTCCCCCGCGGCGACGAGCCGCAGGACCGTGTCGCGGTAGGGGTCGTTCCACCCGCCGACCGCGAGCACCGCGGCCTTGATCGCCGAGTAGTCCTCGATCACGCTGCCGTGGCGCCAGTAGTCGTCGCGCGTCTGGTGGTCGAGCCAGGTGTGGACGAACGGCTCGGTGTGCTCGAGGCGGTCGAGCCACTGCTCCTTCCACCGGTCGCCCACGACGGCCGGGTCCGGGGGCCGGGAGCAGAACGCGAGCATGGTCGCGGCCCACGCGTGCATGTCGACGGCGAGGACCGATCCGCCCGTGTAGTGCACGTCGTTGTCGTACCGGTCGTCGGTCGAGCAGACCGTGACGATCGCGCGCAGCGCCTCGGGCGCGAGGGCCGCGACCTGCAGGGCGTTGAACCCGCCCCACGAGATGCCGAACATCCCGACCCTGCCGCTGCACCACTCCTGCGCCGCGAGCCACTCGACGACCGCGACACCGTCGGCGAGCTCGGTCGGCGAGTACTCGTCGTCCTGGTGGCCGTCCGAGTTCCCGCTGCCGCGGAGGTCGACGCGCACCGACGCGTACCCGTGGCCCGCGTAGTACGGGTGGCGCTGCGCGTCGCGCGGGGCGGTCCAGTCGGACAGCCGGTAGGGCAGGTACTCCAGGATCGCGGGGACCGGCGCGGGGTCGACGGGTCGCCACACGCGCGCGGCGAGGCGCGTGCCGTCGGCGAGGGGTATCCAGTGGTCCTCGACCGTGGTCTCGAACGGGAGCTCGGTCACGTACCGCATGGTCGTTCCTCCGGTGCTGGGTGGTGCGGGTGGTGCGATCGGTCGGGTGGTGGTCGTCCGGCGACGCCGGTGGCGCGGGTCGCGCCCCTCAGTGGACGGGATGCATGGTCCGCTTCATCCAGGGCGAGAGGATCAGGACGACGACCGCGACGAGCACGGCCACGGCCCCGTTGAGCGTGAAGTAGAGGCCGTCGGGGATCTCGCCGTAGAACCGGACGGTCTGCGCCTGGATACCGTTCGCGAGCGCGATCGACAGGAACCACACGGCCATCGACTGGCTCGAGAAGGCCGCGGGGGCGAGCTTGGTCGTCGCGGACAGGCCCGTCGTCTGGAGCAGCACGTCACCGAGGCCCAGCAGGAGGAGCGAGGCCAGGAGCCACCACACGGCGATCTTCCAGTCGCCGCTCTGCCCCGTCACCGCGGGCACGAGGATCAGGTAGGACAGCCCGCCGAGGAGCGCGCCGATCGCGATCTTCTTGGACGCGTGCGGCTGCCGGGGGCCGAGCCAGGTCCACAGGGCCGCGACCACGGGCGCGACGAGCACCTCGACGCCGCCGAGGAACGAGCTGAACCAGGCGGCCGGTGCCTCCCACCCGAAGATCGTGCGCTCGACGTGCTGGTCGGCCAGCAGGATCAGGACGCTGTACGCCTGGAAGAGCACGAAGTTGAACGCGACCGACGCGAACCACAGCACGAGGAACGGTCGCAGCCGACCGCGCTCCTCACCCGTGACCCGAGGGCTGCGGAACATGACCGTGAAGTAGGCGATGGGCGCGGCCATCGCGATCACCGTCAGCACGTCGACGACGCCCGCGATGCTGAGCCGCCCCACGAGCGCGAGCCCGACGGCGAGGAGCACCACCCCGGCCGCGACCCCTCCCAGGATCCACAGGGTCCGGCGCATCACGGCCGGCGGCAGCGGCGCCTCGGGGCCGCGCCCGTGCCCGGGGACGTGCTTGCGGCCCACGACGTACTGGACCACTCCCGCGGTCATGCCGATCGCGGCGGCCGAGAACCCCCAGTGCCACCCCACGTCGGCGCCGAGCCAGCCCGTCACGAGGGGACCGAAGAACGCCCCGACGTTGATGCCCATGTAGTAGAGCGCGAACCCGGCGTCGCGGCGCTCGTCGGTGGTCGAGTAGAGCTTGCCCACGAGGGTCGACACGTTGGGCTTGAGCAGGCCCGTGCCCAGGCTGATGAGGACCAGCCCGAGCCAGGTCGAGAGCTCGGCGGGGACCGCCATGGTGTAGTGCCCGCACGCGATGAGGATCCCGCCCCACAGGACCGCGCGGTACGAGCCCAGGACCCGGTCAGCGATCCACCCGCCGCCGACCGAGACCAGGTAGACCATGGTCCCGTAGCCGGCCGCGATCGAGGCCGCGGGGCCCGCCGCCATCCCGAGCCCGTCGTCGGCGACCGACGCGGTGAAGAACAGGACGAGGATCGCCTGCATCCCGAGGAAGGAGAACCGCTCCCAGACCTCGAGGCCGAACAGGGTCGACAGACCTCGGGGGTGCCCGAAGAAGGCCCGGTCGTCCGGGTCTGCCGCGGGGTCTGCCGGTCGTGCGTCCTCGGTCGTCAACAACCCTCCAGCGATCGGTCGGCCCGTCGCAGGTCCGCGCAGGCATCCTTCCAACCTAAGGAGGATCGGGTCACGTGGCCACAGGGACGCCGGCCCGTGGATGTCGAGCCCGAGGTCGGTCAGGCGACCTGGCCACGTCGCCGGACCAGCCCCGGGTTCGACACCGCCGGGTTCTCGGGGTCAGCGCGTCAGGTCCGCGATCCGGGTCAGCAGGCCGTCCCGCACGGTCAGCCACTCGTCGGACAGGACCGAGAAGTAGGCGGTGTCCCCGCGCGAGCCGTCGGGCGCGACCCGGTGGCTGCGCAGCACCCCCTCGGGCACCGCACCGAGCCGCTGGATCGCGGCGATCGAGCGCGCGTTGCGCGCGTCGGCACGCAGCGCCACGCGCTCGACGTCGAGCACCTCGAACGCGTGCCGCAGCAGCAGGTACTTGCACACCGGGTTGGTCACGCCGCCCCACCACGGCCGGTCGTAGAAGGTCGAGCCCAGCTCGACGCGCCGCTGCGCGGGCGACCACTCGTAGAGCGAGGTGCTGCCGCGGACGGACGTGGCGCCGTCGGGCCCCTCGCCGGGAGCAGCCGGCCCGACGACGGCCCACGCCAGGCGCCCCGGCGCCGCCACCGCCTCGCCCACGTAGGCGGACATCGCGGGCGTACCGCGCGGCGTGGGCGACGACATCCCCGCCCACAGGGCGTCGTCGACGAACGCGCCGAGCGCCTGCGCGTGCTCCTCGGCGAGCGGCTCGAGCCGCAGCCCGAACCCTTCCAGGACGACGTCGTTCTCCATGCGGGCATCCTGCCCGACCAGTTGTGAAGGTCTCGTGGACCGCCCGTCCTCCGAGATGCGAGTCACCGGGAGCCCTGCCTACGGTCGACAGGTAGCACCCACCAACACCGAGGGAGGAACCCCCATGGGACTGGGAGACAAGGCGAAGCACGCGGCCGAGGAGGCCAAGGGCAAGGTCAAGGAAGGTGCCGGCAAGGCGACCGGTAACGAGCGCCTCGAGGCCGAGGGCCACGCCGACCAGGCGAAGGCCAACGTCAAGCAGGCCGGCGACGACGTCAAGGACGCCTTCAAGAAGGACTGAGTCCGCCCGCAGACGAAGACCGCCCCGGGACCCTGCAGGGTCCCGGGGCGGTGCTGTGGACGGGGTGGACGACGAGCGGGCAGGTCAGAGCGCGATGACCGGGGGCAGGTCGGCGACCGCGGTGAGGTCGGCCGGACCGGCGGCACCCGTGGCCTCGAAGCCGAGGGTCCCCGCGAACGACTCCTCACCGACCGGTGGCACCACGGTGAGGAACGGCGGGCCCACGGGCACGCCGACCGCGGGCGGCCCCGCGGGCTCGACCAGACCGATCACGGGCACGATGCGCGGGCTCGTGATCCGCGCGAGCAGGCCGAGCTCGACGCCCGCCCACTCGTGCGCCAGGATCGAGAAGCACACCGAGTCCGCGCGCGTCCCGTCGGGAGCCGTGCGATGGCCGCGCATGACACCCTCCTCGTACGCGCCGAGGCGACGCATCGCGGCGAGCGAGCGCGCGTTGCGCGCGTCGACCCGGAACCCCACGCGGTGCACGTCCCACGACTCGAACGCATGTCGGAGCAGCAACCATTTCGAGACCGGGTTGACGAGGCTCCCCCACGTGGAGCGGGCGTAGAAGGTCCGCCCGATCTCCACGCGCCTGTCGTCGAGCGACAGGTCACGGAAAGCGGTGCTCCCCACCACGAGACCCGAGCCCGCGTCGACGACCGCGAAGGCCGTCAGGGCGCGGGTGGCGCGGGTGTCCTCGATGAAGTTCACCATCCCGACCTCCCCCTCGGGGAGGGTCGTACTCATGCCTGCCCACATCGACGGATCGACGATCTGGGCCAGCGCACCGGCGTGCGCGACAGCCAGGGGTTCGAGGCGGAACCCGTGGCCTTCTAGGTGGACATCGTGCTGCACAGCGCATATCAGAACACACGCAGGCGTCGCCGCCAAGACCACGGAGCGGTCGACTGTGAACGGGCGGGTGACGCGCTGGTGAACGTTGGGGTTCGGGCAGCGTCTGCGCAGGTCAGAGGCTACTCAGGCGGGGGCGGGTCCGCAGCCGACGGCGGCCGTGATGTTGCCCGCCGCGGCCGTCGCGAACAGGCCCGAGAGGCCCGCGACCTGCAGGAGCGGACGCGGGTCGTCGCTCACGACCCAGCAGCCGTCCACGACCTCGTACCGGGCCGTGGCCCCCTCGCTCACCCAGGTGCGCAGCGCGGTGACGAGACGCTCGATCTCCTCGCCCGTCGTGCCGACCCCGATCGACGCCCTGATCGCCCCGGCCGGGAAGCCCAGCCGGGCCAGGAGCGGGTGCGCGCAGAAGCGGCCGTCGCGCACGCCGATGCCATGCTCGGCCGACAGGTAGGCCGCGACGAGCCCCGCGTCGGAGCCGTCGACCGAGAAGGTCACGACCCCCACAGGATCCACGGCGTCGGCCCAGGCGCGGACGACGCGCACGCCGTCGATCGCCTCGAGCCCCGCGACGAGCCGGGCCCGCAGCTCGGTCTCGTGCGCGACGAGCTCGCCGGGCTCGAGCGCCGCGAGCGCGTCGCACGCCGAGGCGAGCGCGACCGCGCCGATCACGTTGGGCGACCCGGCCTCGTGCCGCGCCGGGGCGCTCTGCCACGTGGTGCCGTCGAGCGTCACGTTGCGCACCGCGCCGCCACCGGCGAGGTAGGGCGTGCCGGAGTCGAGCCAGTCGCGGCGCCCCACGAGAGCGCCCGCACCGAACGGCGCGTAGGTCTTGTGCCCCGAGAAGGCGACGTAGTCCACGTCGCTCGCGGCGAGCGAGACGCCGCGGTGCGGGACGAGCTGGGCGCCGTCGAGCAGGACGCGCGCACCGGCGTCGTGCGCCGCGGCCACGACCTCGGCGAGCGGCAGCGACTCGCCCGTGACGTTCGAGGCCCCCGTGATCGCGACGAGCGCGTACGGGAAGCGCGACAGCTCGGCACGCAGCCCGGACAGGGTCTCGGCGACCGTCGCACCGCCGACCAGGACCGTGGCGCCCCCCGTGCGCTGCCAGGGCAGGAGGTTCGCGTGGTGCTCGACGTCGAGGACGAGCACGCGGCCCGGCGAGCCGTCGGCCTGGGCCGGGACGCAGCCCGCGAGGAGGTTGAGCGAGTCCGTGGTGTTGCGCGTGACGATCGTGACGTCGTCCTCGCGCGCGCCGACGAACGCGCCGATCGTCTGGCGAGCGGCCTCGTAGAGGGCCGTCGACACCTGGGAGAGGTAGCCCGCGCCGCGGTGCACGCTCGCGTACAGCGGCAGGACCTCGTTGACCCGGTCGGCCACGACCTGGAGCGCCGGGGCCGAGGCCGCGACGTCGAGGTTCGCGTACGGGACGCTGCGCCCGTCGACGAGGGGGACCAGGGTGTCGCTGCCCACGACGGGCAGCACGGCACACGAGATGGGGGCTTCGATGACTGCGTGTGCGCTCATGGCACGTCCTCCGGTGGTCGTCGGAGTTCGCCCTGCCGGCCCCTCCGCGCTTGCCCCCCTCCAGGTAGAGAGGGACCTGGTCGTCACCCGGGGCACCCCACCGCGGAGGAGGGTTGCCGGCCAGCAAACCGGGGCTTTGCGCTGGCACTCATGACCTGGTGTCCAGGATGGTCGAGGCGCCCGGAGCATGTCAACCGGTGGGCACGGCGTCTCGGATGATGGGCACGGCGGTCTCTCAGCAGCGCGGGTAGGTCAGGAGGTCAGGTGCGCGCGGTCGCTGCGAGCGCCGCGATGTAACGCGCATCGGCCCGGTACATGGCGGCGTGCTCCCGGAAGTCGTCGCGTCCGGTCACGGACGCCCGCTCGTCCGTGAACGCCGCGAGCTCGTGGAGCCGCGCGACCACGGTGGTCAGGACCTCACGTCGCGAGTACGGCATCCCGTAGGCGGCGACCAGCACGTCGAGTCGTGCCAACGAGTCCAGCCGCCCGACGACGTCGCTCCCCTCCGAGTCCCCTGCGTCCGCCACGAGGGGCGCGAGCCGGTAGCCGAGGTAGGCCAGGTCCCAGATCCGGGGGCCGGGGCTCGCGGTGTCGAAGTCGATGAGCCCCACGAGGGTTCCGTCGCGGAAGACCATGTTGTACGGGGCGACGTCGTTGTGGCACACGACCTCGGCGGGCTCGTGCGGTGCGGTCTGCCAGACGGGCGCCGCGGTGCGTGTGTCGAGGAACCCGACGCTCGCGTCGTGCACGCGCCGCAGCAGCGCGCCCGCGTCCCGGAGCACCGACTCGTCCCAGACCCACTCGGGCAGCGGGTAGTGCGCGACGTCACCGGGGAGGAAGGACAGCACCTCGCGCCCCTGCTCGTCCGTCCCGAGCGGCTCGGGCACCCCGGTGACGCCCTGTGCTCGCAGGTGCCGCAGGAGCGCCTGGATCGTGGGCGTCCAGGGACCTGCGGTCCGGCGGACGGTGTCGCCGCGCCGCACGACCGTCGTCGAGTTCCCCCCGGCCAGGGGCTCCTCGGCCTGGTCGGGCGCCTCGGGGTAGAGGGCTTGCGTCGAGGTAGAGGCCCCTGGTCCTCCGTCTCGACGGGAGTCCTCTACCTCGCGGTCCGGTTCGGGGAGATGGCTCATGCGCAGGAACCTACCCGACCACCCTGCGAGACGACCGTTCCATCTTGTGGGCACGGTGGCGTACGATCCGACGCAACCATCCAGAGCGGCTGAGTGACTTGGCACGATGACGCCGCAGCAACCCCCCGGCAACGGGCGAGGGTGCTACCGCCACGACCGATGGAGGATCACCATGAGTGTCCCTGACCGCGCGACCGCTGCCCCGGTCCCCGACGCCCGGCCCGCCGACGGCTACGCCGGCGACATCACGCCCCAGCAGGCGTGGACCCTTCTCCAGGGCGACCCGAGCGTCGTCCTCGTGGACGTGCGCACCGACGCCGAGTGGCGCTTCGTCGGGGTCCCCGACCTGGCCTCGACCGGCCGCGAGCCCGTCCTGGCCCAGTGGGTCGACGTCACGGGCCGCCCCAACCCGGCGTTCGTCGCGGAGCTCACCGCGGCCGGGGTGAGCCCTGAGCGTCCGGTCGTCTTCCTGTGCCGCTCGGGAGCCCGCTCGATCGGCGCCGCCAAGGCTGCCACCGCCGCGGGGCTGGGTCCCGCGTACAACGTCCTCGAGGGCTTCGAGGGAGCGCTCGACGGCGCCGGCCACCGCGGGTCGGACGGCTGGCGCGCAGCCGGTCTCCCCTGGAAGCAGTCGTGAGCGCCGCGCACGGGGACGGCGTCCTGCGCATCCCTGCCGGCGTCCCTGGCGGCTCGGGCCGCGGCCCGCTGCCCCGCTCGGCCCGTCCCGACACGCTCGCGGTGCGCGGCGGCCACGCCCGCTCCAACTTCGAGGAGACGAGCGAGGCGCTCTTCCTCACGCAGGGCTACGTCTACGGGAGCGCCGCGGAGGCGGAGGCCGCGTTCACGGGCGAGGTCGACCGCTTCATCTACTCGCGCTACGGCAACCCGACCGTGCACACGTTCGAGGAGCGGCTGCGCCTCATCGAGGGCGCCGAGGCCTGCTACGCCACGGCGTCCGGCATGTCGGCGGTCTTCACCTCGCTCGCGGCGCTGGTCGGCGCCGGGTCGCGCATCGTCGCCGCCCGCGCGCTCTTCGGCTCGTCGCTCGTCATCTTCGACGAGATCTTCGCCAAGTGGGGCGTGCGCACCGACTACGTCGACGGCCACGTGCTGTCGCAGTGGGAGGAGGCGCTGTCGACCCCTGCGGACGTCGTCTTCTTCGAGACCCCGTCCAACCCCATGCAGGACGTGATCGACGTGCGCCGCGTGAGCGACCTCGCGCACGCCGCAGGCGCGGTCGTCGTGCTCGACAACGTGTTCGCGACCCCCGTGCTGCAGAAGCCGCTCGAGCTCGGCGCCGACGTCGTCGTGTACTCGGCGACCAAGCACATCGACGGGCAGGGGCGCGTGCTCGGCGGCGCGATCCTGGGTTCCGAGGAGTACGTCAAGGGACCGGTCCAGACCTTCATCCGCAACACCGGCCCGTCGCTCAGCGCGTTCAACGCGTGGGTCCTGGTCAAGGGGCTCGAGACCCTCTCGGTGCGCGTCAAGGCGCAGAACGCCTCGGCCCTCCAGGTCGCGACCGCCCTCGAGGACCTGCCCGGCGTCACGGCCGTGCGCTACCCGTTCCTGGCCTCGCACCCGCAGGTCGAGCTCGCCAAGGCCCAGCAGAGCGGTGGCGGGACGGTCGTGACGTTCAACCTCGACGTGCCGGGCGCCGACGACCCGCGCACCGACCCCGAGCTTCTCAAGAAGCGCACGTTCCAGTTCCTCGACGCCCTGCGGGTCGTGGACATCTCGAACAACCTGGGCGACGCCAAGTCGCTCATCACGCACCCGGCGACCACGACGCACCGCAAGCTGGGTCCGGACGGGCGTGCCGCCGTCGGGATCGCGGAGACGACCGTGCGCCTGTCGATCGGCCTCGAGGACCCGCTCGACCTCATCGAGGACGTCGAGCAGGCGCTGCGCCACTGACCGTCCGCTGAGTGCGGAGTACTTGTCGTGAAACCTGCCGGACGACGACAAGTACTCCGCACTCAGCGGCACGACGGCCAGGAATACCCCGGGCGTATCCCGGGGTTGCACCAGGCGATGACTACCTCGCCGCGCCTCTCCGTCCTCGACCTCGTCCCCGTCCGCTCGGGACAGTCCTCCGCCCAGGCCATCGCCGCCTCCCTGGACCTCGTGCGCCTCGCCGACCGCCTCGGCTTCACGCGCTACTGGTTCGCCGAGCACCACAACATGCCCGCGGTCGCGGCGTCGGCACCGCCCGTCATGATCTCGGCGGCCGCCGCGGTGACCGAGCGGATCCGTGTCGGGTCGGGAGGCGTCATGCTGCCCAACCACGCGCCGCTCGTGGTCGCCGAGCAGTTCGCGGTCCTGGAGGCCATGGCCCCGGGGCGCATCGACCTGGGCATCGGGCGCGCGCCCGGCAGCGACCCGGTCGTCACCGCCCTGCTGCGCAGCAGCGGCCCGACGTCCGACGTCGACCGCTTCCCCCAGCACGTCCAGGACATCCGCTCGCTCATGAGTGCAGAGGGAGCCTCGGTCCGTCTCACGACCGGTCAGGTCTACGACGTCCACGCGACCCCGGCCGCCGAGTCCGTGCCGACCGTCTGGCTGCTCGGGTCGAGCGACTACTCGGCGCGCCTGGCGGCCGAGCTCGGGATGCCGTACGTGTTCGCCAACCACTTCTCGGGCGCCGGCATCGACGAGATCCTCGCGCTCTACCGCGACGGCTACCGCCCGTCGCCCGAGCACCCGGCGCCGGAGACGTTCCTGACGGTCAACGTGTCGGTCGCCCCGACGCTCGACGAGGCCCGCGCCCGGGCGTTGCCGCAGGCGCGCATGATGGCCCGCCTGCGCTCGGGCAAGCCGCTGGGCGCCCAGGAGACGGTCGAGGACGCGGCGTCCACGCCGCTCGACGGGCTCACGTCCCAGATGGCCGACGAGATGCTCGACCGCTGGATCGTCGACGAGCCCCAGGCCGCGGCCCGTCGCGTGCGCGAGCTGGCCGCCCGGCACGGCGTCGACGAGGTCATGGTCGTGCCCGTCGCGGCGTCGCGGGCCGACGAGTCGCTCGACGCGACGCCCGGGCGCACGCAGACGCTCGAGCTGCTCGCAGCCGCGCTCGACGACTGATCCCGTGACCCCACCGAGCCACGACCGCACCGGCCCGCCCGCCGGTGCGGCGCCGTCGGGCGTACCCGTGGGGGTCACGGACCTGGCCTCGGTGCTGCTCGCCCCCAACCCCGGTCCCATGACGCTCGACGGGACCAGGTCCTACGTCCTGGCCGCCCCGGGGGCGCGCACGCGCGTGGTCGTCGACCCCGGGCCCGACGACGTCGCTCACCTCACCGCGCTGGCCGCCGGTCCGCGCGTCGAGCTCGTCCTGATCACGCACCGCCACGCGGACCACATCGCAGGGGCGGCACGCTTCGCCGAGCTCACGGGGGCACCGGTCCGCGCCGCCGACCCGGCCCACTGCCACCCGGCCGGCTCCCGCGAGGCAGCGCCGCTCCGCGGCGGTGAGACGATCCACGCGGCCGGCCTGCGGATCGAGGTGCTCGCGACGCCCGGGCACACGGGCGACTCGACGAGCTTCCACCTCCCCGACGACGGCCCGCACGGCAGCGTGCTCACCGGAGACACCGTCCTGGGCCGCGGCACCACTGTCCTCTCCGAGCCCGACGGATCGCTCCGCGACTACCTCACGACCCTCGACGTGCTCGAGTCGTTCGGTGCCGCGAGGGTCCTGCCCGCGCACGGCCCGCAGCTGGGCGACCTGTCGGCCGTGGTGCGCGCGTACCGCGAGCACCGGCTGGACCGCCTCGCGCAGGTGCGGGCGGTGCTCGGGGACCAGGCCGTCGTCCCCGTGACGGAGGAGCTCGTCGACGACGTGACCGCTGCGGTCTACGGCGACGTCGCGCCCGGTGTGCTTCCCGCAGCCCGGCAGAGCGTCCGGGCCCAGCTCCGGTACCTCGCCGCGGGCGGGTAGCGGCCGTGTCCCGGACGGGACCGGCCGACGCGCCGGGCCGCGCGGCCGGTGGTTGACTGACCGCGTGACGCCCTCCCACCCGGACCTCCCCACCGGCCCCGTCCCCCGCGACCGGCTCGGCGCCGGCCCCGGGTGGCGCCTGGGAGCCGGGGCGCTGGTCGGGGTGGCCGTCGGGAGCTGGCTCGGCTCGCGGGGCTACCCGAGGTTCGCGTTCCTCGCGGGGTGGAGCGTCGCGGCCCTGCTGTTCATCGCGTGGACGTGGCTCGTCATCGCCCCCATGGACGCCCGGGTGACCGCGAGCCACGCCACGCGCGAGGAACCCTCACGTCGGGTCACGCACCTGTTCATCCTGGCGGCGTCGGTCGTGAGCCTTGTCGGGGTCGGGCTGCTGCTGCTGGCCTCGCCCGACGACAAGCGGGAGCAGGCGCTCGCGGCGGTCTTCGCCGTGGCGAGCATCGCGATCTCGTGGGCCGCGGTCCACACCCTGTTCGGGCTGGCGTACGCGCGGCAGTACTACACGGGCACCGACGGCGGCATCGACTTCAACCAGGTCGAACCACCGCGCTACCTCGACTTCATGTACGTGGCGTTCACGGTCGGGATGAGCTTCGCGATCTCGGACACCAACGTGACGTCGGGCGAGATTCGCCGGACGACGCTGGCCCACGCCCTGCTGTCCTACCTGTTCGGGACGGTGATCATCGGCGCGGTCGTCAACCTGGTCGCGGGGCTCTGAGCGCCACGCCTCACGCGTACCGGGTCACCGGCTCCGGCGGGTCACGAGGCTCGACACGAGCGCTGCGACCGCCGCGACCGCCAGGACGAGGACGAGCGCGAGCACGACCCGCAGCGGGGTGTACGCGATGCGCTCGGTCATCTCGCCCGTCGGGCCGAACCAGCCCCAGTCCGCGACGACGGCCTCGACGCGCGAGCCGATGGCCCCCACCCGACCCGGCGCCGCGCCGAGCATCCCGGTCATCCAGGCGACGCAGTCGATCAGGTGGGCGCCGAACACGGAGGAACCGGACAAGAGGGTGAGCACCGGACCAGGGTAACCGGTCGGGCCTCCGGGCGGCGGGTGATGTCCGGGCCCGGTACGTCACTGCCCGACGGCGGCGCTCACCTCGGGAGGTGAGCGCCGCCGTCGGGCAGTGACGTGCTTCGGGCAGTGCGGGCGTCGCGCGGGGCGACGGGCGCTCAGCCCTGGACGAGCGTGCTGAGCACCGAGGTGAAGAAGCCCAGCCCGTCCGTGCCCGCGCGCGGGCCGGACTCGTTCGCGGGGCCGAAGCCGGCCTCGACCGCGTGCTCGGGGTGCGGCATGAGGCCCACGACGTTGCCCGCCGCGTTCGAGATGCCCGCGATGTTGCGGCGCGAACCGTTGGGGTTCCAGCCCTCGTAGCGGAAGACGACGCGACCCTCGGCCTCGAGCTCGTCGAGCGTGCGCTCGTCGGCGACGAACTGGCCGTCCTGGTTCTTGAGCGGCACCGTGATGCGCTGGCCCGCGGTGTAGTCGCGCGTCCAGGCGGTGTCGGCGTTCTCGACGACCATGGTCTGCTCGCGGCAGATAAACGCGAGGTGGTCGTTCTTGATCATCGAGCCGGGCAGCAGGTGCGCCTCGGTGAGGATCTGGAAGCCGTTGCAGATGCCCAGGACGGGCAGGCCGCCCTTGGCCGCGTCGACGAGCGAGTCCATGACGGGCGCGAAGCGGCTGATCGCCCCGGCGCGCAGGTAGTCGCCGTACGAGAACCCGCCCGGGAGCACGACCGCGTCGACCCCGTGCAGGTCCGCGTCCGCGTGCCACAGGGACACGGGCTCGCCGCCGGCCAGGCGCACCGCGCGCGCCGCGTCGCGGTCGTCGAGCGTGCCGGGGAACGTGATGACACCGATCCGGGCCGTGGCCAGGCCGGTCGCTGCGGGGGCGCTCATCAGGCGCTCTCCCCGCCCAGCTCGGCCGTGAGCTCGGCGACGAGGACGACGTCCTCGATGACCGGGTTCGACAGGACCTTCTCGCCGGCCTCGCGGGCAGCGGCGAGGACCTCGGGCGTGACGTCGCCCTCGACCTCGAGCTCGAACCGCTTGCCCTGGCGCACGCCCGTGAACTGGGTGAAGCCCAGGCGCGGGAGCGCCCCGACGACGGCCTTGCCCTGCGGGTCCAGGATCTCGGGCTTGGGCATGACCTCGACGACTACGCGTCCCACAGGAGCTCCTCGGGAAGTTGGTCCGGCCGGCTCGGCTCGGACAGGTCCGCACGAGGCTCGGGGCGCGCCGCGAGGGCGGCGACGAGGTCGCACGGATCTCGGTGGGTGGGGATTCCGGGGCCAGTTTACCCGGGCCCCGCACGGGCCCGGGCCGCGTCTCAGGCGTCGGTCGGTGCGGCGCTTCCTGAGCGCCTGGGTGCCGAGAACGAGGTTGCGGTCGTTCTGACGTGCAGAACGACCGCAACCTCGTTCTCGACCGCGGGGATCTTCCTGGCCGACGGCGGAGCTCACCTCAGGAGGTGGGCTCGGCGGCCCGGGGGTCGGGTGAGCCGGGCGTGAGCCGCATCGGCTCGGGCACGTTGCCGTAGACCACGTGGCGGTACCAGGCGGTCCGAGTCCGGCGCTCGCGGAACAGCGTCCCCGACGTGACCACGACGGCGGTGACGAAGGCCCAGAAGTACCACGTCGTGAGGAACGTGGGCCAGAGGTCAGCAAGAGGCCGTCCCGTGACCCACGCGTACCCCGTGAGCACCGCGAGCAAAGGGCTGTAGATCAGGAGCAGCGTCCACGCGGCGTCCCGCACCGAGTAGAGCGCTCCCCGGATGTCGTCCGCGACCCACCACCAGTACTCCGCGGGCAGCCTGAGGCCGAACCGGTACAGCACCCACCGCCACAGCGGCGGGCGCTCACGCCACCGCAGTCCCCACCCCGCGCGCAGCAGGCCACGGACCTCGTCGGCGCTCAGCCGGTCGGGCACGGGCGCACCGGTCGCCTCGGCCACTGCGAGCGCGACGTCCTGCTGGACCGCGAGGAGCTCGTCGCCGTGGACCTCGCGCCAGCGGCGGGGGTAGGCGCGCGCCCAGAAGCGCGCCGACCGTTCGAAGCGTTCGTCGGTCGTCAGGTCGCGGCGGCGCATCAGGCCAGCCCTCCGGCGAGCCTGCCCGACGTCGGGCGCGGCGCCGTGCCGCGCTGCTCGAGTGCCTTCTGCGCCCGAGCGGCGAGCGCGCGGAGCCTGTCGGTCTCCTGCTCGGCGGCGTGGCGGCCGTCGTCGGTGATCCGGTAGTAGCGCCGGAGGCGACCGTCGACGACCTCCTCACCTGCGGGCTCGACGAGGCCTGCACCCGAGAGCCGGTCGAGGTTGCCGTACAGCGTGCCGGCGCCGAGGGCCGTGGCGCCGTCGGAGAGCCCGGCGACGGCCTGGATGACGGCGTAGCCGTGCAGCGGCTCGGGGGTGAGGGACAGCAGGATCAGGTAGGCCTGCTCGGTCATACGGAAGGACTTCCCGCCGGCCGGGCCGCTCGTCGCTGTAGGCATGGTCGATATATATCGTGCAACGACCCATCGGGCAACCGAGACGCACCGGAGCCCTCGAAGCAGGCCGTGTCGGAGGCCTCGCCTACGATCGAACACATGTTCGATCCGTCGCTCGCAGCCCGCCCCGGGCCAGGGGTCCTGGTGATCGCCGCCGTGCTCTCGCGGGACCGCACGTGCACGTTCCCGGGGTGCTCGGTGCCCGCCTTCCGGTGCGACCTCGACCACGTGGCCCGCCCTGCGCCGCGAGAGCCGGACGCCCCCGAGCCCGACGTCCGGCCCGAGGACCTCATCTCCCTGTGCCGGCACCACCACGTGGTCCGGGCACGCTCCGGCTGGCGACCGGAGCTCGCGGTGGACGGCACGGTCCGCTGGACGTCACCGACCGGCCACCGCTACGTCCGCGAGCGCCTCGGCTCCCCAGCGAGCTCCGCGCTCAGAACAGGGACTCGCCCGTGATCCGCTCGTAGGCCTCGAGGTAGCGGTCGCGCGTGCGCTCGACGACGTCCACGGGCAGCGAGGGCGGCGGCACGTCGGACGCACGGTCCCAGCCCGAGGTGTCGGAGGCGAGCCAGTCCCGGACGTACTGCTTGTCGAAGCTCGGCTGCGAGCGCCCGGGCTGCCACTGGTCGGCGGGCCAGAAGCGCGAGGAGTCGGGGGTCAGCACCTCGTCGCCCAGGACGGTCTCGCCCGTGACGGGGTCGATCCCGAACTCGAGCTTGGTGTCGGCGAGGATCACGCCGCGCTCGCGCGCGATCTCCTCGGCGCGCGAGTAGACCGCGAGCGTCAGGTCGCGCAGGCGGGTCGCGGCGTCGAGCCCGATGGTCCCCGCGACGACCTCGAACGACACGTTCTCGTCGTGCTCCCCCACCTCGGCCTTGGCGGCGGGCGTGAAGATCGCCTCGGGCAGGCGCGACCCGTCGACGAGCCCCTCGGGCAGCGGAACCCCGCACACCGTACGGTCCACGCGGTACTCGACGAGACCCGAGCCCGTGAGGTACCCGCGGGCCACGCACTCGACCGGGAACATCTCGAGGCGGCGGCAGATCATGGCACGGCCCGCGACGACGTCGGGCACCAGGCCGTCGCCCGGCATCGCGCTGGCCTCGGTGCTGACGACGTGGTTCGGGACCAGGTCCGCGAGCTTGTCGAACCACCACAGGCTGAGCTGGGTCAGGACGACCCCCTTGTCCGGGATGCCCGGGGACAGCACGTGGTCGAACGCGCTGACCCGGTCGCTCGCGACCACGAGGACCACGTCGCCGAGCGGGTGCGCGCCACCGAGCTGCGCGAGGTCCGGCTCGTAGAGGTCGCGCACCTTGCCCGAGTAGACGTGCCGCCACCCCGGGAGATCGAGGCGGGCCGTGTCGAGGCCGCCCCCGGGCACCGCGCTCACAGCGCCGCCGCCCGACCGGTCGCGGCCTTCTCGGCGATGTCGGTGCGGTGGTGCGAACCCGGCAGGACGACCTGGTCGACGCCCGCGTACACCCGGCGACGCGCCTCCGCGAGATCCTCGCCGCGGGCGACGACCGACAGCACGCGACCGCCCGCGCTGCGGAGCGCGCCCTCGTCGTCGGCCGTCGTGCCCGCGTGGAGCACGTGGACACCCTCGACCGCCTCCGCGGCGTCGATGCCCGTGATCGGGTCGCCGCTGCGGACGCTCGACGGGTACCCGTGGGCCGCGACGACCACGGTGACCGCGGCGTCGTCGGACCAGCGCAGACGCGGGAAGTCCGCGAGCTCACCACGTGCCGCTGCGCGCAGCACCGCGGAGAGCGGGGTCGTGAGGCGGGCCAGGACGACCTGCGTCTCCGGGTCGCCGAAGCGCGCGTTGAACTCGACCACGCGGGTGCCGCGGCTCGTGAGCGCGAGACCCACGTACAGGACGCCGGCGAACGGCGTGCCGCGACGCGCCATCTCGTCGATCGTGGGCTGCGCGACCCGGGTCACGACCTCCTGGGTCAGCCCGTCGGGGGCCCACGGCAGCGGGCTGTAGGCGCCCATGCCTCCCGTGTTGGGGCCGGCGTCGGCGTCGAACGCGCGCTTGAAGTCCTGCGCGGGGGCCAACGGGACGACGCTCGTGCCGTCGGACAGGCAGAAGAGCGAGACCTCGGGGCCGTCGAGGTACTCCTCGATCACGACGACCGGGTCGCCCGCACCCGGGCGGGGCGTCGCGAAGCAGGCCTGCGCGTGCTCGAGCGCCTCCTGGCGGTCGTCGGTCACGACGACGCCCTTGCCCGCCGCCAGCCCGTCGTCCTTGACGACGTAGGGGGCGCCGAACGCGTCGAGCGCGTCGGCGACCTGGTCGATGTCGGTGCAGACGTGCGCGAGCGCGGTGGGGACCGAGGCGGCCGCCATGACGTCCTTGGCGAACGCCTTGGACCCTTCGAGCGCGGCAGCCTGGGCACTCGGCCCGAAGCAGTCGATGCCGACCGCGCGCACGGCGTCCGCGGTGCCCGCGACGAGCGGCGCCTCGGGGCCGACGACGACCAGGTCCGCTCCCAGACGGACCGCGAGCGCCGCGACGGCCTCACCGTCGAGCACGTCGACCGCGTGCAGGGTCGCGAGCTCACCGATGCCCGGGTTGCCGGGGGCGGCGTGCAGCTCGTGCGCCTCCGCACCGGTGACCACGGCCTCGTGGGCGAACGAGTGGACGATGGCGTGCTCGCGGGCACCCGAACCGATGACGAGGATCTTCACGGGACGGCAGTCTACCGACCACTGCCCGGGACGCCCGGGGCGTCCACGTGGCCCGCTCCGGCGGCACCGCCGTCGGCCCCGGCGTTCGACGGCCCGTCGCCTCCCGGCAGGTCGCTCGGCGGCCCGTCGCCGTCGGGCTCCGCGCTCGTCCCGGACTCCTCGGCGTCCTCCTCCCGCGCGGGGCGCTTCTTCGAGGAGGGCATGAGCGCGAACCCGACGAGCGCGCAGGCCGCGACGACGACGGGGATCCCGACGGTCGGGCGACGCAGCACCTCGATCGCGTCCCGGGCACCCGGGATCCGGACCATGGGCACCAGGGCGTCCTCGACCACGTAGGGCTCGGGGTCGTCGACCGGGTTGTTGTCACCGCGCAGCGTCAGGGTGCGCGCCTCTCCTGGCCCGTCGTCCACCTGGACGATGCGGTGCGTGACGAGGACACCTTCGCGCGTGAACACGCTCACGACGTCGCCCACCTCGAGCGTCGAGGCCGGGACACGGCGCGAGACGATGCCGTCGCCCACCTCGTAGGTGGGGATCATCGAGCCCGAGACGACCACGAGGGACTGCAGGTTGCCCGTCTGGATACCGACGAACAGCACCAGTCCGAGCACCCCGGCGATCGCGGCGAGCGTGAGGAACGCGTCGCCGATGCGCTTGAGCCACTTCATGCAGCACCTCCGGGAGAGACCGTCGGGTCGGGAGAGGTCGAGGGATTCACGGCGTCACCCCCAGGCGGACCAGGTCTGCAGCACCGGCCACGGCCGGTACTTCTTGGGCGCCGCCGCAGGACCACCCTCGATGCCGAGCTGCCCCTGGGCGTTGCTCCCCCAGCAGTAGACGCTGCCTGCGGTGGACATCCCGCACGCATGGTTGCTGTCGACGTCGACCGTGGCGAACTGATCGATGTCCATCTGGCCGGTCGTGATCTCGGACGGGCGGTCGACGACGGTCTGCACCCACGACTCGTCGTACCCCACTCCAGCCTGCCCGTCGGCGTTGTCGCCCCAGCAGTAGCCGTCCGCACCGGTGGTGATGGCACAGGCCGTCATGCCGCCGAGGTCGACCGAGCGGACGCTGATCTCGGTGAGCGGACCACGGACCTGGAGCGGCACGTTCGACAGCCCGACCTGGGCCCCGTCGCTCGACTGCCCGAGCTGCTTCTTGGAGTTGTCGCCCCAGCAGAACGTCCGCTCGGCGTCGTTCGGGCCGGAGCCGACCGCGCACGCGAAGTTCTGACCGACCGACACGTCTCCGACCGCGAAGCCGGACATGGGGCCCGTCGTCACGACCTGGACGGGCACGAGGCTCGTCGTCGTGGTCCCGTCACCCAGCTGTCCTCGGCCGTTCTCACCCCAGCAGTAGGGGATGCCGTCGGCCGTGAGGCAGCCGGACGCCTCACCGACCCCGATGTCCGTCACGGTCGCGGACGCCGGGAGGGCACCTCCCGAGATCACGACCGGCGCAGCCACGCTCCCGGCCGAGGTGTGCGTCTCCCCCCAGCAGTACCCCTTGCCGCCGGCGACCACGCACGAGGAGTTCCCGCGCAGCTCGATCCCCGTCACGGACCCGAGCTGCGACGCGACCCGGACGGGCACCGAGGAGCCGGCGACGTCGGGTACGCCGAGCTGGCCGTGGTCGTTGAGGCCCCAGCAGTAGACCCCGTCGTCGGTCGCGGCGCAGGTGTGCGAGGCGCCGGCGTCGAGGTGGGTCACGGTCCGGTCCTGCAGCGCGCCACGCACCGGGCCGACGAACACGTCCGAGGACGTGGTGTCCCCGGTCCCGAGCTGACCCGCGGAGTTGTCCCCCGAGCACCAGACCTGCCCGCTCACGAGGACGCACGAGAAGTCCTGACCGGCGACGACGTCCGTCGCGGTGCCGGCGACCGCGATGTCGACCTGGCCCTGGGCGTGGACCGCGTCGGTCCAGGCCGCCGTCGTCGGCTGGGGGTGCCGGCCCGCCCAGAGGACCGCCGTGACGGCGAGCAGGAGCACGAGCAGCGCGGCCGCACGCGTGCGGAACCGGTCGGAGCCCGGAGCGTGGAGGTGCGCTCGGGTCATGGGTCGGCTGGCCATGCTCTCTCCTCTCGTCCTGGTCGTCTCGTGTCCTCGGTCGGGCGTCCTGGTCGATGCGGTCGTTCAGCCGGGCGCGCGGTCGTGCCGTCGGTCGCTCTCAGCATCCCGCCTCCGCCGTACGAGCGCAGTCCCGACGCCGAGCAGCCCTCCGGCGAGGGCGGCCAGGGTAAGAACGTCCGTGCCGGTGGTGGCGAGCGGTCCGCTCCCCGGCCGGCCCGCGCCTCCTGGACGGCCCGCGGCGTCGGTCCCGGTGGTTCCCGAGGGATCGTCCGGTCCGGTGGTCCCGCCGCCCTGCGAGGGGTCGCCCTGCGTCTCCTGGACGGAGAGGTCGTAGCGGACGCTGCCCGTCGCACCGGCGGCGACGTCGTCGTCGAGCGTGACGGAGACCTTGAGCGACGTCGTCCCGCCGGCGGGCAGGACGACCTCCTCGCGGGAGGTCCCGGCCTGGTCCCCTCTCCACCCCTCGACGAGGACAGCGGCCCCCGTCGGGCAGGAGCCGTCCTCCCAGGTGGTGCTGCACGCCTCGATCGACGTGCTGAGCGACGAGCCCAGCTCACCGCTGGTCGTCATCGCGACGCCCACGACGACGCCGTCGCTCTCATGGGTCGAGGCGAGGTCGACGAGGGTGGACCGGGTCTGCCCCGGTGACATGCCGTCGAAGGAGAACGACTGCGGCTGGGGGATCACCTCCCCGGCCGACACCCCGACGGGTGCGTCCACGGCGACGGCAGCGCCGGCTCCCAGGAGGGCTCCGGCGCTGCCGAGCGTGCAGGCAGTCGCCATCCCCGCGACGGCGAGAGCCGTTCGCGGGATCCAGGCCATGTCAGGAAGCGATCTCCGTGCCGGTGACCTGGACGGTGATCTGCGCGGACTTGCCCTGCGCCCCGGCGTTGGGGCCCGTCGCGCTCGTGTCGGGGTTCGTGAACGCGTAGGTCACGTCGACCGGGATGACGTCGTTGGTCGCGAGGTTGTCCGGGTCCTTGCCGCCCGTCGTGTCGTACGCGGCGGTGACCGTGAGGAACGAGGCTGCGTCACCCGTGACCGAGACGACCGGGGTGTCGACGAGGTCCGCCGCGTTGGTCGAGTCGGCGTTCTTGACCCAGACCGTCCGCGTCACGGACTCGCCGGGGGCCAGGTCCTCGACGACGGGGATCGTGAGGGCGAGCGCTTCGCTCGACGCCTCCTCGAACCCGGTGTCGGCGCTGGTCACCGAGCCCTGCAGGTTGAAGGCGGACGTGCTGACGTCCCCCTTGAACCAGACGTTGTCGCTCCAGAGCGCGCTGGTCGCGGCGACGCCGACCCCGAGGACGACCAGGCCCGCGAGTCCTGCCTTGATCTTGCGGCTACGTGATTCCTGCATGAAACACCCATCTCTCTCGGTCAGGGCTGCGAGCGGCACGTAGCCGACGCCACCCTGAAGTTCCCTTGCGGTCACCCCAAGAAAGCGCCGTTGCATGAAGCTTCTTGGTACGCCTATACCATACTGACAACGGGACGTGACGTGAAGACACGCACAGTCTTTACCCGGTCGACTTGTGCAGTCCTGTCCGGTTTCTGACACCCTGTTATGACGAAGATCACCCGCTGCGGCGCGGGAACGCCGAAGGGCCCCGCCTCGACCCCGTCCGATCGGACGGGTCGAGGCGGGGCCCTTCGTGGTCGACGTGTCCGTCATGACGGACCTCCGCTGGTCGAGGAGGACGGCGACCGGTACCAGCGTCTCAGCGAGGCAGCTCTCAGTGCAGCAGGTCGTGCAGCGGGATGATCGCGTCGCGCGACGGTCCCACACCGATCGCCGAGACCCGCGAGCCCGAGAGCTCCTCGAGCGAACGCACGTACGCCTGCGCGTTGGCCGGCAGGTCCTCGAACGTCCGGCAGCCGGAGATGTCCTCGGTCCAGCCGTCGAACTCGGTGTAGATCGGCTTCGCGTGGTGGAACGCCGTCTGGTCCGTGGGCATCTCGTCGTAGCGGACGCCGTCGACGTCGTAGGCGACGCAGACCGGGATCTTGGGGATGCCCGTGAGGATGTCGAGCTTGGTCACGACGAGGTCGGTGATGCCGTTGATACGGCTCGAGTACCGGGCGATCACCGAGTCGTACCAGCCGCAGCGGCGCGCACGCCCCGTGGTCACACCGAACTCGCCACCGGTCTTGAGCAGGTACTCGCCCATCTCGTCGAAGAGCTCGGTGGGGAACGGGCCCTCGCCGACGCGGGTCGTGTACGCCTTGATGACGCCGATCACCGAGGAGATCTTCGTGGGTCCGACTCCCGAGCCCGTCAGCGCGCCGCCCGCCGTGGCGTTCGACGACGTCACGAAGGGGTACGTGCCGTGGTCGACGTCGAGCATCGTGGCCTGGCCGCCCTCGAACAGGACGTTCTTGCCCGCGTCGAGCGCCTGGTTGAGGATCAGCGACGTGTCCGCGACCATGGGCTTGACGCGGTCCGCGTACGCGAGGAGCTCCTCGACGGTCTCGTCGACCGTGATCGCGCGCCGGTTGTAGACCTTGACCAGCAGGTGGTTCTTCTGGTCGAGCGAGCCCTCGATCTTCTCCGCGAGGATCTTCTCGTCGAACAGGTCCCACATGCGGATGCCCACGCGGTTGATCTTGTCGGCGTACGCCGGCCCGATCCCGCGCCCGGTCGTCCCGATCCGGCGCTTGCCCAGGAAGCGCTCGCTCACCTTGTCCATGGTGCGGTGGTACCCGGTGATGACGTGCGCGCTCCCGGAGACCAGGAGGCGCGAGGCGTCCACCCCGCGCGAGATCAGGTCGTCGAGCTCCTGGAAGAGGACCTCGATGTCGACGACGACACCGTTCGCGATGACCGGGGTGACCCCGGGCGACAGGATGCCGGAGGGCAGCAGGTGCAGGGCGTACTTCTCGTCGCCGATGACGACCGTGTGCCCGGCATTGTTGCCGCCGTTGAACTTGACCACGTAGTCGACCCGCGACCCGAGGAGGTCGGTCGCCTTGCCCTTGCCTTCGTCGCCCCACTGGGCACCGATGAGCACCACGCCTGGCATGGATTCCCCACTTTCAGACTGCCTGTTCCTCGGACCAGGTCACGGACCGGCACCGACCGGCACGTACGTCAGGACTGTCCGGTCGGCGAACGACCGCGTCGCGCACCATCGACCGGAGGTCGACGCACGGCGCGTACCGCCGACGGGTCCTGCGCGGGCCCGAGGCGCGTCCGGGCGGCAGTCACCCGGAAGCCTGGACGAGTTTACCTGCCATTGACCTCGACGGGCCCCTCGGCCCACCGAGAACCTTCCCGCGGCCCGACGGCGTGGCGTGCGCGGCGTCGTCGGGCCGCGGGAAGTGCGTCCTGGCCAGGGCGGGAACGGCGTCAGCCCGCGAGAGCCGCGACCTCGTCGGCCGAGGTTCCCGAGTCCACCAGGAACTGGGAGCAACGCTCGGCCTCGGCGGTCTCCCCGATGAGCGACGCCGCGCGCGAGAGCGCGAGGAGCGCACGCAGGAAGCCCTGGTTCGGTGCGTGGTCGGCCGGGATCGGGCCCTGGCCGCGCCACCCCGCACGACGCAGCGCGTCGAGCCCCCGGTGGTAGCCCGTGCGGGCGAACGCGTAGGCGGTGACGGTCGAGCGCTCGTCGCCCTCCCGCAGCGTCGCCTCCGCCAGGAGCGCCCAGGGGAGCGAGGAAGCAGGGTGGGCGCCCGCGAGGGCGAAGTGGTCGTCCCCCCGGGCGATCGCCGCGTCGACGTCCGGCTCGGCCGGCAGACGGACGGGGGGCGGCCCGTCGAGGAGGTTGCGGTGCGTGGGTGCGTGAGACATCCAGCGATTCTCGCAGGCCCCTGACGAGCGCATGTGCAACGAGTCGCCCCGCAGCCTAGAGTCAGGGGCATGATCGAGATCTCCACGTCCCCCGCGACGACCACGCTCGTCATCGCAGGAGACCTCGATCTCGCGGAACGAGACCAGTTCCCGGAGATCGCGGCCCGCGTGGTCGGGCTGCGCCGCCAGCTCCTCGTGATCGACATGTGCCGGGTGACCTTCATGGACTCGACCGGCGCGGCCTTCCTCATCTCGCTCGCCGACTCCGGCCGCAAGCGCGGCGGGGCGACCGTGCTGCGCGGCTGCGACGACCGGGACCTGTTCGTCCTCGAGGTGTGCGGTGCGCTCGACCTGTTCCGCATCGACGCGGACCACCGGTGCGACCCGCCCGTGAGCGCCAGCGCCTGACGCGCCGGCCCCTCACGCCCTCCCGACGCACGGGACACGCGTGGCCGGGGCTCGTCAGCCCTCGTCGGACCTCGACGCGCGTTCTGCGCGCTCGGCACGTTCCGCGCGCTCGGCGGCCGGCCGGATCCGGGCCCACACGAGCTTGCCCGAGCCGGCCGGACGCCAGCCCCAGTCCGCGAGGCGCTCGACGATCTGCATCCCGAAACCACCCATGCGGTGGGCGTGCCCGTCGGTCGACACGGGCGGAGCAGGGTTGGAGTCCTCGACCTCGACACGCAGGCCGTCCCCGGTGTCGAAGAGCCGCAGCGCGAGGTGCCCCCACCCGTGCAGGACGCCGTTCGCGACGAGCTCCGAGACGACGAGCTCCGCGTTGGCGCTGTCGCCCAGGTCCCACGCCTGG
The DNA here is from genome assembly GCF_016907235.1 of Oerskovia jenensis. Taxonomy (NCBI): domain Bacteria; kingdom Bacillati; phylum Actinomycetota; class Actinomycetes; order Micrococcales; family Cellulomonadaceae; genus Oerskovia; species Oerskovia jenensis. The sequence goes on from NZ_JAFBBO010000001.1 coordinate 2,015,818, forward strand.
CAGGTGCGCAGGACCGCGTGGCGCGCCCTCCCGATCGACGCGGGCTCGCTCGGCAGGAGCCAACGGCGGCTGCGAGGGCTCAGAGCCGACGTCACCGGGTCCGTCACGGGGTCGGGGACACGGACCACCACGAGCGCGACGTCGTCCTCGGGGGCGTCCGCGAGCCGCGACAGGAGCTCCTCGCCGATCCCCGCCGAGTCGATCGCGGTGATCGCGCGGGTCGCCTCGATCAGGGCGTCGAGACCGACGCGCAGCGCACGGTCCCGGCGCTCGATCAGACCGTCGGTGTAGAAGAGCAGGACGTCCCCCGGGACGAGCTCCGCCCGACCCGTCGCGCGCGTCCCGACCCCGAACCCGACGAGCGAGCCGCCCGCCTCGTTGAGCTGCGTGACCTCGCCGCCCCGCAGCAGCAGGGGCGGCAGGTGCCCGGCCCGCGAGTACTCGATCGTCCAGCGCTGCGAGTCCTCCGTGGCGCCACCGGCGCCCCCGCGGTCGCCGGCGCCGTCGCTGTCGGTCCCGCTGTCGGTCCCGGCGACGCCCCCGCTGTCGGTCCCGGCGGCGTCGTCGCCACGCTCGTCCGCGCCGTCCTCGGCCGACGGCTGCTCGCCGTGCCGCACCAACGACGCGTAGACCAGGCTCGCGGACCGCGGGATGCGCATGCCGACCACGAGCTGGTCCACCCGTTCGAGGACCGGGCCGGGCGTCGTGAGCTCGTACGCGTAGGACCGCACGACCGACCGGAGCTGCCCCATCGCGGCCGCGGCCTCGACGTCGTGCCCCACGACGTCCCCGATGACGAGCCCGACGACGTCGGGCGTGATCTGCAGGACGTCGTACCAGTCACCGCCGACCTGGGCGTGCTCGGAGTTGGGCGCGTAGTAGGTCCAGACGTCGAGCCCGGTCACGTCCGCCTGCTCGGGCAGCATCGCGCGCTGCAGGGTCTCCGCGAGGCGGTGCTCCCGGGCGTAGAGACGCACGTTGTCGATCGCGAGGCCCGCACGCCGTGCGAGCGTGCGCAGGACCGCGTCGGCGCTCTCCGGGTCCGTCGTCGTCCCGGGTGAGGCGGGCAGCCCGCTCGTCGCGAGCAGCCCCAGGACGCGGCGGCGTCCTGCGATCGCGTGGAGCAGGACCTCGCGCGGCGCGCCCGCGAGCGTGGAGGTGCGCTGCCGCACGTCACGGCTCAACCAGCCCGAGGCCGACCACTGCGGGTAGTCCGCCGACAGGTCGAGCCGCACGGGGCCGTCGATGCGACCGTCGAGCAGGTCCTGCACGGTGTCCTGGAGGTCGATCACGGTCCCCGGGACCAGGAGGGCCGGGCCCGTCGCGTCGCCCAGCGCATCGGTCTGCCCCATCGCGCCCTCGACGATGCCCGCGCCGTCCGCGATGTACCGGCCGTGGCGCTGCCCGCGCCCGCTCGGTGGCGTCGTGGTGTCGATGCCCTCGGCGAACCGCAGGCCGTCGTCGTTCATGTAGAAACCGGCCCACTCCACGAGCGCCCCCTCGAGGACGTCGCAGATCTCCCGCAGCGCGAGCGGGTAGTCCAGGTCGTTGAGCAGGTCCGAGGTCTCGGTGATGATCGCGAGACCGGCGCGCTTGCGCCGTTCGAGGTCGAGCGACGCGAGCTGGGCCGCCGACCGGTCGACGTGCTCGGTGACGTCGACCATCGAACCTGCCCAGTGGCTGACCTCGCCACCGGCCTCGTCGACGGGGGCGAGCGTGAGCTGCACCCAGATCATCGACCCGTCGTGGCGCTCGTGCTGCACGGTGCGCTTGACCTCGCGCCCCTCGAGCACTCCCGTCCGGAAGTGCTCGGCCTCCGACTGGTCCGCGAGGACGTCCGACAGGAACTGCGGCCGGTGCCCGACGACCTCGTCGGTCGAGAAGCCCGTGAGCCTGCTGAAGGCGTCGTTGACCCACAGCACGGGCATGCCCGCGGAGGCCGGTCCCAGGAGGAACGCCGCGACGCCCGCGCGCTGCACGGCGCGCGCAAGAGTCTCCGCCCCGCCCTCGGGCAGCGACGTCCCGCTCGTGCGCGGACCATGGCCCCAGGAGCCAAGACCCAGGCTCGACGAGCCGACCATTTCCACCTCCGAACGACACTGCCGTGAGCGCGTTACTGTCCCGAGTGGACATTCAACCGTAGATTGGTGATCTCCGAGACCTGTGCGGGTCCGGTCCACGCTGGGAGGAGCAACGTGCGCGACGGTAACACCACGGCTGGTAGCGAGCCCGAGGACCCCGAACTCGGGGCGAGCGGCGTCGTCACGGACCAGGCCGATCCTGCGAGCGTCCACGTCATCGTCGGGGCGACCCGGGCACGGATCGTCCTGTCAGGTGAGATCGACGCCGATCTCGGCGCCGACCTCCTGGACGCGACGGCCGACGCCGAGGCCACTGGCCTGCCCGTCGAGATCGACGCCCATCACGTGACCTTCATGGACTCCTCGGGCGTGGCGTTCCTCGCCCGGCTCGCGACCCGCGGACCGCACCGGGTCCGGGTGCTGCGCGCCCCGCCCACCGTGCGGTTCCTGCTCGAGGTCACGCGCATCGGGGACATGCTCGACATCGTCGACGAGGACCCCGGCTTCGACCTGCCCGACGGCGTCACGCACCTCAACGGCAGCCGTCGCCTCCCGCGCACCGACCGCTGACGTCGGGCCGGGCGCGCCGCCCTCGGTGCGCTCCGCCGTCGGGCACCCGCGTCTGGCACGCCCAGGACACGCAGCAGGCCCCGGTCCGTCCCGGACCGGGGCCTGCTCGTACCTCTGGTGGCGGGGCCTGCCCGCCGGGGTCACCGCCCAGGCGGGCGGCTCACCGGGTTCAGCGGATCTTCTGGCCCGCGGAACGCAGCTGCTGCGACGCCTCGACGATGCGCTGAGCCATGCCGGCCTCGGCCAGCTTGCCCCAGGCGCGCGGGTCGTAGGCCTTCTTGTTGCCCACCTCGCCGTCGATCTTCAGGACGCCGTCGTAGTTGCGGAACATGTGGTCGACGACCGGACGCGTGAACGCGTACTGCGTGTCCGTGTCGATGTTCATCTTGATGACGCCGTTGTCCACGGCCTCCGTGATCTCCTCGAGCGTCGAGCCCGAGCCGCCGTGGAAGACGAGGTCGAACGGGTTCTCCTTGCCGATGGCGTCGCCGACGGCCTTCTGGATGTCCGCGAGGATCGACGGACGCAGCTTGACCGCACCCGGCTTGTAGACGCCGTGCACGTTGCCGAACGTGAGGGCCGTCAGGTAGCGGCCCTTCTCGCCCGCACCGAGGGCCTTGACCGTCGCGAGACCGTCCTCGACCGTCGTGTAGAGCTTGTCGTTGATCTCGGCCGTGTGGCCGTCCTCCTCGCCACCGACGACGCCGACCTCGATCTCGAGGATGGTGCGCGCGGCGACCGAGAGCTCGAGGAGCTCCTCGGCGATGATCAGGTTCTCGTCGAGCGGCACGGACGAGCCGTCCCACATGTGCGACTGGAAGGTGGGCAGGCCACCGTTCTTGACCTGCTCGGCCTCGATCGCGAGCAGCGGGCGGACCCAGGAGTCCAGGTTCTGCTTGGCGCAGTGGTCCGTGTGCAGGGCGATCGTGACGTCGTACTTCTTCGCGACCTCGGTCGCGTAGGCCGCGAGGGCGAGCGATCCGGTCACGCGGTCCTTGATCGTCGAGCCCGACGCGTACTCGGCGCCACCGACGGAGACCTGGATGATGCCGTCGGACTCGGCCTCGGCGAAGCCCTGAATGGCGGCGGTCACGGTCTGCGAGGACGTGATGTTGACGGCGGGGTAGGCGAACTTGCCTGCCTTCGCACGGTCGATCATCTCGGCGTAGACCTCGGGGGTTGCGATAGCCATCTGCAGAACTCCAATGACGGAAGGAGGTGGGTGCCGACGACACTGCCGCGCGCCCTGTTATCCCCATGATTTTGTCATGGATCCCTACCGGCGGTGTGGTCCGTCCCTCAGGTGGACGTCCGTCACCACGGGTTGGGACGTCCCGAGGGCGGGCCCGTCACGGGACCACGAGGTGCTGGGTGACCCACGCGTGCATCGCGATCGCCGCGGCGGCGCCCGCGTTGATCGACCGGGTCGACCCGTGCTGGGTGATGTGCAGGACGTCCCGGCTCGCCGCGCGCGCCTCGGTCGACAGACCCGTGCTCTCCTGCCCGAAGAGCAGGACGCACTCGCGCGGGAACGCGTACCCCTCGATCGGGATCGAGCCGGGGACGTTGTCGATCCCGATGACCGGGATGCCCGCGCCATCACGCGCGTCGGCGGCCCAGGCGAGCAGGTCCTCGACCTGCGGGTGGTGGCTCACGTGCTGGTAGCGGTCCGTGACCATGGCGCCGCGCCGGTTCCAGCGGCGCCGGCCGACGATGTGCACCCCGGCCGCGTTGAACGCGTTCGCGGTACGCACGACCGAGCCGATGTTGAGGTCGTGCCCCCAGTTCTCGATCGCGACGTGCAGACGCCGGTCGCGCGGCCTGCGCGCGTCCATGTCCGCGACCACGGCCTCGACGCTCCAGTAGCGGTACGCGTCCACGACGTTGCGGCGGTCGCCGTGCTCCAGGAGGTCGACGTCGTAGCGCGGGTCGGTCGGCCACGCCGCCCTGCCCCCGGGCCAGGGGCCGACGCCCACCTCGACCTCGTCCTCGCCGCGACGGGTCGGGTCGTCGGGCCCGGTCGGCTCGTCGGGCTGCGGCTGGGGCTGCGGCTGGGGCGGTGCGGGGTGGGCTGTCACGGTCCCATTGTCGTCGGTCCCGATCATGGAGCAGGGCCCCGAGTTGGTCGTGGTCCGCGGCGCGGAACGGCCGCCGCGTCCCGAAGGTGCGATCCACCCACGATGTTCACGCGCGCGCTACGTGGTCCCGGGTCGGCACTGCGGTGCGCCCACTACGCTGGGTGCGTGCTCACCGACCTCCTCACGTCCGCGCTGCCCGATGCCACGGCCGCACTCTCCGCCGTCGACGGGAGCCACGTGGTCGCCCTGGGGCCGGACTGGCTCGACGCACGGAACATGATCAGCGGGTTCATCGAGCGCTTCGGCGTCTACGCGGTGTTCGGCATCGTCGCGGTCGTCTTCATCGAGACCGGGCTCCTCTTCCCGTTCCTGCCCGGCGACTCGCTGCTCTTCACCGCGGGCCTCCTGGTCGCGCAGGACGAGCTGAACCTGTCGATCTGGCTCGTGTGCGGCATGATCTTCGCCGCCGCGTTCCTCGGTGACCAGCTCGCGTACCTGATCGGCAACAAGATCGGTCCGCGGCTCTTCAAGCCCGACGCGCGCGTCCTGAAGACCAAGTACATCGACCAGGCGCACGACTACTTCGAGCGCTTCGGCGGTCGCACCGTCATCCTCGCGCGCTTCGTCCCCTTCCTGCGGACCTTCGCGCCCGTCGCCGCGGGCATGAGCGGCATGCGCTACCGCACGTTCGTGGTCTACAACCTGGTCGGCGCTTTCGTCTGGGGCGTCGGCGTGACGCTGCTCGGCTACTGGCTCGGCAACGTCCAGTTCGTCAACGACCACATCGAGACGATCCTCGTGCTGATCGTCGCGATCTCCGTGATCCCCGTGGTCATCGAGGTGCTGCGCGCCCGCCGGGAGTCCCAGCGGGTCAAGGCCGAGGGGACGGGTGCCCTCGCGGACGCCGCGAGCATCTCCGAGCTCGCTGCCACCCCCGTGACGCCCGCCGCGACGACCACGGCCGCAGCGGCCCCCGCCGTGCCCCCCACCGAGGCCGCCACCGCCCCGGTGACACGACCCGAGAAGTCGACGGACACCGTCGAGCACTCCCCCGGAAAGGACGACTGATGCCTCGCGTGATCGAGAGCTGGCTCACCGACATGGACGGCGTGCTCGTCCACGAGGGCCACGCCATCCCCGGCGCCCCCGAGTTCATCCGCGCCCTGCGGGACAAGGAGCGCCCGTTCCTCATCCTGACGAACAACTCGATCTTCACGGCCCGTGACCTGCGGGCACGCCTGGCGACGTCGGGCATCGAGGTGCCCGAGGAGTCGATCTGGACGTCCGCGCTGGCCACCGCGCAGTTCCTGAGCGACCAGGTCCCGGGTGGCAGCGCCTACGCGATCGGTGAGGCGGGCCTGACCACGGCGCTGTACGAGGCCGGGTACACGCTGACCGAGTCGGACCCCGACTACGTGGTGCTGGGCGAGACGCGCACCTACTCGTTCGAGGCCATCACCAAGGCCGTGCGCCTGATCCTGGGCGGCTCGCGCTTCATCTGCACCAACCCGGACACGACCGGCCCCTCGCAGCAGGGGCCGTTGCCCGCCACCGGCGCCGTCGCGGCCATGATCACCGCCGCGACAGGGCGCGAGCCGTACTTCGTGGGCAAGCCGAACCCCATGATGTTCCGGTCCGCGCTCAACCGGATCGACGCGCACTCCGAGACGACCGCGATGATCGGCGACCGCATGGACACCGACGTCGTCGCGGGCATCGAGGCCGGGCTCTACACGTACCTCGTCATGACCGGCTCGACGAAGCTCCACGAGGTCGACACGTTCCCGTTCCGGCCCAGCAAGGTCGTCGACTCGATCGCGGACCTCGTCGAGCGGGTCTGAGCCGTCCTCCGGCAAGCGGCCCGGCTCGAGGGACGCCTGCCGACCGGCGGCCCCGACGCCCGTGGACGCCCCGCCGCCCCTCCCCCGGACAGCACACCGCCCCGGCCCCCCGACCAGCTCGGGGTACCGGGGCGGCGGTCCGTGGACGCCTCAGGCCTTGACCGCCAGGACCGGGCAGTTCGCCCGGAGGAGGATCTGCTGAGGCGTCGAGCCGAGCACGAGCTTGCCCACGGGGGTCCTGCGGCGCAGGCCGACGACGATGAGCTCGGCGTCGACCTCGTCGGCGACCTCCAGGACGACGTCGGCCGGCAGCGCGCCCGACTTCAGGTGGCGCACCTCGTGGTCGACGTGCGCCTCGTCGAGAATCTCGATCACGTGGGCCAGCTCGGCCTCGTCGGCCCACCGGGGGTCGACGAGCCGGTCGGCACGCGTGGCGTTGACGATCACGACGCGCGACCCGAGCAGCGCGGCCGACCGACCGGCCGACCGGGCACTGGCTGTTCCGAGCTCGCCCGGGGCGTACGCGAGGACGACGGTCATCAGTTCACCTCCTGCGACTGGGATTCTTCACGAATCTCCTCGCCGAGCCGGGACAGCTCGGCGTTGGCACGCTTCTCGCGGCTCTTGAGCCACAGGCCGAGGCCCACGATCACGAGGATCGAGACGTAGGCCGTGGCGGCGAACGGGCTCGTCACGAGGTAGGAGAGGTCTCCCTGGCTGATGGTCAGGGAGCGCCTCAGGCGGTCCTCGGCCATGGGGCCGAGGATCATGCCGACCACCATGGGGGCCACGGGGTAGCCGTAGCGCCGCATGAAGAAGCCGACCACACCGATGACGAGCAGGATGAGCACGTCGATCGGGGAGAAGTTGAGCGCGTAGGACCCGAGCGCCCCGAACAGCAGGATGCCCGCGTACAGGTAGTGCCGGGGGATCTGCAGGACCTTGACCCACATGCCCACGAGCGGCAGGTTCAGGACGATCAGCATCAGGTTGCCGATGTAGAGGCTCGCGATGAGCGCCCACACGAGCGACGACTGCGTCTGGAAGAGCATCGGACCGGGCTGGATCCCGTACGACTGGAACGCCACGATGATGATGGCCGCGGTCGCCGTCGTGGGCAGGCCCAGGGTCAGGAGCGGGACGAGGACGCCCGAGGCCGCGGCGTTGTTCGCCGACTCCGGGCCCGCGACACCCTCGATGGCTCCCTTGCCGAACTGGTCCTTGTGCTTGCCGGCGAGCTTGCGCTCGGTCGCGTACGACAGGAACGTCGCCACGTCGGCGCCCCCGGCCGGGATGGTCCCGACGGGGAAGCCGATCGCGGTGCCGCGGAGCCAGGGCTTCCACGAACGGCGCCAGTCCTCGGGCTTCATCCAGGTGCGCCACCCCTTCTCGACCGGGATGACGTGCACCGGTCCGTGCCGCAGGCGTGAGGCGACGTAGAGCGCCTCGCCCACCGCGAACAGGCCCACGGCCACGATGACGACGCTGAGACCGTCGGCGAGGTTCGGGATGCCGAACGTGAAACGCTGCTGCCCGGTCAGGGTGTCCGTGCCCATGAGACCCAGGAACAGGCCGAGGGCCAGGGCGACCATGCCGCGCGAGACCGACTTGCCGAGGAGCGCTCCCACCGTGATGAAGGCGACGATCATGAGCGCGAAGTAGTCGGGCTCACCGAGCTGGACCGCCCACTTCGCCATGACGGGAGCCACGAGCGTCAGCAGGACGGTCGCGATCGTCCCCGCGACGAACGAGCCGATCGCGGCCGTGGCGAGCGCCGCGGCGCCGCGTCCGAGCCGGGCCATCTTGTGACCCTCGAGCGCGGTCACGATCGAGGCGGACTCGCCCGGCGTGTTGAGCAGGATCGAGGTCGTCGACCCGCCGTACATGCCGCCGTAGTAGATGCCCGCGAACACGATGATCGCGGCCGTCGCGTCGAGCGAGTACGTCAGGGGCAGGAGCAGGGCGATGGTCATGGCGGGGCCGATGCCCGGCAGGACGCCGACCGCCGTCCCGATGAACACGCCGAACAGCGCGTAGAGCAGGTACACGGGCTGCGCGACGGTCGCGAAGCCCTCCATCAGTGCGGAGAGGTTATCCACGGAAGAAGCTCACCCCTTCGAGGAACGGGCCGGGGGGCAGCGACAGGCCGAGCAGTCCGCCGAAGACGAACTGGATGACGAGCGCGAGGACGACGGCGAGCGCGATCGCGCGCCACCACGGGCGAGCGCCGAGCACGATCGCCGACCCGCCGAAGAGCAGCGTCGCCGCCACCGGCCACCCGGCGAGGTTGATCGTGTAGACGTGCGCCACGAAGATGACGCCGAGGAGCGCGACCGTCTTCCAGTCGGTCCTGACGTTCGGGTCGACGTCCTCGCCGTCGTCCTCCTCGCCGAACTTCCCGCGCAGGAGCCCGACCAGGACGAGGACGCCCGAGATCAGCAGCAGGCCACCGACGAGGTACGGGAAGGCGCGAGGGCCCATGGTGGTCGTCGAGCCCGGGACCTGGATGGTCCCGGCGTCGGCGATCACGAACACGCCCAGGGCGATCGTGACCCCGGCGACGACGTACTCGCCGATCCGCCGCCTGGGGGCCGCAGCGGTGTGCGCCGCTGCGGCCTCCGACGGCCCGGTCCCGCCGGTGAGCGGGACCTCTTCGGTCACCGGGTCCTGTCCGCGCGAGTCGGCGCGACGGGCCGTGGTGACCTGGGGGGAGGTCCCGCCCGGTGCGGGGGATTCACCGGGCGGGACGACAGAGGACGGGGACATGTCAGGCGACCAGACCGATGTCCTGCAGGACCGCCTGGATGTCGGCGATGTTCTGCTGGAGGTAGTCGTCGAAGTCCGCGCCGGTGACGAACGCGTCCGCCCAGCCCTTCTCCTCGAGCGTGGCCTGCCACTCCTCGGACGCGTGGAGCTCGGTGAGGACGTCCTCGAGCGCGGCGCGCTCCTCCTCGGTGATGTCCGCCGGGGCGAGGACGCCACGCCAGTTGGTGAGGTCGAAGCCGTAGCCCGCGTCGTGGAGCGTGGGCACGTCGGGGAGCGCCTCGACCTTCTCGGGGCTCGTGACCGCGAGCGCGCGCAGGGTCCCCGCCTTGACCTGCTCGGAGTACTCGCCGACGCCCGAGATGCCGGCGCTGACCTTGTTGCCGAGCAGGGCGGCGAGGGACTCGCCACCGCCCGAGTACGCGACGTAGTTGAGCGTGTCGACGAGCTTCTCCGACGGGACGCCGGCCTGCTTGAGGAGCATCCCCGCGAGGATGTGGTCCGCGCCGCCGGCCGACCCGCCGGTCACGGTGACGCTCTTGCCGTTGGCGACGATGTCGTCCACGAGCTCCTTGAGCGTCGTGTACTTGGACTCGGCCGGCACGACGATGACGAGCGGCTCCTCGGTGAGGCGCGCGATCGGCGTCGTGTCCTCGATGCGGGCCTGGGACTTGTTCGTCTCGACGGCACCGACCATGACGAGGCCGGTGACCATGAGGGTGTTGGGCTCGGTGACGTTCGCCAGGGAGGCCAGGCCGACGGTCCCGCCGGCCCCACCCACGTTGGTCACGTTGATGGTCTTCGCCAGCCCGGTGGCCTGCAGCTCCTTCTGGAGCGCGCGGCCCGTCTGGTCCCAGCCACCGCCCGGGTCTGCGGGGACGATGATGTCGAGCGAGGCCAGGCCGACCGCGGCGGGCTTGTCGGTGCCCTCGGCGGCCGGGGCCTCGTCACCCGAGGCGAGTCCCGCGCAGGCGCTGAGGGCGAGGGCGAGGCTCGTGAGTGCTGCTGCGCCGACCAGGCGGCGACGCCCCGGCCGGCTGGTGCTGTGCCCGCTGCGCGGGCTGACGACGGATGCCATTTCTCCTCCTTGAGCGGGCCTCGTGACGTCGTAGTCCCGGGCCTGTGGTGTGCAGCGGAGCCTAGGAGGACGCGGGCGGTGCGTGGTCCCTGAGGTCGTAATGGACGTTGTGGTCGTTGTGGTCACGTGAGTTTCCGGCGCCAGGTCACGGGTACGTCTCGGTTCTGCGTCCGAGTGGCGGACCGCCCCTGTGGCCTGGGGCACACTGGTCCGGTGGGATGGGCAATGCCGCTCAGGGTTCAGCTGCTCCTGCTGCAGGTCGTCATCGTCCTCGCCGTGGTCTCGGCCGCAGGCGTGGTCGCGGGCACCCTGCAGGAGCGGCAGCTTCGTGACGCCTACCTCGACCGGATGACGGGGGTCGCGCAGTCCGTCGCGGGGCTGCCTGCCATCAGGGACGCGCTGGGCTCCCCCGACCCCTCGATCACCATCCAGCCGATCGCCGAGGTCATCCGCGAGGCCTCCGACGTGACCTACGTCGTCGTGACCGACGACGAGGGCATCCGCATGTCTCACCCCACCGCGGAACGCATAGGGGAACGCGTGTCCACCGACCCCTCCGTGCCCTTGTCGGGGGGGACCTACATCGGGACCCAGACGGGCACCCTGGGCGAGTCGTGGCGCGTCAAGGTCCCCATCTACGACGAGTCCGGGCGGGCTGTCATCGGTGCCGCGTCGGTCGGCATCCTCGAGTCGCAGCTCCACGCGGACTTCCGCGAGGACCTGGACGGCCTGCTCCTCGCGCTGGGCAGCGCGGCGGCCGGCGGGGTCGTGTGCGCCTGGTGGGTCACCCAGCTCGTCCGGCGCCGGATCTACCGGCTCGAACCGGAGGAGATCGCCTCCCTGCTCGAGACGCGCGACGCCATGCTCCACGGCATCAGCGAGGGGGTCGTGGCCCTGGACCGCACCGGTCGGGTCGCGCTCGTCAACGACGAGGCGCGCCGTCTCCTGGGCCTCGGCCCGGGCGAGGCCCCGGTCGGGTCGCTCGCGACCGACGTGCTCGACGGCCAGCTCCTGGAGCTCGCCGACCGTCCCGGCGACCACTCGAGCGGTGAGCTGCTCCTCGCGGGCGAACGCGTCCTGCTCGCGCGCGCCAACCCGGCCACGGTCGACGGGCGGGCCGTGGGGGCGGTGCTCGTGCTGCGCGACCACACCGAGCTGCACGCCCTCCTGCAGGACCTCGACGGCGCCCGCGACCTGACCGACGCGCTGCGGGCGCAGTCCCACGAGTTCGCCAACAAGCTGCACGTGGTCTCCGGGCTCCTCGAGCTGGGGCAGCACGTCGAGGCAGTGGCGTTCATCGAGCGCGCCGGGCACGGCGGGCTCCTCACGGCGAGCGCGATCGCCCCGGGCGTCCACAGCCCGCAGGTCGCGGCCCTGCTCCTGGCCAAGGCGACCACGGCCCGCGAGCGAGGGATCGACCTCGAGGTCGACCCGTGCTCGGTGCTCGACGCCCCCGACTCCCCCGAGTCGACGACCCTCCAGCAGGACGTCCTGACGATCCTGGGCAACGCGATCGACAACGCGATCGACGCGGCGGGCCCCGGCGGGACCGTCCAGGTCCTCGTCGAGGAGGACGACGAGGAGGTCGTCGTCCTCGTCGACGACGACGGCCCGGGAGTCCCGACGGCGCTGCGTGCCGCGGTCTTCCGGCCCGGCTTCAGCACCAAGCACGCGGGCACCCAGCCTCCTCGTTCCGTGCGGCGGGTGTCCCGGCCGGGCGCGGGCCCGTCCTCGTCGCCTCGTTGGGACGCCCTGCGGCACGACGACGCCCCAGCACCTCACCTCTCGCCGACGCCTGGCTCCGACGCGGGAACCGCGCGCGGCATCGGGCTCGCCCTCGTGCGACGGATCGTCGCCCGACGAGGCGGCACCGTCGGTTTCACGACCTCACCGCTCGGCGGCGCGCGACTCACGCTGACGCTGCCCGTGCGCTCCTCCGCGGCCCCCGCAGGGGCCGCCCTCGACCGACTCACCGGGACGGTGCACCGATGACTTCCACAGACGACCGACTGCGCACGCTGATCGTCGAGGACGACCCCCTCATCTCCCGCCTGCACCGAGGCTTCGTGGAGAGCCACCCCCGCTTCGTCGTCGTCGGCGAGGCCCGGACGGGTGCGGAGGCGGTGCGCGCGATCTCGGTGCTCGAGCCCGACCTCGTCCTGCTCGACATCTACCTGCCCGACACGAGCGGCTTCGCGGTGCTGAACCAGCTCCGGCGGCGCCCGGGGCCTCCCGTGGACGTCATCGCGACGACGGCGGCACGCGAGCTCGACAGCGTGCGCCGCGCCATGGCCGGCGGGGTGCAGCACTACCTCGTCAAGCCGTTCACGGCGGCCGTGCTGCGCGGGCGGCTCGACGAGGTCGTCCGGTTCCGTGCGCAGGTCCGTGCGACCGACGGTGCGCTCGACCAGGCCACCGTGGACCGGCTGGTCCGCCAGGCCAGGAACGAGAGCCCTCAGCTTCCCAAGGGCCTGTCCGACCGCAGCCTGGAGCTCGTCGTCGGGGCCCTCGTCGACGTGTGCCGGGAGGCGGTGGTCGACGCCTCGGCGGTCGACGTGGCCGAGGCGACCGGCATGTCCCGGGTCAGCGCCCGGCGCTACCTGGAGCACCTCGTCGCGATCGGTCAGGCCGAGGTCAACCCGCGGTACGGGTCGGCCGGGCGACCCGAGAACCGGTACAAGCCGCTCCTCGCGGTCAGCGCGGAGTCCCCCTCCTAACAGGGCGCGGGCATGCAGAACGGCGGGCGGGCCGGGACCTCGAAGGGTCCCGGCCCGCCCGCCGTCGTCGTGCGGAGGTGCGTCAGGCGTCGGCGCGAACCCGACGGCGCTTGCTCACCGCGAGCAGTCCTGCGCCACCCAGCAGCAGCATCACCGCGAGGGCGGTGACCGTCGCCGAGTCGGCGCCGGTGTCCGCCAGACCCGAGTACACGTCGCACTCGACGTCGCCGCCGACCGGGAAGCTGAACGTCACGGGGGCGAGGGCCGTCCCCGCCTCGTAGAAGCCCGCGAACGCCTTGGCGCCCGCGGCGGTCAGCGTGGCCGGCGCACCGGTCCACGTGATGGTGCTGCCCGAGGTCGACTTCTTGCCCGAGAGGTTCAGGCTCGCGAACGCGACGCCCTTGCTCGTGGACTTGTTGCCCTGCATGTCGCTGCTCACGACGTCGACGACCAGGGTGCCCGTGCTGCCGTCGACCTGGACCCGCGGGTTGGAGATCTGCAGGTCGAGGATGCCGTCGTGGCCCGTGAACTTCACCGAGCCGGAGAAGCCCGTGCGTCCCTTGCCGAGGTCGGTGTTGAACGACCCCTTGCCGCCGCTCCACGTGAACGACGAGCCGTTGTCCTTGACACCGCTCGTCGAGGCCGAGCCCTTGGCGATCGGCCCGGCGATGTACGCGCGGAACGAGTCGCTCACGCCCCAGGTCAGGGTCGCACCGTTGACGCCCTGTGCGTAGCACTGCTGGGCGGCCGAACCGGTCGAGGTACCGGCACCCGTGACCGTGATGACCGCGGAGACCTTGTGGTTCGCGCCCTCGAGGGACAGCGTGTGCTCGCCCGGCTCGAGGTTCTTCGGGATCGTGACCGTGGCCGACGCGGCACCGCCGGCGTTCGCCGTGATGCCCGTCGCGAGGGTGCGCGGCGTCGACCGGATGATCGACGTCAGGCCCGTCTCGTTCGCCCCGAAGCCCACGCCGCTGATCGTGACCTGACCACCGGGGACGACCTGGTACGTCGAGAGGGTGGCCTTGGCGGGGTCGACCGGCGTGCTGCCGGAGCCGTCGCCCGGGGTGCCGATCGAGCCGCCGTCACCGCCGCCCGGGGTGCTGCTGGCACCCATCACGAAGAACAGCGGGTCGAGCGCGGTGCCCGCCGGGTAGAAGCCGCTGAAGGCCTTCGACCCCGCTTCGGTCAGCGTCGTGGTGACGTTGACGTAGGTGACCGAGCCGCTCTCGTGCTCGATCCCGCCGTTGTTCAGCTCGAGCGAGGCGAACGGAACACGCTTGGCGTCGAACGTGGTCCCGTCGAGGTTCGCGGAGCGAACGTCCACGACGAGGGTTCCCTCACGGGAGGACGACACGTCGATCGTCGGGTTGGAGAGCGTCAGGTTGAGCAACCCGTCGTGCCCCGAGAAGGTGACTGTCCCGCCGTACACGGCGGTCCCCAGCAGAGTGCCGGGCTTCCAGGTGCCACCTGTCTGCCGGAAGTCGAAGCTCCCGTTCTTCACGGAGGCGCCCGCGGACGCCACGGCACCACCCTTGGCGATGTTCCCCGTGATGTAGCTGCGGAAGCTCTCCTTGACGCCCCACTGGAGGGTGCCCGCCTCGAGGGTCCCGTCGACGGGCGGTGCCTCGACGACGTTCACCGTGACGGCCTGGGAGGCCGACGGCTCGAAGGCTGCCCCGTCCGTCGGTACGAACCGCGCAGAGTACTGGAGCGGGCCGAGGACCGAGGTCGGAACACCGATCGACGCGGTGCCCTTGACCACGGGGATCGTGGCCACGACGGCGTCGCCGCTCAGGAACTCGACGGCCCCTGCCGCGGTGGCCGGCGTGACCGTCGCCGCGAGCTCGGCCGCATGGCCCAGCTCGACCTCGGCGGACGCGGCGCTCAGCGTCGTGGTGGTCGCGACGGCCACCGGGGTGGCCTGCTTGATCGCGATCGAGGAGAAGGTGTCGAGAGTACGGTCGGTCATGGAGAGGCCGTGCGCGGCGGAGGTCGCCACGACGTACTCCTTGGTCGGGTCGAACGACCCGGCCGGGACGGTGAGGGTCTTCGTGAACGTCCCGTCGACGATCGTGGCCACGTGCGCGAGCTGCAGCCAGCCGCTGGCGACCAACGGGCCCTCGCCCTTCCAGATCGACGCGTCGCCCCCGAGCACGTACGCACCGTTCTTCGCCCCGGCACCGACGAACCCGGTCCCGGTGACCGTGAACGTGTTCGCGACCGACGGGTCGACGTCGGCGTTCGGCGTGACCGTCACGGTGGGCTTCACGATCGTGAAGCCGACTTCGCCGTGGGCGCCGAGCGCGCTGACGACCCGGACGGTCGTCGCACGGGCTTCGGCCGTCTTCGGGATCGTGACCACGACCGAGTCACCGGTGGCCGTGAACGACGCGGGGGCACCGTCGAGCAGGACCGCGAGGATCTTGTCCTCCTCGGCCAGGCCCGCGATGGTCAGCGTCTGCTTGCCACCCGGGACGACCTGGGGCAGGCCCGGCGTCACGGTCAGCGCTGCCGGGGCGGGTGCGTCGGTGTAGTTGACCGGGACCGAGAGCTCCTGGGCGGCGTTCGTCACGCCACCGGCACCGTAGGTGTAGACACCGAACGAGCCCGCCTCGGGCCACGCGAGATCCACACCCGACGCCTGCTTGGGCTTGACCGTCAGCTCTGCCGTGAACTCACCCTCGGGCGAGACCGTGACCCACTGACCACGCACCCCACCCTGGTACCCAGGATCGATCGCGTCGAACCCGGCCTGGCTCAACGCCCACCGCTGGTCCCCCACCACACGAGCCGACGACGGCGCACCCGCCGACGGCCTCCACGCGTCGGCGAACTTCCCGAAGACCACGTACGTCCCCGCAGGGCTACCCGCAGAGATCGGCGGACGGTTGCCCGCAGGAGCGAGGTTCCCCGCCGGGTCGAACCCGGACCCCTTCACGACGACCTTGTCCCCCGCACGCACCAACGTGTTCCCCAGCGACGTCTTCCCGTCCGCAGCGAACACCTCGACCGTCGGCTCGAACACCGGGGTCACCGGCTCCTCGCCCTTGAGCGCGATCGGCGTGAACGTGTCGAGCGTGCGGTCCGTGACCGAGAGCTCGTGCGCGGCCGAGGTCGCGACGACGTAGTCCGTCCCCTCGACGAAGGTCCCCGCGGGCACCGTGATCGTCGTGGAGAACGCGCCGTTCGTGAACTGCTCGGCCCGGACGAACTTCAGGTTCAGCCAGCCGTTGGCGACGAGGGGGCCGTTGCCCTTCCAGATCGACGCGTCGCCCAGAAGCACGTACGCGCCGTACTTGGCCCCAGCACCCACGAAGCCGGTGCCCGAGATCGTGAACGTGTTCTCGACCGCGGGGTCGACGTCCTTGCTCGGCGTGACCGTGATCTCGGGGTCCGCGACCGGGGCCGGCGGGTCGACCTGCTTGGCGGTCACGGTGTGCGCGACCGACGCGGACGCCGACGGCTTGAACGCCGCGGCGTCCGTCGGCGTGAAGTGCGCGCTCAGGGAGCGCTCCCCCACGGCCGGCGCGGGGACGTCCAGGCGGGCGACGCCGCCGGACACCGTGGCGGTGCCGAGCGTCGAGGCGCCGTCGCGGAACTCGACGCTGCCCGCGGCGAGCGGCGCGACCGTGGCGGTCAGGGCGAGGGGCGTGCCCTCGACCGAGGTACCCGCAGGAGCGACCGAGAGCGCCGTGCTGGTGGCCGCAGCGGGGGCCACGGGGAGCGGGGCGTCGAGCGTCGCGGTCAGGGTGGACATCGGCTGCCCGACGTAGTCGACGAAGTTGCCGTCCAGTGCCCCGAAGGCGCTCGACAGGTTGCCGTCGGCCGTGACGACGAGCTTGTCGCCCTCGCGAGCGGTCTTCACGACGACGTCCGCGACCCGGACGTCGCCCGACGTCTGGCCGGGCGTCACGAAGTCGGCGGTGAGGTGGCCGGACGTCGGCGAGCTGATCGTGAGGCGCAGGTCGGAGACCGTGATGTCCAGTGCGCCGGCGTGGGCGTTGTAGTTCGTCGCGCCGCCGAGACGGATCTCCCCGACCGCCGTGACCGGGTCGATGGTGCCGCTGGCCGGCGAGTACACGGACTTGCCGTCGGTCAGCGCGGGCGTGATCGTCCCGCTGCGGCCGATGTAGCCGGTCCAGCTGTCCTTGAGGTTCCAGGTGGCGCTGCCGCTCGACACCGTGACGGTGTCGGCGGCGGCTCCTGCGGGGGCGACCCCGACGAAGGCGAGACCGGCGACGAGCGCTCCGGTCAGGAGTGAGGCGAGAGCGCGACGGCGCCCTCCCCGTTGCGTGATGAGCACTCGGTCTCCTGTGAAGGTCCAGGGTCGCCCGCGATGGCGACGCATGGCGACAGGTCTCTCGACCATCGCCTCGTGGACCATATAAGGGCCGCCTCACCAAAGCAAGGTAAACCTTATCTGCTGTGCGCGGAGTCACACCTCGGTATCGGACCAGGACGCCGAGAGGGGCGGTGCGCCCTGTGGCACACCGCCCCTCGCCGACGTTCCTCGCCCGCTCCCCGTCACCCGCCCCTCGCCGAGGGCCCGGTGCGGGCGTCAGCGGTCGACGATGGGACCGTTCCCGTGGAAGTCGACCCGTGGCGCGTTCCGCACCGCCGGGTCGTCGACCTCGAAGTACTCGGCCCGCTCGAAGCCGAACATCCTGGCGATGACGTTCGGCGGGAACGTCTCGACCTTGGTGTTCAGGGTGCGCACGTTCGCGTTGTAGAACCGGCGACCGGCCGCGATGCGGTCCTCCGTGTTCGTCAGCTCGTCCTGGAGCCGACCGAAGTTCTCGCTCGCCCGCAGCACGGGGTAGGCCTCGGCCACCGCGAAGAGCCGCCCCAGCGCCTGCGTGAGCTGGTTCTCCTTGGCCGCCTGGTCGGCCGGACCCGACGCGGTCCCGGCCGCAGCCGACCGAGCTGCAGCGACCTCCTCGAACACGCCGCGCTCGTGCGCGGCATAGCCCTTCACGGTCTCCATGAGGTTCGGGATGAGGTCGTGACGACGGTGCAGCTCGACGTCGATCTGCCGCCACGACTCCTGCACCAGGTTCCGCAGCCGGACGAAGCCGTTGTACTGCGCGACCGCCCAGAACAGGACGATCAGGACGACGATGCCGATGACGATCAAGGCGATGGTGCCGCCTGTCATGCTGCCCCCTTGGGCTGAGCGGGTCGGACCGCCCGCCCGGGCGTCACGCGACCGGACCTGACAGACCGGGTGCGAGACGCCGTCGGGCGGCGCGGAAGGTAGGTGCATCGTAGCGGTGGGCCCACGTCCGACCGTGCGATCACGGCGACGGCGTGCCCCACGGCGGCACCTGGGTCCCCGACCCCGGTTCCGGAGGGACCCCGCCCGGGCTGCGCGGGGCGCGCCCGGCACGACGCGGCGGAAGCGCCCCCCGGTCCAACCACACGAAGTCGGGCACGGCGTCGACCACGGCCGCGAGCCGCGAGAGCATCGGGAAGACGTTGTCCGGCACCGTCCGCCCGCCCGTCCACGCGAGGATCGCGTCCCCCTCGATCCGCAGGAACCTGCGCTCGAAGTCCGCCGCCAGCAACCTGTGCATGGTGCGCGGGTGCAGCACGTCGTGCGCGAACCGCAGGTCGCTCGACTCGACCCGCCACGCCCGGTTGAAGGCGTCCGACTCGAGCTGGATGTCCTGCCCGCCGAACGCCTTGGCCAGCTTCGCACCGAGCCCCTCGGGCGTGAGCTGGAGCGTCGGGAACGACGCGTCGAGCAGCAGCGCGACCACGTGCGCGGAGTGGGTCGTCGACTCCTTGCCCGAGCCCGTCGTCCACGAGTACGTGAAGGACAGGGCCGAGCGCCCCTCGTACGGGCCGGTCAGGACCTCGGTCGCGCGCCGCGAGCGGCCCTCGTCGAACGGGGCGCCCCGCCACCGGCGCGTGAGCGCAGGGTCCGCACCGTGGTGCACCCACCCGTTCTCCGCAGCCCACCGCTCGAGCAGCGCGATCCGCGCCCGGTGCCCCCACCAGCCGATGAGCACACCGGCGACCGCGAGCACCGCCATGCCGACCACGAACCACGAGCTGTCCATCGTTCCCCCTGCTCTCTCGGACCCGCGGGCGCGCCCCCGGGCCGCGGCCGGGTCGCGCCCGCCTCGTGCCCACTCAGGGCGGACCGTCCGCCGACCCGTCAGCCCCGTCAGGCGGGGCCCGTCCGTCAGCCCAGGTCGAAGTCGGTCAGGCCGAAGATCGAGTGGTAGGGCACGCCCAGCGCCTCGATCTTCTCGCGCGCGCCCGTGTCGCGGTCCATGATCGTCGCGACGCCCACGACCTCGGCACCTGCGGCCCGCGCGGCCTCGATCGCCGTGATGGGCGAGCCGCCCGTCGTGGTCGTGTCCTCGACGACGACGACCCGGCGACCCGCGATCTCCGGTCCCTCGATCTGACGCTGCATGCCGTGCGCCTTCGCGGCCTTGCGGACCACGAACGCGTCGAGGTCCTGGCCGCGCGAGGCCGCGGCGTGCAGGAGCGCGGTCGCGATCGGGTCGGCGCCGAGCGTCAGGCCGCCCACGGCGTCCACCTCGGCCGTGCCCAGCCCGACCTCCTCGAGCTGGTCCAGCAGGACGTGCCCGATGAGCGGGGCCGCACGGTGGTGCAGCGTGACGCGGCGCAGGTCCACGTAGTAGTCGGCCTCCTTGCCGGAGGACAACGTCACCTTCCCGTGCACGATCGCGAGCTCGGCGATCAGGTCGCGAAGCTGCTCGCGGGGCGTCGGGGACAGGTGCGTGGAGGTCTCGGTCATGAGGTCAAGGCTAGCGGTCCGGCACCTGCGCGGACCTCGGCCCCTCACCCTCCGGACGCTCCGGGGCCCGAACGTGAGCGAGGACACCGGCGAGCAGGACCGCGAGGTCGCGCACGTCCTCCACGGGTGCCGGGCCGTCCGTCCACGACAGGACCGCGCGGCCCTCGAAGCGCAGCCGGACCCCGCCGTACGCGGGGGTCAGGAGCACCTGCCGCACCGGCTCCGTCAAGAGGTCGTGGGCCGCGAGCTCGTCGGGGGCCCGGACGGTCCAGGTCGCGGCGAACACCGGGTCGTCGAACACGACCTGCCGGCCCACGACCCGCTGGACCGACGGCTGCCGGTAGCCCGCGGGCACGACCTCGACCGTCGGGACCTCCCCCGGGACGTCGAGGGCCACGACCTGGCACTCGGCCATCGTGGGGCGCCCGCGCGACGCCATGGTCGCGGCCGAGCGCCACGCGTAGCGGAACGTGACGAGCCGCCTGCCGTCCACCGTCCCCCGGCGCAGGTCCTCGACCCGGCCGCGGTCCTGCACGTCGAACGGGGCGCCCTTCCAGCGGTCGAGCAGCGCGTCGTCGCCCGGGCCGGGCTCCCAGCCGAGCTCGCGCAGGAGCGCGTCCTGCGCGTCCCGGCGCCTGCGGCTCGCGGTCCTGCCCAGCACCGCCGCGGCCACCACGAGGAGCAGCAGGACGCCCAGCACCACCAGGCCGACGACGGACTCCCGGGTCACGCGCGACTCCCCCTGCGCCGCACTCCCCTAGCGCCCCTCGAACGCCCGCACGGCCGCGCGCGGCGCGACCTTCAGCAGCCCCGACGCCAGCCGGTAGCGCAGCGAGGGCGTCGAGATCACGACGCCGCGGCGCACGTCCGCGAGGGCCGCCGAGACGACCCGGTCCGCGTTGAGCCACACGACGTCGGGAAGCTGTGTGTAGTCGATCCCTGCCCGCTCGTGGAACTCGGTGTGCGTGAGCCCCGGGCACAGGGCCGTGGCCGTGACGCCCGTACCGCGCAGCTCGACCGCGAGCCCCTCGGTGAACGTCCGCACCCACGCCTTGGCCGCCGAGTACGTGCCGCCCGCCGTGAGCGCCGCGACCGACGCGACGTTGAGGATCGCGCCGCGCCCGCGCTCGGTCATCTGCCCTGCGGCGGCGTGCGACAGCACGAGGACCGCGCGCACCATGACGTCCAGGGCCTTGACCTCTGCGTCGACGTCGCCGCCCACGAAACGCTGACGGACGGTGTAGCCCGCGTTGTTGACGAGCAGGCCCACGGGCCGCCGTCCTGCCTCGTCCTCCTCGAGCACGGCGAGGCGTTCCGCGACGCGCGCGACGTCGTCGGGCACCGAGAGGTCCGCCGGGAGCACCTGGACCCGCACACCCGCGGCCGCGCGGATCTGCGCCGCGACGCGCTCCAGGCGCTCCTCGTCGCGCGCGACGAGGACCAGGTCGTGACGGGCCGTGGCCAGCTGCCACGCGAACTCGAGCCCCAGGCCGGCGCTGGCGCCGGTGATCAGTGCAGTCGCCATGGGCCCAGCCTAGGGTGCGTGAGGCGGTCGCGAGACCCGCAGGCCCGACGGCGTCACGCACCCGCTCCCACCGCCTCGCCGCAGGGCGTGGGTCGCCCCGGATAGCCTGTCGCTCATGCGTCTCGCCACCTGGAACATCAACTCGATCCGAGCCCGCGCCGAGCGCGCCGTGGCCTTCCTCGAACGCTCGGGCACCGACGTGCTCGCGCTGCAGGAGACCAAGTGCAAGGACGCCCAGTTCCCGCACGCGGTGTTCGAGGCCGCGGGGTACGAGGTCGCGCACTTCGGCCTGAGCCAGTGGAACGGGGTCGCGATCGTCTCGCGCGTCGGCATCGAGGACGTCGAGACGGGCTTCGCGACCCAGCCCCACTTCGGGGCCGAGCCGCACCTGGAAGCCCGCGCGATCGGGGCGACGTGCGGCGGCGTGCGCGTGTGGAGCCTGTACGTCCCGCACGGTCGCGCGCTCGATGACCCGCACTACCCGTACAAGCTCGAGTGGCTGCACAACCTGCGCACCCAGGCCTCGGGCTGGCTCGAGGCGGACCCCGCGGCGCAGGTCGCGCTCGTCGGGGACTGGAACGTCGCACCGCTCGACACCGACGTGTGGGACCCGGCCGTGTTCGCGGGGCACACGCACACCTCGCCGGCAGAGAGGGCGGCATTCTCAGCGTTCTCGACGGCCGGGTACACCGAGGTCACGCGCGACTTCTTCCCCGAGGAGCACAAGTACACGTACTGGGACTACCAGCAGCTGCGCTTCCCCAAGAACCAGGGCATGCGGATCGACTACGCGTACCTGTCCCCCGCGCTGCGCGCCCGCGCGACGGGCGTCGAGATCGACCGCGACGAGCGCAAGGGCAAGGGCGCCTCGGACCACGTCCCGGTCATCGTGGACCTGACGGACTGACCGTCCCACCCCGCAAACGCTGAGTGCGGAGCAGTTGTCGTCGAACGAGCCGTTCGACGACAACTACTCCGCACTCAGCGACGACGAGCTAGCCCAGCGTCACGACGACCTTGACCTCGGAGCCCGCGGGCTGCACCGGGATCGGCTGCGTCGGGTCGAGCTCGACGCCGTCGAGCGTCACCGACCGCACACCCTTCGACACGTGGTCGGGGTTGCGCACCTCGATCTCGTAGACCGCGCCACGCCACTCACGGCGCACCTCGAAGCCGTCCCAGTCCTTGGGGATCGACGGGTCGACGACCAGGCCGTCGAGGGCCAGGCGCACACCGAGGATGTACTTCGTCGCGGCCGTGTACATCCAGCCCGCCGTACCCGTGAGCCACGGGTTCTGCGCCTTGCCGAACCACTCGTGGTCGCGGCCGTACAGGAACTGCACGTAGGCGTAGGGCTCGGCCCCGCGGACCTCGATGTTGTCGTTCTGGTTGTACGGCAGGATCGCGTCGTAGAACTGCACGGCCTCGTCGCCGCGGCCCAGCATGGCCTCGGCGATGATGGGCCACGCGTTCGGGTGCGAGAAGATCGCGGCGTTCTCCTTGATGCCCGGGTACACGCGCGTCACGAAGCCGACCGTGTCGTCGACCTTGGTGAACGCCGGCCAGTTCAGGTGGTTGCCGTACTCCGAGCCCAGGAGCTCGCGCACCGAGTCCATCGACGCCTCGCCGCGCTCCTGCGTCGTGATGCCCGCGATGACCGGCCAGGCCTGGTGCTCGAGGAAGATCTTGCCCTCGTCGTTGTCGTTCGAACCGATCTTCACGCCGTCGCGCGTGTAGCCACGGATCCACCAGGCGCCGTCCCAGAGCTGGGTGTCGGCGACCTTCGCGATGCGCGCGAGCTCGGCCTCGTACTTGGCGACGTCCTCGGTACGGCCCAGGGGACGAGCGATCTCCAGGAACGCCTGGATGGCCCACGCGTGCAGGAACGTGACCAGCGAGGTCTCGCCGCCGCCCAGGTTGAGGCAGTCGTTCCAGTCGGCGCGCAGGCCCAGGGCCACGCCGTTCTGGCCGATCTGCTTGCTCGAGAAGTCGAGCGCACGCGTGAGGTGCTCGTACACCGTGGCGGGGGTGCCCTCGGCGAACGGGATCTCCTCGTCGAGGAACTCCAGACGGCCCGTCTCCTTGACGTACTCCACGACCGACGGCACGAGCCACAGGTGGTCGTCCGAGCAGGTGTCCTCGAGCCCGTGGATGAGGTCCTTGGGGTCGGGGGTGGGGACGATCGTGGGCGACGGGACGTCGGGCAGCTTGGGTGCGTCCGGGTCGAACGCCTTGGGCTCGAACAGGTGCAGGCCGTAGCCCGCCTCCGTCTGGGCCCGGAGGAGCTCGACGATGCGCTGGTGCGTCTTGGTCGGGTTGGTGTGGATGACGCTCATGACGTCCTGGGCCGTGTCGCGGAAGCCCAGGCCGCTGCGTCCGCCGACCTCGACGAACGACGCGAAGCGCGACCACACGACGCAGGTCTCCGCCTGGAGCAGCGTCCACGAGTTGATCATGGTGTTCATGCCCTCGTGGGGCGTGCGGATGCGCAGCTTGTCCTGCTTGGCCTTCCAGTACGCGGCCAGGCGGGCACGCTCGGCGTCGACGGTCGCGACGTCCGCGTACTTGGCCTGCATCGCGCGGCCGGCCTCGGCGCGCGAGCCGTAGCCGAGCATGTAGACGAGGCGCTTGGTCTCACCCGGCTGCAGCGTGATCTTGTGCTGGAGCGAGCCGCAGTGGTTCTGCGTCGTCGCGCTCTCGTTCGAGCCGTGCCCGCGCTCGATCGCGATCGGGTTGGCCTCGGAGCGGTAGGGGCCGATGAAGTTGTCGCGCAGCGAGTCGTACGACGACGGCGCCTCGCTCGACGCGAAGTAGTGGAACGTCCACGGCTCGTAGTAGGCGTCGTACTCGATGATGCCGTCCTCGTAGGACGACCCCGTCGAGTAGAGCGACATCTGCAGGTTCTGGTTGTCGATCGTGATCGTGTGGAAGGAGAACTCCACGTACGACCCGACCGTCAGCTCGCGGACCTCGTCGGTCGTGTTGGTCAGGCGCACGTCCCAGATCTCGACGTCGTCGTCCAGGGGGATGAAGATCGTCTGCTGGGCGTCGATGCCCTTGTACTGGGCCTCGAACGTCGAGTAGCTCAGGCCGTGGCGCGTCGTGTACGTCGCGCCGTCCTCGTGTCCATCAGCCGCGAGCGGCTTGCCCACCGGCTGCCACGACACCGACCAGAAGTCGCCGTCGGCCTCGTCGCGCAGGTACACGTAGTGCCCCGGGCGGTCGAGCGGGACGCCGTTCTGACGGAACCGCGAGATGCGGCCGCTCTGCGCCGACTTGTAGTACGAGTAGCCGCCGCCGTTGTGCGAGAGCACGGTGCAGAAGTCCTTGGTGCCCAGGTAGTTCGTCCACGAGACGGGGACGTCTGGGCGCTCGATGACGTACTCGTCACGAGCGGTGTCGAAGTGGCCGTAGCGCATCGTCGGGTCGGTTCCTGTCGGTGAGAGGTGCGGGTGGGTGGGGTAGGTGTGCCGAGCCTCCGGGGTTCGAGGACCCCGGGGGACGGAGACTCAGACGCCTGCGGTCACGAAGCCCTTGAGCCAGTCCAGCAGCTCGCCGGCCTTCTCGGGCGAGTCCGCCTCGACGAACATGCGCAGCACGGGCTCGGTCCCGGAGAACCGCAGGAGTGCCCAGTTGTCGTTCTCGAGGACGATCTTGGTGCCGTCGAGGTGGGAGATGCTCACGACCGGGTAGGGGCCGATGTGCGTGAGCGGGTCCGCCTCGAGCCGGCGCGGCACGGCGACCCGCATCTCCGGCGTGGAGTCCACGCCGGCCTCGAGCGTGTAGAGGCGCCCGGTGATCTCGTAGATCATCTCGCGCAGCTCGGAGATCTTCTTGCCGGTGCGGGCCAGCATCTCCACGACCAGGGCGCACGCGAAGATGCCGTCCTTGCCGAGGATCCAGCCTCGGACCGTCAGACCGCCCGAGGACTCGCCACCGAGCACGGCACCGATCTCCTCCATGCCGGCCGTGACGTGCTTGAAGCCCACCTTGACCTCACGCGACTCCTCACCGAAGTGCGCGGCGAGGCGGTCCAGCAGGTGGGTCGTGGCCAGGTTGCGCACGACGCCGCCCTTCTCGCCGCGGAACTCGTGCAGGTACCAGTACAGGAGGAGCAGGAGGTCGTTGGTCGAGATGTACTCGCCGGTCTCGTCGACGATCCCGATGCGGTCGGAGTCGCCGTCGGTCGCCATGCCCAGGTCGTAGCGTCCGCCGCCCTGCTGGATCATCGAGATCAGCGTGGACAGGCGCTGCAGGTCCGGGGCGGGCGCGATGCCGCCGAACAGCGGGTTGTGCGACGCGTGGATGAACTCCGAACGCACGCGCATGTCGTTGAGGATCGTGCCGAGCGTGAGCTGGCTCGTGCCGTACATGGGGTCGACGATCACCCGCAGGTCCGAGCCGCGGACGGCGTCGACGTCGACGATCTTCTCGATCGCGTCGACGTAGGGCTCGGTGAGGACCTTGTCCACGACGAGCCCTGCCTTGCGGGCCACCGCGAGGTCGAGCGTGATGACGTCGTCGACGCTGAGCGCGTTGGCCTCGTCCTGGTAGCGGTCGGTCTCGTCGTCGAGGGGCAACGAGCCGTCCTGGCGGAACACCTTCATGCCGTTCCACTCGGGCGGGTTGTGGCTCGAGGTGACGATGATGCCGTACGCGGCGCCGAGGTACGGGGCGGCGAACGTCACGAGCGGCGTGGGGACGTCGTCGGGCAGGAGGGTGACCGGGATGTTGTTGCCCGCGAAGACCTCGGCCGCGGCGATGGCCGACTCGCGCGAGAGGAAGCGGCGGTCCCCGCCGATGACGACGCCCAGGTCGTCGATGCCCTTGCGGACCGTCTCGTTCGCGATCGCCTGGCACAGCCGACGCACGTTGGCGAGCGTGTAGCCCTCGCCGATGATGGCCCGCCACCCACCGGTGCCGAACACGATCTTGGTGTCGGTGTTCTTCTTGGGCATGAACAGGCGCTTGAGGAGGATGTCGGCGGCCTCCTGCAGCTCCTCGGCCGTGTTGATGCCGCGGACCTCGTCGGTGTCGTAGATGCGGTACGACGAGATGCTCTTGTGCTTGGCGATGACACGGCGGGCGAGCTCGGTGAGCCGGTGCTCGCCCTCGGCCAGCATGACCTCGAGCTCGGTGAAGAGCAGACCGGGGGCCGCGACGTAGGCACCCACGTTGACCTCGACGGGCTCCCCGGCGGTGTGCGCGTCGGCGGGCCGGTCCGACTCCTCGAGGATCGCGGTGATCTCGCCGTCGTGGCGGACGATGCGGCCGTAGGTCGGCAGGCCCTCGGTCACGACGGCCGCGAGCAACGACAGGTCGGCGCCCTTGAGCGTGTGGCGGGTCAGGAGCCCGAGCAGGGACTCGGAGCGCAGGAGGGGGGTGTCGGCGTAGGCCACCAGGACCTCGCTCGCGGGGCGACCGAGCGCCTCGACCGCGGCCCGGGCAGCCAGCACGGCGCCGCCCGTGCCGGGCAGCTCCCGCTGCTCGACGTACTGGAACCCTTCGCCCAGCAGTCCCCGCACCGCCGTGTCACCGGGGGCAACGACGACCACGATGCGGTCGTCGGCGATGATCTTGCGGACGTTCGCGACGGCGAGCTGGACCACGGTCGCGTCACCGAGCGGGCGCGTGATGAGCTCGCGCGAGGCGTCGTCGTGGCCTGCGGCGAGGACCACCGCCGCTCGGTCGTTCGTGGTGGCGGAGACCTGGGCGGCCTGTGGCAGGGTCATGACGTCCTCACTGCTCGGTGATGCGTCGTGCGCGGCCCGTGCAGACCACGCTCGGTAGGGCACCGGAGAGCCGACGGAAAAAGCACGACTCCTTCCAAATCCCTCGCACGAGGGACCGCGGATGCCCGGTACCACCACCGATCATAGACGCGCGCAGGGCCGTCCCGAAGGCCCCCGAGGGGTTTGGGGTGGAATCCTCACAAAATATTCGTCGACGGCCCCCGCGCACCCGCCCCGATGCGGCCTGTGGGAAGTCTCGGCGGCGGTCGCGCGTCCTGGCTACGGTTCTCCCATGACGTCACCCCCGCCGCAGGGCTCGGACACACCGGACCAGGACCCGTTCGCCCCGCCCGCCCCTCCGTACTCACCCGGCGGTGCGTCGCGCCAGCCCCCGCTCGTGCCCTACCGGCCACCGGTCGGGGCGGACGACGCACCCCACCCCGGGGACCCGTACGCACCTCCGGCCCCCGGGGTCCCGACGGCGCCTCCGCCCTCGGGCGCACCGGCCTACGGTCCGTACGGGGCGCCCGGGACGCCCGTGTACGGCACCCCTCCGCCCACCGGGGCCTCCGGGTACGACCCCTCGGTCGGCCAGTACCCGCCCGGGCACGGCGTCGGCTACGGCCCTGCCTACGGCCACGGCGCTCAGCCGACGTGGCCACCGGCCCCCTCGTGGGACGCCTCGTTCGCGCCGCCGCCCCGACAGAACGGCCTGGCACTCGCGTCGATGATCACGTCGCTCGCGGGGCTGCTCCTGTGCATGGTCCCCGGGGTCGTCGGCCTGATCCTCGGCATCGTGGCCCTGCAGCAGATCTCGCGCGACGGGACGACGGGCCGTGGGTTCGCGATCACGGGCATCGCGGTGGGAGCGGTCGGGACCGCCTTCGTGGTGCTCTGGCTCTTCGCGATGCTGGGGTCCTGGTGAGCCACCCGGCCTCCCCTCACGGATACGACCCGGACGTCTTCTACGCACCGGGCTGGCAGCCCGCGGCCCCGCGGATCGAGCCGCTGGCCGTCGTCGCCCTGCCGACCGGGCTGCTGCTCGGGCCTGTCGGTGTCGGGATCGGGGCGGCTGCGCTCGCGCGCATCCGGCGCGACGGCACCCGCGGCACCGGTCTCGCCTGGGCGGGCATCGCCCTGGGGGTCGCGGTGACGCTGACAGCGATCGCGGTGGTCGTCGCGCTGTTCGTGGGGCGGGCCGCGACCGCCCCCCTGCCGGCCGACGTGAGCGAGCCCCGCTCGGCGCACGCACGCCAGCTCGTGCTGGGGAACTGCCTGGCCGAGCTGCCCGACGACGGCGAGGTCTCCTCGGTGCGGGTCGTGCCGTGCGCGGACCCGCACGAGGCCCAGGTCGTCGCGCGCACCGACTTCGCCGCGGACGCGGTGTGGCCGGGCCAGGACGCGGCAGGCGCCCGCGTGTCCCGGGTGTGCTCGCCCGCGGTGCTGGCGGGCGACGCACCCACCGAGGGGATCGAGCTGGTCGTGTGGTCACCGTCCGAGGCGTCCTGGGCGCAGGGCGACCGGACCGGGCTGTGCGTGGCCGCCACCGGGGAAGCCGTGGAGGGTTCGCTGATCGACTGAGCCCGGCCCCGGGGGCGCCTCGTGCTCCGACGACCCCGGTGCCGAGCGGCGACCTCGCTCGCGAGCTCCGGCCGTCGGCCACGAACCCCTCCTCCTCGACGGATCAGCCGCTGATCGGACCGCCGTGCCCAGGGACCTCGTCGGCGTGGATCAGCGCGAGGTAGGAGCGCAGTCCCGCCGCCATGTCGACGGGCGGACGCGGCCCCCCTCGTTCGAGGAGGAACTGCACCTGGAGCCCGTCCATGACGGCGACGAGGGCCCGCGCGGCGGCGGCGACGTCGACCCCCGGACGCAGCAGTCCGTCGGCGTCGCGACGGGCGAGCTCGTGCCGGGTGCGCGCGAGCACACCGTCGTAGCGGCGCTGGAAGTACGCGTGCGCCGGGTGCTCGGGCGAGGTCGCCTCGGCCGAGAGGATGCAGAAGAGCTCGACGATGCCCGGCCGGGCCGCGTTGCGTCCGACCACCCGCATCAGGGAGTCGAAGTAGTCGACCCCGTCCTGACGGTCCTTGTCGAACAGGACGAAGTCCACCTCGTCCCGGCGTTCGAGCACCGCCTGAAGGAGCGTCTCCTTGGTCGGGAAGTGGTGCAGGAGGCCGGGGTGGGAGATCCCCACGCGCGAGGAGATCTCGCGCAGCGACGCCGAGTGGTAGCCGACCTCGCCGAAGAGCCCCGTCGCTGCCTCGATGATCTCGTCACGCTTGGCGCGCCCCTTCGCGTAGCCGCGCGGTGCGCTGCCTGCGCCTCGGCCGGGCCCGTCCCGCCGGGCCCGGTCTCCCGGGCCGGGCTCCGTCGTCGGGCCTGCGTGGTCGTGTGCGTGCGTGGTGTCTGACGTCGTGCTGGGCATGCGCCCTCCCCCGTGAGTGTGCTTCCCCGCGAGCGTAGCGCCGAGGACCCGGCCCGACACGTCGCGTTCCACTCCCGATCCGTCCGGAGCGCCGACCCGTGCGGGGCACGAGAGGGCCGCGGTTCCCGGTGCGACAGCGGCCCCTTCTCCGTCCGCACTCTCCGGTCAGACGCCGGACCCGGCCCTCAGGAGGCCGGGTCCGGCACGGCGAGCAGACCGGCCGCCACGAGGTCACGGATCTCGGTGTCGGAGAGGCCGTGGTCGCGCGCGATGCGGACGAAGCGCGCGGCCGCCTCGACCACCGCGGCCCGGTCGAGCGTCGCCGGGGGCGCGGTGACGAGCGTCCCGACCCGGCGGCGGGTCGTCACCAGCCCGGCGGCCTCGAGGTCGCGGTAGGTCCGGGCGACGGTGCCGGGGGCGATGCCGAGGTCGTTCGCGAGGGCGCGGACCGTGGGCAGCCGCTGCCCGTCCACGAGGGTCCCCGCGGTGACGAGGGCCGCGAGCTGCGCGCGGAGCTGCTCGTAGTGCGGCGTGGACGAGTCGACGTCGATCCGGACGGCGAGGCTCACGGGGTCGCTCCGAGCGGTCGGGCCGGCTCGACCGCGGGCGCCGGGTCTCGTGCGGGCCAGACGGCGGCGCCGATCGCCACGAGCGCGAGGGCGACCGCGGCCGCGAGGAGCGACGTCCCGGCGACGATGTGCGCTGTGCTCGGTGGTGGGGCGTAGACCCCCGAGCCGTGACCGAACCCGAGGATGCGCAGGGCCAGTCCGGCGAGGGAGACGAGTCCCGCCAGGGTCAGGCCGATCACGAGCTGCACGATCCGCAGCACCCGGCGCGCGACCCGGCGCCGCAGCCACATGTCCCACTCCTCGCTCACGTCGAGAACCGCCGGCCGGGACGTGATCAGCCGGAGCACCACCTCGCACAGCACGAGGACCACGAGCATCACCACGACGATCGGCCCGGTCCACAACCAGCCGGGAAACGACCCGACCGTGAAGGCGTCGTGCTGGTCGATCACCCGCGACACCCGGCGGGGACCGGACGCGACGAGAGCGAACGCGATCGCCGCGACGACGGTGGCCCCCGCCCAGACCCGCACCAGGCTCCGCGCGACGGGCGGAGCCACGTCCGCTGCCGTCCGCGCCGTCAGGGTCGCCTGTCGGGTCGCTCCCTGTGGCTTGGGCCAGGTGACCTCGCCCACCGCGTACACCGCCAGGACCCCCACGAGCGACGCCATGGGCAGCACCGCGAGCAGATGAGGCGACGGCAGCCGAACGGACACGAACTCGAACAGCGGGAGACCGAGGCCCACGACGAGGGGTACCGCCGCGACCACGGCGGTGAGAACGGCATGACGAACTGCCCGTCGCGCTGCGGTCGAGGGCGCGACGACCCGTCGTCCGTCGAACCACAGGAAGGCTCCGGCTCCCAGCGTTGCGCACACCAAGAGCGCCACTGCCAGCATCGCCGGGGGCAAGATCTCGAACATGGGTCCCCCTCGTCAGAATGACTATTGAACACAAACTATGATCATTAGGGTTCAAGGTGTCAAGAGCCCACCTCCGCCGCAAGTCGCAACCCACCTTCCCCCCTCCGCCAGAAGCGCCCACGACCGCCCGGAAGCCAGGCTGGAGGCACGGCGCGCGGCACCTCGGCTGCGTGTCCGGAGGAGAAGGGATCCCCCGATGCCAGCCATCGAGATCGTGGGCCTGCGCAAGTCCTACGGGACGTTCGACGCCGTCCGCGACGTGAGCTTCGCCGTCGAGCCCGGCAGGGTCGTGGGGCTGCTCGGCCCCAACGGCGCGGGCAAGACGACCACGCTCAACGTCCTGCTGGGGCTCGCGTCTGCGAGCGCCGGCACCGCGACGATCCAGGGCAGCACGTTCGCGGCCCTGGAGAAGCCGGCCTCGACCGTGGGCGCGCTGCTCGACGCGGGCGGCCTGCACCCGGGCCGCAGCGGTCGCGACCACCTGCGGGTCCTCGCGACCGCGGGAGGGATCGGGGGCCGACGGGTCGACGAGGTGCTCGCACTGGTCGGGATGGATCGCGCCGCCGACCGCCGCGTCAAGACCTACTCGCTGGGCATGCGCCAGCGCATCGGGCTCGCCGCGGCGCTCCTGGGCGACCCGCAGGTCCTGGTGCTCGACGAGCCCGCGAACGGCCTGGACCCCGCGGGCATGCGATGGATGCGCGAGGTCCTGCGCTCGTTCGCGGACGGCGGCGGGGCGGTGCTGCTCGCGAGCCACGTCCTGGCCGAGGTCACGCAGGTGGCCGACGACCTGGTCGTGATCGGCCAGGGCCAGGTCATCGCCGACGGCCCGCTCGCGGACCTCGTCCGCGGCGAGTCCCTCGAGGACTTCTACCTGCACCTGACCGCCGAGACCGAAGGAGTCCGCTGATGCTCCGCGCCGAGCTGCTCAAGCTGCGCACGACCCGCACGCCCTGGATCCTGGGGATCGTCGCCCTCGCGGGCATGCTCCTGGTCCAGGCACTGACGATCGCCCTGCCCCGCATCCTGTCGGGCCTCGAGGGCCTGGGTGGCGGTGCCACCGTGGGTCTCGGGGCCTCGCCCGGGATGACGGCCGACCTCGCGCCCGACCTGGGCGGCCTCACTGACCTGGGTTCCGCCGCCGTCCAACGCTCGATGCTGGACCTGCTGGGCAACGGCCCCGCCGGGTCCGGGTCGGCGGGCGTCGCGGTCGTCTGCATGCTGCTGCTGGGCGTCCTCACGGTCACCACGGACTTCCGCACGGGCGGCATCGTGCCCACGGCCCTCGTCGTGCCGTCGCGACTGCGCGTCCTCGCCGGCAAGGCGGGCGCGACCGCTGTCGTCGCGCTCGTGACCGGTGCCGCGCTCGCGGTCCTCACCGCCCTGGGCCTGTTCGTGGGAGTCGCGTCGACGGCGGACGCACAGCTCCAGATCGGTGCGGGCGACGTCCTGGGCGTGTGGGGGCGCGGGTTGCTGGTCCTCGTGCTGTTCGCCTGGCTCGGGCTGGGGATAGGGACCCTGGTCCGCGGGCAGGTCGCGGCGATCCTCGTCGTCGTGGGCCTCGTGCTCGTCGAGCCCATGATCCAGGCCGTGGTCGTGCTGCTCTCGGGCGGCACGTCGAGCGCTGCGGCGTGGCTGCCGCTGGGGCTCGGCTCGCTCGCCTCGACGGGCCAGAGCGCGACGTCGGTCCTGGGCGGCCTCGCCCCGATGGGCGTCGGGGTCGCGCTGCTGGGCCTGGTCGCGTGGGTCGCGGTCGCGCTCGGGTCGGGCGCGGTGACGTTCCGTCGCCGCGACCTCGTCTGAGGCGTCGGCCGTCGGGCGCCACGGCCACGTACCGTGGTGCCCGACGGCGCCGCTCACCCGGGAGCACGGTCCGCCCGGTGCGGGGTCCGCTTCCCGCACCGGCGGGCCCCACCGCCTGCCGACCAGCCCGGCACCGTCCGTCCCGACCCACGGGACCTCGACCGCTCGACCCGAGAGGAGCCCTCGTGCTCGACGCCCTGCACCGCCGGCTCGCCGCGGTCGGCATCCGCACCCCGATGGCCCGCGACGCGCTGCTCGGTGCGGTCGTCGCGGCCCTCACGGTCTGCTTCCTGCTGGCCGTCGAGCGGATCGTCCTGTCGGACCTGGGCATCGTGGTCGACGGTGCAACCGACTCCCTCCGGTTCTCGACCGGCGGGCGCGTCGCGGCGATCACGCTCGTGGTCGCGCAGGCCATGGCGCTCACGCTGCGCCGTCGGGCACCGTTGCTCGCGCTCGCGCTGACCGTGGTGGGCCAGGTCGCGCTCGTGCCCGTGCTGCCCGCGATGGTCTCGTTCCAGGCGCCCGCGACGCTCGTCGCGGCCTACTCGGTGGGGGCCTACGCACCGCGGCGCACGGCCCTGTGGGCGGCCGGTGCAGCGGCGGGCGTCCAGGTGCTGCTGGGCTTCGTGCTCGGCGGACCCGTGCCCATCACCTCGGCCGGCCCCACGCCGGTCGCGGTCCAGGTCTGGGGCGGCCTCGCGTCGGCCCTCCTGACGTACGTGGCCTCGGCGCTCGTGGGCGCGTACGTCGGCACGCGCCGTGAGCTGTTCGCCCAGCTGCGAGGGCGGGTCGCCCAGGCCGAGCGCGAGCGCGACATGCTCGCGGCGCAGGCCGTCCTGGAGGAGCGCGGTCGCATGGCCCGCGAGCTGCACGACGTCGCCGCGCACCATTTGTCGGGGATCGTCGTGCAGGCGGCCGCGGCCGAGCGCCTCGTCGACCGTGACCCCGAGCGCGCCAAGGAGTCCATGCGCTGGATCCGCACCCAGGGGCGCGAGACGCTCGACAACCTGCGCCTGGTCGTCGGCATCCTGCGCAGCTCGTCGCAGACCGGTCCGGGCGAGCCGGACGAGGAGGCGCCGTCCGCGCCGCAGCCCACGCTCGACGACGCGGGCGAGCTGCTCGACCTCGCACGCAGCGCGGGCGCCGAGGTGCGCGACGTGCGGCGCGGCGAGCCCTTCGCCCTGTCCCCCGCCGTCCAGCTCACGGTCTACCGCGTGCTCCAGGAGGCCCTGACCAACGCGCGCCGGCACGCGCCGGGCCGCGCGATCGAGGTCGTGACCGACCACCAGCAGGCCGCGCTCGTCCTCACGGTGACCAACAGGCTGCCGGTCGCGGCGATCTCGGGCGGCCGGGGCGGCCGGAGTGCGGGCCGTGACCTCGATGCGCGCGAGGGGCACGGCGCCCCGGGGGCCGCTGCGGTGTCCGACAGGTCGACCAGCGCAACGGCCGTCGCCCAGGACGCGCCCGGGCACGGCCTCATCGGCATGACCGAGCGCGCGACCCTCGTCGGCGGGACGCTCAGCGCGGGCCCCGTCCCGGGCGACGGCTGGCGGGTCCGGCTCTCGGTCCCCCGGCCCGCAGCGGCCGAAGCCGCCGCTCCCACCCCCACCATCCCCGAGCGCTCGGCGACGTCCACGGACGAGCCGGGCTCCGCCGTCGGGCAGGAGATCCCATGACCCGAGTGGTGCTGGTCGACGACCAGGCCGTCGTCCGCGCAGGCTTCACCGTGATCCTCGAGAGCGAGGGCTTCGAGGTCGTGGGCGAGGCGTCGAACGGGGCCGACGCCGTGCGCGTCGCGCGCCGCGAGCGCCCAGACGTCGTGTGCATGGACGTCCGCATGCCCGGCGGGGACGGCATCACGGCGACGCGCGCGCTCGCGGGACCCGGCGTCGTCGACCCGGTCCCGGTGCTCGTGGTGAGCACGTTCGACCTGGACGACTACGTGTTCGGCGCCCTGGAGGCCGGGGCGAGCGGGTTCCTGCTCAAGGACGCCGAGCCCGACGTGCTGATCGACGCGGTGCGGCGCGTGGCGTCGGGCGAGGGTCTCGTCGACCAGACGCTCACGCGGCGCGTGATCGACGAGTTCGCCCGACGGCGGTCCCCCGCCACCCCCGACGAGGTCGCCTCGGGACTGCTCACCTCGCGCGAGCACGACATCCTGGCGCTGCTGTGCCGGGGGCAGTCGAACGCGGAGATCGCCGCCACGCTCTTCCTGGAGGCGAGCACCGTGAAGTCGCACCTGAGCCGGATCATGACCAAGACGGGCATGCGCGACCGCGTCCAGCTCGTGGTGTGGGCGTACGAGCACGGGATCGCGGCGCCCGGCACGAGCTGACCCCGCCCCACCCTGCTGAGTGCGGAGTACTTGTCGCCGATCGGCTCGTTCGACGACAAGTACTCCGCACTCAGCGGTCGGGCAGGTGGCCGGGGCAGCGGCTCAGCTGCCCGCGACCGGCAGGTAGACCCGGCCGCCCGCGTCCGTGAACTCGCTCGACTTCTCCGCCATGCCGGCCTCGATCGCCTCGACCGAGGTCAGGCCGTTCTTCTCGGCGTACTCGCGCACGTCCGCGGAGATCCGCATCGAGCAGAACTTGGGTCCGCACATCGAGCAGAAGTGCGCGGTCTTGGCGGGCTCGGCCGGCAGCGTCTCGTCGTGGAAGGCGCGCGCCGTGTCGGGGTCGAGGGAGAGCGCGAACTGGTCGTGCCAGCGGAACTCGAACCGGGCACGGGACAGCGCGTCGTCCCGCAGCTGCGCGCGCGGGTGCCCCTTGGCCAGGTCGGCGGAGTGCGCCGCGATCTTGTAGGTGATGACGCCCGTCTTGACGTCGTCGCGGTCGGGCAGCCCCAGGTGCTCCTTGGGCGTGACGTAGCAGAGCATCGCAGTCCCGGCCTGGGCGATGATCGCGGCGCCGATCGCGGACGTGATGTGGTCGTAGGCGGGCGCGATGTCGGTCGCGAGCGGCCCGAGCGTGTAGAACGGCGCCTCCTCGCACAGCTCCTCCTCGAGGCGCACGTTCTCGACGATCTTGTGCATGGGGACGTGCCCCGGGCCCTCGATCATGACCTGCACGCCGTAGGACTTCGCGACCTTGGTCAGCTCGCCCAGCGTGCGCAGCTCGGCGAACTGGGCCGCGTCGTTGGCGTCCGCGATCGACCCCGGACGCAGGCCGTCGCCGAGGGAGAACGTCACGTCGTAGTCGCGCAGGATCTCGCACAGCTCCGCGAAGTGCGTGTACAGGAACGACTCCTGGTGGTGCGCGAGGCACCACGCGGCCATGATCGAGCCGCCGCGGGACACGATGCCCGTGACACGACGCGCGGTCAGCGGGACGTAGCGCAGCAGGACGCCCGCGTGCACGGTCATGTAGTCGACGCCCTGCTCGGCCTGCTCGATCACGGTGTCGCGGTAGATCTCCCACGTGAGCTTCGCGGGGTCCCCCTTGACCTTCTCGAGCGCCTGGTAGAGCGGCACCGTCCCCACGGGGATCGGGGAGTTGCGCAGCACCCACTCGCGGGTCTCGTGGATGTCCTTGCCCGTCGAGAGGTCCATGAGGGTGTCGGCGCCCCAGCGCGCGGCCCACACCATCTTCTCGACCTCCTCCTCGATCGAGGACGTCACGGCCGAGTTCCCGATGTTCGCGTTGATCTTCACGCCGAACGCCTTGCCGATGATCATGGGCTCGATCTCGGGGTGCCGACGGTTGGCCGGGATCACCGCCCGGCCACGCGCGACCTCGTCGCGCACGAGCTCGACGTCGACGCCCTCGCGGGCAGCGACGAAGCGCATCTCGTCGGTCACGACCCCGGCGCGCGCCCAGGCGAGCTGCGTCCGGGCGCCGCCCGTACCGCGCTCGGTGGGGACGGCGTCGGGCCGGAGCCAGGACGCCCGCAGCGCGGGCAGCCCGCCCGCGAGGTCGAACGCGGACGGGTCGTCGACCTCGGTGTACGGGCCCGAGGTGTCGTACAGGTCAAGGTGCTCACCGTTGCTCAGGAGCACGCGGCGCTCGGGGACGCGCAGGTGCTCCGCGCCCGGGACCGGGTGGTGCACCTTGGCGGACCCGGCGATGGGTCCGGTCGTGATGGTGTGCGCAGCGGGTGCGGCGGTGGCGCGCCCGGTGGTTGCGGGCACAGCGGTCTCAGAGCTCATTGCTCTCTCCCTACGTCGGCATGATCCGAACAGGTTCGAACGGTCGGCGGCGCTGAGCCGCCCTCTCAGCTCGCTGCTGCGAGCTCCCGTGGGTGTGTGGAGTTGTGGGTCGTGCTGGTGGTGCGGTGGTGCTGGGTGGTGCGGTCGTCACCGTAGCGCAGGTTGCCCGACGGCGGCGCGGGCGTCCCGCGATCAGCCCGGCTCACCGTCGGTGCGGAGTTCTTGCGGGACACGCGGTGTGTGCCGCACAAGAACTCCGCACCCAGCGTCGAGGTCCGGGCCGACGTCACCGTTCCTTGAAGTACTTGAACAGGTGCTTCTCCCGGGTCGTGAGCGCCCCGACGACCACTCCGACGAGCACCGCGCCTGCTCCCGCGAGGACGGTCCGCATGCCGATGACCCAGGTGCTGAGGTGGTCGGCGGGAAGGCCGGCATCGGCGGCGAGCCACCACAGCACCGGAACGGTCACGATCACGGCGGCACCGGTCCACACCGCGGTCTCCAGGAGCACCTGCCAGGTCAGCGCTGAGCGCGGGACCCGGGCGTGCAGGGCTGCGGCGAGCTCGAGGCGGCGCAGACGAATCGCGGCGAAGCCCAGGGCCAACCCCAGGAAGGCGGCGGCGATCGGCGCGGGCTTCGTCAGACGATCCCTGAACTCGGCGCTCGCGTCGTACGTCGCGCCGAGCCGGCCGTTGAGCTGCTTCTGGGTGGGCTGAACCTCGGAGGCTGTGTCGGCGACGATGGTCGTGCGCAGGAGCGTCGCGGTCTCGGGCTCGACGGGCCAGATCTCGACCCAGCACGAGTCGAACAGTCCCGCCGCGGGCACCGGCGCGACGGCCGCGTAGCCCAGCACACGGTCGCGCCCGTCGTCCGGGTACGGGTACACGGCCCCCACCCGGGCGGGTCCCGCATTGGTCGCGACCGAGTCACCGGTCGTCGCGCCCAGCGCCTCGGCCAGATCTGCGGACAGCCACAGACCGGCCCCGGCGACCCGGCCCCGGTCGAGCGCGCCGAGCAGCCCGGGGGTCGCCTCGAACCCGGTCAGCTCGCTCGACGGCAGGTTGAGTGCCCGCAGCGGTTCCCCGGTCCGCAGGGCCCCGGCCGCGTTGACGCCGTCGACCCCGGCGAGGGCCTCGCAGCGTGCCCCGTCGACCTGACCCGTGGCCTCGAGGATCTGCACGCTCGCGCCCGCGTCGCGGTACCCACGGGCCCCCTCGATCACGCCCACGACCGCGCGCACGTCGACCGCGGCGAGCGCCCCGACGACCACGACGAGCACCGCCGCGAACAAGGTCGCGCGCGTCGTGCCGGACCCGACGTTCCGCCACGCCTCGGACACTACGGACGCTGCCCGCATGGCACGCGCCCGCACTGGTCGCGCGGGCTTCTCCCCCGGCCCGACGCCGCCGCTCGCCTCCGCGCGGAGGTGCGCTCCGTCGTCGGGCAGGGTGGGGGCGCCGGGGCTGAGGCCGGGGGCCGGGCTCGGCGTGTCCGGGGACGCACCGACAGGTGTCGCGGATCTGGGCGGCCGCCCTCCGGCGGGCCGGGTGGGCTCCTCCGCGGACGGGTCCTGCAGGCCTGGCGCTCCGGGGCGGTGAGCGTCGCCCGGGGCGGTCGCGAGGCCGGGCCGCGCGCCGTCGTCGGGCGCCGTCATGCCGCGACCTGCGCGGACTGGAAGTCGGCGAGGTCGATCACGCGGGTGCAGGCGTCGCGCGTGTGCGGGTCGTGCGTGGCGACCACGACGATCGAGTCGTCCTGCGCGATGCCCGCCAGGACCTCGTTGACGGTCGCGGCCGTGCGCAGGTCGAGCTGCGCGGTGGGCTCGTCGACCAGGAGCAGATCCGGGGCCAGGGCCACGGCGCGCGCGAGCATGAGGCGTTGCGCCTCCCCGCCCGACAGCGCACGGAAAGGGCGGTCGGCGACCGGGGCGAGGTTGAACCGGGCCATGATCTCGGCAGCCCGGTCCTCGGCGTCGGGGCGGCGCAGTCCGCGCGCCAGCAGCGGCAGCACCACGTGGTCGAGGGCGGCGCGACGCGCGACACCGTGCGGGTTCTGGAAGACCCACCCGGTCGTCGCGACCCCGACGCGCTCGACCTGCCCCTGCGTGGGGCGCTCCCACCCCGCGGCGATGCTCAGGAGCGTCGACTTCCCGCTGCCCGAGGGCCCGACGAGCGCGACCACCTCGCCTGGCACGATCTCCAGGTCCAGCCCGGTGAAGAGCAGCCCGGTGCCGGGGA
The DNA here is from genome assembly GCF_016907235.1 of Oerskovia jenensis. Taxonomy (NCBI): domain Bacteria; kingdom Bacillati; phylum Actinomycetota; class Actinomycetes; order Micrococcales; family Cellulomonadaceae; genus Oerskovia; species Oerskovia jenensis. The sequence continues at coordinate 2,055,082 of NZ_JAFBBO010000001.1, forward strand.
ACGCGTGCCCCAACCCCGTCCCGACCAGCCGCTTGCTCCCTACCGGCACGACTGCCCCTCCTCCTGCGAGGTGAGCTCGACCTCGGTGGGCGCGGTCGCCGCGTCGAGGCCGTCGAACGTCACGAGGGTCTGCCCCAGGCTCGACGCGATGACCGTCACGGGGTACGCCGTGCCGTCTGCGCTCACGCAACCGGTCGCACCGCTCAGCGCGAACAGCGACCCCGGCGGCACGACCGACACATCGAGTGGCGCGGCCAGCACGTACTCGAGCGTCAACGGCTCGGACCCCTCGGTGCGCTGCCACCCGGCGAACTCCATGCTGCCGCGCACGGCCTCGAGGAACGTCGGGTCCGTGACCACACCGCCCTCCCCGACCGGTGCACTCAGCTCGCCCAGGCGCAGCACGCGGTCCCCGGGCGTGACGTTGGAGAGAGTGTCCGACAGGCCGAGCGAGACCAGCGTCCCGGCGGTCGTCGCGAACGCCTCCTCGGACGTCGCGCCACCCACGGGCACCTCGCACGCCTTGACCGTGACCGACGCCGCCGGGAGCCACAGCACCGACGCCACCGGCAGGTCACCGGTCGGCTTGGTCACGCCCGCCGCCTTGAACAGCTTGGTCACGGCGACCTTGGTCGCATCGCCATACGTGCCGTCCGCGCTCACCTTGTGCCCGAGGCGAGAGAGCTCGACCTGCAGGGCCTTCACGTCGTCGCCCGTGGCCGTGGGAGCCAGGTCCCGCCACAACGGGATCGACGTCGCGAGCGCCACGACCGGACGGTCGTCGACCGTGGCCGGGCTCGATCCCGACTCGATCACGGCCCCCGGGGCGCACACCGAGCGCGTGACCTTGCCCTGGTCCGCGACGGACAGCGTGCCCTCCTCCGCGACGACCGGGGTGACCTTGACCTTGCGGGCGTCGTCGAACACCTGACGCGAGACCGGCACCGCGGCGGGCGGCGTCGCACTCCGCACGCTCGCCGGCTCCGACTCCGGCGCCAACGCCATACCCGCCGTGACACCCCCCGCGAGGAGGACGACCGCCACGAGCGCGAGCGCACCCCCTCGGGCTCCCGCTGACCGGGCAGCCCCGGTCCGGGCGGGACGTCTATCTCTGGTCACTGCTACTCCTCTGGTGGTGCGCATGCGTGGTTGCTGCCGGGGTGTGCGACGTCGTGATGTCGGGGACTACTGCTCCGGGTCCCGCTCGCAGGCCGTCATCTCAAGAGGTGGCGCTTGCCCGGCCAGCGCTCCCGGAGTCTCTGTCGTCGAACCGTCGTCGGCGACGCTCATGCCGGTCCCGTAGCTCGACATCTCCTCGATGTAGTCCGCCTTGTCATAGCCCTCGTCGCGATGACCGCCGCGGACCAGGCAGTCGGCGACGGCCTGCATCAGATCCGTGTTCTCCGGGTTGTCGGCCACCGCCCAGTAGAGGGCCTCAAGCACGGCGAGATCGACCTTCTCCTCACACTCGGCCATGATCGCTTCCCTGCGCGCGCGATCCGCGTCGAGCTGGTCCTGCGGGGTATCCCAGGTCGAGCCGACGCCCTCGACCTTGACCCCGCCTTCCTGGGTGCGACTGGCCGCGAGCCCCTGGTCCCGCATGCACTGGACCGACTCGTCCTTGACCTGGTCGTACTCGGCGGCGGTGATGACGTCGTCCTCGAGAATCGCTCGGGAAACCTCTGCGGTGACTTCATCGCGGGCCTTGGCGAACTCGGCCGCGTACGGATTGCGCACCTCGGACTCACCCGAGCACCCGGTCACCAAGGCCACCGCCAGAGCGATCCCCAGCGACGCGACCGACCCCCGTCGTCGAACAGTCCTCAGCATGTGCTCTCCCCCCGGTTGTGCGACCCCTGCGACGCGGAAGCTGCCCGCTGCTTTGAGCACGCACGATAGCGGCCGACGGTTCCATCGCGCTCCGCCCCCCTAGGCGCCGCCGGAGGCCTCACTGCTCTGGACTCGCCTCCTCATTGTTGTGTCCCTTTGCCCACCGCAGACCAGGCAGTCCGCGATTACCTGCGGCACGTCCTCGTTCGGCGGGCTCCCGCGAGCCTGCCAGTATTCGCGTCAGGCACGTCGAGGTCTTCCGGACGGGCAGTGTGAGAACCCGCATCCTGGGGGACCTCGTCCCATCCCCGACCCGACTCAGCCAACCAGCCCAACACCCTCATCTGCGTTGAGTCTCTGACCGTCTGGTTTCTGAAGCTCTCCAAGGCGCCCGCTGCAGGTTCACGCCCGCCTGCGCCTCCGGCCCTCTGCCCCGTGGGCGTCGCCGCCCACGGATCACTCTCGGTTCTCCATCGCCTGCAGGGGATCGGTGAGGCATAGCGACGACTCTGGCGAACCCGTGCCCGGCAGGTTCTGGTCCTTGAGGTCTTGTGCGTACTGTTCACCGGTGTACGTCTCGTCAACGACTTTGAACTCGCGGAGACACTGCGCGATGAGCTCGTTGAAGTCCACCCTGTTCGGGTTTGTCGTGATCACCGTGTAGAGCGGCACGACCTCCCGGAGACCCACACTGATCTCACATTCGTCCTGGACGGACTTGAGCTCCTCGGTGTATTCCCCTGCGGTCTGATATGACTCCACACCGAACTCGTCAACCCAGGTCTCGACCGCAAGCCCACGGTCACCCATGCAGGCGATGAACGCGTCTTGGACCTCCCGGTACTCGTGCTCCTCGAGCGTTCCGTCCTGGGCGATGTGGCGCACCAGATCGATAGACGTGGATTCCGCGAGCGCACGAACATCAGGCTCCCACGGAGAAGCCTCAGGGCCCTCGGACGTGCCGTCAGTAGAGCACGCCCCCAGCATCAGGACCGTCGCTATCGCTGTCCCTGTCCAACACATTCGCTGCACTCAGATCACCACTCCATCCACACCTGGAGCGGCCGACGCGCCCCTGGGCGCGTCGGCCGCTTCTGCGGCCAGGCTGGCAGCACCCGGCGCCATCCCGCAAGGGATTCGTCAGGACTTCTCACTATCTGAACTGGACGTACGACCTGGCAACCACGCAGAAGCGCCCGGGTCGTCGGGCTCGGCACCGCACCGTGGCCGGGTCGGCGGGGTGAACGCCATGACTCGTCGTACACCGTCGTTCCACCCACCTCCGCACGTCCCGAGGGGGTTCGTCTCCCCGTGCCTGCCGTGCCGTCCGGCCTCGACTCGGCCCACCTCTGTCCTGCCGTCATCGCCCCGGCAAGCCCTACCGCCCGGGGAGCGGGATCAGCCTCCAGCCGGCGCACCCTCAGCGATGTCGTCCGACGTGTCGGGCTGGTACACGCACACCCACAGCGCCCCGGCGCGGACGCTGACCTCGAGCTTCTTCGCGGGCTCGATCACGTCGCCGTCGAGCTGGCGCGGCTGCGGCCGGTCGGAGATCACGGAGATCCGTGACCCGCGCAGCACCTCCATGTTGGGGACGCGCTTGCGCTTGGCGACGACCCCGACGAGGAGCTGGACCCAGTGGCCCAGGTTGCGGGGCGCGATGATCGCGACGTCCATCTGGCCGTTGTCGGGCTCGGCGTCGGGCAGCAGGTTCACACCACGCTGGAGCTTGCCGACGTTCCCGACGACCACGGTCCGTGCCCGACGGCGCAGCACCGGTCGGTCGTCGACCCGCACCTCGACCTTCATCTCGTCGTCGGCCAGGTGCTTGAACGCCGAGACGACGTACGCGATCGCGCCCGCCTTGGCCTTGAGCGCGGTGGGTGCGTCCTCCATCATCGCGGCGTCGAGGCCCATGCCCGCCATGACGGCGAAGGCCTGCCCGTCGACCTCGCCGATGTCCACGGCCCGGCGGCCGCGGTCGAGCGCGAGGCGGATGCCGTCCTCGGGACGGGGCGGGATGCCGAGGTTGCCTGCGAGGAGGTTGCCCGTACCGCCGGGGAGGACCGCGAGGGCGGCTTCGGTCCCGACGAGGCCTTCGATGCAGGCACGCACGGTGCCGTCGCCGCCGCTCACGAACACGACCTCGGCGCCGTCCTCGACGGCCTGGCGCGCCTGGCCCGTGCCTGGGTCCTCCGCGGTGGTCTCGAGCCAGGCGGGCGCGGGCCACCCGGCGTCGGCGAGCTGGGTCTCGATGGTGCGGCGGAGCTCGTCGAGCCCCTCGACGCGGTTCGGGTTGACGATCACGGCCGAGCGGAGCGGCGCGTGGTCGAGGCGTTGCTTGGCGGCGGTCTCGGGCGCTTGTTCCTGGGACGGGTTCACACCTGAGTATGTCGTGCGCCGCGCCCGCTCGCTCGACAAGGGGACGACTCGGGCACTCCGGGCGCGCTCAGTACCCGAAGACCTGCACCCAGGTGTTGCCCGCACGCCCCAGGGTGGTGAACGCCCCAGCCCCCAGGATGGTGAGATCGTCGGTGAGGAGGCCGGCGCGGCGCCCTTCGGACGCCGGCGCTGGATGTGCGACGCGCGACGACGCTCGCGATCTTGTAGGGACACGGCTGAGCCACACCACACGACGGCCCGGCCCCTTCCGGGGCCGGGCCGTCAGCGCCCACGCGCAGGGTCGCCCTGAGCTCTCGCCCCCCCCCCTGTAGCCGAGAGCTTCGTGGCGTCGCGTGAGTTCCGCTACCTCCGCGCTACTTCGACAGCTGCGCCAGCGGATCGTTGATGCATTTGCTCACGCGTGGGTCCCCCGTGTCGTACTGGGGATTCGAGAACGTCTCGTCGAACTCCTTGCCGTCGAACTCCGCCCCGACAAGTCCCGCTTTGCGCAAGCACTCGGCCGAGGCCTCGTCGAGGTCGACCTTCTCCGGGTTCTTCCGCATGTCCCAGTAGAGCGACTCGATGTTCACGACAGTGTTCGCTTCGCATTCCTGGATCGCGGTATCCAAAGCAGCCTCGTCCCCCTGCGAGTAGGGGATGGACGTCCCACCGTCCGCCAACAACTCGAGCTCGAAGCCACGTCCCGCGACGCACGACTTGAGCCGCTCGCGCACCTCCTGATACTCGGCGTCGGTGATCTGATCGTCGGCGAGGATGTCGCGCTCCAGGTCGGTCGTTGCAGCCTCCCTCGCCTGCTTGAACTCACTCGCGTAGAGGCCGGGCGCCGTGGCGACGTCCTGTGCACAGCCCCCAGCGAGGAGTGCAAGCACGGCGACCCCCACTCCCCCGCGAAGCAGGACGATACGGGGGCCGCCGTGCTTGCGATGCGGCATCAGGCGGACTGCCACGATCCGAAGGTGCCGTTCAGGGCCTGGCCCTGACGAGCCGTGATGTTGAGGTTGATCGCGTCCGACGTCGACTTCCCGGTCGACCAGGCCCCGTTCTGCCTCACCATCTGACCGCTCGGCGTGAAGTAGTTGATCCCGGCACGGGCCTGGCTACAGCTTCCCGGCGTCGTCCAGACTCCGCTCGTCGTGGCGGTCACGTTGAAGCTGCACCCTGGCCCCGCAGCCCCTCGTGCGGAGGCCGGTCCGGCCGCGAACACCGTTCCGACCACCAATGCTCCGGTCGCCAGCACTGTCAGCATCTTTCGCTTCATTGCGTTCCCTCCTGCCATCCCCCTGCGGGACGAACAGGACCATACTGTCGACGGCCTGTCCGCCCCGCAAGAGGTTCGGAAGGACTTCTCACGTATTGATTGGGACGCGCGTGCACATCAACGCTGGACGGTCAGCTCCAGCCCTTCACCCTCGACCTGCGACCGGTCGACGACGATCGTGTCGCCGTCTGCGACCTCGCCCGCCAGGAGCTTGCGCGCCAGGCGGTCGCCGATCTCGCGCTGCACCAGGCGGCGCAGCGGGCGCGCCCCGTACGCCGGGTCGAAGCCCTCGAGCGCGAGCCACTCGCGCGCGGCGGGCGTGACCTCGAGCGTGAGGCGACGGTCCGCGAGGCGCTCGCCGAGCCGGTCGACCGCGATGTCCACGATCCGCCCCAGCTCGTCGAGGTTCAGCGGGTCGAAGATCACGACGTCGTCGAGCCGGTTGATGAACTCCGGCTTGAAGTTCGACCGGACCGCCGACATGACGGCCTCACGCTTGGCCGCGTCGTCGAGCATGGGGTCCACGAGGAACTGCGAACCCAGGTTCGACGTCAGCACCAGGATGACGTTGCGGAAGTCGACCGTGCGGCCCTGGCCGTCGGTCAACCGTCCGTCGTCGAGGACCTGCAGCAGGATGTCGAACACCTCGGGGTGCGCCTTCTCGACCTCGTCGAGCAGCACGACCGAGTACGGCCTGCGCCGCACGGCCTCGGTGAGCTGGCCGCCCTCCTCGTAGCCGACGTACCCCGGAGGGGCACCGACCAGGCGTGCGACGCTGTGCTTCTCGCTGTACTCCGACATGTCGATGCGCACCATGGCGCGCTCGTCGTCGAACAGGAAGTCCGCGAGCGCCTTCGCGAGCTCGGTCTTGCCGACGCCCGTGGGGCCGAGGAACAGGAACGAGCCCGTGGGACGGTCGGGGTCGGCGACGCCCGCACGCGAACGCCGTACGGCGTCCGAGACCGCCGCGACCGCGGCCTTCTGGCCGATCAGGCGCTTGCCGATCACGTCCTCCATGTGGAGGAGCTTCTCGGACTCGCCCTGGAGCATGCGGCCCGCGGGGATGCCGGTCCACGCGGAGACGACCTCGGCGATCTCGTCCGCGCCGACCTTGTCGGCGATCATGGGTGCCTGCGGCGCGGTGGCGGACTCGTCGCTGTCGATCGACGCCTCCTCCTGCTCGGCGGCCTGGAGCTGCTCCTGGAGCTGCGGGATCTCGCCGTACTGGATGCGGCCCGCGGTCTCGAGGTCGCCCTCGCGGATGGCCCGCTCGACCTGGACGCGCAGCTCGTCGAGCTTGGCGCGCAGGTCGCCCACGCGGTTGTGGCCGGCCTTCTCGGCGTCCCAGCGCGCGGTCAACGCGGACAGCTCCTCGCGACGGTCGGCGAGGTCGGCGCGCAGCTTCTCGAGACGCTCGCGCGAGGCGGGGTCGTCGGACTCAGAGAGCACGACCTCCTCCATCTCCAGGCGCGTGACGGCGCGCTGGAGCTCGTCGATCTCGATGGGCGAGGAGTCGAGCTCCATGCGCAGGCGCGACGCGGCCTCGTCGACCAGGTCGATCGCCTTGTCGGGGAGCTGGCGGCCCGTGATGTAGCGGTCGGACAGCGCGGCGGCGGCCACGAGCGCCGAGTCGGCGATCGTCACCTTGTGGTGCGCCTCGTAGCGCTCCTTGAGACCGCGCAGGATCGCGACGGTGTCCTCGACCGAGGGCTCGCCCACGAACACCTGCTGGAAACGACGCTCCAGGGCGGGGTCCTTCTCGATGTGCTCGCGGTACTCGTCGAGGGTCGTCGCGCCGACCAGGCGCAGCTCGCCGCGGGCGAGCATGGGCTTGAGCATGTTGCCCGCATCCATGGCTCCTTCGCCGCCCGCACCCGCACCGACGACCGTGTGGAGCTCGTCGATGAACGTCACGACCTCGCCGTCGGAGGACTTGATCTCCTCCAGGACGGCCTTGAGGCGCTCCTCGAACTCGCCGCGGTACTTGGCGCCCGCGACCATGGCCGCGAGGTCGAGCGAGATGAGCTTCTTGCCCTTGAGCGAGTCGGGGACGTCGCCCGCGACGATGCGCTGGGCCAGCCCCTCGACGACGGCCGTCTTGCCGACGCCGGGCTCACCGATCAGGACCGGGTTGTTCTTGGTGCGGCGCGAGAGGACCTGCACGACGCGGCGGATCTCCGAGTCGCGCCCGATCACGGGGTCGAGCTTGCCCTCGGCAGCGGCCGCCGTGAGGTCCTGGCCGTACTGCTCGAGCGCCTTGTACGTGCCCTCGGGGTTGGGGCTCGTCACGCGGCCCGAGCCACGGACCGCGGGTAGCGCCGAGCGCAGCGCGTCGGCGCTCGCCCCGGCGTCGCCCAGGATCTGCGCGGCGGGCGAGGAGCCCGCGGCGATGCCGATGAGCAGGTGCTCGGTCGAGACGTACTCGTCCCCCATGCCCTGGGCCTCCTTCGAGGCCAGGTCGAGCGCGGCCGACGTGCCACGCGACGCGGTGGGCTGGGCGACGGCCGAGCCGCTCGCGGTGGGCAGCGAGACGAGCGCGGCACGCACCTTCTGGCCGATGGCCTGGGCGTTCGCGCCCACGGCGTCGAGCAGCCCGACGGCGACGCCGCCCTCCTGCGTGAGCAGCGCGGCGAGGAGGTGCACGGGTTCGAGCTGGGGGTTGCCGGCGGCCGAGGCGGTCTGGATGGCCTCGCCGATGGCCTGCTGGGACATGGTGGTGAACTTGGTGTCCATGGGGTCTCCGGATACTTCAGGGTCTGGGTCTACCTGGAACAACAGGACCTGACTTGAGCCTATTCCACTCAACTCTGTCCGTCATGTCGGCCATGCGGTGTCGGCGCGGCGGGCACCGACACCGAACCGGCCGACGACGCCCCCTTCTCTGCGCCACCGATCCACGGGATGCTGTGGGGCGTGACTACACGACGGCTCGAACCTCCTGCCACCATCGCACCGGACCACAGCGAGCGCACCACGGCGTCGACCGCTCGCCCGATCGCCGAGGAGGCCACCGCGGACGCGGGGCGCGCCACGGGGAACGTCGCAGGCGCATCAGAGGGAGGTCTCTGATGGACGTCACGCTCCTCCTCGTCGTCGCCGTAGTGCTCGCGGGGCTCGTCGTGATCGGTGTCGTCACGTGGCTGCTGCTGCGCCCCAAGAAGGTTCCTGCGGCGCAGCCGTACGACCACGGCGCACCGGCTGCGGGCTATCCGGGACCTCACGGACAGGGCGCGTACCCGGGGCAGCCGGGGCAGGGTGGGCACCCGGGGCAGCCGGGATACCCGGGGCAGGCCGGCCATCCGGCCCAGGCGCCGCCGCCCGCCCAGCCCTACGGCCTCCCTGGCGAGCAGCAGCCCCCGCACCAGCCCTACCCCGCGCAGCCGCCGGCTCCGCCTCAGGCGCCCACGCACCAGTACGCCCCGCCGAGCACCCCGCCCGCGCCTCCGGTACCTCCGGTGACTCCCAGCGGTGCGGCCGCGCCCTACGCTCCGGCGTCCGCAGCCCCCTCAGCCCCCGTCGCGCCCGCGACACCCGCACAGACGTGGACCGCGCAGGTCACCGAGCCCGGTGGCGAGCAGGTCGACGACTCGGAGATGGACGAGTCGACGCGGCTGCGGGAGGACCTGCGGCCCGCCGCGCCCGCCACACCACCGGCTCCCCCGGCTCCCCCGACGGGTCTCACCCCGCCCGCCTGAGGACCACGCCACGTCCTGTCAGAGCGAGCGTGACCCCGAGGTCACGCTCGCTCTGACAGGTCCGCCCCCGCGGTGGACAATGGCGGCACCGCGGCACCGCCCGAGTCCGCGCGCGAAGGGCAGCACCATGACGCACGGCTGGCAGCAGGACGTCCTCGGACCCGACTGGGTCGCCCGCACGCTCGACCTCCCGGGGGGCGACACCGCGACGCTCGTCCGCAAGGCCACGAGCCCTGTGCCCGACGGCGCCGCGCCGGACCCCGGGCAGCTCGCCGCCGCCCCCGCGGCCCGCGCGTCCGCTACCCACGCTGCCCACGCTGCCCACACCGACGGTGCGACGACCCCGGGGGGTGAGCGGCGCCGTCGGGCCGTGCTGTACGTCCACGGGTTCGTCGACTACTTCTTCCAGACCCACCTCGGTGACGCCTTCGAGGAGCACGGCTACGCGTTCTACGCGATCGACCTGCGCGGGTACGGCCGGTCCCTCGCGCACTGGACCGAGGACGGCAAGGACCCCAACATGATCGACGACCTGAGCCTCTACGCCCAGGACCTCGACGCGGCAGCCGCCGTGATCCGGGCCGAGGGGCACGACGAGCTCGTGGTCGTCGGGCACTCCACGGGTGGCCTGGTCACGAGCCTGTGGGCCAACGCGCGCCCCGGCAAGGTGGCTGCGCTCGTCCTCAACAGCCCCTGGTTCGACCTCAACTCGTCCTGGTTCGACCGCGTGATCTCCACCCGGGTGATCGACGTCGTCGGGCGCTTCGCCCCTCGGCTCGTGGTGGGCTCGCTCGACGACGCCTACGGGCAGGCCCTGCACTCCGGGACCGGCGGCGAGTGGACCTACGAGCTCGGCTGGAAGCCGCACGAGGGCTTCCCCGCGCGGGCAGGCTGGGCGCGCGAGATCCGGCGCGGGCACGCGCAGATCGCGCGCGGTCTGCACGTCCAGTGCCCGGTGCTCGTCCTGACCTCGGCCCGGTCCGGGCCGAACAAGGGCTGGCACCCCGAGGTCGTGACGACCGACAGCGTGCTCGACGTCCAGCACATCAAGGACCGCGCTCCCGGCCTCGGCGACGACGTGACGCTCGTCGAGATCGAGGGCGGCGCGCACGACCTCGTGCTGTCCCCCGAGCCGGCGCGGACGGCGTTCCTCACCGAGGTCTTCGCCTGGCTCGACGAGCGACTGCCTGCCTGAGACTGCAGGTCTGCCCGGGAGGTGACCCTCGAGAACGAGGTTGCGGCCGGTCCGGGGGGCCAGGCGACCTCAGGTCCGTTCTCGGCGGCTCACCTCGTCCGACGGGACCAACGACGGCTCGCTCGCCGGGGACACCGAGATGACGGCCCCGGCGATCACGGGCGCCGCGGTCGCGCGACGTTCGAGCGCGTCGATGCGCTCGGCGACCACGTGCTCGTCGTCGTCCCCCACGAGGTCGACGCTCGCGACCAGGTAGAGCGACCGGGGACCGACGAACTCGAGCCGCAGGTACGTGACCCGGTCGACCTCCGGGTCGGCGAGCAGCTCGCGGAGCACGGCGTCCCGGGTCGCGACCCCCGCGGGCTCGCCCACGAGGAACCGCCGGTTGCGGTCGATGAGGATCCACGAGATGACCCCGAGGATCAGGCCCACCACGATCGACCCGATCGCGTCCGGGATCGGCGAGCCCGTGACCTGGTGCAGGAAGATGCCGACGAACGCCACGACGAGGCCCATGAGGGCGGCCGCGTCCTCGGCGAACACGGCGCGCAGCGTCGGGTCGGACGTGACCAGGACGTGCTGGAGCAGGTCCCGCTCGGCCTTCTTCGCCTCCTTGCGCGCCTGGCGGTTCGCCTGGAGGAACGAGACCCCTTCCAGCACGAACGCGACCCCGAGCACCGCGTACGCGATCCCGAAGTCGTCCGCCGGCTCCGGGTGGACGAGCTCCTGGATGCCGTGCGTGATCGAGACCCCCGCCCCCACCGCGAACAGGCCGAGCGCTGCGAACATCGACCACACGTAGGCCTCGCGACCGAACCCCAGCGGGTGGTCGTGGTCGGCGGGCTTGCGCGAGCGCTTGTTCGCGAGCAGGAGGAACACCTCGTTGCCCGTGTCGGCCCACGAGTGCACGGCCTCGGCGACCATCGACGCCGAACCGGTGAGCACCGCGGCGGCCGACTTCGCGACCGCGATGAGGAGGTTCGCGCCGAAGGCGACGATCACCGTGAGTGCGCTCTCGGCGCGCTCCTCGGTCTTCACGACGCGCGGGCTGTCGGCCACAGGCCGCGTGGGGGGCTGTGCGCCGGGCGACGAGGTCATGTAGCGGGTCTATCACCGGACCTGCCGGGGCGCACGGGGGCAGGTCGCCTCAGCGGGTTCGGTCGTCTTCCTCGGCGGTCGGCCGTGCCGTCGGCCGCGCACGTGCGAGTCACACCGGTCGTGCTGTGTATTCTCAGGCCACACACGGTCACGACGGGGGTGCGTTCATGCGAGGAAGCAAGGCGGCCGGGGCTTCGGCTCTGGTGCTGGTGGCGCTGATGGCGGCTGGTTGCAGCGGCGAGAGCAGCGCCTCTCCCGGACCCCCGGAAGAGGTGGTCCAGGCGGGCGCGTCCGAGGAAGACGTGGCGCAGGACGTCGCCGCGTGCGCGGCGGTCTCCGACGTCCAGTCGATCGTGGAGAACGCCGACATCGCCCTCACCGAGGGGCGCATGGCCGTCCAGGAGCAGCAGGGCTGGTACGAGGTCGCGACACGTGTGCTGCACCGCATCCCCTCGAGCGGCGACAGTGCCGTCGGCCAGGCGGTCGCCGACCTGCAGGAGGCCGTCCCGGCGGTCGAGACGTGGACGAGGACCGAACCCGCGGTCATCAGGTCGGACGCCTGGTCCGTCGCCCTCGACGCCCTGGCCGGACCCTGCCTCGCGGTGGACTCTGAGCTGTTCACCCTCATGTTCACCGGCGGGTGAGGCATGCAGTCTGCTCTGGGTTCGACCGAAGGCCACTTCGGGCACACCGTGCGACAAAGATCTGGTCACGCGGACGAACCCCACTGAGCTGGTGCCGTTCGAGGACCTGGATCTGGCCCAGCCCTAGCACGTTCCCCTCGGTAGAGCGGTCGGGGGCGCAGGCGGCCGGTCGCGGTCACCTTCGGCGGGCGCGGCCGTCACCCTCGGCGGTCCGGCCCGTCACCCTCGGCGTCCGTCGCACGGGCCGCCGCCTCGCGGTCGGCCACGTCCTTCTTCCGGTCCGCCACGTCCTTCTCCTGGTCGGCCGCCTCCTGGTCCGCCGTGAGGTCGTCGAGCACGAGCAGGTCCGGGCGGACCTTCCCCGTCCGGTAGCCCGCCCGGCCCACCATGTGCGCGGCGACGGGGGACGTCATGAGCTGGAAGATCACGACGAGCACGAGCATGCCGACGGCCGACCAGCTCCGCAGCCGCAGCGCGAGCGCGATGAGGACGAGGATCAGCCCCAGGACCTGGGGCTTGGTCGCGGCGTGCATGCGCGCGAGAAGGTCGGGGAAGCGCACGACTCCCACGCCGGCCGCGAAGGCGAGGAACGCACCGCACAGCAGGAAGATCGCGGCGACCACGTCGGCCACCAGGGTCCAGCTCATGAACGTGCCTCCTCGGGTCCGGTCGAACCGTCGACCTCGGGGGCGGCGGCGTCCTCGACCTCGTGGAGCTTCTCGGGCTCGTGCTCGGATCCGTGCTCCGGGTCGGCGGCCATGCCGCGCTCCTCGTCCTCGGCCGCGAGGCGTTCGGCCTCCTCGGCCGCGATCTCCTCGCGCGTCTTGATGCGACGTTCGCCCTCTGGCTCGACCGAGGCGAACCGCGCGATGGTCACGGACCCGACGAAGCCGACGAGCGAGAGCACGACGAGGAGCGGGATGGTCTCGGTACGCCGCGACCACGCGGCCTCGAGCGCGATGGTGCCGACGAGGGTGGTCGTGAAGACGTCGAGCGCGATGGTGCGGTCGAGCATCGACGGGCCCTTCTCGGCCCGGACGACGGCGAGCGTCGCGGCCGAGGCGAGGAGCACGGCGCAGATCAGGACGACGACGATCATCGCTGCCCCTCCCCTCTGTCGGTGCGGCGTTCGGTCGGTGCGCCGCGGCCCGCCGGTCCACGGGCACCGGTCCCCCGCCCGCCCGACGGCGCCGCGCCAGCGGGTTCGGGCTCCTCGCCCGGGTGGTGGTAGAGCCCGGCGGCCTTGAGCTCGTCGTTCGACGCGAACGCGCGCAGCACCCGGGACTCGAGGTCGAGCGTGTCCTGGCGGACCTTGTCGGCCCCGCCCGCGGCGTCGAGGTCGAGCACGTGCAGGTAGAGCATCCCGGTGAGGCGGTGCGCCTCGATGACGAGCGAGCCGGGCACGAGCGAGCTGAGCTCCGCCGTGATGGTCATGTAGATGTCCGAGGGGTTGCGCAGGCGTACGCCCACGACGGCCCCGTGCGGGGTGTGGCGGAAGCGGAACGCCTGCATGCTGACCTGGAAGGACGCGACCACGAGGTCGGCCACGAACCGCGAGATCAGCACCAGGAGCGGCCAGGGTCGCACCGTGCCGCTCGTCGCGATCGACGGCAGCGGCATGAAGGTGATGAGCAGGCTCGCGAGGAGGACGCCCGCGAGGACGTTGCCCCACGACAGGTCGCCCCACAGCATGACCCACACGACGGTCAGCCAGGCGGCCGTGCGCCACTGCGCGACGAGACGGTTGAACCAGCCGCCCGCGAGGGGGCCTCTCCGCGCGTGCAGGCTCACGAGCCCTCACCTCCCTGCTCTTCCTCGACGAGGTCGTTCGACACTCCTTGCCCGCGACCGGAGTCGCCGGGGAACACGGCGTCGACGTACGTCGAGGGCTGCAGGAGGTTGCCCGCGGCCCGCTCGGCGTAGGAGTAGAGCGGGCCCGCCGCGAACGTGAGGGCCAGGCCGAACGCGACGAGCGCCGTCGTCGGTCCGACCATGCCGCGTGGCGTACCGGTCGACGGCAGCTCGACCGGGGCCGTCTGCCAGAACGCCTTGTTCCAGGCCTTGACGATCGCGTAGAGCGTCAGCAGCGACGTCACGACGCTGCCCACGACGAGCGCCCACGTGAGCGGCGTGCCCTGGGCGACGCCCTCCTGGAGCAGCCCGACCTTGCCGAGGAAGCCCGACAGCGGCGGGATGCCCGCGAGGTTCATCGCGGGGACGAAGAAGAGGATCGCGAGGCCCGGGGCGATCTTGGCGAGGCCGCCGAGCTTGTCGAGGGACGTGGACCCTCCCCTCCGCTCGATCAGACCCACGACGAGGAACAGCGTCGTCTGGACCGTGATGTGGTGCACGACGTAGAAGATCGACGCCGCCATCCCGGCCTCCGACGCCATCGCGATGCCGAAGATCATGTACCCGATGTGGCTGACGAGGGTGAACGAGAGCAGACGTTTGATGTCGTTCTGGGCGACGGCACCGAGGATCCCGATGACCATGGTCAGCAGCGCGAGCCACATGAGCACGGAGTCGAGCCGGTTGTCGGGGAACAGCAGCGTCTGGGTGCGGATGATCGCGTAGACGCCGACCTTGGTCAGCAACCCCGCGAACACGGCCGTGACGGGAGCGGGCGCCGTCGGGTAGGAGTCCGGGAGCCAGGCCGAGAGCGGGAAGATCGCGGCCTTGATCCCGAACGCGAGCAGCAGCAGGAGCTGGAGCGTCATGCGGACCCCGGGGTCCACGTCCGGCAGCCGCTCGGAGAGCTGCGCCAGGTTGACGGTGCCCGTCGCCGCGTAGGTCAGCGCGATCGCGACGAGGAAGATGACCGAGGACAGCAGCGCCACGACGACGTAGATCGACCCGGCGCGGATGCGTTCACCCGTGCCGCCGAGGGTCAGCAGGACGTAGGACGCCGCGAGCAGGATCTCGAAGCCCACGTACAGGTTGAACAGGTCGCCCGAGAGGAACGCGTTCGCGACCCCCGCGGCCAGGACCAGGTACGTCGGGTGGTAGATCGAGACGGGTGCTTTGTCGTGGCCGTCGGCGACGCCCTGCCCGAGCGAGTAGAGCAGGACGCACAGCAGCACGAAGCTCGACACCGTGAGCATGAGCGCGGAGAGCCGGTCGGCGACCAGGTCGATGCCGACGGGCGCGGCCCACTCCCCGACGTCGACCACGATGGGTCCGTTGTCGGCCCCGACGAGCAGGCCGATCGAGGCCGCCAGGACCAGGGACAGTGCGGCGACCGAGATGATGTGCTGGGCGCGCGGGTGGCGCCACAGCGCGAGCGCGAGGCCCGCCGCGAACAGCGGCAGGACCACGGGCAGCGGGACGAGGGTCGCGAATCCGTACGTGAGGTTCATCGGCCCTCACCTCCCCCGGCGCCGCGTCTGCCCGACGGCGGCGCGTCCTTCTCGGCACGGTTGCCGTCGCGGACGTCGGTCTCGCCGTCCCCGTCTCCGTCGGTCTCGTCGTAGACCTCGGCGGCCTCGTCGTCCAGGGTGGCCCCGCTCTCCTCGGTGTCGCTGTCCTCGAACGCCGGGGCGTTGCGCGCCGCGTGGCGCGCGACCCGGCGGTCCTCGAGGTCGTCCTGCACCTCGTCGTGACCGTGCAGCTGCCAGGACCGGTAGGCCATGGCGAGCACGAAGGCCGTGAGGCCCAGGGTGATGACGATGGCGGTCAGCACCATCGCCTGGACGAGCGGGTCGCTCATCTGGTCGGGAGGCGTCGTCCCGATGAGGGGCGCGCCCCCGGCGCGTCCACCGGCGACGAGGAACATGAGGTTCGCACCGTTGCCGATGAGGATGAAGCCGATCAGCACGCGGGTCAGGCTGCGCTCGAGGAGCAGGTAGACCCCGGTCGCGAACAGCACGCCGATCGCGAGCACGAGGATCAGGCTCGGGGTCATGTCGATGCTGTCGGTGGTCCGTGCGACGTCGGCAGGGTCGACCTCGGCCGCGGGCAGCAGGAGCGGCGCGAGCAGGTGGTTCGTCAGGCTCATCGTCGCCCCCCTCCGATCTGGTCCGGTTCCATCGCTTCCATGGGTCCTGCGTCCTCCCGGGCGGAGGCCTCGGCCTGCCGGTCGATCTCGGCGCCGAGCGTGCGCAGGATGTCGAGCACCAGGCCCACGACGACGAGGAAGACCCCGAGGTCGAAGAACAGCGACGTGACCAGGTGGACGGTCCCGATGAGCGGCAGGCTGATGTCGATCGCGGTGCTCAGGAGCACGCTCTTGCCCATGAACAGGCCGATCAGTCCGACACCGACCGACAGGAACAGGCCGGTGCCGAGCAGCAGGCCCGGGTGGACGGGTGCGGCCTCGCCGAGCTCGTACCGGCCACCTGCCAGGTACCGCACGATGAGTGCGATCCCGACGACGAGCCCGGCCGCGAACCCGCCGCCCGGCGCGTTGTGGCCAGAGAACAGCAGGAAGAACGCGAACACGATCATCGAGTGGAAGAGCACGCGCGTGACGACCTCGAAGATGACCGAGCGTCGTTGCGGCGCGAGCGTGCGTCCGGCGCTGAGCCACACGAGCATGCGCGGCTGCTTGCCCGCCTCGGCGGCCTGGTCGACGCCGCGGCGGCGCAGCGCCGCCCCGGGGTCCTCCTCGTTGGCCCAGATGCCGGGCGTGGCCGCCCCGGAGGACGTCGCGTCGCGCTCCCGCAGGATCTCGCCGCTGCGGGTCCGCAGGAACACGAGCGACGCGACCCCGGTCGCCGCGACGAGCAGGACCGAGATCTCGCCCATGGTGTCCCAGGCGCGGATGTCCACGAGCGTCACGTTGACGATGTTCTTGCCGTAGCCGTGGATGTACGCCTCGGCCGGGAAGTCGAGCGAGATGGGGCTCGCGACGCGCGCGAGCGGCACGGTCAGGGCGAAGCCCATCATGACGACGCCCACCGCGACACCGAGCCCCAGGCGCACCCATCGCGACGCGACGAGCGGGCGGTTGGAGAAGTACGGAGGCAGGCGGCGCAGCACGAGCACCATGACGACGAGCGTGATGGTCTCGACCAGGACCTGGGTCAGCGCGAGGTCCGGGGCCCCGTGGAGCAGGAACAGCATCGCGTTGCCGTAGCCCGCGATCCCCACGAGGATCACGGCCTTGAGGCGGCGGCGGGACCGGGCGGCGAGGATCGACGCGACGCAGATGGCGACCACGGCGGCGACCTGCGCCGGGCGGTCCCAGGCCTTGACCTGCTCGGGCCACTGCCCTCCGACGAACATCAGCAGACCGGGCCCGGCGACCAGGACGACGAGGATCGCGCCCAGGTAGAACGGCAGCGAACCACGCTGGGTGACGGCCGTGACGTCGGCCGCGAAGTCGTCGAGGCGGCGCATGATCCGGCGGTACGTGCGGTCGGCCTCGGGACCCGTCCACACCGAGGCCTGGAACCGCTCGACGGCGTTGCGCTGCCAGAACAGCACGGCGCCGACCCCGAGGATCAGGACCGTCAGGCCGAGGGCCGGCGTGAGGCCCGCCCAGAGGACCAGGTGACCCGGCTCCCCGGCGGGGTAGGTGTTCGCGTAGGGGGCGAGCAGGTCCTCGCCGAAGTGCGGCACGAGGGCCGTCGCGAGACCGAGGAGGGCAAGCACCAGGGCGGGCCACACGAGGAGCGCCGGCTGCCGGTGGATGCGCGCGGGGTCGATCGGGGCGTCGTCGGGCAGCGGTGCCGTGTGGCCGCGCTGCGTCGCCGACGGCGCGGGCGAGCCCTGAGCGGCGGCGTCCTTGGTCACGGCGTCGAGCCGGACGTGCTCGTTGGCGCGAGCCACGGCTGCGGCGACGTGCCCCTTGGTCGCGAACGCTCCCCAGAAGAAGCGCACGCCGTAGGCGACCGTGAACATGGACCCCACGACGACGCCGACCAGCACGACGGTGTTGACCCAGGCGGGCCCCTCGCCGTGCAGGAGCGACTCGAGCGCGGCCTCCTTCGCGACGTATCCGGCGAGCGGGGGCAGGCCGATCATGGACGCGGTCGCGAGGCCACCGGCGAGCGCGGTCAGGGGCAGCGCCCGCCCGACGCCCGTCAGCCGGCGCAGGTCGCGCGTGCCCGTCGCGGCGTCGACCACGCCGACCACCAGGAAGAGCGACGCCTTGAACATCGCGTGCGCCCCGATCATCGCGAGGCCCGCGAGCGCGGCGGACCGCGTCCCGAGGCCCACGAGCAGGACGATCAGTCCGAGCTGGCTCACGGTGCCGAACGCCAGGACGAGCTTGAGGTCGTGCTGACGCAGCGCGCGGTAGCCGCCCACGAGCAGGGTGCCGACACCCAGGGTGATGACGATCGTGCGCCAGACCGTGGTGTCGGAGTACGCGGGGGCGAAGCGCGCGACGAGGTAGACGCCGGCCTTGACCATGGCCGCGGCGTGCAGGTAGGCGCTGACCGGGGTGGGCGCGGCCATGGCCGCGGGGAGCCAGAAGTGCAGCGGGATGAGCGCGGCCTTGCTCGCCGCACCGGCCAGGAGACAGACGATCGCCGCGGTCACGGCGCCCCCCGTCGGCGGGTCGGCGACGATCTCCGAGAGGCGGAACGTCCCGCCCTGGACCCCCAGGATCACGACGCCCACGAGCATCGCCAGGCCACCGGCCGTGGTCACGACGATGGCCTGCATCGCGGCGCGCCGGCTCGCCTTGCGATCGGCGTAGTGGCCGATGAGCAGGTAGGAGAAGACGGTCGTGAGCTCCCAGAAGATGAACAGGAGCAGCATGTCGTCGGCCGTGACGAGCCCGACCATCGCTCCGGCGAACGCCGTGAGGACGGCGCCGAAGCGCCCGAGCCCCGAGGCCGTGGGCGAGAAGTACGCCGAGCAGTACACCAGGACCAGTGCGCCCACGCCGCCGACGAGCAGCAGCATGAGCCAGGACAGGGTGTCCATGCGGAAGGCGAGCTCGAGACCCAGTCCGGGCACCCACTGGGTGACCTCGGTGGGGTGCACGCCGTCCATGACGCGCGTGGTCCAGCTCAGGGCGTAGACAGCGGCGGAGGCGGGCGCGAGGGCCATCACCAAGAACGCCTTGCGGCCCAGCACCGACACGAGTGCGGGCGCGCCGAGTGCCATTGCCAGATGCGCAACGAGCAGATAGAGCACGTCCGCTCCGTCCTGGTCGGGGGCGGGTGGGCGAGAACACGGACCGGCTGCACCGCGCGGACCGACCGTTCCTGCTCGACGGCGCGCAGGTGGAGGACGGCCCCGAGACACACCGGGTCCGGTAAGTATTTTACCGTTCAACGAGACCCGCAAGACCACTCGACGCCCCGTGGGCCGGTGGGAGATGTCACAGGTTCAGCGGGAATGCACCGGCGAGCCACGGTTCGGCCACCGGCCGGCCCGAGCCGCCCTGGCCTCGTCTACAGCGGAGGGATCGGCTCGTCGAGCGCCCCGTCGCTCCAGCCGTCGAGGCCGCGCAACGTGCCGTCGCGCAGGCGACGGACCAGGACCTCGGTGTACCGGAGCTCGGCGAGGAGCAGGGCGAGCTCGTACTCGGTCTCGACCGTGAACAGGGTCGGGAGCTCCTCGACGCGCTGCTCCAGGTCGTCCTCGAGCCGGCGCACCGCGACCCGCAGGGCCACGAGGCGCGAGCGCAGGAGCGCGGCGGCGTCGTCGGGCGCGAGGACCTGCATGAAGCTCAGCGCCGCCATGAACTGCGGGAACTCCTTGACCGGGGCGCCGAGCAGGCTGCGCATCCAGTCGTCGATCTCCTCGCGCCCGGCCGCCGTGAGCCGGTACACCGTGCGCTGGGGACGGTTCCCGTCCTGCTCGGTGCCCGCGGGCTCGATGAAGCCGTCCCGCACCAGCGCGGTGATGACCGAGTAGAGCGAGCCGTAGTTCAACCGGACCGACTCGTCCTTGCGGCCGTCCTTGAGCACGCGCGCGATCTCGTACGGGTGCATGGGCTTGTCGCCGAGCTGCGCGAGGACCGCGAGCGCCAACGGGTTCCCGCGACGTCGGGCCGTGGCCGCGCTGTTGCGCACTGCGCCCTCCGACATGCCCACCTCGCCCTGTTCACCCGATTCCTACCGGACGGTCGAGACTATGCGGGGCGCCGATGAGAGCGCAACCAGACCTCAGACGTCCTGCGGGTCCACCAGGAAGTCGGCCTCGTCGGCGATCTCGCCGCCCACGGCCGCGTAGAGCGCGCGCGTCACGGTCGCGACGAGCTCGGCCGCCCGCTTGCGCGCGATCTTCAGCTCGAACGACGGCGACTCCATCTGCGACTCGACGAGGTCCCGCGGCTCCCAGCGCACCCGGTACGCGACCGCGCCCTGCGACGCCCAGGGCAGGTTGCGCAGCAGCAGCGGCAGCTGCTCCTCGCCACCGACCTCGACGGCCACGAGACCGTCGACACCCATGTCGATCAGGAGCCCGTACCCGTCGAGGATCTTGCCGCTCGTCAGGGCCGCGATGTCGATGTCGTCCGCCTGCGCGTGCAACGCACGCCGGAGCTCGGGGTCGAACCTCTCGCCCCGGTGCAGCGCCATCTCCCCGATGCCCTTCGGCGGACCCTGGTACGGGCTCCCCTCGGTCGCGAGCACCACGCGGGGGTGCACGGCCCCCACGACGGCCACCGCTGCCTGCGGGTCGAGCCACACGTCCGAGAAGACCGACATGTCGACCGCGACGCCCGGGTCGGGGGTCAGGACCACGGCCGGGGCCGCCGGGTCGGCGGCATCGACCCTGATCGAGCCGCCGAGGCGTCGCGCGACCTCGACGAGCCACGCGATGACGCGCTCCTCCTCACGCGTCGGCAGCCCTGCGGGGAAGGCCCGCCCGACGCCGTCCCGGTCGCCACCACCGGGGATCGGGGCGTCGCCGCGGTCGCGCGGGCACACGACGTCGAACACCTGCTCGGTGCCGGGCGGTAGGCCGGGGTTGACCCCGTCCGCCGACCAGGGCGAGTACGGCCCGGTCATCGTGGTGTGCCGCGAGGTGCGCAGGACTCCCGGCTCGCCCGGCTTGGCCGTGCGGGGCGCCGGGGTCAGGGGATCCGTGCCCGACGGCGCCACGTCCCACCGCGCACCCGCGAACCTGGACACGGCGAGGGTCTCGACCTCGTCGACCTCGACATCCCCCGGCAGCGCGAGCAGGTGACGCGCCTGGTGACCCTGCGCCGAGGACGCGGGGAACGGCTGGAGGGTCGGGCTGGTCGGTTGCGACACGGTGGGGTCGGCCTCTCTACGGTGACGACGTCCGATCAGGCGGGCTCGGTCGAGCCGGCTCGGGATCACACGTCGGTGCGGTGGAAGTTCTGCCAGGAACGCGAGGCCGTCGGCCCGCGCTGGCCCTGGTACCGAGAACCATAGATCGACGAGCCGTACGGGTGCTCCGAGGCCGAGGAGAGCCGGAAGAAGCAGAGCTGGCCGATCTTCATGCCCGGCCACAGCGTGATCGGGAGCGTCGCGACATTGCTCAGCTCGAGCGTGACGTGACCGCTGAACCCCGGGTCGATGAACCCGGCCGTCGAGTGCGTGAGGAGCCCGAGGCGGCCCAGGCTGGACTTGCCCTCGAGCCGGGCTGCGACGTCGTCGGGCAGGGAGACCTGTTCGTAGGTCGCTCCCAGGACGAACTCGCCCGGGTGCAGGATGAACGGCTCGCCCGGCTCGACCTCGACCAGACGCGTCAGGTCCGGCTGGTCCGTCGAGGGGTCGATGAACGGGTACTTGTGGTTGTCGAACAACCGGAAGAACTTGTCGAGCCGCACGTCGATGCTCGACGGCTGGAGCATCGCAGGGTCGTAGGGGTCCAGGCGGACCCGCTGGGCGTCGATCTCGGCAGTGATGTCGCGGTCGGAGAGGAGCACGGGGCAACCGTACTCCGCGCATCCGTGACGCCGACGCGGAGTCCCGGTGACCGGTCGGTGCCGGACCCGAGGTCGGTCGGGCGACGCAGTGCGGTCGCCTCACCGTCCTCGGGACCGGTGCCGGGGCGGCGTCAGCTGCGCAGCGGGCGGCCCGTCGAGTCGACCGAGTACTGACCGCCCTTGGACGTCAGGTAGAGGATGCCCTCGACGAGGCCCCAGATCGCGACGGCCCAGCTCAGCATGCCCAGCGAGAGGACCGAGATCAGCAGCATCGTCACGCCGATGCCGGTGTACCCGAGGTAGAAGCGGTGGATGCCGAACGCGCCCAGGAAGATGCCGAGCAGACCGGCCGCGAGCCGTGACTTCGCGTTCGGGTCCTCGTAGTAGCCCGGGTGCTGGGCGCCGTACGGCTGCTGGTACCCCTGCTGCTGCGGGGCACCGTAGCCGTACCCCGCCTGCTGCGTGTACGGGTCGCCCGGCGCACCGTAGGCCGGCGTCGGCGCCTCGCCGTAGGCGGGCTGCTGGGCGTGGGGGTCCGTGCCGTAGCCCTGCTGCTGCGGGGCGCCGTAGGCGGGCTGCTGCTGGGCGTAGGGGTCCGCGCCGTAGGAGGGCGCACCGTACGGTGTGCCCTTGTCGCCGTAGGCCGGCGCGGCGGGCTGCTGCGGCACGCCACCGTACTGGCCGTACGGGTCCGCTCCAGCCGCAGGATCGGTGGGCTGCTGCTGGTACGGGTTCTCGGACAAGGCGCCTCCTCAGGCAGTGCTCGGGCACAAGATGCTGGCATCCTGGCCCGACGTGGGTATGATCGTGGACGCACGCCGGTTCCTCACCGGCTCGCACCGGCCGGAGACGGCCTGCGAGCTGCAGGGTTCCACGTCACGCGGATGTAGTTCAATGGTAGAACTTCAGCTTCCCAAGCTGATAGCGCGGGTTCGATTCCCGTCATCCGCTCCACACGTCGAGAGGCCCCGCACCTGCTGGTGCGGGGCCTCTCGCGTCTCCGCGGCCCGGCCAGCTACCTCGACGTCACGCCTCGTCGCGCGAACGTGACCGGACGACGGCGCTCCCGACGCCGACCAGCACGGCCACCCCTCCCAGCACGACGAACAGGAGCGGCGACTGCGGCCCGTCCTTGCCGGCGAGCGCGGCGACCCCTCCACCCAGCGCCCAGACGGCGCCGATCACGACCAGGGCCAGCGAGCTCCAGTACCGACTCACGACACGTCCTCCTCCGGTCAGCGACGCGCTCGCTGCGCGCCCTCGTGGAGCATGCCACGCCTCAGCCGCAGAACCAGTCATATCCGCATCAACCTGCTCTTATCGTGACATCGTGTCGCGATGATTCCGCATCTGCGGCGCTATGCTCTCATCCATGCCGCACTATCGGATCCGAGAAGCCGCCGACCTGCTCGGCGTCAGCGACGACACCGTGCGCCGCTGGGTCGACGCGGGGGATCTCGACGCGGGCGTCGACGACTCCGGCCGCAAGGTCGTCGACGGGGCACGGCTCGCCGCCTTCGCGGTGCGCACGGCGCAGGCAGCGCCCGATCCGTCCGGCGTCGCCCGGTCGGCCCGGAACCGGTTCGTCGGCATCGTGACCAAGGTCGTGAGCGACACCGTGATGTCCCAGGTCGAGATGCAGTGCGGCGGACAACGCGTCGTGTCCCTCATGAGCACCGAAGCGGTCCGCGAGCTCGGCCTCGAACCAGGGAGCCTCGCCGTCGCCGTCGTCAAGGCCACCACCGTGATCGTCGAGACGCCCGGAGGGCTCGCGTGACCCGCACCACGACCACCCCTCGTCCCGCCGCGCGTCCCGCCCGGCGCGCGCTCGCCGTCGCGACCACCGTCCTGCTGACGGCCGCCCTCGCGGCGTGCGCGGCGCCGTCGGGCGGTCAGGGCACGCCAGGCACGGCAGGCGCGACGGGCACGACGGCCGTCGAGGAGCAGACCCTCACCGTGCTCGCCGCCGCGTCGCTGCGCGACGTGTTCGCCGAGCTCGCCCAGGACTTCGAGACCGAGCACGACGGCGTGACCGTCGCCCTGTCGTTCGCCGGGTCGGCCGACCTCGCCGACCAGCTCCTCGCCGGGAGCCCCGGCGACGTGTTCGCCTCGGCCGACACCACGAACATGGACCGCGTCGTCGAGGGCGGCGACGCGGCCGACCCCGTCGTCTTCGCGACCAACACGCTCACGGTCGTCGTGCCCCCGGACAACCCGGGCGGCGTCACGTCGTTCGCCGACCTCGCGCGCGAGGACCTCAAGGTCGTCGTGTGCGCGGTCGAGGTGCCCTGCGGGGCCGCGACCGCCAAGGTCGAGGCCGCCGCCGGGACCACGATCCACCGTGTGAGCGAGGAGGCGAGCGTGACCGACGTGCTCGCCAAGGTCACGGCCGACGAGGCCGACGCCGGACTCGTCTACGTGACCGACGCGACGCTCGCCGGCGGGGACGTCGAGGTCGTCGACGTCCCCGAGACGAAGAGCGTCGTCAACACCTACCCGATCGCCGTCACCTCGGGGGCCGCCGACGAGACCCTGGCCCGGGAGTGGCTCGACCTCGTGACCGGCCCCGTCGGACAGGCCGCGCTCGCGAAGGCGGGCTTCGGGGCACCGTGACGCCCGCCGAGGCCCCCTGATGCGCGGGCTGCCCCGCTGGGTCCTGGCCCCCGCGATCCTCGGCGCGCTGTTCGTCGTCGTGCCCGTCGTCGCGATGGTCGCGCGCCTCGACGTGTCCGGGGGGCTCGGCGGCGTCTGGGACCTGCTCACCTCCCCCACCGCGACCGACGCCCTGTGGCTCTCGGTCCGGACGTCGCTCGTCGCGACCGTGTGCTGCGTCCTGCTCGGCGCGCCCATGGCACTCGTCCTCGCACGGACCACGTTCCCCGGGCAGCGCCTGGCCCGCGCACTCGTGCTGCTCCCCCTCGTCCTCCCCCCCGTCGTGGGCGGCATCGCGCTCCTCTACACGTTCGGGCGGCGCGGGCTGATCGGTCAGCACCTGTCCGTCCTGGGGATCGAGGTCGCGTTCACGACCACCGCGGTGGTCATGGCGCAGACCTTCGTCGCCCTGCCGTTCCTCGTGCTGAGCCTCGAAGGCTCCCTGCGGACGCACGACGCGCGGTACGAGGAGGTCGCCGCGACGCTCGGCGCGACCCCGACGACGGTGCTGCGCCGTGTCACGCTGCCGCTCGTGCTTCCCGGGCTCGTGTCCGGGGCGGTGCTCGCGTTCGCGCGCGCCCTCGGGGAGTTCGGCGCGACCATCACGTTCGCCGGGGCGCTCCAGGGCGTCACGCAGACCCTGCCGCTCGAGATCTACCTGCAACGCAGCGCCGACCCCGACGCCGCCGTCGCGCTCTCCCTGCTGCTCGTGGTCGTGGCCGTGGTCGTCACGGCAGCCGTGCACGGGGGGCCGTTCGGGCGCGGCCCCTCGACCGACGGGGACCGGATCCCGGCCGAGCGTGACCGGATCTCCGCCGAGCGTGACCGGATCTCCGCCGAGGGCGACGAGGACCCAACCGACGGGGACGGGTCGCGTCACCGTCGGCAGGTCGGCGCGTCCTCCTCGGCGACCGGGCCCGTCATCCCCAGCGAGCCCGGCGCGCCGCTGCGCGTCCGGGTACGCGTCGCCGAGCGCGGCGTCGACGTCGACGTCACGGTCGAGCCCGGTCAGGTCGTCGCGGTCCTCGGCGCCAACGGCGCGGGCAAGTCGACGCTCCTCCAGGCCGTCACCGGCCTCCTCCCCCACCGCGCCCGACCCCGGTCGGGCAGCCCCGACGAGCTCCTCGTGTCGATCGACGGCACCGTGCTCACCGACACCACCCGCGGCACCGCCGTCCCCCCACGACGGCGCAGGGTCGGCTGGCTCACGCAGCGGCCGCTGCTCCTCGCGCACCTCGATGCCGTGGACGACGTGGCGTTCGGGCTCCGCGCGCGGGGGGCGACCCGGCGCGAGGCCCGCGCGCAGGCCCGCGTGCGCCTCCACGACCTCGACGCCGGGCACCTCGCCGAGCGCCGACCCCGCGAGCTCTCCGGCGGCCAGGCCCAGCGGGTCTCGATCGCGCGGGCCCTGGCGACCGACCCGCGCGTCCTGCTGCTCGACGAGCCCCTCGCGTCGCTCGACGTCGGGGTCGCGCAGCAGGTGCGCCGCGCCCTGCACGACGCGCAGCGCGCGCACCCGCGCACGACCCTGCTCGTGACGCACGACCTGCTCGACGTCCTGCTGCTCGCCGACCGTGCGGTGGTCCTGGAGCACGGCCGGGTCGTCGAGGACGGCCCCGCGCGCGAGGTCCTGTCGCGCCCCCGGTCCCGGTTCGCGGCGCGGCTGGCGGGGATCAACCTGCTCTCGGGCACCGCGACCGACGACGGCGGGCTGCGGCTCGGCGCGGGGGGCGAGGCGGCGAGCGCCGTCGCGGGGTCGGCGTCGGGCACCACCCCGAGCGCTCTCGCCACCACACGGGTCGTCGCAGGGGTCGTGGCCGACGGCGGCGCTCTGGTCGAGGGCGACCCGGCGGTCGCGATGTTCGAGCCGCGCGCGGTCGCGGTCCACCGTGAGGCGCCGTCGGGCAGCCCGCGCAACGCCTTCGCGGTGACGATCACCTCGCTCGAGCCGCACGGGCAGCTCTTCCGGGCCTGGGGAGAGGCGACAGGTCCGCAGGCGGTGCGCGACGCCGTCGGGCACCTCGCCGCGGACCTGACGCCGCGGTCGGTCGCGGACCTGCGGCTGGCACCGGGCGAGCGGGTGTGGTTCGCCGTCAAGGCCGCCGAGGTGCAGGTCTACTCGACCCGCTGAGTGCGGGGTGGTTGTCGTCGAACGGGCATCCGGACGACACCTGCTCCGCACTCAGCGGAAGGACGCGCTCAGCGGAGCGACGCGAGCGCCCGGACCGACTCCGCGAGGCTGCCCGTGACCGGCACGTCCGCGAGGAGCAGCGCCTGGGCCGCGTGGTAGACGTCGGGCTTGCCGTCCCACACGACGGCCGACGGCCGGTTGTGGACGTCGAGCTCGTGGTGCCACGAACCACGCTCGACGTCGACGAGACGCGCCCTCGCGTACGCCCACCAGTCGTCGGCGAGCCGCGTGTACCGCTCCTCGCCCGTGACCCGGGCGAAGACCTCCGCCGCCGCGATCGCCTCGGCAGCGACCCAGTGGAAGCGGCGCCGCTCGACGGGCCGCCCGTACCAGTTGACGGTGTAGACGAACCCGCCCTCGACCGGGTCCCAGCCGTCGGTCGCAGCGCGGTCGAACAGGTGGCGGGCGGCGTCGAGGCGGGCCCCCGGTGCGCCCGTGCCGACCGCGGCCTGCGCGGCGTCGAGGTGCAGCAGCAGGCGCGCCCACTCGAACCCGTGGCCGGGCGTCGAGCCGTAGGGCTTGAACTGGTCGGTGGGGTGGTCGACGTTCAGCTCGGGCTCGGGTCGCCACGCGGCGTCGAAGTGCTCGACGACCCGCCACTCGCGCTCGGCCGCCCAGCCGACGACCCGGTCCGCGATCGAGGCGGCGTGCTCGAGCCACAGGAGCTCGCCCGTGGCCGAGTGCGCCGCGAGCAGCGACTCGACGCCGTGCATGTTGGCGTTCGCCCCGCGGTAGGGCGCGCACGTGGTCCAGGCCCGGTCCCACTCGTCGCGCAGCATGCCCTGGTCGGTCTCCCAGAACTCCTGGTCGAGGATGCGCAGCGCGTCGTCGAGGAGGTCGCGTGCCCCGGGCCGTCCCGCGATCGTGGCGCTCGACGCCGCGAGGACCACGAACGCGTGCGCGTAGGCGCTCTTGGTGTCGTCGACCGCGTCGCCCGGTCCCCGCGAGGCGAACCAGCCGCCGTCCGCGGGGTCGGCGAGACGGGTACGCAGCCCGTCGAGAGCGCGGTCCGCGAGCGCGCCCGTCCCGGGGACGTCGAGCAGGCTCGCGAGCGCGTACACGTGCGCCATGCGGGCCGTGATCCACGTGTGCACGGGTTCGCGCGGGTCGGGGACCCCGTGGTCGTCGAGCCAGCGCGCCCCGCCGTCGGGCCCCAGGGACGCCTGCGCGAAGGTGAGCAGCCTGCGCAGCTCGTCCTGGCGCCACGCGGCGTCGTCGGCCGCTCGGGCGAACTCGTCCTTGACCGTCATCTCTCCCCGTTCCTCGTGCGTGCCTGAATCCTCCCCGGGTGGGCGCTCCCCCGTCGAATGCCCGACGGCGGAGCGCCCCTCCCGCGCACCGCTCCCAGCCGCGCGGCTCGCCGGGCGGCTCGCCGCGCGGTGGTGCGACGGGGTCGCCGGCGAGGTGCCGGACGCGCGCCTCAGCCCTTGACCGACCCCGACATGAGCCCACCCATGAAGTACTTGCCGAGCAGGATGTAGACGACGAGCGTCGGGAGCGAGGCGAACAGCGCCCCCGCCATCGACGCGCCGTAGTTCTGCAGCAGCGCCCCGTTCGCGAGGTTGTTGAGCGCGAGCGTGACCGGGCCGTTCTGGCTCGAGGAGAAGAACACCGCGAAGAGGAAGTCGTTCCACGCGGACGTGAACTGCCAGATCAGCACGACCACGAAGCTCGGGATCGACAGCGGCAGGACGATCGACCAGTACGTGCGCAGCATGCCCGCCCCGTCGACGCGCGCGGCCTCGATGAGCTCGTTCGGGACGGTCTGGTAGTAGTTGCGGAAGATCAGCGTCGTGATCGGCAGGCCGTAGATCACGTGCAGCACGATGAGCGTCGGGATGCCGCTCGGCAGGTCGAGGCTCAGGACGAGCTGGTTGAGCGGGATGATCACCGCCTGGTACGGGATGAACATGCCGAACAGGATGAGCGTGAACACGAGGTTCGCGCCGCGGAACCTCCAGCGCGAGAGCACGAACCCGTTGAGCGACCCGAGGAACGCGGAGATGAGCGCGGCCGGGATCACCATCTGGAGCGTGCGCAGGATCGCGGGCGCCAGCGCCGTCCACGCGGCCTGCCAGTTCTCCGTGGTCCACACCTGGGGGAGGTTCCATGCGCGGGTCGGCGCCGCGTCGCCCGGTCCCTTGAAGCTCGTGACGAACAGGACGTAGACGGGCACGAGCACGACGAGCACGAACAGGATCAGCAGCACGTACCGCAGGGTCCGGGCGACGGAGAAGCGCTCGACCGGCTTCTTGCGACGACGCGAGCCGGTGGCGCCGGACCCCGAGCCCGAGCCCGGGGCCGTCGCCTCGACGGGGGTGGTGACCGTGGTCATCGGATCTTCTCCTTGCGGTTCAGGGAGATCAGGTAGGGCACGATCACGAGGGCCACGATGATGAGCAGGATCGCGCCCACCGCAGCCGCGTTCGCGTAGTCGAAGCTCGACTTGAAGACGTACATGTCGACGGCCGGGACCTTGGTCTGGTAGTTCGACGGCTTGGAGATCGACATGATGAGGTCGAACGCCTTGAGCGACATGTGGCCCACGATGATGAGCGCGGACAGCGCGATCGGCGTGAGCTGCGGGAAGAGCACGTAGCGGTACAGCTTCCACTCGCTCGCACCGTCGATGCGGGCCGCCTCGCGCAGCTCCTCCGGGATGCCACGGAACCCTGCGAGGAAGAGCGCCATGACGTAGCCCGAGAGCTGCCAGATCGCGGGGATCGCGATGGCCGCGATGCCGAACGTGACGTTGTTCCACCAGTTGTTCTGGAGCGCGTCGAGCCCGATCATCTGGAAGAGCCGGTTGAGGCCGCTCGCCTTCTCGTCCTGGTTCGAGTTGAGGAGCCAGCGCCACACGACGCCCGAGGCGATGAAGGAGACCGCCATGGGGAAGAGGTAGACGGCGCGGAAGAAGCCCTCACCCTTGACGGGCTTGTCGAGGAGCCAGGCCCAGACGAAGCCGATGACCATCGTGCCCACCAGGAAGACCACGGTGTAGATCAGGAGGTTCAGGAGGGAGTGCTGGAATTCCGGGCTCGCGAGCAGGTCGAGGTAGTTCTGGATGCCGACGCGGGACACGGGCGCCTGGCCGGTGGACTGCGCGGCCTTGTGCATGTCCGTGGTCGAGGTCGCGAAGTTGATCCCGATGAGGCCGTAGACGAACACCCCCACCAGGATCAGGGACGGGGCGACGAGGAGCAGGGGTGGCCCCCAGCGTCGGGCGGAGTGGATCACCGGTGATCCTCCAAGGGTGCGGGCACGGTCCGGGGCGCACGCCGCGCACGTGGGTGCGGGAACGCCCGCCGACCGGTGCGGCGGGGAACGAGACGGTGCGGCGGTGCGCCGCGGGTTCGTGACGTGACCGGGCGGCACCCGTCGCGGGGCTGCGCGAGCAGCTCCGCGACGGGCACCACCTGCGCCCTACTCGGCTGCAGCAGCGGCCAGGTCGGCCTGGTACTGCGCCAGGTCGGAGGCGCCGGAGGTGAACTTGCTCGTCGCGTCGGAGATGGCGTTGAGCACGGCGATCGAGGCGGCCGCGCCGTGGGCGAGCGACGGCACGATCGTGTCGTCCGCGAACGAGGTGATGGCGGTCTGCTGGTACTCGGAGAAGTCAGCAGGGTCGGCATCGGTGCGGGCCGGGATGGAGCCCTTGGCCTTGTTGAACGCCGTCTGGCCCTCGAGGCTCGAGACCGTCTCGATCCAGGCCTTGGCGCCGTCGGGGTTCTTGGCCCCCACGGGCAGCGTGAACGAGTCGGCGAGGAATCCGAACATGCCGTCCGTCCCGGGGACCGGGAAGTAGGTGAAGTCGGTGCCGGCTGTCTTGTCGGACTCCTCGAACGCCGCCACGGCCCAGTCGCCCATGACGTTGAACGCGGCCTCGCCGTCCATGACGAGCTGGGTGGCCTCGGGCCAGTCCAGTCCGTCGCGGTCCGTGTTGGTGTAACCGATCAGTTTCTCGAAGTCCTCGAGAGCGGCCGTGACCTCGGGGCTGTCCCAGGCGGTCGTGCCGTCCCACAGCCCGTTGTAGGCCTCGGCGCCGAGGTCGGCCATGAGGACCGTCTCGAGCAGGTTGACCTGGGTCCATGTCTGCGCGATCGAGAGCGGGGTCTTCCCCGTGGCCTGGACCGCGTCGAGTGCGACGAACCAGTCGTCGAGGGTCGCGTAGGTTGCGGCGGGGTCGAGGCCCGCCTCGGTCAGGACCGTGGGGTTGGCCCAGACCATGTTCGAGCGGTGGATGTTGGAGGGCATCGAGTAGATCTTGCCGTCGACCGTGAGGAGGTCGATGAGGTCCTGCGGGAAGACGTCCGTGACCCCGAACTCGTCGTACAGGTCGGAGATGTCCTCGATCTGCGCGGCGTCGATGTAGTCGGTGAGCTCCTTGCCCGCGTGGGCCTGGAACGTGTCGGGCGGGTCGTTGGCCTGGAGCCGGGTCTGGAGCAGGTCCTTGGCGGCAGATCCGGCGCCTCCGGCGACCGCGCCGTTCACGAACGTGTAGTCGGGCTGCTGCTCGTCGAAGACCGAGACGAGGGCGTCGAGGCCGGCCTTCTCGGAGCCTTCCGCCCACCAGGTGAAGACCTCGACGTCGCCGCCCGCGGCATCGCCCGAGCCGCCCGAGGTGGAATCGCTACCAGAGTCGCCGCTGCAAGCCGCGAGGGCCAGGAGGGCTGCGGTGCCCACCAGTGCCCCGGCGACGCGTAATCCGTTACGCATGGGGTCCTACTTTCGTCGTTGACAGCGCTGTCAGGAACAGGTCGAACGTAAGACCGCTCCTCTCCCCGTGTCAAAGAGGTGGGCGGAATCGTTACCTCGGAGAGACCTGCGCGGGGGGTCGAAGAGGACGTCGGCGACAAAGCGCCGGCGTCTGCCGGACCTGCGGACAGGTCACCGCCCTGCGCGAACCTCGAGCGCGGCCAGTCGCGGCGCGATCTCCCCGGACCCGCGCGGGATGAGCACGGTCGGGACGACGCGCAGCCTGGCCGCACCCCCGGGGGCCTCGATGCGGTCGACCGCGAGCCGTGCGGCCTCCTGGCCCATCGCGGAGATCTCGTACCCCACGACGGTCACGTCGAGGACGTCGGCGAGCTCGAAGTCGTCGAACCCGACGAGGGCGACGTCGCGGCGCGTGCCGTGCCCGGTGCGCAGCGCCCGGAGCGCACCCTGGGTGATCTTGTTGTTGGCCGTGAGGATCGCGGTGGGCGGCTCGTCGAGCGCGAGGAGCCCCTCGACCGCCTCGCGGGCCGTCGCGGCGTCGTGCAACCCGTCGCGCACGTAGCGCTCGGGGTCCTCGATCCCGGCGTCGCGCAGCGCGGCGACGAAGCCCTCGTGCCGCTCGCGGAACGTCCACAGGCGGGACAGGTCGCCCGCGAGCGCGATCCGGCGGTGCCCCTGCGCGAGCAGGTGCCTGGTCGCTGCGGCGGCGCCGGCGCGGTTGTCGAGCACGACGGTGTCGGCCTCGATCCCGCTCGGCGGGCGGTCGAGGAACACGACGGGCACGCCGGTCGCGAGCTCGGCGTGCAGGTAGGAGTGGTCGGCAGCCGTGGGGGCGATGAACAGGGCGGCGACGCGGCGTTCGATCAGCGCGTCGATGAGCTCGCGCTCCTGGTCCGCGTCCTCGTCGGAGCTCGTGGTGATGAGCTGGAGCCCGTGCTTGCGCAGCTCGCGCTCGATCCCGCCCGCGAGGTCCGAGTAGAAGGGGTTCGCGATGTCTCCGGTCACGAACCCGACGAGCCGGGAGCCCCCTCCGCGTGCGAGGTCCGCCGCGACGGCGTTGCGTCGGAACCCGAGCGCGTCGGCGGCCGCCCGCACCTTGAGGCGGGTCGCCTCGGCGACGCTGGGCTCGTTGTCGAGCACGCGGGACGCCGTCTTGAGGCTGACCCCCGCGGCCTCGGCCACCGCGGCGAGGGTCGGGCGACCTCCGCCGCGTGCGGTGCGGCCTCCTGCGGCCATGTGCACCCACCCCCGCACGGTTCGACTGGCGGGGATTCTTCCACACCCCCGGCTGGCTCCGCCCCGACGTGTCACGTCCGACGCGGTTCGGGCGGCCAGGACCGTCGGGCGCTTCCTGGGGCGAGTAGACCCTGAATCTGACAGCGCTGTCAAGGGCGACGCGCACCCTCCCCTCGCAGGCCCTCCGTGAGACCGCACCCAGGCCCCGCACCCGGGGCACGCCGGACCGATTCGTGACCACCCGAGGCTCTCCGCTAGCCTTCGATCGCCCTGTCGGTCCAGGACGCCGCCGGCGGGTTGCACGCAGGCGACCAGAGCAGCAGGAGGCGTCATGGGTCGCACCGCTCCGGGGTGGTATCCCGACCCCTCCGCAGCCGGTACCCAGCGGTGGTTCGACGGCGACCGCTGGTCCCAGCACACCCGCCCCACGGTCCTGCCCACCAGCACGCAGCGCCTCCCCCTCGGCGTCGGGACGCTCGGTGGCGACGCCCCCCGTCCGACGAGCCCGCCGGGTGAAAAGTCCTCCGGCCTGCCGTTCGCCGAGGTCCGCCCGGCCATCGAGGAGCAGCCCGCGTCGTACGCGCCCGCCTCGACCGTGCGGGCGCTGCCTCCGATCCCGCCCCCGCCGGGACCGGTCGCGCAGCCCGGGGCACCCGCAGGCCCGACGGCGTCGCGCGCCTCGGCCCGTCGGGACACCTCGGCGCCTCGGCCCGTCTCCCGGCAAGGGCGCCTGTCCGGGCCCGCGCTCTGGGCGGGTTGCGCCGTGCTCGTCGTGGCCCTCGCCGGGAGCGGGGTGGCCCTCGCGCAGAAGGGCGGCTCGGACAGGCCGCCTGCTCCCGTGACCTCCAAGGCGACGAACGCCCCACCGCCCGTCGAGGACCCCGCGGAGGACCGGACCCCGGACTACCACGAGGTGGCCAACTCGGCCGTCCTGGAGGTCGCACCCCTGGACGTCGACGCGGTGATCGCGGCAGCCCCCTCGCAGTCGGCGCTCGCGACGGTCGCGCTCCTCGAGGTCGGCGACCGGGACGTGGCCGCCGCGTTCTCGGTCGAGGCCTTCGGGGCGCGGTTCGCCGACACCGACGGCAACGGGTGCGACACCCGCAACGACGCGCTCGCGCGGTCCCTGTCCGGGGTGTCGTTCACGCCCGGCACGAAGGACTGCGTCGTCCTGACGGGCCTGCTCGCCGACCCGTACAGCGGCACCGAGATCGCCTTCGAGCGCGGCCCCCTGTCCTCGGAGAAGGTCCAGGTGGACCACGTGGTCGCCCTGACCGACGCGTGGCACAAGGGTGCGCGAGCGTGGGACGCGGCGCGACGCGAGGCCTTCGCGAACGACCCTCTCAACGTCCTCGTCGTCGACGGTGCCCTCAACCAGCAGAAGGGCGACGGGGACGCCTCTGCGTGGCTCCCCCCGAACGAGGCGTTCCGCTGCGCGTACGTCGCACGCCAGGTGGGCGTCAAGTACACCTACGGCCTGCGCGTGACCAGCACCGAGAAGGCCGCCCTCGTCGCGGTCCTCTCGACGTGCCCGGGCGAGCCGCTGCCGACCGGCAGCACGCTCCCTGCGCCCCGCGACCCCGTCGTCCCCCCGGTCGAGAAGCCCCGGCCACGCCCCACGCAGACCCCGACGCCCGAGGCGCCGCCGGCCGCCGAACCACCGCCCGCCCCGGCGCCCTCGACGCCCACCCCGACCCCGAGCCAGCCCGCGACGACGATCCCCGAGGACTGCCAGGTCAAGGGTGTGTACGTCCGTGCGATGGACGGCGCGACGAACCTCTACTACCTCCGCGAGGACCGGTGGATCTTCAAGAAGATCGCAGGTGACGTGTGCTTCGGCAGCGAGGAGGAGGCCGAGGCGGCCGGTTTCGAACGGACCTGGTGGTAGGGCACCCGGCGCACTCTCCGCCGTCGGGCTGAACCGGGGAGACCCACAATTTGCCTTGCCCGCGGCGCACCGGCTCCGGTGCACTGGCCTCATGGAACCCTCCACGCGAGACCTCTTCCCCGACTTCACCGTGGTCGAACGCCTCGACACCTCTCCCGAGGTGCTGGAGCACGCGGGCATCGTGCTGTCCCAGGGGCGACACTCCTGGTACAGCGGCCACTACCACCGTGAGAGCTTCGCGGGCCGCGCCCGCTACCTCTTCGCCGGTTCCCCGACCTACCGAGGCGTCCCGACGGACAAGCTCGTGATCGGCAACTTCTGCCAGTTCGCGTCCGGGACCACGTTCCTGCTGGGCGGCAACCAGGGGCACGACATGGACGCCGTGACGCCGTACGGGTTCAACTTCGTCGAGGGGGCCGGCGACGCATGGAGGCCCGTCGGCGACACGGTCGTCGGGCACGAGGTCTGGTGCGGGTACGAGTCGACGATCCTTGGCGGTGTGCACATCGGGGTCGGCGCGATCATCGGGGCGCGCACCGTCGTCGCGAAGGACGTCGCGCCCTTCTCGGTGGTCGTGGGCGACGGGCGCGTGGTGCGCCACCGGTTCGACCCGCTGCGGCGCAAGCTGCTGTGGCGCGCCCGGTGGTGGACCTGGGACGACGAGCACGTCCGCGAGGCGCTGCCGCTCCTGCAGGGCGGGGACGTCGAGGCGCTCGCCAGGTCGGTGGGCATCACGCCCGACGACGTCGCGCACGACCCGGACCCGGCCCACCTGACGGGCCTGCGGGCCGCGCTACCGCCCGAGCACGACAGCGCAGCGAACTGAGGGCGGGCCGCCCGGACGCACGAGCGAGCTGCCCCGTCCCCCGACGTCGGTCGAGGGACGGGGCGGCCGTGCGTGCCGTCGGGTGATGATCGTCCGGGCGACGATCAGCGGTCGGCCCAGGCCTCCGGGTAGCCGGGCAGGTCCTCACCGCCGAACTTGGCGTAGTGCAGCGAGGGCATGTCCTTGTTGGCCTCGAGGTACGTGTCGAGGTCGTCCTCGGTGATGGGCGACTGGGGCAGGATCCACTCGGCCGGGACCTGCTCGCCGTTCCAGATCTTCTGGGCCGCGAGCACGGGCGTGCGCCACTGGAACGTCGAGTAGACCGTCCCGAGCGCCGTCATGTCCGTCTCCTGCCACTTGCGCAGGAAGCTCAGCTCGTCCTCGCCCATGAACACCGGGTAGGGCTTGCCGGCGTCCTCGAACGCCTCGACCGCCGCGACGGCGCCGTCACCGGCGTCCATCCAGATGCCGTCCACGTCACCGCGCTGCAGGTACTGCGTCACGATGTCCTTGATCTTCGCGCCGTCGCCACCCGTGAACTCCTGGCCCACGACCTCGATGTCGCTCTCGGAGAAGATCTTGTCGGCCGCGGCCCACCGGTTCTCGAGCACGTCGACACCCGGGAGCACTCGGAGCGCGAGGACCTTCGAGCCGGGCTCGAGGTTCTCGACCAGGAACTCCGCGCCGTCGGCGCCGTAGGCGTAGCCGCCGATCGGGTGGATGTAGGTCACCATGCAGTCGGAGTTGACGCCGCGGTCGAACACGATGACCGGCTTGCCGGACGCGCACGCCGCCTCGACCGCGGGGGTCAGGGTCGCCGTGGTCGAGGGCGAGATGATGATCGCGTCGCAGTCACCGGCCTCGACGAACGCCTGGATGTCGGTGATCTGCTTGTTGTCGTCGTCCGCGGCGTCCGAGACGCGGAACTCCGAGATGTCGCCCGAGGCCTTGAGGACCTCGACCTGCTGCTGCATCGTGATGAACGCCGTCACGCGCCACGGGTTGGACAGCGAGGCGTTGGAGAAGCAGAGCTTCTTGCCGCCCTCCTTCTTGTACTGCGCTGTGTCCACGTACTCGGGGTCGATCGCCTGCAGCCACGGCTGGTCCGTGGGGCCCTCGGGCACCGCGGTGCGCTGCGCGAGCTGACGGTCGTAGTCGGCCTGCACGAACCACTGGCTGTTCGCGCCGGACTCGTTCGACTCCTCCTCCGAGGCGGTGGCCCCTCCGGCGGGGGCGTCGGGCACGTCGGTGCTGCACGCAGCGGTGAACAGCAGAGCCGCGGCCGCGGCCCCTGCCAAGAGAACTCGGGAAGAACGCATTTCCTGCTCCTGATGATCGAGACGTCGTCGTCTGATGGATGCGCTGGACGATGGTGCTGGACGGGCGCTGACTGCAGCGGCAGGCCGCCCGGCAGGAAACGGGCATGCCGCGTCGAACGGAGTGTTCGAGGGTGTTCGTCGATCTCCCGGCCCACGGGCGCGACACCGAGACCGTCCGGGAGAGGTGTGCAGGTCCTGTCGCCAGTACCTGCGGGCTTCGAACTAGACCTTCGAGGCCCTCGCGGGACGGCCCGGGACGGGGGCCCCGAGGAGCGACAGGAGCTGAGCCCTGATCCGGAGCTCGCTCTCCGGCGCGCAGGACTGCGGCCGGAACAACGAGATCTGCTTGGTGCCCTCCATCGCGGAGAACATCACGCTGACCGCGCCGTCCACGTCGTCGCACTCGAGCTCCCCGGCCCCGACCGCCCGGTGGGTCAGGCCCAGGAAGTACCGCTCCGCCTCGTCCAGGAAGCCGGCCCAGCTTGCCCGGACGTCCTGGTCGTAGAGCGCCTGCGCGACGATCTCCATCGTGAAGACCCGGTTCGCGTCGTCCAGCAGACAGCTGCGCACCGAGTACTCCACGGCGGCCTCGACCTTGGCGTACGCACTCGTCGCCTGCTCGGTCGCGGCGGTCATCGCTTCACGCCACTGGCGGTAGTAGACACCGCACGCGGCCAGCACGACCTCCTTCTTC
Organism: Oerskovia jenensis; assembly: GCF_016907235.1. NCBI lineage: Bacteria > Bacillati > Actinomycetota > Actinomycetes > Micrococcales > Cellulomonadaceae > Oerskovia > Oerskovia jenensis. Next base: position 2,092,523 of record NZ_JAFBBO010000001.1, read on the forward strand.
GAGGAGTAGTGCCAGTACAGGCTGCCCTTCGTCACCCCGGCGCCCGCCGCGATCGCGTCCATGTTGACCCCGGCGATGCCTCGCGTCGAGAACAGCGTGAACGCTGCGAGCGCGAGCTCGTCGGGCTTGGCAACAGTGGGCGAGGACGTCGGCATGACGCCACCCTACCTCCTTCCATACTGGCCGGTACTGAGTGGGGCGGTACCGAACCGGGCGAACCGGTCGTGCGCCTGCCGACGCACGACCGGGGTCAGGCGAACGCGGGCACGCGCTCGGTGAAGCCGGCCGCGGCGACCTCCTTGCGCAGCCAGGACAGCGAGTCGGCCAGCATGGGGCCACCCTGCCCCTCGCACTCGATGCTGAGCACGCCGTCGAACCCGTCGGCGCTGAGCTTCGCGAGGATCTGGCGGATGTTCTCGGCGTTCACCCCGTCCCCCGCGGCGACGTGGCTGATGGCGATGCCGGTCGCCCCACCGCGCACGGAGTCGGCGAGCGACTGCGACACGTCCTTGATGTGCACGTGGTCGATCTTGTCGAGGAAGCGGTCTGCGAACTCGACCGGGTCGTTGCCCGCGATGAAGGTGTTTCCCGTGTCGAGGTTGAGGCGCAACCACGGGGAGTCGCCGCAGAACGCGAGCATCTCCGCGAGCCAGTCGGCCCGGGTCGTGAAGTAGCCGTGGACCTCGATGGTCACGACGATCTCGTGGGCCTCGGCGACGCGGATGATCTCGCCATAGCTGCGCTTCATGAGGTCGAGGGCCTCGCGGTCCTCGAGCCCCTCGGGCTTGTGGAGGCCGTCGGTCGTGGCGACCCTGGGTGAGCCGGCGAGGGCGGCCCAGGCGATGGCCTTCTGGACGTAGGGCACGCCCACCGTGAGCCCGTCCCGCCCCGAGAGCGGGTAGGCGGCGTCGATCTGAGAGAACTCGACACCGTAGGTCGCCATCTTCTTCCGGAGGAGCGCCGGGTCCTCGAGGAGCGAGACGTGCGGGAAGTAGCCGAGCCCGTGGATCCAGCAGGCCCCCTCGATCACGCCCGGCTCGATGTAGTGGACGTCGTTCTCCTGGGCCCAGGCCAGGGCCTGCTCGAACGACTTGTGGCTGGAGTTGAAGGCGTCGGTGTGGAAACCGATCCCGATCTGCGGCATGAGACTCCTTCGTCTGGGTAGGAACGTACTGGTCGGTGCAGCATGTTCGTCGGCAAGCCTGGGCCTTCATCGTTGAGTTCCCGTCACGCTGCGCAGCCCTGCACACCCTCACCATACCGACCAGTATTGCAAAGTGGTGACGCTGACACTAGCATCACGATCACGTTCTGACGACCATCAATCAAAAGTCGCCAGATCGACGGACGAACGGATCGCAGGGGCCCGACGCGACGAAGCGGACACGAGGGAGCACGGATGAGAACGCGAAGAGGGGCCGCGATAGCGGCCTGCCTGGCACTGTCCACAGGACTGGCAGGCGTACTGACAGCACCGGCCACCGCCCACGAGGGGCACGAGCACCCGGACGCCCCCGAGTTCCGGGCGCTGATCTTCTCGGAGACCGCCGGGTTCGTGCACGACTCGGTCCCCGAGGCCAAGGCCATGTGGGACGAGCTCGCCGCGGCGGGCGGGTTCGAGGTCGTCCAGGCGACCGACTCGGCCCTCTTCACCGACGAGGGGCTCGCGGACTTCGACGTGATCGTCCTGGCCCAGGCGTCCGGCGACGTCTGGAACGCGGCTGAGGAGAAGGCCTTCGAGAAGTACGTGCGCGGGGGCGGTGGCGTCGTCGCGATGCACAACCCGCTCGACATGGAACCGGGCTTCCCGTTCTACCGCTCGCTCATCGGGACCGAGTTCACGGCTCACTCCGCCGCGGGCACCGCGGGCGAGATGGCGGTCGTCGACCGCGACCACCCCTCGACCGCCGACCTGCCCGAGCGGTGGGAGCGCAACGAGGAGTGGTACGGCTTCACCAAGTCGGTCCGCGGCGACAAGCACGTGCTCGCCCAGCTCGACCCGACGAGCGTCCCGACGTCGACCCCCGGACGCATGGTCGACCACCCGGTCACGTGGTGCGCGGACTACGAGGGTGGCCGGACGTGGGTGACCTCGGTCGGGCACGCCAAGTCCTCGTACAGCGAGGAGAACGTACGCAAGCACGCGCTGGGCGGCATCCGCTACGCGGCCGGTGTCGAAGCCGGCGACTGCGGCGGCACGGTGTGGGACGACTTCGACAAGGTCCCGCTCGACACCAACACCTCGGCTCCATGGGGCATCGCGGTGGCCGGCGACGGCCGCGTCTTCTTCACCGAGCTCGTCCGCGGCCAGGTCCGGATCTACGACCCGGAGCTCCAGAGCACCGTGACGGCCGCGACGATCCCCGTGTACGGGGGCGGCGAGGACGGCATGCTCGGCCTGGCGCTCGACCCGCAGTTCGCCCAGAACAACTGGGTGTACCTGTACTACTCGCCCCAGGCCGCAGGTTCGGTCAACCGGCTCTCCCGCTTCACCATGGAGGGCAACACCATGCAGCTCGACTCCGAGGTCGTGATGCTGGAGATCCCGGCAGGGCGCGACGACAAGGAGATCGGGCACACGGGCGGCACGCTGCGCTTCGACGGGCAGGGCAACCTGTGGCTGTCGGTCGGCGACGACGTCGTGCCGTTCGAGTCCTCGGGCTACACCCCGATCGACGAGCGTCCGGGCCGCGCACACTTCGACGCCCAGGGCACGTCGGCCAACAGCAACGACCTGCGCGGCAAGCTCCTGCGCATCACGCCCGAGCCGGACGGCACCTACTCCGTCCCCGAGGGCAACCTGTTCCCCGAGGCCGAGGACACCGCGGACAAGACCCGTCCCGAGATCTACGCGATGGGCTTCCGCAACCCGTTCCGTTTCACGGTCGACGTCGACGGCACGGTCTACCTGGCCGACTACGGGCCCGACGCGGGTAGCGCCAACCCGAACCGCGGCCCCGCGGGCTACGTCGAGTGGCAGTCCATCAAGGCCCCGGGCAACTACGGCTGGCCGTACTGCCACGCGAACAACATCGCGTACAACGACTTCGACTTCGTGACGAACACGTCGGGTGCGAAGTTCGACTGCGCCAACCCCGTCAACACGTCCCCGAACAACACCGGCCTGACCGAGCTCCCGCCGTCGGTCCCCGCAGAGGTCTACTACTCGTACGGCGCCTCGGCCGAGTTCCCGCAGCTCGGCAGCGGTGCGGGCGCACCCATGGCCGGTCCGGTCTACCACTTCGACGAGGCGCTCGACTCGGACCGCAAGTGGCCCGAGTACTTCAGCGGCACGCCGCTGTTCTTCGAGTGGGGGCGCAACTTCATCAAGGAGTTCCCGCTCGCCGCGGACGGTTCGCTGCTCGCGATCAACCCGGTGCTGTCCAACCAGCAGTTCCTCTCGCCGCTCGACCTGCAGTTCGGACCCGACGGCGCGCTGTACCTCCTCGAGTGGGGTGGCGGCTTCGGTCGCGACAACCCGAACTCGGGCCTGTACCGCGTCGACTACGCCGCAGACGGCAGGGCACCCACGGCGAAGGCCACGGCCGACGTCACGACGGGCCTCGCCCCGCTGAGCGTGACGTTCTCGAGCGAGGGCACCGTCGACCGGGACGGCGACGAGCTCGACTTCGCGTGGGACTTCGGCGACGGCAGCACCTCGACCGAGCAGAACCCGACGCACGTCTACACGACCAACGGCAACTTCGAGGCGCGCCTGACGGTCACGGAGCGGACCGAGTCCGCCAAGACCGGTACCGCCACGGTGCCGATCGTCGTGGGCAACACGAGCCCGGTCGTGACGATCACGGCTCCGCCGAACGGCAGCTTCTTCCGCTGGAACGACGTCCTGCCGTGGAAGGTCGAGGTGACCGACGCCGAGGACGGCCAGGTCGACTGCCAGGACGTCACGGTGCAGCCGGCCCTGGGCCACGACGAGCACGCGCACCCCACGCTGCCCGTCAACGCGTGCGAGGGCGAGGCCTCGACGATCCTCGACGAGGGGCACCTCGAGGCCGACGCGTTCTGGGTCATCGACGCGCGCTACACCGACAAGGGCGGAGCCGCGGGCGTCCAGCCGATCACGACGAGCGCGACCAACGTCTACCGTCCGACGCGCTTCCAGGCGCACTACTGGGACGAGGTCAAGGGGGTCGCGGTCGAGAACAACGCGGCCGCCGAGCTCGGCCAGTACGTGGGCGACATCCAGGACAACGACTGGCTGCGCTACGAGGACATGAACTTCCAGGGGATCGACGCCGTGCGCTACCGCGTGTCGGCCGGTCCGGAGGGCGGTGGCCGGATCGAGATGCGCCTCGGCTCGCCGACCGGTCAGCTCGTGGCCACGACGCCCGTGAACAGCACGGGCGGGTGGTTCGCGTTCAAGGAGACGGACCCGACGCCGATCACCGCTCCCGCGGGGACGCACGACGTCTACCTGGTCTTCCGCTCGAACCCCGGGGTCAACTGGTCGATGACGCTCGACGTCTTCGAGGCCGTCGGGTCCGGGGTCGGGGTCCCACCCGAGGGGACGCCTCGCCAGGACACCTCGACCCAGGGTGACTGGATCGGGAAGTACGGCACGGCGGGCTACTCGATCCCGCAGGTCGGGACGCAGCTCCCCCAGGGCGTCACGGTGGCTCCGGTGACGGGGACGCAGGCCTGGACGTGGGAGCAGAGCACCACCAAGCGGTCTGCGCTCCAGGTCCCGCCCGACGGCGCCGCGCGTCGTGCGTCGACCTGGTTCGGCGCCGGGGCGGCGGTCGACGTCACGGTCCCCGAGGGATCGGTCTACGACCTGTCGGTCTACGTCAACAGCCACGACATGGCGAGGACGCAGAACGTCCAGGTGCTGCGTACGGACGGTTCTGTCCTCTACCCGGCGTTCTCGGTCTCCGACAACGCCGCGGGCGTGTGGCTCACGTACCGGATCGAGTCCTCGGTCCGGGTCAAGGCCGACAAGGTGACCGGGCCGAACGCCGTGATCGGCGGCATCTTCCTCGACACGCCCGACGTCGAGCAGCCAGAGCTCGACGTCGCCGTGACGGTCGCTCCCAAGTGCGTCGCGGGCCGCACGACGCTCACGGTCCGCGCCACCAACGGCGAGGACGTCCCGGTGGACGTCGTCGTCGAGACCCCGCACGGTCGCAAGACCTTCGCGGGCGTGGCACCGGGCAAGTCCGCCCAGCAGTCCTTCGCGACCCGGGCCGCCGGCATCCCCGCCGGCGAGGTCACCGTGACCGCGACGGGCGACACAGGATCCGGTCCGATCTCCACGGAGATCGTGACCGGCTACGAGGCGGCCGGATGCAGCTGACCGCCCTCGGGGCTCCACGCGCCTACCTCTCCTGAGGCGCTGGGGGCTCCTCACGAGCCCGGGGTCGGTGTCGTCCTTCTGTCGGACGGCGACGCCGGCCCCGGGCTCGACACCCCGACGGGAAAAGCACGAAGGCCAGGAACCTTGCGGTTCCTGGCCTTCGTGTTCTGTGCGCCCGGAGGGATTCGAACCCCCAACCTTCTGATCCGTAGTCAGATGCTGAGCGTATTCGGGTCGCAGGCCGCGCGCGGTGCGGGGTGAGGTGAAGGCAAACACTGGGATCTCCAACGGTCACATGTAGTTTCTATCCCACAACCGTCCTCCTATGCGGGCACCCGGTCAAGCCCCCTATGCCCCGGCCCGGGCGCGCCCAGGGGCAAGCGCTTCCGGCGGCTTCGTGGGCTACTCCGACCCGGTCCCGCCGGCGCACTAGTGGGATGCCGGAGGCCACGATAACCGCAGGGGCGGGTCGCGGGCTGCCCGCTTGTCCTCTGGGCCTAGGACCGGACGGGAGGTCGGTAGTCGAGTAGTCGAGGCGCACCCCAGTGCTGAACTGGAGTCGATCGACCGAAGCCCTGTTAGTAGACGGCGACGGCGTCGATCACGATGGCGGGGCCGGGAATGTGGGCTTGGACATCGTCGACGGGCAGGTCGATCTTGAGCGGTCTGCATGACCTCGGGATCAGGCTCCGTCACAACCGAGGGGTGCCCGCGTTAGTGGGGGCGACGGCGCAACAGCGCACCATCCGAGGTTGGCTGGCCAGATCGGTGTCCTGGGAGGTCGCCGCACCGACGAACGTCAGGACTAGCGGCCGTGGATGCTGCACACGATGTTCGAGTCGCCGACTCGATGGCCTCAAGAGCATCTTGACCCGATGCCGCTTGAACCCAAGCGCCCGGAACGTCGACGATTGGGGGCACGGGTGGGAGGCCTAGCGGCTCCGCCGCGACAAGCAGGCGATGTATGCGCCCGATACAGCCGCCGCTCCAAGCTCTTCAGCCTCGCTTGTCGTCGTGTCGACGCACGTGACGTCGGTTTCCAGGACGTAGACGAACCGGCCAGGAGGTCGAGGACAATTCGACGGCTGAGGTTCCTACACCAGCCCACCGAGAAGGACCTCGACATGGGTGACGCTCCCTTCTGGCCTCCTCACCTCACATCGTTCCCGTGGCTGGCGCGTTCGGTCTATCGTCCCGGGCCACTGCTGACCCCCCCCCGGGGCGTCAGTGCTCGAGCACCAATTGGCCGGGCGGTCTATAACCCATCTGGCGGAGTTGCGCGACGGAGGGCGCCGCCCGCAGAACCAGTCACTCGCCGGCTGGCGCACGGGCCGTTCGGGTGGCACCCTCCACGCATCTGGTGCGGGTCCGCAGGTCGACTTCCCCTGCATGCCGGCGGTTATGCACCCGTAGGACCGCAGACGGCGCAGGCCTCATGGGACCGGGGTGTGGTGGATGCTGCACGCGGCGCTGATGTACCCGCTCGAAGAGTCAGCGATGCTTGTCTGTCCCGCAAGATCTGACGATGCTCAGCGCATTCAAACCCACACAGGTACCTCCTCCGACTCGTGTGGTGCCTTTGCGAACGCATGGTCGGCCTGTTTGAGCAGCAACGTACGGACTTGGCGTACCTCCTCGTGCAGTGGCCGGTCCGTCAAGAACGGGGTTGACACGATACCCAGCCGACCCCAAACGTCCCGATCAGGGCCCTGAGGACGGACCAGGTGCCCGACCTGTGCGACGGCCACTCCAAGCGTGCCGAGGACAAGTTCTACTAGCTCAAGCTGTTGCGCAGTACGGAGGGCCCCGACCAACGACATCGGGACAATGTCTTGGTTCGAGAGATTCGTCGGGATGGCGCTCACCGTGGCTGGGGTCGACTTCTGCCGGATCGACGCGACCATCGCGCTCGCCGCGAGCTGCACACCGGCGAGCCCGCTCGTAGCACCGGGGGTGGGAGCAAGCAAGGGTGGCAGGTCGCCGTTCGTCGCCGGATCGACGAGCACCGCGAGCTGCCGCTCGGCTAGAAACGCGATCTGATGCGCCAGGACACCGTGGTGGTCCGACGCGAGCCCGGAGCCGATCGCGTGGAAGTTGCCCGCGTGGAGCACATCGTCCGCGGTCACCACAGGATTGTCCGAGCAGGCGTGCGCCTCTTGAAGCAGAAGGTCACCGAGTGCCTGAACGTGGTCCCAGACGCTCCCGATGATCTGGGGCGCGCATCGCAGCGAGTACGGCTCCTGCAGTGTGCGGGCATCGGCGGCGGACCGCTCGACCGTCAGTTGATCCCGGATCCAGCGTGAGGCGAGGAGATGCCCGGGTAGGCTGCCGCGTGCCTCAACGACCTTTCCCGCGTACGGCTCGGCGCTCGCTCCCAGGAGCTCGACCGCGCGTCCGGTGAGCGCGGCCGCCGCCCAACAGGTGGACTCGAGACGTACGTGGTTCTCGAGGGCAACCGCAAGACTCGCGCTCGACCCGTTGACGAAGGCGAGCGCGTCCCGCGCCTCCCATGCGACGGCTTCGAGCCCGAGTTCCACCAGCACCTCGCCGGCAGGAGCGGGCGCCAACCCGTCGGGGGTCCGACGCCACGCCTCCCCGTGCCCGGCCAGCGCGAGCGCTGCGTGCGCCAGGGGGATTAGGTCACCGCTCGCGGAGACACTGCCGACACTGGGAACCACCGGGACGAATCCAGCGTTGTGGGCGTCCGCCAATACCTGCCAGCGCTCGACCTGCACGGCCGAATACCCTCGGGTCATCCCCGAGAGCCGCAGGCCGAGCATTAGACGGGTCGTCTCCAGTGACAGCGGCTCTCCCTGACCAGCAGCCAGGTGGTGGATAAGACCGAGCCCCTGATCACCGGAGGCTGGGTCCGCCGCGTACCGCACCAGTGGCCCGAAACCGCGTGTCACGCCGTAGACAGCAGCGCCGGACGCGAGCGCCCCATCGAGCTGGAGGGCACTTCGTGCCATCGCGACCTGCTGGGCCGGATCAGCACGCACGGGCTCGTCGAGAAGCCGCCGCACGAGTTGGCGGACGGACTCGCCAGTCACCCGCGCACCTCCGCATTCACGCTGCCGGCCTGCACCATAAACGGGTTGTTGTCGCGCTCCGCGCCCACCGTGGTGTCCGCGAAGTGCCCAGTCAACAAGACCAGGTCGTCGGGCTCTTCCAAGAGGCGACGCAACGAAGCGAGCGTCTGAGCCCGGTCGCCACCCGGCATGTCGGTCCGTCCAATGGTCCCTGCATAGAGAACATCGCCGACAAGCCGATAGCGTACGTCCTCGCCCGAGAAGCCGTACATGACCGAGCCGGGTGTGTGCCCCGGCGTGTGGTGGACCGAGAAGAGCAGATCTGCGAGCGCGAGCTCATCGCCCTCGGCTACCTCCACGACGTTCGTCGGCCGCCTCCACCGCCAGTTCACAGGCAGGACGGCGTCGAACTGCGGGCCGAACTCGGCACCGAGCCACGGCATCGGGTCGTCGAGCATCGGCAGGTCCCCAGGGTGCACGTAGCAAGGCACGTCGTACGCATCGCAGATATCAGTCACCGCAAACGTGTGGTCAAGGTGACCGTGCGTCAGAAGCACTCCCGCGACCGTTCGCCGATGCACAGCTAAGACGTCGGGCAGCCGCTCCATGATCCCCAATCCCGGGTCAACAACGACGCAGGACGATGACCGGTTCGACCCCACCAGGCGACACTTCGTCTCGAACGCGTCGGCGACCACCGATTCGATCAACACGAGACCGTCACAGGTGCACCGCACTCGGAGCGCGCCGGGTCGGCGACGATGTGAACCATGCTCCGAACGACCGACTCAAGTTCGTCGAGCTCCGCCGGGGTATCCGCATCGAGGAAGAACGTCACGACGCGGTCGTCTGACGACCTCAACTCATTCAGTTCAGTCCCGCGCTCACCGAGGACGAGCACGCCTCGCAGCGTGGCGGGTTCTCCGGGTGCACCCGGAGCTAAAGTAGGCCACATCTGCGTCGGCCCGACCCAACTCGGTTCGACACCAGGCCAGTCGACGACAACGTCACGCAGGACGCCGGGTGCGTGGTCGAGATAGACTTGGCGGGCGTACCGGCGGGGGGCGGCGAGCTCTGCACGCTCGCCAAGCGCGATCCTGATGACCTGCGGCTCGAGTGGCTCGCCACACGCAAGGGCGTAGAGGTGCGTGATGCCGTCGCCTGGTGTCCGGGAGGCGATCTCCATGAGGTACACATCGCCGTCCTGGGTGACCCGCCACTCGGAATGGGTGATGCCGTCCTGGTAGTCGAGCGTCTCCAGCACGTCGCGATTCGCCTCAAGCACAGCCCCGGGGACGTGGCTGCCGCCGACACACGCATCCCCCGCGGGCACGGTGTGGCCGAGCTCAACGAACGAGCGGCAGCCGCCCTCATTAGTCCGCTTCTCGGTCACCGAAGCGAAGATGATCTTCCCGCCCTGCACCAACGACTCCACCGAGAACTCGGGACCCTCGATCTGTTGCTCGAGCAGCAGCGTCTCGTGCGGGGGATAGCCCGGCAGTGAACGCATGACCTCGTCTGCGGACATGCATGCGACGACTCCGGAGCTGGCATGCCGGGCGGCTGGCTTGAGCACGGCGGGGTAGTGGATGCCGCCTAATTCGACAGCGCTTCGGGTGCCCGGGGCGATGGTGAGCGACCGTGGCCGGTACCTTTGGATATACGAGCGCTGCAGGTATTTGCTGCGGCACACTCGGCTTGCACGCAGCCCAGGTGACGGGAGGCCTAGCACGTCGCACAGGAGGCCCGCTGGCTCGACGAGCATCTCCTCCATCGCGAAGACACCAGCGATCCGATAAGTCTCCCGCCATCGCTCGATCGCGGCGAAGGTACCGGGCGTGAACGATGACTCAGTGTCCATTTCGCCCGAGACATAGGCAACGTCCTCGACCAGTCCGGCGAGCACGCTGGACTCGACGAGCACGGCCTCAACCTGACCACGGGAGCTCTCCGGGGTCAGAACAAGCGCTTTCAGGCCACGGGCCGCGAGCTCGCGGAGATACCCATGATTGCGAAACAGCACCCGAAACGCGCCAGCCAGGATGAACGCTTCAGGACTGGGCCTCGGGGCGGTATTGTCGAACGATTCCACAGCAGTTCCTCTCATGGGATGATGAAGGACCTTGTGACAAGCGGAGGATGTTATTCCTCGGGCGGGTCAGGCCAGCGCCGGAGCTTTGCCACCGGCGACACAGCGATCCAGAGCGCCGAGAGGCAGAAGCCCACAGCGGCCACGGCCAGGGCTTCCCGCACCCCGATCAGAGCACCGAGGAAGCCGCCCGCAAGGGCACCGATCGGCATGCTCCCCCAGGTGACCGTTCGCATCCCGGCGAGCACCCGGCCCAACCGGTGGCGGGGGATCATCATCTGCTGGAGTGCAGCGACGTTGGTGTTTCCGATCGTCATGAACAATCCACTCACAAAGAACATCGGGATGAGCATCCCGAGCGCGACCGCCATCGGGCCGGTGGCCAATGGGAGCACGACCTGGCTCAAAGACGAGCCCGCGTACCCGAGGACGATGACTCGACCGGGGCCCATCCGTTCCACGAGCGGTCGGGAGCAGATCGCGCCGACAAACCCGCCGACCGACCCTGCAGCCAGGATGATCCCGAGCGACCCGGGGCTCAGGGCGAGTGTCTGGAGGACGAAAAGCGGCAGGAGCGTGTTCCGGGCCGTGAAAAAGATGTTGTTGACGCCCGAGCGCAGCGTGAGGAAGCGCAGGTAGCGGTCACGGGCGATGAACTGGAGCGACTCCCGGATCTCACGGAACGTGGCGCGCCCCTCAGCCGAGGATTCGGGACGTGGCTCCCGGTGACGGAGCGCGCTGAGGGTTAGCAAGGATAGGACCGGGCTGAGGATGGCGCCGGCCAGGACGGCTGGCGCCGAGAACAGTTGGGTGAGCAGCCCCCCCAGGGCTGGGCCGCCGGACTGGGTGACGACGATCGTCGCTTGGAGCTTGGCGTTGCCTTCAACAAGCTGGTCGCGGCCGACCAGCGACGGCAGGTACGCCGCTCCCGAGACATCGAAGAGCACGGCGCACATCCCGAGCACGAGCGCGACGCCATACAGGAGCACGAGGGAAAGGTCGTCGGTGAGGTAGAGGCCAAGGACCGCCCCAAGGGTGACGATCCTGCCCGCCTCGGCGGCCATGAGGACCCGCCGCTTGCGTGACCGGTCGATCCACACTCCGGCGAAAAGCGTCAGAAAGAGATACGGCGCGTAGGCGAGGGCGTTGGCGATGCCGAGTTCCTCCGACGACGCGTCGAACAGGAAGATCGCCGCCAGCGGCAAGGCGAACTCCGCAATTCGGCTGCCACCGCGCGAGACAGTTTGGCTGAACCAGTAGAGGAGGAAGTCGCGGTGCTTCCAAAGGCTCGCCGCCCGACGCTGTGTGGTCTCCGCCTGCTGGTCGCCCGACTCCTCCTCGACGCCGCTCACGACCCCGCTCCTCGGGGGAACCTCTGATCGCAGCGCCCCTGACGTCGCCCATCGACCAGATCTACCAGCCAGTCGTACCGAAACTTACCGACGGGCCCCCGCGGGATGTCCTCGACCTCGCAAATGTCCCGGGGGGGAGGGACCCGCGGTGACATGCGAGCGATCGCGGCCGAGACCTGTTCGGACCGCACCGGCTGCGCGCCGGAGGAATAGACAACCGTGTAATGCTCGCCGCGGACGGCATCCTGTCGTGGCATACAAACGACGTCAATGCCCGGAAGTTCGTGGCAAACCGCCTGCTCGACATGCTCGAGCTGTACGCGGCGACCGTTGACCTTGACGAGGCGGGTTGCGCGGCCGATCAGGTCGAACGTTCGAGGTCCGGTGGGTACCACCACGTCGTCGAGCACGACCGTGCGGGGTGCCGCAGGGGCGTGCGAGCGACGCGCGAGACGAGGGCTGCGCACCTCGAGCCGCTGCTCGCCGCCCCCGGGGAGGTTGACCATATCGACGTCGTCGAACAAGGACCACTGGCCCAGCCGCTCTGCTGTAGCGGCTAGCGGCCGGTACGCGACCGCCCCCGCCTCCGTCGAGCCGAGCACCTCCAGGCCACGGAACGCAGTGGCGGTCACCTTGTGCAGGACCTCATGGGCGTGGCCCGTCATCCTGCCCGTGCTGTGCACGACCGAGATCGTGGGCACGCCCCTCAGCCGTCCGACGACATCACGCAGGAGACGCCAGGTTGACGGCAGGCACACGACGAGCACTCGCTCGTCCGCCCCGAGGCGTGGCGCCTCGAGGGGGGTATGGGCCAGGTTCTCCACGTCGACCCCGAGCAGGTTTGGAAGCTCGTGCCCGAAAACCCGCCCGTACAGATGCTCGGTAGGGGCGTACGAGATGACGCGGTCCACGGGTGCGGGCAAAGTTCGGGCCATGAGCGCCGCTTCGGCACGAAGCTGCTCGCTGGTCCGCAGCCAGACCACGGGCATCCCACTTGTCCCCGACGTCGAGAAAGCGATCTCGCCCTGCGTGACCTCGAGCGTAGTCATACGCCGAGACTCAACTGACTCTGGTCCTCAAGCTCGTTGGCCACAAACTCCTCGATACGGCCCAACGTCGAGAACCAATGCCGGACGTCGTGCGTCACGTAGTCCACCTCGATGCCGAACTCCCGCTCGATGGAGCTCACGCACTCCAACGCACCAAGGCTGTCGTAGCGGTCGCCGAGGGCTGTGGAGAGATCGGCGTCCTGGTCCAGATTCTCGACCCGGTCACCGAGGAAGCCGGCGAGGGTTTGCCGGACCCGAGCAGGCAAGTCGAGGGAGGCTTCTGTGGTCATGGTCGTGGCTCCTTCGGTGGTGTTCTGGCCGTCGGCTCGTACCAGCTGGCCGCGTCTTGCGATCCGGACGTCGCCGGGGGACGTAGTGCGGAACTCGACGTAGAGAAACGGCGTGTCGGGGCGGAGATCCAACGCGCCGACGATTTCAGCCCCCAGTGCGTCGCGGAATGCGTCGTCGCGCTGAGGTCCGAGCTGAACCACCACGGACGCGTGCTGCAACTCGCTCTCACCCTGCGGGATGAGTTCTACCGGGATACCGCCGCTGAACAGGGTCCCTGGCGGGGCGTCCGCAAAGCGCACGACGACGTGGGCCGGTGCTACGCCAGCCGCGGCGAACCACCGCGTCAGGCGCGTAGCAATCAGCCGCTTGGTGGAGGCACTCAACGGCGAGGTCGTAAGGGTGATGGTGGGCACAAAACGCTTCTCTCAGGAAAGGGACAGGGCGGGCAACGGTTGGGCGGTACGGGATGCACGACGACGAAGAAGCTCATGCATCGCTCTGGCCATCGGCTCGTCGGTGGCCGGTGCAAGCGGGCTCCACGCCACGCGTCCACCCGAACTTGTGCGGTCGAGAAACGCATTGAGGCGATCCCACTCCACGCCGATACCGAAGCGGTCAGCCGTCGTGACAGCCTCGTACGTGGTGAGCAGGTCCGGCATCCGCCTGCCCTCGTTTGCCCACCCCCCGCTTCGCACCCCGTGTCGCTCGAGCACGTCGAGCACATCACCGCGATCCGCGCGGCCAGCGACCTGTAAGATCCGCAGCGCGTGGAAGGTAGAGCGCGCCGTTGGTGGTGCACCGGGGACGTTGCCGAACTCGACGTGTCCCGGCCCGGCGCACGCCCGGACGAAGCCGACAAGACGGTTCCGGTCGAGGGCATCGCGAGCACCCGAGAGGCCGAGGATCTCGACTGCCGACGCCGTCGAGACGAGGTCCGATCCCCGGCCCTTCCAGTAGCCCACGCCGCCGTCCGGGTTCTGCAGTTCCCCGAGCCACGAGCCGATCGCCTCAAGGGTGCGTGGCGAGTCACGGAACGCCCCAGCCTGCAGAGCCCACAGCGTGCACCGAACCTCTGCCCCGCGCCCTGGCATGTACATGATCCCGTTCTCATTGGGCAGCAGACACCCCTCGAGCCAGCGACGAGCGACGTCCAGCTCCGGGTCCTGTGGTGCAAGCAGCAGCGCCGCAGCCGAGGTGTTCAGTGCATCCGCTGCCCGCTGCGGCTCACGATATGTGAAGCCTCCGCCCTCGCACGAGAGCTCGGCAAGGCGACGTTCCGCCGCATCTGCCACCTCCGTCGGCACCCCCCCGAGTTCACGCAGTGCACCAATCGCGCAGAACGAGGCCCACACGTCGGTGACCTCGTACCCGGGCCACCGTCGGAAGGCACCCGACTCGTCGCGCTGGTCGAGGATCCACGCGGTCGGGTCGGTGGCGGGGGCCGCTCCCAGCGTGGCCAGGGCACCGACCGCACGGAAGGTCGCCCACATGCAGGGGACGTCATCGCCGGGGGCGAAGACGAAGCCACCGACAGCCGTCTGCCGCGCGCGGAGCCAGGCTATTAGGGCCGACACATCCCAGGGTGGGTCTACACGCTCACGCGAGGCGAGCGCGCGCCACGCGGCTACACCGTAGTAGCAAGCACGGACGTCCGCGTCGCCGGTTGCCGCATGGTCGGGGCTCCAGCCGAGGCCGCCGTTCGGTGCCTGGAGCCGCTGGAGCCAGTGCAGGAGTGCCTGACGGTCGGGGACGTCCACGCCGCACACCTCGATCGCGGTCCGCGTCGAGAAGTGGGTGGCCCACACTTCGGCCGACTGCCCCGGCATCATGCCGAAGGCCTCACCCGTCCAGGTTGATCGCAACCACTGTGCCGTCGCGGCGACGTCGTCGATCGGCTGGCCGAGGTCGGCGAGCGTGGCCGTGCAATAGAAGGTCGCCCAGGCGTCGGACATCATGCCCTTGCTCCAGGCGTAGCCAGCGTCGGCGTTGCGGCGACCTCGGACGAACGCCACGGTCTCTCCTAGCCGCGAGGTTCGATCGCCCCGTTCCATCCACGACAGAGCGCGCACAGCGGCATAGGTGCACCACAGGTCGGGAGTCGTCGGCGGCGATGCGAGAATCTGGGACATTGCGGTGGTCACTCCTTCAGCACGCGGATGTTCGAGCGCTTCCAGCTCTTCTGGGACGCGCCACTCTTTGTGGTCGACGGCAGGGTGTTGACGAAGGTGGCCCCGTCGCACCCGGGCGGCACCTGGGTGCGGAACGCCTCCTGCACGGCCGTGAGCCAGCTGGGCTCCTGTTTCCGGTCCTGACCGGGAAAGCGCTCAAGCACGAGCCGAAAGCGGCCGCCTTCCGGATCGACGTCGAGGACATACCCCGTCGCAGGAGTCAGGCTGTAGATGATGTCTTCAACAACGTGGGGCGACAGCACCGCCCCGTGTACCTGGACACCATCCGTCGCGCGGCCCAGCACCGTGATGCTCAGCTCGTTGGCCCCGCACGGGCAGTCCGCGGAGGCCACGACCTCGTCCCCCGTGTCGTACCGCAGCAGGGGGCGAGAGTAGAGGTTCAGCGGGGTCACGACGAGTTTTCCCCGGGATCCGTGCTCCAAGGGCGTCAGCCCGTGGGACGTCTCCACCTCGGCATAGTTCGATGCTGCGAGCAGGTGCAGACGGTCCATCGAGCACGCCGCTGCCAGCGTTCCCGTCTCGGTGCTCCCGTAGCTGGAGTCGAAGACACGGGCGCCCCACCACGCGCCGAGGCGTGCCCGCATCGCGGGCACGCTGACCTCGCCGAGAAGGTTGATCGTGCGGACCGACCCACTCAGTTCGGCAAGGAGTCCGCGCTGCTGGAGCAGCCGTGTGAGCTGGAGCGCAACCCCCGGTGCCATGAATACCACCGTTGGCCGTAGCGTTCGCCACAGGCCGATCACGCGCTCCCAGTCAGAGATGCCCGTGGCGAACGGATAGGCACGTGCGTGCGGTACATCCAGGTACTCGCACACCGAGGCGACCAGGTCACCGACTGGGACGATGTCGGACGGGAGCAGGCTGAGTGCTCGCTCGTCCTTCGAGAGCAGTTCACGCCATGCCGACGCGACAGAGACGACGTTCCAGATCACGTCGTCGGCGAGCCTCGGTGTCGGGGTCCCCGTCCCGGTCGTCCCAGTCGTCTCGTAGTACTTAGCACTTGATTCCAGACCTGTCGCAACGAAATGCCAGGGCTCTGCCCGCAGCCGCGTCTTGGCCGTGACCGGCAGTTCGGTGAACGCCTGCCAGCTGTACGGGCCGAATCCCCGGTAGGCTGGTGACTCCGCCGCCCGCTCCCACAGCTTCCCCATCTTCTGGTCGTAGAAGCCGTCGGACACGGAAGAGGCGCGGATCTCGTCGTACTCGCGCTGGGCGTCGAATAGCGTGGTCAGTCGTTCGCGGGTGTTGATGAGCATCAGATTCTCCTCGTCTCGTCGACGGGTGCATGGAAGATGCAGCCCACGTGAGAGCCGTCTCCGAGGTACCGGATGTCCTGCTCGCGGTCGAGGACGCCCTTGACGAAGCCGCCGCTGAGGCCTGCGTCCGTGACGAAAAGGCCCCAGTGCAGGAAGCACCCCGCCGACCGGTGCTCGTTGTCCGTGGGGTCGAGAAGCGGGAAGCGCTCCGCGACGGAGGGCACACGGCGTTGCACCACGTAGCCGCCCAGCACGGCGGTGCGTACGAGTTGCGCCCACTCGTCATCTTCGGTCATCCAGCCAGCAACTACCCCGCGTCCGGCGTGACCGATGCTCGGCTTCAGGACGAGCTCGCGGCGCTCGCGCATGACATGCTCGGCGAGCGACCCGGTCCCGTCACAAGCACGCTGGTCGGCACCGGTCATCGACCGGGTCCACGGCACAAGCCGGTCTATCACCCCGAGCTCGGCAGGAGAGAAAGCGTGCTTGTTCTCCTCGTCGCTCAGCATCGCGAAGCAAGCCTTGGACCCAAAGAGGTCGGAGTTCAGCGGCGAGAATAGGAACACGTCACCCCGGGCCACCGCATGTGCAAGGGGGCGGAGTGCATCGGCGCTGTGCTCTCCCTCGGCCAGAGTCTTCAGCAGAAACGTCCGATACACGACATCCACGCGCACCCCCTGCAGATGGACGCCATCGGTGCGGATCTCCAGGTCCGAGAGCTTCCCTGCCACCACCGTGAACCCGAGGTCTTGCAGCAGACCGGTAAACAAGGAGGCATCGACGATGAACGGCTCGGTCAACCAGCCGACCAGGGCCACGACCGGTGGGTCGTCAGGGTCTCGACCCGTGAGTTTCAGGAGCGTGTCGGCGAGCAGGGCCATTGGGTCGCGGTAGGTGAGCCCGAGCCGTCCGGCGGCACCTGCGAACGCTGGGTCGGCGAGCACCGCACGGCAGAGCTCACCAAACTCGAACGATCCCAGCGAACTCGACGTGTTGAACTCCACGACCTGGAAGCCGTTCGGGCTCTTCACCAGGTCGGCCCGACCGACGGGCATCGGCGGGCCCGATAGGAGTTCCAGCGCAGCCGTAGCGAGCTCCCCATCCCAACCCAGCGCCCGCGCGAACGCGGTCTCGTCGCCGTCGAAGAGCCTCTTCGGCAACTCCTGCAGAAGGCGCAGGAGCGCTGGCAGGTCCTCAGCGAGTGAGGCGGTCTCCTCAGCATCGAGCACCGCAGGTCGTCCAAGCAGCGGCCTGGTGAACCACGCCCGAAACCGGTCGTACTCCGGGCGCTGCGGGTTGAGGGTGACGTTGTCCCTGGTCAGGGCTCTCGTAGGGGCGTTCTCCGCCACTTTGGTCAGAGGACGTTCCAAGGTCCGTGCGTCGGTCATGTGAGTGCTCCGATCTTGAAGTCGAGCTCGGCGGCGTCGCGCCACAGCACGGGAAGGACCTTGTGCGTAAGGGGATGCTGCTTGAGCTCGGTGACAACCTCGACCCGAACTGCGTCGGGGGTGTGCCGATCGCAGGCCTCAAGCTCGTTCAGACCGCGTAGGAGGGCTCGCCGGACCTCAGCCGCATCCTGGGTCCCGGTACAGCGGACGAGCACGCCCTTGACGGCGGCAGAGATGTCGGCGTCGCGGAAGAGGACGACCTGCGCATCGATGATTCCCTCCACCGACCGGGTCACCGAGAGGAGATCGCTCGTACGCACTAGGCCGCCGTACAGCTTGAAGGCGTCGTCGGCACGTCCGAGCACCTGGAACGCGTCTTCGTCGCCGCACGGGCAGGTGGCGCTCCCGATGCGGTCGCCGAGCCGGAAGCGCCACGCAGGGATCGGCCACCCTTCCCCCACCCTGGTCAGGAGCGCACCTGAGTCGTCGAGCTCAAGTTGCTGTCCAGGAAGGAGGTGCTGCAGCCCCAACCCGCAGTCCGGCCTGCTTACCCCGATGACGAAGGTCTCGATTGATCCGTAGTTGCCCCATAATCCGACGCCGGGGAACGTGGCAGCCAGAGCAGCGGCGTGTCCCGCAGTGAGCGGCTCGCCCGACCACAAGGCTGACCTCACAGGCAGGCGGATCCCACTGAGCGCCACCGCCTCGGCAAACCGGGCGAGAACGTTAGGCGCACCGGCGAGCGCGGTCACACCGAGCTCGCCGATGACGTCGGCCCAAGCCGTGAGTTCCTGCGGCGCGAGCGCGCCCATGGGGACCGTACTGGCCTTCGAGTGCAGCGCCACTGCGTTGTAAAAGTAGTGCGCGCCCCACATCCGTCCGGGCGGGAACAGGTTGAGCAGAACGTCGTTCTCACCGAGCGGCTGCCAGGCGGCAGCAACGAGTGGCACGCCGAGGTGTGGCGCGAGTGCGATGATCTTCGGGGAACCAGTGGTGCCTCCGCTCGCGACCACGAAGCTGCCGTCGACCTCGGCTCGCTGCCAGCCTGCCGTCCTGAGTTCGGCGTAGCCCCAGGGATCAGGCCGTCCACTGTCAGGAGCGCCAGGCGGCAAGTACCGGGCGGCAGCGGATCGCAACTGATCTCTGGTCAGGGTACCGATGGTGGTCGTCACTCACGTACTCCTTTCACCGACGTCGCCGCCAGGATCCGTTCACGGGTGTGCTCCTCGAGACGGGTCTCGTAGGCGCGGAAACGTGCACCGACAACCCGGTCCATCACCTCGGGGTCGTCGAACAGCGCAGAGACTGCGCCATCGAGTTCTAGCTCCGAGAGGTAGAGCTCGCCCCTCGCGTTCACTAGGACGTCGATGCAGACATATGGAAGGTCGAACCGTTCATAAACCAGGGTGACCAACTCGTGCAGCGCCTGCTCCACGTGCTGCCGGGGTCGCACGGTCGCGCCCCGACTTACGTTCGCCACATGCGACGAATCACTCGGGAGCCGGTCATAGGCGGCGACGACCTTGCCCTCGACGGCCACGATCCGGGTGTCTGCGACCACCTCTCCGACAGACGGTTGGACGAGCATGCACGCCCCGCTGCCCGAGGCGAGCCCGAGTACAGCGTCGAGCGTCGCGCGATCGGGGCACAGCACGCAGCCGAGCCCACGACCCCATGACGCCGGCTTGGTGAACACCGGGAACCAGTCGTCCGGGACGAGCTCCTGGTAGGAGATCCGGTCGGTGTCTCTTCCCGTCGTCACCCGAACAGAGGGGATCAACGGGACTGGGGAGTTCGCGAGTTCGACCGCAGTCGCGTACTTGTCATTGAAAAGAATCGCGTCGTCGAGCCGGATCGCGGTCCAGAAACCTAGCGCCTCGAGTGACCTGACTAGGGTCATACTGGTCCACAGATCTACATCATGAACAGGGCCACTGCGAATATCGTAAACAATGATGTCATAAGAAGGGTCAAGCAGCCCTCCTTTCCAATATGCTGAATCCGCAGACAGCACGACATGCTCGGGAACCACGACGTCAAATGCAAGCCCGCACCGCAGCGCGACATCTCTATAAGCTGGCCAGAAAGATACTTCCTCCCACAGCCGGGACTCCGAGCTGGCCCTGTCAGGAAAGAGGTAGAGAATGCGGGCAGGTCTCGCGGAGTTCGCAATTGGGGCCATTCGAATCACCGACCCAGGAGCGCGCCGCCGTTGACGCTCAGCACCTGGCCGGTCACCCACGACGCCTCGTCCGACGCGAGGAAGGCCACGGCCCCAGCGATGTCCTCCGGGGTTCCGGCACGTCCGACGAGCGTCTGCGCCACAAGGCTCTCGTGCCGTGTCGAGCGTCCGGATTCGTCGAAGAACTCGGTATCCTGGACATAGCCGGGTGCAACGGCATTGACGGTAATACCGTGCGGCCCCCCGCGCGCCGCGAGCTCGAGGCTCCACGCAACGAGGCCAGCCTTCGCCGCACCGTAGGCACCACCACCACCGCGTTGACCTGCAATCGAACTGATGTTGACCACACGCCCGCCCGGCCGGGACAGCGAGGGCCACAGCGCCTCGGTCAACATCATCGCGGACAGGAGATTTTGCTCTAGAAGGCTGCGGAACCTGTCAAAGGTGGCCTCGAGCCCCGCGGCAGGCGGCCCGCCGACCCCACCGGCGTTGTTCACGAGGACGTCGATCTCCCGCCCGGCGAGGGCATCGACGACGCCCAGCACTCCGGCTGGATCGGTGAGATCGACGGGGATGGCATGCATGACCCCGGATGCGCTCTCCTCCACGGCGCGCGCCAGGACGTCCGGCCGACGACCGAGGATGTACGTCTCGGCTCCGTCCGCGAGGAATCGTCTGGCAATGGCACGGCCCATTCCCGTGCCGCCTCCCGTCACGACGACGATGCGCGATTCTTTCAAACTGCTTCTTGCTGACACCAAGTCACTCCCCCCTGCCACAGCGATATGGACGCAGAGCAGACCTGTGCGGTGTTCTCCTGCCCCGGTTGGCGACTGTAGCACCTCCATGGGGTCTGGCACGAGGCTCTCCAATTTGACCAAGCGGTAGCATTTCGGCGCCTCTTGTCGGCAGCTTCGATTCATGCTAACGATGACACCGGCGGCTCAATGCAGATACGGGAGAGGCAATAGTCTGAAGGTATCGACACCCAGGCGTGATCGCCATGAAGCGGGTCAGATTTGTGTAAGCCGAGGACGGAGGCGTTCGAGCCAGCCGTTGACCACTTCGGCCGGACAGTCGCTGGTGCGGGGCAGTCGACGACCGCGAGCGCGCCTGGCAGAACGGGTCCTCGATCGCAGGGGCACCTGGTGCTCGGGCACCGCCGCGCGGGCATGCACCCGTTTACCGACCACGACAGACTGACCTCTTCCAGGCATACGACGGCAGCATCACCCCCGTCAGGGTCTTTCTCGATGGACTGGGGTAGGAACCGGAGACGGGCGGCGGCAAGGTCCGGCCGTAGAGTGTTGACATGCCCCGCCGCAGCCAGGAGTACCGCACCCCTCGTGACTGGCTCGCGGAGGGTGATTGGCCCGAGGGCACCTTCACCGCTGACGCGCCGACCGCGGTCGCATACGCGGTGGAGATCGCGCGCCGCTTAGGGTGCAGTCTCGAAGGCCAGACCAAGACCAGCTTGGCTCGACAGGCTGGCCTCGAGCGCACCACCATCTACGACCTCCTAGCCGGACGCACCTGGCCGGACGCGGTCACATTGGCCAAGCTCGAGGAGGCGCTGGAGACTCGGCTGTGGCCCGACCACCCTGTGCCCCCGCTACGCTCCTAGCCCTTGCGGCCGTACCCCACGGTCGCAGGAGCCAACGTGATCGCAGGTTGCGGGTGTACGCACACCCCATGACCGGGCCATCCGACCAGCGGATCGCACCCTGGTGCAGGACCGGCACCCCGGGCGGCCGCGCACTCAGTTCGGCGATTGCCCCAAGTCAGGTTGTGAGCGAGGGGCAATGCCAGCGACCGGCGTAGTGACCCGTACGGTCGCCTCGCCGTCGGGCCCGAGGGGTTCGAGCACGAAGAGCACGCACCTGCCCAGGCTGATGCCGGCGGTCAGTCCATCGAGGTGGTCATAGCTGCCCCAAGCGACAACCTCGATCGGGGTGTGGTCACGGCGCAGCCCGCGTTGCGGCGCGGAGCCCCCGATTCCGGGACGGCGCACGACGGTGGCCCGGGCGTCCGGGGGAACCCGCAGGCGGTACACCGCGCCCGAGTAGGTTGTGATGTCCCACACACCGGTCTGCTCGGGGTCGATTCGCTCGATCACGGGATCCGCCCAACCACCGCGACGCGTTCGCTGGAGGCCCAAGCCCAAGCGTCCTCCCAGCCGGTCCAGATCCGCCTGGCGTCCGCGGAATGCGTGACGCCGGCATAGTGGTTGATCAGGATGGTGTGGTCATGCCCGGCCAGCTCGGCGACGTCGAGGAGGTTCATCCCCGACCGTAGGAGCCAGGTGATGGCCCCCTTGCGCAGCCAGTGCAGTGTCAGGTTGCGCAGTTGCGGTTCAGCCGCGTGCCCCAGGACTTCGCGTACGGCAGGACGCCAGTAAGTCTCGACGTGGTTCCCCCACCTCAGCGGTCCACCGCCTGGCCCAGTGAACAGGTGGTCACGGCTGGCGTACCCTGCGGCGAGGTGAGCGTCTAGGACCTCGGCTACGGCCCGCGGGATCGGAACTTCGCGAACCTGTCCAGGTGCCCGGCCTTTCAACGAGCCCGAGTGGGCGTAGGAGGTGCCGTCTCGGGTCCCGGCGGTGTGTGCCGGGCCAGCCGAGGTTCGAAAAACCAGCCGGGGTTCAGGGCCAGAGCGGTAGTCGTCGGGGCGCAGGGCCGCATACTCGCTCGGCCGCCCGGCCGCCACCGAGGCCAGCACCAGGGCGCGGAACCGGTCCCCGACGGCGCACCCAGTGCGCGGGTCGGTGGGGCCTTGCCGGGCGATGGCTTCGGCCAAATCAATCACGGTGCCCAACGGGACAACGTTTCGTTCGTGGATGGCCATGGGTTGGGGGCGCCGGAATCCAGCCACCGAGCGGGTGCGGCCGGCGAAATGCGGGAACGGATTGCGGCCGGGTAGCAGGCCATGGTCAGCGGCGTGGTTCAGCAGCATCTGGATGGCCTTTGCAAACAACTCCTCTGTGCGGGCTGAGACCTCGGACTCGACCGGCAACAGCTCGAGTGTGTCGGCAGGCCGGGCGGGGAGACGCCCCCCGCGCCGAATGCCTGCCGCCCGGGCCCGCTGGGCATCGTCGTACCTGGTCCAGGACTGGTGCCAGGCCAGCTGGCGCTGGACGTTGAGCAGGTCTGCGCGCCGGTTGGAGTACCGGCGCAGCGAGATCGCCTCCGTGAGGTCCGGCGGCAGGATGAGTGCCACGTGCAGCGACCCGCCCTCCATCACCCCATCCAGCTCGAGCCGCGCCCGCTTCCAGGCAACCACCTCGGGGGTGTCGTTCAGGTTCGGCTCACGGTATACCATCACGTGCTCCACGAAGGCCAAGACATTGCGCATGTTGACGTTGTGCGCGGGGCTCCACCCCGGGGCCCGCTCCGCCACCACCATCCGGATCACGTCGGCGATCGTTGCCCCCAACGGGTACTCGCCCGCCGCGATCCTGCCGAGTAGGGCGTTGTGCGGCCCAACCACGCCCAGTGGATCGGAGTCGGAGTGTGCGGCATGGACCGGCTTAGGCAGGGCGGGCCTGGCGGAGGTCGGCGCAGTGGGTACCGGGCTACCATCCGCTGCGACGGTCCAGGACCCAGGATTGGCGCTGGCGGCGACGAGAGTGCGCAGCAGGGGTGCCAGGGCGGCGTCAGCGGCCCAGAGCGTACGGGATCGCGGGTTCTTGCCACCTGGTGCGCGCCAGCGGACCCGGACCTTGCCCGCGACAGGCAGATCGGCGAAGCCCCAGTCTGCGGGCACCGACCACGAGGTGGTGCCCTTCGACGTGGTGACCGTGACCCAGGGGCCGCTCCAGTCACTCATCGAACCACCTCACCAAGCGCCGCGCGGGTGAAGTAGGGGGCGCCGTCAATCAGCACGAACGCTGGTAGGCGGGCGGGCGCCTGCGTGGCCCAGTGCCGGACGATGGCGGCCGGGTATCCCAGTGCGGCCCCGGCCGAATTGGCGTCCAGCAGGTCGGCTGGAACGGCCGGAGGGGGCACGGCAGGTTGGGAGGCAGGGACGGAGCGTGCGCACAGTTCGCGGTAGGGAGCCAAGGGCTTTCGCACCCAGCCCTGCAGGGCACCGCCCCGGGGAGCTGGACGGAGGCTGCGCATGTCGGAGCGGCGCACCACGAGGGAGGAGATGGGCGATGTCATGCGAAGGATCGGTCCGGCGACGGGGCGATCGTGCAATGCCCGCACGTCGGGCGTCCACCGGCGCCGCATCGGCCGGGGGTGAGACGGCGGGCGGGCCGGTGAGCAAGCCCTCGCATGATCCCCGTGCGACGGCGTCGGAGCCGTGTCTGGGCGTGTCAGGCCGGTGCGTCGCCGTGTCGGAGCAGAAAGGGTGCCCCAACACGGGAAGGCCAGGAACCGTGACGGTTCCTGGCCTTCGCGTACTGTGCGCCCGGAGGGATTCGAACCCCCAACCTTCTGATCCGTAGTCAGATGCTCTATCCGTTGAGCTACGGGCGCCCGGCCGCTCTGCGATTTCTCTTGAGCAGCCGTCGAGAAGACTACAACGAGTTTCGCTGGATACTCAAACCGATACGGGCTGACCAGCCACTTCGTGACGCACGACACCACGGTGGCCACGTCGCGACCTGTCCTGGCTCGACGGGGAACCGCGAAATCCTGCCACTTCCACCGCACGAGGCGCTACAGCGGCACGTCCCGGCTCAGCACGATGGTCCGCTCGCGGGGCAGGTCGAGGGTCTCGACCGGGTCGGGCACGAGCCGGTACAGGCCGAGGAAGAGGCGTTGGGACCAGCGCGGCATCCTGGACCGCGGGGTCGAACGGGGTACCGACAGCGACACGAAGTAGGTCGCGGTCCCGAGGTCGACGCCGTGCATCAGGTCGGGCGCGTCTCGCTGAACCTGGGCCAGCAGGCGGACGACTCGTGGGCGTTCGCGGAACCCGTAGGTCGCGACGATCTCGACGACGCCCTCGTCCCCGACGGGGGCCGCCCGGTACCTCTCGCCGGCCGGGACGACGGGGCGGTCGCTCGTCGCCCAGCTCACGAGCAGGACGTGCCGCTGGAGCGCGTGGTTCTGCTCGACCATGGATCGCAGGGCGAGCGGCACGACGCCGCGGTGCCTGCTGAGGAAGACCGCGGTCCCCCGGGTCCTGGTCACGGAGCCGTGCGCCTCCAGGACGTCCTCGACGCGTTGGACAGTGGTCTCGAGCGCGAGGCGCCCGCGGTCGACGTGCCGCCGGCCCGTCCACCAGGTGGTCATGACGACGAACACGAGGGCGCCGACCGTCAGGGGCAGCCATCCGCCCGAGCCGACCTTGGCGAGGTTGGCGGCGAGGAGGACGAGGACGAGGACGAGGATCGAGCCGGCGACGACGAACCGGCCGGTAGGGCGCCGTCGGGACGTCCAGGTGTGGGCAAGGTAGACGACCGTGGTGATCGAGATGGTCAGCGTCACGGCGATGCCGTACGCGGAGGCGAGCGCTCCCGAGGACCGGAACGCCAGGACGATGAGCAGGACCGCCACCGCCAGGAGGACGTTCACGGCGGGCAGGTAGATCTGTCGGCTGTTCGCGGACGAGGTGTGGACGGTCCGCAGGGGTGGGAGGACCCCGAGGCGACCGCCCTGGTGGACGACCGAGAAGGCTCCCGAGACCACGGCCTGTGACGCGATGATGGTCGCAAGGGTCGCGAGGACGACGACGGGCATCGCCAGGGGGGCGGGGACGAGCGAGAAGAACGGGTTGCGGGCGGCCTCGGGCGAGGCGATGAGGTGACCACCCTGCCCCAGGTAGCTCAGGGCGAGCGCGGGGAACACGACGAAGGTCCAGGCGCGGGCGATGGGCCGTCGCCCGAAGTGCCCGAGGTCGGCGTACAGGGCCTCGGCCCCGGTCACGGCGAGGACCACGGCGCCCAGCGACAGGAAGGCCGCCGCGGGGTGGTCGAGGAAGAACAGCACGACCCAGTGCGGGGAGACGGCCACCAGGACGTCGGGCGTCTCGACCACGCCGCGGACGCCGCACGCGGCGAGGGTCGCGAACCAGAGCAGCATGACGGGCCCGAAGAGCCGTCCGATCGCCCGGGTGCCGAACCGCTCGACGAGGAACAGGCTCGCGAGGATCGCGAGGGCCAGCGGCACCACGAACCGCGCGAGCGAAGGTTCGACGACCTCGAGGCCCTCGACGGCCGACAGGACGGAGATGGCCGGGGTGATGACGCTGTCCCCGAGGAACATCGCGGCTCCGAGCATGCCGAGCACGGTGACGACGAGGGTCGCCCTGCGCCCACCGTGCGACCGGCCGAGGGTGCGCCGGAGCAGTCCGAGCAGGGCGAGCAGCCCACCCTCGCCGTCGTTGTCCGCCCGGAGGAAGAGTCGGACGTACAGGATGCTCACGACGAGGGTCAGGGTCCACAGGATCGTCGAGGTCATCCCGTAGACGAAGGTCCGGTCGGGCTCGACCCCCGCGCCCCGTGCCGTGGCGACCACGGCCGTCGCTGCGTACAGGGGGCTCGTCCCGATGTCTCCGAACACGACGCCGAGCGCCCCGACGAGGGCGAGGGCGCTCGTGGCCCGCCCGCGCCCCGCCGGGGCCTGGGTCACGCCGTCCGCCGTGCGTGCGATGGTGCCTCCCCGCCGTGCGCCGCGGGGCGGCATCGGTCCGCCGGCCCGTCCTCCTCAGTGTCGTGCCGGGTCCCCGTGTCAGCCACGCCAGCCATCACATCGGACGTCATACCTCCTGTAGTCTCACGGGAGCCGGCACGACCGCGCCGACCCCCGCGGGCCACACCCGCGGACGGATTGCCCGCAGACGGAGGAACCCACCGTGAGACTCGCTCGGATCGACACCCCCACCGGCCCTCGACCCGTCGTCCAGGACGGTGACGTCTGGGCCGTCGTCGTCGACCACTACGCCCCGGTCCTCGAGCGCACGGGCGAGACCCACCCCGTCAACGGTGCCCGCCTCCTCGCGCCGTGCGAGCCGCGGGTCGTGCTCGGCATGGCGCACAACAGCGGCCCCGCGGACCGCCTCGTCCCGCCGCAGGCGTTCGCCAAGTCGGCACGCACCGTGATCGGCCCGGGGGAGCCCGTGCGGCTCGACCCGGCCGCGGGCAAGGTCGTGGTCGAGGGCGAGCTCGCGATCGTCATCGGCCGCACGTCCCGCCACCTCACGCCCGAGCAGGTCCCCGGTGCGATCCTGGGCTGGACCGTCGGCAACGACGTCACGGCGTACGAGCAGAGCGCGCTCGACGACAAGTTCACGCAGTCCAAGAACGGCGACGGCTTCACGCCGCTCGGCCCCTGGATCGAGACGGACCTCGCCACCCCGGGCGCCCTCGCGATCGACGTCCAGGTCGACGGCGCCACCCAGGCCGAGGCGTCGACGTCGGGCCTCGCGTGGGACGTCGTCGAGCAGCTCGTCTACCTGACGTCGCACCTGACCCTCGGTCCGGGCGACGTGGTCCTCACGGGGTCGCCGAGCACGTCGGCGCACGTCGTGCCGGGTCAGACCGCCGACATCACGATCGAGGGCATCGGGACGCTCACCAACCCGATCACCTGACCCGCGCTCAGACAGTTGTCAGAACCAGCGTGACCTCGAGCTCACGCTCGTTCTGACAAGCGTGCGGGCACGCGTGCGGGCAGGCGTGCGGGCACGCGTGCGGGCCGTCGAGACGTACGCCGCGAGGACGGCGACCGGTCCCCCCAGGGCATGACCCGCCGTCGGGCAGGTCCCCACCGTGGCCGGACGCGGTGCACCCCGTCCTCGCCGAAGGATGGGGGCATGACGAACCTCGGCCCTGCCCCCTCGACCGGCTCGCCCCTCGTCGCCTCCGGGCTGACGAAGGTCTACGGCACCGACCACACCGCCACGCACGCCCTCGCGGGCGTCTCCCTCACAGTCTCCCCCGGCGAGTCCGTCGCCATCATGGGCCCTTCGGGCTCGGGCAAGACGACGCTCCTGCACTGCCTCGCGGGCATCGTCAAGCCCACCTCGGGCACGGTGTCCTGGCGCGGGGAGGACCTCACGACCCTGAGCGAGAGCCGGCGCACGGCCCTGCGCCGCGAGGACTTCGGCTTCGTCTTCCAGTCGGGCCAGCTCCTGCCCGAGCTCCCCGCGGTCGAGAACGCCGCCCTGCCGCTCATGCTCGCGGGCACCCCGCGCGCCCAGGCCACGCAGGTCGCGGCGGCCTGGCTCGCGCACCTGGGACTGGCCGGCATGGAGCAGCGTCGACCGGGCGAGCTCTCGGGAGGCCAGGCGCAGCGCGTCGCGATCGCACGTGCCCTCGTCGGGTCGCCAGGCGTCGTGTTCGCCGACGAGCCCACCGGGGCGCTCGACCAGGGCACGGGCGCCGAGGTCCTGTCGGTGCTGACGGCCGCGGTCCAGGCGTCGGGCGCCGCGCTCGTGATCGTCACGCACGACGCGGGCGTGGCCCGCTACTGCTCGCGCACCGTCACGATGCGCGACGGTCGCATCTCGGGCGAGTTCCACGCGAACGCGCCCGCGCAGCAGCAGCCCGCCCCGCCGCCGCACGCGCCCGACGACGCCACGCGCGCAGCCATGGCCGCGCACCCCGCGAACGGCGCACCCTCGGCGCAGCACGACCCCACGCAGGGGGTCTCCCGATGAAGGCGACCCTCGACCTGTGGTGGCTCCTGCGCCGCCGCAGCTCCGACGCGCGCGACCCCCAGGGCCTGACCAACGTCCTGGCGATCATCGCGTTCGCCGCGACGACCGCGATCCTGCTCGTCGTCGTCGGCGGCGTGGGGGCCTTCGTGGCTCGCGCCGGCGGGTTCGACGGTATGGCGAACGGGCCCGAGGCGGGCGCAGGCTCCTACGACAGCCAGTACCCGATCTTCGCGGCCATCGCGTCCCTCCTGCTGCTCATCCCGCTCGTGACGCTGGGCGGTGCCGCGGCCCGCCTCGCGGTGGCTCGCCGCGACGCCCGCCTCGCGTCGCTGCGCCTCGCGGGGGCGACGACCGGCCAGGTCGCCACGCTCACGGTCCTCGACGCGGCCGCGCAGGCCCTCGTGGGCGCCCTGGTGGGTCTGGTCGGCTACGCGGCCCTGCTGCCGCTGGTGGCCCAGCTGCGCTTCCAGGGGCGGACGTTCGAGATCTCCGAGCTGTGGGTCGGCGTGCCCGTGCTGCTGCTCGCGGTCGTGGGCGTCGTGCTCGTCGCCCTGGTCTCGGCCGCCGTCTCGTTGCGCCGGGTCGCGATCACTCCCCTGGGCGTCGCGGCCCGTGTGACCCCGCCGGGCATGAAGGCGGTCCGTCTGCTCTCGATCGCGGTCGCCTTCATCGCGATGCTCGTCGTCACGAACGTCTCGTTCGGCGGCGCCGGTGTCACGATCGCGATCCTCACCCTCGTGCTCGTGGCCGGTTTCGCGACGCTCAACGTCGTCGGCCCGTTCGTCATCTGGGTCGTCGGCCGCCTGACCGCGCGAGGCGCGCGCAACGTCCCGACGCTCCTCGCAGGCCGCCGCATCGTCGACTCGCCCAAGACCGCGTGGCGGTCGGTCGGCGGCGTCGCCCTCGCGACCTTCATCGCCGGGATCACGAGCGTCCTCGCGCTGTTCGACCCGAGCATGGGCGCCGACCCCGAAGAGGTCCAGTTCGTGGTCGACCTGGTCACGGGCGGCTTCCTGACCCTCGCGATCGCGGGCGTCCTGGCTGCTGTCTCGACGGGGGTCATGCAGGCCGGACGCGTGATCGACCAGCGGGGCGAGTATCGCGCGCTGACCCTCGCGGGCACCGACCTCAAGACCCTCGACAAGGCGCGGTTCCGCGAGACCGTCATCCCGCTGGCAGCGAGCGTGGGCCTCGCGACCGTCGCCTCGCTCCTGTTCATGGTGCCCGTCCTCGGGATCAACGCGTTCGCGAACGTCGACGTGGTGCTGCAGTTCCTGGCGTGCGTCGCGGGGGCCTCGGCGCTCGTGCTGGCCGGGGCGGCCGCGTCACGGTTCGTGGTGCGCTCGGCCATGGCCGCCTGATCGCGGCCCGTGCCACGCACTGCCGGTGCCCGACGGCGGGGCTCGCGTCCCGCCGTCGGGCACCGGTCGTGCGTCGAGCACGGGGGTGCGGGCGGCCGGGAAGGAGTGTCGGGTGGCGCGGCGGCGCGCACTCCCGGGCAACAGAAAAGGCCCCGGGCCTGACGCAGCCGGGACCTTCCTGAGCGGAGACGGAGGGATTTGAACCCTCGAACGGGTTGCCCCGTTACCACCTTAGCAGGGTGGCGCACTAGACCTGACTATGCGACGTCTCCATGCTCGGATGCTAGGCACCGAGCGTCGCAAGGCTACCTTCTCGGGGCACTGCGGAGCAAAACAGCGGCGTGAGTCGCGCGTTCTCCGCGCCCTCCCGCCCCGTGGCGCCGCGCAGCAGCCCGCCGGGAGACGGCCGGAGCCGCCCTCCTCTCGGTGAGGAGGGCGGCTCCGGCGGTGTCGCTGCGGGCCTGTGCCGTGGGCGTCAGCCCCGGACGCCCGCGGCGTCCTTGTCGAGGTCGTCCTCGGGAGCGGCCTCCGAGACGCCGGCGGCCGCGTGCGGGTGGCGACGTTCGAGCGAGGCGCCCTCCACGTCGACGTCGGGCAGGATCCTGTCGAGCCAGCGCGGCAGCCACCACGCCTTGTCGCCCGCGAGGTGCATGAGCGCGGGCACGACCATCATGCGGATCACGAACGCGTCGACGAGCACGCCGAACGCGAGCGCGAAACCGATCGGCCGGATCATCGCGCTGTGCGAGAAGATGAAGCCGCCGAACACCGCGATCATGATGATCGCCGCGGCCGTCACGACCGAGCGCCCGGCCCGGACCCCCTGCACGACCGCGACACGCGCCGGCGCACCGTGCGCGTACGCCTCCCGCATGCCCGACCCGAGGAAGAGCATGTAGTCCATCGCGAGCCCGAACAGGATGCCGACCAGGATCGTCGGCAGGAAGTTCAGGATCGGGCCCGGGCTCTCGACGCCGAACACGCCGCCCAGCCAGCCCCACTGGTAGATCGCGACGACCCCGCCGAGGGCGGCGAAGTACGACAGGATGAAGCCGAGCGTCGCGATGACCGGGACGAAGATCGACCGGAACACCAGGACCAGGATGATCAGCGACAGGCCGACCACGACCGCGAGGTAGACCGGCAGCGCGGACGCGAGCTTCTCCGAGATGTCGACGTTGCCGCTCGCCGAGCCCGCGACGCCGATCTCGTACGTCCCGTCAATGGGCGACATGTCGCGCAGCGTGTGCACGAGCTCCTCGGTCGACTCGCTCGTGGGGCCCTCGGCGGGCACGACCTGGAACGCCGCGACCGTCCCGTCCTCGGACGTGCCGATGGGCGCGACCGCCACGACGTCCTCCTGGTCGAAGAGCGCCTGGGCGATCTCCACCTGGGCCGCCATGGACTCGGCCTCGGCCTCAGACCCCGCCTCGACGGCGGGCAGGTCGGCGACGACGAGCAGCGTCCCGTTCTGGCCCTCGCCGAACTTCTCGGCGAGCGTCGAGTACGCCTGGTACTGCGTCGAGTCGTGCGGCTCGGTCGAGCCGTCGGGCAGGTTGAGCCGCAGGTCGAGCGCGGGCAGCGCCACGAGCAGGAGCGCCGCGATACCGACGACGACGCGCACCACGGCCCAGCCGGTCGACATGGGACGGACCTCGGCGGGCGCAGGGGCGACCACCTGCGCGTCCTGCGCGCCCTGCTCACCCGTCGCACCGTTCGCCGTGCCCGCGAGGCGCGCACGCTCCTTCGTGCTGAGGATCCGCTGACCCACGAGCCCGAGCAGTGCGGGCGTGAGCGTCACGGCGATGAGCACCGCGATCGCGATGCACGCCGCGCCGACCGTGCCCATGAGGCCCAGGAACGGGATGCCCGTGACGTTGAGGGCGAGCAGTGCGACGAGCACCGTGGTGCCCGCGAACACGACCGCGTTGCCCGACGTCCCGTTGGCGAGCGCGATCGACTCGTGCAGGTCGTCGCCCGCCTTGAGCTGACGACGGTGCCGGTTGACGATGAAGAGCGAGTAGTCGATCCCGACCGCCAGCCCGAGCATGAGCCCGAGCACGGGCGTCACCGACGCCATCTCGACGACCCCGGAGAGCGACAGCGCACCCAGCGCGCCGATACCGACGCCGATGAGGGCCGTGAGGATCGGCAGACCGGCACCGATGAGCGTGCCGAGCATCACGACGAGCACGACCGCGGCGACCAGCAGGCCGACGATCTCCCCCGCGCCGATGATGCTCGGGGCGCCCATGGTCATGTCGGCCGAGAGGTCCACGTCGAGGTCCGAGGGGGCGGCGTCGAAGACCGAGACGAGCTCGTCCTTGGTCTCCTGCGGGATCTCCATCTGCGGGTCCGTGAACGAGATCATGACGATCGCGGTCGTGCCGTCCTCGGAGACCATGCGGATCTCGGAGGCCATGTCGAGCAGGGTCGCTCCCTGCTCGAGCTGGGCGGCCTGCTCCTCGAGCTGGGTCGCACCGTCGTCGAGGGTCGTCTGCTGCGCGTCGAGGGCAGCGCGCCCCTGGTCGATCGTCGCCTGCTGGGCGTCGAGCTGCGGCTGGGCCTGCGCGAGCATGCCCGCGGCCTCGGCCTGGGCGCGAGCGGCGTCGAGCTGGGCCTGACCGGCCTCGACCTGGGCGCGGGCCGCGTCGAGCTGGGCCTGACCCGCGACGAGCTGAGCACGGCCC
Organism: Oerskovia jenensis; assembly: GCF_016907235.1. Taxonomy (NCBI): domain Bacteria; kingdom Bacillati; phylum Actinomycetota; class Actinomycetes; order Micrococcales; family Cellulomonadaceae; genus Oerskovia; species Oerskovia jenensis. Next base: position 2,125,320 of record NZ_JAFBBO010000001.1, read on the forward strand.
GCCTCGACCTGGGCGCGACCGTCCTCGACCTGCTGGCGCTGCGTGGCCCGGTCCGCCTCGGTCGTGAACGGGTCCATGACCGAGGTCACACCGTCGACCTGGGCGGCGTCGGCGACCAGTGCGGCGACCTCCTCCTGCTGGTCGGCCGTGAACTTCTCGCCGTCCGCGGTCTGGACGACGACGGTCCCCGTCCCGCCCGAAGCATCCGGGAAGTCGCTCTGCAGGCGGTCGGTCACCTCGGCCGTGGGGGTGCCGGGGATGGAGAAGGTCGTCGCGAGGGTGCCCGCGCCGAGCGCGAACGCCACACCTGCCGCGACGAGGATCGCGAGCCACGCGACGATCACCGTCTTTGCGCGTCGCGCCGACCAGCGGCCGACGCGGTAGAGAAATTCAGCCATGAGAGTCCTTCGGTTGCGCGCGAGTACGCGGTGGGAGGGTCAGCGGGTGCGACGTGACGAGGCGACCGAGCCGTGGCCGGTCCGGGTCGCGTCGAGGAGCCGTTCGAGGAGTGTCGTCCAGGTCTCGCGCGAGGCGCCGTCGTCGACGGCGCCCGTCACGTCGACCCAACGGAGATAGATCACGATGAGCCCGCTCATGAGTGCCCCGACCAGGAGCTCGATGTCGAACGGGTCCTCGTCGGGGTGGCTCGCGGCCAGGGCCGTCGTGAGACGCATGCTCACCTCTGCGAAGACCTTGATGAGGGTGAGTGCCCTGCGGGGCGACGGGCCGCCCTCGTCGCCGAGCACCCTGGTCAGGTAGGCCAAGGGAGTCACGAAGTCGGTCGTGCGCAGCGCCTGGGCGACCTCGTCGAAGAGGGCCAGGTCGGGCCCCTCGCCCTGGTCGTCCGACGCGAGCGCGTCGAGCCGGTCGAGCGCCGCCCCGACGACCTCGCTGCAGACCTCGGTCACGACGTCGTCGAGCGACGCGAAGTGGTTGAACACCGTGCGCCGGGAGACGTCGGCGCGCTCCGCGAGCTCGTCGACCGAGAACGTGGTCCCGCCCGACTCGCCGATCAGGGCCGCGGCCGCGTCCACGATGGCGCGCCGATGACGTGCCTTGAGCGCGGACCGGCGGTCGACGACGGGGAGGGACATGCCCTCTACGCTAAGTGCATCGATGCACTCGGTGCAACAAGCCTGGTCAGGGCTCGCAGGCCTCCGGCTACCGCTCGAACGTCCAGTTCTTGTCCGTGAGCATGCGGGCGACCGCGAGCCCGATCGAGAGCGCGACGATCACGAGCCCCGCCTCGACCGTCGACGCCAGGGCGTCGACCGTCGCCCCGCTGTTGAACTCGTAGACAGCACGGTAGGCCGTGACGCCCGGCACCATGATGACGACCGCGGGCACCGACATCGTGATGCGCGGCACCTTCATGGCCGGCGCGATGTAGGCGGCGAGGACCCCGACGATGAGCGCGGTCGCCGCCGCGGCGGCCTGCGACGCGAAGCCCGCGTCGATGAGCTCGAGGCGCGCCACGTTCGCGACCATGCCGATCGACGCCGCTCCCACGGCCATCTTCCACGGGCTGTTGAACATCAGCGCGAAGCCGAGCACGCCCGCGAAGCTCGCGAGCGCGCGCAGAGCCACGAACAGCGTCTCGTCCAGGGCCGGCGGAGGGAGCCTGTCGGGCTGGAGCCCGGCGATCGCGGAGATCGCCCACACCGCGAGGGCAGCCGACGCCAGGATCATCAGGGCGTACGTCATGCGGGCGATGCCCGCGGAGAAGTCGAGCTTGGCGAGGTCGAGCGCGGCGGTCACCAGGGCGAACCCCGGGACGAGGAACAGGACCGCCGACACGTAGCCCGCCTCGTGGCCCCCCGCGACCCCCATCAGGTTCTCGAAGACGAGCACGATCAGCAGGTAGGCCGTCGCGGCCACGGTCGCTGCGAGCATCGTGGTGCCGAACTGGTTGATGCCCTTGTGCAGCATGGCCCGACGCACCATCTGACCGAAGAACGCCCCGACGAACACGGCACCGCACTCGATGACCCCGCCGTTGTTGAGGAACGCGAACGCCGCACAGGCGATCGCGGCCCACAAGGCGTTGAGGAACGCGCCGTAGAGCAACGGCTTGGCAGCGATCCGTTCGAGCTCCGCGTCGACCTCCGCCGCCGTGACCTGCTCCGGCAGGTCGCCGACGTAGGCCTCGAGCTCGGACAGCCGGTCGGAGTTGATGCCGACCGCCCGGACCTCGGCGACCTCGGTCCGGAAGTTGCGGTCCCGGTAGGACGTCGCGGTGATCTCGGTGAGCGTCACGTGCGCTGCGGTGCGGTCGAGGCCCAGCGCCCGGCCCACGCGCGTCATGTGGGACTTCACGCGGTAGCTGCCGGTCCCGGCCGAGAGTGCGAGGTGGCCGACCCTCAGGACCGTCCCCGACTGCCGGACCAGCTCGCTCGGGCCCAGGCCTGGTTCGTCGGTCGCGTGTGCTGTCACCCCGACATGATCGCCCGTCGAGCGCCCCGGTGCACCCATTGCCCGGTGCGGTGAGACGGACCGGTCCATGCTCCCCGGACACCGCGGAGCACGGCCGGGATGCCGAGAGGCCCCGGACCACGTGGGTCCGGGGCCTTGCTCTGGCGGCGGAGGGCGAGGGATTCGAACCCCCGGTTGCTTGCGCAACAACGGTTTTCAAGACCGTCACATTAGGCCGCTCTGTCAGCCCTCCATGGTGCTCCGACGCACATTCTGGCACGTCCGAGCCTCCGGTCGTCCACGCCACCTTCGGTCAGGGGCACGTCCGCCCGGTGCACGACGACGGCGGGTCACCCTCACGAGGTGGCCCGCCGTCAGCGGTCGAGCGTCGCACGACGAGCCCCAGGGGCCGTCGCTGCGGACCGGGTCAGGCAGCGCCCGAGCGGAGCTGACGCATCGCGAGCTGCACGAGCGAGATCAGCGTCTGCTTGGTCGCCGCACGCGACCGCGCGTCCGTGTACAGCATCGGGACGTGAGCAGGGATCTGGAGCGCCTCGCGCACGTCCTCGAGCTTGTGCTTGGCCACGCCGTCGAAGCAGTTGACGCCCACGACGAACGGGATGCCCCGCGACTCGAAGTAGTCGATCGCCGGGAAGCACTGCTCGAGGCGGTCGGTGTCGACGAGCACGACGGCACCGATCGCACCGCGCACCAGGTCGTCCCACATGAACAGGAAGCGGTCCTGGCCCGGCGTGCCGAACAGGTAGAGCCAGAGCGATCCAGGCAGCTCGATACGGCCGAAGTCCATGGCGACCGTGGTCGTCATCTTGCGGTCGCTCACGCCACCCGCGTCGTCGACCCCCACCGAGTGCTCCGTCATCGCGGCCTCGGTGTTGAGCGGCTCGATGTCCGAGATGGAGCCGATGAAGGTCGTCTTGCCGACCGCGAACCCGCCCGCGACGACGATCTTCACGACCGTCGGCGCCGTGCGCGTCGCCTGGGGGGCAGTCGTCGCGGCGGGAGCCACGGGCTGCGGTGCCGTCGGGGCCGGGCTCGCCTGCTGCTGGACGGGCGGGGTCTGGTGGACCGTCGGCGCCTGCTGCGTGGCGACGGGAGCCGGAGCCTGCGGAGCCGGCGCCGGCGTGCTGCCGGGCTGACCGCCGAGGACGCTCTGGCGGACCGGAGCCGAGGTCGGCGATCCTGCGGACGGGGCCGAGACGGCCGGAGCCTGCGCTGCGGCCGCCGGAGCCGAGACGGGAGACCACGAAGGCCCCGACGCGCCGGCGGGTGCCGACGACCCGGGGGCGCCCGTGATCAGACCGGTACCACCAGCAGCCTGCGGCTGGCCGGCAGCACCGTCAGAGGGTGGAAATGCCATTGAGAACACTCTCCAAGATGCTCAGGGACAGTCCCGAGTTGCTGCTGCCGTGACCGGTGTGGACGTTGAGCGGGGTCGACGTGTGCACCGTGAGGTAGTTCTCCTCGGCGAGGTCGGCGACCAGGATGCGGGTGACGCCCAAGGGCATCCGCAGGAGCGCCGAGAGCTCGGCGATCGACACGTAGTTGTGCGCTGCGTGCTGGAGGATCGCACGCTTCTCGGGAGGCAGGCCGTAGCTGTTCACAGCACCCGGCATCACCTCGACCAGCGCCTCGAGCGGGAGGTCCGAGGTCGCCGAACGGACACGTCCGCCGGTCACCGCGTACGGACGCACCGTCGCGGCCTCGTACGAGTCCGAGCTGTGCGCTCCCAAGCTGCCAAAAGGTGCGTTCGTCATCGACCTGTCCTCATCCCACCGGGGCTCGTGTTGCTCCGTCAACGGGCAGGCTACCGCGCATCTCCGAGATGAGCTGAGGCGTCAACGTCGCCTCCGTGCGGGAGACGAGGAGGGCCATCTCGTAGCCGATGAGCCCGATGTCGCACGTTGACTCGGCGACGACCCCGAGGACGGACCCGTTCGAGACGTTCATGAGGAAGAGGAACCCGTTGTCCATCTCGACGATCGACTGGCGGACGTTGCCCCCGTTGAGCTGGCGGGCCGCACCGCGGGTCAGGCTCGACATGCCGGACACGATCGCCGCGAGCTGGTCGCCGCTCGTCCGGTCGAGCTGGTCGGACATCGCCATGAGCAGACCGTCGGCCGACACCACCAGCGTGTGCCGGCTTCCCGGGACGGTCCGCACGAAGTTGTCGAGCAACCACCCGAAATTGGTTGCTTCGGTGCTGAGCGCGTTCACACTTCCTCCTTGTCAGTTGCCACAGACGGCGAGCTGTACGTCACCGCGACTGCGGCGCTGAGTCGGGGACATCATTGCCGTGCGAGGCACGTTCAGTCGAACCTGTCTCGTCGTCGGCCTCGACCCGTCCCCGTGCGGTCGCCGACTGGAACGCCGCGAGACGTGCCCGCAGCTGCTCCGGGTCACGATCGATCTTGGCCGTGAACCGGTCGACGTACTCCTCGCGGTTCACGGTCCGGGCCCGACGCGTCAGGCCCGAGGTCGTCACGTCCGGACGCTCCTGGGGGCTGTAGGTCCCCGCGGAGTCGGCGTACGCCTTGCCCTGGACCTCCGGGCCGTTGCGGAGCAGCGTCGACATCTCCTCGTAGAGGACCGCCGAGGCGGTCCAGTCCGAGCGAGCCTCGACCGAGTCCGACACGTAGCCCTCGTCGAGGGGCTCGATCTGCTCCTGCGCCGGACGGCGCACCAGCGGGGTCGGGCCGGCCGTCGCGACCGGGGCCTGCTGGCCCACCGATGGCATCGCCGCCGGGGCCGGAGCGAAGGCGGTCGGCGCCGCAGGCTGCTGGTAGGCGACCGGCTGCTGCGCCTGCGCGGGTTGCTGGTAGGCCGTCGGTTGCTGCACCGGGGCGGCCTGCTGCGTGAGCGGCACCGCACCGGCCGGCTGCGAGGCGAGCGCCGCGGCGGAGGGGGTCACGACGGGCATGGCCCCCGTGCGGGGGCGCCGGTTGAAGATGCCGCGCTTGCGCGCCTGGCTCTCCCGCAACGACCTGCGCGTCGGCAGGTCGGCCATGAGGTCCTCGAACTTGGGGAGCGCCTCGAAGGACAGCTCCTCCGGGATCTCCTCGCGCGCCTCGACCTCGGGTGCGACCTGCGCCGCGGGGGCCTGGGGCTGCTGGTCCTGGTACTGCTGGACCGGCTGCAGGAGGGCGGGCTCCGCCGGGGACGGCCGCTGGTCCGCGTACTGCTGGGGGGCGGGAGCACGGTACGTGTCGACGTGGGCGACGGGAACCTCGTACTGCGTCGGCTGCGGCGCCGGGGCCGGGGCCTGGCGCTGCGGGAGCTCGGCCGCAGGGGTCTCGACGACCTGCTCGCTCTCGACCGGCGCAGCGGCCGCGGGGGGACCCGCGACCGGGGCCGACGCCTCGTTCTGCGTGAGCGGCTCGATCGCGAACTGCGGGGCCCACGTGCCGTCGTCGGGCACGAAGTCGGGGACCGAGATGTCGGTAGCCGACACGTCCGGGGCGGCATCGAGCTCGATGGCCTGCTGCTCCGACGTCGTGGGGTCCGCCGCACCGAGGGCACGGAAGCTCGAGAACATGGCCGAACGCGTGCTCACGTCGAGCACCGGGATCTCGGCCGACTGCGGCTGGACGGGCGGCATGACGCCCGTGGTCTCGGCGGGGCTCGCGGCACGGGCACGGCTGGGCAGGGAGCTGCCCGACGAGGCCACGCCCTCCGGAGGGGACCAGGCCTCGGGCGTGCCGGGCATGTCGAGCGGGAGCGACGGCGTCGCGAGCGGCGGCAGGACGATCGAGCCGGTCTGCGGACCCGGGACGAACGAGGCGCTCGGCGCCGACCCCGCGGGGTCCATGCCGCGCGGGCGACGGCGAGGCATGCCCGTCGAGGTCGCACCGTCGGTCAGGGCTGCGAGGTCGACCGGGATCGCGACGGGCGCGTCGTGGTCGATCTGCGGGGTCGAGGTCGTGGCCGGTCCCGAGTAGACGGGGGCCGTGGGCTGCGCGGGCGGTGCGGAGAGCTGGTTCGCGGCGACCTGTGTGCGGTTGTCGAGCGGGTCCGTCGGCATCGGCAGCGGGACGTTGGAGTCCGGCACGAAGAGGACGTTCGGGAAGCTGACGGTGACGAGCGTCCCCGCGCCCTCGGGAGCACGCTCGAACGTGACGCTCGCGCCGAGACGGTCCGAGATGCGCCCGACCACGTACAGGCCCAGTCGCTGCGATCCCACGACGTCCGAGGCGGCGTGCGCGTTGACCTTGCGGTTCGCCTCGACGATCTCCTCGGGGGTCATACCCAGGCCGTGGTCGCGGATGATGATCTTGACGAACCGCTCGTCGCGCGCCGTGCTGACCTCGACCGGCGTGTGCGGCTCCGAGAACATGGTCGCGTTCTCGAGGAGCTCGGCGATGAGGTGCGCCGCGTTGAGCGCGTTGTGCCCCAGCATGAGCGGGTCGACGACGAGGTTCAGCCGGACGCGGTCGTACAGCTCGATCTCGGACGACGCCGTACGGATGACGTCGGAGGCCGGCATGGGCTGGCGCACGCGACGACCCGAGTCGATGCCCGCGAGCACGAGGAGGGACTCGGCGTTGCGGCGCATACGGGTCGCGAGGTGGTCCAGGCGGAAGAGGTTCGACAGCGTGTTCGCGTCTTCCTCGGAACGCTCGAGGTCGTCGAGGAACGCGAGCTGACGGTTGAGCAGCACCTGGTCGCGGCGAGCCACGTTGACGAACATCTCGGCGATCGATCCACGCAGCGCGGCCTGCTCGCGGGCCACCTGGATCGTCGTGGAGTTCACGTCGTTGAACGCGTTCGCGAGCTGACCGACCTCGTCGCTCGACTCGACCGTGATGGGCTGGATGCTGATGCCCGGGCCCTGGCCGGGCACCGAGACCTGCTCGACCATGCGCGGGAGCTGGTCCCGGACGTCCTGGGCCGCGGTCGTGAGGCGGCGCAGCGGGTTCACGATCTGGCGGGCGATGGCACCGGCCACGAGGATGCTGGCACCGAACGCGACGAGGGTCACGAGGATGGTCAGGACGGCTCGGGTCACGGCCGCGGCCGCGATGTCCGACGCCGTCTCGCCGGCGTTCTTGCGGACCTCGTCACGGACCGGGGTGATGTCCGCGAGGTCGTTGGCGGAGGCCGCGGCCCACTCGTCCTTGTTCGTCACGCCGACCGCGGCGTTGGCCGCGAGCGAGTTTCGCAGGTTGACGTAGGAACCGATCGGCGACGGGATCGCGAGACCGGTGCGCAGCTCGCGGACCGCCTTGCGGGCGGCCGCTGCCTTGGTCTCGCCCTCGCTGACGAGTCGGGCGGCGCGCTGGGAGTCGTCGCTGACGCCCGGCGAGACCGTGCCGCCGTTGGTCGTCTGGTCCTGGGCGATGTCCTGGAAGAGGAACGAGACGACGGGGAGCTCGAGCGCGACCTGGCTCATGAGCACGTTGGACGCGACGTACGCGTCGAGCACCTGGGCGAGGCCACGGTCCTGCGCGGTGTCGGCCAGCACGCGCGGCACGTCGAGCGCGTCGTCGATCAGGGTGTTGTACGACGACGTGAGGCCGAGCTCCTGGATCGTGCCGTTGTCGATCTTCTTGCGCAGGGCGTCGAGCTCGGTGCGGTCCTTGACCGTCGCCTCGACGGCTCGGTTCACGCGGGGGTCCAGCATGGACAGCGCGACGTCGCCGTACATCCGGTCGCGACGGTCGAGCGCCTTGTCGGTCTCGGCGCGCGCCTCCTCGACCAGCGCGTCGGCGTTCTCCACGCCGCGCGCCCGCTGGATCTCTGCGGCGCGCTCGGCGGCCACGGCCTTTCCTGCGACGTCCTGGGAGGCGAAGGCCTCCACCAGGGCGACGGTCTGGTTGGCCACGCGCGCCTCGTTGATCGCCTGAACCGAGAAGACCGTTGCGGCCAGGAACAGGACGAAGACAGGCAGCGCGAGTGCCGCAAGGATCTTCCCGCGAACGCTCAACCTGCGGAGCATACGAACCTCTCTCCATACCCTGTGACCAGCGGATCGTCGTGAGGTCCGGTCGGCACCGACCATCCCCCACTCGCCAGACGTGCGTACTAACTATCGGTGCACTTGCCCCAGGGACCTAATCCGGTCATCCAGGGCAAGCCGGAGGCTTCGCGGAGGATTCCGACGAGGCCGGACACCCGCCCTCGTCCACGAGGCCGTAGTGTCTTTCGCGTGCGAGCCGTCACGATAGCCGCCCCGGGTGGCCCAGGGGAACTCACCCTGTCCGACCTCCCCGACCCCGTCCCGGGTCCGGACGAGGTGCTGATCGACGTCGTTTCGAGTGGCGTGAACCCTGCTGACCTGCTACAACGTGCCGGAAAGTACCCTCCGCCGGCAGGTGCACCGGTATGGCCGGGTCTCGAGGTTTCTGGGGTGATTTCGTCCGTCGGCTCCCGTCTCACAGGGTGGGACGTCGGTGACGAGGTCGTCGCACTGCTCGACGGCGGTGGCTACGCGGAGAAGGTCCGCGTCCGCGCGTCGCAGGTGCTCCCCCTGCCCGCCGGCGTCTCGCTCGTCGACGGCGCCGCGCTCCCCGAGGCGGTGTGCACCGCGTGGAGCAACCTGGTCGACGTGGGCCGTCTTGGTCGGGGCGACGTCCTGCTCGTGCACGGCGGGTCGGGCGGGGTCGGCTCGGTCGCGACGCAGATCGGTGCCGCGCTCGGTGCGCGCGTGGTCACGACGGCGGGCGGTCCCGAGCGCGCTGCGCGGTGCCTCACGCTGGGGGCCGACGTGGCCGTCGACCACCGGACCCAGGACTTCGTCGCCGCGGTGCGTGAGGCGTCCCAGGGAGCGGGCGCCGACGTGGTGCTCGACGTCGTCGGGGCCGCGTACCTGGCCGACAACCTCCGGGCGCTCGCGACGGGCGGTCGGCTGGTCGTGATCGGGATGCAGAAGGGGCGCCGCGGCGAGCTCGACCTGGGCCTGCTGCTCGCCAAGCGAGCCCTGGTCGCCGGGACCACGCTGCGCGCCCGCCCGGCGGACGAGAAGGCCCGGCTGGTCCGCGACGTCCTGACGCACGTGTGGCCCCTGATCGAGGACGGGCGCGTACGGCCCGTGGTCCACGCGCAGCTTCCCCTCGACCGGGCGGGCGACGCTCACCGCCTCATGGAGTCGGGCGAGGTGTTCGGCAAGGTCCTGCTCGTGCCGTGAGCGTCATGAGCGCCGCGGGCGTCGCGCACGGCGCCCGTTCGGGACAGACTGGGTCCATGAGCGACGACGCACGAGGCGACCAGTCCCCCGACCCGTCCGAGCAGCGCGCGGCCGCGGACCGTGCGCAGGGCGGGGACGCCGACGACCGGGCCAGGCGGGGCTACACGATCATCTCCCCCGACGGGACGCAGGTCACGCCGGACGAGCCCGCGACGGACGAGGACGCCGCGGGCGACGGCCGGCCGGACGAGGACCGCGATCCGGGGGCAGCCGTCGAGGAGCCTGCGAAGGTCATGCGCATCGGCGGCATGATCAAGCGACTGCTCGAGGAGGTCCGCGACGCCCCTCTCGACGAGGCGGCCCGCAGCCGTCTCGCGGAGATCCACGAACGGTCGCTCAAGGAGCTCGAGGAGGGCCTGTCCCCCGAGCTCGTCGCGGAGCTGCACCGCATCTCGTTGCCCTTCACCGACGACTCCGTGCCGTCCGACGCCGAGCTGCGCGTCGCGCAGGCGCAGCTCGTGGGGTGGCTCGAGGGGCTGTTCCACGGCATCCAGACCGCCCTCGTGGCGCAGCAGATGGCCGCGCAGGCGCAGCTCTCGCAGATCCGTCGCGCGCTGCCCCCGGGCGCGATCCCCGTCCCGGGCATGCCGGGGCACCCCGCGCAGGCCGTCCCCCCCGGTGCCCGGCGCGAGGGTGACGACGGCCGCCCGTCGCCCGGGCAGTACCTCTGAGGCGACCTGGGGCGCCCGGCGCCGGCTCGGACCCGAACCCCGTGTGCGCGGCCTGCGTGCCCGGCGCGGGCTGCGCCCGCTACGCGGGCGGGGGATCCGTCCGCTGGGCGGTCATGGCGATGGCCCCGGACACGAGCAGCAGCCCGACGAGCTCGAGCCACGAGGGGAACTGCTGCAGCACGACGGCGCCGATCACCACCGCGGTCGCCGGCAGCATCGCGAGGAGCACCGAGAACGTCGCCGCGCTGACGCGCCGCAGGATGAGCTGTTCGAGCACGTAGGGCACGACGGACGAGCACACGGCGATCCCGACGACCGCGAGCAGGAGCTGCCAGTCCTCGAGCACGGCTCCCGACGACGGCGCGAGGAACGGCGCGAACACGAGCGCCCCCGCGGTCATCGCCACGGAGAGCGACGTGACCCCCGACCCGGCCAGCGCGACGCGACGCCCGAGCAGGATGTACGCGGCCCAGCACGCGGCCGCGATGCCGATCGCGACGAGCCCGATCACGACGTCCTCGCGCGGCAGGTCGGACGTGAGCGTGACCCCCGCGAGGAGCACGACCCCGACCGCGGCGACCGCGATCCCGCCGCGTTCGCGCCAGCCCCGGCCCGTGATCGCCGCGACCGCCACGGGGCCGATGAACTCGATCGCGACCGCGGACCCCAGCGGCAGGTGGTCGATCGCGACGTAGAAGGTCACGTTCATCGCGGCGAGCGCGACGCCGAACACCGCGGCCCAGGCGAGCGTCCGCCAGGTCCAGCGCTGCCGCCACGGCCGTCGCCAGGCGAGCAGCAGCACGGCGGCCACGACGATGCGCAGCCAGGCGACCTCGGGCGCCCCGACGACGGCGAACAGACCGACCGCGATCGCGGCGCCGAGGTACTGGGTCAGCCCCGAGACGACGAAGAGGGCGGGCGGCGGGATGCGGCCCGCCACGTTGCCGAGGGCATGACCGGGACGCGAAGACACCCGACGACCCTACGTCGCGCGAGCGACCCCCGGGACCGCCGGGGCCGGGCCGTCCCGAAGGAGCCGGGCCCCGCCGTCGGGCCGCACGACGCCACCCACGCCGCGAGCGACGCACCGACCGGAGCCGAGCACCGCCGTCGGGCGACGGACACCACCCCGCCCACGCCAGGAGCCCCCACCCGCACCATCACCCCCATGAGCCCACCACGGCACCAGGGCGGGGAACCCACAGCCGTCGGGCGGGGTCGCTCGCACGGCCGTGGCCGGGCCTGGCGGGAGGCCCCGAGGGACGAGGGGCCGGATGGAAGGCCGTGCGAGCGACCCCGCCCGACGGCGGAGCAGGTAACTCACCCCTTGACGGAACCCGCCAGGAGGCCCCGGACGAAGTACCGCTGCAGCGCCAGGAACACGATGAGCGGCACGATCATCGACACGAACGCGCCCGCCGTCAGCAGGTGCCAGGCGTTGCCGCGCGTCCCGGCGAGGTCGGCGACCGCGACCGTGAGCGGGCGCGAGTCCTGGTTGGCGAACGTGAGGCCGACGAGGAGGTCGTTCCACACCCACAGGAACTGGAAGATCGCGAACGACGCGATCGCGGGCACGAGCAGCGGCATGAGGACCTGGAAGAAGATCTTGACGTGCCCTGCGCCGTCCATGCGCGCGGCCTCGATGAGGGACGCCGGGATCTCCTTCATGAAGTTGTGCAGGAGGAAGATCGCGAGGGGCAGCGCGAAGATCGAGTGGGACAGCCACACGGTCCAGAACGTGCCGTTGATGTCGGCGTCGACGTAGGCCGACAGGAGCGGGATGAGCGTGATCTGGATCGGCACGATCTGCAGCGCGAACACCGCGACGAACAGCAGGTTGCGTCCCTTGAAGTCGATCCACGCGAACGCGTAGGCGGCCAGCAGCGCGATCGAGATGGGGATGACGACCGCCGGGAGCGTGATGACGATCGAGTTGACGAAGAACGACGCGAGGTCGGCGGACCCGAAGAGGACGTCGTTGTAGTTGTCGAGCGTGAACTGGGGGTCGCTGAGCGTGGTCCACCAGCCGGAGCGGCGGATGTCGAGGGCGGGCCGGAACGACGTGACGAGCAGGCCGACCGACGGGATCGTCCACAGGATCGCGATGATGATCGCGAGGCCCGACGCCCACGGGGAGCTGAGCCTGCCCTTGACGGCGATCGCTCGTCGTTCGGCGCGCGAGAGCTTGCCGACGCGCTGGATGTCCTTCGACGCCTCCGCGTCGACGGAAGCAGGCAGCGTGGGCGGGACGGCGGTCATCGGACCTCCTCGGAGAGGCGGAGCTGGCGGACGTTGTAGACCACGATCGGGATGACGAGGACGAACAGGATGACCGCGAGCGCGGCTCCCAGCCCTTCGTTGGACTGGCGGAAGCTCTGCGTGTAGAACTCGTTCGCCACGACCGACGTCCCGAACTGGCCGCCCGTCATGGTCCGGACGATGTCGAAGACCTTGAGGGTGCCCATGGCGATGGTCGTGACGACGACGACGAGCGCGGGTCGGATGCTGGGCACGGTGATGTAGCGGAACATCCCGATGCCGTGGAGCCCGTCGAGACGCGCGGCCTCGACGATGTCGTCGGGGATGGCCTTGATCGCGGCCGACAGGATCGTCATCGCGAACCCGGTCTGGATCCAGATCATGACGACGATGAGGAACAGCGTGTTGGTCGGCTGGTTGATGAGGAACTGCTGCGGGGGGATGCCGATCCACACGAGGAGCTGGTTGAGCAGGCCGGTCTGCTGGATGTTCGCCTGGTCGGGGCGGTACTCGTAGACGAACTTCCAGATGATCGAGGCGCCCACCATGGAGATCGCCATGGGCAGGAAGATCAGGCCCTTGGCGACCTTCTCGAACCGGGTGCGGTCGACGAGCACCGCGTACACGAGGCCGATGAACGTCGAGACGATCGGCACGAGGATGACCCAGATCGCGGTGTTGCGCAGCACGATCTGGAACTGGTCGGTCGTGAACGCCGTGACGTAGTTGTCGAGACCGACCCACTCGGCCCCGGTCTTGTTCTTGAACGACGAGAGGATGGTCAGGATCCCGGGATAGACGAGGCCGAAGATCACCAGGAGGACGGCCGGCCCGAGGAAGCAGAGGACCACGACCCACCGCGGGACACGTTTGGGCTTGTCGACGGCGAAGAGCAGGCCCCCCATCACGACGACGAAGAGGAGCATCGCGAAGACCATCAGGCCGAGCTTCTCGGCGGTGGTCTCCGGTGTGGTGAAGAAGTCCATGAGGGCCTCCGGTCTGCCCGACGGCGTCGGCGGGCTGGGGCGGTTCGGTCACCCGCGGTCGTGGTCCGGCGGGCGGGGTGCTGCGCTGATGCTCGGTCGCCTGCGGGGACGTGCTGAGCCGGGGCCCGTCGCGTGGACGACGGGCCCCGGCTCCTCACGCCTCGTTGCTGGCGTCCTCGGTCAGGAGGCGGGCCAGGACGCCTCGATCTGGTCGACGACCTCCTGGGTGCTGGCCCCGGTGAGCCAGTTGACGATCCCGGTCCAGAACGTCCCGGCGCCCACGGCGCCCGGCATCAGGTCGGAGGCGTCGAAGCGGCTGACGGTCAACGGGTCGGCGAGGATGTCGGCCGAGAGCTTGTCGAACTCGGTCGAGAGGTTCTCCGGGTCGAGCCCCTTGTTGGCGCTGACCCACCCGCCGTCGGGCGTGGCCTTTGCCTTGGCGTTGGCCCACTCGGCGCTCGACAGGTACGTCTGGAAGGCCTGGACCTCGGGGCGGTCGTTGAACGCGGCGACGAACTCGCCGCCCACCTCGACGGGCTTGATGTCGGTCTGGTTGGTGGGCAGGTAGAACGCGAAGACGTCGCCGTCCTTCGACACGTCCGTGCCCTCGGGGAACTGCGTCTGGTAGAAGTTCGCGGCGCGGTGCAGGAAGCACGTCCCGTCGAGCAGACCGAAGCCCGCGTCGGTCCACGGGGTCGTGGCGATCGAGTCGACCCCGCCGAGGCCTGCGTTGACCATGGCCGGGTCCTTGAGGACCTCGCCGGCGGCGTCGAACGCCGTGACGACCTGGGGGTCGTTGAAGGGGATCTCGTGCTTGTACCACTGGTCGTAGACGTCCGGACCTGCGGTGCGCAGCATCATGTCCTCGACGAAGTCGGTGCCCGGCCAGCCGGTCGCGTCACCGGACTCGACTCCTGCGCACCACGGGAGGGCCCCGTCGTTGTCCTCGGAGTACTGGGCAGACAGCGCCATGAGGTCGTCCCACGTCTCGGGGACCTCGTAGCCGCTGTCCTCGAACACGGCGGGCGAGTACCAGACGTACGACTTGACGTTGGCGCCGAGCGGGGCGGCGTAGAAGACGCCGTCGACCGTGCCGTAGTCCTTCCAGGAGGCCTCCCAGTTCTCGTCGACGTTCTTCACGGTCGCGTCCGGCGCCGGGACGATGGTGCCGGTGTCCTGCACGATCGTCTGGAGGAGGCCGGGCTGCGGCAGGTAGGCGATGTCAGGTGCGTTGCCCGCCTTGACGCGGACGAGGAGCTGGGCCTCGAACTCGCGGGAGCCCTCGTAGTCGATCGTCACGCCCGTGCAGTCCTCGAACGGCTTGTAGGAGTCCTTCTGGGTCTGTGCCTCCGGGTCGACGATCGAGGTGTAGACGTTGACGGACGTGCCGTCGAGGTCGCCGAACTCCTCGTAGGGGGCGCAGTCGATGCTGGACGCCTCGCCGGACGAGCCGGACGTCTCGTCGCCTCCTCCGCTACCGCCGCAGGCGGTGAGCACGAGCGCGAGACTTGCTCCGCCGGCGACGGCCGCGAGGGCACGGCGCTTGGGTGACAGGGTGCTTCTGGTCATGACATTCCTCCACAGCGTTGTGGTGCTGACATCGCGGTCGGCCCGCGGGTGTCGCGGTCCGTCGTCCTCGACTCGACCGCCCCACTTGCCATGCAAGCGTTTACATCGCTGTTGCGCAAGCGCAGGAGGCCCGTTCGCGAGTAACGATTCCGTTACTCATGACGCCTTGCAACCGCTCACGGTGGTCGCGCTCCCACCGCTGGTGACCTGCGGAAGCCCGTCAGCGCGCCGAGAACCGTGGCCGACCCGAGCGAACCGTGCTCAGTGCGACCGGATCACCGACCGGATCACCGACGTCGCGGCTGCGACGTCGACGAGCGACGGACCAGGTGCGTCGGGTACGTCAGGCTGTCGGGCACGGGGGCGCCGTTGATCATCTCCATGAGGAGCATCGACGCGTCCGCGCCCTGCTGGTAGGCGTCCTGCCCGATCGTCGTCAGCCCGACGAGCTCCCCCAGGTCGTGCCCGTCGACCCCGATCACCGACAGGTCGCCCGGCACGTCCAGCCCCAGGTCGCGCGCCGCGAGGATCGCGCCCATGGCCATCTCGTCCGACGCCGCGAAGATCGCCGTGATGTCGGGGCGCCTCCGCAGCAGCGACTTGGTCGAGGACCGTCCCCCCGCGACGTCGAACCCGCCGTTCACCACGAGGTCCGGTGACGGGTCGATCCCCGCCTTCCGGAGCGCGCGCTCGTACCCCGTCGACCGCTCGACCGGCGGCGACCAGGACGAGACCAGGTCCGGCTGACCCGTGATGTGCCCGACCACCCGGTGCCCCAGGTCCAGCAGGTGGCGGGTCGCGAGCGAACCGGTCCGCACGTCGTCGAGGCGGACCGTCACCTGGTCCGCCGGCCCCGAACCCACGAAGGCCAGGGGCGTCCCCAGCGCCACGAGCGAGGCCACCTCGTCGTCCTCGAGCGGGAGCCCGACGACGAGCGTGCCGTCGACACGGCGCCGCAGGACCGTCGGGTCGACCTTGCGGCGCGGACGCCCGTCGTCGACCTCGAACGTGTAGAGCAGCACGTCGTAGCCCACCGAGCGCAGCGCGCGCTCCGCGCCCTCGATGACGTTCGCGAAGAACCACCGGTTCACCCACGGCGTGATCACGCCGATCGTCCGGGTCCGCCCGGTCGCGAGCGAGGCCGCCGACGGCGACGGGACGTACCCCAGCCGCTCGGCCTCGGCCCGCACGCGCGCCCGCGTCGAGGCCGACACGTTCGGCAGCCCCCGCAGCGCGCGCGAGACCGTCGCCGTCGATACCCCGGCTGCTTGCGCTACGTCGTCAATTCCTGCCACGAGGAGCGATTGTCCCCCGTCCACGGAGCAGAAGCGATTCACGGTGCGGGCGAGGCGAGGGTGATCGGCACGCCCGGAGGCCACCCCGAGGGCGCCCGGCGGCGATCCCGGGGAGACTCACGGTTGCGCCCGGGGCACCCGCACGTGACACCCTGGGAACAGGTCGGTGAGCCCCGCGGAACCCCGCGGTGGAACCGGCACACCCGAGCACGCACCGAGAGGAACACCATGATCGAGCTGAGGACCCCCGCCGAGATCGAGCAGATGCGCCCGGCGGGCCGCTTCGTCGCGGACGTCCTCACGCAGGTCGGCGCGGCCGCGAAGGTCGGCGTCAACCTGCTCGAGCTCGACGCTCTCGCGCACCGGATGATCAAGGACCGCGGTGCCGAGTCCTGCTACATCGACTACCACCCGTCGTTCGGCGCGAGCCCGTTCGGCAAGGTCATCTGCACGTCGGTCAACGACGCCGTCCTGCACGGTCTGCCGTTCGACTACCGCCTCCAGGACGGCGACCTGCTGAGCCTCGACTTCGCGGCGTCGGTCGACGGCTGGGTCTCGGACAGCGCCGTGTCGTTCGTCGTCGGGACCCCGCGCGCGGGCGACCGTGGCGCCGCGGACCAGAAGCTCATCGTCGCGACCCAGGACGCCCTCGCCGCAGGCATCGCGGCCGCGCAGCCGGGCAACAAGGTCGGTGACATCTCGGCGGCCATCGCAGCCGTCGGGCACGGGGCCGGCTACCGGATCAACACCGACTTCGGCGGTCACGGCGTGGGCCGCACCATGCACGGCGACCCGCACGTGCCCAACGACGGACGCAAGGGCCGCGGCTTCCCGCTCAAGCCCGGCCTGGTCATCGCGATCGAGCCGTGGTTCCTCGAGACGACCGACGAGATCTTCACCGACCCCGACGGGTGGACCCTGCGCAGCGCCGACGGCTCGCGCGGCGCCCACTCGGAGCACACCGTCGCGATCACGGAGGACGGCCCGCTCGTCCTGACGGCGCGCGACTGACGCGTGGCCCCGGGGCCGCGAGGTAGAGGGCAACCGTCGAGGTAGAGGCCTGCAGCCCTCTACCTCGACGCAAGCCCTCTACCTCGGCGCGACCGGCTTCTTGTAGAACGTCGCCGAGTCCTCGTAGCCGAGCGCGCGGTAGAAGTCGCCCGACCGTCTGCTCGCGAGCGCGACGTACGCCGCACCCGAGTCCGCAGCCCACTGCGCTGCCGCCGTCATGAGCTCGCGGCCCAGCCCCTGACCGCGCAGCTCCGCGTCGACCGCGACCTCCTCGACCCAGACGACGGGCGCGTCGGCGAGGAACGTCCGGTGCCGGTGCGCCAGCAGGTACCCGACGACGTCGCTCGCCCTCGCCACGACCAGCAGCAGGGCGTCGGGGACCGTCAGCAGCGCACCGAACGTCGTCTCGAAGGGCTCCCTGCGCGGCGTGAACGACGTCGCGAAGTCCCGCGCGAGCGGCCAGACGGCATCGAGGTCGTCGGCCGTCGCCCGTCGGACGACGGGGGCCGGGTCTGCTGCGTCCACGCGCGCAGCCTAGCGGCACACGAGGTAGAGGGCTGCCGTCGAGGTAGAGGTCCGTAGCCCGCCATCTCGACGCAAGCCCTCTCTCTCGACGCCGGCTCCCGCGCCTCAGACCAGGCTGCGCAGCACCGCGACCGCACCGGCCTCGTCGATGCTGCCCGTGACCTCGTCCGCCGCCGCCTTGACCTCGGGCTCGGCGTGGCCCATGGCCACCCCGCGACCCGCCCAGCGCAGCATGTCGATGTCGTTGCTGCCGTCGCCCACGGCCACGGTCGCGCCCGGCGCCACGCCCAGCAGGCCGCGCACGCGCTCGAGGGCGCTCGCCTTGGTCACGCCGAGCGGCGCGATGTCCATCCACGCGGTCCAACCCACCGCGTACGTGACGTCACTCAGCCCCAGGGACCCGGCCAGCGCGCTGAACTCCTCGCTCGTCGACCCCGGGTTGCGCACCACGACACGCGTGACCTCGCCCGACCACAGCTCCTCGAAGTCGACCACGTCGTGCACGCCGTCGAGCTCGCCGTGCGGGAAGAGGTCGTTCATGCGGAAGCCGATCCCGACGTCCTCGACCGCGAACAGCGCGTCGGGGAGCTGGTCGCGCAGCAGGCGCAGCGCGTTCTCCGGGTTGAACGTGATCATCTCGTCGACCACGTAGCCCGTGGGCGACGCGTCGTCGAAGCGGGCCGTCACGGCGCCGTTCGAGCACACCATGTACCCCTCGGCGAGCCCCAGGCGCTCGGCGATGGGCAGCACCGCGATGAGCGACCGGCCCGACGAGAGCAGCACGTGGTGCCCCGCTGCGCGCACGGCCGCGATCGCGTCCGCGACGCCGTCGCTCAGGACGTCGTCGTGGCTCAGGATCGTGCCGTCGATGTCGAGCGCGACGAGCAGCGGCCCCTGCCCCGGACGGGCCGGGTGGGCGGCACCGGCCGCGTCGGACCGGGCGTCCGTGCCCGACGGCGCCACCTCGCCCGGGCGGGACGACGCGCCTGCGGGAGCGACGTCGTCGGGCCGGGGGGTGCTCGTGGCAGCCTGCGAAGGGCCCGTCACTCTGCGCCCCTCGACGTGCCCTTCGACGAGCCCGACGCGACCACGGGCTCCAGGACCTCGAGCCCGCCCAGGTAGGGCCGCAGGCCCTCCGGGACGCGGACCGAGCCGTCGGGCTGCTGGTGGTTCTCGAGGATCGCGACGATCCAGCGCGTCGTGCCCAGCGTGCCGTTGAGCGTCGCGACCGTGCGGGTCTCGGACTTGCCGTCGACCTCGACACGCTCGCGCACGCCCAGGCGGCGGGCCTGGAACGTGGTGCAGTTCGAGGTCGAGGTCAGCTCGAGGTAGCGCTCCTGCGTGGGCAGCCAGGCCTCGCAGTCGAACTTGCGCGCGGCGCTCGACCCGAGGTCGCCCGCCGCGGTGTCGATCACGCGGTACGGCAGCTCGCACGCGCGCAGCATGGCCTCCTCCCAGCCCAGGAGACGCTGGTGCTCGGCCTCGGCCTCGGCCGGGTCGATGTAGCTGAACATCTCGACCTTGTGGAACTGGTGCACGCGGATGATGCCGCGCGTGTCCTTGCCGTACGAGCCGGCCTCGCGGCGGTAGCACGCGCTCCAGCCCGCGTAGCGCTTGGGGCCGTCCGACAGGTCGAGGATCTCGCCCGAGTGGTAGCCCGCGAGCGCGACCTCGCTCGTGCCGACGAGGTACAGGTCGTCGGCCTCGAGACGGTAGATCTCGTCCGCGTGCTCGCCCAGGAAGCCCGTGCCCTGCATGATCTCGGGGCGCACGAGCGTGGGCGTGATGACAGGTGTGAAGCCCGCCTGGATCGCCTGGTCCATGGCCGCGTTGAGCAGCGCGAGCTCGAGGCGCGCCCCGACCCCGGTCAGGTAGTAGAAGCGGGCGCCCGACACCTTGGCGCCGCGCTCGGTGTCGATCGCGCGCAGGCCCTCGCCCAGCTCGAGGTGGTCGCGGGGCGTGAAGCCCTCGGCCGCGAAGTCGCGGATGGTGCCCTCCTCGCGGAGCACGACGTAGTCGTCCTCGCCGCCGGGGGGCGCACCCTCGATCACGTTCGAGATCTTGTACAGGATCGTCTTGAGCTGGGCCTCGGCGTCGTCGGCGTCCTTCTGACGCGCCTTGACGCCTTCCGCGAGCTGCTTGGTGTGCGCGAGCAGGGCGGTCTTCTCCTCGCCCTTGGCCTGCGCGACCTTCTTGCCCAGGGACTTCTGCTCGGCACGCATCTGCTCGAAGTCCGTCAGCGCGCTGCGACGGCGGGAGTCGGCGTCCAGCGCCTGGTCCACGAGGGCGGGGTCGTCGCCGCGAGCCACCTGGCTGGCGCGGACGACGTCGGGGTTGTCGCGCAGAAGTCGAAGATCGATCACCACTAGAGGGTATCCAACGCGCAGAGGAGCGCGGCACGGGGCCCGCCGACGGCAGGTGCTGCGGGCGGACTGCTCACCCTCGGCGCCCCAGCGGGATCACGAGCGGCGTCCCCGTGACCGGGTCGTCGATGATCGTGCAGCGCAGCCCGAACACCTCCTCGACCAGCTCGGCCGTCACGATCTCGCCCGGCGCCCCCTGCGCGACCACGGCCCCGTCCTTCATCGCGACGAGGTGCGTCGCGTAGCGGCAGGCGTGGTTGAGGTCGTGCAGCACCGCGACGAGCGTGCGGCCCTCGCGGTTGAGGTCGCCGAACAGCTCGAGCAGCTCGATCTGGTGCGCGATGTCGAGGAACGTCGTGGGCTCGTCGAGCAGCAGCAGCTCGGTCTCCTGCGCGAGCACCATCGACACCCACACGCGCTGGCGCTGCCCACCGGACAGCTCGTCGACGGGCCGGGCCGACAGCGGCGTGACCTGCGTGGCCGCGAGCGCCCGCACGACGGCGTCCTCGTCCTCGCGCGACCACTGCCGCAGGAGCTTCTGGTGCGGGTAGCGGCCGCGGGCCACCAGGTCCGCGACCGTGATCCCGTCGGGCGCGATCGACGTCTGGGGCAGGAGCCCGAGCCGCCGCGCGACCTCCTTGGCCTTGTAGGACGTGATGGTCTTCCCGTCGAGCACGACCTGCCCCGCGCTCGGGGTGAGCAGCCGCGACAGGGCCCGCAGCAGCGTCGACTTGCCGCACGCGTTGGGCCCGACGATCACGGTGAAGGACCGGTCGGGGATCGCGACGTCGAGCCCCTGGGACACGATGCGCTCGTGGTACCCGATGCTGAGGCCCTCGGCGCGCAGCCGGGGTTCACCGGGCTCGCCCGGCGCACCAGGCACAGCCGGCCCGACGGCGAGGCTCCCCGCGGGCGCGTCGGCCGGGGTCGTGGTCGCCGGGTGCGCCGGGGTCGCCGGCGTCGTGGTCGTGGCGGTCATCGCCGTCTCCTCGGGAGGGGTGGGGCTGGTCGGGGCCGTGCGGGTCCGGGTGCTCACTGGCGCCTCGCCTCCCGGGCGAGCAGCCACACGAGGTAGCAGCCGCCGATGCTGACGGTCACGACGCCCACGGGGAGCTGCGTGGGCGCGAACGCGCGCTGCGCGACGAGGTCGCTCGCGGCGAGCAGCGCTGCCCCCATGGCAGCCGAGGACGCGAGGCCGACGGTCGCGCCGCGCGTGAGGCGTCGGGCGAGCTGGGGGGCGGCGAGCGAGATGAACGCGATGGGTCCGGCCGCGGCCGTGACGAGCGCGGTGAGCGCGACCCCCACGACGACGAGCGAGAGCCGCGTGCGTTCGGAGCGGACGCCGAGGGCCTGCGCGGCGTCGTCGCCCATCTCGAGGACGTTCATGCGTCGCCCCAGGAGGAGCAGGGGCGGCACGAGGACCGCGAGGATGAGCACGACGGGCAGCACCTGGGTCCAGGACAGCCCGTTGAGGCTGCCCGCTCCCCAGGTCGCGGCGGCCATGGCGCGCGCGAGGTCGGCCTTGAGGATGAGCCACGTGTTGACCGACGCGAGCATGGCGCTGATCGCGATGCCGACGATGATGAGCCGGAAGCCCTGGACGCCGTTCTTGTACGCGAGCAGGTAGACGATGCCCGCGGTCGCGAGCCCGCCGATCATGGCCCCGGCGGCGACCGCGCTGTACGAGCCGCCGAGCAGCAGGATCACGACGAGCGCCCCGGTGTACGCGCCCGTGTTGAACCCGATGATGTCCGGGCTGCCGAGGGGGTTGCGGGTCAGGGACTGGAAGATCGCGCCGCTCATGCCGAGAGCACCGCCGAGCAGGATCGCGAGCAGGACGCGCGGCAGGCGCCACTCGACGACGACCATGCGGATCACCTCGGGGGCGTCGCCCGTGAGGGCGCGCAGCACGTCGGGCACGGCGACGGCGTAGTCGCCGACCCCGAGCGCGACGACGCCCACGGCCGCGGCGAGCACCACGAGCACGAGGGTCACGACGGCGGCGCGCACGTCGAGGCGGGCGGAGAACCGTCCGCGGCGCGAGCGCACGACGCGGGTCGGTCGGCCGAAGTCGAGGCGGGCGCGCGGTGCCCCCGGGCCTCCCGTCGCTCCCGGGGGCGTCCCGGGAGCCGCGGCGTCCTCGGCACGCGGCGTCTGCACGGGCGCGGTCACAGCCCGCTCACCTGCCTGCGTCGCACGAGCCAGATGAGGACCGGGGCGCCGACGAACGCGGTCACGATGCCGACCTGCAGCTCGGCGGGCCGCAGGACCAGGCGCGCTGCGACGTCGGACACCAGGAGCAGGACGGGCGACAGGACGAGCGTGTAGGACAGGATCCACCGCTGGTCCGGGCCCACGATCCAGCGGGCGACGTGCGGGACCATGAGCCCCACGAACCCGATGGGGCCCGCGGCGGCCGTCGCGGCCCCGCACAGGAGGGTCACGGCGATCACGACGATCGTGCGGGTGCGGTGGATGCTGGCCCCGAGGGACCGGGCGAGGTCGTCGCCGAGCGCGACCGCGTTGAGCGGGCGTGCGGCGACGACCGCGAGCACGACGCCCACGAGGATGAACGGCGTGACCGTCCCGACCATCTCCCACGAACGGTTGCTGAGCGTGCCCGCCCCCCAGTAGCGCATCTTGTCGAAGACCTGCGGGTTGAGCAGCGTGATCCCCGACGAGATCCCGCCCAGCACGGCGCCGATCGAGATGCCGGCGAGCGTGAGGCGGATCGGTGTCGCTCCCCCGCGCCCGAGCGAACCGATGAGGTAGACCACGACGGTCGTCACGATGGCCCCGAGGAACGCGAACCAGATGTACTGCTGGATGTTGACGACGCCGAACGTCGCGACCCCGAGCACCACGGCGAACCCCGCGCCCGCGTTGACGCCCAGGATGCCGGGGTCGGCGAGCGGGTTGCGGGTCAGCGCCTGGATGAGTGCGCCCGAGAGCCCGAGCGCGACCCCGACCAGCAGGCCCAGGGCCGTGCGGGGCAGGCGCAGGTCGCGCAGGATGACCACGTCGTTCGGGTCGGCGCCGGGCGCGCCGACGAGCGCCGACCACACCGCGGCGAGCGGGATCGTCTTGGAGCCCACGGCGAGGCTCACGAAGACCATCACGACCAGGACCCCGACGGCGACGAGCAGCCACGCGGTCCGCGTCGCGTTGGTCGCGGCGAGCCCGGGCGCCTTGTCGGGGGTGCTCGCGGCCTGGGCCGCGCCGGGTGGCGGGCCGTCCTGGGTGGGTGCGGGGACGCGTTCGGTCGTCGTCATCTCACAGCCCCAGCGACTCGAGCTTGTCGAAGTACGCGTCGGTGATCTCTTCCTCGTCACGGTCCTCGTCCGCCCACAGGGCGTCGATCCACGCCTTGACGCTCGGGTCGAGGTTCTCCCAGCGCTCCTCCCACTCCTCGGCACCCGCGGTCCAGTACCCGATGCTCTTGTAGGCCGTGACCGGCAGGCCGCGCTCGTGGCGCAGGTACTTGCGGACGGCGCGCAGCACCGTGGTCTCGCCCGCGAACCAGACGTACCCGACGCCGTCGGGCAGGTCGATGCTCCGCAGGATCTCCTCGAGCCGGCACGGGCCGTGGCCGTTGCCGCCGTAGACCCACGCGATGTCGACGTCGGGGTTCACGGGGAAGGACTGGCGGTGGCCCGCGTCGGGCACCTCGACGACGACGCGCGTGCGCACGCCCGCCGGGGCCTGCTCGATCAGCCGGCCGACCGCTGGCAGGCCCGTCGCGTCCGCGAGGAGGATCTGCCAGGCGAGGTCCGCGGGCGGGTCGTAGAGCCCGCGCGGGGAGTTCAGCCCGACGACGTCGCCCGGCTTCGCGTGCTGCGCCCAGGTCGCGGCGACTCCCCCGTCGTGCACGACGAAGTCGATCACGACCAGGCCCGACGCGGGCACGGCGCGGATCGTGTAGGTCCGCATGGGCGAGGGCACCACGCCCTCGGGGTAGTCCCACGAGTCCTCGGTCGCGAACGGCAGGACCGGCTCGGCCTCGCCCGGAGCAGGGAGGAACACGCGCACGTACTCGTCGCCGACGCCCGTGGACTCGAAGTCCGCGAGGCCCTCGCCGCCCAGCGTGACCCGGATCATGCCGGCGGTCAGGCGCTCGACGGCCACGACCTCGGCGCGGTGGATGCGCATCACGGCAGCAGCGCCTTCTCGACGACCTCGAGGAACGCGTACTGGCCGCTGGGCGAGCCGTAGATCATCTCGAGGTCGTGCACGGCGATGTTCCCGTTCGCGACGAACGGCAGCGACGTCCACAGGCCGTTGCCCGCGAGCTCGGCGAACGGGTCGGTGAGCTCGCCCGTCTTCTCGTCGGGGGCCGTCGAGGTGAAGACCCAGTCGATGCCCGCGAGCTGCTCGAGCTGCTCGGTGCCGAGCGTGGTGCCCTCCGCACCCTCGGCGAGCGGCGTGATCTTCAGGCCGAGGTCGTCGAAGACGAGGCACGGCGTGCCGTAGCAGGACACGATGACGTCCCCCTCGCCGTAGCCGACCGGCCCGACGACCGGGTCGATGCCCGCTGCGGCGAGCCGCGCCTTCACGTCGTCGACCTTGGCCTGGTACCTCGCGGTCCAGGCGTCGTGCTCGGCGACCTTGTCGAACGCCTTCGCGACCTCGGCGAAGCTCTCGCGCCAGTCGCGGCCGTCGAACCCGTTGAAGCTGTACGTCGGGGCGATGTCGGGGAGCTTGGTCACGAGCTCGTCGTCGTAGCCCAGGCCGTTGAGGATCACGTCGGGCTCGGCGGCGAGGATCTCCTCGTAGTTGTACTCGGGGAAGTTCTCGAACGTCTTGATGCCCTCGAGGGCCTTCTGGTCGAAGAACGACGGGAAGGTCGTGTACCCCTGCGAGCGGATCGGCTGGGAGTCCGCGAGCGGGATGCCGAGCGTGATGAGCATGTCGAGGTCGGTCGTGTAGACGCCGAGCGCGGCCTGCGGGTCGGCCGGGATCGTGGTCTCGCCGAACGCGCTCTCGACCGTGCGGGTCCCGGCCTCGCCGGCACCGGAGCCGGCGCCGGAGCCCGCGTCGGTGCCCGAGGCGCACGCGCCGAGCAGCAGGGCGAACGTCGCCGCGGAGGCGGCGAGCAGGGCTGAGCGGGTGGTGCGGGCGGTGCGGGTGGCGCGTGCGGTCATGGGACGTCCTGATTCGGGAGGGGCCGCGGGAGCCGCGGCGGATGGGTCGGGGTGGCGGGTGGGACCGGTGGGTCCGCGGCCGGGTGCGTGGGCCGGGCGGGCGTGGGCCGGGCGCCGGCCCGGGCCGGGCCGTCGGCCGGGCCGCGACCCAGGGTCAGAGCAGGCGCGCGGCCTCGCGCAGGTCTTCGGCGAAGACCTGCGCCGTCAGGGCGAGCCCGTTGTTGCGGTCGTAGCCGAGCTCGGCGACGCGGCCCGCCTGGACGGCGGGCACTGCCAGCCACGCGGGGTTGGTGGCCGCGGGGTCGTCGGGGTTCTGGAGGACGATCAGGTCGGCGTCGTGGAAGACGTCGAGGTTCTCGAACGAGTACCTCGACACCGAGCCGTTGCTCTGCCCGGCCTCGGGAAGCACGAGGTCCATGCCGACGTCGCGCGCGACGCCCGAGCAGAAGCTGTCGGGCTCCTGGATCCAGAACCCCTCCGCGTCGCACCCGGCGACGACGACCTTGCGGCCCGCCACGAGCGGGGCGATCTCGGCGGCGACGTCCGCGACCGTGGCGTCGTAGGCGTCGATCGCCTCGGTCGCCTGCTGCTCGCGGCCGAACGCGGCGAGCTGGCGACGCAGCGACGCCTTCCAGTCGGGGTCGTCGTCGCCGACGACGAGGACGGGAGCGATGCCCTCGGCCAGCAGCTCGTTCTCCTGGTAGAAGTTCCACCATCCCGCGCCGACGACGAGCATGTCGGGCGAGTGGGACAGGATCGCCTCCGCGTTGGGCTCCATGTTGGAACCGCCGAGATGCTCGACCCCCTGCGGCAGGTGCGCCATGAGGTGGCTCTCGTCGGACCACTCGGTCGCCACGATCGGCAGCCCGGCGAGCAGCGCGAACTCGAGTCCCGCGCGGGCCTCGAGGACGACGACGCGCTCGGGGTGCAGGGGAAGGTCGGTGCGGTAGCCGTCGTGCTCGAACGGCTGGGTCTCCCCGCCCGAGGCCGAGCCGGACCCGGCCTGTCCGTCGCCGCACGCGGCGAGGATCCCGGCGACCGTCAGCGCCCCGGCGCCGATCAGGAAGTCGCGGCGGGTGATCGCCGCGACGATCCGCTGCCAGTGCTCCTCGGCGACGGGAGGACGCTCGGCGACGTGGGACGTCACGTCGGATGCGTCGGGACGGGCAGGCAGGACGAGGGTCACAGAAGCTCCCGGGCAGGGGACGGTGACGCGACAGTCCCCGTCAGAGGTGGTTAGGTATCCCTACCCTAACCAGGCTCGCGACTCCGGGACGGGCCGATCGTCGCCACCAGCGGCCAGGGGATGTTCCGCATCGGCCCTCACCGAGGCCACGTACCAGCCCGGCGTGTGGCCGAGCACCCGCCGGAACGACTGCACGAACGCGCTCGGCGTCCGGTAGCCGACCCGGCGCCCCACGGTCCCCACCGGCATCCCGCCCGCGAGCAACCCGATCGCGACCCGGACCCGCGCGTGGATCCGCCACTGCGCGAAGGTCATGCCCGTCTCCCGGTGGAACAGCCGGGAGAAGTTGCGCACGCTCACCGACACCTCGCGCGCCCACGCCTCGAGCGAACGCGTGTCGGCGGGGTCGTCCAGCAGGCGCCTGGCGACCGACGCCAGGCGCGCGTCCGAGGGCATGGGCAGCACCATGGGCGTGACGTCCACGGGAGACAGGAGGTCGACGACCACACGCTCGCTGCGCCGTCGGGCCGCCGGGGCCATGTCGCGCTGCGACAGGTGGACCATGAGCTCGCGCGCCGCGGGCGGCACCGAGACCGCCGTGGTGCGGTGCGCACGGTCGAGGACCGCGACGAAGGGGTCGTCCGCGAGCGCCTCGCCGGACGCCGGTGGCGCGGGCGACGCCGACACGTCCGCGTCCACGTACGTGCAGTAGAAGCCCGTGCCCCCGGCGGTCTGGACCGCGTGCGCGACCCCCGCCGGGATCCACAGGCCGATCGTCGGCGGGACCGCGAAGAAGCCGTGCTCGGTCTCGACGGTCAGCACGCCCTGCGTGCCCCAGAGCAGCTCGTGGAACGCGTGGACGTGCACGGGCCACAGGCCCGGGGTGCTGGGCGGGAAGTGCGACGTCGACACGGACCGGACCTCGCGCGCGGCCGCCAGGAGCGCGGCGGCCTCGGCGACGTCGGAGTCGCGCGGGTCGCCCGTGGTCTCGTGACCAGCACCCGGGAACCGGACGGGCACGAGGGGGGCGGAGAGTTCCTGGCCGATGAGCGACATGATCCGGCAGGCTATCCCACATCGGCTCACGAAGGTAAGCATTACCTTAGCAAGCATGCCCCTCCGATCTCGCCGTCCCGCACGCCCGGAGCCGGGCTCTCCTCCCCCGCCGACGGCAGGCGACGCAGCACCGACGACCGTCGGCGGCATCTTCCGCCTCGTCCTGGCGGGCAACCGCCGCTGGCTCCTGCTGACCGCGGGCGCGAGCAGCTTCATGGTCCACCAGGTCGCCGAGGCGCTCGTCCCCGTGCTGATCGGTGTCGTCGTGGACCGCGCGATCATGCCGCGCGACGGCGCGGCGCTCGGGCTGTGGCTCGGCGTCCTCGCCGCGGTCTTCCTCGTCCTGACCATGGCGTGGCGCATCGGCATGCGCTCGACCGTCCGCGCGTTCTCGTTCGCCGCGCACGACCTGCGCCAGCTCACCGTCGAGCGCGTCCTCGACCCGCGCGGCATGGCCCGGCGCCGCGCCGCGGGCGAGACCCTGACCATCGCGTCCTCCGACACGAACCGGGTCGCGGGGATCGCCTGGCTCGTCACCGGACAGCTCGGCGCGCTCGCCGCGATCGGCACGACGGCCGTGAGCCTCCTGCTCGTCTCCGTCCCGCTCGGCGTCGCGGTCCTCGTGGCGACCCCCGTGATGCTGCTCGTCATGCACCGGCTGTCGGTGCCGCTCGAAGCCCGCAGCGAGGCCGAGCAGGAGACCGCGGCGCGCGCGGGCGGCCTCGCGACCGACCTCGTCACGGGCCTGCGCGTCCTCAAGGGCCTGGGCGCGGAGCAGGCCGCCGCCGACCGCTACCGCCGCGCGAGCCGCGGCTCCCTCGCGGCCGCGTTGCGCGCCGTCCGCTCCCGCGCCGCGTACCAGGCCGTCAGCGAGGTGCTCTCGGTGGTCTTCCTCGCGGCGGTCGCGCTGTTCGCAGGCCGCATGGCGCTCGCCGGGCAGATCACCGTGGGTGAGCTCGTCGCCGTCGTGGGGCTCGCGCAGTTCGTCCAGGAGCCCATGTCCCGGACCGGGTTCCTGGGCGTCGAGCTCGCGCAGAAGCGGGCGTCCGCCCGCCGCCTGCTCCGCCTGCTCGGCGAGCCGACCGTCCACAGCGCCGCGGCCCGGCCTGTGGACACGGGCGTGGCCGCCGCGACGCCCTCGGGCGCCTCGCTGACCCTCGCCGGAACCTTCGGCGGCTCCGCGCTCGGGCCCGTCACGGTCCGCCGCGGCCAGGTCGTGGGCGTCGTCGTGCCCGACGCCGGAGACGCGGCCGCGCTCGTCGACGTCCTCGGGTGCCGCGCACCCGCCCCGCCCGGGGCTGTCGTCGTCGACGGGACCGACCTCTCGACGCTCGACCCCGCGACCGGACGCACCCTCGTCTTCGCGGCCCGGCACGACGCGACGCTGTTCAGCACGACCGTGCGCGACAACCTCGCGCCCGACACGCCGCTCGACCCGCGCGCCCTCGACGCGTCCGGGACGACCGAGGTGCTCGGGCACCTGCCCGACGGCCTCGACACGCACCTGACGGGCCGTGGCCAGCACCTGTCCGGCGGACAGCGCCAACGCCTCGTCCTCGGCCGGGCGCTGCACCGCCCCGAACCCGTCCTCGTGCTGCACGACCCGACGACCGCCGTCGACACCGTGACCGAGGCCCGGATCGCCGCGGGGCTCCGCGAGCTCCCCGACCGGGCGCTGCTGCTCGTCACGACCAGCCCGACGCTGCTCGCGGTGTGCGACCACGTGGTGGTGGCGGCGAGCGCGAGCCGAACCGGCGACGCCGCCCGTGCCGCCGTGCCCGGCGCGCGCGGCTCCGACGCCGAGCTGGTCGCCTCGTGAGCGCCGCCACCGCGACCGGGGCGGACCGCACCCACCCGGCGCACGAGATCCTGCCCGTCGCCTCGACCACAGCGACCAACGCGACCCTGTGGCGCATGCTCACGCGGCGACGGTGGCTGTTCGCCGGGACCGTCGCGGTGCTCCTGGCCGGGTCGGTCGCGGGCCTCGCGACCCCGGCACTGCTCGGGGTCCTGGTCAACGTCGTGGTCGAGGGCGGCGAGGTCTCCGACCTCGTGCGCTACGGGCTGCTGCTCCTCGGGGCCGGCGTGCTGAGCGCGGCGCTCGGCTACCTGGGCCAGACCCTGCTCGCCCGGATCTGCGAGGGGGCGCTCGCCGACCTCCGCGAGGACGTCCTCGCGAGCGCCCTCGACCTGCCGCTCGAGCAGGTCGAGAAGGCAGGCGTCGGCGACGTCGTCGCGCGCGTCTCGGGGGACGTCGACGCCGTGAGCGAGGCGATCTCGGGCGTGCTGCCCGCGGTCACGTCGGCCGCGTTCACGATC
This sequence comes from Oerskovia jenensis, assembly GCF_016907235.1. Lineage (NCBI taxonomy): Bacteria > Bacillati > Actinomycetota > Actinomycetes > Micrococcales > Cellulomonadaceae > Oerskovia > Oerskovia jenensis. The sequence continues at coordinate 2,155,314 of NZ_JAFBBO010000001.1, forward strand.
GTCCTGACGCTGGTGGGTCTCGGCGCCCTGGACTGGCGCTTCGCGCTCGCCGCGGTCGCCGCCGCGCCCCTGCAGGTCGTGTCGCTGCGCTGGTTCCTGCGCCGCTCGGGCCCCGTGTACCGGCAGGTGCGCGTCGCCGAGGCGCAGCGCACCGAGCAGGTCATCGAGACCGTCGCGGGTGCGACGACCGTCACGACGCTCGGGCACGGCGACCGGCACGAGGCGCTCGTCGCGCAGTCGTCGCTGCGGGCGATCGACCTGTCCCTGACCGGGATCGGGCTGCTCACCCGGTTCTACAACCGGCTCAACATCGCCGAGCTCGTCGGCCTCGCCGCCGTGCTGGCCGTGGGCTTCTGGCTCGTCTCGGGCGACGCCGTGACCGTGGGGGCCGCGACCGCGGCCGCGCTGTACTTCCACCGGCTCTTCGGGCCCATCGGGACGGTGCTCGGCGAGTTCGACGAGATCCAGAAGGCGGGCGCGGGCCTCGCGCGCCTCGTGGGCGTGACGACGGCGACGGCGACGCCAGGGACCGCCGAGGATGACCGGCGCTCCGCCCAGGGTGACCCCGGCCCTGCGGCCACCTCCCGGCAGACACGCTCCGCCGTCGCGCTCCGGGGCGTGACCTTCGCCTACTCCCCGGGGCGCGACGTCGTCACGGACGTGGACCTCAACATCGCCGAGGGCGAGCACGTCGCACTCGTCGGCGCGTCGGGGGCCGGCAAGACCTCGGTCGCGAAGCTCGCGATGGGCATCCACCGCCCCACGCGCGGCGCCCTGCACGTGCTGGGCGAGGTCCCGGGGCGACGCCGTCGGGCCAGGGACGGCGCCGACACCGACGCCCCCCGGTCCGGCGCCGCGATGGTGAGCCAGGAGGTCCACGTGTTCAGCGGGACGCTCGCCGAGGACCTGCGGCTCGCGGCCCCCGACGCGAGCGACGCCGAGCTCGCCGCGGCCCTCGACGCGGTCGAGGCGCACTGGGTGTGGGACCTGCCCGACGGCCTCGCCACGGTCGTCGGTGCGGGCGGTCTCGACCTGTCGCCCGACCGTGCGCAGCAGCTCGCCCTCGCACGGGTCCTGCTCCTCGACCCGGCCGTCGTCGTGCTGGACGAGGCGACCGCCGAGGTCGGGACCGACGGTGCCGCGACCCTCGACCGTGCCGCCCGTGCGGCACTGTCCGGGCGGACCGCGCTCGTCATCGCCCACCGGCTGAGCCAGGCCCAGGCGGCCGACCGCGTGGTCGTCATGGAGGCCGGGCGGATCGTCGAGTCGGGGACGCACGACGAGCTGCGCGACGCCGGCGGCCAGTACGCGCGGCTCTGGGCGGCCTGGGAGCGGGGGACGGCCGACCGCCGAGGATGACCCGCCTCGGGGCCGGAGCGCCCGAGGGACCGACAGGCGCCGACGGGGCGAGGGGCGGGGGCCCACCGCGCGCCCCTCGGTGGGCGGGCCCGTCACCGCCGGCAGTCGGGTACGTCACCTTCGACGGGCTCGGACGTCACCGCCCGCACCCCGGGCGCTACCGTGTCGGACATGGGTTGGGAGATGTGGTTGGGGGTCGCGGCGGTCGCCATCTCCGCCGTCGCGCTCACCGTCGCGATGACGGTCTGGTCGCAGCAGCGCCGCCGACGACGCCTCGACCCGCCGCTCGCGGTGACCGAGGCCCTCGCGGAGGACGTCGGTCAGCTCATCGCGTTCGTCGCGAACCCCTCCAAGCCCGCGGTCGCGAACCTCGAACGGACGGTCCGGCGCGTGTGCGCCGACGCCGACCTGCCCGAACCCCTGTGGCTCGAGACCACGATCGAGGACCCGGGCGTGGGGCAGACCCGTGAGGCTCTCGCCCGCGGCGCCGACATCGTCGTCGCGGTCGGCGGCGACGGCACGGTCCGGGCCGTCGCCGAGGGCATGGTCGGCACGGGCAAGCCCATGGGCCTCGTGCCGCTCGGCACGGGAAACCTCCTCGCCCGCAACCTCGACCTGCCCATCACCGACCCGGACGAGGCCCTGCGCATCGTCGTCGCGGGCGCGGACCGCGTGATCGACGTCGGGTGGGCGCGCGTCCTGGAGTTCGCGCAGCCCGACGGCGCCGCGCACGACCCCGCACGGTCCGGCACCCCGGGAGCGGGCACGGCAGGCGACGAGTCCCCCGGCAACCTCCCCGGGACCGGCGGGGCGGACGAGGCCGGCGCGGGGACCGGGACGTCCACCGCGAACGACACGTCGCAGGACGTCCTCCCCGAGCAGGACACCCGGACCGCGCACATCTTCCTCGTGATCGCGGGCCTCGGGTTCGACGCCGCGATGGTCGCCGACGCCGACGCGACGCTCAAGGCCAGGGTCGGCTGGGTCGCGTACTTCGTCGCGGGCATCCGGCACCTGCACGGCCGCCGCCTGCGCGCGACCATCCAGCTCGACGACTCCCCCCCGGTCACCGCCAAGCTCCGCACGCTCCTGGTGGGCAACTGCGGCAAGCTGCCCGGCGGTATCACGCTGCTCCCGGACGCGGTGCTGGACGACGGCATCCTCGACGTCGCCGCGATCGACACGCGCGGCGGTGTCGTCGGCTGGGCCCAGCTCTTCGGCGACGTCGTCATGCAGGGGTTCGGCGTGCGCAACGACCTGCCCGCGAAGATCGGCCGGATCGACCACGCGCGCGCCAAGCGCGTCCGGGTCCGCGTCGAGGGCGGCGAGCAGGCGCAGGTGGACGGCGACCTCCTGGGCCGGGCCGTCGAGCTCGAGACCTGGGTAGAGCCGGGTGGGTTGGTCGTGCGGACCGCCTGACCGGCAGGCATCATTCGACCTGACGCCCGCACTTCACCACCGAGGAGCACCACCAGATGACCGCACTGCAGGACGCCCCTCGACCCCCGGGCCTCGCGCCGTCGACCCGCACCCTGCTCAGCCTCGCCGCCGCGGTCATCGTCCTCGCCGGTGTCTACGTCGCGCGGGGGCTCTTCGGGCCGCTGGCGCTCGCGGCGGTCGTCGTCATCATCGTGCAACCGGTCCGGGCCCCGCTGCAGCGTCGCGGCTGGTCCCGCTGGGCGGCCACCACCGCGACGATCGTCGTCGCCTACCTGATCCTGGGCGCGCTCGCGGCGCTGCTGGCGTTCGCGGGGGTGCAGTTCGCGAGCCTCGTGGGGCAGTACCTCGACGACCTGTCGACCATGGTCGAGCAGGCGACGACGTGGCTCGAGTCGTTCGGCGTCGAGGGGCAGGTCACGGACGCCGTGGCGTCGTGGCTCGACCCGAGCACCCTCGCGGGCTTCGCCGCGACGATCGGGGGGACCGCCATGTCGGTCCTGACGGCCTTCTTCTTCGTGCTCGCCTACGTGATCTTCATGGCGGCCGACGCGACCCGCTACCAGGACGCCCGTTCGCGCTTCGGGCTGCAGCGTCCCGCGACCCTCGACCGCATCACCGCGTACAACTCGGGCGTCCGACGCTACTTCGTGGTCAACGCGTCGTTCGGCGCAGTCGTCGCGGTGATCGACGGGGTCGCCCTGTGGTGGATGGGCGTCCCCGCGCCTGCCGTCTGGGCGATCCTGGCGTTCGTCACGAACTTCGTCCCCAACATCGGGTTCGTGCTCGGCCTGGTCCCGCCGGCGGTCATGGCGCTCGTGGTGGGCGGTTGGCCGCTCGCCCTGGGCGTGGTCGCCGTCTACTGCGTCGTGAACGTGGTCCTGCAGGTCCTGGTGCAGCCCAAGTTCGTGGCCGACGCCGTGAACCTGAGCCTCACGCTGAGCTTCTTCTCGGTCGTGTTCTGGACGCTCGTCATCGGCCCGCTGGGCGCGATCCTGGCGATCCCGCTGACCCTGCTCACCCGGGCGCTCGTCATCGAGGGCGACCCGGGTTCCGGCTGGTTGCGGTACCTGTCGGGGGACACGTCGGCGGCGCCCCGCGCGGAGCCTCCCGAGGCCCCCGGCGAGGAGCGGCCCGACGCCGACGGACCGGGCGGCACCCCTGCCGAGGGCACCGACACCCCGCCGAACCCCGAGGACGCGGCACCCGGCCGTCCCGCGGACGGCTCGTCCCCCGGGGGCCCCGACGACGGACCACGGGCCTCCGCCGGCTCCTGACCCGTGGCCCGTCTCGGGTCGCGGGCCGACGTCCCAGCAGGCCGATCTCCCGACCGGCCGGCCTCCCGATGAGCCGACCTCGTGGAGGAACAGTGCCCGACCCGCTGGTCGAGCGGGCCCCCGGATACGCTCCCCGTACGCTGGTCCGGTGACGAATCCGGCCGCTGACCTGCCCTTCTCGCGACCGCGCACGCTCCGGACGGCCGTCGCCGTCCTGCTCGCGCTGGTCTGCCTGATCGGTACCGCGCTGCCCGGGCACGCCCTGCCGGGCGGTCCGGACACCTCGGTGAGCGGCTCGTCCCCGGCCCAGCCGCCAGCGCCGGCGTCGGTCGTGGCGACCGAGGAACCGACGCCGACCATCCTCGTCGCCGTGGCGGGCCTCTACTGGCGTGACATCTCCCGCGCAGCCACCCCGACGCTCTGGAGCATGATCCGCACCGGCTCGGTCGCCTCCGTGGCCGTCGGACGGACGGCCTGCACCACCGACGCCTGGCTGACCCTCTCGGCGGGCCAGATGGTCTCGACGACCACGAGCCCCACCCCGACCGACGCTGCCACCGAGGCGGACGAGACGGATCCCACGGCCACCGGCTGCCCGGAGCTTCCGCAGCCGATCACGACGAGCCAGGACGTCGAGGGCCCCGCCGAGGTCCCCGGGTGGGCCGCCCTGACCCGGCAGCCCGACGACGTCACCACGCAGCACCCGGCGGGCGCCGTCGCCGCTCGGCTCACCGACGTCGGCGTCTGCTCGACGGCGGTCGGCCCCGGCGCTGCGGTCATGCTCGCCGACCGGACCGGGACCGTGTCCCACTACGTCTCGGGTCTCGACCAGATCCCCGCGGGAGACCTGCAGTCGTGCCCGGTCACCGTGATCGACCAGGGGGAGCTCCTCGACGGCTCCGCGCGGCGGGGCGAGAGCCTCGAGGCGCTCGACGCGACCTTGCGCCGCATCGTGAAGGAGGCCGACCCCGGCACCCGGGTCCTGGTCGCCGGGGTCTCGGCCGGACCGGTCGGTGAGCCCGGGCTCCAGGTCGTCGTCGACTGGCGCCCCGAGGTCGCGACCGGCACGTGGCTCCACTCGCCCTCGACCCAGCAGGACGGGATCGTCCAGCTCGTCGACCTCGCCGCGACGATCGTCCACGACGCCGGGGGGAGCACCGAGGGTCTCGACGGCGCGCCCATCACCCTCGGCGAGACCCGCCGCATGGACGTGGCCCGGACCGTCGAGAACCGTCAGTACCTGAACGTCCTGACGGACACGATCCCGAACCTCTACCCCGTGCTCGTCGGTCTGCTGATCACGGCGCTCGTCGTCACGCTGGGCGGGGTCCTGTGGGTGCGTCGGGCCGCCCAGCGCCGCGGCTCCCCGCGACCCGCGCCGCCCGGCCCGGTGGGCAGGCGCGTCATGACGGCGGTCCTCCTCGTGGTCGCCTCGGCGCCGGTCGGCGCGTCGCTCGCGAGCCTGTCGCGCTGGTGGGTCTGGAGTGCACCGAAGGCCGCTGTGACGCTCACCCTGACCGTGGCGACGGTGCTGGTCGCGCTCGTGGCCTGGGCCTGCTCGCGCCTGCTGCCCCGGCGCCCGTGGGCCTTGCCGACGTCGCTCGCGGGGGTCACGTGGCTGGTGCTCACGATCGACGGGGCGACGGGCACCACGTTGCAGCAGGCGTCGCTGCTCGGGACGTCCGCGGTGCGCAACTTCACGCGCTTCTACGGGTTCAACAACGTCACCTTCGCCGTCTACGCGGTCGCGGGCCTCGTCCTCGCGGGAGGACTGGCGTCCGCCGCTCTCCCCCGAGGACGACGACTCGCGGCCTCCCTCGTCGTGGCCGTCGGCGTGGTCACGGTCATCATCGACGGGTGGCCCGGTTTCGGCGCGGACTTCGGCGGGATCCTGGCCCTCGTCCCGGCCTTCGCCGTCCTCGCGCTCCTGGTCGGCAAGGTCCGGCTGACACCTCTGCGGGTCGCGGTCGTGGCGGGGGCGACAGTCCTCGTCGTGGCGGTGATCGCCGTGGTCGACTGGCTCTCCCCGACCAGCAGCTCGCACCTGGGAGGCTTCGTCCAGTCGTTGCTCGACGGCGGGGCCTTCGAGGTCGTCGCCCGCAAGGCTGCCGGAGCGTGGAAGACGATCGCGAACCCGGGGGGTGTGCTCGCCACCGTCCTCGTCGTCGGGCTGAGCGTCGTCCTCCTGCGCCCCGATCGGTGGCGCCTGCCGGAGGTGGCCGCGGCGTATCGGGCGTGGCCGCTGCTCAAGCCCCTGGCGATCGCGCTGGTGGTCGCCGCGGGGGTCGGGTCCGTCCTCAACGACTCGGGCATAATCATCGGGATCATGGTCATCGTCGTCGGGTCGGCGATGCTCGTCCCGGGCTTCACGGCGGACGCCCCCACCACGCGGGGCGGCGACGACGGTTCACCGCGCTCGGCCGGCGCCACGGCGAAGAACGCCTTCCCCGAGCCCGGCGTCCGTCGTCTGCCCACCATGGTCGCGGCGCTGGGGGGCGGTATGTTCCTCGTGATCCTCCTCGCCTCGAGCGTGCTCGGTGCAGCCGGGGTGCGCCAGCCGTCCGCCTCGGTACCCGCAGGGACGGAGGTCGCCCCGGTCAGGTCCGACGTGATCGCCACGGACCAGCCGCTGGTCGTGGTGGGCACCGCAGGCGTCACCTGGGACGACGTCTCGTCCGAGAACACGCCCACGCTCAACGACATGCTCACCGACGGCGCGGGCGCGGCAGGCGTCTCGCAGCCCACGGGGGCTGCCAGCCGGTGCGTCGCCGGTGGGTGGCTCGCCCTGTCCGCGGGCCAGCTCGCCGAGGTCACGAGCGGACGCGGGCCCGACGGCACCTGGGCCTGTCCCGACCTCGTCCCGGTCGCGACCGGCGACGGCGCGCAGGTCTCGGGCTGGGCGGACGTGGCCTCCTTGCAGCGCGGCTCGACCTACCAGGCCAGGCTGGGTGTGCTGGGGGGCGCCCTGTCCTCCGCGACGTGCGCGACCGCCGTCGGGCCGGGGGCTGCAGCCGCCCTCGCGGCCCCGGACGGCTCCGTCTCCCGCTACCGCGACCCGTCCGTGGCCTTCGCGCCGGGGGCCGACACCTTCGTGTGCCCCGTCACGGTGATCGACGCAGGCGACGCGACCCTGCCGCCCCTGGACCCGAGCCGGACGGCTGCCGAGCAGGCCGCCGACCGCGCGGCCCTCCGGGCCGAGCGTCTGCGCGCCGTCGACGAGCGCGTGCGCACGGTCCTCGACCGCGCGCCGTCCCGCGCGACGGTGCTGGTCGTGGACGTGAGCGGCACCCCGGGTGCGCGCCCCGTCCTCGGCGTCGCCCTCGCCCGCCCGTCGCTCGACGGTCCGGAGCAGGCGCGCTTCCTCACGAGCGCGGCCACCCGGACCGACGGCGTGGCGCGGCTCCTCGACGTCCCCGCGACGATCCTGAGCGCGGCGGGCGTGACGCCTCCGCCGCGCATCCAGGACACGCCGCTCGCGTGGGGCTCGGTCCGGGCGCCGGACGCAGCCACGACGGCGGCGTCGCTGACGGACCTGACGTCGCGCGACCACGTGCGACGCACCGTGTACTCGTTCTTCGTCGACGCCCCTCTCTACGCGGCCCTCGCCCTCGGGGTCGTGTGCCTCGCGCTCGCTCCGGTGGCGTCGCGCGCTCGCTCGACCCGGGCCCGGGCGTGGTGGGCGCGCGGCTGGGCGTGGGCGCGGGGCGCGGCTCTCGTGATCGCCGCGGTCCCCGCCGCGGCGTTCCTCACCTCGCTCACGGGGTGGTGGCAGTTCGCGAACCCGACGCTCGCGCTCGTCGTGGCGACGGTCGGTGTGACGGCGACCGTCGCGGCGCTCGGGGCGCTCGCTCCCCGCCGGCCCGTCTGGTTGGCCCCGGGGATCGTCGCGGGCATCACCTTCGTGGCGCTGAGCCTCGACGGGGTGATCGGCACCCCGCTCAACCGCGCCAGCCCGCTCGGGTCGGCACCGACGTTCGGCGCGCGCTTCTACGGGTTCGGGAACCCGACGTTCTCCGTCTACGCCGTGGCGGCCCTGTTCCTCGCGGCCGCCCTCGCGCAGTGGCTCGTGCTGCGGCACCGGCGGGTCGCCGCGGCCGTGAGCGTCGGCGTCATCGGCGTCGTCACGATGGCGATCGACGTGTGGCCCACGTGGGGCGCGGACCTGGGCGGTGGCCTGGTCCTCGTCCCCGCGTTCGCGGTGCTGGGTCTCGCGGCGTCGGGAGCGCGGGTCACGTGGCGAAGATTCCTCGCGGTCGCGGCGACGGGCGTCGCGGCGGTCGCCGTGGTGGGCGTCCTCGACTGGATGCGCCCGCCGGACCAGCGGTCGCACCTCGGCCGCTTCGTCACGCAGGTGCTGGACGGCAGCGCCTGGGAGACCCTCGCCCGCAAGGCCGGGTACGCCCTGCGCTCGGTCCTGGGTGGTGTGCCCGTGTGGCTCACGCTCCTGGTGCTCGTCGCGGCAGCCCTGCTCCTCTTCGGCTCCAGGCGGTTCACGCCGCGCTGGTTCGCCCGCACCGAAGCGGCCTGGCCGCTCCTGCGCCCGGCTCTGCTCGCGCTGTGGATCGTCTGTGTCGCGGGGTCCGTGGTGAACGACTTCGGGGTGCGGATCGCGATGATCGCCCTCATCCCCGCCGTCCCGCTCCTGACGGTCGCGGTCCTGCACGCGTCGGCGCGGCCGACCCCCGGCCCGGACGGGGACGCCACGGGTGGCGCGGCCGCCGTCGGGTCGGGCGTGCCGGACGAGGCGCCCGACGACGGAGCCGCACCGCCCGACGCGACGGAACCTGCGGCGTCGGGCAGGTAGGACGACGAAGCGCCCGGGCGGAGACCGCCCGGGCGCTTCGTGGTGAGAGGACTACTTCGAGTGCTTGCTGCCGCTCAGCGCGTCGATCGCGCTGCGCACGCGGCGCGACCCGACCGCGAGCTGCACGTCGCGGTACTGGTTCGCGCGGTGGATCTGGCCCTTGAGGTCCGAGCCGGACGGGCGGTGGCGCAGGTCGCACGGCACCTCGACCGCGACGTACCCCTTGCGGAGCAGGTCGATGGTCAGGCCCGTCTCGACGCCCCAGCCCCGCGCGAGCGGCGTCGCGGCCTCGAAGGCCTCGCGGGTCAGGCAGCGCATGCCCGACAACGGCTGCGTGGGCGTCCACCCCGTCATCGACTGGATCGCACGGCGCGCGGCACCCACGACGATGCCACGGCCACCCGCGCCGGGCTGCGGCGGGAGCAGCGCGATCGACATGTCCGCGGCCCCGTTGAGCACCGGGTCGACGAGCGGTGCCGTGTTGACCGCCGTCTCCCCCAGGTCGCCGTCGATGAAGAGCAGGAGGCGCGCGGGCCGGTCCGCGACGTCACGCATCGCGACGACCGCGGCGCCCGTCTCCATGGCCGCGGCCTTGCCACGGTTGTGCGAGTGACGCACGACGACGGCCCCCGCCTCGCGCGCGACGTGCTGCGTGCTGTCCTCGCTGCCGTCGTCGACGACCAGGACCAGGTCCACGTGCGGGATCGCCTTGGCCGCGCGGACCGTCGCCGCGATGCGGCGCGCCTCGTCCTTGGCGGGGATGATCACCGCCACGCGCTGCTTCTGCCTGCCGCCACCCGTGAGCGGTGCGGGGCGCGGGGTCTTCGCCACCGGGAGCGCGTGCGTCCCGTTCGCGGGGACGCCGACGGCCTCGCCGGTGGTTCCGGTAGTGGTGTTCTTTCCTGACTCGGTCGACCGATGGTCCGCGTTCACGCCGTCCAGCCTAGTAGTGCAAAGAGTTTCCCGCAGTTTGCCACATTCTTGGTGGCAAAGTCACGGCCGTCTTCCCAGGATCCCCCCGGGAACGGTGTGCCCGGGTTCTTGACGAGGTATTGCGCCTCGTCGTCCCCCCGCACGTCGCGACGTCGCGACCTGCCGACGGACCGTCAGCACCCGGGCGCCGTACCGGCGACGCCCGGGTGCTGTCGCCCCCTGCCGAACCTCTATGCCCGTGGTGCCCTGATCAGCGCAGCGTGACCTGGCGCGAGACGATGCCTGCCCGCGCACGACGCTCGTTCGCGTCGAGCGGCTCGGTGACCGCGAGCGCCGCGTCCAGCTTCGCCTTGAGCTCCTTCGCGGGCTCCTCCAGGTCCGCCGCCTGCGTGCCACGCGGCAGCTCCCACACCGGGACCAGCAGCCCGCTCGAGCGGAACGCGCCGACGAACTTGCCGCCCCCCAGACCCGACTCGCGCTTGGCGTGCAGACGCGAGATCGCGTCGATCAACGCCTCCTCGCCCACGGGCCAGGCCCAGCGCAGGAACTCGCGGCTCATCGAGCACCAGTAGGCCGACTCGACCGACGAGAGCTTGACCGTGGGGACGATCGACTCGGACGCCTGGTCGAGCGACGCCTTGAGGTCCGGCGTGACGTCCGTCGTCGGGTCGAGCCAGAACGAGAAGTCGTCGTGGACCGTGACCTCGAACGGCACCGACAGGTCCAGGACGTCCTGCAGGCGCGGGCCCGGACCGGGCAGCTCGCCCAGCTCGATCGACGTGCCCGGCTCGGCCTCGACGGCCTCCAGGAGAGCGGCCGCCAGGTCGCGGCTCGTGTCGCCCGACCCCGCGATGGTCTGGAGCGCCAGGAGGATCGTGCCGTCCTGACGGTGCAGCGCCGCCCACCCGGCCGGCAGGACCGTGACCACGAGCACGTCGCGCGCGCCGAACTCCTTGGTGGTGCGGGCAGGTGCCGAGGCCGAGGGGACGACCTCCCGCAGGGCGACCCAGTCGGTCTCGCCGGGAAGTCCCTCGAAGGGGCGCAGCACGAAGTCGGGCGTCGAGTTCTTGGCCATGGGGGAAGTGTAGTAGGACTGAACTGCACGCCGACCCCTGTGACGCATCAGGCCCTGACGCGCACGGCGCGCCGATGGCGACCTCCTTCATGATCGGCAAGGCTGGACCCGATGACCACCGCACACCGCACGCCTCCCCGATGGGTCCGCTGGACCCTCGCCGTCATCGCGGTGCTCATCCCCTGCACGGTCTGGGGCGTGACCACCGCGACCGCCGACCTCAGCCTCGGCCCCCACGAAGCGCGCTACGAGGTGACGACCGACGGCCTCGTGACGGTCGACCTGGGCCCCCTGGGCACCCTGCAGATCGACTCGCCCCTTCCTGCCGGGCTCGGCGCGAGCGTCACGGTCAAGGAGATCCCGGCGGACCTCACCGCGGTCGACCAGGCCACGACGCTCGCCGGCCTCACGAACGACCTCGAGAGCTACCTGCAGTTCTTCAGCGGACCCGAGGAGTCGATCGGGCACGCCGTCCGCGCGCTCGCCGTCGACGCGCTCCGACGCACCGGGCTCGCGATCCTCGTCGCCGGCGCGGCCGGGGCTCTCGGGTACGTGGTGCTCGGGGCCGCCCGACGGCGCGAGCTGACCGGCATCCTCGCCCCCCGCACCTGGGAGATCACCGCGAGCGTGGTGCTCGTGTCCCTCGTCGCCGGGTCGCTGTCGTCGTCGACCCGCGAGGTCGAGCAGGACACGACGACCACCACCTCGGCCGTCTTCGCCGGGACTCCCCTCGAAGGGGCCCGCATCACCGGACGGCTCGCCGGGATCGTCGACACCTACGGGGGCATGGTCGTCGACTTCCTGCGGAAGAACGACGAGTTCTACGACAACGCCGACAAGAACCTGGTCGCCGCCTGGGACGAGCGCGACGCGATCGACGAGGCGGAGGCCGAGGCGGCTGAAGCGGCCGCGGCTGCCGCGGAGGCCGAGGCTGCGGCGCAGGCCGGCGCCGCCGGCGGGGAGGCCGGTGCGGGCACCACGCCGCCGGACGCGGCCGACGGCACGGAGGGCACCACCGGACCCGGCGCGAGCGACGAACCGTCCGCTCCCACGCCCTCCCCCTCCTCCTCGCCCACGGACGACGCCGAGCTCGTGACGATGCTGCTCATCAGCGACCTGCACTGCAACATCGGGATGGCACCACTGATCCGGACGACCATCGAACGCTCCGACGCGACCCTGGTCCTCAACGCGGGCGACACCACCATGAACGGGACCGCCGTCGAGAACTTCTGCGTCGACGCCTACATGTCGGCCCTCCCGAAGGGCACGACCATGGTCGTCGCCGACGGCAACCACGACTCGACCGAGACGTCCGCCCGCGAACGGTCCCGAGGCGCCAAGGTCCTCGACGGCGAGGTCCTCGACATCCAAGGGATCCGCTTCCTCGGCGACAGCGACGCCATGGCGCCCGGCCTCATCGAAGGCCCCACCACCCGCGCCGGAGGAGCGACCGCCCAGGCCGAGCGACTGACCGAGGTCGCGTGCCAGGACCCCGACGGGATCGACATCCTGCTCATCCACACCCCACGGGTGGGCAACGTCCCCATGGACTCCGGCTGCGTACCCGCCCAGCTCTCCGGGCACATGCACACACGGGCCGACCCGGAACAGGTCGGCGGCGGCATCCGGTACGTCAACGGCAGCACCGCGGGCGCCATCGCGAACGCCTCCCGCATCGGCCCCCTCAAGGGAACCGCCGAGATGACCCTGCTGCGCTTCGACCCGACCGAACGGCGGATCGTGGACTGGCAGGTCGTGTCCGTGACCCCCGACGGGGCAGCCGCCGTCGGGCCACGGCAACCGTGGCCGCTCGTCGTCGAAGAAGCCACCCCCGACGAGGGCGCGGTGCCCCCGGGCGAGGAAGGCGCCGACGTGCCGCCGGCCGACGAGGTACCGCCGGCCGACGACGCTCCGGTGGATGGGGTCCCGGCAGGGTAGGTCCGCCGGGGTGCACCTACCGCTCGACCGGGAAACCCCGCTGCGACCACGCGACCATGCCGCCGTCGAGGTTGGTCGCGTCGAAGTCGCCCTGGTTGAGCCAGGCGGCGGCGCGCGCCGACCGGCCGCCCGAGTGGCAGATCACGAGGATCGGCACGTCGGGGTCGAGCTCGCCCCACCGGACGGGGAGCTCGCCGAGAGGGATGTGGACGGCGTCGGGCGCGTGGCCCGCGTCCCACTCGTCCTGCTCGCGCACGTCGAGGAGCACGACGCCCTCGGGGACGGGGTGCTCGGCGTCGAGCTCGGACACGTCGGTCGTGGGTACCTGAGGCGGGAACATGGTGACCAGCCTACGTTTCTGACGAGACGTCGTCGGGCTGCGTGCACGGGCCAGGCCCACCCGAGACCCGCCGAGCATGCGGTCAGCGTCCGAATCCGGCCAGATCACGACGACAACCGCATGCTCGGCACCGGGACCCGGCCGAAGGCTCGGCCGAGGGGCGGGCCACGGACCGGGCCGCAGGCCGGGCCACCCGGCGCCGAGCCCCTCACCAGTGGCAGGATCGGTCCATGGACCCACGCGCCGGTACGCCCGCCCAGCCCCAGGACCTCATCGACGTGGACGCCGTGGTCGGCGCCTACTACGACCTGACCCCCGACGTCGACGACCCGGCGCAGAAGGTGGTGTTCGGGACGTCCGGCCACCGCGGGTCGAGCCTGGACCACGCGTTCAACGAGGCGCACATCCTCGCGATCACCGCGGCGATCGTGGAGTACCGCCGTGCGCAGGGCACCGACGGTCCGCTGTTCATCGGCCGCGACACGCACGCCCTGTCGCTGCCCGCGTGGCAGACCGCGATCGAGGTCCTCACGGCCGCGGGCGTCCAGACGTACATCGACGCGCGCGACTCCTACACGCCGACGCCGGCCGTGTCGCAGTCGATCCTGCTGCACAACGGTGCGGCCACCGAGGAGGGGGTCCGCACGAGCGGCCCCGCGCTCGCGGACGGCATCGTGGTGACGCCGTCGCACAACCCGCCGCGCGACGGCGGCTTCAAGTACAACCCGCCGCACGGCGGCCCGGCGGACTCGGAGGCGACGGGCTGGATCGCGGACCGCGCGAACGAGATCCTGCGCTCGGGCGTCGGGCAGGTCAGGCGCGTCCCGCTCGAGCGTGCGCTGACCGCGGAAACCACGCACCGGCACGACTTCCTGACGGCGTACGTCGACGACCTCGCGAACGTGCTCGACCTCGACGCGATCCGTGGCGCGGGCGTCTCGATCGGCGCCGACCCCCTGGGCGGGGCGTCGGTCGAGTACTGGGGCGAGATCGGCGAGCGCTACGGGCTGGACCTGACGGTCGTGAACCCGCAGGTGGACCCGCGCTGGGCGTTCATGACGCTCGACTGGGACGGCAAGATCCGCATGGACTGCTCGTCGCCCTACGCCATGGCCTCGCTCGTGCAGAAGATGACGGACCCGGACGCCACCTCCACGTTCGACATCGCGACGGGCAACGACGCGGACTCGGACCGCCACGGGATCGTGACCCCGGACGCGGGCCTCATGAACCCCAACCACTACCTCGCGGTCGCGATCGACTACCTGTACGGCGGGGCCCGCCCCGGCTGGCGCGCGGACGCCGCGATCGGCAAGACCCTCGTGTCCTCCTCGCTCATCGACCGGGTCGGCGCGGGTCTGGGCCGGCGCGTCGAGGAGGTCCCGGTGGGCTTCAAGTGGTTCGTGCCGGGCCTGCTCGACGGTTCGGTCGGGTTCGGCGGCGAGGAGTCTGCGGGGGCCTCGTTCCTGCGCACGAACGGCGGGGTGTGGACCACGGACAAGGACGGCCTGCTGCTCGCGCTGCTCGCCTCGGAGATCCTCGCGACCACGGGGAGGACCCCGTCGCAGCACCACGCCCGGCTCGTCGAGCAGTACGGCGAGTCCTGGTACGCCCGCGTCGACGCCCCGGCCTCGCTCGAGGAGAAGTCCGCGCTGGCGAAGCTCAGCCCCGAGCAGGTCACGTCGACGACGCTCGCGGGCGAGGAGATCACCGCGAAGCTGACCACGGCGCCAGGCAACGGTGCGGCGATCGGCGGCCTCAAGGTCACCACGGAGAACGCGTGGTTCGCGGCGCGCCCCTCGGGCACGGAGAACGTGTACAAGATCTACGCCGAGTCGTTCGTCTCGGCCGAGCACCTGACGCAGGTGCAGGACGAGGCCAAGCAGGTCGTCTCGGACGCCCTGGGCGGCTGACGCGCGGGGCGAGGTGCCCGACGGCGGCGCGCACCGCCGTCGGGCCTCCTGCCTTCCCGCAGCCCCCTTGCTCCGTATCACGTGGCGGCGGCCCCGACGCCCGCCGTCGGCTATCTCACATGGGCACTTCGCACCATCAGAAACACGGTCTGCCGCCGATCTCTACTCCTAGTATCGAAGTCGTTCCCTCGTCGATCCTCTGGAGTCCCCATGCGCACGTCACGAGCAGCTCTCGCGCTGCCCCTCGCCCTCGCCGCCGTCCTCGGCCTGTCCGCCTGCGCGGGTGACGACGCCCCCGAGGAGACCACCTCGGCCTCGACGAGCGTCGAGAAGCCGGCCACGGAGGAGACCCCCGCGGAGGAGGAGACCGAGGCAGGGTCCGCCGCCACGGGCGACAAGCCCGCCTGGGGCGCGTCGAACGAGGTCGTCGGCACCAAGCTCGGCACGGCCGAGGGCGACGGCTTCACGGTGGACGTCTACCAGGTGAGCACCGCGACCGCGACGAAGACCGGCCAGTTCGCGGACGAGTCGGGCAAGCCGATCCTCAACCCGGGCGACCCGCTCGTGTTCGTCAACTACGTCCTGACCAACACGGGGGACGCCGACCTGCCCCTGAGCTACACGATCGTGGGCGTCGACGCCCGCTACGCCGACTGGCCCTACATGCAGGGCATGGACAGCATCGTCGACTCGGCCCTCTTCGAGGCGGCCGGTGTCGTCGACTCCCCGATCGCGCCGGGCTCGGGCGAGGCGCCGTTCGTCCTCGCTCCGGGGCAGTCCGTGGCCTACGGCGAGAACTTCAAGCACCAGCCCGGCTCGCCCATCGAGTTCGAGGTCACGCTGACCCCGGCCGACGCCGCGGGCGACCTGGTCCACGACCTGCGCCAGGAGGTCACGCTCTCCGCGACCATCGCCTGACCCGGGCGCACCCCGAGCGGGGCGGGCTCTCGTCACCGACGAGGGCCCGCCCCGCTCGGTCGTTCACGGGACGGCAGGCGTCAGCGCGCGACCAGGTCCTGGTACTCCTCGTGGAGCTGCACGAACGCCCGGATGAACGGGCACAGCGGGACGACCTTCTGCCCCGAGGCCCGGACCTGGTCGAGCGCCCCGCGCGCGAGGGTCGATCCGACGCCGTGGCCCGCGTACGCGTCGTCGACCTCGGTGTGCGTGAACACGACCTGCCCGGGTTGTCGCACGTACGCGGAGAAGCCCGCCACCTCCCCCTCGGGGGTGCGTGCCTCGAACCGCTCCTCGGCCGGGTTGTCGACGACCGCGATCTCCTGCGTCTGCTCGCTCACCCGTTCATCATGCGGGCCGCGATCGGTTCGCGCGCGCCCGGTGGAGCGGTGACACTCGGTACGTGCCGGTGTGGGACCGGCACGGGCCGGGCGCGCGCTGGACAGGCGCCGTCGACCGGGGCAACGGATGGGAGAATGGCACGGTGGTACAAGACCCCTCTCGCGCAGCGGCAGACGACTCCCGCAACCCCTACCGCGTCGTCCTCAGCAAGCCGGGGGCGCTGAACTTCTCGGCCGCCGCCGTCGTCGCGAGGCTCCCGATGTCCATGGTCGGCATCGGCATCGTCCTGATGATCCAGGGCATCTACGGCTCGTACGCGCTGGCAGGTCGCGTGTCCGCGGCCTACGTCATCGCGCAGGCCATCGCCTCGCCGCAGATCGCGCGCTACGTCGACCGCGTCGGCCAGGCCAAGGTCATGCGCCCGCTGCTCGTCGTGAGCACGCTCGGGCTCGTCGGGCTCATCCTGTCCGCCGTCAACCAGGCCCCCGAGATCTGGCTCTACGTGAGCGCCGTCGTCGCGGGCGCGAGCATCGGCTCGTACGGCTCGATGGTCCGCGCGCGCTGGAGCCACGCCGTCAAGGATCCGCGACAGCTCCACACCGCCTACTCCCTGGAGTCCGCGCTCGACGAGCTCGTGTTCGTCGTGGGCCCCGTCCTCGCGACGCTGCTCGCGACCGAGGTCACCGACTCCGCGGGCATCATCGTCCCTGCGGTCGCGGCCGTCGTGGGCGGCGTCTGGTTCCTGTCGCAGCGCCGCACCGAACCCCCCGTGATCCCGGTCGTCCCGGGCGTC
The DNA here is from genome assembly GCF_016907235.1 of Oerskovia jenensis. NCBI lineage: Bacteria > Bacillati > Actinomycetota > Actinomycetes > Micrococcales > Cellulomonadaceae > Oerskovia > Oerskovia jenensis. The sequence goes on from NZ_JAFBBO010000001.1 coordinate 2,172,485, forward strand.
AAGCACGGGTCGGCGATGCGATCGCCCGGCATGATCGTGCTCGCCGTGGTCTTCGTCGCGATGGGCTTCATCTTCGGCGCGACCGACGTCTCGACCATCGCGTTCGCCGAGGAGCAGGGGTCCAAGTCGGCGTCGGGCCTCATCCTTGCGGTCTTCGCGATGGGTTCGCTCATCTCGGGCCTGGCCTACGGCGCACGCCACTGGGTCTCGCCGCTGTGGAAGCGGTTCGCGATCGGCATGGTCGCGCTCGCCCTGGGCGTCTCGCTGTTCTTCGTGGTGACGTCGCTGCCCATGCTGGCCGTCGTCATGTTCGTCACGGGCTTCACGATCGCCCCGACCCTCATCAACGGCAACGCCCTGGTCCAGAAGCTCGTGACCCCGCACCAGCTCACCGAGGGCCTCGCGTGGGTCGGTACGTCGCTCGGGGTCGGTGTGTCGTTCGGGGCGTCGATCGCAGGCTCGCGCATCGACGCCGCGGGCGCGCACGCGGGGTTCCAGGTCGTCATGATCGCGGCGGGGCTCGCGGTCGTCGCGGTGCTCGCGTCGCTGCGGGTCCTGCGCCGGGACGCACCGCTGCCCAGCGGCACGGACCCCGTCGTCGACGACACCGTCGCCCCCGACGAGGCGTAGCCTCCCACCCGCCGCCCTGGGACGGGGTCGCCCTCGCCCGGGTGCCCGTCCCGACGGCGCCGCTCACCTCCGGCCGCCCCTCGCCCGGGCGGGCACTCCCACGCCCGACGACGCCACGCACCCGGGGCGAGTCCCGCACCCGGGGGCTCCCGGCACCGGGCGGGCGCCGACCGTGACGCGGACCTGACACCCGGACGTGACGAGGGGAACGTTGCCAGCGGCTGCACTCGGCGCGCTTCCGGCGCACGATGGAAAGATCCCCATCCCCTCGTGCGGAGGTACTCCCATGGCACTCGGACTCGGTCGCCCCCAGGACAAGCGCAGCAGGACGGTCGCCGACCTGCTCGTCGCGCAGCTCATCGAGGCGGGGGTCGAACGCATCTACGGGATCGTGGGCGACAGCCTCAACCCCGTGGTCGACGCGGTCCGGCGCAGCCAGAAGGGGAAGGGCAAGGGCATCGAGTGGGTGCACGTGCGCCACGAGGAGACGGCCGCGTTCGCCGCCGCGGCCGAGGCCGAGATCACCGGGAAGCTCGCGGTGTGCGCGGGCTCGTGCGGGCCCGGCAACCTGCACCTCATCAACGGCCTCTACGACGCCAACCGCTCCAAGGTGCCGGTCCTCGCGATCGCGAGCCACATCCCGAGCGCGCAGATCGGGACGAGCTTCTTCCAGGAGACCCACCCCGACCGCCTGTTCACCGAGTGCTCGGTGTACTCCGAGATGATCTCGTCGGCCACCCAGGCACCCCGCGTCATCAACTCCGCGATCCACCACGCCTACGGTGCCCCGGGCGTCTCGGTCCTGACCATCCCGGGAGACGTCGCGGACCTCGACGCCGCGGCCGAGGTCATCGACGTCGCGGTCCACCCGGCCAGGCCGCGGATCATCCCCGACCCCGACGCGCTGCGGACCCTGGCCGACGCGATCAACGCGGCGAAGAAGGTCACGATCTTCGCCGGGGTGGGCACCCGCGGCGCGCACGACGACGTGATCGCGCTCGCCGACAAGATCGCCGCGCCGATCGGCCACTCGCTGCGCGGCAAGGAGTGGATCCAGTACGACAACCCGTTCGACGTCGGGATGAGCGGGCTCCTGGGGTACGGCGCGGCGCACGACGCGATGCAGGAGGCCGACCTCCTGGTCCTGCTCGGCACCGACTTCCCGTACGACCAGTTCCTGCCGGACTCCGTGCGCACCGCGCAGGTCGACACCGACCCCACGCACCTGGGCCGTCGGACGCGGCTCGACGTGGCCGTGGTCGGCGACGTGGGCGAGACCGTACGGCTCCTGCTGCCGCTCGTGAACACGGCCAAGAACCGCTCGTTCCTCGACGGCATGGTCGCCAAGCACGAGAAGTCCATGACGGGCGTGGTCGGGGCGTACACCAAGGACGTCGAGAAGCACTCGCCCATCCACCCCGAGTACGTCGCCGACCTCCTGGACCAGGAGGCCGCCGACGACGCGGTCTTCACCGTGGACACGGGCATGTGCAACGTGTGGGCCGCCCGGTACATCAGCCCCAACGGCAAGCGCCGCGTGATCGGCTCGTTCCTGCACGGGTCCATGGCCAACGCGGTGCCGCACGCGATCGGCGTCGCGGCCGCCCAGCCGGACCGCCAGGTCGTCGCCATGGCGGGCGACGGCGGGCTCTCGATGCTGCTCGGCGAGCTCATCACGATCAAGGCCTACGAGCTGCCCGTGAAGATCGTGCTGTTCGACAACGCGAGCCTGGGCATGGTGCGCCTCGAGATGCTCGTCGACGGGCTGCCCATGTTCGGCACCGAGTCGCCGCACATCGACTACGCCGCCGTGGCCAACGCGATCGGGATCCCCTCGGTGCGGGTCGAGCGGGCCAAGGACGTGCGGGGCGCGCTGCGCGGGGCTCTCTCCCGCCCCGGCCCCGCACTGGTCGACGTCGTGACCGACCCGCGGGCCCTGTCCCTGCCCCCGACCATCACGGCCGGGCAGGTGCGCGGCTTCGCGGTCGCGATGAGCAAGGAGATCCTGGGCGGCGGCATGGGCGAGGTCGTGTCGATGGCGCGGTCGAACCTGAGGAACGTGCCGCGTCCGTAGGCGCCCGGCTCGTCGAGTGTGCAGCTCGGGCTGTTCGGACACGTTCCCAGCAGCCCGAGCTGCACGCTCGGCGTCCCACGCCCGGCGTCCCACGCCCGGCGCGTGGAGATCGGCCGGGGCCCGAGCCCTGCTCCGAGCCTGGGGACAGGCCCTCAGCGGGGGAGGTAGCGCACGAGCAGGTCGAGGTAGCCGTCGCGGTCGAAGTCCTCGACGAGCGCCGCCTGGAGCATGCACCCCTGGCACGCGCTGACGAACAGCGGAGCCTGTTCGGCCGCGAGCGCGGCCGCCTCGGCCTCGCCGTGGCCGTTCGTGGTCCGGTGCCACACCGTGAGGTAGTCCTCGAAGGTCCGCAGGATGCGGTCGATGACACCCGCGGCGAGCTCGCGCAGCGCGGGGTCGGTCATGGCTTCTCCCCAGAGCTGGACGAGGATCCTGGGATCACGGAGCTCGCGCTGCACGCCGGTCATGAGGACCCGGACGACCTCGGCCGGGACCGGGAGCGGTTCGCTCGCGGCGAGCTTCTCGACGTCCAGGACCCGCGCGCCGACGATCCGGCTCGCCGTCTGGTGGACAAGCTCGGTCTTGCTCGCGAAGTAGCCGTAGATCGCGCCGGCCGACACCCCTGACTCGGCGATGATGTCCGCCATCGATGCGGCCTGGAACCCCTTGCGACGGAACACCCGCAGGGCGGCCTCGACGATCTCGTCGCGGCGCGCGGCTCGGTACTCCTCGGTCACTCTGGGCACGGCCCCACCATAAACCGAACGTTCGCTCTTGACAGGCGCGGGGAACGACCGCGAGTCTATAAAGAACGAACATTCGTTTTAAGGAGCCCGTCATGACCACCAGTCCCACGCGCCCGGGCACCACCCCCTGGCACCGCACGCTCGCGCTCGCGCTCGGCCTCGTGACCCTCGTGAGCGCACTGGTCCTGGCCTTCCTCTGGCCCTCGGTCACGGCCGACCCCCGGAACCTCCCCGTGGCCGTCGCAGGACCGCCCGAGCAGGTCGCCCAGGTCGAGGCCGGTCTCGACGCGAACGCCGCCGGCGTCCTCGACGTCACCGCCGTCACCGACCGCACCGAGGCCGTCGCGCTCGTCGAGGCGCGCGACGCGTACGGCGCGATCGTCCTGGGACCCACCCCGGAGGTCCTCACGGCCTCGGCCGCGAGCCCGGTCGTCGCCCAGCTCCTCGGGGAGCAGGCGAGCGCGCTCCAGGCCCAGGTCGACGCCGCAGCCGCCGCGCACGGAGCACCGGCCGGCGCGGCACCGACCGTCGTGGTGACCGACCTCGTGCCCCTCTCCCCTGACGACGCCCGCGGCACGACCCTCGCCGCGGCCACGTTCCCGCTCGTGCTCGGCGGGCTCGTCGGCGGCGTCGCGATCGCCCTCACGGTGCGCGGCACGCGACGCCGCCTCGCGGGGCTCGGGGCCTACACGGTCGGCGGCGGGCTGGTGATCGCGGCGATCCTCCACGGTCTGGGGGGCCTGCACGGTCCGTTCCTCGCCGACTCCGCAGCGGTCGCACTCACGCTCCTCGGGATCTCGGGCACGATCGTCGGTGCCGCCGCACTGCTCGGGCGCCCCGGGATCGCGGTCGGGCCCGTGGTCTTCCTGCTCTTCGCGAACCCGATCTCGGCGGCCGCGATGCCCGTCGAGATGCTGCTGTCCCCGTGGGGGACCGTGGGGCAGTGGTTCCCACCCGGCGCGTCGGCGACCCTGCTGCGCTCGCTGTCGTACTTCCCGGGCGCCGACACGTCGTTCCCCTGGCTCGTCCTCGCCGGCTGGGCGGTGCTCGGCGTCGGGCTGGTGCTCGCCGGGTCGGCACGGGGCCGCACCTCTCGCGCCCCGGAGGCGAGTGCCGGCGCCGAGGCGCCCGCGGTCGACGCCCTGGCGACCGTGCGCTGAGGATCGTCGGGGTGGGGGCCCTCGCGCCCCCACCCCGACCCCCTTCCGCCGTGACCGTCGAATCGATACGATCTCGTCCGTGCTCACCAAGATGACGGTCACCGACGACCAGCTCGCCCGCCTCGTGTCCCCGCTCGGCGAGATCGCCGCCGCCGCTCCCCTGGACGGCGGGCTGTTCGCCTCGACGTTCCGGGTCGACCTCACGGACGGCCGGCGCGTCGTCGTGAAGATCACGAGCGCCGACACGTCCCGCCTGCTGCGCTACGAGCACGGGATCCTCGGTACCGAGGAGACGGTGTACCGCCTCGTGGCCGACCGTCCTGACCTCCTGATGCCGCGCGTCGTCCACAGCGACTTCAGCCGGTCCGTGCTCGACGGCGACGCCCTGGTCGTCACGTTCCTCGACGGCGCCGTGTGGAACACGCTGCCCCCGCTCGACGACGACGCGACGGCTCGGGTCCACCACGACCTCGGCGCGTTCATGGCCCGCCTGCACACCGTCACGGGCGACACGTTCGGCTACCCCGCCCCGGCGTCCGGGATGAGCGCCGCGACGTGGCCCCAGGCGTTCGGCCTCATGGTCGAGGCGCTGCTCGCCGACGCCGGGACCTGGGGCGTCGACCTCCCCGTCGAGGCCCTGCGGGCCGTGGTCGCACGCCACCACGACGCGCTCGCCGAGGTCACGGTGCCGCGCCTGGTCCACGCCGACCTGTGGCCCGGCAACCTGTTCCTGTCCGACGCGACGTCCGGGTCGCTCGACGCGCCCTCGCCTCCACGCCTGAGCGGCGTGATCGACACCGAGCGCTGCCTGTGGGCCGACCCCCTGTACGAGCTCGCGGGCGCCGACCAGCTCGGCCTCGGCCCTGTTCCGCCGGCCCTCGCCGCGGGCTACCGGGCGGCAGGCGGTCACCTCCCGGTCGACGAACCGTGGTTCGCGGCGCCCACCCCGGGTGAATTCCGGCCCGACGGCGTCGCACCGGACGGGAGCGACGCCGTCGGGCGGGTGCGTCCCGGGGCGAGCACGCTCGGGGCCGGTGACGTGCGCCTGCTCCTGTACCGCGCGTACATCAGCGCGGTGCTCGTGACCGAGGTCGTGCCGCGCGACTACCAGGGCGAATGGGTCCAGGGCTACCGCGACACCGCCGCGGCGAACCTCGACGTGCTGCTGGACCAGCTCTCGCGCTGACCCCCCGGCTCCTTGTCAGAACCAGCGTGACCCCGAGGCCACGCTGGTTCTGACACGAACGGGTCGCATGGGGAGGAGTGCCCATACCGTCCCAGGGCAGGGTTGAGTCACGCTAGAGTTCGGGCAAGTTCACGATCACGTCAAGTGTTCGGGCGACCCGTGCTCGGCGGCGCGACGTGACGACCCCTGGGGGTATGCGGTGATCACGTTCGTCGTCGTCGGCATCGTCGGGCTCGTGCTCGTGCTGGTCTCGATGATCCTCGGGGAGTTCATCGAGCTCGGCGACGGCGCCGTCTCGGGGACCTCGCTGGGCGTCGGCGCGATCGTCTTCGGCGCGACCGGCGCGATCGTCGTGTCGAACGACCTGCCCGTCGTCCTCGCGTACGTGGGGTCCGCCGTCCTCGCGGTCCTCGCCGTCCTCCTCGTGCACCTGCTCACCACGAAGCTCCGCGAGTCCGACGACGCCGCCCCCGTCTCGCTCGTCGGCGTCCAGGGGACCGCCACGAGCGACATCTCGTCCGCGACGGGAGAGGTCTCCCTCGACGCCGCCCGCGAGCTCGAGCGGCGCCTCGCCTGGGCCGACGAGCCGATCCCCTCGGGCGCCCGCGTGGTCGTGCTCGAGCAGTCCGGCACCCGCGTCCGCGTCCGGCGGCACTTCCCCAACGACTGATCTCTCTCCGCGTGACCCGCCGGTGACCCCGGCCGCCCCACGAGCACCTCCCGCACCACCAGCAGGACCGGCACGACCGCACGACCCGCTCGCACGACCCGCCACCGAAAGGAGTCGCGCCGCAGGCGCGTACCGACATGCTCGAAGATCCCAACCTCGTCGGCATCATCGCCACGATCGCCCTGGTCATCGCGTTCTTCGCGATCATCACCTTCATCGCCAAGCGCATCCGCCGCGTGCCCCCGAACGAGGCCCTGATCATCGTGGGGCGCGGCGCGGGCCGCAAGGAGGCCGCGGGCACGGGCCAGCGCGTCGTCACGGGCGGCCGCACCTTCGTGTGGCCCATCCTCCAGCAGGGCTTCTCCATCTCCCTCGAGCAGCGCCAGATCGGCATCACGGTCGAGGGCGTGGACAAGAACCGCATCAAGATCGCGATCAAGGCGTCGATCAACTTCAAGGTCCGCGGCGACGAGGAGGGTGTGCGCCGCGCGGCCCAGCGCTTCCTGTCCCAGCAGGGCACGCTGACCGAGATCATCAAGGAGTCCCTCGAGGGCTCGCTGCGCTCGATCGTGGGCGACATGACGATCGAGCAGATCATCTCCGACCGCAAGGGCCTCTCGGACCGCGTCGTCGAGTCCACCAAGACGGACCTCTCGGAGCAGGGCCTGCAGGTCGACCTCCTCAACATCTCGGACATCTCGACGCCCGGCTCCGACTACCTCGCGAACCTCGGTCGCGCCGAGGCCGCTCGCGCCCGCCAGGTCGCCGAGGTCTCCGAGGCCGAGGCGCAGCGCGCGTCGGAGTTCGCCGCGATCGACGCCGCAGAGCAGATCGCCGAGCGTCAGAAGGCCCTCGACCTCAAGCGCGCGATCATCAAGGCCGAGACCGACAAGGCCAACGCCGAGGCCGAGGCAGCAGGCCAGCTCGCCCGTGCCGAGCAGGAGCGCCTGGTCGCGGTCGAGGAGCGCGAGGCCCTCGCCGAGCAGGCCCGCGTGACGCAGGAGCGCCTCGACATCGAGATCCGCAAGCCCGCCGAGGCCGCGGCGTACGCCGAGGTCCAGCGCGCCAACGCCCAGCGTGACTCGTCGAACGCGGCGACCGAGGCCGACGCGTACAAGCGCACCACGATCGCCGAGGCCAACAAGACCGCAGCGATCCAGGACGCCGAGGCGTCCGCCGAGGCCGTCCGCCGCGCCGGTGAGGCCGAGCGTGACCGCCAGGTCGCCCTGGCCGTCGGTATCAAGGCCGAGGGTGAGGCACGGGCGTTCGCGGTCGAGGCCGAGGGTCGCGCCGAGGCCGTCGCCACGGACGCCAAGGCCGAGGCGCTCAAGAAGTACGGCGAGGCAGCCCTGGTCCAGGAGCTCATCGAGCGGCTCCCGGAGATCGTCCGCGCCGCGGCCGAGCCCATCGGCAAGATCCAGGGCATGACCGTCATCTCGACCGACGGCGCGAGCGCGATCACCAAGAACGTCGCCTCGGTGCTGGGCGAGGGCCAGCAGGTCATCAAGCAGCTCACGGGCGTCGACATCAACCAGCTCATCGCCGGGCTCGCCGGCGGGCACCTGAGCGGCCAGTCGGCCTCGAACGGGTCGTCGGCCGCGTCGTCGGCCGCGTCGTCCAACTGACCCGTCCCTGACGGCGGTCGGCGCCGGGGTGGACCCGCTCGGTCCACCCCGGCGCCGCACGCCGTCCCGCCTCACACCTCACACCTCGGAGCGCCCCGCATGCTGACCGCCCAGCAGGTCCTGAACACGACGTTCTCCGCGACGAAGTTCCGCGAGGGCTACGACGTCGAGCAGGTCGACGACTACCTCGACCGCGTCACGGCGACGCTCACGGCGTACGAGGCGGGCGACCGCCCGGGCACGGGGCTGCTGACCTCGGCCGAGGCCCGAAGCGTCCGGTTCTCGGCCACCAAGTGGCGCGAGGGCTACGACGTCACCGAGGTCGACGACCTCATCGACGGCATCGTCGGCACGCTCGCTTCCTACGAGGCCGGTCCTGCGCAGGCGCCGAGCACCCCGCCACCGACCGGGGCGGCGAACGTCGCCGTCGGGCAGCAGGACTCTCCCGGCGCACCGGAGCCGACCGCCGGCACCGGCGCCGGCGGCAAGCCACTCGGCATCCACGACCTGACCACCCAGCTCCAGTACGCGCGTATCCGCGCGAACGGCAGCGACCGGCTCGTCGTGCTGCTCCCCGACGGCACGACGGCCTCCGTGACCGCGCTCGACGCGGGCCCGCACGGGATCACGCTCCGCACCGCACCCCAGGCATAGCGCAGGGCGGGGCGGCCTACGGGCGCCGCACCCGCAGCACCGTGTCGCGGATCGCGACAGGCCGCCCCTCGGAGTCCGCCATCTCGCGCGCGGGCGCCTCGTTGGTCTCGACGACCCACCCGTCGAGGTCGAGCTCGGCCAGCAGGTCGTCGCCCGTGTAGAAGAAGTGCTCGTCGAACTCGCGGCGCACGGTCTCGTGGTCCTCGGGGTGGTGCCCGACGAGGAGCAGACGCCCGCCCGGTGCCACGGCCTGCGCGAGACGCGGGAAGACCTGCCGGCGAAGGTCTGCGGGCAGGTGCATGAAGTGGGCCGTGACGAGGTCGAAGCGCTCGTCCCCCGGCTCCCACTCGACGAGGTCCGCCTGGCGCCACTCGATCTTCTCGGCCACGCCGGTGACGACCGCGTGGGCCGCGGCCTTCCCGAGCGCGACCGGGGAGATGTCGAGCCCCACGACGTCCCACCCCTGGCGTGCGAGCCACACCGAGTCGGCCCCCTCGCCCGCACCCACGTCGAGCGCGCGACCCGGCGTCAGGTCCGCGGCCTGCGCGACGAGCTGTGGGTTCGGGTTGCCGCTCCACACCGCCTCGGTCGAGCCGTAGCGCTCGTCCCAGAACGCCTGGTCGAAGTGGTGCTGCTGGTGGCCGTGCTCGTGGTTCTGGTGGTCGTGCGCCACGCGGGCTCCTCGGGTCGGGACCGGCCGTGGGTCGGTCGTCTTCCCCGACCTTGACGCCTCGGCGGGCCCGGGTGCAAGCGGCCTTGCCGTTCCGGCAAACGCGGATCCGGCCCGGGCGACGCTCGCACGGGTCACCCGATCCAGCCGAGCCACACCACGGCGTCACGCGCGAGCAGGAACCCGACGATCCCCACGACCCACGCCGTGGTCGACGCCGCGTTCTTCGTCATCCACGCGTTGAGCCGGTCGAGGAGCGGCCCCACCTGGCGGGCCGCGAGGACGCGCCCTGCCAGGAGCACCAGCGCGGGCAGCACCATGACGACGCAGTACCCGGCCAGCACGACCGCGGTCGCAGGCCATCCGAGGTCCGAGCGCGTCATCATCCCGATCGCCGCGAGGTACGGCAGCATCGACGCGAGCTCGATCGCCGCGGCCGCGAGCGCCAGCCCCATGAGGGCCGTGACCGAGCCGGTGCGCGGCGCGGTCACGACGCCCGGGTGCGCTCCGCCGTCGGGCAGGGGCGTGAGGCCCGACGGCGCCGCTCCGGTCTCGCTCGACGCACCCATCGCGCGGGCCCGCCACCGCAGGACGCGGCCCCCACCGTCCGACGAACCCTTGGACCGCCGGTCGAGGCGGAAGCTGTACGCGACGAGCGCGGCCCCCACGAGGAGCTCGACGATCCGGGCGGGCCGCGTCTCGAACAGCCGGCCGAACCCTTCGGCGAAGGCCCCAGCCCCCAGCGCGATCACGATCCCGACCACGAGGTAGAACCCGACGATCGTGCCCAGGTAGACGAGCAGCCGCGCGACCCGTACCCGGCCCGGGGTCATGAGCAGCCAGACCGGGATGAGCAGCGTCCCGAAGCTCGTCGAGTCGACGAGGGCCAGGACCACGAGCGCGCCGAGGAGCGGGAGAAGTTCCATGCCGCCACCCTTGCGCGGGAGAAGAGGGGCGTCGTCGGGCGGACGAGTGATCCTCGGGACGGCGGACGCCGCGCCGTACATCGTTCGAGCGATCCGCACGCGGGGCCCCTGTGCTGAGATGGGAACGTGCCCGACCCCCTGCCTGCGCCCGCCGACACCGCCGCGGCCGACGCCCCGGTGGCCGACGCCTCGCGCGTGCGGCGGTTCCTGCGCCGGGTCGACGCCGGGTTCCGCGACGACGGGCCCGGCGGGGACCCGTACGACGCGGCCGGGACGTTCGTGCTCGGGGTCGCGCTGCTCGCGGTCGGGGTCGTCGCGGTGTGGTCCTTCCCGCCGTTCGTCGAGCCGGCCAACCGGTGGTGGCACGTCCTGCCCCTCGCGGTCGGCTGCCTCCTGCTCCTCGTCAAGCGCCGACACACCGCCCTCGCGCTGGTCGGCGGGCTGCTCGTCCTCCTCGCGGACATCGCGATCGGGGGCAGCCTGAGCGTCCTCCTCGTCCTGTGGGAGCTGCTCTTCGCGAGCGGGCTCTACGGGAGCAGGCGGCTGCGACGTGTCGTCAACATCGTCGTGACGGTGCTCGTCGCCGCGGCCGCCGTCGCCACGGCCGAGTACTTCCGGGACGTGCAGGGGTTCGTCCTGGGAGGGATCCAGGCGGCCGCGATCATCGCGACCCCCCTGTGGTGGGCCGCGAACGTGCGGCAGAAGACCGACCTCGCGGACCTCGCGGCGCAACGAGCCGACCTCGAGGCACAGCGCGCCGACCTCGAGGCGCAACGGGCCACCGACCTGGAGCGGATCGCCGAGCTCGGCCAGCACGAGGCCGTGCGGGCCGAGCGCGCGGCGATGGCGCGCGACCTGCACGACGTCATCGCGTCGCACCTGTCGGCCATCGCGATCCACTCGGGGGCCGCGCTCGCGTCGCCGCCCGACGCGGCCAAGGACCGGGCGGCCCTCGAGCTCGTGCGGTCGAGCAGCATCACGTCGCTCGAGGAGATGCGCGCCATGATCCTGCTGCTGCGCTCGGACCTTCCCCGCGACCCGGCCCCCTCGGCCGGGCCGTCGGAACGTGACCGGGACGGGGACCGGCTCCGTCCCGACCACCGGTCCACGGTGCTCGCGGGCGAGGCCGTCGCAGCCCCCGCGCGCCTCGCCGGGCTCGACGACGTGATCTCGTCCGCGCGCGCCCAGGGCCTCACGGTCGAGGTCGACGACCCCGACGACGCCCGGGCGGCGCGCCTCCCGTCGGCTCTCGACCAGGCCGCGCACCGGATCGTGCAGGAGGCGCTGACGAACGCGTCCAAGCACGCCCCGGGGGGCCGGGTGCGGGTCGTGCTCGGGCTGGGCGACCTCCCCGAGCAGGTCCTCACGGTCGAGGTCACGAGCACGCTGACCGCCTCCCCCGGGCCGCTGCCCCCGAGCCTGAGCGCCCGCACCGGTCTCCTCACGATGCGCGAACGCGCCGAGGCGCTCGGTGGCACGTTCCGGGCGGGCTCGACCGAGGCGGGCGACGCGTGGACCGTCCGGGCCGACCTGCCGCTGGGGCGGTCCTGCGCGGAGGCGTCCGGACGCACCCCGCCCGCCCTCGACCCCGCCGACACCCCTGGAGCCCCCGCATGATCCGTGTCCTGCTCGCCGACGACCACGCCGCGATCCGGGCCGGGCTCCGGTTCCTGCTGGACGCGGCCCCGGACATCGAGGTCGTGGGCGAGGCCGCCGACGGCGCGGCGGCGATCACGAACGCCCGCGCCCTGCGCCCCGCGGTCGTCCTCATGGACCTGCGCATGCCCGGCGTCGACGGCATCGAGGCCACCCGCACGATCGTCACCGAGCGACTGGCCGAGGTCCTCGTCCTGACGACGTTCGACCTCGACGAGTACGTCGACGAGGCCCTGCGCGCGGGGGCCGCGGGGTTCCTGCTCAAGACCGCGGAGCCCGCGGCGCTCATCGACGCGGTCCGCCGCGTCGCGGCCGGCGACGGCGTCCTCGCCCCCGAGGTCACGCGCCGCCTCCTCGCGGCGTTCGCGTCCGCCCCCCGGCCCGACGGCGCCGCTCACCTCCCGGGGCGCGCTGCGCCGTCGGGCCAGGGGATGCCGGGCGACCCGCGACTGTCCGACCTGACCCCGCGCGAGACGGACGTCCTCGCGGCCCTGGGTCGCGGGCTGTCCAACCAGGGCATCGCCGACGAGCTCGTCATCAGCGAGGCCACGGCCAAGACGCACGTGTCGCGCGTGCTCGCCAAGCTCCAGGTCACGACCCGCATGCAGGCGGCCATCGTGGCGCGGGACACGGGACTCGCGTAACGCGCGCCCTCTGCCCGCGCCGAGAAGTGAGTAATTGCCCCTGAATCGCGGGATTCAGGGGCAATTACTCACTTCTCGGCAGGGGTGGGACGGCGCGTCAGGCCGACTCGACGATGTGGCCGCGCTTGATGACGAAGTCGTCGCGCATGTCCTCGAGCTCCTTGCCGCGCGTCTCCGGGATCTTGTAGAAGACGAAGAACAGCGACAGCAGCGCGAAGAACGCGTAGAACGCGTACGCGAAGCTCAGGCCGATGTCGGCCAGCACGGGGAACGTCGTCGAGATCGCGAAGTTCGCGACCCACTGCGCGGCGGCAGCGACCGCGAGCGCGCTCGCCCGGATGCGGTTGGGGAACATCTCCCCCAGCAGCACCCAGACGACCGGCCCCCACGACGCCCCGAAGAACACCACGAACGCGTTGGCCGCGATGAGCGCGACCGTGGCCCAGGCACCGTCGAGCGAGGCCGTGGACGTGCCGTCGGAGGCCGTGGTCATCGTGGCCTGCGTGAACGCGATGGCCATCATGCCGAGCGAGACGAACATGCCCGCAGACCCCGCGAGGAGCAGGATGCGGCGGCCGATCCGGTCGATCAGGAGGATCGCCACGATCGTCACGACGATGTTCGTGACCGACGTGATGACAGAGGTCAGGAGCGCGTCGTCCTCCGAGAACCCGACCGACCGCCACAGCGTCGTCGAGTAGTAGAAGATCACGTTGATGCCGACGAACTGCTGGAAGACCGAGAGCAGGATGCCGACCCAGACGATCGGCTTGAGACCCAGGCGCTTGCCCCTCAGGTCCTTGATCGACGCCTTCGTGTCCGACTTGAGAGAGTTCTCGATGTCCGCGATCTTGTGGTCGACGTCCTGGACCCCCGTGAACTCACGCAGGACCTCGGCCGCCTTCTTCGTCTCGCCCTTCGCCACCAGGTAGCGCGGCGACTCCGGGATGCGGAGCGCGAACAGGCCGTACGCGACCGCCGGGACCGCGGCCGCCATGAACATCCAGCGCCGCGCCTCCTGGCCCAGCCACAGCACGTTCGACGCGCCGCCCGCGGCCCCCGCCAGCGCAGCGTCCGTGAGGAGCGAGGCGAAGATACCGGTCACGATCGCGAGCTGCTGCAGAGAGCCGAGCCGGCCGCGGATGCGCGCCGGGGAGACCTCGGCGATGTACGCGGGCGCGATGACCGACGCCGCACCGATACCCAGACCCCCGACCACGCGCCAGATGATCAGGTCGACCACCGAGAACGCGAGACCCGAACCGAACGCCGACACGAAGAACAGTGCCGACGCGATGAGCATGACCTTGATGCGGCCGATCTTGTTCGCGACCGGCCCCGCGAACCAGGCACCCACCGCACAGCCGATGAGCGCCGACGACACCGCGAAACCGGTGATCGCCGCGTTCAGCTCGAACGTCTCGGACAGCGAGTCGACGGCCCCGTTGATCACGGCCGTGTCGAACCCGAACAGGAAGCCACCCAGTGCGGCGGCCAGGCTGATCCCGACGACCTTCTTGTTCAGCCGCTTGGCCCTGGCCTGGGCCTGTGCGTCCCCAGCCGCTCCCGCGTCGTTGCTGGTCATGACGACCCCCTCCGTGTCAGGTTGTCCTTTGACGATAGTGAGGAGAGGGCGTGGTCGCGCGGTGAGCGACCGTGGTGAGGGTCACGCGGCAGGTCACGGTTGCTCGTGGCCGCTCACGGCACCGCGTCGAGGACCATCCAGGTGACGTGCGGCGTCGGGCCGACGGCGCCGCCCGGGTCCCAGACGGCGTCGCACCCGTCCGGGCCGCCCGAGACAGCGCCCCAGTCGAGACCTGTCGCTCCCGTGACGTACGCGATCGCGACCGCGGCGTCGTCGCCCGCGACCGCCGGCCACGAGAGCCCGGTCACGACGACCCACGTGCCCGGGACCTTCCAGTACTCGACGGGTTCGTCGGCGTCGACGCCCTCCAGGCCGAGCGCTGCGACGAGCTCGCGCGTCCGGGCTGCGGCCTCGTCCGCGTCGCGCGCCTCGACGTGGGACCGCAGCGTCACGTGACGGTGGCGCAGGCGGTCGCCCGGCCAGGTGCGTCCAGCCGTCTCGGGCGCGTGCTCCTCGACAGCGAGCCGCCTCCCGTCGTCGGCCCGGAACCAGCCCGTCGGCACGATCCGGTCCGCAGGGACGCCGACGAGGTCTCCCTCGCCGTCGAGCTCGACCGCGAACGACCAGGGGCGACCCCGCCACGGGCGGACGACCCCACGCACCACGCCGACGCCCGCCTCCGCACCCGAGGGCGCGAGCACCCGGACCTCGTGCCCCCACCAGACGGCGGGCGGCTCCTCGTCGGTCTCCACCAGGGGACGGTACCGCGGCGTCCCGTCGCCGAGAGTGCAGTTCGGGCTGTCGTCCGGCGCGTAGGACGACCCGAACTGCACACTCGGCGAGCGGCCTCGGGAACCGGCGCGACGTCGTCGGGCCATCTCGACCGGAGGACTCGCCGTCCCGCACCGCTACCCGGCCACGGACCGCGCCGCCTCCCGACGCGCGTCGGCCGCCGCCCGCAGGACTTCGGCCGTGCGGTCGTCGGCCGGGAGGAACGTCTCGATCGTGAGCTCGGACAGCGTGACGTCGACGGGCGTCCCGAAGGTCGTGACCATCCCCAGGAAGGCGAGCTCGTCGGCGCCGTGGCGCAGCCGGAACGGGATCGCGAGACCGCTCCGCTCGGGGTCGGCCGGCCCTGCGCCCGCTGCGGGCACGGCCGGGACCGGGTACGCGTCGACCTCGCGGTGGAGCTCCGCGAGGTCGACGTCGGCGCTCCACTCGACCTGGCGACGCAACCGGCCCAGCAGCTCCCCGCGCCAGCGGGCGAGGTCGACGACGTGCGGCGCCATGCCCCGCGGGTGCAGACCGACGCGGAGCACGTTCACGGGCTCGGTCAGGAGGTCCTCGTCGACCCCGTCGAGCAGCACCTCGACCGACGCGTTGGCCTCGATCAGCGTCCACGTCCGGTCCACGACGAACGCCGGGAACGGGTCGTGCGCGTCCAGGACGGCCCGCAGCGACAGCCGCAGGGACTCCAGCGCCGCACCGTCGACCGGGGTCTCGGGGTGGGCGGGCGCGTACCCGGCGGCCAGCATCAGGCGGTTCCGCTCGCGCAGCGGGACGTCCAGGACCTCTCCCAGCCGGGCCACGAGCCCCGGGCTCGGCCGGGACCTCCCGGTCTCCACGTAGCTCAGGTGCCGGGTCGAGACGTCGGCCTCGATCGAGAGCGCGAGCTGGCTCACGCGCCGGCGCTCGCGCCACCCGCGGAGCAGCGCGCCCACGGAGGTCTGCGCCGGCGGGGTGGCGGGCGTGCGGATCGCCGTCCGGGGCGCAGGGCCCGCAACGGCCGGGACCCCGGTCACCGAGGGCCGCCCAGGCGGCGCAGGGCGACCGCTTCGGTGATCGTGATCCACAGGACGGCGACGGCCTGGGCGGCCACGAAGAGGACTCCCCAGAGCGTGGGCGACCAGACCAGCAGGACGGCGACGCTCGCGGCCATCCACGCGCAGTTGGCGACGACGACGGCCCGCGCGGCGCCCCGATGGAGGGGAACGGCGTGCGCGGTGAACCACAGGAAGGTCGCGAGGACCACGAGCACGACGCCCGCCCCGACCAGGAGCGGGACGGGCAGGCCGAGGGGGCCGGCGAGCGGGACCGCCGCGACCAGCAGCAGCGGTGCGCTCACGAGCCCGGCGACCGCGTCGGTACGGATCGCCCGCCGGAGGTCGGCCTCGGGGGCCTCGGGCCCGGGGTGGGACGCGGCGGTGCGGGCGGGAGCGGGACGGGGAGCGGGATGCATCGTTACCTCCGGTGGGCGGGCGTTGTGGGTCCCACTCTCGGGCGGACGCGTGCACCCTGTCGATGACCTCGGAGGTCATGCTGACGCCCCAGAAACCGGCGCCCCCCAAGGGAGACCCCTCCATGCCCCCTGCCGGATGGCTGGCGCGTAGTCTGGATGCGACGAGCGCCGGCCATCCATCGGAGTTACTCGCTCCTTCGCAGAAGATCAAATTCCCTGCCGTTTCGCGGGACCGTAAGGCTTGCCACCAGCACCACCAGGGCGAGACACGCCAAATAGCTCGCACCTCCACGGAGAAGGGCTTGCTGAAGAGCGACAAGAGATCCATCTGCCACATGATGAATAGTGAGCAGCGTGGAGGCGAGGCTCGGTAGAATCGTCAAAGCAGCCTCGGCCGCACCGATCACCACAAGGCCGACCCGAGGCGCACCGCAGGTTGAATAAAGAGCTAACTCGCGCGAACGCATGCGAAGCATGAGCGCCGTGACGAGCGAAAAGAACACGGCTGGAGCAAGCCACAGCAAGCGGTCCGGCCGTCCTGCTTGAACGGACTCAAGATCAGGTACCGCGACGTCGGTCAGAGGCGCCACGATCACGGGACCCGTAAACTCAGTCGACAGGATCACTGAAGCCAACGCTCGATCGATGTCCCTAGAGAACTCCACGAGACACTGGCCTTGCACGGCAGAGCCGACTTCAACAAACACAATGGCCCTCGAGGCCGACTCGGCACGGGGGCTTGCCGAACCTAAGCTCACGCTCGAGCTTCTCCCCGCGATGTTCACCCGGTGGTCGGGGCCAAGACCTAACTCATCCGCTGCGCCCGCGCCGACATAGAGCGACGAATCATACACTGGCCTGAAACCTAGAATTTCCAACGCGCCACTAGTTGCCAAGAATGAAGCGAAGACTCCTGCAGGCTGCTCGTCGACGACGACAGAATCTGATGCCGCGATGCCTCCCGATTGCTTGACTATCTCACCGATAGAACGCAGAGCGCCACACTCCTGCCCCGAGACGCCACCACTTTCTCCGACTCCGGCGTCGGCTGCGCTCACAAGATAGGCGCGACCGCCCGCGTCAACCGCCTCGCGATGCTCGCGCAGCATGCTCTCGTAGAACTGGGCTTCCCGTGCACCCAAGAAACCAAACGACAAGACGGCTATTATCGCCAGCACAAAGAATCGCCAAGGAGTGGCAAGGATGTTCGCGAACGCCTCTTGAATGCACAGGAATATCAACCTCATCGGTCTGCGCCAAGAACTACATGGAGCCGGCACGCGCCAGCCACGACTAGATCGTGCGTGGCGAGCAAGAGCGTCACAGATGGCGCAACGGAGGATAGGGCGGCAATCACGGATGCCGTGTTCTCACCATCCAGCGATGCGGTCGGCTCATCGGCGAGAATGAGTTTTGCACCTCGGACCAGAGCGCGAACGAGGGCGACGCGCTGCACCTCTCCCCCGGAAAGAACCGAAACATTCTTCTGCACCGCAGACGACAGCCCCATCTCGGCCAGGAGATGGAGCGCCAGATCCACCGCACTCACGCTGTTGGTAGGCGCAAAACGGGAAGCTAGCAGGACATTGTCAAGAACGGATCTACCAGGCAGGATCGTCGGCGTCTGGGGAATCCACGCGATGCCGACCTCCGAGCGTAGGCGCGTACGCATACGCGCCGACAGTCGTGAGTACGTCTCGCCGTAGAACGAGAGCTCTCCAGACGACCAGTTCGTCTGTAGACCGACTATTGCCATCAGCGTTGACTTGCCGCTTCCCGATGGGCCCGAAATGGCGACGGACGACCCTGCCGGGACCTCGAACGAAGTGGGGTGCAAGACTGTCAGGTTCCCCAACTTCTTCTCGACCCGATCAAGCTTGACCGCCGCATGCGGGCTCAAGAGTCTCCCAAGCAGATCGTGTCCAGCTTCGACGAAACGGGATTCGCAACATACTCGACGGTGGACTGCTGCGACAGTTCAAAGAGGCCAACCCCTGAAGCGGTGTCGCTCGAGAGGACATCCACACGTTGGGCCGCGTGCCCCTGCTTGTCCTTCACGACAAGACACTCGCCCGCTGTCGTGCTGACAATCGCGTGCGACGAGACCTTCACTAGAGACTCCGGGTAGACGATCGACAACTGTACGGGCACCTCGACCGTGAGTTGCGCCGGCTCAGACCCT
Source organism: Oerskovia jenensis (assembly GCF_016907235.1). Classification (NCBI taxonomy): domain Bacteria; kingdom Bacillati; phylum Actinomycetota; class Actinomycetes; order Micrococcales; family Cellulomonadaceae; genus Oerskovia; species Oerskovia jenensis. The sequence continues at coordinate 2,191,132 of NZ_JAFBBO010000001.1, forward strand.
TGGAAAACGCTGGAAAGAAAAGGCAGCGTGACTGGATTGATAGCGATCTCGCCCGTTGGACCCACCTCGGCTCGGGCGTCGCCCAGTGCAGCGGTCAGCACCGAGCCCTCTGGGCTACTCGCTAGTGAGACAATGTGTGCGCTGCTTATCGTCGACTGGAGGGTCGCTATCGATTCGCCTGCGCCCGGCGCTGGCTCCCCCACTGCAACGTCGATGCTTCCGAGTACGCCAGACGGGTGCGGTATCCAGATGGTCCAACTAGGAGAGAATGTCGACACCTCCTCTGGTTTGAGTGGAGGTACGCCGATGTACTCCCGGAACTTTTTCAGGGCGGATGCCGTGCGGGAGTCGAACTTTTCAGGTTGCTTCGGCAGCGACCGCATGTAGCCCAAGTCGAGAAGCAGGCGATTCAGGGCTCGCACGTCCTCGCCTGTATCGCCTTCTACTAGTTCCCGGAAGAACGGACCGGAATGTGCCGCGATTCGCTTGACACCTTGCACCTCCAAGACGACTGTTCCGGTCTCGAACGTTGATCCGGCGACTGCCACTACATCTGTCACCACTCCGTCCCAAGCAGGAGCAAGCAGCACCTCGGAGGGAGTCCTAGACACGGCCAGCTGGGTGGCGACGCTGCGCGTCTCGCCGCTGGCAGACGCTACTACGTAGATCGGCGCCTCGGCGGCCGCGAGCTCGACATCCAGGTTCTTCGCTGTCTGATACAGATAGACGGTGGCTGCGGCGACGATCGCTAGAAACGTCACCATCAGGACACCGGCGGTACGCACTCCTGCTGGTGGGGGGATCGAGTTCCTCAACGACAAGGTTCAGCCCGCCTCAAGCTGCTCTAGGGCATCGCTGAGTCCCGGGACGGCGGTCACGGTCGCAGTCTGAAGTTCGAGTGAGCACTGTTCGACGAGCTCGAGCCGCAAGGGCGGATCTGGTTCAGTACGGTCTGCCTTGACGGCTTCCTGGAGGACTTTTGTCGCCTGTTCATACGAATCCTCTGGGGCGATCTCCTCATAGCCTGCGTCGTGTGCGCACGAGACAAACCCGCTTTTGGCTGCCTCGAGCTCGGAAGCGCTGGGCTGCTTCTGAAGAAGCCAGACAGCATCAATAGCGTCGACCTCCGCCCGGCAGTCCTCTGCGAGTTTCGACTTCGAATCAGCTTCCTCATCTGAGCCCGCTTCAAATTCGACTACCACGCCGCTGATGCCGGACGCAAGACCAGTCGATTCGGTAGCAAAGCCCTGCGACTCCAAGCACTCGATGTATGATCGCGTGCCATGCTCCAGTTCGTCCTGGCTCACCACTTTGTCAGACAGAGCATCTTGCTCGATGGAACTGAGGCTGGATAGCAGCTCAATCGCGCGAGCATCGATCTCGGGCGCTCCTTGAGCAGACGAGCAGGCGGTCCCGATCAGCAGAATGGCGATTGCCCCGAGACCGATGGCGGCGTTCCGTTGGTGCAACATTGTGGCCTTCCAGAATTTGTGGGGCGATTCGACTACTGGTTTCTTGCCAGCTTTAGCCGGGTCACCAGGTCTTCGAGCTTTACCAGCTCCTGATCGATCATCTTTCCGCCCTGCTTGGTGAGCTGGTACCAATTCTTACGGCCAAGAGTGTTTCGCCGATTTACGTACCCGGCTTCTTCGAGTGCGCGAAGGTGGCGCCCCAGGTTCCCGTCCGTGAGTCCGAGCTCAGCCTTCATGTACTGGAACGTCGCATACTCAGCTTCGGTAAGAAGTGCGAGTATCGATAGGCGAGTTCGTTGGTATGCGAGCTCGTCGAGGCTCTTCACGACCTGATGTGCGCCATCACTTGTCATTGGATCGTTCTCGCTTCAGTTCCTTGGCACCCAGGTACCAGAAGAGCGCAATAGATCCTAGATCGAGGGCCAGCATGACGAGACGGCTGTCATCAATCGCTGAGATGTAGGAAAGGACTGTCGTCACTGCTCCGTATCCGAGCAAGATCAAAGAGCTGGCGAACAGTCGCCTATTGCTCGAAACGATCGCGAGAAGCACAAGCAGCAATGCGAACGCTAGTTCTGGCCGAATGAAGTACATCAGGATGCGCCCGCCGAGGAACAGGACAATTGCGACCAGCGCGAGCACCAGAAGCGTCTGACGGAGGCCCCGGATCGCTCCGACTCTCCATCCTCTCGCACCCAGAAGGCTGGCGATAACAAGCGGAGTTAGCGCGAGAAGGGGGACCCAAGTGGTGAGCTTTGGGGGGTCGACCGCAGCCCCGACGAGCATCCCGATGGTGATTGCAGCCGCTGCCGTAAGGAGCGGGATCGAGGTAGCCCGAGTCTGGCTCTGTATCGCGTTTAACGCCATCTTTGAAAACATCCATAGGGTTGAACTCTCTCGGAGAGAGTATCGTCTCTTGCTGGGCTGTGCAAGTGGGGTTGTCGACCGCGCGGTAAGCACGCGTGGCTGGTCGGGCAGAGCCTCGCTCCCGACCTGATGCACATGGCAGGTCGGGAGCGAGGTTTGGAGCATTGCGTTACGCCGAGATCCGAACGCACGCGTAGTTGGAGAAGGTGTTGCTGCTGGCGTCGTTCTTCGAACGCCCGCAGAAGTCGCTGCCGTTCGCCATGTTGCCCGGGGCCTTCCAGATGACGTCCACCTGCAGCGGGTTCAGGACGCATCCGCTCGGGTTGCTGAGTCGGTAGGCGTAGCTGACGGTGTTAATCTTCTTGTACTTGAACTCATGCGAACGGGAACAGATGTTCGCATTCCATCCCACCCCCGGAAGGTAAGAGCTCTCTGCCTGCGCGACATTGAGACCACTGCCGACCACGGAGATGCAGTTCTGTGCACCCCACCCGCCCGGCGCTGCGGTGCAGCCTTCGGCGGCGCTCGAAGGGGCCGCCGTGGCGAACATGGTTGCTGCTGCGACGAAAAGGACCGCCAGGGCCCTGCTTGTGCGCTTCAAGATTCCTCCTGCTGATAGCGACGTTGCGTCAGGTGACGTGTCTGGAATCTAACAGATTCTTTGGGAGCTTGGGGCTCTGCCGCGAGGTCCCGCATCACTTTCTTTTGGAGAGCATTTCGTTGCAGATTTGTTTGCGGATTTGCTTGAAGAGTTTTGGGCATGACAAATGATGGGCGGTGGTTTGCACGTTGTGCAGCGTGACGGTTGACCTACGGGAGACATCGGTGTCGGAGAACGACTCTGGCGATGATCTCGTCTCTGCAGGACTGTCCTCCTGGCGCGGGTCGGCGGAAGGGGCCGCCGCGCGATCTGTTGCGCCTAGCGCCGCAGAGGAGGGACAGGCAGGGAGTGCTCCATCTGAGCTCGGCGTAAGGCTAGGCCGATGGAAGGCGTCAGGGCGTGGGGTGCGTGTCGTACGGCCAACTGCGACTCCGTCGTCGGGAAGGTAGATGGTACTGATGTACAACATCATCTAACCAGAGTTTGTGTCGGCTCGCGAGGGGTTGCGCAGTGGGGAGGGCGACTGCGGTCGCGAGGCCGCAGGAGCGGCAACATGGCGCTCCCAGGTGCGAGTTCGGCCGTGTGACGATCCAGGCCGATGGCCATCGCGTGGACATCCAAGCGATGGGCGAGATCCCTCCTGCACAGACGTGTCAGGCGCGCAACGTGCACGCCGCGCCCGCACCGATCGCGCAGGCGCGGAAGCGCGCGGTCGGCGAGGATGCGAGACGCCCCTGACGATCTGTGCTCGACCCGGCGGCCTCGCCCCCTACCACGAGATCATCGAGGTCCTCGATGCTCCACGGATCGGCCTGGTAGAGGGCACCCGCTTCGGCGACATGTTCTCCAGAGCCGACGACCGAGCCCCTGAGGATGTTCACCCCACCGGCTTCGACATCTCCCGACCGCGTTCCCGCCCGGCCCGGTCCGCCCTACGGCTCGGGGTGCAGCGCGTCGTACTTGAGGAAGCGCGGCTGCGCCCGCAGGATGAGCCACACCACGACGATGCAGGCCAGGCCGCCCGCGACCGCGGCCCACGCCTCGCCGAACCAGCTCGCCTGCGCACCGAGCACGACCTCGCCCAGCCGCGGGCCGCCCGCGACGACCACGATGAAGACGCCCTGGAGGCGGCCGCGCATGTCGTCGGGGGTCGCGGTCTGCAGGATCGTCTGGCGGAAGACCGCGCTCACGGCGTCGGAGGCCCCCGCGAGGGCGAGCGCGACGCACGCCGCGACGAGCCCGCCCACGAGCATCTGGGGCGGGTTCGTCGAGCCGACCAGGAGCAGCACGGCACCGAACGCCGCGATCGACAGCCCCCACGCCGTGATGGCCCACGCGATCACCAGCCCCTGCCAGCGCACGCGCGACAGCGCCCCGGAGAACACCCCGGCGAGCACCGCGCCGACCGCGAACGCCGCGCTCAGGATGCCCGTCGTGGTCTCGCCGCCGCCGATGAACAGGACGCCGACGGCGGGCAGCAGCACGCGCGGGAAGGCGAGGATCATCGCGGCGAGGTCGACCAGGAAGGTCGTGCGGACGTTGGGCCGGGTCGCGAGGTAGCGCAGCCCGTCGATCACGGAGCTGATGCCGACGACCTTGCGGCGGGGTGCGTCGTCGATCGTGACCACCGAGCTGTCAGAACCAGCGTGACCTGGAGTGCTCGCTGGTTCTGACACGTCACCGGTAAGGACGGGTGGGATCGACGGCAGCCGCCACACGGCCCACAGCGCGGCCGCGAACAGCACCACGTCGATCGAGTACGCGATCCCGTACCCCCACAGCGCCACGAGGAACGCACCGAGCAGGGGTCCGACGGTCAGCGCGATGCTCCACGAGATGGTCTGGAGCGCGTTCGCGGCGGGCAGCAGCCGGGGCTCGACCAGTCGCGGGATGATCGCCGAGCGTGCGGGGTTGTTGATCGCGAACGCCGCGGACTGGAGCGCGACGAGCCCGTACAGGACCCCCACCGAGCCGACGTCGAGCCACGCCTGGAGCGCGAGCAACCCCGTGACGATCCACAGCGCCCACGACGCGAGGAGCGCGACCTTGCGGCGGTCGTAGGCGTCGACGAGCGCGCCGCCGTACAGGCCGAGCGCCACGAGGGGCACGAGCGCGAAGATCCCGAGCACGCCGACCGCGAGCGTCGAGCCCGTGAGCGCGTACACCTGGAGGCCCACGGCCACGACCGTGAGCTGGGAGCCGAGGTTGGAGATCCCGAGCCCCCACCACAGCCGGCGGAACGGCGGGGAGACGCGGAGCGGGGTCGTGTCGGCAAGGATGCCGTCGAGGCGGGGCACGACCGACGAGGCTACCTCGCACCGGCCGGAAAACCGTCTCCCGGGGCGACCGTCTCACGACGCGACGCCCGCTCACCCGTGGCGCGCGCCGCCGTCGGGCCTCCTGCGGGCGGGCCGGGCCTCACGCCCTGAGCGCGGCCCGGACCTCTCCGACGAGGGCGGCCATGGCGCGCTCGGCCTCGACGGGGTCGCCCGCCGCGACGGCGCGGGCGACGGCCTCGTGCTCGTCGAGGGCCTCGGCGACCGGGGCCTGGGGCATGAGGCCCAGGTGCGTGCGGCCCGCGAGGACCTCGCTGACGACCTCGTGCAGCGCGGCGAACATCTCGTTGCCGCACGACGTCAGGAGCAGGGCGTGCAGGCGGACGTCGAGCACGAGGAACTCCTCGAGCCGCCCGGCCTCGCCGAGCTCTCGCATGCGTGCGGCGAGCTCGACGAGCTCGGTGCGGGCCTCGGGGGTCGCGTGGCGCGCGGCCCCGGCGGCGGCGAGGGGTTCGACGGCGCAGCGCAGCTCCGTGAGCGACCTGAGCTGGGCGTCACGGCCGGGTCCGGCGAGGCGCCAACGGATGATGCGTGGGTCGTAGACGTTCCAGTCCTGCTCGGGGAGGACGACGAGGCCGATGCGCCGGCCCGAGCGCACGAGGCCGAGGGCTTCGAGCTGACGCATGGTCTCGCGGGTCACGGTGCGCGAGACGCCGAACTCGGTCCCGATCCCGTCGAGGGTCAGCGTGCTTCCCGCAGGGAGGTGACCTGCGGTGATGCGCTGGCCGAGGACGTCGGTCACCGAGCTGTGGAGCACCGTCGCGGACATGGGTCGAGCCTACGGCTTCCATCATTGGTCACACCATTGTTTGCCAAAGGTGATACCAATCATGCATGCTCGAACAGCGGCCGCAGAGGTCCGCGCACGACGCAGCAGTCGACAGGCCAAGGAACCCCTCATGGACACAGACGTCACACCCACCCCGCGCCCGGGGGACCTCGATCCGCAGGTCCACCTCGTCATCATGGGCGTCGCGGGCTCGGGCAAGACCACGGTCGCGACCCTGCTCGCCGAGCGCACGCACCGCCCCTACGCCGAGGCCGACGAGTTCCACCCGCAGGCCAACATCGCCAAGATGAGCGCGGGCACCCCGCTCACGGACGAGGACCGCTGGCCCTGGCTCCGCGCCATGCGCGACTGGCTCGACCAGCAGGCCGCCGAGGGCGACTCCGCGGTCGTGACCTGCTCGGCGCTCAAGCGCACCTACCGCGACCTGCTCCGCACGGCCCACGGCCGCGTGCGGTTCGTGCACCTCACCGGGAGCCCCGAGCTCCTCGAGGAGCGCATGACCCACCGCAGCGGGCACTTCATGCCCGCGTCCCTGCTGCCGTCCCAGCTCGCGACGCTCGAACCCCTCGCGGACGACGAGGACGGGATCACGCTCGACGTCGGCACCCCGCCCGAGGAACTCGTCGAGCAGATCCTCGCGAGCAGCGCCCAGCCCCACCCCACGATCCCCCGCTCGCCCCGCCACCTGGCGGGCGACCCCCGCACCGACACCGACACCGAGGAGCGATGATGCTCACCCTCGCCTCGCACCCGCTCACCGCGGGCGCCCTGCGCGCAGCCACCGAGACCCCCACGACCGACGCCGGGACGACCCAGCTGATCCTCGCGGCCGTCGTCGGGATCGCGACCATCATCGTCCTGATCGTGTGGCTCAAGCTCCACCCGTTCCTGTCCCTCATGATCGGCTCGGCGGTCCTCGCGATCGTCGCGGGCATCGACTTCGTGAGCGCGTTCGTGAGCTTCTCGGCGGGGCTCGGCTCGACCGTCGCGGGGGTCGGCGTCCTCATCGCGCTCGGCGCGATCATCGGCAAGATGCTCATCGACTCGGGCGGCGCCGACCAGATCGTCGACACGATCCTGGCGCGCACCCCCGTGCAGCGACTGCCGTGGGCCATGGCCCTCGTCGCGTTCGTCATCGGCATCCCGCTGTTCTTCGAGGTCGGCGTGGTCCTGCTCATCCCCGTGGTCATGATGGTGGCCCGCCGCTCGAAGATCTCCCCGATCCTCGTCGGCATCCCGGCCCTCGCAGGCCTGTCCGCCCTGCACGGTCTCGTCCCCCCGCACCCCGGCCCCCTGCTCGCGATCGACGCGCTCGGCGCCAACCTGGGCCTGACGCTCGGTCTCGGCCTGCTCGTCGCCGTGCCGACCGTGATCGTCGCCGGACCGTTGCTCGCCAAGCCGCTCGCGGTGTGGGTCAAGCTGCCCCCGCCCACGACCGTCCTGGGCGTGAGCGAGCGCGACGAGAGCGCACCCCGTCCGAGCTTCGCGGTCGCCGTCACCGTGGTCCTGCTGCCCGTGATCCTCATGCTGGCCCGGACCGTCGTCGAGATGACGGGGACGATCGAGTCGCCCGTCGGCAAGGGCCTCGAGTTCATCGGGACACCGCTCGTCGCGCTGCTCATCACGGCGCTCGTGTCGCTCGTCGCGTTCGGCAGCGCGATGGGCCGCACGCGCGACGAGATCAGCACGCTCGTCGACAAGTCCTTCGCCCCGATCGCGGGCATCCTGCTCATCGTCGGCGCGGGCGGCGGCTTCAAGCAGACGCTCGTCGACTCGGGCGTGGGCGAGGTCATCGCGAGCGGCATCTCCGACGCGAACCTCTCGCCGCTCCTCGCGGGCTGGCTCGTCGCGGCGCTCATCCGGGTCGCGACGGGGTCCGCCACGGTCGCGACCATCACGGCCGCCGGGATCATGGCCCCGCTCGCGGTCGGCCTCTCCCCGACGCACGCCGCGCTCCTGGTCCTCGCGATCGGCGCGGGATCGGTCTTCCTGTCCCACGTGAACGACGCCGGGTTCTGGCTCATCAAGGAGTACTTCGGCATGACCGTGGGGCAGACCTTCAAGACGTGGTCCGTCATGGAGTGCGTGCTCTCGGTCGTGGCGCTGGTCGTGATCCTGCTGCTGGGCCTGGTCGTCTAGCGCAGCTCACGCGAGCCTCGGGCCCGACGGCGGAGCGCGCCTCCGCCGTCGGGCCTTCGTCCTGCGACCCGGCTACGCGACCGTCGCCCCGAAGACGAGGCCCAGCGCGTACGTCGCCGCTGCGGCCCCGAACCCGATCGCGAGCTGCCGCAGCGCCCGCTTGACGGGCGACGCGCCCGACAGCAGCCCGACCGTGGCGCCCGTCCCGAGCAGCGCGATCCCCACGAGCGCGCTCCCGACGAGGATCGCGACCCCGCCCTGGAGGCCGAACAGGTACGGCAGCACGGGGATGAGCGCGCCCGACGCGAAGAACAGGAACGAGGACACCGCGGCGCCCATCGCGGAGCCGTGCGTCTCGAACTCGTCGTCCTCGGCCGGGGGCGCGATCACGGTCGCCGCGGTGTACGTCGCCAGGACCTCGCCCGCGTGCTTCTCGGCCTCGTCGGGCGCCAGTCCCCGGGCCCGGTAGACGAGCGCGAGCTCGTTCGCGTCGACGTCGAGGTGCGGCAGCGCGGCCGAGGCCAGGGGGCTGGGCGTCGACGCGTCGAGCAGTTCGCGCTGCGAGCGGACGGACACGTACTCGCCCGCTCCCATCGACAGGGCGCCCGCGAGCAGCCCCGCGAGGCCCGACAGCAGCACGGTCGCGTTCGACGCGCCCGACGCCCCGATCCCGAGGATCAGCGCGAGGTTCGACACGAGGCCGTCGTTCGCACCGAACACCGCGGCGCGGAACGTCCCCGACATGCGCATGCGCCCCCGCGTCGCGAGACCTCGCACGACCTCCTCGTGGATGCGCTCGTCGGCGGCCATCGTCGCGGTCGCGTCGGCGTCGGTCTCGTACGTCGACCGCGCCTCGGCCCGTTGCGCGAGCGCGAGCACGAACACCCCGCCGAAGCGCCGGGCGAACAGTCCGAGCGACCGTGTGCGCCAGTCGCCGCGCAGCGGCTTGCCGACGTCGTCGCCGAGCAGCGCGAGCCAGTGGTTCTCGTGCCGCTTCTCGGCGTCGGCGAGCGCCAGGAGGATCTGCTTCTCCTCGCCCGTGCGGCGCGAGGCCAGGTCACGGTAGGTCGCGGCCTCGGCACGCTCGTCGGCCAGGTAGCGGCGCCAGCGGCGGATGTCCTGGGGGGTCCGACGGCGGTCCGCACCTGCGTCTGCGGGCACGCCGGAGGTCGGGGTGGCGGGGGGAGTCATGCGTTCATCATGGCAAGAAAAGGCCCTCCGTGGGTTTCGGGATCCCCAACTTTTCCGCACGGTTCTGCGGTTCTCGGGAGTTGCGACAGCCCGCGCGGGGGTGCGGCGTGGTTGGATCGGAACATGTCCGAGAACACCGAACGCACCCGTCCTGAGGTCGACGCCCCCGAGGGCCCGGCCCCCACCGAGCTCGAGGTCACCGACCTGATCGTCGGCGACGGCGCCGAGGCGCAGCCCGGCTCGACCGTCAACGTCCACTACCTGGGCGTCGAGTACGACTCCGGCGAGGAGTTCGACTCGTCCTGGAGCCGCGGCCAGTCCATCAACTTCCCGCTGCGCAGCCTCATCGCCGGCTGGCAGCAGGGCATCCCGGGGATGAAGGTCGGCGGGCGCCGCAAGCTCGTCTGCCCCCCGGAGCTCGCCTACGGTCCGGCCGGTGGCGGCCACCGCCTGTCCGGCAAGACGCTCGTCTTCGTGATCGACCTGCTCGGCGTCAGCTGACCCCTGGTCACGTGGCGCCCCCGCTCCCCCGGTCACCGGTGGGGGCGGGGGCGCTGTGCGTGTACCGGCCCGAGCTGTCAGAACCAGCGTGAGCTCTGGGTCACGCTCGTTCTGACACCGCCCGCGAGGGCCCGACGACGGAGCCCGCCTCGCGCGCCCGGGTGCGCGACGGCCTCGGGCACGGCTCGTTGTCAGAACCAGCGTGAGGTCTGGGTCACGCTCGCTCTGACATCACCCGCGGGTGTGCGAGCCGCGGTCCCGACGCCCCGGAAAGTCGGGGACAATGGGCGCGACGGACTTCCGACTCCGATGAGCGAGGACGCACAAGTGATCACTGTCAGCACCGACGGCTCGTGCCTGGTCAACCCGGGTGGAGCGATCGGTTGGGCGTGGATCAACCACGACGGAACCTTCGACTCCGGTGGCGCAGCCTCCGGGACGAACCAGATCGCGGAGCTCCAGGCTCTGCTCGAAGCGGTACGCGCCCACCCCAGCGCCGAACCGCTCCTCATCGAGTCCGACTCCCAGTACGCCATCAAGTGCGCGTCGGAGTGGCTCGAGGGCTGGAAGCGCAAGGGCTGGCGGACAGCCGGCGGCAGCCCCGTGAAGAATCTCGAGCTCGTGCAGGGCATCGAGGCCGCGATCCAGGCGCGCCCCGGGCCCGTACGGTTCCGGTGGGTGCGCGGGCACGTCGGCAACCACTTCAACGAGCGGGCCGACCAGCTCGCCGGGCTCGCGGCGCAGGACTGGGCCGCAGGACGCGGCGAGGAGCGGGCCACGCTCGCGGGGACCGACGACCTCGTGGCTGCACCGGCGGCCAAGCGGCCGGTCGCTGCGGGCCGTCCGGCCGCCAAGGTCGGGGCGAGCGCCGCGTCCAAGGCCGCCGCGGACGCCTGGACCGAGTCGACGCTCTTCGACTGACCCTCGCGAGCTGCCGAGAACGGGTTCGAGGTCGCCACCGCGTCGGTGGCGACCTCGAACCCGTTCTGGACGAACACCGCCGCACCGGGCGGCGGCTCGGCAGGATGTCCCCATGAGCACTCCCCCACCCGAGGCCCTGGTCCGTGAGTTCTTCGCCGTCGTCCGCTCGGGCACGGCCCCGCACCGGGCGGGCGACTTCATGGCCCCCTCGTGCGCGCGCACCAGGTCCAGGCCGAGGACCCCACCACGGTCGAACGCACGCCCGAGCAGTACGCCGAGCACGTCGAGGAGATGATCGCGGCCTACGGCCCGTTCCGGCTCACGATCGACGAGGTCCTCGTCGCGGGCGACAAGGTCTACGTGCGCTGGACCCAGGAGGGGAACCACCTGGGAGAGATCGACGGCCACGCCCCGACGGGGCGACCCGTGGTCCAGGTCGCGAGCTGCGTGTACCGGGTCGAGGACGGACGGATCGTCGAGTACTGGATGCAGATCGACCGGGCGGGCCTGGCCGCGCAGCTGACCGCCGGCTGAGCCGACCGGGCCGCCCGGTGCGCCCGGTGCGCCCGTGCCGCCCGGTGCGCCGAGAACGAGGTTGCGGTCGTTCCGGGGATCACGGCGACCTCGATCCCGTTCTCGGCGAACCTGCTTGGCGGCCAGGCCGAGGGCCCAGGTGGCGGTGCGACACTGGGGCGATGACCGCGTCCCCGCTCCCCGCACCGGCGCTCGTCCGGTCGGGACCGGCCGACCCGCTCCCCCTCGCCCTGCGCTCCGAGCGCCCGCTCGACCTGCGCGCGACGCTCGCGAAGCTCGCCCGCGGCCCCTACGACCCCACGTTCCGCGTGGTGCCGGGCGGCCCGCACGCCGGGACCTGGCGCACGAGCCTCTTCCCCACCGGCCCCGTGACCTACCGGCTGGTGCAGGCGGGGGTGCGTGACGTCGTCGGGCAGGCGTGGGGGCCCGGGGCGGACGAGCTCGCCGCGTCCCTCCCGTCGCTCCTCGGCGAGCCCGACGACGCAGCCTCCTTCGCCCCTCCCGCCCGCCTCGCGGACGCGCACCGCAGGCACCCCGGGCTGCGCGTCCCCCGCACCGGGCGGGTGCTCGAGGCCCTGGTGCCCGCAGTCCTGGAGCAGAAGGTGCAGACCGTGACGGCGCACCACGCGTGGCGCTGGCTGCTCGCGCGGTACGGGACGCCCGCGCCGGGGCCCGCGCCCGAGGGCATGCGCGTGGTCCCCGACGCCCGGACCTGGGCCACGATCCCCACGTGGGACTGGCACCGGGCGGGCGTCGACCCGCGGAGGGCGCGGACCGTCGTCGAGTGCGCGCGCGTCGCACGCCGGCTCGAGGAGTGCGCCGCGATGGACCCGGCCGCGGCGCAGGCGCGGTTGCAGCTCGTGCCCGGGGTCGGGGTGTGGACGGCCGCGGAGGTCGCGCAACGGGCGCTCGGCGACGCGGACGCGCTGTCGGTCGGGGACTTCCACCTGGCCAAGGCCGTCGGGTGGGCGCTGACCGGCGAACGGACCGACGACGCCGGGATGCTGGCGCTGCTCGCGCCCTACGCCCCGCACCGGTACCGGGTCGTGCGTCTGCTCGAGCTGTCGGGCCTGGGGCACGCGCCGCGGCGAGGCCCGAGGCTCTCGATCCAGGACCACCGAGGGAACTGAGCACGAGGTTCCGCGCGGTCGAGCACGGGGTCGAGGTCGCCAGAGTCGTCAGAACGGCCTCAACCCCGTGCTCGGCACCGCAAGGCCACCGGCCAGTCTCCGACACGACTCGGCCGGGAGATGACAGCGCGTTGTGAACCATCCCACTGGGTCGCACGGGCTCCCTCCGTCGAGGGCTCCCAGGTCATGAGGTTAGCCTTACCTCTAGCACCACCACCCCCGTGCAGCACCGACCGAGGAGCATCATGTCTCGCACCGTCTCTCGACGGCTCCGGCCCGCAGCGCTGGTCGCCGCGACCGTCGCCACCGCGTTCGCCCTGGGAGCCTGCTCCGGCGGGTCCACCGACGACGCCTCGTCGCCCGCGGGCGGCAGCGCCGCAGCCGAGGGCGCCTTCCCCGTGACGATCGAGAGCGCGCTCGGCGAGGCCGTCATCGAGGAGAAGCCCGAGCGCGTCGTGACGTGGGGCTGGTCGACGCAGGACGCCGTCCTCGCGCTCGACGTCGTGCCCGTCGCGATGCCCGCCTACAAGTACGGCGGCAACGCCGACGGCGTGCTCCCCTGGGTCGCCGAGAAGCTCGACGAGATGGGCGCCGAGACGCCGACGCTGCTCTCGGGCGGCGACACGAGCGAGGTGCCGTTCGAGGAGGTCGTGGCCGCCAAGCCCGACGTCATCCTGGCCCCCTACTCGGGCGTCACGCAGGAGGAGTTCGACAAGCTCTCCAAGATCGCTCCCGTCGTCGCGTACCCGGACCAGCCGTGGGCGCTGTCCTGGCAGGACCAGCTCGACATCGTCGGCAAGGCCCTGGGCCTGTCGGAGGAGGCCGACGCGCTGCTCGAGGAGACCGACGCGGGCATCGCCGCGCAGTCGGACGCCCACCCGGTCATCAAGGACAAGACCTTCCTGTACGCCGCGGCCAACACGGCCGACCAGCTCAACGTCTACCGCGCCGAGGACCCGCGCGTGCAGGTCGTCGAGGACCTGGGCATGACGCTCTCCCCGAGCGTGAAGGAGCTCGACGCAGACCCGTCGTCCGGGACGTTCTGGTACCCGCTGAGCTACGAGAACGTCTCCAAGATCGAGACCGACGTCCTCATCATGTACTTCGCGACGCAGGCCGACGTCGACACGTTCGTGGCCGACCCGGTCATCGCCGCGATGCCCACCGTGGCCGAGGGCCGCTTCGCCCCGATCGTGGGCGAGTCCTTCGTCATGGCGTCGAGCGCGCCCACGGTCCTGTCCATCCCGTGGATGCTGGACCAGTACGTGCCGCAGCTCGCGGCCGCCGCCGAGAAGGTGTCGTAGTCTCACACCACTCATGAGCACGACCCACAGCACGGATGCCGGCACGGGCCGGGCGACCTCTCGTCGCCCGGCCCGTGCTCGGCGTCTCGTCGTGGGGCTCGCGGTCCTGGTCGTCGCGCTGGCCGCGGTGTGCGCGCTGAGCCTCGCGGTCGGGGCCAACGCCCTGCCGCTGAGCGTCGTCATGGACGCCCTCACGAGCTACGACCCGACCAACCCCGACCACCTCGTGGTGATCGAGAAGCGCGTGCCCCGCACGCTCGTGGGCCTGGTCGCGGGCGCCGCGCTCGGCGCCGCGGGCACCCTCATGCAGGGCCTGACGCGCAACCCGCTCGCCGACCCGGGCCTGCTCGGCATCAGCGCGGGCGCGTCGCTCTTCGTGGTCGGCGCGATCTCGTTCTTCGGCGTCTCGCAGGTCGGCGGCTACGTGTGGTTCGCGTTCGCGGGCGCCGCGGTCGCGGCCGCCGTCGTCTACGGCGTCGCGAGCGTGGGGCGCGAGGGCGCGACCCCGGTCAAGCTCGCCCTCGCCGGTGCGGCCGTCACGGCCGCGCTGACGTCGGTCGTGACGGCCGTCCTCCTGGTCGACCGTGCCGCGCTCGACCTCATGCGCTTCTGGCAGGTCGGCTCGCTCGCGGCGCGCGGCTCGACCGTGGTGTGGCAGGTGCTGCCGTTCGTCGTCGTGGGCCTGGTCCTGGCCCTCGCGCTCGGCCGCTCGCTCAACGGCCTGGCCCTGGGCGACGACGTCGCGCGCGGTCTCGGGCAGGACGTGACCCGCACGCGCGTGGTCGCGGGCGTCGCGATCGTGCTGCTGTGCGGGGCCGCGACCGCGGCCGTCGGACCTGTGGCCTTCGTGGGGCTCGTCGTCCCGCACGTGGCGCGCTACGTCGTCGGGCTGGACTACCGGTGGGTGCTGCCGTACGCGGCCGTCGCAGCGCCCGTGCTGCTCATCGGGTGCGACGTGATCGGGCGCGTCGTGGCCCGTCCGGGCGAGCTCCAGGTGGGCGTGGTCACGGCCGTCGTGGGGGCTCCCCTGTTCATCGCGCTCGTGCGGCGTGGGAAGACGGTGTCGCTGTGAGCGCCCCGACCACCGTCCCGCACGGCCTGCCCGACGGCGCCTCTCCCCCGGGCGTCGACGTCGCCCGGGCCTCGCGTCACCGCGGGCGGGTGCGCGAGGCGCGACTGGTCACGGGCCTGTCGGTCGCGCTCGTGGTGCTCGCCGCGGTCGGGATGACGCTGGGCGACGCGTCCGTGCCGTTGTCCGGGATCCTCGACACGGTCCTGGGACGAGCCGACGTCCTCACGCAGTTCGTGATCGTCGAGCTGCGCCTGCCGCGCCTCCTCACGGCCCTGGTCGTCGGGGCCGCGCTGGGCCTGTCGGGCGCGCTCTTCCAGTCGATCGTGCGCAACCCGCTCGCGAGTCCCGACATCATCGGGATCACGCAGAGCGCGAGCGCCGCCGGCGTCCTGGGCGTCGTGGTGCTGGGGATCAGCGGGCTCGCGCTCACGGGCCTGGTGCTCGCCGGGTCGCTCGCCGCGGCCGTCGCGATCTACCTGCTCGCGTGGCGCGGCGGCGTGGCCGGGTACCGGCTCGTCCTGATCGGGATCGGCGTCGCGGCCCTGTGCATGAGCGTGGTCTCGTGGGTCCTCACGACGAGCGACGTCCGCGACGCGCAGGCCGCGCTCGTGTGGATCACGGGCTCGCTCGCGCGCTCCGACTGGTCGACGCTCAACCCGCTGCTCGTCTGCTTCGCGGTGCTCGTGCCGCTCACGGCCTTCCTGGCGCCGCGGCTGCGCTCGCTCGAGCTGGGCGACGACGCCGCGGCCGCGCTCGGCATCCGCGTCGAGCGCTCCCGGCTCCTGCTGATCCTCGTGGCCGTGGGCCTCGCGGGCTCGGCCGTCGCGGTCGTGGGTCCCGTCGCGTTCGTCGCGCTCGTCGCGGCCCCCATCGCTCGCCGCACCCTGGGCGACGGGCGGCTCGCGCTCGTGCCCGCCGCGCTCGTGGGTGCCCTGCTCGTGCTCGGCTCCGACCTCGTCGCACAGTTCGCGATCCCCGACGTGACGCTGCCCGTGGGCGTCGTCACGGGCATCGTCGGCGCCCCCTACCTGCTGTGGCTGCTCGTGCGCACCAACCGTTCCGGACGCGGAGGCTGAGAATGACCGACCACCCCGAGACCGCCGGGGGCGCGCCCGAGGCGCGCGACGCCGTCGGGCCTCCTGCCGACGCACGGACCGCCGCTGGACCTGCTGCCGCGCGCACCGCCGGGACGCACACGCTCGCCGCCGAGCACGTCTCGCTCGCGTACGACGAGCGCCGCGTCGTCGAGGACCTGAGCCTCACGGTCGCGGCCGGGAGGATCACGTCGATCGTCGGCTCCAACGGGTGCGGCAAGTCGACGCTGCTGCGCGGCCTCGCGCGCCTGCTCAAGCCCGTGGGCGGGGCCGTCCTGCTCGACGGCGAGGACATCCGCACGCTGCCCACCAAGCAGGTCGCGACCACGCTCGGCCTGCTGCCGCAGAGCCCCGTGGCCCCCGACGGCATCACGGTCGCCGACCTCGTGGGCCGCGGCCGCTACCCCCACCAGGGCTGGTTCCGGCGCTGGACCGCGGACGACGACGAGGCCGTGGCCGACGCGCTCGCCTCGACCGGGACGCTCGACCTCGCCGAGCGGTCCGTGGACGAGCTGTCGGGCGGGCAGCGGCAGCGCGTGTGGATCGCGATGGCGCTCGCGCAGCGCACCGACCTGCTGCTGCTCGACGAGCCGACGACGTTCCTCGACATCGCGCACCAGATCGACGTGCTCGACCTGCTCGTGGACCTCAACGAGTCGCGCGGGACCACGGTCGTCATGGTGCTGCACGACCTCGACATGGCGTGCCGCTACTCCGACCGCCTCGTCGCGATGCGCGACGGCCGGGTCCACGCCGAGGGCGCACCGGGCGACGTCGTGGACGCGCAGATGGTGCGCGAGGTGTTCGGCCTGGACTCGCTCGTCGTGCCCGACCCGATCACGGGGACCCCGACGCTGGTGCCGATGGGCCGTCACCACCGAGGCTGAGTCGCGCGCGCTGCCCAGAACGGGGTTGGGGCCGTTCCGAGGGGCAGAGCGGCCTCAACCCCGTGCTCGAGCGCACGGGAGGGTCAGCACGGGAGGGTCACTCGGGGAGAGCGCACACCCCGTCGACGCACACTGCGGCGTCGTCGTTGCCCATCATCGTGAACGGGGCAGCGGCCTCGGCGGCCGAGACCGTCATGAGGGTCGTGCGACGCGGGTTCGCGATCGAGTGGAAAGGGTTGTCCTGCATGGTGTCAGTCATGGGATCTCCTGAGGTCACGTGCTGCGATGCTCGTGGGTGGTGGGATGGCCGGCCGTCTCGACGGGCGGACGCCTGCGGGGCCACCGGGACCAGCGACGCTGCGGGTTTCCGACAGTCTGGCTGATACTCGGTCGCATTCGCTACCGCTCCTGCTGTGATCTCGGTCGCATTCCACCCGGTAGGTGGAGGCAGCGCGGGAGCGGGACGAGCCGGGGTGTCAGGCCACGGACTCCGCGGCGTCCGCGACGACCTGGTCGAGGACCTGCGTGAAGACGGCCGGGTCCTGCGCGCCCGACACCCCGTACTTGCCGTTGAACACGAAGAACGGGACGCCGCTGATGCCGTAGGCGCGGGCCTGCGCGATGTCCTGCTCGACGGCGTCCTCGAAGTCACCGTTCTCGAGGGCCGTGCGGACCTCGTCGGCGTCGAGGCCGACCTCGGCCGCGAGCGCCGCGAGCTCCTCGATGCGGCCGACGTGACGACCCTGCTCGAAGTACGCCTTGAGGAGGCGCTCCTTCATCTCGACCTGCTTGCCGCGGGACTTCGCGAGGTGCAGCAGCTCGTGCGCCTTGAGGGTCTTGGTGTGCTGGAGGGCGTCGAAGTCGTACGCGAGCCCCTCGGCTGCGGCGACCGTCGTCATCTGTCCGAGCATCTGCTCGACCTGACCCGCGGGCATGCCCTTGTGCTTGGCCAGGAAGTCGACCTCGGTCCCCTCGAAGTCGACCGGGGTGTCCGGCGCGAGCTCGAACGAGTGGTACTCGATCTCCACCTCGGGGGCGTCGTCGCGGCCCGCGAACCCGGCCAGCGCCGTCTCGAAGCGGCGCTTGCCGACGTAGCACCAGGGGCACGCCACGTCGGACCAGATGTCGACCTTCACCTTTTCGCTCATGACCGTTCTCAACCGCCGCGACGGGCCGTGGATTCCCCGCAGCGGTGTGATCCTGGCGACGGCTCTCCGGTTGCGGGCCGACCAGCCCTGTGACGAGGATTGCGGCGTGCCCACTACGGGGCATTCGGATGAATCAGGGGAAAACATGCGAAACAAGGTCATCGGAGCCCTCGTCTCTGCAGCACTCGGCGTCACCGCTCTGGTCGGAGCTGCGGCTCCGGCGAGCGCGGCGCCCCACAGCGGCCAGGCCGCACCTCTCAGCGGGCAGGTCGCACTCCTCAGCTCACAGGTCGTCGGTGGCTTCACGACGCTGGCGAGCTGCAACGCCGGACGCGCCGAGTGGCGCAACCGCGGGTACATCGTCGGCTCCTGCACGTACGCGGGCGGCGAGTACCGCTTCACCGCCCGGCGCTGACCGACGACCTCGGCGACGTCGCCGAGAGGACTGCTACGGTCCCGTCCGCAGAGCACGACGGCGCGCCGCCCCGTGGGGGGTGGCGCGCCGTCGTCGGGTCGACTCAGCCCGCGTGCCGCGCCCGGTACAGGTCCTGCAGCACCATGATCTCGGCGCCGTGGTGGATGAGCTCGCGGTTCATGTGGAGCACGAGGTGCCCGAACGGCGCCTGGGCGTCGATCTCGGTCGCCTGGCTGAGCCCGACCGTGAACACCTCGTCGTCGGGCAGCCCGTCCACGCCGTCACGCCACAGGTCGACCCAGCGCGTGAGCCCTTCGATCGCGGGGTCCACCTCGCCCGAGAACGCGACGGCGTCGCGCCGGGCGATGCGGTCGCCGAACGTCCACTCCCACCGCTCGAAGAACGCCTCGGTCAGGTGCGCGACGAGCCACGCGATGGTCCGTGGCTGCGGCGAGTCCGAGCCCTCGGGCCACTCCATGACCCACTCACCGACCCCGAGCGTGCGGGGCGAGCGCTCCTCCCCACGCCGCACGACGCGCAGCGCGTCGGGTCCGGGCTCCCACTCGAACTCGTCCTGGTCGAGCGTCACGAGACGTCCCAGCACCTCGAGCCAGGAGAACCCGAGCTGCCCGCGCACCATCGCGAGCGGGGTCGGGACGGTCAGCACGGACCAGTCGAAGACGGGGCTGCCGTAGGTCGCGTCGTCGCTCATGGGTGGCTCCTGGGGGTCGCTCCTGCCCGACGGCGTCGCTCGCCCGGGCGTCCTGCTCACCTTCGCGATCATCCCCCGGGGTGTGCGCGGTCGCCTCCCGGGCAGCGACGGCGGAGGTGCCGGGCCGGGGCGGGCACCGCGCGCGGGCGGGCCGACCGTCAGCGGCGCGGGATACCGGTGATCAGGCCGCCGTCGACCACGAGCTCGGCGCCCGTCGTGTACGACGAGGCGTCGCTCGCGAGGAACACGATGGTCTGCGCGATCTCCGTCGCACGGCCCGGGCGCCCCAGGGGGATGTCGAGGCGCTCGGGGTCGATGCGCGAGGTCATGCGGGTGCGCACGTAGCCGGGGTGCACCGAGTTGACCCGGATGCCGAACTCGCCGAGCTCGACCGCGAGCGACTGCGAGAGTCCCCGCACGCCGAACTTCGCGGCCGTGTAGGCGTGCACCGCGGGGCTGCCCCGCAGGCCGTCGACCGACGAGATGTTGACGATCGAGCCACGGCCCTGCGCCTTCATGACGGGGACGACCGTGCGGCAGCCGAGGAACACGCCCGTGAGGTTCACGGCCAGGACCGCGTCCCACCTGGCGGTGGTGAACTTCTCGATCGGTGCCGTGCTGGCGATGCCCGCGTTGTTGACCAGCACGTCGACGGTGCCGAGGTCCGCGACGACGCCCTCGACCACCCGAACCCATGCGGTCTCGTCGCTCACGTCGAGGTGGACGAACCGGGCCCGGTCGCCGAGCTCGGCCGCGAGCGCCGCCCCCTGCTTGTCCGCGATGTCGGCGACCACGACGTCGGCTCCTGCGGCGTGCAGCGCGCGGACGGCCCCTTCGCCGATCCCGCGGGCGCCGCCCGTGACGAGCGCGACCCGCCCGTGGAGCGCCCCGGCACCGGTGCCCGTACCGGCCCGCTCAGCTTCCGCACCGCTCTCCGTCCGCGCCATGGCTCCCCCTCGGTCGTGCCGAGCGGTCGCGTCGGCTCGTCGTCACAGTAGGGGAACCGCACGTCGCGCGACAGGGGACGGCCCGCACGGCTGCCACCGTCCCGGTGCGGGCGAGAGCGCGGCGGGCGCTGCGCCGTCGGGCCGCGGGGGCCGCCGGGCGGGCAGGCTAGGTCAGCGACAGGAAGAGCTTCTCGAGCTTCTGCACGTCCGCCGGGCCGTTCTCCTCGTCCGTGAGGCACTGCTTGAGGCCCGAGGCGATGATCGCGAACCCGGCGCGGTCGAGCGCCTTGGACACCGCGGAGAGCTGCGTCACGACGTCGGCGCAGTCGCCGCCCTCGTCGACCATCCGCACGACTGCGGCAAGCTGCCCCTGGGCGCGCTTGAGCCGGTTCGAGACCTTCTTCATCTCGTCCTTGTCGAGCTCCATGACTCTTCCTCTCATCGCGCGCACGCGTCGCGCGTGCTGCTCGTGCGCTGCGCCAGCCCGAACAGGACAACAGCCAGTGCGGGCAGCGCCATCCCGACCTGGTGCGGCGCCTGACCGACCAGGAACACGGCGGCGAGCACCGTGCCGCCCGAGACGACGGCGCACGGCGAGCACCCGAGGGTATCCCGCCAGGACTCGCCCCGGGCCGGGACGTAGCTCGCGAGCGTGAGGCCGCCGACGACGGCCACGGCCGCGAGCAGCCCCACCCACAGGGGCGGGATGCCGTGGGCCCAGCCCCCGCCCGCCGCCACGAGCAGCGCCAGCAGCCCGGGAGCGAGCAGCGCGCCGACGACGAGCCGTCGCCTGCCCCATGCCGGTCGCCGCAACTGGACGGGCAGCGGAGCGGCCTCGTGCTCGGGCACGGTCAGCGGGACCGCCAACGGTTCCAGCACCGTCGACGCCACGTCTGGCGCGGCGTGCCGGGGCGCCGGGCTCATGGGCAGGTGCAGCGTTCGGAGGGCTCGAACTCGGCGAGGACCTCGTCGGCGTGCAGGCCGCAGCCGGTCCAGGTGATCTTGCGGCAGGTTCCGCAGCGGGCGGGGCTGCACATGGTGGTTCTCCTCGTGGTCGTGGTGGCGGGGTGGGGGCGGGTCAGCGCTTGAAGAGGCGCGAGAGGAAGGACCCTTGGGCGGGTGCCTTGGCCTCGGCGGCGTGGCCCTCGCAGCGGTCGGCGCGGGGTACGCCCCGCAGGACCTGGTCGACGTGCTGGCCGCAGCCGGCCCACGTCGTCTTGCCGCACTTCTTGCAGGTCACAGCTCTGCACATGGTGATCCTCCTGATCGGGTTGAGGATCAATATACCCCCAGGGGTATAGTGCTTCTCGACCCCCAGGAGGAAAGCATGAAGATCGTCATCGTCGGAGGCGTCGCGGCAGGCATGTCCGCGGCGACCCGTCTTCGCCGTCTGTCGGAGGACGCCCGGATCGTCGTCCTCGAGGCGGGCGACCACGTCTCGTTCGCCAACTGCGGCCTGCCCTACTACGCCGGAGGAGTCATCGAGGACCGCGACGCGCTCCTCCTCCAGACCCCCGAGTCGCTCGCCGCCCGCTTCCGGATCGACGTCCGTGTCCGCCACCGCGTCACGGGCGTCGACGCCGCCGCGCACACGGTCACGGTCCGCGACCTCGCCACGGGCGAGGAGACCGTCGAGACCTACGACCGGCTCGTGCTGAGCCCCGGGGCCCGTCCGATCGTCCCGCCCGCCCTCGGCATGGAGCGCGCCCTCGTGCTGCGCGACGTGGCCGACGTCGACCGGATCGTCGCCGCGATCGACGGCACGGGGTCGGACGGCACGGGGTCGGACGGCGCGCTCGCCCCGACGACGCCCGGCTCCGTCGGGTCACCTGGCCGGACACCCGCCCGCTCGGCCGTCGTGATCGGCGGCGGGTTCGTCGGGGTCGAGGTCGCGGAGAACCTCGTCCACCGCGGCCTCGACGTCACGCTCGTCGAGCTCGCCGACCAGGTCCTCGCCCCGCTCGACCCCGAGATGGCGATCCGCGTCCAGCAGGAGCTCGAGGCCCACGGCGTCCGCGTGCGCACCTCGACGCAGGTCGCCGCGCTCGGCCCCGACACCGCCGAGCTGTCCTCGACCGACGGCTCGCCCCGCGGCACGGTCCCCGCGGACCTCGTGGTCGCCGCGATCGGCGTCCGTCCCGACGTCGAGCTCGCGGTCCTCGCCGGGGCGCAGGTCGGGCCCCGCGGCGGCATCCTCGTCGACCAGGACCTGCGCACCTCGGTGCCCGACGTCTACGCCGTGGGCGACGCCGCGACCAAGCGCGACGCCCTCGCCGCGACGGACCCGGGCGGCTCGACCTCGGGCGACGAGCCGACCATCCTCATCCCTCTCGCCAACCTCGCCAACCGGCACGGGCGCCACGTCGCCGACGTGATCCTCGGGCGCCGCAGCGGCCTGCGCCCCTCGATGGGGACGGCCGTCGTCGGGGTGTTCGGGCTCACGGCAGCGAGCGTCGGACGCTCCGAGAAGCGCCTGCAGGCCGAGGGGCGCCCCTACCGCGCGATCCACACCCACCCCGTCCAGCACGCGGGCTACTACCCCGGTGCGACCCAGATGGCCCTCAAGCTGCTCGTCGACCCCGAGACCGACCTGATCCTCGGCGCGCAAGGAGTCGGCCGCGACGGCGTCGACAAGCGCATCGACGTCATCGCCACCGCCGTCGCGGGCGGGCTCACGGCCTCCGACCTCGCCGACCTCGAGCTCGCCTACGCGCCCGCGTACGGCTCGGCCAAGGACCCCGTCAACATGCTGGGCTACGTGGCCGACAACCTCCGCACGGGCGAGACCCGCGCGGTCCAGTGGCACGAGCTCGACGCGCTCGTCGCCCGGGGTGCGACCGTCGTCGACGTCCGCACGGCGGGAGAGCACGCGCGCGGCACGGTCGAGGTAGCGGCCGTCGCGGACGCGGCTGACGGCTCTGACGGGCCTGGCTCGCTGCCCGCGCTCAACGTCCCGCTCGACGAGCTGCGCGACCGGGCCGCAGCCGAGATCCCGGCCGGGGCACCCGTCGTCGTGCACTGCCAGGTGGGGCAGCGCGGGCACACCGCCGCGCGGCTGCTCACCCAGCTCGGGTACGACGTGCGCAACCTCGACGGCGGATACCTCACGTGGCGCGACGGGACGCTCGCCCGGCGCGCAGCCCGCACCGAGGAGCTCGCCGCGTCCGGAGCCTGACCGGGAGGAGGGTGCGGGCACCCCCGCACCCTCCTCGCCCGGTCGAAAATGCCTCGGCCGGGCACGGCGCCCGATGGGACCATCGGGCATGACCGACGCCCTCGCTCCCCACCCGCCCACCGAGCTCCCGCCCGTCGACACCCTCGCCGGCGACGCGTTCTGGGCCGACTACGCCGCCGCGCACCCGGACGCGGTCGCCCTGTGCGGTGAGTACACGGTCGAGCGGTTCGGCGACTCCCCGACGCTCTCCGACGCCCTGCTGCGCGAGGTCACGCACGGCGCCAAGCGCGCGACGGCGGAGCTCGCCTCCGAGTTCGCCGCCCGCGGCGACGCCCTCCCGCGCGTCGGGTCGCACTGGGTCGCGTGCGACGGCGCAGGGCGCCCTCGCGTGATCCTGCGCAGCATCGAGCTGCGGCTCGGGACCTTCGGCTCCGTGGACGCGGCCTTCGCGTGGGACGAGGGCGAGGACGACCGGTCGCTCGAGAGCTGGCGACGCGAGCACAGGAAGTACTGGATCCGCACGTGCGCGGCCCGGGGTGCGCAGTGGTCCGAGGACGAGGAGATCGTGCTCGAACGCTTCCAGGTGGTCTGGCCGCCCGAGCTCGCCGATCGTTCGGCCCACGACGCCTGACGGTCCGCGCCGGCAGGCCGCGAACCCTGCCTACGATGGTCCGGTTCCCTTCACCGCGCGCGGACGTCCGTGCGCGGGACCTCGACCCGGCAGGAGCCCCATGCCCGTCCGTCCCCGCACCGTCCTGCTGATCTCGGTGGGGGTCGCCGTCGTGCTGCTCGGGTCCCTCGTGGTCTTCCTGTCGATCGTGGGGCTCGACGGCGTCGCCTGACCCGTCGGGCGCAGACACCGCGGCGCTCCCTGGCGTGGCCCGGATCAGGGCGCGGTGACGCTCCCCGCCCCGAAGACGCGGCGCCTGGCCTCGTCGAGAGCTGCCGCGAGCGCCCCCTCGACGACGCCGTCGCCCTGCGCGGTGGACAGGAGCACCGGTGCCGGCGCCCCGTGCCCCGTGCGCAGCGCCGCGGCGACGCGGTCCCGCAGGGCCTCACCACCGGCGGCGGCCACCCCACCTCCGAGCACCACGGCGTCCGGGTCGAGGACTCCGACCGCCATGCGCAGCACGACCGCGAGGCGGCGGGCGAGGTCGTCGAGGAAGTCCCCGGCACGGCCCGTCGGGTCGAGGGCCGCCGACACGAGCGCGCTCGACGCGGCCTCACGGACCTCGGAGAGGCGCGCGACGTCGTCCGCCCGGCGCGCCGAGGCGGGCGCGATGCGCAGCGTGTCGAGGGGCGCGGAGTCGAACGGAGCCAGGCCGTGGGCCTGCGCGAGACGCGCGACGCCGTCGAGCTGGACGAGGTCGGCGACGGTGCTCCGGCCTCGAGGTGCGCGTCCACGGCGAGCCGGGTCGAGGACGGGGACGCGGTCGATCTCGCCCGCCCCGCCGTGACGGCCGCGGCGGATGCGGCGGTCGAGCAACGTCGCGGCACCGACGCCCTGGTCGACCCACAGGACGAACAGGTCCCGGACGTCGGCCAGGTCCTCGCGCGCGAGCTCGGCGAGCGCCACGAGATTGACGTCGTTCTCGACCGTGACCCGCACGTCGAGCGTCTCGGTGAGCTGCGCCTCGACGTCGTGGTCGTTCCAGACCGCGAGGTGCGGGGCGTAGGCGAGACGGCCGGTCGCGGGGTCGACCGACCCCGGGAAGCCGACGACGACCTGGAGCAGGTCGGTGCGGGCGATCCCGGCCCGCTCACAGGTCTCGTCGACGACGGCCCGGACGAGGTCGAGGTGCGCGCCCGGGGAGTGCTCGTCGGCGGTCCACGTGACCGCGCGCTCCGACCTGCCGAGCACCTGGTCGCCGAGATCGGCGACCAGGACGGAGACCTTGCCGACCGTGACGTCGACCCCGGCCGCGTACCCCGCGGCGCCCCGCAACGTCCAGACGACGGCTCGCGGTCCGGGCCGACCGTCGCGGTGCCCCGAGCGCTCGACGAGGCCCGCGGCCTCGAGCCGCGCGACGAGGGTCGCGGTCGCGGGCTTGGACAGCCCCAGCCGCTCCTGGAGACCTGCGGACGTCATGGGCCCGTGCCGGAACAGCGCCTCGAGCGCGGCTCCGTCGTTGAGGGCGCGCAGGGCCGTCGCGTTGCCGACCCTCTTGGGGCTGTCCGTGCTCACGGCGTCGTTCTCCTCCTCCGGCCCCGGCGTGCGCGGTGCTCGGGCTCAAGAGTGCCCGAAACCCGAGGCTGCGCAGTAGCCGTCGAGGCCGACGACACGGTGATCGTCTGTAAACTTGACTGCCAGCACATCCTCCGTCGACCGCACGTGGCCGCGCCCAGACGACGCGACCGGGAGCGCCCGGCGACCCCCGCCCCCGAGGAACAGCACCACCGTGAGAATCCGGCCCTCCGCGCCCCAGGACCTGGACGCGCTGTACGACATCTGCCTGCGCACGGGCGACAACGGCCGCGACGCGACCGGCCTCTACGCCGACCCGCGCCTGCTCGGCGAGGTCTACGCCGCGCCCTACGCCATCCACGACCCGTCGCTCGTGACCGTCCTCGTCACCGACGACGACCGCGTCGTCGGCTACGTGATCGGCTGCCGCGACACGGTGGCCTTCGAGGAGTGGCGCGAGCGCGAGTGGTGGCCACCCCTGCGCGATCGGTACCCGCTGCCGGACCCTGCCGACCGGTCCCCCGACGCGCGCCTGGTCCGTCAGATCCACGACCGCTCCGCAGGACCGTCGCGTCCCTGGCTCGTTGAGCCCGCGACACACCCCGCGCACCTGCACATCGACCTGCTGCCCGAGGCGCAGGGCACCGGCTGGGGACGACGCATGATCGAGCACCTCCAGGGCCGGCTCGTGGACCTCGGCGTCCCTGGCCTGCACCTCGGCGTGGGCGGCGAGAACCACGGCGCGATCGCGTTCTACACGCGGCTGGGCTTCGAGCCCCTCTCCGCTCCCGACGACGGCGGGCTCACCCTGGGGACGAGGCTCGGTACCCAGGCCGTGGCCCGGCCGGAGGACGTCCCGTCCGGTGCTGTGCGCGCCGGGTAGTCGACGCGGTCAGACCACCTCGTGCGCACCGGTCCACGACGCCACCGTGCGGTCGTCGGAGGTCTGCAACGAGAACGAGGTGAGCGGCAGGTTCCCGCTCCGCTTGCGTGACCGGACGACGTCGAGCGCCGCCTCGTCGGTCTCGGCCTCGAACGGCTCGCCTCGCAGCGCAGCGGTCGACGTCAGGATCGAGTAGGTGGTCATGACGGACGAGCCTAGGGCCACGAAGGGTTCCAGGACGACCCCCGACTCGGTCACAGTGCACGCCCGCCCCTCCTCCGACGCCCGGCGGCGACGCCTCCCGCGACGCTCCCGGGTCGCCCCGGACGTGCCGCACCCGGGCGCGCCGGACGCCCTGCGGGTGCTCCGCCGTCGGGCCTGGGGGATGCTCGGAACAGCACCCCGACCCCGGAGGACCCCATGCCCGACCCCCAGCTCGTGCTCCTGCGGCACGGTGAGACCGAGTGGAGCCGCTCCGGCCAGCACACCGGCACGAGCGACATCCCCCTGACCCCGCTCGGCGAGGACCAGGCCCGGGCGGCCGGGGCGTTCCTCGCGGGACGGTCGTTCGCGCTCATCCTGCGCAGCCCGCTGCTGCGCGCCCGGCGGACCGCCGAGCTCGCCGGGTTCGGCGACGCGGTCGCCGACCCGAACCTCGCCGAGTGGGACTACGGCCCCGTCGAGGGGCGCACGGCCGACGACGTGAGCCGGGAGATCGGGCGCGACTGGCTGATCTTCCGCGACGGCGTGCACGTCGTGCCCCGCACCGCCGGGCCCCCGGGCGAGCCGGGGACCCGCCACGGCGAGACGCTCGACGACGTCGCCGACCGGGCACGGACCGTCGTACGGCGCGTCGACCCCGTGCTGCGCGACGGCGGCGACGTCCTGCTCGTCGCGCACGGCCACCTGCTGCGCGTGCTCGCCGCGGTGTGGCTCGAGCTGGGGCCCGCGACCGCCGCCCGGTTCGAGCTCGGGACCGCGAGCGTCAGCCTGCTCGGCCACGGGCACGGGCTGCGCACGGTCGAGGGGTGGAACCTGCCGACGGCCTGACCGGGACACCGTGCCGCACCGCCCGCCCGAGATGGCACGATGCTCCCCATGAGCGTCAACAAGAACCTCGCCGAGGGCGAGACCGTCGTCCTGGAGCTGCGGACCCACCCCAAGGCCCTGTTCCTCCCGATCCTGGTCCTGGTCCTGATCGTGGCCGCCGCGACGGCGATCCTCTGGTTCTCCCCCGAGCACCCCGTGATCCTGTGGGGCACGCTGGGCGTGGCGGCGGTCGCGGCGTTCGTGTGGGTCGTCGTGCCGCACCTGCGCTGGCTGACGACCAAGTACACGGTGACGACCAAGCGCCTGTCGACGCGCACGGGCATCCTCACGCGCACGGGACGCGACATCCCGCTCTACCGCATCAACGACGTCACGTACGAGAAGGACCTGGTCGACCGCCTGTTCGGCTGCGGGACGCTCATCATCTCGGACGCGACGGCCAAGCCCGGCATGACCCTGCCCGACGTCCCGCACGTCGAGGAGGTCCAGGTCCGGCTGCACGAGCTGCTGTTCGCGGCCGACGACGGCTCGGACGACGGCGAGTGGCCCCCGGCCGAGCCGCGGCGCGCCTGATGCGCGCTGAGTGCGGAGTACTTGTCGTCGAACGGGCGATCCGGCGACAAGTACTCCGCACTCAGCGACGGATCAGCGGACCGCCCGCTCGGCGCGCTCCCGCACCTCGGCCGACAGCCGGACCTCACCCTCGGCCTCGGCCGCGAGCAGGCGCTGCGAGACCTCGACCGTCGTGCCCGCGACGCGCGCCCCGAACCAGTCCGCGACGCTCACGCCGTGCGAGGGCCGGTACGCGACCTCGACCGCGTCCCCGGCCCGCACCTCGCCCGGGGTCACGACCCGCAGGTACGCGCCCGTGCGGTTCGCGTCGGTGAACCGCTTGACCCAGCGGTCCTCGCCGAGCCGCCGCGCGAACGTCGAGCACGGCGTGCGCGGGTGCGTGACCTCCAGGACCGCGGACCCCACCTGCCAGCGCTCGCCGATCAGAGCCCCGCTCGCCGCGACGCCGCGCGTGCGGAAGTTCTCCCCGAACAGCCCGGGCGTGACCTCGTAGCCGAGCTCGGCCGCCCAGTGGTCGGCGTCCTCCTGCGAGTACGCGTACACGGCCTGCTCCTCGCCGCCGTGGTGCGCGCGGTCGGCCTGCACGTCGGCGTACAACCCCAGCGGGCGGACCTTGACGGGTCCCTCGACGGGCCGCTTGTCGATCGCGGTCACGCCGACGGCGCCCGCGTCGGGCAGCAGGACGTGCACGCGGCACACCGCGAGGAGCTCACCGGTCGCGCCGAGCGGCGCACCGGGACGGGCAGGGGCCGGGGTCGAGAAGGTCATCGGAGGATTCTCCCAGGTCGTGCCGCCGCTCCGGCCCGACGGCGGCGCACCGGCACGTCCGTCCCGTCGGCCTGCGCGGGGGGAGGGTCGCCCCGGCTCGGCCGTCCTCGGTCGGCATGGGCGTCGCCCTCCCCGGGACGGCCCCCGGGGTGACCACGACGTGCGGAGGCGGGCTGCGCCGTCGGGCACTCCACCGCGCGTGATGGCGACCCGCCGGATAGACTGGAGCGATGGCCACAGGTGTTCTACGACTCAAGTCCGTCGAGGAGTCCCTCGCAGCCTTCGAGGACCCCGAACGGTCGCTCAAGCGGGACCTCAACGCCTGGGACCTCGCGGTCATGGGGGTCGCGGTCGCGGTCGGGGCGGGCATCTTCTCGGTCGGCGCGACGGCCGCCGCGAACTTCGCCGGGCCGTCGGTCATCATCTCGTTCGTCATCGCCTCGATCGTGTGCGCGCTCGCGGTCATGTGCTACGCCGAGTTCGCCTCGGCGCTGCCCATCGCGGGCTCGGCCTACACGTTCTCCTACGCGACCATGGGCGAGCTCGTCGCGTGGATCATCGGCTGGGACCTCATCCTGGAGATGCTGCTCGCGGCGTCGGTGATCGCGAAGTTCTGGGGCATCTACCTCGCGGACGCGTTCTCGCTGTTCGGGGTGGACCTGCCGCTGACCATCCCGATCGGTCCCGTGGACCTCGAGTGGGGGCCCGTGTTCATCGTCGCGGTCTTCACGACGCTCCTCGCGATCGGGACCAAGCTCAGCAGCCGCATCAACAGCGTGTTCACGATCATCAAGGTCGCGATCACGCTGTTCGTGATCGTCGTCGGCTTCTTCTACGTCAAGGCCGAGAACTACACGCCGTTCATCCCGCCGTCGCAGCCAGCGCCCGAGAAGTCGGCGCTCGAGCAGCCCCTGTTCGGCTTCCTCACGGGCCTCGAGCCCACGACGTACGGCGTCATGGGCCTGCTCGCGGGAGCGGCGCTCGTGTTCTTCGCGTTCATCGGGTTCGACGTGGTCGCGACCACCGCCGAGGAGGCCAAGGACCCGCAGAAGACCATCCCCAAGGGCATCCTGAGCGGCCTCGCGGTCGTCACGGTCCTCTACATCCTGGTGACGCTCGTCGTCACGGGCATGGTCTCCTACACCGACCTCGCGGCCTCCGACGACCCGTCGCTCACCACGGCCTTCATCCTGGTGGGCGCGGACTGGGCCGGGCGCGTCATCTCGGTCGGCATCCTCATCGGGCTGACGACCGTCATCATGGTGCTCCTCCTGGGCCTCACGCGCGTCATGTTCTCGATGAGCCGCGACGGACTGCTGCCGCGCGGCGTCTCCAAGACCTCGCACCGCTTCCACACCCCGGTCCGCCTCCAGGTGGGCGCGGGCATCGTGGTCGCGCTCATCGCGGGGCTCGCGCAGGTCGAGCTGCTCGAGGAGATGATCAACATCGGGACGCTGTCGGCGTTCGTGCTCGTGAGCTTCGGCATCCCGATCCTGCGCCGCTCGCGCCCCGACATCGAGCGCGGGTTCCGCGTCCCCTGGTCGCCCGTGCTGCCCATCTTCTCGGGCGTCGCGTGCCTGTGGCTCATGACGAACCTGACGACGCTCACCTGGCTGCGGTTCCTCGTGTGGGTCGTGATCGGGCTCGTGATCTACGCGTCGTTCGGGTACCGGCACAGCCTGCTCTCGAAGCGCAACGTGGCGGCGCGCGAGGCGGAGGCGGCCGCAGCGGCCGGCCCACCGGGTTCGCCGGGTTCCCCGGACGCCCCGGCCCCACCGGCCTGACCTCGCCGCCGGGCGCAGCCGCCGAGGTAGAGGGTTCCCGTCGAGGTAGAGGGCCCGAACCCTCTACCTCGACGGTCGGCCTCTACCTCGGCGACCTCGGTCTCACGGGCGGGTCAGCAGGTGAGCGCCGCGTAGTCGAGCGTGTACGACTCCTGCGACCCCGTGTCGTCCCACGCCCTGACGGTCACGCTGCCCGCGGCGAGCGCACCGGACCGGGTGTTGAACTTCTGCTGCGCGATCTTGCCCGGGTTGACGTGGTTGAACGTCTTCTCCCCGAACGGCGTCGTGATGCGCACGTCGAGCGGGCGGTCCTCGCCGTTGGTCGTGACGACCGAGAGCTGGACGACGTCGCCCGTGCACCGCGCCGTCGCGGCGAGGTCGGTCAGCTCCGGATCGACGGGCGAGACCACGCCGTTGATCGCCGACGTGTCCGCCGCGAGCGACGCCGTGGCGTGTGCGATCGCCTTGGACGTGATGTCGAGCGCGACGGGGTCGATGTTGGCGATGTCGTCGTTCACCGAGTGGTAGTTGGGGTCCTGCCAGATCCCCGCGGTGCCGCCGAACAGCGCGACCTCGGCCTCGGTCTTGACGTCGTCGGCGCCCGTGAACAGACCCGACGCCGGGACGCCGTTCGCGATGAACGCCTGGTAGTCCGAGCGGCCCGAGAACTCCGAGTCGACCCACGCCTGCCCGATCGAGTCGAAGTAGTCCGTGAAGACGTCCTCGGTCTCGGGCGAGCCCGGCGGCACCTCGACCGGAGCCGGGTACGTCGACTCGTCGGCGTCGTAGACCCCGATCACGTAGTTGGGTGAGCCCACCATGTCGAAGTTCAGGTACGTCGCGATCTGGTCGAGCGCGGCCGGGTCGTTCGCGACGAGGTCGTCGACGTAGTGCGTCGACCCCAGCAGCCCCACCTCCTCGGCCCCCCACCAGGCGAAGCGCACCTGGTTGTCGAGCGGGCCGCCGTGCTCGGCGAGCTGGACCGCGGTCTCGAGGATCGCGGCCGAGCCCGACCCGTTGTCGTTGATGCCCGGCCCCTCGGGCACCCCGTCGAGGTGCGCACCGATCATGACGACGTTGTCCGACCGGCCCGTGCTCGTCTCCGCGATGACGTTGAACGTCTCGTGCTGGACGATCGAGGTCTGGAGCACGTAGGTCGCGCTCGTCTGCCCGCCCGCGACCCCCGCGATGATGGCCTGCCCGTCGGCCTGCGTGATGCCGACCGTGGGCACCCACGCGTCGCTGGGCCCACCGAGCGTCGGGCTGATGGGGCCCGCCGTGTTGTTGTAGATGATGACGGCCGCAGCCCCCGCGGCGGCAGCGTGCTCGACCTTGAGCGAGAAGTTGCAGGACCCTCGGCTGACCAGGGCGACACCGCCCGTGGCCGCGACCCCGGCCCACGCGTCGGCCGTGCAGCCCTGCTTGAGGGCGTCGGCCGGCTGGACGACCGGTCCCGTGACACCTTCCGGCGGGGTGTCGGGCGCGAACTCCGCGGGGAAGACGCTCTGCGTGACCGCGACCCCGCCGGCCGTGAGCGACAGCTCGTCGGTGTTCTGGTCCTCGAAGGTGAAGTACTGGCGCACGGGCGTGTACCCGGCGTCGGTCAGGACCTGCTCGACGTACGCGGCGCTGGCCTCGTACCCCGGGGTCTCCAGCGCGCGGTTGCCGCCGTTGGCGTCCGCGATGGCCTGGAACTGCTCGAGGTGCTCCATGACGGCCGCGCCCGAGACGTGGTCCTCGAGCGGGGCAGGTGGTGCCGGCGGCGCGGCGGCGGCCGGCGGGACGAACACCGCGGCGAGCCCCAGGCTCAGCGCGGCGACGGACGGGACGATCGGACGTGTTCTCACACTCGTTCTCCTCCACTGGTCTCCCAGCAGCAGACCGCACACTCGACGCGACGCTGCGGGGAGTTCGGTTGTCGCGAGCGTACGGGCAAGGTGCGAGACGCGACACAGGAACGGGAACCCGTCGAGGGCGACGGCGACACCCGCCCAGGACTACGGGACCGTCCCGACCCCGTCCAGCGGGGTGATGAGCGCCCACCCCTCGCCGGACCCGGGGAGCTGGAACGACTCGGCGTCCTTGAGGTACAGGCGCACCTCGCCGTCGACGTCGAGCGGGTCGCCCTCGGGGTACCCCTCGCCCGAGCACGTCGGGGGCGTCGAGACGACCTCCAGACGTTCGCCCGGCTCCGCATCTCCCTTCGCGACCGACCCGACGTCGACCGACCACACGTTCGCCTCGGCACCGAACATCGAGCGGGTCCCGGCCTGCTCGACGACGGTCGCGTCGACCACGAGCTCAGCCTGCTCGGTCCGGGCCGCGTCGTCCGGGAAGGACGCCCAGCTCACGCACGTCTCGCTCCCGGTCCCGGCCACGCAGGCAGCGAGCAGCAGGGTCAGCACCCCCGCCGCGGCCACCACGACCGGTGGTGCGACGACAGACCGCGGCGAGCGACGCCGTCGGGCCTGCCGTACCCCGGGACCTGCCTGAGCCTCATGCTCCATGACCGGCAGTGTCCCCGATCCCCGGGGATCGCGCGAGGCCCCGTCTCGCGGGGTGTCGCGCCGCCCGCCCGCACCCCACCCCTGGCAGGGTGTGCGCATGGATCCGGACTACTCCCTGGCGGTGCGTGCCGCGTGCGAGTTCATCGGCACGGCGATTCTCATCATCATCGGCAACGGCACGGTCGCGAACGTGCACCTCAAGGGGTCCAAGGGGTACGGCGGCGGCTGGAGCCTCATCGCGATGGGCTACGGGTTCGGCGTCATGATCCCGGCCCTGATGTTCGGCGGGATCAGCGGCAACCACATCAACCCGGCGTTCACGATCGGGCTCGCGACGTGGGGCCTGTTCCCGTGGGCCGACGTCGCGCCGTACGTCGTCGCGCAGATGCTGGGCGCCATCGCGGGGCAGCTCGCGATCGTCGCGACCCACAAGCCGTACTACGACCGCACCACGAACACCGACGACGTCCTCGCGACCTTCTCGACCGTCAACGCCGCGCACAGCCGCGTGAACGGGTTCGCGAACGAGCTGCTGGGCTCGGTCATCCTGTTCTCGTGCGCCCTGGCGATCGTCAACTCGCCCCTGACCACGACCGAGCCCGGGCTCGCGCACATGGCCCTCGGCTTCCTCGTGTGGGCGCTCGTCGCGGGGCTCGGCGGACCGACCGGCCCGGCGCTCAACCCGGCCCGTGACCTCGGACCGCGCATCGTGCACGCACTCCTGCCCCTCAAGCACAAGGGCCCCTCCGACTGGGGCTACGCGTGGGTGCCCGTCGTCGCGCCGCTGCTCGCGGGGCTCATCGGGGTGGGCTGCTGGAAGCTGCTGCTGGGCTGAGCCGTGCAGCGGCCCGACGGCGGAACGAGCGTCCCGCTGTCGCGTGACCCTCGGCGGGCGCGTACGTCGCCCGCGGCCGGCGGGGCCGCGCTCAGAGGCCCGCGACCAGCTCCAGCACCGCGGCCAGCACCTCGCCGAACCCGCGCTCGGGCTGGAACACGAGCCATTCGAGGCCCGCGACGAGCGTGGCCCCGAACACCGACGCCGCGAGGAGCGACACGTCGTCCCCGGGCCGTTCCTCGCGCAGCGCGGCCGCGTAGAACTCGATGACGCGCGCACGGATGTGCCCGACCGTCTCCTGCCACTCGCGCCCGACCCGGAAGACCTCGGCCGCGAGGAGCTTGGCGAAGTCGGGGTGGGCGCGGATCTGCTCGAGGAGCGACGCGATGAGCGCGGCGAGCGCCTCCTTGCCCTGCAGGCCCCCGCGGGCCTCGGAGAGCGTGAGGGTGAGGCGTTCGAGCCCGCCCGTGAGCGCGGCCTCGAACACGTCCGACTTGGACCCGAAGTTGTAGTAGACGCTGCCCTTGGCCACGCCCGCGGCGGCCGCGATGTCCTCGACGGACGTGGCCGTGAAGCCCTGGTCGGCGATGAGGCTCACGGCCGCGTCGATGATCTGCTGCCGGGTCCCGGCACGGCGGGCCGCGAAGGCCTGCTCGCGCCGGGTCCCGGCCGGTTCGCCCGGGGTCGCGGGCTCACCGGTGACACCCGGCTCAAGGGGCCCGACGGCGCCCGGTCCGTCCGCCGTCGGGTCCACCTTGGTCGTCGTCATCGTTCGTCCAGCCTCTTCGTCGTGGTGCGTGGTGCGTGGTCGTGCGGTCGCCGTGGGCTCCTGCGGGGCCGGCGTCAGATCTCGAGCGCGGGGTGCAGGCGGTCGAGGGTCCAGGTGCGCATGCGACCCGCCCGCCAGGCGCTGATCGCCAGCGACGCTAGCAGCAGCACGCCGAGGTAGACCACCGCGAACCAGAGCCGTCCGTCGACACCTCCCGTGATGGTCTGGCGCAGCCCGTCGACCGCGTAGCTCATGGGCAGCAGCGGGTGGATGGCCTGGAAGAACGCGGGCGTGGTCTGCACGGGGTAGGTGCCGCCCGAGGACGCGAGCTGGAGCATGAGCAGCGCCAGGATCGCGACCTTGCCCGCGGCCGGGCCGAGCAGCGCCATGAGGGCCTGCTGGAGCGCGAGGAACGTCGCGGCGACGAGCGTCGTGAACGCGAGCGTCCCGAGCGCGTGGGTCATGTCGAGGCCCACGCCCCAGTGGATGACCGCGAGCATCACGGCGACCTGCGCGAACCCGATGCACAGCGCGGGCAGGAACCCGGCGAGCGTGGTCCGCAGGCCCGAGGCGGGCGTCGCGAGGGCCCGCGAGGGCAGCGGGCGCATGAGCAGCCAGGTGATGAGCGCGCCCACGAACAGGGCGAGCGGGATGAAGAACGGCGCGAACCCCTCGCCGAAGCCCTCGGCCTCGGCGAGGTCGTGGTCGGCGACGGTCACGGGGGCCGCGATGACGTCGGCGCGCTGCTCGCGCAGGGCGGTGCCGTCGTCGGGGATGGCCTCGGACCCTTCGGCGAGCTTGTCGGTCAGGGTCTGCGCACCGTCGGTGAGCTGCGCCCCGCCGTCGGCGACCTGGGTGGCGCCGTCGGCCAGCGTGCTGGTGCCGTCGGCGAGCGCCCCGGCGCCGGCCGCGGCGGACTGCGCACCCGTCGCGAGCTGCTGGGCGCCCGAGTAGAGGGACGAGGTGCCGGCGGCGAGCGTGCCCGCTCCCGACGCGAGCGAGGCGTTCCCGGCCGCGAGGTCGGAGGCACCGCCGCGCAGGGTCGTGAGGCCGTCGCTCAGGTTCGCGGCCCCGGCGGCCACGCCGTCGACGCCGTCGCGGACGGTCTGCGTGCCCGAGCCCGGGTGGAGCTGCGCGTCGATCTGCGCGGCCCCGGCAGAGGCCGTCTTGAGGCCGGTCGAGAGGGCGGGCAGCCCGGCCGCGACCTGCTTCGAGCCGTCGGCGAGGGCCTGGAGCCCGGCCGCGCTCTGGGCGAGCTCGGCGTCCGAGGGGAGCTGGCCGAGGGCCTGCTGGTTCGCGGCCGCGAGCGCCTGCGCCCGGGGGTCGGCCGAGGCGCCGAGCGTCGCGGCGTTCTGCTGGAGCAGCGCGCGGAGCGTGGGGACACTGCCGGTGAGCGAGGTGACCTGTCCTTGGACCTGCGCGACGCCGTCGGACACCTGCTGGGCGCCCGCGGCGGCCTTGTCGGCCCCTGCCACGAGGCCGTCTGGGGCCGTGAAGCCCGCGACGAGCTTCTGCGAGCCGTCGGCGAGCTGGACCAGGCCCGACTGCGTCGTGGCCGCACCGGCCGCGAGGGCCGAGGCGCCGTCGGCCGCGGACGAGGCGCCCGCGGCGAGCTTCGAGGCGCCCGCGCTCGCGGAGGACGCGCCGTCCGACAGCGCACCCGCACCGGTCGCGAGCTGCCCGGCACCGGTCACGGCGGATCCCGCACCGTCGGCGAGCCGGTCGATCCCCGACGCGAGCGTGCCCGCGCCGTCGGCGGCGGACGTCGCGCCGTCGGCGACCTGCGTCGCGCCGTCGGTGAGCTGACCGCTCGCGGCGGTGAGCGTGAGCGCGCCGTCGGAGGCCTGCGCGAACCCGTCGCGTGCGCTGCCGAGGCCCACGAGGACCTTGTCGACGGCCTGCGCACCGATCTCCTCGCGCACCGCCCCCTGGACCTGCGTCATGGCGCTGCGGCCCAGGGTCGTCGCGAGGAACGAGTTCGCGTCGTTGTACGTGACCATGAGCTGCGCGGACTGCGGGTCGTCGCCCGCGGCGCTCGCGATGCCCTCGGAGAAGCCCTCGGGGATGATCAGCGCGAAGTAGTAGGTGCCGTCCCTGACGCCCTTCTCGGCCTCGGCCGCGTCGACGCGCGCCCACTCGAGGTCGCCCGAGTCGACGAGCGTGGACGTGACCTCCTCCCCTGCGTCCAGGCGTTCACCGTCGACCTCGGTGCCGGTGTCGGCGTTGACGATCGCCACGGGCAGCTTGTCGAGGTTGCCGGTCGGGTCCCAGAAGGCCCAGAGGTACATGGCCCCGTAGAGCAGGGGCACGAAGATCATCGCGCCCACGGCGAGCTTGGGCAGGAGGCCGCGGCGGAAGCGCCGCAGCTCCGTACCGGTGGAGGTCCAGGACATCACGAGAGGTGTTTTCCGTTCTGTTCGTGCGAAGGATGAGGCCCGACGGCGGAGCGTGGGCGGGGAGGTGCGAGTCGCCGGAGGGTCAGGCCGCGACGAGCTGCGGGCCGGTCGCGAGGCGCACGACGTGCGGGGCACGGCCCCAGCGCATCGCGTCGACCTCGCCCGCGGAGGCGACCGAGCCGATCACGGTCACGCCCGTGGCCGCGAGGGCTTCGAGGCGTCCCCAGACGATCTGGCGGCGGGCCGAGTCGTGGACCTGGTCGAGGTCGTCGACGACGAGCAGCTCGGGGTCCTGGGCCAGGGCGATCGCGATGCGCAGGAGCATGGCGTCGACCTCGTCGAGGTCCCAGACCATGGCGTCGAGCGCGGGTAGCTCGCGGCGCCCGAACACGGGGCGGGCCACGCGCTCGTAGACCTCCTGGGTGACCTTGGGGGTCCGGCGGTACCAGGGCGCGAGCCACGTGAGGCGTTCGCGCACCGAGTCCCCGACCGTGACCGCGTCGTCGAGCTCGTCGATCCCGTGGAAGCCGGCGATCGCGGCGCGGCGCTGGACCGCGGTGCGGCGCGCGCGGCGGCCCGTGAGGTTCTCGCCGAGCACGACGAGCCAGCCGTCGGGGGTGTGGTCGGGGGCCATGCGGCCCGCGAGGGTCAGGAGCAGGCTCGACCGACCGGCACCCTGCGGACCTTGGAGGACGACGACCTCGCCGGCCGGGATCTCGAGGTCGACGGGGCCGTAGACCAGGCCGCGCGGGCCGTGGAGCTGGAGGTCGTAGGCGCTGACGGCGTGCTGGGGCGTGCCGTCGCCGAGGTGCGGGGTGTCGGGCTCGACGATCTCGCCGCCGAGCGGGCCGCGCAGGGTCAGGTCGTCGGCGATGTCCGCGGCGGCGAGCTCGCCCTGCGGGAGGTGCGCGACGGCGTCGGGCCTGGTGACGTTCGCCGCGGATCCGGGGACGGGCGCGGTGTTCGGGGCCTGCACGAGGTACGTGGCCTCGTCGCTGCCGTGCCGTGCGACGGGCTGGTTCATGGGGGTTCCTCCGAGAGTTCCGGGTCCGGTCACTCTTTTAGACTGACCGGTCAGTTCGAAGTTACGCGCCGGGAACCCTCGTTGTCCACACGACGTCAGATACCCGGCCCCGTGATCCCCGTCACGCGACCGCCACGAGACGGGTGCTCCCGCCCCAGACGGGTGCTCGCGTCAGGGGCGGGAGCACCCGTCTCGGGCCGGAGCACCCGTCTCGCACCCGTCCCGCGCGCGACATACGCTCGTGCCCCGGACCACCCGGCACATCGTCGTGTCGCACACGAGACGTATCGAGAGGCACACAGTGAACGACGGCACCGCCGCGCACCCCGCACCCACCGGGGCGCCGCTCCCCCACGTCGTCGTCGTGGGCGGCGGGTTCGCCGGGCTCGCGACCGTCAAGGCGCTCGCGGGCGCGCCCGTGCGCGTCACGCTGATCGACCGTCGCGTCTACAACACCTTCCAGCCGCTGCTCTACCAGGTGGCCACGGGCGGCCTGAACCCGGGCGACGTCACGTACTTCCTGCGCGCGCTGCGGCTGGGGCAGCGCAACGTGCGCGTGGTCCACGAGCACCTCGTGGGCCTCGACCCGCACGCCAAGACGCTCCGGCTCCTCAACGACGAGGAGATCCGCTACGACTACCTCGTCCTCGCCAACGGCGTCACGACCAACTTCTTCGGCACGCCCGGCGCCAAGGAGCACGCGTTCGCGATGTACTCGCGCTCGCAGGCCCTGAAGATCCGCGACACCCTGTTCGTCCGCCTCGAGAAGTCCGCGGCCTCACCGGGGACCGACGACGGCCTGCGCGTCGTCGTCGTGGGCGGCGGCTCGACGGGCGTCGAGGTCGCGGGCGCCCTCGCCGAGCTCCGCACGCAGGGCCTGGCGCCCGCGTACCCGGAGATCCACGGCGACGCGTTCAGCGTCAAGATCGTCCAGCGCGGCACCGAGCTCATCAAGCCCTTCCCCGCCAAGCTCCGCACGTACGCGGCGCGCGAGCTCCAGCGTCGCGGGGTCGACCTGCACCTGGGCGCGGGCGTCGCCAAGGTCCTGCCCGACGGCGTCGAGCTCACCGACGGCGACTTCATCCGCTCGGACCTCACGATCTGGGCAGCGGGCGTCGCCCCGCACGAGGAGGTCTCGCGCTGGAACCTGCCCCTGGGCGACGGCGGGCGCATCCGCGTGGGCGACGACCTGCAGGTCGAGGGGTTCCCGGACCACTTCGCGGCGGGAGACGTCGCGGTATCGCCCGCGGGCCTGCCGCAGCTCGCCCAGCCCGCGATCCAGTCGGGCAAGGTCGTGGGACGCAACATCCGCGCGCTCGTCCAAGGACGCCCGACGACGTCGCTCAGGTACCTCGACAAGGGCACCATGGCCGTCATCGGACGCCGCGCGGCCGTCGCGGACATCGCCGGGAAGCTCCGGCTCACGCGGGGGACCGCATGGCTCGCGTGGCTCTTCGTGCACATCATGAGCCTCATCGGACCCCGCAACCGCCTGACGACACTGGCGGGGCTCGTGACCCGCTACGGCTTCCCGTTCCACCGCCGCCCGGTGCCGATCGTGGGCGACGTCCCGACGGTCCGGCCCCCCAAGGGCTGGGTGCCCGCGGACGGCCCCGCGCCGCTGCCCGAGGTCACGCCGAACGACTGAGCCACTGTCACCTGACGCCGAGCGTGCAGTTCGGGTCGCCTCCGAACGCCCGGGACGACCCGAACTGCACACTCGACGGACGGTCCGGTGCGCCGGACCCTGCGCGTCGGTAGGGTCACGGGACGGCCCGCACATCTCGGCAAGGAGCACGTCATCACGCACGCACCCGACCCCGAGCCCCAGGCCCCGGGCCCGCCCCCGAAGCCCACCCGGTCCCCCACGAGCCACGCCCTGCGCGTGCTCGTGTGGTTCGTGCTCATCGGCGGCCTCACGTACGTCGTCATCCCGGAGATCAGCGAGATCCCGCGCATGGGCGAGGCCCTGCGCGACGCCCAGCCGGCGTGGGCGCTCCTGGCCGTGTTCTTCGCCGCGACGGGGTTCTTCGCCGCCGCGGCGTCGCTCGCCGCGTGCTCCCCGAGGCACCTGCCGTTCCTGCGGACCACCCGCGTCCAGCTCGCGAACGCGTTCGCGGGCACCGCGACCCCGGCGAGCGTCGGGTCGCTCGCGCTCAACGTCCGCTACCTGTCGAAGTCCGGGATGAGCACGGCGCTCGCGACGGGCACGGTCGCGCTCCAGAGCATCGTGCAGGTCCTGGTCCATCTCGTGCTCCTGACGGTGCTCGCGCTCGTCGCGGGGCGCAGCATCGACCACCACGTGCCGGGTTGGGCCAGGTGGGCGCTGCTCGCCGCGGCGGTCGCGGTCGTCGTCACCGGGGTCGTGGTGCTCGCGGTGCCACGGTTCCGGCACGCCGTCCGCACGTACGCGCGCGACGACGTGCTGCCCGCCTTCCGCCAGCTCGGCGGTCTCGCGAAGGACCCGCGCCGGCTCTCCTTCGCGGTCCTGGGCGCGATGGGCACCACGGTGTCCTCGGCCGCGACCCTGTGGGCCTGCCTCCTGGCGCTCGGCGGCGGCAGCGACCCGATCGCCGCGGCCTTCTCGACCATGGTCGGACAGACGCTCGCGTCCGCAGCCCCGACGCCGGGCGGCGTGGGCGTGGTCGAGGCCGCGCTCACGGGCGGGCTCGTGAGCTTCGGGATCGCGTCCGCGATCGCCCTGCCGGCGGTCCTGCTCTACCGCCTGATCTCGTGCTGGATCCCGGTCCTGCTGGGCTGGATCACCCTGCGCCGGCTGCAGCGCGAGGACGTGGTCTGACCCCTGCCCGACGGCGCTGCCCCCCGGGAGGCGCGTTCCGCCGTCGGGCGTGGGCCTTCCGGGCGACGCGCTACTCGCGGACCGGTGCGCCCGTCGGGACCACCGGGTTCGCCTCGACCGGCACGTCCTCCTTGCGGCCCAGGGCGCTCGGCCACCACATGTGCCGTCCCACGTCGAGGTTGAGGGCCGTGACGAGCACCGACCGGACGACGAGCGTGTCGAGCAGGACGCCGAACGCGACCGCGAACCCGATCTCCGCGAACGCGACCACGGGCAGCGTGCCCAGCACCGCGAACGTCCCCGCGAGCACGAGCCCGGCCGACGTGATGACCGCCCCCGTCGCGGCCAGCCCGATCAGCGCGCCGCGCCGCGTCCCGACGCGCAGCGACTCCTCGCGCACCCGGGTCATGAGGAAGATGTTGTAGTCGATCCCGAGCGCGACGAGGAACACGAACACGAACAGGGGCAGCGACGTGTCGGCGCCCTCGAACCCGAACACGTACCTGAACACGAGCGCGCTCACGCCGAGGGCCGCCGTGAACGACAGCACGACCGTCGCGACGAGGATGAGCGGGGCCGTGATCGCGCGCAGGAGCAGTGCCAGGATGACGAGCACGGTCAGCAGGATGATCGGGATGATGAGCATGTTGTCCGCGGCCGAGGCGCGCTGGACGTCGAGCGTGACGGCGCTCGCCCCGCCCACCTGGGCGTCGGCGTCCGGGACGGCGTGGACCGCGTCCCGGACCCGGTCGACCGTGTCGTAGGCCGCCTGAGAGTCCGGCTCGGACGTGAGCGTGCCCTCCATGTAGGCGTACCCGCCCGCGGACACGGGCTCGGTCACGGTCGAGGCGTCGATCCCCTCGGTGCCCGCGAACGCGTCGTGCACCGCGGCGACCGCGGCGGGCGACGAGTCGTCCGCGACGACCACCACGGGCGACCCCGACCCCGCCGGGAAGTGCTCGGAGAGGACCTGCTCGCCCACGATCGAGGGCTGCTCGCCACGGAACGACTCGGCGCTCGAGAGCCCGTTCGCGTCGAGCTGCGTGATGCCCAGTCCCAGCACGGCCAGGACGATCGAGGTCACGACCCACACGCGCCGTGGCCGCTTCGCGATCCGGCCGCCCAACTGCGCCCACACGCCGTGCTCGGTGGGCTCGTCGTCGCCCAGGTGCGGCACGCGCGGCCAGAAGACCCACCGGCCCGTCGCGACGAGCAGCGCGGGCAGCAACGTCAGCATGACGAGCAGCGCGACCACGATCCCGACCGCCGCGACCGGCCCCAGCCCGGCCGTCGAGCTCATCTGCGCGAACAGCAGGCACAGCATGCCGATCGCGACCGTCGCGCCGCTCGCGACGATCGCCGGGCCCGCGCGGTGCAGCGCGAGCGACATGGCCTCGTGCCGGTCCTCGTGGCGGCGGAGCTCTTCCCGGTAGCGCGCGACGAGCAGCAGGGCGTAGTCCGTCCCCGCGCCGAAGACCAGGACCGTGAGGATGCCCGCGCTCTGCGCGTTCACGGTCAGGCCGGTGGTGTCCGCCAGGACGTAGACCACGGCCTGCGACACGGTCAGCGCGACGCCTGCCGAGACCACGGGCAGGAGCCACAGCGTGGGGCTGCGGTAGGTCAGCAGCAGGATCACGATCACGACGCCCGCCGCTGCGTAGAGAAGCGTCGAGTCGATGCCCTCGAACGCCTTGGACGAGTCCGCGGCCGCGCCCGCCGGGCCCGTCACGTAGACGTCCATGCCGTTCGCGCCGTCCTCGGCCGTGGCGCGCAGGTCCGAGACCGCGTCGGCCGCGAGGTTCCACCCCTCGCTGCCCAGGTCGAGCGGCACGATCACCTGGGCGGCCTGCCCGTCCTCGGACGGGATCGGCCCGACGACGTCCCCGT
Source organism: Oerskovia jenensis (assembly GCF_016907235.1). Taxonomy (NCBI): domain Bacteria; kingdom Bacillati; phylum Actinomycetota; class Actinomycetes; order Micrococcales; family Cellulomonadaceae; genus Oerskovia; species Oerskovia jenensis. The sequence continues at coordinate 2,233,829 of NZ_JAFBBO010000001.1, forward strand.
CCAGGGTGTCGAGCTCACCGAAGGTCGCGACGTCCTGGGAGACCTTGGCGAGGTCCTCGGGGGTCAGGCCCGACTCGCGGACGTAGACCAGGACCGCGGGGATCGTGTTGGGCGACGTGAAGCTGCTCGCGACGTCGAGCACCTGCGTCGACTCGGCGTCGGCCGGGAGCCACGACGTGGCGTCGTTGTCCTGCGCGCCCGTGAGCTTGCCGGCCAGCGGCGCGGTCAGGGCCAGGACGACCGCCCAGAAGGCGATGACGACCCACTTGGCGTAGCGGTGCGTGATCCAGCCGGCGATGCGAGACATGGGTTCTCCCCGAGACTCCCGGTGCTCCCTGGCGCGAGATTCCAGCGCACACCCGCGAGGGGGCGGGTGTCAACGGGTCAGGAAGGGGAGCCCACCCGCTCCGCTCGCCGACGACCGGTTCCATGGCCGCGAACATCGCCGGTCGGACCGAGAGCACCGTGGAGGTCGAGGGGCGCTCCGTGTTCTACCGTCGCAGCGACGACGGCCTGGGCGCCGAGCCGATCGTCCACGATCTCCCTCTCGTACCTCCTGCCCACGGCCCGACTCCTCGCCCCGCGCGCCACGAACCTGGCACCGACCTCCCGGGCTACGGCGAGATACCCACGTGGGACTTCTCAGCGGAAGACGGCACTAAAGAGGGGCCAGGTTGCTGACCTTCGATGGGTCCGGCCGACCCGAGCCGCTTCATAGGGTCTGGTCATTCGGATCGATGGAGGCGCGATGATCACGGTGCAAGAACTCACCAAGAGATACGACGGAAAGCCAGCCGTCGACAACCTGACCTTCCAGGTGGTCCCCGGGCAGGTGACAGGATTTCTGGGACCCAACGGCGCAGGCAAGTCGACGACGTTGCGCGCCATCGTCGGACTCGACAGACCCGACGTCGGAAGAGCGCTCATCCAGGGCCGCCCGTACGCGGCTCTGCCGCACCCCCTGCGCGAGGTCGGCGCGATGCTGAACGCGAAGGCGGTCCACCCCGCACGAAGCGCCCGCAACCACTTGCTCGCGCTGGCGCGCACCAACGGCATCCCCGCCCGGAGGGTCGATGAGGTGCTGAGCATCGTCGGTCTGACCACGGTCGCGGGCAAGAAGGCCGGCACCTTCTCGCTCGGCATGGGCCAACGGTTGGGCATCGCCGCCGCGCTGCTCGGAGACCCGCCCATCCTCATCTTCGACGAGCCCATCAACGGCCTCGACCCGGACGGGATCCGATGGCTGCGCGGCCTGGTGCGAACGCTCGCGGACGAAGGACGGACGGTCTTCTTCTCGAGCCACGTGGTCAGCGAGATGCAGCTGACCGCCGATCACCTCATCGTGATCGGACGCGGCCGGCTCGTCGCTGACGGCCCGGCAGACGACCTCATCGGCGCCGCGGGCGGCGTCGTGACGGTGCGCAGCCCCGACGAAGCAGGCCTCAGCTCCCTCCAGGGCGATCTTGAAGGGCGCCGGTTCGAAACCACCCGCATGAGCGCGCACCACCTCGAGATCATCGCCGCGCCCATCGAGCTGGTCGCAGATCTCACCTACGCGGGTCGGCTCCGAATCCACGAGCTCAGCCGGACCGACGGATCGCTCGAGGACGCCTACCTGCGACTCACGGCGTCGAGCTCCGAGTACGACGCGGGTGGTCCCACGCCCGGCCGACACAACGATCGAACGGAGACCCCCGCGTGAGCACCACCGTCCCCGCGGCGATGCAGGCCCCCTCAGGTGGTGGTCGGCTCGCCGGCGCCGTCGCCTCCGAATGGACGAAGCTCCGCTCGGTTCGCTCCACCTGGTGGGCGCTCGTCGGCGCCGCCGCACTTGCAGCAGTGATGGTGCCCGTCGTCGGCTTCACCCTGGCGAACAACACGTCGCAACCTGGCGGACCGCCGGCGATCCCGGTGGGTGAGGTCGTCGGACTGGGCGCGACCGTGGTCCAGTTCGTGGTGGCCATCCTCGCCATCCTTGCCATCACCGACGAGTACTCCGCCGGAACGATCCACCCCACCTTCCAGGCGGTGCCGCTGCGCGGACGGCTGCTCGGTGCGAAGGCGATCGTGGTCGCCGCCGTCACGCTCCCCGCGGGCGTCGTGCTGGGTGTGATCATCACGACGCTGGCTGACTACTCGCTCGGAGACAAGGGCATCGCGCCCGACGGCGGGCTGGTCCGCATGGCGCTGGCGATCTCGCTGGAGTTCACCCTCGTCAGTCTGCTGGCGCTCGGCGTCGCCGTCCTGGTGCGTCGCACCGCGGGCGCGCTCACCATCGTCTTCGTCGTGCTCATCGGTATCCCCGCTGCCGCCGACCTCCTGTCGCTCGACGATCTCGCAGAGCTGCTCCCGGCGCGTGCGGGATCCCAGCTCATCAGCGGCGCCACGGAGCCCTACGGCCCGCTGGCAGGCGCCCTTCTGCTTGCTACCTGGGTCGTCGCGGTCGACGTCGCCGCGTGGCTCACGCTGCGCACGCGGGACGCCTGACCACGAAGGGAGATCACGGTGACGAGAATCCAGAACATTCCAGACGTGCCCGACATCTCGGCCGACTGGTATCGCGACATCGTCTCCTGGGCGGATGACACCCCGCCCGTGGGGCAGACGTTCATGGAGTACTTCACCGACGTGGGCCTGCTGCTGCTCGTCGGACTCTGGGCGCTCGCGCTCTGGCGCACCCGACGCGGGCCGGCCCGCCCGATGGCGGTCGCACTGGTCAGCGCGGGTGGAGCCGTCGCCGCGTACCTCGTCAGTGAGGCCGCCAAAGGCATCCTGGCCGTGGAACGGCCGTGCCGCACGATGCGCGACGTGGCGATCATCGCCGACGAGTGCCCGCCGACGGGCGACTGGTCGTTTCCGAGCAACCACGCCACGATCGCAGTCGCGCTTGCGGTCGCGATCCTCCTGACCTCCTGGCGCCTGGGCCTCCTGGCCCTGCCGATCGCAGCGCTGACCGCCTTCTCGCGGGTGTTCCTCGGGGTCCACTACCCGCACGATGTCATCGCGGGCGTCCTGATCGGCGCCTTCGTCACCGTCATCGTGGTCCTCGTGCTCCGATACCCGGGGACCAAGCTCGTCACGCTGCTTCGTGAACGCACCGTGCTGCGTCGACTGCTGACGGCCGGGCCGTCTCCGGTCGGGGCGTCCGCGGCGCAAGACCAGGAGACCGCCGCCAAGAACTGACACAGCAACGGGGGCATCCACCACAGGTGGATGCCCCCGTGCTGCTGCGGCGGCTAGGAGAGGCCCGCCGCGTGCGCCAGCAACGCTGCCTGCACACGATTGCCCAGACCGAGACGCGACAGGATCTTGCTCACGTGCGCCTTGACGGTGCCTTCGACGATGTAGAGCTCGGCGCCGATCTCCGCGTTGGACAGGCCAGACCCCACCAGCCGCAGCACGTCGCGTTCTCGATCCGTGAGCACCGACACCTGGCGACGTGCGTCGGCGCCGCGAGCGATGTCACCGCCGCTGGTCCCGGTGGCGAACAGCGTGATGATCCGCCTGGCGACGAGCGGGGCGAGGTAGGCGCCGCCGTCGGCCACGGCCCGTACACCCGCGATCAAGTCACGCGGATCGCCCGTCTTGAGCAAGAACCCGCTGGCGCCGCCGTCGATCGCCCGTGCGATGTGCTCGTCCTCGCCGAACGTCGTCAGGACGATCACGGCAACCGACGGTGTGGCCCGGCGGATCTCCGACACTGCCTGCAGGCCGTCCATCACGGGCATGCGGATGTCGAGGAGGACCACGTCAGGGCGGTGGAGCCGGGCAAGGTCGACGGCCTCGCGTCCGTTCGACGCCTCGGCGACGACCTCGATCGACGGGTCGCTCGCGAGGATCGCAGAGACCCCCGCACGGATCATCGCCTCGTCGTCTGCCAGCAGTACGCGGATCATGGGCTGTCCTTGTCGTCGGAGAGGTTGGGCGCGAAGACGTCCTTGGAGACGAGTACCCCGTCGCGGAAGCACAGGCGATACACGTCGAAAGGCGTGGGCAGGAGTCCCGCGACCGACCGGTAGTACTCGCAGGTGGAACCTTCAGGGCGAGCGGGTCCGGCCTCATCGCGCCGCTCGGGCACCTGTCGCGTGGGGAGGAGGTCGACGAGGTCGGCGCGAGGGGTCCCACGGGAGAGCTGCTGGAACGTCTCGGGCCGCAGACGCGACGTCAGGCTGTCCTCCGCGTACATGGCCATGAGCGCCCCTCCCAGCGTGACCACGAGGACCACGGGGAGGGCGACGGCCAGCACCAGAGCGCGGCGCGCCTGCTGGCGCGCCCGACGGAAGGCCGTTGCCGTCACCGGCTCCGGGGTCGGCGCGGGGTGCACCAGCGGGCCCGACCTGGGAAGCCGCGCCGCCACCTCGAAGCCTCCGTCCCGTGTGCGCCCGGCGTCGAGCACTCCACCCGCGAGCCCGACCCGCTCACGCAGGCCGGTGAGCCCCCGTCCGCCGCCGGCCGGCAGGACCTCGCGCGACGCCGTCCCGGGCTGAGCGTTGCGCACCTTGACGGTCAGATAGTCGTCGTCGCACTCGAGACGCACGTCCACGGGCGCCTCTGCCGCATGCTTCGTGGCATTCGTCAGCGACTCCTGCACCACGCGGTACGCGGCGCGGTATTGCAACGACGCCGTGTTGCCCGGGTTCCCCGATTCGCTCAGCGTGACACGGACCCCCGACTCCGCGACGCGCGTGACGAGCGCGGAGATCGGCTCGCCGACGACTGTGCGCGGTGGGGCATCCGTCTCGTCCAACAGCAGACCGATGATCTCGCTGAGCCGTTCGGCTGCCGTCGTGACCCCGGCGCGCAAGGCCGTCACCGTCGCTCGGTGCTCGGGCGCCAGCCCGGGAAGCACCTCCAGGGCGCCACCACGCAGCGCGATGAGGCTCAGCTCGTGCCCCAGCGAGTCATGGATCTCCTGCGCGATACGCGCACGTTCTTGGAGACGCGCCTGCTCGGCGACGATGCGCTGCTCGCGCTCCAGCTGCGCGGCCTGGTCCCATCCGGCCCGCACGAGCTCGACATGGAGTCGGCGGGACGACCCCAGGAGTGCCGGGGACAGGCCGAAGACGGTCGCTCCGGCGGCCCACGCCAATGCCGTGTACAGGTCGGAGTCGAACAGGGTGAGCAGCGCGACGACACCGACGGCCAGGACTCCTGCGAACGCTGCCAGCACGCCACGGCCGAGAGGCTTCGCCCGGCCTGCTCCGTAGGCGAGCAGCAGCGTGAGTGCGAACAGCCGCCAGTCGACGACGCTCGCGGCGAGCGTGCTCAGCACAGCGACCCAGGGCAAGCGCCTCCTGACAGCCAGTGCCGCCAGGGCGATCACCAGGCTTCCCAGGGTGATCCAGCCGGACCTTCCGCCGAACGCCAACGGCGTCACCGCCGCGACGGCAAGCAGCGTCTCGCGGCCAACCCTGCTCACATCGACGGGGTGTTCGGGAGTCATTGCGCACAGGCTAACGGAGCGGTCCCTGCGCGCTGCGGGAACGTCCACACAGCGCGCAGGGACCGCTCTGAGATCAGTAGGACATCCCGACGAGGGTGCGTCGGGCCCCGGTGCAGGGTGGGGGAACGGCCCTCCGCCCACCCACGACGGGTCAGGTCGGGGAGCCCACCCGCTCCGCTCGCCGACGCAGCCGCGCCCGCACCGCGTAGATCCCGACGATGACGCCCACGAGCACGAGCGTCGAGGCGAGCTGGACGCGAGCGTCGTCGTCGAACAGCATGAGGACGATCAGGCCCGCGAGCCCTGCGAGCGTCGCCCAGGTGAGCCCGGGGTAGGCCCACATGCGCAGCGTCATCCTGTCCGCACCGCCCGCGGCGGCCTCGATGCGGGGACGCAGCCGGAGCTGGGAGACCGCGATGAAGACCCAGATGACGAGCAGCGCCGAGCCCACGGCGTTGAGCAGGATGCCCAGGACCTCGCCCGGCAGCAGCCAGTTGAGCCCCACGGACACGAGGCCGAAGAACACCGACAGCAGCACCGCGACCCACGGCACCCCGGTCGGCGACACCTTGGTCAACGCCGGGTGCCCGTCGCCGCGGCCCGCGAGCGAGAACGCCATGCGGGACGTGCCGTACACGTTGGCGTTGAACGCCGACAGGAGCGCGACGACCACGACGGCCTCCATGAGCCGGGCCGCACCGGGCAGGCCCGCGAGGTCGAGCACCGCGACGAACGGTCCGCTCAGCAGCTCGGGCGCGTCCCACGGCAGGACGAGCGCCATGATCGCGACCGCGCCCACGTAGAAGAAGAGGATGCGCCACACGATCGAGCGGGTCGCGGTCACGATCGCCTTCTGCGGCTCGCGGGCCTCGGCCGCGGCGATCGTGACGATCTCGATCCCGCCGAACGCGAAGACCACGACGAGCAGCCCCGCCGCGATGCCGGGCAGGCCGTGGGGCGCGAAGCCCGCGAGCGAGGCGGGGTCGCCGAAGATGTTGGTCGTCCCCACGGGGTCGGTGCCGGGCAGCCAGCCCAGCACGAGCAGCACCCCGATCACGAGGAACGCGACGATCGCGGCGACCTTGATGAACGCGAACCAGAACTCGAACTCGCCGAAGTGCTTGACGCCCCACAGGTTCACGACCGCGAACGCCGCGACGAACACGAGCGCGACGACCCACTGCGGCACGCCCGGGACCCACCCGGAGACGATCTGCGACGCACCCGTGATCTCGGCGCCGAGCACCATGATGAGCGTGAACCAGTACAGCCACCCGAGGGTGAACCCGGCCCACCGGCCCAGCGCGGTCTCGGCGTACACCGAGAAGGACCCGCTCGACGGCACGGCCGCTGCCATCTCGGCGAGCATCCGCATGACGAGGATGACGAGCAGCCCCGCGACGGCGTACGAGACCAGGACGGCGGGTCCCGCGGTCGCGATCCCGACGCCGCTGCCGAGGAACAGGCCGGCCCCGATCGCGGACCCCAGGCCCATCATGGTCAGGTGCCGGGTGCGCAGGCCGTGGGAGAGCCGCTCGGTGGTGCCGGGCGCGGCGGGGTGCGCGGCGCCGTCGGGCAGGGCGGGGGAAGCGCTGTCAGGCAGGCCCGACGGCGTAGGTGCGTTGCTCATGGGGGTGCGGTCAGTCCGTGGTCGAGGGGGGTCGCCGAGACGGCGGCCGTTCCACGGTACCGGCAGACCCCAGGGGACGACGATCCGCGGCCGTTCCCCGAGCACGCTCCGCTCACGCGCTGAGCGGGACCCCCCGCAGCAGGTCGTGCAGCATCCCCGCGCCGCTCCGGTAGCGGGCGAGAGCACCGAGCTTGTCGGCGGCCGCGGCCTCCTCGACCCACCGCAGGACCCAGGGCGGCGCCGTCGCGACGAGTTCGGCCAGGTCGGCGTCCCCGAGCGAGAGCACCCGGCGCGCGACCCGCGCGTTCGGCACGAACCCGGGCCGGTGCATGACCTCCACGAGCGAGCGCACCGACGGGACGCCGGCAGTGTTGAGGCGCGCCTCGATCATCGGGACACCGCCCACCGCGTGCGCGTCCACGAGGTAGACGTGGTCGACGTGCGCGGCCCCCGCCCGACGCAGGGCGCTCTCCATGGCCCGCTCGTGGACACCGGTCACCACGACGTCGTCGAGCGCCACGACGTGGGCGCCGCGCGCGTCCACGGCCGGGTCGAGGACCAGGTCGTGGCCCGTGAGGCTCGTCCGGCGCTCCTCGAGGCTCATGCCCGCGTAGTCGCCGTCGGACACGCGGGTCCGGCCGACCTTGACGTGCCGGACCTGCCCGACGTGGCCCGCGCGGCGCAGGCCCGCGAGGAACGGCGCGACCAGCGAGTACGCCGCAGGCGGCACGACGTCGAACCCCGACGACGTGACGAGGACGTCGACGTCGTGCGGCAGGACCGCGCGCACGAAGCGGTCCGAGAGCCGGTCCGCGAAGCGCGCCGCGAGCGCCCCGTCCCCGTGCTTGAACGCACCGTAGTCGTCGACCGTCACGTCCTGCCCCGAGAGCACGAGGTCTCCCCCGTCGGTGCACGTGAGCGACGAGAGGGCGAACCTTCCGCTCACCGGAGGACGAGCCCGGCTGCTCGGGCCTCGAGGTCGCGCACGCCCTCGGGGTAGGACGCGCAGAACGCGGCCCCCGTGGCGCGGGCCCCTGCGAGCATGGCGGCCAGCACCGCGGGCGGGCACGCCGCCAGGACGGCCTCCCGCTCGGCGACGCTCGCGCCCAGGACCGCGCGCAGGAACCGGATCGTCAGGTGGAGGTCCCCCGCCTCCAGGTGGGGGACCATGCGCACGACCGAGTCGACCTCGGCCGTGTTGAGGACCGACTCGACGGCCGGGTCCTGCGCGAGCGCGTCGTCCACGACCGCGACGTACGCCACGACCGTCCGTGCGGCGCCCGCACCGTCGAGCGCCCGCAGCATGCGGCGCTCCGCGAGGCCCGTGACCCGGACGTCGTCGACCACGAGCACCTGGGCGCCCGCGACGTCGGCCGTGAGCCGGAAGCCGATCCGGTCCATCTCCGCCCGTCGTGAGGCAGCCGAGGCCGACGCGTAGTTCGTCATGGTCACCGAGTCCTTGACGACCTGGGCGACCCGGCCCGGGGCGTACCCCCGGGCCGCACGCAGCGGCCCGAGGACCCCGAGGACGGCCTCGGCGAGGAACCAGCACGCAGGCGGCACCGCGACGAAGGCCACGGGCAGCACGAGCGGCGCCGGGTCCTCGACGAGCGACGGTTCCTCGTGCAGCAGACGGTGTGCGAGCTCGGTGCCGAGCGACGAGGTCGCGCGCGCCGCGCCGTGCTTCATGAGCGAGTAGGTCCGAGCGTCGAACCCGGTGCCCGACCCGAGACCCCGCACCACGCCCCGGGCGCTGCCCGTGCCCCCGCCTGTCAGGCGGTGGACGGCGACCGTCCGCACCTCGCTCACCCCTGCCGACCTTCCCGGGCACGCGCCACGAGCCCCTCGACGGCCGGGCCGATCGGGACGTCGCCCGCGACCAGGAGGACGTCCAGGCCCGCCGCCCGAGCGCCGTCGACGTCCGCGACCGGGTTGTCCCCGACGTGGACGATGCCCTCCGCCGGGACGCCGAACCCCTCGACCGTGCGACGGAAGATGCCCGCCGCGGGCTTGGCGACCCCGACCTCGTTCGAGAAGACCTCGACGCTCAGGGCGTCGGCCAGGTCGCACGCCGCGAGCAGCGGGCGCATGGTCGAGCCCGGGAGCATGCCCGTGTTGCTCGTGACCCCGACCGGGACCAGGTCCGCGAGGCGGCGCAGGAGGTCTGGCAGCCGCTCGTCGAGCAGCTCGGGCGGCATCTCGAGCGCCAGGTCGTGCTGGCGGCGTTCGAGGTCCGCGACCAGGTCCGGCCCCAGCTCGACGCCCTGGACCCCCAGGCTCACGAGCGCCGGGGCGAGACGGTCCGCGAGCGCGAGGTCCGACCCGCTCTCCTCGCTGCGCAGGTCCGCCTCCCGGTCGGCCCGGCGCAGCTCCGCATCGAACCGGAGCGGGTCGATCGAGAGGCCCAGGACCTCCTGCAGCATCTCGTTGCGGTGCGCCTTGAACGACCGGTGGCTCCGCACGAGCGTGCCCCAGATGTCGAAGCTGACCGCGGCGACGACCGCTCCCTCTCGAGGAGGGAGCGGTCGCGCGGGGCCCGCGACGGCGGCGACGTGGTCGGCCCGCGGGCCCGTGTCAGTGGTCACGACGGATCAGAGCGCGCCGAGGGCGAGCGGCACGAGCTCCTGCGCGACGCGCCCGTTGCCCGGCGTGCCGATCGCCGTGAAGGCCCAGCCCGCAGCGGTCCGCGAGACGCGCGCCATGACGAGCGCCGTGTGCGGGCCGGAGCCCGACAGCGTGAAGCGTGCGAGCTCGGCGTCGCGCGCGGTCGTGTCGACGACGCGCACGTACGCGTTCTCGACCTCGGTGAAGGACTCACCGCTGTAGGAGTTGACCGTGAAGACCACGTGCTGGATCGACGCGGGCACGCTCGCGAGGTTCACCGAGATCGACTCGTCGTCGCCCGCGCCCTCTCCCGAGCGGTTGTCGCCGCTGTGGACGACCGAGCCGTCGCGCGAACGCAGCTGGCTGAAGTACACGATCTCCTGGACGCCGTCGGCCGAGACGAGGAGCGCCGAGGCGTCCAGGTCGATGTCGCGCTGGATCGACTTGGTCCCGCCGAACAGCGTCTTCTTGTGGGTCACCTTGGTGTCCCAGCCCAGCCCCAGACGGACGTGGGTCAGCCCGGCCCCGGTCGACTTCTCGAGGTTGATGCTCTGACCCTTGGACAGGTTGATGCTCATGTCGGTCTCTTCTCCCCCCGAAGGGATGGTGTGCCGTGGGGGCACCCGGGCCCAGGACCCGGGTGCCCGCGCCGAGGACTCGGCGGTGGTGCGGACGACTCAGCCGGCGTTCAGGCCGTAGTCGGAGATGACGCCCACGAGGCCGTTGGCGTAGCCCTGCCCGATCGCACGGAACTTCCAGTCCGTGCCGTGGCGGTAGACCTCGCCGAAGACGAGAGCGGTCTCGGTCGCGGCGTCCTCACCCAGGTCGTAGCGCACGACCTTGGCGTCGTTCGCCGGCTCGTCACCGTCGTAGACGCGGATGTACGCGTCGGACACCTGACCGAAGTTCTGGCGGCGCGCCTCCGCGTCGTGGATGCTCGCGATGAAGACGATCTTCGCGACGTCCGCCCCCAGGTAGGGGAGCTGGACGGTCATGGTCTCGTCGTCGCCGTCGCCCGCCCCCGTGCGGTTGTCCCCGAGGTGCGTGAGAGCACCGCTCGGGTCCTTGAGGTTGTTGTAGAAGATGAAGTGGGCGTCGCTCAGGGCCTTGCCGTCGGCGCCGAGGACGATCGCGGACGTGTCCAGGTCGAACGGCGCACCGTCCGTGGAGCGGACGTTCCACCCCAGGCCGACGTAGGCGTTGGTCATTCCCGGTGCGACCTTCTCGAGCGAGATGTTGCCGCCCTTGGACAGGTTCACTGCCATGGTGTTCTTCCTTCCGGTTGGGTGGTGCTGTTCAACAAGCTGTCGGTGCCGTGCCACACGAGCTGGTCGTAGCCGTGCGCGGCCGTGGCCTCCCGCAGTCCCCCGTCGAGGACCTCGTGCTCGGCGCGCAGGACGAGCGCCCCACGGACCACGTGCCCGGTCAGGGCGACCCATGACCCGCCCTGCGCCCCCGGTTCGAGCGCGACCTCGAGCCGGGACGTGCCCGCCGAGACGACCAGAAGCGCGCCCCCGGGGGGTGGGTCCCGGAGCAGCACGACGAAGCGGGTCAGGGAGCGGATCTGCGCGAGGTCGAGCGTCGCGACCAGCCCCGAGACGCTCACGAACGGGCGCGCGGTACCCGGGCCGTGCACGGGTCCGGGGCCGAGGATCACGCTCTGCGTCCCGTCGAGCACGCACCCGACGACGAGCCGACCGGTCGGCGCGAGCACCTCGAGGCGGAGCGCGCCGACGCCGCTCTGGACGCGGTTCGCCATCACGACCGGCGCCGCGGGGGTCAGCAGACGACGCTCCCCGGGGACCAGGGGCGCGAACCCGTCGAGGAGCGGAGCCAGGGGCCTGTGGGTGACCCGTCGCGCGCGGCGCGGCACGGCGGGCTCCTGGGGAGCAGAGGGCGCGGCGGGAACGGCCGGGGCTGCGACCGGCGCGCCGAGCACGGCGGGCGCGAGCGGCGCCGCCGGGGGCACGAGGGGCGCGCCGAGCGAGAGCGGTGACACCACGGGGCCCGACGGCGTCGCACCGGCAGGGCGCGGCGGCGCGACAGGGTGCGGCGCGACGGGAGGGACGACGGCTGGTGCCGGCCGGACGAGTCCGAGCGCCGGCGGCACCACCGGCGGGGCCGCAGGGACGACGGCCGGAGCCGGCGGCACGACCGCAGGCGCGCGCACGACCGCAGGCGCAGCAGGGGCTGCGGGCACCTCTGCCCGCGGACGCGACCGTCGCCGGAGGAAGCCGAGGTCCGTCCGTCGGCCCGTGCTGGCAGGGAAGAGCGTCGCTCCCCCGCTCACAGAGGCAGCCCGTACTGGTCCGCGATCCCCGCGAGCCCCGCCGAGTAGCCCTGACCCACGACCTTGAACTTCCAGTCGTCACGGTGGCGGTACAGCTCGCCGAGCACGACCGCGGTCTCCGCGCCGAACGTCTCGGCAAGGTTGACCGACCGGACGACCTGCTGGTCCGTCGCGCCGTCGAGCACGCGCACGTGGCACTCGCGGAGCTGACCCAGCGTGCGCCGGCGCGGGCTGCCCTCGTTGAGGTAGAGCACGACCACGATGCGGTGGACCGCGGCCGGGACGTCGGGCAGGTGGACCTCGATCTGCTCCTCGTCGTCGCCGAGGGCCGCCTCGAGCCGCGCGACCGAGAGGTCCGCGGAGACGACCTGGTTGAAGAAGACGAAGTCGTCGCTCGAGCTCGCGCTGCCCGCGGCGTCGCAGAGGATCGCGGCGTACTGGAGGTTCTCGGCGAGGGCCGGGTCGGAGCCCGCGCCCCACTGCACGCCCAGGACCGCAGTGGTCAGGTGCGGGAGCTCACGCGTGAGCGCGACGTTGCTCCCCCGCGCCATGGGTCCGGCGCTCACAGGTCGGCCGCCGCGAACCTGGTCGCCAGGAAGCTGCCCTGGATCTCGAGCGTGCGCAGGTCGTCGTCCCGCAGCGCGACGAGCATGTCGCGGACCTCGGTGCGCAGCAACGAGAGCTGCTCGATCAGGTGCTCGACCACTCGGTCTCCAGGTTCTGCGCGGTATGCGGCACGGAAGGCGCTCAGGGTCTCGGGGACGTAGTCGACGAGGACAGCGGCGAGCGAGACGCGGGCATGGATGTCGATCTCGCGGCCGTCCTGCCCCAGGATCTCGTCGGCCAGGTCCGTGATCTGCCGGGCCAGGACGACGCCCTCGGGGGGCAACGACCCGGCGCTGCGGTTCACGGTGGTGACGAGCTCACGGCTCCGACGGCGCAGCGCGGGCACGCTGTCACGCTCCGCGGGCGCGGACGCGGGCAGGGCGGCGGCCGCGTCCACGAGGCGTGCCGTGGTCGCGTCGCGAAGTCGGGAGATCAGTCCTGCCATGGGGGTCCTCGGTCGTGGTGCGGTCATCGGTGCGTCGTGCCTCGTGCTGCCCGGTCAGGCAGCGGAGGCGGCACGGCGCCTCCGCTCGTCCTGCGCCAGGACCTGTTCGTGCGACCGGGCCGCCGCGGCCTGCGCCTGCGAGGTGAACGCGTCGAGCCGGTCCATGTCCGTCACGAGCCTGCCGAACGCGGCGCGCAGGGCGTCGACCTCGGGCACGGACGGTTCGCCCGCAGGGGTGGAGCCCGTGGAGGCGGCCTGGCCCACGGCCTCCGACCGGCCGCTGCCCGCGCTGGACGGCGCGACGGGCCCTGCTCCCGCTCCGGCGGAGCCGACCGACGCCCCCACCCCGAGCACGGCCGAGCGGACCGTGGTCAGACGGTCGAGGACGAGGGTCTGGAGCCCGAGCGCACGCGTCGCGGTCACGGCGGACTCCAGGACTGCGAGGGTCGTGGCCCGGGCGGTCTCGGCGCCCCGGACGAGCTCGCGGTCGTTGGCCCGGACCACCTCGAGCGCGAGACGCGCCTGCAGGGCGACCGCGACCTGCGTCATGACGTCCTGCTGGCGACGGCGGACGGGTTCGAGGACGCTCGACCGCACGGCGTCCGCCGAGACGGCGGCGCCGCTCGCGTCGAGGTGGGAGAGGCGGTCGACCACCTCGGCGTCGAGCGCGGCGAGCTCGCGCTGGAGGTCGCCCAGGGCGTCGAGGGCCTCGCTCGCGCGCCGACGATCGACCTCGATCGCGGCACTGCGCTTGCGCGCCGCGTCCTGACCGGCCTGGAGCGCCCGGACGATGTCGTCGAGGTCGCCCTGCGCGGCGACGTACCGCGCGAAGTAGGTGTCGACGCCGATGAGACCCGACAGTCGCGAGCGCAGCGAACGCCGTGGGGAGAAGTCGACGCGGGCGGGGTCCAACCGGGCGGCGACCCCCCGCAGGGCAGCGATCGCGCCGTGCACGTCGCCCTCGGGGCCGCGCGCGTGGGGCGACCGGTCGAGCAGGTGCTCGATCGCTGCCTGCGCGGCCCGGGTGCGCTTGACCCCGAGGACCGCGATGGTCTCGGCCTTGCGACCGAACGCGGGCGAGCCCACCTGGAGCGCGAACAGGTCGTCGACGAAGGCCCGCGCACGCCGCACGAGGTCAGCCTGGGCCGTCGCCTCGTGGGACGCGAGCTGCTCGGCGAGGTGGGTCGTGACGTCGTCGGGCGAGAGGAGCGCGGCCCCCTGGTGGACGGGCCGTGCGCCGCTCGACGGGATGTCGGCGCGAGTCGTGTCCATGCGTCGAGCACCTCTCGATCTTGGCGACCCGGCCCTGCACCCGGTCCTCCGTGGCGAACGTAGCAGCCGGTCGACATAGCCTCCAAATACGTCATCAGGCGCTAAATCTCCGGGAAATACGACAACGTGGGTCACGCCGGAAAAGTTCCGCGGGAAGGCGAGAGCCAGGGAGCACGAACGGCACGAACAGGCCCGAGATCAGCCGGATCCACCCGCTGCGCTCTGCGCGAACCGACCCCACCTTGTTGCCCCGAGCGACATACGTTCGAGAGGTTCACCCGTCGACCCCACCCTGGAGGTAGCACGATGAAGACTCTCTACACCGCGGAAGCCCTGGCCACCGGGGAGGGCCGCAACGGCCACGTCCGATCCACCGACGGGCGGGTCGACCTCGACGTCGCCGTACCCAAGGAGATGGGCGGCACCGGCGACGGGTCCAACCCCGAGCAGCTCTTCGCCGCGGGCTATGCGGCATGCTTCCACTCGGCCCTCCTGGGCGTCGCCCGCCAGCGCAAGGTCTCGGTCGTCGACTCGGCCATCGGCGCGAGCGTCTCGATCGGCCCTCTCGACGGCGGCGGGTACACCCTCGCCGTGCAGCTGGAGGCCAGCCTGCCCGGCGTCGAGCGCGCCGTGGCCCACGAGCTCGTCGAGGCCGCGCACCAGGTCTGCCCCTACTCGAACGCGACGCGCGGCAACATCGAGGTGACCGTGGCGGTCGTCGAGGAGTAGACCGTCCTGCCCCCAGCGGGCGGGGCACGCGTCCTCGGTGCACCGTGGAGGGAGCACCGTCACCGACACCACGAGGAGAACCATGAACGTCGCCCTGATCGGAGCCCACGGCAAGGTGGGTCGCCTGGTCGTCCCCATCCTCACGGACCACGAGATCGAGGTGAGCGGGATCGTGCGGCACGAGTCGCAGCTCCCGCTCGTCGAGGAGCTCGGCGGCACGCCGTTGCTGCTGGACGTCGAGCACGCCTCGACCGAGGAGATCACCGAGGCCCTGCGCGGGCACGACGCCGTGGTGTGGTCCGCGGGGGCCGGCGGCGGGAGCCCGGAGCGGACCTACGCCGTCGACCGGGACGCCGCGATCCGTTCGATGGACGCGGCCGCCGCCGCGGGCGTCTCGCGCTACGTCATGGTGTCGTGGATCGGCTCGGTGCCGGACCACGGGATCGCGAAGGACAACAGCTTCTTCCCGTACGCCGACGCCAAGCTCGCAGCCGACGACCACCTGCGCGGCACCGACCTGGACTGGACGATCCTGGGCCCCGGCACCCTGACGACCGACGAGCCGACCGGCATGATCACGGTCGACGCGCACGAGGGGAAGACGTCGCGCGGCAACGTCGCCCTGGTCGTCGCGCAGGCCCTGCGCTCGCCGTCGACCGTGGGGCAGTTCATCCGTTTCGTCGACGGCGAGACGCCGGTCCTGGAGGTCTTCGGCCGCTAGCCGGGTGTCCCGGGGTGCCGAGAACGGGGTTGAGGTCGTTCTGCCGCCGATGCCGACCTCGATCCCGTTCTCGACCGTGGGCAACCTCGTGGTGAGTGAGGGGTCCAGGTCCGGTCGGTGAGACCGGGTCCGGTCGACACTGGACGGTCTCCGGCGTCGTACCCGGTGGGGGTACGGTCGAAGGTGCGGTGGCCCGCTCTCGTGGCCGCCGCCGAGCCCGTTCAGGGCCCCGCCCGACCCCGAGGAGCCACCGGTGAGCAAGGCCAACCCCACCCGCTGGGAGCAGAAGACCGCCGTGAACCCGTCCCACTCGACCTGGTACATCGAGCGGTTCCGCGCCATGGCCGCCCAGGGCGCCGACCTCGCGGGCGAGGCCCGGCTGGTCGACGCGATGGTTCCCCGCGGCGCCCGCATCCTCGACGCGGGCAGCGGCCCGGGGCGCGTCGGTGCCGAGCTCGCGGCGCGCGGGCACGTCGTGGTGGGCGTCGACGTCGACCCCGTGCTCATCGAGGCCGCTCAGGCCGACCACCCCGGTTCGACGTGGCTCGTCGGGGACATCGCCGAGCTCGACCTGCCCGCAGCGGGCATCGCCGAGCCGTTCGACCTGATCGTGTGCGCGGGGAACGTCGTGACCTTCCTCGCGCCCGGCACCGAGGTCGCGGTGCTGCGCCGCTTCCGGGCCCACCTGGCACCGGGCGGGCGGGCCGTCGTCGGGTTCGGGGCCGGGCGCGGGTACGCGTTCGACGACTTCTTCGCCGACGCCGCCGAGGCCGGGCTCGAGGTCCAGCTCAGGCTCTCGACGTGGGACCTGCGACCGTTCGCCGAGGACTCCGACTTCCTGGTCGCGGTACTGGGCTGACACGTCGGGTGGTCGTTCGTCCAGGGCGAACGCCGATCCGGAATTGAGCGTGGGTGACTCAAGTTGTACCGGTCAGAGGTTCCGCACCGACCGAAGGAGTCACCATGACCGCCACCCTGACCACCGCCCCCGCGTTCGACCGCGCCCTGCGCGACCTGCTCACCGCCCGCCCCGTGGCAGGCGTCCCGGCTCACGCCGACGTCTTCCAGGACGGCAACGACCTGGTCGCGCGCTTCGACCTGCCGGGCATCGACCCGGCGCAGGACGTCACGGTCGAGGTCGAGGGCCGCAAGCTCGTCGTGCGCGGCGAGCGCAAGGACGAGCGGGCCGAGGAGACCGAGGGCCGCCGAGTCCGCGAGGTCCGCTACGGCGCGTTCCACCGCGTCGTGACCCTCCCCCAGCCTGCCGACGCGAGCGCGATCAGCGCCCGCTACGACGCAGGAGTCCTGACCGTCACCGTCGCCGGCGTCTACGCCGGCACGACGCCGCAGCGCATCGAGGTCACGACCTCCGCGTCCTGACGGTCCTCCAGACCTCCCCGCCGCAGGTCACCCCCCTTCGGCCCGTGGCGAGGTGAGTCGACGGGCCCGGTGCGAGAGCACCGGGCCCGTCGTGCTGTCCGGGCATCGTCAGGCCGCCGCTCCCGGGGCGCCGTCGTCGGCGACCATCGCCGCGCTCCGGGCCCACAGGTCGGCCGCCAGGCGCGGGTCGCTCACGAGCGGGTGGGTGGTCGCGACCTTGCGCTTGACGTAGTAGCTCCCCGGCTCCCAGTCGACGCCCGGGGTCGTCGTCGCGAGCCACACGAGCGTGTCGGCCCCCTTGGCCGAGGACGTGAGGAATCGGCTCAGCACCGTCTGGTACATGACGCGCATGCTGCTCGTCGACGTCGCGGCGAAGTTCGTCGCGACCACGCCCGGGTGGAACGACGCCGCCGAGACGCCCGCCGCCCGGTACCGGCGGTCGAGCTCGCGCGTGAACAGGTTCACGGCGAGCTTCGCGTTGCCGTACGCGGTGTTGGGCGCGTAGGACCGCTCGGACTCGAGGTCGTCGACGTGGAAGTCGCTGAACAGCCGGTGCGCGGCGCTGCTCGTGCTGAGGACGCTCGCGCGGCTCTCCTCCAACCGGTCGAGCAGCAGCGTCGTGAGGAGGAACGGTGCGAGGTGGTTGACCTGGAACGTCAACTCGTGACCGTCCTCGGAGACCTGACGGTCGGCCATGATGCCGCCCGCGTTGTTCGCGAGGACGTCGATCCGCTCGTAGCGGTCTCGTAGCTGCGCGGCGAGCGACCGCACCTCGGCCAGGCGCGCGAAGTCCGCCACGAAGAAGTCGGCGCCCAGCTCGCGTGCGACCGCCGCGGTCTTCTCGGGCGAGCGCCCCACGACGACGACCTCGTGCCCGTCCTCGGTGAGCGCCCGGGCCGCCGCCGCCCCGATCCCGTCGCTCGCTCCCGTGATGACGATCGTCCTGCGTGCCATGTGCCACCCCGCCTCGTCCGTGCCGTCGCCGCGCCCGCGCCCTGTGCCGCCGCGCCCTCACGGAGCGTAGACCGCGCACGACCGCCCGGCGCGCCACGGCGCCCGGCCGTGGCGTCGGCCGAGCCCCCGGCTAGACGACGGGCTCGGGCGCCGGGTCGGGCGACGGTGCCGCGTCGGCCTCTCGCGCGAAGCGGTCCCGTAGCCCCAGCGCGGTCGAGCGCCACGCCGCGGCCCGCTTGATCGTCGCGCCCATCTCGCCCTCGTCGACCGGGACGTGCACGACCCGCACGCCCCGCTCGGCCGCGAGCGCGAGCATCGCGTCGGTCGACTCCGGGAACGCGAGCTGCAGCAGGACCGACGTCGTGGTCGCCTGCCGCTCCCCCTCGCCGAGGCGCCGCTTGTAGTGGATCTGAGTCACGGTCCGCCGGGTGAACGAGGTGGTCCGCGCGGTCGCCGGGCCGCCACCCGGCGCCTCGCCCGCGGTGCCGCCGGACTCCAGGAGGTGAGCGGCGTCGTCGGGCAGCGGGACGACGCTCAGGTAGAGCGAGACGAGCAGCTCCGAGATCTTTCCCAGGACCCAGCCGCGCCCCGGCAGGCGCGGGATCACGCGCAGGTACTGCGCGAAGTTCGCCTCGAGCGCGTCGGCCGACAGGCTCGTCCACGCGGGCTGCGTGCGCACCTCGAGGACGCGTTCCCAGTCGATCGCGTCGCCGTCGAACCCGATCTCGTGCGGTCCGACGTGCACGGCCCCGAACCGGTCGAGCAGCTCGAGCGGTCTGGTCGCGAAGCGTGGCACGTACGGGACCTGACGCACGAGCCCGGCGACCGAGGCGTCCCAGTGCTCGGTGAGCGGCAGGGCGGGGCGCGGGTACGCGTCGAGGGCGCGACCCACCCAGCCCGTGACCAGGTCGTCGATCCGTGGCCTCTTCGCCGCCCTCTCCCTGCCCGACGGCGTCGCGTCGGTCGCGTCGTCGCCGGCGGCCTCTGCGGTGGTCGGGGCGGGGCCTCGTCGCCCGATCGGTGCAGCAGGCAGCCGCGGGAGGCGGAGCAGGGCACGGCGTGGGGCTGCTTCGACGGCAGGGAAGTCGGGCGTCGCACCGGCCGTCACGCCGTCGGGGACGGAAAGGTCGGTGGCGGCGTCGGTCGGGCCGTCGGTCGGGGTGCGGGTGCTGAGCGACGATCCCTGGTCCACGGCTCCCCTGTCGGCGATGGTGCGCGACTCCCGGTCGCGAACCGGGCACGGTCAACCCCGGACCCTACCCCTCGTGCCCCGGACGGCGCCCGACCCGAAGCTGGTCAGGCAGCTCGTGCTGGTTTGACCGCCCTGGGTTCGGTGGCGGGGCGGCGGGCGCCCGGCGGCGACCGGCGGTGACCGGGCGACGGTGCGAGGCTGGGGCGATGGAGACGGACCCCGCAGCGAGCGGCGAGCCGGCGATCGACCGGCTGTTCGCGCTGCCGCTCGACGAGTTCGTCGCCGCCCGGAACGCCGCAGCCAAGCAGGCGAGCGCCGCCGGCGACGCGGTCGGCGCCGCCCGCCTGCGCGCGCTGACCAAGCCGACCGTCGCGGCCTGGGTCGTCAACCAGGTCGCCCGGGCACACCCCGAGCAGGTCGCGAGCCTCGTCGCGCTGGGCGAGGACCTGCGCGCCGCGACCGAGGCCCGCGACCGGGCGCGGCTGACCGAGCTCGACCACGAGCGCCGACGCCAGGTCGACGCGCTCGTCGGGGAGGTGTCGCACGAGGGCGAGGTCGGCGGGCGGGGCGTGTCGGGCGAGGTGCTGCGGCGCCTCGGCGAGACGCTCACCGCGGCCGTCATGGACCGTGCCGCAGGGGCCCTCGTGCAGGCCGGACGTCTGACGCAGGCGTTGCAGTACGTCGGGTTCGGGATCGTGGACGAGTCCGGCGAGGACGCCGACGTCGTGTCGTTGAGCGCCGAGCGCGAGGCTCGGCGCGGCACAGGGACGGGCGGCGGGAGGCGGGGGCAACGAGGCGGAGCAGAAGCCGCAGGGAGCGCCGCGGCGGGTGGGCACCACGACGACGCGGCCCCGAGGTCGGACTCCGGTGCCGACCACTCGGGATCGGATACCGCCCTCGCCGCCGCTGAGCGCGAGGTGGCCGCGGCAGCCGCGGAGATCGACCGGCTCGAAGGTCGCCGCGACCAGGCGGCCGACGTCGTGCGGGAGGCGAGCTCCGCCGTCGGGCCGTCGGACGCGCGTCTGAGCGCACTCGACGAACAGATCGCCCGGCTGACCGCCGAGCGCGACGATGCCCGTGCGGCGCTCGACGAGGCGCGGGGAGCGCTCGCCGCGGCGGAGGAGGAGCTGGCCGCCGTGGACCGCGACCTCGAGGCCGCCGAAGGACGGGCCGAAGAGGCGAGGCGGCGGCGTCGGGCCGCACGAGCGAAGGGCTGAGCCGGGCGGCTCTCCGCGTCTGCCGGGACCGCTCGGGCAGGGCGCGTCGTGGGCAGGTCGCGTCTCGGGCAGGTCGCGTCTCGGGCAGGGCGCTCGGGTGGCGCGCGTGGGGGGCGCGCGTGGGGGCGCGTCGTGGGCGCGCGTGGGGCGCGCGTCAGTCGTCCGAGGGCGGGGCCGTGCGCTCGGGGATCTGGACCCGGATCGAGACCTCGTTCTCGCCCGGCTCCGGGGGCGTCGCGGGGTCGGTGGGGGTCGGGGTCGGCGTCGGGGTGACCGGCGGGGTCGTCGGGGAGGGTGTCGGGGAGCTGGTCGCGGTGGACGTCGGCGAGGGCTGCCCCGGGCCCGTCTCCCCGCCCTTGCAGCCTGTGAGCACGGCGACGGACAGCAGGACTGTGGTCGTGATGGCGGCAGTGCGCACTACGGCTCCCGATGAAGTGGTATGTCCGTCCAGGTTAAGAACGATTCGCGCGTCTCGCTCGGCAAGAACTCCCTCGACGCCTCCTATGCGCGGACTTCACCCCGCAGCCCGGACCTGGCACGCTGTCCCCCGTGCCCGGATTCGCCGTGATCGACCTCGAGACCACAGGGTTCTCGCCCCGCCAGCACGACCGCATCGCCGAGGTCGCCGTCGTCCTCACCGACGCCGCCGGCCGCGTCCAGGACGAGTGGTGCACGCTCGTCAACCCCGAGCGCGACCTCGGCCCCCAGCACGTGCACGGCATCAGCGCGGCCGACGTCGGGCTCGCGCCCACGTTCGCCGTCGTCGCACCGCACCTCGCGCGCCTCCTCGAGGGACGCGTGATCGTCGCGCACAACGCGAGCTTCGACACCCGGTTCCTGCGCGCCGAGTTCGGGCGCGTCGGTCTGCCCGTGGGGATCGACCCGCTCGCGTGCCTGTGCACCATGCGGCTCGCCGGGACGTTCCTGCCGTCCGCGCCGCGCGGGCTCGCGATCTGCTGCGAGCTCGCCGGGGTCGTGCACGACGGCGCCCACTCGGCCCTCGGAGACGCCCGCGCCACGGCCGGGCTCCTCGAGCACTACCTCGGGCTCGACGACGCCGACCCGCTCTGGGGCGTCGCGCACGAGGCCTCGGGGACTCACGCGTGGCCGTGGCTGCCCACTTCCGGGGCGTTCACCCCCGTGCTGCGCGGCGCGAGCCGGCCCACGGGCCACTGGCTGTCCGGCCTGTCCGACCGCCTCGACCGCGTCCCCTTCCCACCCCAGGCCGACGACTACCTCGCGCTCCTCGACCTCGCCCTGCTCGACCGGTACGTGTCCTTCACCGAGCGCGGCGCCCTGCTCGCCGCAGCCCAGGAGGCCGGGCTCAGCCGGGCGCAGGTCGAGTCGCTGCACCACGGGTACCTCGATGCGCTCGCCCGGGTGGCCCTGCTGGACGGCGTCCTCTCGGACTCCGAGATCGCGGATCTCCACGAGGTCGCGGACCAGCTCGGCCTGGATGCCGACGACGTCGCGGCGGCGGTCGGGCGCGCGGCGTCCGGTCCGGCGCTCGGCGCCCTGCCGGACGGCGGAGCGCACCTGGGCGCGCCGCCTGCCGTTCTCGCCGGGCCGGGTGGGGATGACGCGCTGGGTCGGGCTGCCCGGGGCGCCGCGCTGGGTGGGGCCGTCGCGACCGTGGCCGCGCGGCCGCAGTTCGCGCTGGCTCGGGGCGACGAGATCGTGCTGACCGGGGCCATGTCGCGGCCCCGCGAGGACTGGGAGAGGGAGGCGCGCGCAGCTGGGCTGACACCCTGGCCGAACGTCACCAAGCGCACGCGCGTCGTGATCGCGGCCGACCCGGACTCGCTGTCCGGGAAGGCCCGGACCGCGCGGCGGTACGGGATACCCGTGGTGAGCGAGAGCGTGCTCGAGGAGCTGCTGGGGCGGGTCGAGGTCACCGGGGTGCGGTGATGCCGTGCGTCGTCGGCCGGCCTGCCGCGGGGCGCACCGAACCACTCGGCAGCGGATAATCTTGGACTGCACGCGCTGTTGCGCGTGCTGAGTTGTATGGAGAGGACCACATGGCAGTCGCTACTGCGGATGAGATCGAGTACGGAGAGGTCTTCACACGGGAGTGGGTAGTCGACACGATTCTCGACCTCGTCGGGTACACCGCTGACCGTGATCTCTCCCGGGTCAAGCTCGTCGAGCCGTCGATCGGCTCCGGGGCATTCCTGGTACCCGTGGTGACCCGGCTGCTCGAATCTGTCCAGAACCATGGGGTTGAGCTCTCATCGCTCTCGGACTGCCTGTTCGGATTGGACCTCCAGCAGGAACACGTCGAGTCGTGCCGGCAGAGGATCACCGTGCTACTCATGGAGGCAGGTGCCACAGCAGAGTTGGCAGAGACTCTGACCGCCAGGTGGTTGCGGCAGGGCGACTTCCTCCTCGATGAGATCCCGACCGACGTCGACTTCGTCATCGGTAACCCGCCGTACATCCGCACAGAGGACCTTGACGACGCAGTCGAAGCCGCTTACCGCACGCGATGGAAGACGATGCGCGGTCGGGCCGACATTTATGTCGGCTTCTACGAGCGCTCGATGGGGATCCTGGCGGCCGGCGGGAAGCTCGGATACATCTGCGCTGACCGCTGGATGCGCAACGCCTACGGGAAGCACCTGCGCGCCCTGGTCGTCTCTCGCTACTCGGTCGAGACGGTCTGGCAGATGCACGATGTTGATGCGTTCGAGGCCGAGGTCTCTGCGTACCCGGCAATCACGGTGCTGGCCAATGCCCCACAGGGAAGCTCCACGTTCATCGACACGACCAGCGCCTTCGGTGAGTCGTCAGCCCTGGAAGCGAAGGCTTTCGTGCTGGGCACCGCTGCCGAGGGTTCAGGCCAGGGTTGGGAGGGTGCACGGATGCCCAACTGGTTCGAAACCGATGACTTCTGGCCGACAGGCTCTCCTCACACGATCAAGCTGCTGGAGCGTCTGCAGGAGGAGTTCCCGACGCTGGAGTCTGACGGCGTGACGAAGATCAGCATCGGTGTTGCCACCGGAGCTGACAAGGCGTACATCGTCAGTAAGGACTCTGGAATCGACGTTGAGCAGGACCGGCTGACGCCGATCGTCATGGCCGACGACATCCGTGCCGGCCGCCTGAACACGCCTCGGAAGCTGCTGTTGAACCCGTGGGACAACGAGGGGCAGCTCGTCGACATCGAGGCGTACCCTAAGTTCGCGACCGCACTCGGCTCACACGAGTCGGTCAAGAAGCGTTTCGTCGCTCAGAAGAACCCGACAACCTGGCACCGCACGATCGACAAGGTGTACCCAGGGCTGGCAGGGCGGCCGAAGCTGCTGCTACAGGACATGAAGGCGCAGATCACACCGGTGCTGGAGCCGGGTGGCTACTACCCACACCACAACCTCTACTACATCGTTTCCGATGCTTGGGATCTCGAAGTGCTCGGCGGGCTCCTGCTCTCGCGCATCGCGGAGGCGTTCGTAAGCGCGTATGGCGTGAAGATGCGCGGAGGCACGCTCCGGTTCCAGGCGCAGTACCTGCGGAAGATCACCGTGCCGAGGCCTGAGACGATCCCCGACGCTGTCGCCGCCCGGCTCCGCGATGCGTTCCGGACCAGCGACCGGGACGCCGCGACCCGGGCGGCGGAGGAGGCCTACGGTCTTGCGCCCGGCGAGAGCGAACTACGGTAGAAGGTCAGGCGAAGTGGGAGACAACGGCGCAGTCCTGGACCTGCTGACCAACTTCTGGCTCGAGAAGGACCATGCCGTGCAGCGCAACCTCGCGGGCGGTCGCGAGGGGCACGGAGCTCAGGCACGCGACGCCCGTCACATGCAGAGCATCGCCGCCTTCGTGCGTGGGATGTTCGTGCAAGCCGGACTCGACGACGAGGACGTCTTTGTCGACCGTGCGATCCCCGGCTTCTACCGACGTTCGAAGAACTGGGACGTGGTCGCGACGTACAAGGGGCATCTCGTCGGCGTAGTCGAACTCAAGTCCCAGGTCGGCAGCGAGGGTAACAACGGCAACAACCGCATCGAGGAAGCACTGGGGAGCGCGTTCGATGCAGCGACCGCGCAGGATCTGAACCGGGCTTTCGGAGTGCTGCCGATCTGGACCGCGTTCTGCGTCGTGTTCGGGTCGGACCCCTTGTCGGCGAAGCCCGTCAGGACGCGCGGTCGGCCGCTCTTCGACACAGACCCAATCTTCGACGGCATGACCTACGGCCGACAGTGGGAGATCGCGGTCGAGCGCTTCGTGCAGACCGGAGCGTACGACGCTGGGTGGATGGTCCATACGTGGCTGGATTACGAGAAGAACCCCGGCTACCGCGAACCGGTGCCGACGGCGACGGTCGAGACCCTCTGGATTGAGGTCGAGGCAAGGGTTCAATTTGCACAGCAGGCGCTTGCGCGTGCGTAACAACATCTGACGAGAGGGAACGATGAGCAATCTGACGCCGGACACCACCTGGAGAGCGGCCGTCCTGGGGTACTGGGAGGGCTTGGACCTCCAGCAGGCCAAGCAGGGCGAGCTCACCGGCATCAAGGACACCGGCAACCGGGCCGCGGTCACGGGCGGCAAGCAGATGGATGCGATGCAGGAGGCGTTCGCGGCGATCTGGGCGTCGGACCCTGAGATCGCCCTGGAAGTGCGCACTACAGGTCACAACAACCTGCCTGCGTACTTCAGACCAGTAAAGAACTGGGATCTGCTGGTGCTGTACCGAAACTCACTCATCGCGGCTATGGAGTTCAAGTCGCAGCGGGGCCCGTCGTTCGGGAACAACTTCAACAACCGGACCGAGGAGGCCCTGGGCCTCGCAGCAGACTCGCAGATGGCCGCGGAGCGCGGCCTGTTCGGGCAGCTGAAGCCCTGGTTCGGCTTCATCATGCTGGTGGAGCGCGCCGCGGGCTCACTCAGCGCGGTGAAGGTCCCGAAGAACATGCCGTTCCCCGCGGATCCGATCTTCACCGGCGCTTCGTACATCGAGCGCTACCGGATCTTCTTCGAGCGCATGGTGAAGGAAGGCAACTACGATGCGGCCGCCCTGCTGACCGCCGAGGCTGGCGGCGACGAGTACATCGAGCCTTCGGTGGGTCTGTCGCTGGCAAACATGGAAGCGGCGATCAAGGCCCGAATCGAATACATCAAGGCTTTGCCAGACGAGATCTTCGATCAGCTCACGAAGTAGAAGAAGGATCCCGTAACTAGTGGACACAGACCAGGCCGCGGCGCCCGGTTCAACCCCTCCTTTGTAGCGTCGTAGATGCCATTGGTTCCTGGGCGGCGGGAAGTGACTCCTGATCAGGCGCCAGGATCACGGCCCCGCGAAGCTGCGGGGCGGTGATCCTGGCGCCGCTAGCGAAGTCGAATGGCGTTGGTTAGCGACTTGGTTGCGGCGAAGACCTCCTGGTTGCGGGCGGAGGGCGTCCCCGTTCCGCTGACGAAGCCGACGTCGGGAGCGGTGAAGAGCTTGGACGTGGGAGCGAAGTCGATCTTGGCCAGCTGGTTGACGTAGCGGGAGGCGTTGGTCTCGTCGTCCGCCTTCATGGCCTCGTGCAGGGCGCCCGCGATGACGCGGAGCGTTGTGGTGGAGAAGAGGATGGTGCGGCGCCTTGCCGCCTTCATGATCTCCGCCTTCTCCTTCGGCTCCTCGGCGTTGGCGAGTTCCTTCTTGACGTCGGTGAATTCTGGGAACGCGGCGTCGATGGTGTCGAAGAGCGTGTTCCCGATCACGATGAGTTCGTCCTTAGTCTTGGTCTTGGGCGAGCGTCCGCGCGGCAGCACCATGCCAAGGTCGAAGCGCTTGAGCCCGTCGAAGACCCCGGCGAGCGAGAAGATCTTCGCGTCGGTCGTTGTGATGCGGGCCTTACGGGTCTCGACCACGTCCTTGAGGAGGTGGTGGTTCTCTGCGAGGGACTGGGCCGCGAGAGCGTACGGGTCGCGACTGTCGAAGGTGATGTTGAGCGCCTTGGACACCACCTTTGGGGTGGCGTTCATGTCACTGAACATCTGCCGGCGCTTCATGAAGTCGTCCTCGACGTACAGCACGACGGCGCTGTAGTCGTCCCCGACGTCCTCGTTCAGGCGCACTGCTTCGGCGATGGCGCTGCGGCGGTGCTGGCCGTCTAGGCAGCGCAAGCGGGCGTTGGTTGGCAGGACGAGTGTGCCGATGTTGCTACCCGGCCCAGCGGGGACAAAGTCGGAGTCCTCGACCGTGTCGATCGCGTACGTCATGGCGCCCAGCAAGTACTCGGCGGGGTTCTCGGTGATGTAGTTGACGATGTCCTTGTAGTGACGGGTGTCGAGGTCGCGCTGGACGCGTTCTGCGCCGTCGCTGATCTCCGCCTCGGCGGCGAAGTTGCGCAGCAGCTCGTGATTCGTGACCAGCAGCAAGTACATCTGCCGGTCACCCTGCTGACCTTTGAGGGCGTACAGGTGGATGCCCGGGCGGGCCGGTGCGTTCAGTTCGGTAGTCATTGTGCTCCTCCATGAGGTCGTTGAAATCTGGCGCGTAGGTGAGGCACCTCGGAGGACTCCTCTCGCGGGGGCGCCAGGTCGCTCAAGACGTTTTGGACACGTCCTTCGTCGCGACCTGACACCCCTACGGAGGCCGGGTTTGGAAGCCGACCCCGAGGTGATCGCGGGGCTCAGCGGGCGCCGTTGGCTCCGAATGGTGTGGACCCATCCCTCATTGCCTGACGACCCGCCGGTGCCGGACGACGAGGGTGGAAGTCGACGTCTTCTCCGCAGCATAGGAGTTATTTTGTTGTGAGAGCTACGTTCGCACATCCTCCAGGCGATGTCAACCGGAGCGTCCCGCGCCGCCAGAGCAGACGCCCCGCGGCAGTGGGTTAAGCATGCAGGACGGCAGCGATGAGCGCAAGGGTACGAGATGACCAGTTCTCATAGCCTGACGGCAGGAGTTGGCTAGTTCCGGATGGCTGGAGCGGCTTGTCCTCGCGGATAATTATCTGGCGATGGATGGCAGGGCTAGCTAGCGCACCGCTAGTTGACGTCCTTCGTTAGCCCGTACATAGCAATGCTGCGGATCATATTTACCCTCTGCGCGATCTGCGGTTGTACTAGTTGCCGGTTATGCGGCGGCTTGTCTAACGCACAGGGACAAGCACAGCGGTCAGCGGTGATAGTCCCGCACACACGATCAGCACGAGGACGAGCAGAGCCACGGGTATCCCGAGGCCGGTGAGCGCGCAGGCTAGTGGCCGGCGTGGCGAGAACTTGCCGAGGTTTCTGCGGGCAACAAGTAGGTAGGCGCCGAACGCCACCGTGGCGAGAAGGACGAGGCCTACGTGCCAGCCGCGACGACGGGCGTCCAGGGCAGGATCGACATTGCCGAGCAGGTCCGCCGACGTCCCGACGTCGCCCTTCCACTCGCCGTGCGCTACCAGGAGCACGACGAGGATGTCGTCGAGAACAGGACCCTCAAGGCCGCGGCGACGGCCTTGCGCCGTCTCGGGATAGACGACCCCGAGGTGCGGCGCGGGCTGCGTCGCATCCAGCTCACCCTTGCCGACGTCGCCCCGCTGGACGTGCCAGGCGCGAGCAGCCGGGTTGTCTGGAGCCGCCTCAACGAGCGGTACCGCCCGGCGGTCGCCCTGGCACAGCTCGTGCTCGACGGGTCGGGCATCGACCTGAGCGCCGGAAGCACGTCAGCCCTCTCGTTGACGTTGTCGATGCCTGCGGTGTTCGAAGGGTTCCTCGAACGCTTCCTGGGTCCGCGGCTCCGGTCCCATGGCGGGACCGTCACCGCCCAGGCCACAGCGTGGCCGCTCGACGTGGCAGGGAAGGTCCCGCTCAGGCCGGACCTCGTCTGGCACGACGCCGGCGTCTCTCGTGCGGTCATGGGCGCGAAGTACCAGTCGACGGGTCCGCCGGCGACGCACGGCGGCAACGTGTACCAGCTGCACGGCGCTCGGCCCGAGCCAGGGCCACCTCGTCTATGCGCACTCCGAGGGCGCGGTCCCGCCGTCCGTCCAGGTCGTCCGCGAGGGACCTGTCATCCACACCCATGCGCTCCACCTGGGGGCGACGCCGTCAGAGATCCTCCGACAGGTCGATCAGGTAGCTGAGTCGATCGCCGGGCGGGCGGGCCGGACGACTCCGTCTTCCTAGCCCGTGGGAACTGCTCACCCCCACTCCTGCGGCGCGAACTGCGACAGCGTCAGCTCCGCGCCCTGCGGGTCGCGCACCACGGCCTCGCGCACCCATTCGTTCTCCGACGTCGACAGCACGACCCCGCCGGCCCGCTCGGCTGCGGCCGCGCTCTCGTCGCGGTCGGCGACGGAGAACGCCACGTCCCAGCGCGCGGGCTGCCCAGAGACGCGCGGGACGCCTGCGGCGACGTCGGCGAACCCCGGCGGCGCGAACTCCTGCCGCTCGTGGATGCCGGGGTCGACGGTCCGTGCGAGGTGGTCGCCGTAGCCGGGGACGCGGAACATCCCGGCGCCGAGCTCGGGGTCGAGCTCCCACCCGAGCAGCGGACCGTAGAAGTCGAGGGCGCGGTCGGGGTCGGGGGTGAGGAGGTTGCTGAAGTTCCAGGTGCCCGGCGCGTTGACCCGTTGGGCGCCGAGGCGCGTGCCGGCCTGCCACAGGCGGAACCGCGCGCCCTGCGGGTCCTGGACAGCGGCCATCCGTCCGGGTGGGCCGACCGTCTCTGGTCCGGAGAGCAGCACGCCGCCGTCGGCTGTGACTGCCCCGGCCGTCACACCGACGTCGTCGACCGCCACGTAGGTGATCCATTCGGGCGTCGCGTCACCCCCGTCGGGTGGGGAGGCGATCGCCGCGACGTCCTGCCCGTCGAGCGAGGCGACGACGTAGCGCCCCGGTGCGTCGGGCGGCATCTTGTCAGTGAACGTCCACCCGAACAAGGCGCCGTAGAACGCGGTGGCGGCGTCGACGTCGGGCTGCTCGGTGTCGACCCAGCACGGGACCCCGTGCGGGTACGTGCGTGGCGGTGTCGGTGTGCTCATCGTTACCTTCCCGGTCCCGCGGGGCGCGGGGCCTCCCGCGTTCCACCTTCCCAGCCACCGCCGACACGGACCTCCCGAGGAGGGCACGAGCGCCGCGTGTGGAGTTCGGGTCGCGCGGATGTATCAGCGCGCAGAGCGTGCCTTCGTTCGGCGGGTGCCCGCCCGCCCTGCCTCGCCGGGCAGGAGCGGAGGCAGGCCCATGGCCCCGGTCGTGTCTCTTCTCCGGGTCGGGGTCAGACCACGGCCTCCTCGAACCGGAGAGTCACCTCTCCTCGGACGGTTCCTTCGCGGGCGTGGACGGCGTCCAGGTGCAGCGTCCCGATCCCGTCGACGTCGAACGTGGCGCCCTGCTCAAGCACGACCACGACTTCGTCCGAGGGGGTGCGCAGCGCGAGCTGGGCGAGCGCGACGCCGTCGACCAAGCCGACACGCATGATCCCGACCCGCAAACCCCCGAAGGTGGGTTGGGAGCCCTGTGTTGCAGTCCTCACGGTGGTCATGGCAGCACCTCTATCTCGTGGACGGGACGGCGTAGACGGTGTCGAAGTTCTGCTTGTACTGCTTCTCCGTGAGCCACATGTCACTGAGTTTCTTGGATCCGTCGTCCTGTTTGTGCTCGCCAGGACCCCACGGGTTGATCACGTGGACCTTGAGCTCCCCATCCCGCTCCTCGACCTTGTCGACGATGTACGCGTGGTTGGGGACGACCCTCGAGTCGTCGACCTCGTCGCGGAAGGGCCTCCACGACGGCTCATCCTCCGTACCGAGCGCGATCGGTCCGTCAGCGAGACGGTCCTTCAGGTCGGCGAGGCTTCCCTCGCTGGTCTTGGAAGGCGTCGCACCGGTGATCGCTGCGAACGCGTCGCTCGAGTAGCCGCCCACGATGTCCTCGTAGCTGCCGCCCCAGTACTCGGCGGCCGCCTTCTCGTAGACGGACGCCCAGCTCGGAGCCCTGGAAGGGTCCATGACGCCTTGCTCCGCGACCGTGGGCTCGACCGTGATCTCGACGGGGTCGCTGTCCTTGTACATCGTGACGGTCCACGTCCCGTCGTCGTTGAGTCGCATATGGTCCCGAATGAACTGGGGGTCGTCCTGCGCGACCGCACCCAGGCCGGCAAGGAGCCAGCAGTCGCCGATGCCCTGCTGCTTGATCATGTTCGGATCGATCGCCGCGTCGTCGAGCGAGATCGTCGGCGGGACGTCGACCCATTTGCCGTAGCCCGCGCGGTCGGGATCACCCGGGCGGTCCTTCCCCCCGTCGCCGGAGCGCTCGCCACCACCGCTTCGGTGTGTGCTGCCCCCGTCGGTCCCGGATCTCGCCGCAGCGTCGGACGCACTGGCGCGAGCCTGATCGTCAGCGTTCCGCCGCAGCGCCTGGGCATTCTCCTGGAGTGCACCGATGCAGGCCGTCAGAGCAGGGGCCAGGCGCTGTGCCCAGTCCCGTCGGAACTCCTCGGCGGACGGCCCGACCCAGTTCGCGGCTGCCATCCTCCCGTCGACCTGCCGACACGTCGCCGCGAGCCGATCAGCGCACTCCGTGAAGGTGCCGCCGAGCCGTGCGAGCGCCTCGACGTCAGCCCCGACCATGGTGTCCATCTCTCCCCCAGTGACGCAGGGACCGCCGTGGTCCCTGTGCGTCGCCGACACCCTACTGACCGTGGGACGGGTAGAGCATGGGTCCCCTCATCCCCTGTGGATAGCCGCTCCTTCGCCTGTGGATAGCCGGTCCGGCCCACGCAGATGCTGCTAGGTTTGACGGCGCCGCGCACCGTTGCGTGGATCGAAGCCAGGGGGCACACGCGTGAGAAACAACAGAACGTCCACCGCACGGCAACGGACCGCACGAACACTGCTCGCAGCAGCCGTCATCGCCTACCTCGTCGCCGGCTGCGGCGCCCCCACCGCCCCGGAACCGAGCTTCGACCCACCCAGCGCCGGCCCCGCCGAGACCCTCGAGACCTACACCGCAGTGCGCGACGACATCGTCGCCGCACTGACGTCACTCGACCCGGCAACCCCGTGGGAAACCAACGGACTACCGAACCTCTCCGAAGACGGCTCCACCTGCACCCTCATGATGGCGAACTCCGGCTCGCAGCAGTACCTCTATACCGGCAACGGCGCTGACGACGACGACGACTTCACCGCAGTCCGCGTAGCGCTCGACCCGGTCCTCGAACGCCACGGTTTCACACCCCTAGGCCTGACTGAGTTCACCGGTCCCTCCGTCGACGTCGCCTCCACCGACGCCATCGGTGCCGAGCTGGTCATCTCCTCCAGTCAGTACTCCGTCGTCCGCATGAACGCCCCCGTCCTGTCCCCCACCTGCGAGAGCGCCGAGCTCGGGATCCCCTAGCCACCTGCGGGCAAGGGAGACGCCTGCGTCACCCACCCACGTCTCCGCCCTCCCGCCCCGGGCACCCCTCCGCCGCCCCCCGCAGCACCGACCCCCCGGACACACCCACCTCGGTGTGCTCGGTCGAGCGGAGCGTGAGGACGGCGCCGTTGGCGTCCTCGGCCGAGAGGAAGGCCCAGCCACCGGTGGGCGACTCGTTCTCGTGGAGCGCGTGGAACCCGTGCTCGGTCAGGACGGCGTCGAGGGTGTCGACGACCCGCGCCCAGGAACCGTCGACGCTGATCGTCTCCTCGGCGCGCCACCCCGGGGTCCAGAACGGGCACCGGCCCGCGGCGACCTCCCACACGATCGGCGCCCGCTCGACGGACGTCCACTCCCGGGGTCCGGCTTCGTCGTCGACCACCTCGCGGACGTCGGCGAGGACGGCGCCGTAGTGCTCGGGCGCGTCGGCGAGCGTGAGCGACGTCGGCGTGGACGAGGCGCTCCCCCCGCAGTCGGCAACCAGCCCTGCGACCAGCACGGCAGCCAGCACGGCGGCCAACACCGCGCTCAGGACGTCCCCACCTCGCATGGCACCCCCCGCACAGCGTCCGTGGCTCCCGCGCGGAGCCGGGGCGACGATACCGACGGTTCCGCCCCGCCGGAGAGCTGTCCACAGGAACGTGCTGCCCGCTCACCGGCACTGCGCTCCATCCGTCGCCGCACGAGCACCGAACGCCCTACGTAGTACCCCCTACGTGCGTTGACCATCCCCCGGGCCGCCGGTCAGGCTCGCAGTCGTCCCCTGTAATCGACGAGAGGCACGTGCATGCTCACGGCACGAACGATCCGACGGCCAGCGACGGTGCTGGCTCTTCTTGCTCTTCTCCTGACGACGGCCCTCGCGTGGTCGATCGCCGGTCCTGCGCCCCGCGCGGCCGCCGCTGAGGTGTGCGCTCCGGCGTGGTCCTCGTCCGCGGTGTACACGGGCGGCGCGGTCGTCTCGAAGGACGGCCAGAACTGGAAGGCCGGGTGGTGGACCCAGGGCGAGGCCCCGGGCACCACGGGCCAGTGGGGCGTCTGGCGCACCCAGGGCGTCTGCGGCTCCACGGGCGGAACGACCGGCGGCACCACGGGTGGCACCACCGGTGGCACCACGGGCGGAACGACCGGCGGCAGCACGGGCGGCAGCACGGGCAGCTTCGTGGTGAGCGAGGCCCAGTTCAACCAGATGTTCCCCAACCGGAACCCGTTCTACACGTACCAGGGCCTGGTCGCGGCGCTCAGCGCGTACCCGCAGTTCGCCACGTCGGGCGGCAGCGAGGTCGCCAAGCGTGAGGCTGCGGCGTTCCTCGCGAACATCAACCACGAGACGGGTGGCCTGGTCTACATCAAGGAGAGCAACACTGCGAACTACTCGCACTACTGCGACACGAGCAAGTCCTACGGCTGCCCCGCGGGTCAGTCCGCGTACTACGGCAAGGGGCCGATCCAGCTCTCGTGGAACTACAACTACAAGGCTGCGGGTGACGCCCTGGGCATCGACCTGCTGAACAACCCGTACCTGGTCGAGACCGACGCGGCCGTGGCCTGGAAGACGGGCCTCTGGTACTGGAACACGCAGTCGGGTCCGGGCACCATGTCGGGCCACCAGGCCATCGTCAGCGGCGCGGGCTTCGGCGAGACGATCCGCTCGATCAACGGCACGCTCGAGTGCAACGGCGGCAACCCTGCGCAGGTGCAGAGCCGCATCGCGGCGTTCCAGCGCTTCGCGCAGATCCTCGGCACGACCACGGGCTCGAACCTCACCTGCTGAGTCGTTCCTTCCCGGCCCGACGGCGGAGCGCACCTTCTCCTGGGATGTGCGCTCCGCCGTCGGGCGTCCTGGGTAGGTCGGGCGTCCTGGGGCACCGGGCGGGCACGTCAGACGACGAGCGGCAGGTGCGCGTGCACCGGTGGGCCCCTGAGCTGTTCGGCGTCACGGGCCCAGCGCTCGAGCACCGGCCAGGCGGCGCCGTGGCTCCACGCGACGAGCTGTGGGGGCGTCGCCAGGTGGACGTCGGCGTCGTTCCCCGTCCATCGCGGGACGTCGCGGTGCAGCCGGTCGAGCAGCTCCGCGGCGATCCACCCTTCCAGGCCGGCGGGGACGACGACGAGCAGGTCGAGGTCGTCGTCGGCGGCACCGTCCCCTCGCGCGGCCGAACCGACGAGCGCGACGCCGATCTCCGCACGGACCTCGTCGTCCCGCACGACGTCGCACAGCAGGTTCTCGACCTGTCGCCGCAGCTCACGGCAAGGGTGGAGCGCCTCAAACAGGCCGTCGATCGCCGGCCAGCACACATGATC
Source organism: Oerskovia jenensis (assembly GCF_016907235.1). Lineage (NCBI taxonomy): Bacteria > Bacillati > Actinomycetota > Actinomycetes > Micrococcales > Cellulomonadaceae > Oerskovia > Oerskovia jenensis. The sequence continues at coordinate 2,267,956 of NZ_JAFBBO010000001.1, forward strand.
GGTGTTGATCCGGTACCACGCGCCGGCCCCCGCGCCCCGACGGTTCACGACCCCCTGCTGCACGAGCCGGGCGAGCGCTTTGCGGACGCCCTCCGACGAACCGGCGTGCGCGACCCGGTGCACCTGCGCTCCCGACAGCTCGTCGTCCTGCCGAGCCCAGAGCCCCCGCAGGACGGCGCCCTCGAGCCCGGGCACGACCGCGGAGACCGGCCGACTCCAGTCCACGGATTCCCCCTTGCGTGCTGCTCCTCGTGCGCGTGCCGTCTGCCCGTCCGTTGCGAGCCGGTGACACGCGTGCGCACGGGCTGTGCTGCAGGCAGTGCTGCTGCAGGCAGTGCTACAGGCGGCGCGGTGGGGCGGGGGGCGGGGGGTGTTTCGAGAATCGCCCACAATTGTTGGTGATTCTCGAAACAACACCCCCGTCCCCCGCCGAGCGGCGCCCACCGGAGCCCCGCCGACCACTGTGTCGCCCGCGGCAGCGGCGCGCGGTGACGTCGGGTCGCTCCTGTGGAGAGCCTGCCGAGATCGAGGCGTGTGGACGGCCCGCCGCGTCAGGCCCCGCAGTCCGTCGCCGCGTACGGTGCGAGGACCTCGACCGGCCCTGCCGGTTCGCTCACCGTCACGGTCGCCGCCCCCGCCTTGATCGCGGGCACACGGGCCGAGAACGTCTGCTGCGCGCTCTTGCCCGCGCCCACGCCCACGAACTTCTTGCTCCCGAACGGCGTGGACACGGCGACATCCACAGGGTGATCGCCGCCGTTGAGGGCCCGCACCGAGACCTGCGCCCTGCCCCCGACGCAGCGCGCCGTGGCCTCGACGCCGACCTCGGTCGACGGCACCGACGGCCCGGTCGCGAACTCGACCCGGCTCACGAACACGTCCCCGGCACCGGCGTTCACCAGACCGGCCGGCGCCCCGAACGTCAGACCGCTCAGCCACACGCCGTCCGCACCGGGGGCCGCCGCGGCGAACAGGTTCGCGTCGTCCCACTCGTCGGCCCCGTCGCGCTCGCGCGTCCCGAGCTGGGTCACGGGCCCGGGCGCGCCGTCGGCCGCGAGCGCCAGCGTGAACACGTCCACGCCGCCGACGGGCGTCCCCAGGGAACCGTACGTCGTGCCGACGACGAGCACCGTGCCGTCGGCCCCGGCGACGCCGGCCACCCCGCGGTCGTCGGTCGCCGTGCCGACCTGCGTCGTCCACAGGACCTCGCCACGGGCGTCGAACGCCCGCGCGAACACGTCGTTGTCCCCCGCGGACTCCCCTCCGAGCGCACCGCGCGTGTGCCCCACGGCGACGACCGAGCCGTCGGCGCGCGCCACGAGCCCGCTCACCTGGTCGTTGGCCGACGTCGCGACACCGCGCAGCCACACGAGCTCGCCCGCGCCGTCGTACCGCGCGACCCACCCGTCGTTGGCCCCGGCCGCCTGCACGCCCGGCATGCCCTGCCCCGCGACCCCGCCCACGTACACGGACCCGTCGGGCCCAGAAGCGACCGCGAGCGCCTTGTCCTCGCCTGCCCCGCCGACCTGGCGCAGCCACAGGAGCTCGCCATCGGCCGCCACGCGCCCGACGATCGCGTCCTTGTCGCCCGCGCTCGTCCCGCCAGGAACGGTCCCGCTCGTGTACCCGGCGACGTACGCGCCGCCTGCCCCGTCGGACGCGACGGCGTAGAAGCGGTCGGCCGCGGCGGGGTCACCTGTCTGGAGCGTCCAGGCGCGCTCGCCCGCGGCGGTCACGGCCGCGACGAACCCGTCGTCGCGCGTCGTGCCCGCGTGCTTCCCGTCGAGGTCGCCCTTGGTGTACCCGGCGACGAGCGTCGTCCCGGCCCGTCCGGCGACCACGCCGTACGCACGCTCGTCGGCGGCCGTCGCGATCGGGTGCTGCCACAGCGTGGCACCGTCCGCGTCGCGGCGCGCGAGCACGACGTCGAGGCCACCCACCGGCTGCGACCCGGCCCACGCCCCGGCGAGGTTCAGGGCGACGGTCGTGCCGCCGTCGGGCGTGGGGAGGATGCCGCCCGCGCGGTCGTCCCCCGCGGAGCCGAGCAGCTCGGCGTCCCACGGCACGGTGGGCTCGGTGCGCAGGCGCGAGGACACGTCGACGATCGCCTCGCGGAACGCGGGCTGCCAGACGTCCCAGTCGTGGCCGCCGTCCAGGACCCGCAGCTCGGCGGTCACTCCCGGCACGCGGCGCGCGGTGTTGTAGAGCTGGGCCGACTCGAAGTCGATGTCGTGGCTGGCCTCGGCGGGATCCGGGTTGGCCCACTCGTCGTCGCCGACCGCGACGAACAGGTGAACGGGCAGGGCCGGATCGAGCGCGGCGAGCGCCGCCGGGTACGAGAGCTCGGTGTACCGCTCGGGCGAGAACAGCTCGTGCCCGACGCCGTAGCCCCCGTGGTCACGGGCGGAGGAGTCCGCGGGGGGCTGGGGGACGTACACCGCGGGGCTCAGCACGATGCCCGCCGAGAACTCGTCCTGGTGCGCGAGGGTCAGGCGCAGCGCGCCTGCCCCTCCCATGGAATAGCCGCCGACGGCGCGCGCCTCACGGTCGGCGACGGTCCGGTAGGTCGCGTCGACGTGGCCGACCAGGTCGCGCGTGAGCGCGGTCTCGACCTGGAAGCCTGCACCGGTGCCGCCGCCGGGTCCAGCACCGTCAGCGCCCTCGTAGGCCGAGTCGGTGTACCAGCTCCCCCGGTCGTTCCAGGGCGCGTCGGGCATGACCACGACCAGGGGCTGGATCGCCTCGGTCCCGATGAGCTCGTCGAGGTCGGTCGCGACGCGCTGCCACGCGGCCTGCGTGTCGCCGCGCCCGTGCAGCAGGTAGACGGTCGGGTAGCGCTGCTCGGCGTCCTCGTCGTAGCCCGGCGGGAGGTACACCGTGTAGTCGACGGCCCCGCCCGCACCGAGCGCCTCCGAGGGCGCGCTGCCGGGCACGAGCGTGCCCTGCTCGGCGGCCGCGACAGGTCCGGCCACGGCGAGCGGGAGCCCGACGACGGCGCCGCCCGCTCCCACCACCCCGGCCAGGAGGGCGGCGATCCGCCGCCGCGAGCGAGGGGCTCGCGGGGGCGTCGCCGGGGACGGGAGGGGCACTGTGGTCATGGTTCTCTCCTTCGAGAAACGTGATCAGGCGATTCGTCGGTGCATGCGGGTGGATCGGTGCGTGCGGGGTACCTCGGTGCGTGCGGATCGAGCAGGTGGAACCGGGACCCGCCCGCGCGCCGGTGCGCGGACGGCCCCCTCACGGGAGAACACCGCTCAGGCGGTCGCCTCCCCCGCGACCGCGAGGACCGAGCGCGCGCGCTCGACCATCGCGACGTCGAGGAACGTGCCGTCGGGGAGCGCGATCGCCCCGACACCGCGCGCGGCCGCGGTGCCGACACGGTCGAGCACCTCGCGCGCTCGCGACACCTCGTCGGTGCTCGGGAGGAACGCCTCGCGGATGGGGTCGAGCTGGACGGGATGGATCGCGGTGCGCCCCAGGAAGCCGAGCGCACGGCCCGCGCGGCACGAGGCCACGAGCCCGTCGAGGTCCTTGACGTGCGTGTACGCCGACATGGACGGCGACGGCAGTCCGGCGGCCCGCGCCGCGACCACGAGGCGGCTGCGCACCCAGGCCAGCGCGCCGTCGTCGTCCACGCGCAGGTCCGAGCGCAGGTCGGCCTCGCCCAGACCGACCGACGCGACCCGGGGCGAGGCGGACGCGATCTCGAACGCGCGCTCGACCCCGAGCGCCGACTCGATCAGCAGGTGCAGGTCGCGCCCGGGCAGCGCGGCGGCGAGCTCACGGACCTCGTCGGCCGACTCGACCTTGGGCACGCGAGCCCCCACGGCGAGGGGCAGCGACGCGACCGCCGCGACGTCGTCGGCGTGCCAGGGCGTGCCGCGCTGGTTGACGCGCACCTGGACCCGGCGCGACACCTCGGCCAGCAGCGCGACGGCCGAGGCCCGCGCAGCCACCTTGGCGGCCGGGGCGACCGCGTCCTCGAGGTCGACGATCACGACGTCGGCCGACGTCGCGAAGGCCTTGGCGACGCGGTCGGGCCGGTCTCCCGGGGCGTAGAGCAGCGTGAGCGGCGGGGAGGTCATACGGCCCCCGCCTCCCGCAGCGCGGCGACGCGCTCGGCGTCGAAGCCCAGCTCGCCCAGCACCACGTCGGTGTCGGCGCCGTGCGCACGGCCCGTGAACCCGATGACGCCGTCGTGGTCCGAGAGCCGGAACAGCGGGCCCTGCATGAGCATCGGGCCGAGCTCGGGGTCCTCGATCTCGTGGAGCGTGCCGAGCGCCTGGAACTGCGGGTCGCCCACGATGTCCTGCGCGTCGTAGATGGGCGCGACCGCGGCCTGCGCCTCCTCGAACGCCGCCACGACCTCGTCGCGCGTGCGCTGCGCGATCCACCCGCCCACGGCCGCGTCGAGCTCGTCGGCGTGCTGGGCGCGCTCGGCGCCCACCGCGAACCACGGCTCGTCGATGACCTCGGGGTGCCCCACGAGGCGCAGGACGCGCTCCGCGATCGACTGCGCCGACGTCGAGACCGCGACCCACTGGCCGTCGCTCGTGCGGTACGTGTTGCGCGGCGCGTTGTTCGCCGAGCGGTTGCCCGTGCGCGGCTGCACGGTCCGCAGCTGGTCCCAGCGCGTGATCTGCGGCCCGAGCATCGCGAGGATGGGCTCGATGATCGCGGTGTCGACGACCTGGCCGCGCCCCGAGCGCTCGCGGCTCTGGAGCGCGACCATGACCGCGAACGCGGTCGCGAGCGACGCGACGCCGTCCGCGAGGCCGAACGGCGGCAGGGTCGGCGGGCCGTCCGCCTCGCCCGTCATGGCCGCGAAGCCGCTCATGGCCTCGGCGAGCGTGCCGAACCCGGGGCGCGACCGGTACGGCCCCACCTGCCCGAACCCGCTGATGCGCGCGAGCACGAGGCGCGGGTTGTGCGCCGAGAGCTCGTCGTAGCCCAGGCCCCAGCGTTCGAGCGTCCCGGGCCGGAAGTTCTCGATCACGACGTCGGCCTCGGCCGCGAGCGCCAGGAATACCTCCCGGCCCCCGTCGCTCGACAGGTTGACGGTCACGGTCCGCTTGTTGCGGCCGAGCGTCTTCCACCAGAGGTTGACGCCGTCCTTCGCGGCGCCGTGCCCGCGCGAGGGGTCGGGCTTGGTGGGGTGCTCGACCTTGATCACGTCGGCGCCCATGTCGCCGAGGTGCATCGCGGCCATGGGCCCCGCGAAGAGGGTCGAGGCGTCGACGACCTTGAGGCCCGCGAGCGCGCCGTCCTGGGGGTCGCGCGAGACCGTCATGCCGTCACCTCGTCCACGGTCCACGCGCACCGGAAGCCGATGCTCGAGCTGCGCGCCAGGCCCAGGCCCGGCAGGAGCAGCTTGGCGCTGAACTCGGGGCGCTGGACGCCGCCGTCGAAGTACCACTCGGAACCGGTCGACTCGTGGTCCGAGCCGCCCTTGAGCATGGCGTAGCGCGTGCGGCCGTCGCTGTGCTCGCTCTCGGTCCAGTTCCACACGACGGGCGCGCCGCGCAGCAGGCCGCCCGTCTCGCCCGCGAGCTGCCACTCGTCCTCGCTCGGGAGCCGGCCCCCGCGCCACGCGCTGTAGGCGCGTGCGTCGTCGAGGTCGACGAACGTCACGGGCTCGTCCTCGCGCCCCGCGGGCGGTCGGCCGTCCACCCAGTGCGCGAGGAAGCGGTGCCGGGTGGCGGGCCGATAGCCCGTCGCGTCGAGGAACGCCGCGAACTGGTCGTTCGTGACCTCGCCGGCCGCGACCGCGACGGGGGCTGCGAGGTCGCCGTCGCGCTGGAGCGTGCGCGCGTCGTGCAGGCGCGGCGAGAGCGGCTTCCACTCCTCGACGTAGGGCGCGCCCTGGTACATCCCGGTCTCGCGGGCGCGGTAGCGCACGGTCAGGGCGTACGGCCCCGCAGGCACGACGACGGCGCTCGCCTCCGGTCCGGACGTCGCCGGGGCGTCGCCCAGCGGGGTCGGGCGGGCATCCGCGCCGTCGGGGCCGCCCGGGTGAGCGGCAGAGGGAGCGGGCGCTACCGGGACGAGCGGGATCGCCGGTGCGATCCGGCGCGCGATCCGGTGGGGGAACCGCGCGTCCGCGCTGGGGGCGTGACCCCGCATGTCCTCGACCAGTTCGGCGAGCCACGCGGGCTCGACCGCTCCGGGCGCGAGGTGCACGAGCGCGGCGATGCCGCGGCCCGGGACCGTGAGCGAGACGGGTGGAGCGGTGGCACCGACATCGTCGGCGGCGCCACCGGCCTGGGCGACCGGCGCACCGGTCGGGTCCGTGGGGGCCGCGGTCGCCAGGCCCGTCAGGTCGACGAACCGACCGGCGGGGGCGGCGGTGAGGACCGGGCCCGTCCAGTCGTCCTCGCCGCGGTTGACGAGCGTCCACAGCGAGACGCCGTCGCGCGAGAAGAGGGACGCGTGCACGCCCGCGTCGCGTGCCTCGGGGGCGAGGTCCGTGAGCGGGGTCCACTCGCCGTCGAGCAGCAGGTTCTTGGCGGCGCGCTGGACCGTGACCATGCGGCGCAGCGTCGCGGCGTCGCGCTCGCTCCACCCGACCCACACCCCGAACACGACCTCCCACACCATGACGCCCACACCGTTGATCCACGCGGACTGGAGCTCGTCGGTGTGGTCACGGTTCCAGCGGCGCACGTGGTGCTGCATGTGGCGGCGCTCGTACCAGTGCGCGCGCAGCACGCCCGGCACGGAGGAGTCGGCGAAGAACTGCGCCCACGACGACGAGTGGTCCTCGATGCGCTCGACCGCGAGCTTGGACTCGCCCTCCAGGACGATGCCCGGGCGGGCGGCCTCGAGCCGCGCGACGAGCTCGGGCTCCGCCTTCTTGAGCGTGTCGAGGAAGACGCCGTCGGCCGGGAGGTCCGCGACGACCGCGGCGAGCTCGGACAGGTCGTCCTCGCCGCGGCGCGTGCCCGTGTCCCACGGGTTGTAGTCGACGAACACGTGCAGGCCCGCGGCGTGCAGGGTCGCGACCAGGCCACCCGGCCCCGTGAGGCCCGGGACGTCACGGTAGAAGTCCCACTGGTTGCGGTCGTCGATGCCGATCACGGGGTACGCGTGCCACAGCACCACGGCGTCGAGGTCCGCGAAGCGCTCGCGGGCGTCGGCCAGGAAGCGCTCGGGCGTGAAGCGGTTCTCCTCGAACGAGTAGAGCAGCTCGTCCCACAGCCAGACCTGCGCGATCGTGAAGCAGCTCGCGGCCCACGCGGCCTGGGGACGCTCGTAGACGGCGCCCGTGAAGCCGTGACGCTCGCGCGCGTCGGTGCGCCACGCCTCGAGCCGCTCGCGCCACGCGGCCCACTGCGCCGGGTCGTCCGGAGCGGCGAAGATCTTCGCCTGGTCGAGCGCGGCGAGGTCCTGCTCGTCGAGGGGTCCGTCGAGCGGGACGGACGTGGGGAGGTCGATGGGGCGGGGGACGAGCGGGTCGAACGTGTAGCTCATGGCTGCTGCTCCGGGTGGGCGAAGGTGGCGACCTCGTCGGCCGTGGGCACCGCGTCCTGCGCCCCGGGCCGGGTCACGGCCAGGGCGCCCGCGAACGAGGCGGTCCGGGCGGCGTCCACGAGGGTGGACCCGCCCGCGAGGGCTGCGGCGAGCACGCCGCAGAAGGTGTCGCCGGCGCCGGTCGTGTCGACCGCGTCGACGCGGGGGGCCGGGACGTGGACGGGTTCCGCACCGCGCCGGACGACGAGGCAGCCCGCGCCGCCGAGGGTCACGACGACGGCGGGCACCCGGGCCAGGAGGGTCGCGGCGAGGCGCGCGGCGGCGTCGACGGGGTCCGTGGGGGCGGCCCCGGTCGGACCGGCGGCCTCCCCCGCGAGGTCGCGGGCCTCGTGCTCGTTGACGATCAGCAGGTCGAGCGCGGCCCACATCTCGTCGGGCAGGTCGCGCGACGGCGCGGCGTTGAGCGCGAGCACGGCTCCCGGTCGACGCGCGGCGCCCGCGGCGAGGACCACGTCGAGCGGGATCTCGAGCTGCGCCAGGACGACGTCCGCAGCGCCGATCCGCTCGGCCTGCTCCGGGCCGATGCGCACGTGCGAGTTCGCCCCCGGGGCGACGACGATCGCGTTCTCGCCGTCGGGCGAGACCGTGATGAGGGCCGTGCCGGTCGGGGCGGTCGTGCGCTCGACGAGGTCGGTGCGCACTCCCCCGCGATCGAGCGAGGCGAGCAGGAGGTCGCCCGGCTCGTCGCGGCCGAGGGCCCCGACGAAGGTCGTGTCGGCGCCCCCCGCGCGTGCTGCGGCGACGGCCTGGTTCGCTCCCTTGCCGCCGGGGTTGCGGCGCAGGTCGCCACCGAGGATCGTCTCGCCGCCGCCGGGGTGGCGCGGGACGTCGACCACGAGGTCCACGTTGGCCGAGCCCACGACGACGACGCTCCCGGGGCGCGGGCCGTTCTCGTGCCGGTGCGCGCTCATGCGTCGGACCCCGTGCTGGTGGCACGAAGGCTCCCGGAGGCGTGGGCCGCAGCCACCGGCCCCGTGAGCCGCAGCGCCACCGTCCGCGCCGCGAGGTCGTCGATGCGCTGCTCCCCACCGGGCAGCGAGGTCGCGATGCGACCGTCGAGCGGTGCGGTCCACCGCTCACCGATCCCGTCGGTCCCGAGCAGCGCACCGACCACGCCGCCCACGGTCGCTGCCGCGGAGTCGGTGTCCCAGCCCGCGGTGACCGCGATCGAGACGCTCGACCCGAAGTCCCCCGCACCCTTGGTCAGGGCGTACGCGATCACGGCCGCGTTGTTGAGCACGTGGACCCAGTGCAGGTCGCCGTACGCGGCGTGGATCCGGTCGAGACCCGTGGCGACGTCGCCTGCTTCCGCACCCGCCTCGCGGCCCAGGCGGACCGCCTCGGCGATCCGGCTGTCCGGGGGCAGCACGGTCTGGGCCGCGTCGAGCACGTCCTCGACGCTCGCGCAGACCATCGACGCCGACGCGAGGGCCGCGGCCCACAGGGCGCCGTAGACGCCGTTGCGCGTGTGGCTCAGCCGCGCGTCGGTCCACGCGAGGTACGCGGCGGTCCGGACGTCGCCCGGGGCGACCCACCCGAGGACGTCGGTGCGGATGAGCGCACCGATCCACTCCCGGAACGGGTTGTGGTGGGTCGCGGTCTCCGGGACGGGGCGCGCGTCGACGATGTTGCGGTACGCCGCGCGCTCCGCGGTGAAGACGCGCCCCGCGGGGAGGTTGTCGAGCCAGAGCTGGGCGACGTCGTCGGTCGTGAAGGCCGCGCCGTGCTTCTCGAGCAGGGCGAGCGCGAGGATCGGGTAGTTGAGGTCGTCGTCCTCGGGCATCCCGTCGATGTTCTCCTCGAGCGAGGTCGGGGCGCTGCGCCGGTTCCAGGGCCAGCGCGCCGCGACGTCCTCGGGGAGCCCGACGGCCGTGAACCAGGTGTCGAGCGGCCAACGGCCCGTGGCCCGCAGGATGTCCTCGATGCCCTGGCGCGGGATCTTCTCGACGGGCTTGCCGAGCAGGCACCCTGCCGAACGCCCGGTCCAGGCGCCGTGCACGCGGCGGGCGAGCTCGTCGTCGGGCACCGTGGGGAGCGCCGGGGGTGCCGGGAGGAGCGCGACGATCTGCGCCCACCCGTCGGGCTCGGTCGGGGCGGGCGCCGCGGGCAGCGCGTCGAGCTCGTCGAGGAGCTCGCGGGCCAGGGCGCGCAGCGCCGGGGGCGCGGGCACGGGGCCCGCGCCGCTCACGGCCGGGACCGTGTCGCCGCCCGCCGCGGTCCACCGTGCGACGACGGCGGACACGTCCTTGCCCTCGACGGTCGACTGGACGAGCTCGTGCGCGAGCAGGTCCTCGGGCTGGGCCCAGGTGAGTCTCACGCCGGGGCTCCCACCGTCGCGGCCTCGATCTCGTCGAGGGCCAGGAGTCGAGCCGTCGCGGCCTCGCGGTCGGCTCGGAGGATGTCGCGCGCGGCGGCCCCCATGAGACGCCCGGTCGCGCGGACGTCGGTGCGGCTCGCGCGCTCGATCTCGTCGAGCCACTCGGTCGGCACGACCTCGGTCCCGCCGAGCCCGGCAGTGATCGCGCCGGCCATGACCGCGATCGAGTCGGCGTCGCGCCCGTAGTTGACCGCGCCGAGCACCGCCCCGCGGAAGTCGCCACGGTGGCCCAGGACGAACCCGAGCGCCGCGGGCAGCTCCTCGATGGCCTTGGTGCGCGAGGGGCGACGGGCGTCCATCGACATCTGCCGGTACTCGGGGCCGACCGAGTCGAACGGGGCGACGACCTCGCGGATCGTGCGTGCCAGGGCGCGCTCCTCCTCGTCGGTCGTGGGGACCGTGGTCCAGCCCTCGAACGCGTCGACGACCGCGCGCAGCGCGGCGAGCGTGCCGTCGTGCGCGACGTCGAGCGCGGCGGCCACGACGTCCTCGACGCTCGCTCCGGGCGCGACCGCCGCCGCGACCATGGCCGCGAAGACGCCCGCGGCCTCGCGGCCGTAGCTCGCCTGGTGGGCTCCCGTGAGGTCGATCGCCTCGGCGTACGCGCCGCGCGGGTCGCCCGCGTTGGCCAGCCCCACGGGGGCCACGTACATGGCCGCGCCGCAGTTGACGATGTTCCCGACACCCGCCTCGCGGGGGTCGACGTGCCCGTAGTGCAGCCGGGCGACGATCCACTTCTCCGCGAGGAACACGCGCTGCAGCAGCAGGGCCGTCGACTCGAGCTCGGGGATCCAGCGGGGCTCGCCGATCATGAGCGGGACCAGGTCCTCGGCCATCGCGTACGCGTCGAGGTGCGCCCGGCGCTTGGCGTAGACCTCGACGAGCGCCTGCGTCATGAGGGTGTCGTCCGTGATGTGCCCGTCGCCCTTGTGGTACGGCGCGATGGGGCGGGCGTCCTGCCAGTTCGGGTAGAACGGCCCGACGATGCCCGTGACCCGTCCGCCGTGGCGCTCCTCGATCTGCTCCGGGGTCCACCCTTCGGTCGCCCCACCCAGCGCGTCGCCGACGGCCGCGCCGGTGATCACCGCCACTGCCTTCTCGTCCAGCCAGCTCACGAGGTCACTCCCTGTCGTTCGTCGTTCTGCGTGCGGGCGACTCGGGGCCACCCGTGGTCGTCGTCCGTGCGGACGGGCGGGCTGCCGCCCGTCCGCACGGGTCGTGCTGCTACTTGGTGATCTCTTCCCAGCCGGTCGTCAGCTCGGTGGCCACGCCGTCGGCGTCGATCTCCTGCGCGAGGAAGCGCTGGTAGGCCGGCGTCGCGACCGTGTCCTTCCACTGGGCGTAGGCGTCGACGAAGAGGTACGGCGCGGACACGAGGTGCTGGCCCGAGGAGAGGATGACGTCCCAACCGTTCTCGGTGCCGAGCTTGGCCGCGAGGGCCTCCTGCGCGGACGTCGTCGCGGGGATGAGGGCGTCGGCCTCGTTGAGCGCGGCCAGGTTCTCGGTCTGCGTGAAGAACTCGATGAACTCGGCCGACTCGTCGACGTGCTTCGAGTCGATGTTGACCGACAGGGTCTGCGGGTTGGCGGCCTGCTCGGCCCCCTCGGACCCCTCGAGCGGCGGGAGCACGATCCAGTCGAAGCCCTCGGGCGCGTCGGTCGCGATGTTCGCGGCCTGGAACGAGCCTTGGATCGTCATGGCGACCTGCCCCGCGTAGAACGTCGCGAGGGTCTCCGACCCGGTCTGGCTCAGGGTCACGGGCAGGATCGACTTGTCCTCGAACGCCATGGCGTCCACGAGGTTCGGCACGGCCATCTCGCCCTCGCCGACCGTCAGCGTCGCGTCGGCGCCGCTGCCCTCGAAGTAGGTGCCGCCGAAGCCGGGCGCGAACGCCATGTACGCCGCGGTGGGGCTCTTGAGACCCCAGCCCAGGCCGTACGTGCCGTCCGTGGTCGTGGCCTGCGCGATCGCGCGCATCTCGTCCCACGTCATGGTCTCGCCCGTGGGGATCGTGACCCCCGCGGCGTCGAGCAGCGTCTTGTTCGCGAACACCATGTAGGACTGGAGCTCGGTCGGGTACGCGATGACCTTGTCGTCGACCGTGACCGCGTCGAGGATGCCCTCGGGGACGTCCGCACGGAACTCGTCGGACATGTGCTCCGAGAGGTCGGCGAGGTAGCCGTCGGCCGCGAAGGGCACGATGCTCGCTGCCTCGTAGTGGATGATGTCCGGCGCCGCACCGCCGTTGAACTGCGTGATGAGCTTGTCGTAGATCCCGTCCCACCCCGCGGGGACGATCTCGACCTGGACGTCGGGGTTGGCCTCGTTCCAGTCCGAGACGATGCTCTCGGTCGCGGCGATGGCCGCCGGCTGGTCGGAGAGCGACTGGAACTTGAGCGTGATCGGGCCGGAGTCTCCACCGGCGGCGCCGTCGCTGCCGCTTCCGCAAGCGGTGAGGAACAACGTGCCGATCGTGAGGCATGCGGCGATGGACGCACCACGAGTCTTCATGTGTCTGCCTTTCTGAGGCGTGGGGGTCGTGCGGGTGGGGTGGGTGGGACGGGTTCCGTCGAGGCGGGGGCGCACTGCGCTCACCCCTTGACGGCACCGGACAGGAGTCCGCCGGTGAGCCTTTTCTGCATGATGGAGAAGAAGACGATGCTGGGGATCGCGGCGAGCACGGCGCCCGCCGCGAGCGGGCCGAGGGCGACCTTGCCCTCGCCGCCGATGAACATCTTGAGCGTGATCGGCAGCGTGTAGTTCTCGGGCGACTGCAGCAGCACGAGCGCGAAGAAGAACTCGTTCCACGAGGACACGAAGCTGAACATCGCGGTCGCGACGACGCCCGGCATGAGGAGCGGGAAGACGATCTGGCGGAGCACCGTCAGGCGGCTGGCCCCGTCCATCGACCCTGCTTCCTCGAGCTCGATGGGGATCGAGCTCACGTAGCCCTGCAGCATCCACAGCGCGAACGGCAGCGTGTACGTCGTGTGCACGAGGGTCAGGCCGACCAGGCTGTCGGTCAGGCCGATGGTCCGCAGGATGAGGAACAGCGGCAGGATGATGAGGATCACGGGGAAGACCTGGCTGACCAGGATCCACCCCACGCCCATGCCGCGGACCAGGCCCTTGAGCCGGGCCAGGACGTACGCGCCGGGCAGCGCGATGAGGAGCACGAGCGCGGTCGAGACGAGCGCGACGATCGCGGAGTTCCACGCCGAGCGCACGAGGCCCTGGCGTTCGAGCGCGGCCGAGTAGTTGCCGAGCTCGATGTCCTGCGGGATCAGGCTCACGCTGAGCGAGTTGAGCTCCCCCGACGACTTGAGCGACGCCGAGATGAGCCACAGCAGCGGGAAGCCGAGGAAGACGATGTAGAAGCACAGCGCCACGTACTGGGCTGGCCGGACGAGATGACGCATCAGATCACTTCCCCGTGCTGTCGCGGTCTTGGCGGAACTGGGACCACAGGTAGATCGCGAGCAGGAGCACGACGACGACCACGAGCACGACGCCCATGGCGGCCGCGTAGCCGATGTTCCTGTTCTTGAACGCCTCGAGGTACGTGTAGAGCATCGGCAGCATGGTGCGGCCGCCCGGTCCGCCCTCGGTCAGCACGTAGACCAGGGAGAACGAGTTGAAGTTCCAGATGAAGTTGAGCGAGGTGATCGACGTGATGATCGGGCGCAGGCTGGGGAGGGTCACGGCCGTGAAGCGGCGCCACGCGTTCGCGCCGTCGATCGCGGCGGCCTCGTGGAGCTCGTCGGGGATCTGCTGGAGCCCGGCGAGCAGCGTCACGGTGGTCTGCGGCATGCCGACCCAGATGCCGACGACGATCACGGCGGGCAGCGCGGTCGAGAAGTCCGCGAGCCAGTTGATGTCGTCGGGCAGACCCACGCTGCCGAGGAACGCGTTGAGCGGACCCGCGTTGGGCGAGTAGATCATCCGCCACATGATCGCGACGACCACGGGCGGCATGGCCCACGGGATCAGCGCGAGCACGCGGGTCAGGCCCTGGAGCTTGAGGTCGGAGTTGAGCAGGAGCGCGAGGCCCATGGCCGCGACGAGCTGGAGCAGCGTCACCGACACGGCCCAGATCATGCCGATCCGGAACGAGTCCCAGAAGAACGAGTTGTCAGCCAGGCGGACGAAGTTGTCCATTCCGACGAACGCGTACTCGGGGTTGCGGACCAGGCGCGCGTCGGTGAACGCGAGCCCCACGCCGACGAGGAGGGGGGCGACGCTCAGGACGAGGATCGGGAGCAGCGACGGGATGACGAGGGCGATGGCCTCGCGCCGCTTCGAGCGGGTCATCCCTCCGTTCCGGCGCGGAGTGAGCCGCTGGGGGGCGGGGGAGGCCGGTCGGGGGCCGGCCTCCACGGTGGGCGCTGTCATGACTTCTCTCCGTCGAGTGCGTCGGTCGGTCGGGTGGATTCGCGGACGAGGAGGGTCGGCCCCACGTCCACGTGCCGGGTCTCGTGGGCCGTGCCCTCGACCAGGCCGAGCACGAGCTGCGCGGCGCGGCGGCCACGCTCGGCCGAGCCCAGGGAGACGCTCGTGAGGCTCGGGTGGAAGACGCGGCCGATCTCGGTGTCGTCCATGCCGGTCACGGCGAGGTCGGTGGGGACGTCGAGGCCGCCGAGCCGGGCCGCGTGCATGGCACCGATCGCGAGCAGGTCGTTGGCGGCGACGATCGCGTCGAGGCCACCGTGCGCCGCGCCGCGCTCGATGAGCGCGCGTGTCGCGGCGAGGCCGGCCGCGACCGTGAAGTCCTCGGCGATCTCGACGTCGACGCGCTCGGCGGCGAACCCGGGGGCGGCGACCGCGGCGTCGAACCCTCGCTGGCGGGCTTCGCCGGGGGTCGTGTCGAGGGGGCCGTTGAGGAACGCGATGCGGCGGCGGCCGATGTCGAGCAGGTGGGTCACGGCCTGGCCGATCCCGCCCGCGGAGTCGGTCGAGACCGAGTCGATGCCGTGGGCGCCGAGCGAGCGGCCGATCACGACGACCGGCACGGCGGACTCGTGGATCTCACGCACGAGGTCTTCGCTCATGCGCAGGGGGCTGAGGATGATCCCGTCGACCATGCCGTTCGCGAGGCTGCGCACGAGGTCGGTCGTGGACTCCGCGGTGTCTCCCGTGGTCGTCACGACGACCCGGTAGCCGTAGGGCGCGACGACCGCGTGGATCGCGGACATCATCTCGACGTAGACCTGGTTGCCGATGTCGGCGACCGCGAAGGCGATCTGGAAGGTGCGCTTCATGCGCAGCGAGCGCCCGACGGCGTCGGGGCTGTACCCGAGCTCCTGGGCGGCGGCGCGCACGCGCTCGACCATGGCCTTGCTGGCGCCGGAGCCGTGCAGCGCTCGGGAGGTCGAGGCGAGCGAGACCCCTGCACGCTCGGCGACCTCGTTCAACGTTGCACGTGATGCCATCGGTTCCTGCCCTCTCCGTCGAAGGTGGTGCGGAAGATCTCGATTTGGAAACGTTTCCAACGCAGCGGTGCGAAACACTCTGGAAACGTTTCCGGATTGAGAGGCACTCTTGCACGCGGCCTCGGAGAGTGTCAACCGACGAGCAGTTCCCGCCCGACGGCGGAGCGCGCCTCCCGCACCTGGGCGCGCTCCGGCGTCGGGCCGGACCGGGCTGCGGGCTCCCCACCCGAGCCGCGGGCGCCTCACCCGCGTGCGCTACCCTCGCGGGCATGCCGATGACGTCACGCAGGGACCCCGCCGTGCTCGTCGCCGGGCTGGTCACCTCGATCCTGTGGGTCGGGACGGCGGTCCTCAGCGACTGGGTGCACGCGAACTTCACGTACCGGGTCCACAGCGCGCTCGTCCGCACGTTCCTCCCCCACCCGAACGGGACGTTCCCGGGCGGCTCCGCGATCACGGGTCAGACGATCCTCGCGGCTCTCCTCGCAGGGCTGGTCGTCCTCGTCGTCGCCTACCTCGCGACGCGGCGCCTGCCTCGACGCACCGGCACGTGGGGCGTCTTCCTCGCGACGTGGTTCGGGGTCGTGGCGGGCGGGACGGCGGGATCGGTCGCCGACACGGTCGCGGACATCGCCTTCCCCGCCCCCATGAACCCGGCGTTCCACCTGCTCGCCGCGTCGTTCGCCGGGGGCTGGTGGGGTCTGGTCAACGGCTGGCTCGTGGGCGCGGCCCTCGTCGGAGCCCTCGCCCTGACGAACAGGTCCGCCACGGCGGAGCTCCCCGCGACGCGCAGGTCGCGCAAGCCGCTGCGGGCCCGCGCCTGGCCCGCCGTGCTCGCCGCCGGTCTGACGGCCTCGCTCGTGTGGGTCGCGGTCGGGGCAGGCAGCTCGTGGCTCGTGTGGCACCGCAGCGCGCGCGGCCCGATCGACCTCGTCGCCGAGGCGGCCACGGGGGCGATGATCTTCCGCTTCGCGCCGCAAGGGCAACCGGTCCAGGGCCTGGAGGTGGCGCTCGCGCTGGTCGTGGCCCTGGTCGTCGCGGGTGGGACGTGGCTCGCGACCCGTCGGCTCCCGCCGCGCGCGGGACGCTGGACCCTGGTGCTCGCGGTCTGGTTCGCCACCGTCGCGGCGGCCGTGGGCCCCGCGGCGGCCCGGTCGTTCACGGCCTACGCCGGGTTCGGGCTGCACTCGGCCACGATGAACATGGTCCTGCCGACCATGCAGGCGAGCCTCTTCTGGCCGCTCGTCACGGGGTGGGTCGCGGGCCTGGTCGCCGTCCTCGTGTACGCCAGGACGGGCGGCGCGACCCCTGCGGACCCCTCCCCCGAGGGCTCCCCCGGCCCTGGCGACCTCCCCGAGCCCGACGTCGAGGACGCCCCGCGGAGCGCACTGCACACCGATACCGACGAGCGCTCCCTCGTCCCCTAGGGTGACCGCTGAACGCAGGCGGGGCACCGACGGATCACCGACGAGTCGTCGGGCGACACACCGCCCGGAACAGTGACGAGAGGGTGGCTCATGGCTGAGACAGGTTCGACGAGCGGCATCACGACGGGCTTCGTGGTGACCGAGGCGCAGTTCGAGGAGATGTTCCCGGACCGCAACCCGTTCTACACGTACGCGGGCCTGGTCGCCGCGACCGAGGCGTACCCCGAGTTCGCGACGTCGGGCGGCCCCGAGATCGCGGCCCGCGAGGCCGCGGCCTTCCTCGCGAACGTGAGCCACGAGAGCACGGGTCTGCTGCACGTGAGCGAGCTCAACACGGCCGTGTACTCGCACTACTGCGACCCGACCCAGCCCTACGGCTGCCCCGCAGGACAGGACGCCTACTACGGCAAGGGCCCCATCCAGCTCTCCTGGAACTTCAACTACAAGGCCGCGGGCGACGCCCTGGGCATCGACCTGCTGAACAACCCGTTCCTCGTCGAGACGGACGCGACCGTCGCCTGGAAGACCGCGCTCTGGTACTGGAACACGCAGCCCGGCGAGGGCACCATGACGTGCCACGAGGCGATCGTCGGGGAGCACGGCTTCCGCGAGACGATCCGCGCGATCAACGGCCCGCTCGAGTGCGACGGCGGGAACCCGCGCCAGGTCGCGAACCGGGTGGCGCTGTTCCGCCGCTACGCCGATCTCCTGGGCACCACCACGGGCGACCACCTGACCTGCTGAGCACTGCGGCCCGACGGCGGCGCTCGCCCCGGAGGTGAGCGGCGCCGTCGGGCAGGCTCGGCGCAGCCCGTGTCGCGGGTCCTGCCAGGGCCCCCAGGGCCGTGCTTCCTTCTCGAGTCGACCGAGCGCCTATCCGGACGGGTCCAGCGTCGCCCGCGCCGTCGCCGGGGGATCGCACGGGTCGTCGTCGGTCGTCCACGGGATGCTGAGGGCGTGGACGGACAGGACTGCTCCCGAGGCGTCCAGGACGGTGATCGTGGTCTCGTCCGGGGTGGAGCCCGGAAAGCTCAGGACGCGGGACCTTCGGTCGCCGTCGTCCTCGCCGACGAAGCACGTCTCCGTGGACTCACAGCTCGCCCCGATGGTCGAGCCCGGCGGCAGGTCGGCGGTGAACGAGACGGTCAGCGTGCTCGAGGTGCCGACGGCAGGACAGTCGAGGTTGCTCGAACAGCCCGAGACCAGGACGGCAGGCACCACGAGGCACACGACCGCGGAAGCAGCGGAGCGTCGACGCCTGTGCACACGGGAAGGCTACCAACGCCGTGGCGACGAGGCCCGCTCGTCCACAGGCACGGTGGTCCTGGGGAGGCGCGGGCGTCAGGGGCGCACCGCGAACACCGCGAGCGAGAGCGCGACCGCGTCCTCGACGACCGCGGCCTGCCAGTCGGGGCGCCTGCCGACCGCGGCCGCGCGCCACGCGGCCCCGCCCCAGGTGCCCGCAGCGCCGCCCGCCGCCCCGAGGAGCAGCGGGAGGAGCACCCCGGCCTCGGCGCGGCGCGCGAGCACGAGCGCGCCCACCGCGCCCGAGACCATGCGGATCGGCGGCCCGGGCTGCTCGAGCCGCGAACCCGCGCTCGGTAGCTTGTCCCCCGTGAGCTCGGCCGCGACCCCCAGCGCACCGACGACCTTGGCGAGCACCCCCCACGGCCCCGACAGCGAGGACGTGAGCACCGGAGGAGCCAGGCCGAGCGACGCACGGCTGCCCGCCGCGACCCCGATCGCGAGCGACCGGGCGAGGACGTCGAACGAGGATCGCGAGGTACCACCGGCTCGGGTCATGCTCCCCACGATCACGCGCGGTCCGGGCCCCGGCAACCGGGGGCTCGGCCCGGACGCGTCCTGGTCCTGCCGCCGAGGTCCGGGCTAGCTCGGGCGCCCGTACCGCCCGAGCAGGTGCTGGCCGTACGTGCCCGTCCCGTAGGGGGCGCCCGGCACCATGTGGTGGCCTGCCGCGTACGCCCCGAAGGTCCGCCCCGGCAGCCGCACCCGGGCGACACCGCGGCGGCTGCCCGTCGCCCGCAGCCAGGCGCGCGCGGCCTCGCGGCCCGTGATGCGCTCGGGTCCGCCGACGTCCGCGACCCGGCCCGACGGCCCGGCGGCGACGATCTCCACGAGGCGCGCGGCGACGTCGGGCACCGCGACCGGCTGGACCTCGAGCGCAGGCGTGAGCAGCACGGGCGAGAAGCGCTGCGCGAGGAAGAGGTTGTCGACGAACTCGTGGAACTGCGTGGCCCGCAGGATGGTGTGCGGCAGGCCGGACGCGGCCAGCAGGTCCTCGACCTCGACCTTCGCCGTGTAGTAGCCGAGCGGGATCTGGTCGACGCCCACGATCGACTGGAACACGACGTGCCCCACCCCGGCGTCGCGGGTCGCGGCCACGACGTGGCGGCCCATCTCGACGTCGGCCCGGGGACCGCGGGTCGCCAGGTGCAGGACCGTCTCCACGCCGTCGAACGCTTCCCGCAGGCCCTCACCCGTGGTGAGGTCCCCGGTCACGAAGGCCGGGCCCGGCCGGGTGGACCGGCTGAGCACGCGGACGTCGTGCCCCGCGGCACGCAGGAGCGTCACGGTGGGGGTGCCGAGCGTGCCGGTACCGCCGGTCACGAGGATCGTGGTCATGACCGCATCCTCTCGCGTCGGGCTCAGCCCCGCCGGGCGCTGCGGTCGGACGTCGCGAGCCTCCAGGCGTCCGAGCGTCGAATCCTGACCTGCACCCACACGAGGAACACGTTGAGGCACAGCAGGAACCCGACGCCGACCCAGCGCCCCACAGGATCCTGGTCGCTGTTCCCGCCGAAGATCGCCACCGCCCCGGCGATCACGAAGTTCACGACGATCAGCACGACGACGGCACCGGCGAACGTGCGGAGACCTGCGAGCTTCTTCGCGTCGAGCTGCTTCGGCTCCTCGCCTCCCCCTCCCGCCTGCGGGCCGTTCACGGGAGAGCCTTGCGCAGGGTGGCGAGCGCCTCGGACTGGTCCGCCGGGGCATCGTCGAGGATCGTCAGTCGGCCGTCCGGGTCGGCGGGCTCGATCGCCACCTGCCAGCCTCCCTGGGCGTCGCGGTGCGCGCTGGCGACGGCACTCCCGGTGGCTCTGGTCACCTTCACGCTCACGGCCACGGGCTCGTCTGCGCCCGTCACCTCCACCCCCTGCCGGGCGAGCTCGATCCCAGCGTCCACGAGGTCCTTGCTCCCGTCCACGGGGAGCACGTCCCAGACGTCGAAGCCTCGGGGGCTGAGCAGGAGGACGTCCTGACCGGCACCCACGAGGACAGCGGCGTCCGCCGTGTCGCGACGCGCGACACCGATCTCGACCCACTGATCGGCCGTCGTCAGGACCCCGGCGACCGCGCCGGCCTTCCCCTGGGGGGTGATCCTGCCGTGCCCCAGGTCGACCAGCCCCCGGACGACGAGCGAAGACAGTCCCGCTCTGCGTGAGACCGCGTCCTTCGGGTCAGGGATGCGCAGGCTCGCCGCCGACTGCGCGGCGGCGGCCCCCTCGACGAGCGAGAGGAGCGTCGCGAGCTCGAAGGTGGTCAAGGGGAAGGTGGTGGTCTCGTTGTCCACGTCTCTCCAGTGCTGGGCGGTGTCGACAGGGGGCAGGTCCGGGCATGACGCGGGTCAGTCGAAGGCGAACAGGTTCCGCAGCGGGGCTGTGACGTCGTCGACGAACTCGGCCGTGCCGTCGATGATGTCCTCGGTCGCGCTGGCCGCATCGTCCCACGCGGAGCCTGCGGCTTCCCACGCCGTACCGACTCCGTCGGCGACCCACTCGACCCCGTCCTGCCCCATGCCGGCCAACCACTCGGTCGTCTCCATGCCCGGCGGCGTGAGCTGCTGCAGACCCCACCAGGCGCCGCCACCGACCGCGAGCCCCAGGCCGACCGCCCACCCGACCGGGTTGGAGACGATGAACCCCGTCGCGGCCGCGACACCGAGCCCGCCGGTCACGACCCCCGCAGCCCCCAGCCCCGCAGTGATCGCTCCGTCACCGATCGCCCAACCGTCGCCCTCTGCGACGCCGCCTGCGATCTCGTAGGACCCCTCGACGACCCCGAGCGCACCGAAGACGAGACCGAGACCACCGGCGGCGCCGGACGCCACCTTGCTCGCCGCGACGATCTCGAAGCTGTCGAGGACGTCGAGCGAAGCGCCACCGAAGTCGACCCCCAGGCCGGCGAGGTTGGAGACCTGGCCCACCCACGGCGGGAGAATCCCCAGCCACTGGTCAGGGTTCCCGTCCCCAGGCGTCGAAGGACTCCCCGGCGTTCCTGGTGGGACACCGGGTATGCCGCTCACCGGCGGGAGACCCCCTCCGCCCGGGGGCGTCCCGGGCTGCCCGGACGCTCCGTCGCCCGCCGAGGTCAGTGTCTGCTGCTCGGCATTGCGCGCGAGCACGTCTCCCTGCTCCGACAGGGCGTCGGCCGTCCTGACGAGAGCAGGGAAGAGCCCGCTGTCCCACCCGGCGACGAACTGCTGCTGGTCCGGTCCGTACCAGGTCGCGGCCCGGATGCTCGTCCCGATGCTCGCGCCGAGGGTGCGGAGGTGGTCACCGGCGGTCGTCATGTCCAGGGCCAGCCGACGCAGAGCATCGACATCCGCCCCCTGGAGTCCCTGGCTCATGCTCTCCTCGTGGCGATCTCGTCGGTCAGGGCAGCACACTATCCGACGACGCGGGCCGGTCCGAGGGGGAGAAGTACCCATCGGGTCGCGGGACGCCCAGGTCTTCGGCGTCGTCCACAGATCGCTCTCCGACGTCCTCGTCCACAGGGGGCTGTCCGCGCCCAGCGGCGCTCCCCTCGAGCGCGGCACCTTACCGGCATGAGCCACGGCACCCGCCCTTCCCACCCCCGACGACGCGCGACGAACCGGCACCCGGTCCCGCCCCTGGGCCCGCCCACCCTCCGGGCGCTCTGGGAACGCCAGGCCGCCGAGGCCAACGGTCCCGACGGCTTCCATCACGTCCACGGCCCGCACACGCACGGCTGGCTGCTCGAGGACGCCGTACCCGAGCTCCTGGAACCCGTCCTGCATCCCGACGACGACCCGCTCGAACCCACGTTCTTCGCGAACCTCGGCGGGCCGCTGGCCGCAGCACTCCTCGCGCGGCTCGGCCCGGACCGGCTCGTCCACCGGTCGAACGGCTCACCACCGCTCGGACACCTGCTCCGGACGGCCGCAGAGCACCCCGACGAGGTCGTGCTCCACGGGTTCGTCCTGGGTCCGGGGCGCTGCGACGAGCGACTGGTCGCCGAGGGCGCGATCGTGCGCTTCGAGGCGGACCTGCTCGTGACCGAGCAGCACGTCCCGGACTGCGAGTGCGAGCTCCTGTGGGCGTACGTGGTCGACGAGCTGGGGCTCGGCGACGCCCTGCACGCGCCGCACCGGATCCACCGGATCCACCGGGCGGACGCGCCGGGCGAGACGTGGTGGCGCCTGCTGTGGGCGTAGACGGCTCCCTGCGAGGACCTCTCGGCGATTCCGGCGCGCGCGGCAGCGGGGCCACCGGCGCGGGGGCAGGCGCGTCAGCCCCGGTCGAGGAAGGACTCGCTCGCCCTTTCGAAGCGCCGCATGAGCTCCGCGAAGGCCACGCGGTCCTGCGCCGACCACCCGTCGAGCAGCTCGTCCACGAGCGCGTCCCCCGCCGCGACGAACGTGCGCGCGACGTGTGCCCCCGCCTCGGTGAGACGGACGCGCGAGGCGCGGGCGTCGTCGGGGTCCTCGCGGCGTTCCGTGAGGCCCGCCGCGTCGAGGCGGCGCAGGATCTTGCTCACGTTGGACGGACCCGTGGACAGGTGTTCCGCGATGGCGGAGGGGCGCCGCGGTCCCTGCCGCCACACGACCGTGAGGACCACGATCGCCGGGGTGTCCAGGTCGATCCCCTCGCGCGCCGCGACGGCCGCGAGGAAGTCGCCGCTCGTCCACAGGCCCATGACACGGACCAGGGAGTCGAGCAGGTCGGACCGGTACCCGGGCACGCGCGGGTCGCCCTGGAGCGCGGCGGGCAGGGCCCGTTCGTCGCCCGACGGCGTCACGCGGGCCGGTGCCGGCCGGTCGCCCGGGGCGGGGCCGTCGGACGGCCCCGCCCCGGTGTGCGGTGCGTCGGTCATGCGATCCGGGTGCCGCCGTCGACCGGCAGGACCACACCCGTGATGAAGCTGGCCTGGTCGGACAGCAGGAACGCGACCGCGTCCGCGATCTCGGACGGCTGGCCGAGACGCTTCATGGGGACGTCGGCGGCGTACCCGGCACGCGCCTCCTCGGGCAGCGACGCGAGCGCGGCGGTCTCGATGGCGCCCGGCGCGACGGCGTTGATGCGGATGCCGTCGGTCACGTACTCGATCGCGGTGCCGTGCGTGAGGGACACGACGCCCGCCTTGGCCGCCGAGTACGGCGCGAGGCCGGGCGACGCCTTGAGGCCCGCGATCGACGCGATGTTGACGATGCTGCCGCCGCCGTGGCCGAGCATGTGGGCGATCTCGGCCTTCATGGACAGGAACGTCCCGCGCAACGTGACGTCGAGCGTGCGGTCCCAGCCGTCCTCGGGCATCTCGTCGAGGCGGAAGGGCCGGGTGCCCACGCCCGCGTTGTTGACCGCGAGGTGCAGCCCGCCGAACGTCTCGACGGCGAACGCGACGAGCGCGCTCACGTCCGCGGGGTCGGAGACGTTCGCGCGACGGTAGGCAGCACGTCCCCCCGCGGCCTCGATGTCGGCGACGACTCGTGCCCCTGCCTCGTCGTCGACGTCGGAGACGACGACGGCCGCCCCCTGGGCGGCGAGCCGCTTCGCGACCGCCTCTCCGATGCCGGCGCCCGAGGCGGTGACGAGCGCGACCTTGCCGGCGAAGACGGGCGTTCCGGTGACGTGCGGGGTGGACATGGGGACCTCCGGGTGACGATGCGAGAATTTTAGTGTCGTCGCGACACTAACTTCGGGTCAACGGGCGCCGGGCGCCCAGAATTCCCGCCACGACGACGGCACCCACCACAGCCCCCGTGGTGTTCATCACGACGTCCTGCACGGTCGAGTACCGGCCCGGGATCACGAGCT
The DNA here is from genome assembly GCF_016907235.1 of Oerskovia jenensis. NCBI lineage: Bacteria > Bacillati > Actinomycetota > Actinomycetes > Micrococcales > Cellulomonadaceae > Oerskovia > Oerskovia jenensis. The sequence goes on from NZ_JAFBBO010000001.1 coordinate 2,291,795, forward strand.
GCGACAGCTCGATCGCGATCGACAGCACGAACCCCGCCAGGACCACGGTCCCGACGCCGCGCCGAAGCGGCACCTCGGGACGTGCCCCGGAGAGCACGAGCAGCCCCAGCGCACCGAACGGCACGAACATCACCACGTTCGAGGCGGCCTCGAGGAACTCGTAGGACATCGGCAGGCCCGCCGACCGGAAGACCTCCAGGACCGCGAGCGCCCACCCGGGCGCGGCCGTCGACTGCGGGGACGGCCAGCACGTCACGACCAGGACGGCGGCGAGGTAGACGGCGAAGGTCCAGCGGAGGAGGCGCACGGCTCACACCCTACGGAAGGATGGTCGGGTGACCGCGACCTCGCCCCTGCCCGACGACGCCCGCTGCCCCTGCCTGTCCGGAGAGACGTACGGGGCGTGCTGCGGGCGGTACCACCGCGGGCTCGCCACGGGTCCCTCGACCGGCACGGTCGGCGGTTCCGAGGTGTCGGGCCTCGCGGCGAGCGCCCCGACCGCCGAGGCCCTCATGCGCTCGCGCTACGCCGCGTTCGCGGTCGGCGACGCGGACTACCTGCTCGCGACCTGGCACCCCTCGACGCGCCCCGCGGACCTGGACCTCGACGACGACGTGACGTGGCGCCGGCTGGACGTCGTCGCGACGAGCGCGGGCGGCCCGCTCGACCGGACGGGCGTCGTGGAGTTCGTCGCCCACTACCGGTCCGCCGGGACGCGGGAGCGGGGGTCGCTGCACGAGGTCAGCTCGTTCGTCCGCGAGGACGGGCGCTGGTACTACGTCGACGGTGACGTCCCCGCCCGCTGAGCATGCCGCTGAGCGTGACGCTCAGCTCGTCCCGACCAGGACCACGGCCGACAGCGCCCCGAGGACGACCACGGGATGCACCCAGCGTTCGGCGTCGGCCCCGAGCTTCTGGAGGCAGGTCACGGTCGCGATCCCGAGCGTGAGCCAGAGCGGGTGCCCGGCGAAGGTCAGCGCCACCATGAACGGCGCGCACGTGATCACGCACGCGCGGGCGTGGAACCAGCCGAACCGCAGCGCCGCGACGTCCGCGGTCCTGCCCTCGATGCCCAGCGGGACCGAGCGGTGGCACCGGGCCAGGGCTCGCCGGACGACCGGAGTCAGCTCCCACGCCGATGCCGCGACGAGCACCGCGGCAGCCGCCATGACCCCGGGGCGCAGCAGGCCGACGACGAGCGTCACCCCGAGGCCCACGATCATCCACAGCGCGAGGTAGGCCCCGACGAACAGTGCCGTGGTCCGGTGCCGTCGCCTGCGCGGCGAGGCGAACGCCGCGTGCCGCACGGACGGGACCAGCCCGGGCAGCATCATCGCGACGACCATGAGCCCCCAGTGCCCCCAGGCCGCGGCCCCGGACCCGACCCCCTGGGCGACACCCGCCCAGCCCGTCGCGAAGGACGCAGGGTCGAGCCACGCGTCGGCCCACCCCGCAGTCGCCGCCCCTCCCGGGGACGCATGGTGCGCCACCGTGGGTCCCGGTCCGCGAGCGCCGGGGCCGGGCGTCCACAGCCAGGGACCGAGGAGAACGATCCACGCGACGGCAGCCGCCACCAGGACCGGCCACTCGGGACGACGGGCGAGGAACCGCCGCACCTCGACGCCCAGCCCCCGGGCACCGCGCCCTCGGACACCGCGCCCTCGCGCGGCGGCGCGACCGGCCGACGAGCGCCCGTCGGCCGGTCGCGCCGCCGCCACCCGCGCGACCGGGCGCGGAGGACGCCCGGCCGCGACGGTCACTGGACCATGAGCCGGACGGTCCGGACGACGACCTCGGGCGCCGCCTGCACCTCCTGCTCGTCGTGCACGACGGGGTGGAACGTCAGGTGCAGGTGATCGGGGTCCCAGGCGCCCTTCGCGCCGAGGTCGGCCGCGACGTCGGTGATGTCGAAGACGTACGACAGCCCGTGCTCGGCGTCGGACTCCTGCGACTCGCGGACCCCGAAGAGCGGCAGGTTCCCGACGAGCGCGTCGTCGTCCTGGGTGTCGCCCACGTACACGGCGTAGGTGGGCGGCTGCTCGTCGCCCTCGAGCGTGATGTGCTCGAGCACGAGCAGCAGCCGCTCGGGCTCTGTCGGCGACGCGGCCCGGTCGGTCAGCTCCCGGGCGGCGCCGGGGCCGACCGCGATGTCGACGGCCGCCGTGCGGGACGTGAGGCGCACCGGTTCGCGGTTGACCGCGACGGCCTCGGGCGGCACCTGTTCGAGACGCCGCACGTCGTCCTCGCGCTGTGCGTCCTCCTCTGCACCTGCGCCTCCGATGCCGGCCACGGGCCGCCTCCTCTCACGCCTCAGCGAGCGGACCGACGGCGGGACGCCGGTGTCCGCGTACACGTACCCGAAGGCGCTCGTGTCGAGCACCTCCCAGCTCTCGGGTTCCCGGCGGGCTCCGGACGGGTCGAGGAACGCGAACTTCTGGGTGAACACGCTCTTCGCGGGGTCGCGACCCTGGCCGGCGTGGGACCGCCACACCTCCCACAGCCGGTCGATGTTGGAGTGGTGCAGCCAGAAGACGGCGTCGGAGGCCGCGGTGTTGAAGTTCCCCATCTTGCCGCCCACGAAGTTGTGGACCGTGCCGTGCGGGGTCCCCTCGAGGGCGCCGATAGTGCCGCCGAGGTGGCTGAACCCGGTCGTGGGTCCGCCGAAGGTGGCCGTGTTCGGGAGCTTCGACGTGAAGAGCGGCTGGTAGAACCAGCCCTTCGCGGTGGTCTCGGTGGAGGTCAGGGTCGCCGTCCCGGCGTTCACGCCGTTCCTGCGCTGTTCCTCGTAGAGCGGGTTCGCGAGGCCGTCGGGGCCGATGGGGTCCCGGAAGGGGGGTGGCAGCGTGTTGGTCGTGGTCGTGTCGTAGTCCCAGTAGGGCAGGGCCCAGGTGTCCTTGACCTTCTGGGGGATGTCGTTCCGGTTGCGGATGATGTCGCGGCAGATCGCCTCGAAGTAGCCCAGGTAGAGGCGGTGCCAGGGCAGGAAGTACCAGGAGCCGTGCTGGCACTGGTTGCGCAGCCCGTCGTGCGGGTCCGGGCTCATGCCGTGGACCTGGGTCTGGTGCAGCCAGGATCGGGCTCCCGTGGGAGGGCCGGCCTTGAGGACGCCGACGGCCTTGGCGTAGGCGTTGATGATGGCTCGGCCGTCGGGTCCCTGCTGGTAGAGCTTCCAGACGTCCTGCCGGACGAACGGTCCACCCACCTGCGGTGCGGGGTGTGGTGCGGCGTTCATGGTCGTCCCCCTCGTGCTCGGGCGGGGGGTCGTGCGGGGTGGTCCTGCGATGCCCGGGCAGCCTTGCCCGGGCGGGCGGGCTGCTCGCCCGCCGCGTCCCCCTGCGTCGCGCCGGGTCGTGCGGCCCGGCTCTTCCAGGATGCGCCCGGTGGTGCCGCTTGTCGCGCGGACCCGGGTCTACCCTGGCCGGGTGCCTTCGACCCCGCCTTCGTTCGCGTCCGACAACTACGCCCCGGCCCACCCGACGGTCCTCGCGTCCCTGACCGCAGCCAACGAGGGTCACGCCGGTTCGTACGGCGCGGACCGGTGGACCGCACGTCTCCAGGAGGTCGTCCGGCACCACTTCGGCGACGCGGCCACCGCGTTCCCGGTGTTCAACGGGACGGGCGCCAACGTCGTCGCGCTCACGTCGATGCTGCCGCGCTGGGGTGCGGTCGTGACGTCGGAGCACGCGCACATCCATCAGGACGAGAACGCCGCCCCGGAACGTGTCGGCGGGATCAAGCTCCTCACGGTCCCCGCGCCGGAGGGCAGGCTGACCCCGGCCGCGGTCGACCGGTTCGTGGGCGATCTGGGCGACCAGCACCGCGCGCAGCCGCTCGTCGTGTCGATCACGCAGGCGACCGAGCTGGGCACGGTCTACTCGCCCGACGAGATCCGCGCGATCAGCGACCGCGCGCACGCCGCGGGCCTGCGCGTCCATCTCGACGGGGCGCGGCTCGCGAACGCGGCAGCCGCCCTCGGGGTGTCGTTGCGTGCGACCACGACCGACGTCGGCGTGGACGTCGTGTCGTTCGGCGGCACCAAGAACGGCCTGCTGTTCGGCGAGGCCGTGGTGGTCCTGGACCCCGACGCGGCCCAGGGCGTCGACTTCGTCCGCAAGATGACCATGCAGCTCGCGTCCAAGATGCGCTTCGTCTCGGCGCAGCTCACGGCGCTGCTCGAGGACGACCTGTGGCGCGCGAACGCGGCGCACGCCAACGCGATGGCCGCGCGCCTGCGGGCCGCGCTCTCGCCCGCGGCGAGCGAGGGAGAGGTCCCCGACGGCGGGAGGCACGCGGCGCCGTCGGGCCTCGCGTTCTCCCAGCCCACCCAGGCGAACGCGGTGTTCGCGGTGCTGCCGCGCGCCGCAGCCGAGGCACTGCGCGCGGACTTCGCCTTCTACGACTGGGCGGCCGCCGCCCCCGATCCCGTCACGGGCGACGAGCGCGTCGAGGTGCGCTGGATGTGCTCGTGGGACACCTCGGAGCAGGACGTCGACGCGTTCGCCGCGGCAGTCCGCGCGGCGCTCGCGTGAACGCCGGAGCGGGCGTGACCGGGTAGGTCACGCCCGCTCCGGGGCACGCTCGGGCGATGGTCCGGTCAGGACCTCAGGCCCGACGGCGTCGCGCACCCACGAGGAGCGCGCCACCCCCGCCGACCAGCAGCAGCGCGACGGCGGCGATGCCCGCGACGCCCGCTCCCGTGGCCGCGAGGCCGCTGTCCGCGGTGTTGGTCAGGGTCACCGCGACGGTCTCGCCCGCGCCGATCGTGACCGACGTGACCTTCTCCCCGCCGACCGTGAAGACCGGCGTCCCCCAGCTCACGCCCGCGATCTTCGGCAGGTCGACCTCCGCGAGGTCGACGACCGTCCTCGCGGGGAGGTTCGCCGGGCCCTCGACGACGGTGCCGTCTGCGCGGACCGTCAGGGTGCCCTCGGTGTGCTCGCCGTTGACGGTCCCGGAGATCGCGACCGTGAACTGCGTGTCCGCGGGGACCTTCGCCGCGTTCTTCCCCTCGACCACCTTGGTGATCGTGAACCCGCCGACCTGGGAGGCCACGACGTCGGCCGTGTTGGTCAGGGTGACCGCCGCGTTCTCGCCGTCCGCGACCGTGACCTGGGCCGGGCTGAACACCGGGGTGCCCCAGACCACGCCCGCGACCGCGGGCAGGTCGATCTCGGTGAACGTCACGACCGTGCCGACCGGGAGGTTCTGCGGGCCGTCGACCACCGACCCGTCACCGAGGACCGTCACGGTCCCTGCCACGGTCTGACCGTCGAGCTCGTAGGAGTAGGCGGCCGTGAACTCGGTGCCGGCCGGGACGACCGAGGCTCCGGAGCCCTCGACGACCTTCGTGAGCGAGAACCCGCCCGCAGGCTCGGCGTTCGCGGTGTTGGTCAGCGTGACCGCGGTGTTCTCGCCGTCCGCGACCGTGACGGTCGCCGGGCTGAAGACCGGGGTCCCCCACACGACGCCGTCGATCGAGGGCAGGTCGATCTCGTCGAACGTCACGACCGTCCCGACCGGGAGGTTCTGCGGGCCGTCCACGACGGTGCCGTCCGCCGTGACCGTGGCCGTGCCCGTGGTCGGCGTGCCGGCCAGGTCGTAGGAGTAGGTCACGGTGAACGCGGTGTCCCCCGGAACCTGGCCGGCGGTCTCGCCCACGACCGTCTTGGCCAGCGAGAAACCGCCCGCGGGGGCGGTGCTCGCCGTGTTGGTCAGGGTGACCTCGACGGTCTCGTCGGCGCCGATCGTGACGACGTCGGGGCTGAAGACCGGGGTCCCCCACACGACGCCGTCGAGGTCCGGCAGGTTCACCTCGCCGAGCGTCACGACGGTCCCCTCGACGAGGTCGCCCGGGAAGGGCACGGACGTGCCGTCGGTCAGACCCGCGAGGGTGCCGGTCTGCGCCTGGCCGTCCTGCTCGTACGAGTACTCGACCGTGAACGAGGTCCCGGCCGGGACCAGACCGGCCGCCTCGCCCGTGACGACCTTCGCGACCGAGAACGTCCCCACGGCGAGGTTCGCCGTGTTCGTGAGCGTGACGGCGGTGTTCTCGCCGCTGCCGATCGTGACGCTCGCCGGGCTGAAGACCGGCGTGCCCCACTCGACGCCGACCACGTGGGCGGGCGTGATCTCGGTGAACGTCACCACGGTGCCCGCGACGAGGTTCTGCGGGCCGTCGACGACCCTCCCGTCGGCGGGGAGCGTCAGGGTCCCGCCGAGCGTGGCGCCGTCGATCGTGTACTCGTAGGTCGCGGTGAACTCGGTGCCGGCCGGGACGCGGCCCACGGCCTCACCCGTGAGCTCCTTGGCCATCGAGAAGCCGCCGAGCGGGACGACGACCGCGTTCGCGGTGTTCGTCACCGTCACCAGGGCGTTCTCGCCGTCGGCGATCGTGACCGAGGCCGGGCTGAAGACGGGCGTGCCCCAGACCACGCCGTCGACCGACGGCGGGGCGAGCTCGGTGAACGTCACGACCGTGCCGACCGGAAGGTTCTGCGGGCCGTCGACGACGGTCCCGTCCGCGGTCACCGCGAGGGTGCCCGTGGTCGTCACACCACCCAGGTCGTACGTGTAACGGACGGTGAACTCGGTCGCGTCGGGCACCGTGTCCGCTGCGAGCCCGGTGACGGCCTTCGCGAGCGAGAAGCCACCTGCCGGGGCGTCGAGCGCCGTGTTGGTCAACGTGACCGCGGCCTTCTCGTCCGCACCGATCACGAGGCTCGCCGGGCTGAACACCGGGGTGCCCCACACGACGCCGTCGACCGCGGGGAGCGCGATCTCCTCGAACGTCACGACCGTGCCCTCGCGGAGGTTCTGCGGGCCGTCGACGACGGTCCCGTCGGCCTTCACGGTCATCGTGCCCGTGGTGGGCACACCGTCCAGGTCGTAGGCGTAGCGAACGGTGAACTCCGTGCCGGCGGGCACCTGGTCCGCGGCCTCGCCCGTGACGGACTTGGCCATCGAGAAGCCGCCCGCCCGTGCTTCCTCGGCGGTGTTCGTCAGCGTGACCTTGGCGTTCTCGTTCGCGCCGACCACGAGGCTCGCCGGGCTGAACACCGGCGCTCCCCACACGACGCCGTCGACGTCGGGCAGGCTCACCTCGCCGAACGTGACGACCGTGCCGGCCGGGAGGTTCTGCGGACCGTCGACGACGGCGCCGTCGGCGCGCACCGTCAGGGTGCCGGACAGCGGTGCGCCGTCGAGCTCGTAGGAGTAGGCGACCGTGAACTCGGTGTCGGCGGGCACCATGCCCGCCGGGGCGTTCGCGACGACCTTCTGGAGCGCGAAGCCCCCCACGGGGACCACTGCGGCGTCGGCCGTGTTCGTCAGCGTGACCCGGGAGCTCTCGCCGTCGGCGATCGTCACGGAGGCGGGGTCGAACGAGGGTGCTCCCCACACCACGCCCGGGACCACCGGCAGGTCGATCTCGGTGAAGGTCACGACCGCGCCGACCGGCAGGTCCTGCGGACCGTCGACCACGGTGCCGTCGGCGAGGACCTTCATGGTCCCCTGGGTCGCGGTGCCGTCGACCGTGACGGTGTAGGCGACCGTGAACTCGGTGTCCGCGGGCACCTGCCCGGCTGCGAGCCCGGTCAGCGCCTTCGCGATCGAGAACCCGCCGACCTGCGCCGACGCGGTGTTGGTGAGCGTCACGGCGATCTTCCCGGACCCGCCGATCGTGACGGTGCCCGAGGGGGAGAACGACGGCGTGCCCCACTCGACCCCGGGGACGCCGGGCAGGTCGGGCTCGGAGAGCGTGACGACCGTCCCGGCAGGGAGGTCGGCAGGGCCGTCCACGACCGTGCCGTCGGCCGTCACCGTGAGGGTGCCGGTGACGGGCGTCCCGTTCGCGGTGTACGAGTAGGCGACCGCGAACTGGGTGCCGGCCGGCACGAGGTCCGCGCCGTCGCCGACGACGCGCTTGGCGACCGTGAACCCACCGGGCTCGACCGTGAGGCACGTGAACGGGCCGGGGCCGGTCCACGGGTAGCTGTGCATCTCGAGCCCGGTCGTGAGGCCGTCGATGCCGAAGCTCAGGTCGCCGCCGACAATCACACGCCCGTTCGTCGCGGTCGAGATGGTGGCGTCGGCCGCGGGCGCGAGGATGGTCCCGAGGAACTGGTCGCCGCGCCCGATGCTCAGGCTCGGGGTCTCGACGAAGTTCCAGAGGGTGCGCGCGGCCCAGTTGCCGAACCCGGGGGTGTTGAAGTCGTTGATGAACCCCGTCCCGTTGCCGGACCAGTAGTTCGGCGCGATGTCGACGGGCTCGGTGCCGGTCACGTTGATCGCGATCGAGACCTTGTCGGGGATCCCGACGAAGTACATCTCCTTGGCGCCGTCGAGCAGCGTCGCGGGGATCGTGAACACCTGCGGGTCGTCCGTCCCGGACCCCGTGAAGGTGAGCTGGTTGCCGGAGCGCGTCACGGCCGTCCCGCCCCACGAGGCGATCGTGGCCGAGGTGTCCTCGACGACCGTGCGGAAGTCGGCCCAGGGCGCGAGCGCGGCCGGAGCCCCGATGCCCTGCTGGACCGGCGCGCTGGACGACGCCCCGGTGGTGCTGAGCGAACCGTCGATCGTCAGCGTGCCGCCGACGTTCACCCCGCCGCCGTTCGGCTGCGTCGACCCGACCGTGATGCCGGTCTCCCCGCCCACGCTCATGTCGCCGCCCACGTGCAGCATGGTCGACCCGTCAGGAGGCGCGATCTGCGACCCGGCACCGACGGCGCCGATGCTGAAGTTCCCCGGGGCGTCGAACGTCGCGTCACCCTCGACGACCAGGACGCCCTCCGACTCGGCCGCGCTGTGGAGCGCCGAGTAGTTCCCCCCGACCCAGACCGCCACGTTGCTGTCGGTGAAGATCGGGACACCCGTCGAGACGTTCGGCATCTCTCCCGGCGCCGGGCACTGCGGGAGCTGCGCCGCGGCGGAGGTCGCGAGCGGACCCGCGCCCAGCGCGAGCGCTCCCGTCAGGGCGAGGACCGCGGTGGTGGCGGCGGCGACGGCCCGGCTGAACGGGGAACCCGCTCGACGAACCCGGTGGGGGGTGCTCATGACGCTCCTTCTGGTGACCTGAACAGATGTCCAACTACCCAGAAGACCAGACGCCGCGGTCGGTATGACGGGAGATTCTCGTGCTCCCGGTCACATGATGCGACACGGTCGCACTTCCTCCCCGCGAAATGCGGGACAAGGTGGGGCGACCGTGGTATTTCGACCACCACCGCACGGATGTGGTGTTCGCCTCATCACGTCGTGGGTTCCCGGAGGACAGGGTGAAAGCCCCCCACCTGGGAGCTTCAGGTGTCGCACGCTTCCTGACACCCGCCACGGACGACGAAGGCCGCCCCGTCGTCGAACGACGGGGCGGCCTCTGGTCGGGGGGTCGTGCGGGAGGTCAGTGGCCGCCGGACGCGAGGAACCAGATGCCGACCGCGCACGCGGCCAGCACCGTGCCGAAGCACACCACCGCGCCGGTGAGACGAAGGCCCGTGGGGCGCGCCGTCGTCGGGCCTGCTTCCGTGCCCGACGGCGCACCCTCCACCGCGAGCGCCGCACCCTGCGACGGGGCGAGCAGGCGGACGCCCAGTGCGAACAGCGCGGGCAGGCCCGCGCCGACGATCGCGCCGGCGACGACGACCTGGAGCAGTGCGTCGAAGTGGATGAACTCGCTCATGCGTGGACTCCCTCACGGGCGGTGGTGGTCGGGGACGTGGCGTTCGCTGCGGTGGTCGCGGCGATCGTGGCCTCGGCCTCGGCCGTGACCTCGACGGCGACGGCCGTGAAGGACTCGGCGGCGTCGACCACGGAGGCCTCGCCCTCCCCGTCCCACTCGTCGTTGACGTTCGAGGCGTCGACCGGCTTGCGGCGCGACGCGACCCAGATCGCGGTCGAGACACCGATGAGGATCGCGAAGACCGCGACGGTCCCGCCGACGCCACCGATGACGTCCTGGATCCAGAAGCACAGCGCACCGACGATGCCGGCCGCCGGCAGCGTCAGGCCCCAGGCGGCGAGCATCTTGCCCGCGACGCCCCAGCGGACCTTCGCGCCCGGCATGCCGACGCCCGAGCCGAGGATCGAACCGGTCGCGACGTGCGTCGTCGACAGCGAGAAGCCGAAGTGGCTCGAGAGGAGGATGACCGCGGCCGAGGAGGTCTCGGCGGCCATGCCCTGGCGCGAGTCGATCTCGACCAGACCCTTGCCGAGCGTGCGGATGACGCGCCAGCCGCCCAGGTAGGTCCCCAGCGCCATGAAGAACGCACAGGACAGGACGACCCAGAACGGGACCCCGGCGTCGGACGGGACGGCGCCACCCGCGATGAGTGCGAGCAGGATGATGCCCATCGACTTCTGCGCGTCGTTCGTGCCGTGCGCGAGGGAGACGAGCGAGGCGGAGCCGATCTGGCCCCAGCGGAACCCGCGGCTCGTGGTGTCCTGCGGCAGGTTCTTGGTGATGCGCGCGACCAGGAAGGTGCCGAGCGCGGCGACCCCGATCGCGATCACGGGAGCGAGGAGGGCGGGGATCATCACCTTGGACAGCACCCCGGCCCACAGGACCCCGCTCGTCCCGACCGCAGCCAGGACCGAGCCCACGATGCCGCCGATGAGGGCGTGCGACGAGCTCGACGGGATACCCAGCAACCAGGTCAGCAGGTTCCAGGTGATGCCACCCACCAGACCGGCGAGCACCACCTCGAGGGTGATGACGTTCGCGTCCACGATCCCCTTGGCGATGGTCGCCGCCACGGCCAGGGACAGGAACGCCCCGACCAGGTTGAGGACTGCAGACAGCGCGACGGCGGTCTTGGGCTTGAGGGCACGTGTAGCGATGGACGTGGCCATCGCGTTGCCGGTGTCGTGGAAGCCGTTCGTGAAGTCGAAGGCCAGGGCCGTCACTACCACGAGCGCGAGCAGGATCGTCTCGGTCACGTACTCCATGGTGGACGCTGGATGACAGGGGTCTGAACCAAGTCGGCGAGTTTTCGGCGACTGTTCACCTGGTGTTCATCTGACGTTCGAAGCTCCTTCGAAAGTGCTCTGTGGGCGCCGTCTGGCGGGCGGAATCGGCTCGATATCCGGACGGCCCCGGCCCCGGCGACCACCCTTGAGGACCGCCGGCACCGAACCCGAGCGCTCACCCCTCGCGCCCCGCCAGCACCGCGAGGTAGTGCGGGTTCTCCATGACGCCGAGCACGTTCCCGAACGGGTCCACGACGGCCGCGGTCACGAACCCGCCGTCGCCCTGCGGGGTCACGGGCTGGTACTCGGTCCCGCCCAGCGCGAGCAGTCGCTCGTAGGTCGCCGCGACGTCGTCGACGTGCCAGTAGACGACCGCCCCGCCGGGCGCCGTCGCGGCGCCCGCGGGCGCGTACGAACGGTCGATGATCCCGAGCTCGTGCTGGTAGTCGCCCACGCGGAACTCGACGTACGCGGCGGGGGCCGGCGCGGGCGGCATGACGTAGTACGGGTCGACGCCGAACACCTCGGTGTACCAGGCGACCGCGGCGGGGACGTCGTCGGACCAGAAGCTCACGGTCGTCAGGCCGCGCGGGGTCGTCGCGGCGGTGCGGGGGGTGGTCGGGGTCGTGCCGGTCGTGTCGCTCATCGTCGGGCTCCTCGTGCCGTGCGGTCCAGCAGCGGTTCGTGCTTCTGACACGACCCACGCTACGGAGGATTGTGGAACGTGCGATTCCTCGATGCCTGCGAGGATCGAGGAATGTTGGATACCTCGGTGCGACTCCTGCGGCTGCTGTCGCTCGACGCCGAGGTCCTCACGGCCGTCTCGACCGCGATCGGCCGCAGCGAGCGCGTCCGCTTCGACTACGTCGGGCGCGACGGCCTGGCGACGCTGCGCGACGTCGAGCCGCACCGTCTCGTCTACACGGGCCGCCGCTGGTACCTGCTCGCGTGGGACACGGCGCGCGAGGACTGGCGGACCTTCCGCGCCGACCGCATGAACCCGCGCACGCCGGGCGGGCCGCGCTTCGCCCCGCGTGAGCCGCCCGAGCCCGACGTGGCCCGGCACGTCCTGCGCGGCGTCGGGTCGACCGCGTGGCGCCACCGGCCGCGCATCCGCTTCCTCGCGCCCGCGACCGAGATCGCGGCACGCGTCACCCCGACAGCGGGCATCCTCACGGGGTCCGACGACGGCACGTGCGTCCTGGAGACCGGCTCGGACTCGCTGATCGACGTCGCGGGCTTCCTCGCGACGGTCGACACCCCGTTCGAGGTGCTCGACCCGCCCGAGCTGCGCGACCTGCTGCGCCGGCTCGCCGACCTCTACGCGGCAGGAGCGCGCGAGCCGGCGGAGTGATCAGCAGAGCCTGGCGCCTCCTAGGCGATCACCCGGCGGGTCGCATGAGGGGCGGGTTGAGCACGGCGGGCACGGACGCGGGCGCCTCGTCCTGCCCGACGACGTCGCGCGCCCCGGCGGAGCGCTCCGCCTCGGGCGCGAGCCGGTAGAGCGCGGCGGGCCGGCCCGTCCCGCCCGAGGTCGACTCCCCCGTCTCGACGAGGAAGCCCGGGGTGCCCACGGCCTTGCGGTGGAAGTTGCGCGGGTCGAGGCGCGTGCCCCACACGGCCTCGTAGACCGCGCGGAGCTGGGCGATCGTGAACTCGGGGCCGCAGAAGGCCGTCGCGAGCGTGGAGTACTCGAGCTTGGCGCGGGCGCGCTCGACGCCGTCGCGCAGGATGCGGTGATGGTCGAACGCGAGGCCGTCCACGTCCGCGAGCGCCTCCTCGACCGGGTGCCAGCCGACCTGCGCGGCGTCGCTGCCCGCGGTCGGCAGGCCATAGGTGGGCGCGAGCAGGAGGTGCGCGACGGTCAGCACCGGGCCGCGCGGGTCGCGGCCGAGCGGGCCGTAGGTACGGAGCTGTTCGAGGTGGCCGGGGACCGCGACGCCCGTCTCCTCGGCGAGCTCGCGGGCGGCGGCCTGCGGCAGGGACTCGCCCGGCAGGACGAACCCGCCCGGCAGGGCGAGGCGGTCCCGGAAGGGGTCGAGGAGCCGCGTCACGAGCAGGACCTGGAGCGTGCCGTCGCGGACCGTGAGCGCGACGACGTCGACCGTGACGGGGATCCGGGCGGCGGACGGCGGGGTCTCCGGGTGCTCGCTCATGCCCCCACCCTACCTTCTTATCGTCAGGTTGACGCTAACGACGATCGAGGCTTATCGTCAGAGTGACATAAACAACCACGACGGACGGAGCCCCTCATGGCCACCATCAAGCGCTACCCCTGGCTGCGGCACTTCCTCGGCAGCCCCACGGGCGCCGTGATCCACCTCAAGGCAGGACGGGTCGCGCACCGCGGGATCGGCCAGGCCTTCTGGTTCCGTCCCGGCACGTCGGTGCTCAGCGAGGTCCCGGTCGACGACCAGGAGCTGCCCGTCCTCTTCCACGCCACGACGCGCGACCACCAGGACGTCACGGTCCAGGTCAACGTGACCTACCGGTTCGCGGACCCGGCCGTCGTCTCGCAGCGGCTCGACTTCGGGATCGACCCCGACACCGGGGCCGCAACGACCACGGGGCGCGACCAGGTCGCGACGATCATCGGCCAGCTCGCGCAGAGCCACGCGATCGACCACCTCGCGGCGGTCCCCCTGACGACCGCGCTCGAGCAGGGCGTGAGCCAGGTCCGGGCCCAGCTCGTGGAGGCACTGGGCTCGGACGCCCGGCTGGCCTCGACCGGCATCGAGGTCCTCGGGGTCCACGTGCTCGCGGTCCGCCCCGACGGCGACGTCGAGCGCGCCCTGCAGACCCCGCTGCGCGAGCACGTCCAGGCCGAGGCCGACCGGTCGACCTACGAGCGGCGGGCGCTGGCCGTCGAGCGCGAGCGCACCATCTCGGAGAACGAGCTCGCGAGCCAGATCGAGCTCGCGACCCGCCGGGAGCGGCTCGTCGCGCAGGAGGGGGCCAACCTCCGGCGCGAGGCCGAGGAGACCGCCGCCGCGGCGCTCGTCGAGGCCCGGGCCGCCGCCGAGCGTCGCGACCTCACGTCGGCCGCACAGGCCGAGGAGATCCGCCGGCTCGGCGAGGCGAACAATGCCAAGTTCCGGACCGTCATGGACGTCTACGAGGGCATGGACCAGTCGACCATCCTGGCCGTGGCGATGCGCGACCTCGCCGGGGCGCTGCCCAAGATCGGCAGCCTGACCATCACGCCCGACCTGCTCAGCGGGGCGCTCGCCGCGTTCACGGGAGCCGCGGGCGGTCCGGCCACCGGCGCCACCGCCGGCCGGGGAGCCTGACGTGCCCCTCCAGCGACGCGTCGTCGTCGTGCACCGGCGGACCGAGCTCGACGAGCTCCTCGACCGGCACGCGACCCGCGGTCAGGCCGAGTTCTTCCTCCGCACGCGCGGCCGCACGCTCGCCGCGGTCCAGGAACGGCACGACGCCGTGGCCGAGGCCCGCGCCCTGGTCGCCGCCGCGATCCCCGAGGGCTGGCGGCGGGCCGACGTCGAGCGCGCCGACCTCGGCCGGTTCCTCGTGGCCCCCGAGGACGTCGTGGTCGTGGTCGGGCAGGACGGGCTCGTCGCGAACGTCGCGAAGTACCTCACGGACCAGCCGGTGCTGGGAGTCGACCCCGAGCCGGGGACCAACGCGGGCGCGCTCGTCCGGCTCGACGTCGCCACCGCCGTCGGGCTGCTGACCCGCGCAGGGAGGACCGGGAGCGCGGCCGGCAGCCCGCGTTCTGCTGGCCCCCCGCCCGACGGCGCCGCGCCCCTCGGCGGCCTCGGCTGGCGGACCGAGGACCTCACGACGGTCGTGGCGCACCTCGACGACGGGCAGCACCTGTCCGCGCTCAACGAGGTCTTCGTGGGGCACCCGTCGCACCAGTCGGCGCGGTACCGGATCACCGCGGACGGGCCGGGCGGAAGTCAAGGACCGGCGGTCGGTCGCGGCAGGGAGCGCGGGTCCGTCCGCGTCGAGCGGCAGTCGTCGTCGGGCGTGATCGTCGCGACCGGCGCAGGGGCCACGGGCTGGTGCGCGTCGATCGCGCGCGAGCGCGGCGGGCGGCGCCTCCCCGGGCCCACCGCCCCCCTGCTCGCCTGGTTCGTGCGCGAGGCGTGGCCGTCGCCCGCGACGGGCGCGGACCTGACCGAAGGGCTGCTCGACGCGGACGGCGAGCTCCGGCTCACGGTCGAGTCGGACCAGCTCGTGGTCTTCGGCGACGGCGTCGAGTCGGACCGGCTCGTCGCGACGTGGGGCCAGGAGATCACGGTGAGGGTCGGGGCGAACCGGCTGCGGCTGGTCGTCGGCTGACCTGGTCGTCACCGGGCAGGACCGCCACGGGTCCGTCATGGTGGAGCGATGACGACCTATTCCGGGACGAAGGAGTTCGAGGGCGCGACCTTCGTCAGGGCCAGCTTCAAGGGCGCCACCCTGCGGTTCTCCGACGTCAGCGGCGTGACGATGCGCGGCGTCGACCTGGACGGGCTCGACGTCGACAGCCACGACCTGTTCTTCGGCCGCCTGATCGTCAACGGGGTCGACATGGTGCCGTTCGTGGACGCCGAGCTCAACCGGCAGTTCCCCGGCCGCGAGCTGCAGAAGGCGCAGACCGTCGACGGGCTGCGCGAGGGGTGGGTCGCCGTGCAGGCCGCGTGGCAGGAGACGGTGGACGGTACGCCACCGCACCTGGTGGACGCCCACGTGGAGGACGAGTGGTCCTTGGCCCAGACCCTGCGGCACCTCGTCCTGGCGACCGACGCCTGGCTCGGCGGCGGGATCCTGCGGAGGCAGCAGCCGTTCCACGAGATCGGGCAGATCTTCACCGGCGCCGCCGAGATGGGCTTCGACATGTCGATCTTCCGCACGGACACACCGACGTACGAGGAGATCCTCGCGGTGCGGGCCGAGCGGCAAGGAGCCGTGACCGAGTTCCTGGCCACGGCCACCCCGGACCTGCTCGCGGAGGAACGCGACGACCCGTGGGGCGGCGAGGACTGGCACCCCAGCGTCGGGGACTGCGTGCGCGTGATCCTGGAGGAGGAGTGGGCGCACCTGCGCTACGTCCGCCGGGACCTCGCTCTGCTGCGTGAGGCCCCGCTCGCGTCGCCGTGATTCTCCGGGGCTGGCCCTCAGTCGTGGAACCGGGTCCGATGCTCGCTCAGGACCCGGTCGAGGGCCGCCCGTCCCGCAGGACCCCACCCGGGCTTCCCGCCGGGGAGCCCGCGGTCCCCGTTCTGGCCCATGAGCATCAGGAAGAGACTCTTGAGCGCGGCGAGCCCACGGGCCCGTCGGATCGTCTCCTCGTCCGCCATCGCGTAGGCGGCGAAGAAGCGTTCGGCCGAGCCCGCCGGCAGGAGCACCCACGCAGCCGCCAGGTCCCACGCCGGGTCGCCGGCGAACAGCTCACCGAAGTCGACGACGCCCGCCAGCGTCCCGTCCGAGACGACGACGTTCGCGGGATGCAGGTCGCCGTGCACCCACACCGGCGGGCCCTGCCAGGCGGCAGCCGCGACGGCGTCGTCCCAGACAGCCCGGACGCCGTCTGCGTCGCGACCGATCGCCTCGGCGTCGACGGCGTCGAAGAAGTGGTCGAAGCCGTCCGTGCTGTCCCCGGGACGCGTGCCGCGGGCGGGGTCGACGGGCGCGTCGACGGGCGCCGGTACGTGCAGCGACCGCAGGAACGTCGCCAGCGTGTCCGCAGCGTGCTCGGCGCGCGTGATCGACCCGTGGTCCAGCGGTCGGCCCGGCACCCACGTCACGACCGTCCAGATCTTGGGGAGACGCTCGGACGGTGCGCCCTCCCGGACAGGGACGGGAACGGGTAGCGGCAGGTCGGGCGCGAGCAGCGGCAGCCACCGCCTCTCCTTGAGCTGGTGGTCGTGGGTGGTGTCCATGCGCTGGACGCGCACAGCGAGCTCGTCCCCCAGGCGCCACATCTGGTTGCCCCAGCCGCCCTCCACCTCGCGAAGCGGCAGCTCGGACAGGTCCGGGTGTTGTTCGCGCAGAACGTCGCGAAGGAGACTCGCGGTGATCTCGACCTCGCTCATGCGCAGCGACCTTACGTGGTCCTACGCCTAGCGGAACGTTCTGCGCAGCGCTGCGTGGACCTGCGTCGATCCGACGGTGCCGAGCGCACCGAGGAGCAGCAGCGTCGCTGCGGCCGCACAGCCCGCTGCCAGACGGCTCTCGCTCATCGCCAGGAGAAGCGCCGTCAAGCTCGTGGCCGCGCAGGTCGCCGTCGGCGTCGGGCGGGAGGGTCCGGTCGCCACGGCTGTGCCGGTTGATCGCGTTGTGCGCCGGTCGCTCGTGCGACACGAACGACTGGCTCACCAGCTCGATCGGTGCCGCGGTCGGTGCCCTCCTGACCGGTGCCCCGATCTGGGCTGCACGACGGTGGCCGTCGCACGAGCCAGAATCCTCCGACGACGCGGTACGCACCTGAGCGACGGGGCCGCGACAGGTCCTTCGACGGCTGAGCCCCGGCCGAACGGCCCTACCCCAGCAGGGGCGGGAGCCCTAGCGTGCTGGTCATGAGCGTGCGTGAGGAACACCGGGCCGCCTTGCGCGCGCTCGACGGCGATGCGGCCGCCGTGCGCGCCTACCTCACCGCCCGCTCGGGGCTGCCCGGGCCTCGGGCGAACCTCGAGCTCATGGGTGCCTTCGCGGACGTCGCACCAGAAGGTCTCGTGCTCGCCCTGGCCGACTCCCCCGACGAGTACCTGCGCTGCTGCGGGACGGTCGGCCTCGGTCGGCTCGTCGTCGACGTCCCCGCCCGTGCACGCACCGACCTGACCGACCTGCTGCCCGTCCGCGCGGCCGAGGGGTCGTGGCGCGTCCGCGAGGCCGTCGCGATGGCGCTGCAGCGCATCGGTGACGCCGAGCCCGCGACCCTCCGCTCGCTCGCGGCTTCCTGGGGCGACGACCAGGACCCGCTGGTCCGCCGCGCCGCGGTCGCCGGGATCTGCGAGCCGCGCCTCCTGCGCACCCCCGCCACCGCGACGGCCGCCCTGGACGCCTGCGCGGCCGCGACCGCCTCGATCCACGCGCTCCCGTCCGACGCCCGCCGCGACCCCGGCGTCCGGGCGTTGCGCCAGGCCCTCGGGTACTGCTGGAGCGTCGCCGTCGCGGGCGACCCGGCAGCCGGTCTGGCGCGCTTCGCCGCGCTGCGCGGATCGGACGACCCGGACGTGGCCTGGATCGTGCGCGAGAACGAGAAGAAGACCCGCCTCCGCCGCCTGCTCGACCCGCCCGACGTGCCGTCCCGCTGATCCGGGCGCCGCGCGCACACGCCCCCAGGGGACGAGGGTCGTACTCACCGTCCCCCGGGATCCGACCACGGACGGATGCCGAGCCCGACGCACGGCGGGCACTGTGGTGCGGAGCCGCGGCACGAGCCGCCGCGCAGGTCTCGGAGAAGGCGCAGGTCGCTCGTGTTCCACCAGGTCCCGGTCCTCCCGGTCGTCGTCCCTCTGGCCGCGGCGGTGCTCGCGGGGTTGATGTGGTCACTGATCCGCAGCGGGCGCTTCTCCGTGCCGCGAGCCGCGGTCGCCCTCGCGCTCTGCGTCTACGTCGCCGGGATCGTCGCGAACACCGTCTTCCCGGTCTTCCTGGACAAGCCCGTCAGCAGCGCCCCCTGGGGCAGCCATCTCGCCGTCGTGCCGTTCGTGGACTACGAGGTCGCCGATGCGGTCATGAACGTCCTGGTCTTCGTCCCGGTCGGCGTCCTCGTGCCGCTGCTCGTGCCCCGGGCCTCGTGGAGACGGGCCGTGGCGGCAGCGGCGGTCCTCAGCCTGACGATCGAGGTCACCCAGCTCGTGACGGCGCACCTGGTGGGCGGAGGGCACATCGCGGACGTGAACGACCTGATCTTCAACGTCACCGGCGGGGCGGTCGGCTTCGCGGTGTTCTCGGCGCTCGTGAAGATCCCGTCCGTCAGCGCCTTCGTCGACCGGTTCCGCTGGCACGAGATCACGGCCTGCGCCCGGGGCGCCGCAGCGATCCCCGAGGGCTGGCGGCGTGGCGACTAGTTGCGGGTGTGGTGTGATGCGTCGAGGTCGAGCTCTATGCGTTGACCGTTGATCGTGACGGCGAGCGTGATGTCGGATCCGCCTGCTGCGCTGAGATAGTCGACGAGCGTGGACCACAAGACGTCGCTGCGCCGTTCGGTGCGCGAGACCGTGTTCTGTCCGACTCCCAGTCGTTCACCGAGCTGCTTCTGCGTGAGATCGGCGGCCTTGCGGATCGCCGCGAGATTGAGGGCGTAGGCGCGATCCTCGGTGTCCATCTCCTTGCGGATCGCTGCGACGGCCTGGGCACGTTCGGGGGTCCGTAGATATCCCGTCAAGCGGTCATTGCCGCGGACGAAATCGTCGCGCATGCGATTCTGACTCATGGTTCACCACTCCGCTCTCGTAGCCACTGGTCGATGATCTGGTCGGCCCGTGGTCCAACACTGTCGTAGAAGACGTCGCCCATCGCTGCCTTGTCGTTGCTGAACAAGGCGACCACGGCACGGCCGTCTGGCGTGAACCAGACGATGGTTCGGAGCGCGATGCCTTGCCGGTAGGGGTGCGACAGGCGCCAGACGGGGTGCTTCTTCGACTGGCGCACCCACTTGAGCGTCTTGGTGTCTTCCTGTGGCTCGCTCTCCAGGTCTTGCACGTAGCCGAGCTGAGCGACGAGGAGATCGAGCACCGCGCGGGCGTCACCGTCTCCCTGGTCAGCCCGCTTCTCGAGTTCGGCGAAGTACCGGTCGAAGGCCGCGGTCCAGTCGATCAGCACCCACTGAGCATACCTTCGAAGGGATATCGCTTCAAGGGGATGTCATGGACGATCTGCCGGTCGGGGCCGAGCGTTAGCACGGGTCCTGCGGCCTGCAGATGCTCTGCGCCCTCGGTACTCCACGCACTCGACGTCCGCGACCGTCGCGGTCGTCGTCCCGCGGCCCGTCGCGTACGGACCGACCCACACGCCCAGGAACCCGCCCGCCTCGGGCGAGCTGAGCCGTCCGCCGTGCACGGTCGCGACGGCGTGGAATCCGCGCAGCGTCCGGACCCCGAACCCGTACTCCTGCCCGACGGCGTGCAGCACCACGTCCACGGGTCCCTCGGCCAGCCCCAGCGGCCCGAGCGCCGCGCGCCCCACGACGACCTCCTCGCCGCCGAAGCGCTCGACCACGAGCAGCTCGCGCCCGCCCGTCGCCCCTGCGGAGTCACCTATGGAGTCATCGGCGGACGCCGCCCGCGTCACGACCGCCGCGATCCACGCGTCCTCGGACTGGCGCACCGCGAGCCCGGCCCACTCGTCGGGCCCGGCGGGGTCGACGTCGACGCGCACGGTCAGGTCCATGTCCGTGTGCTGCTGGCGGCGCCCCAGGAACGCGGGGGTCGCGACGTCGGACAGCGTCGCGGGCAGCAGCGGGAGCCGCAGGTGCCAGGGCCGCTCGGTCAGGGACCAGAAGCGCTCCCCGGTCCGCACCTGGTTCCACGCGAGGTCGAGCCCCTCGCCGGGGCCGTCGAACGTCTCGTGCACGACGACGGCGCCCACCACGGAAGGCTGGCCCACCTCGCCAGACGCGCCCGCTTCGGCGAGCCGGCCCACCTCCGCGGAAGGCCGCGACAGCGCGGGCGAACCCGCCCCCGGAAGCCGCGCTCCGACGTCGGGCCGGGGGAACCTCCCCGCGACGTGGCCCACGCCCGGCGCGACCACGGGCCACCCGTCCTCCCAGACCACAGGCGCGAGGAACGTCTCGCGCCCCAGGTTGGGGAAGTAGCCGCCGTAGGGGCGGCTGCCGAGCAGGACCATCCACCACTCGCCCGCGGCGGTCTCCACGAGGTCCGCGTGCCCGACCCCGACCACGGGGAAGTCCCGGCCCAGGTGGCGGTGCGTGAGGACCGGGTTCGCGGGGTTGCCCGTGTACGGGCCGGTCACGGCGTCGGCGCGCGCGACCGAGACCGCGTGGCGGTGCTCGGTACCGCCCTCGGAGGCGAGCAGGTAGTAGTGGTCGCCCACCCGGTACAGGTGCGGGCCCTCGGCCCAGACCGCGCCGTGCAGCGCCCCGCGCCACAGGACGTGCTCGGGACCGACGAGCGCCCCGGCCGCGAGGTCGAGCTCGCGCAGCCACACCTCGGTCTGGCCCTCCCACTCCCCCGGGTCGGCCAGGCGCGTCGCGGTGAGCCACACGCGCCCGGTCGAGTCGTCGACGAAGAGCGACGGGTCGATCCCCTCGCCCTCGAGCCACACGGGGTCGGACCACGGCCCGGCGGGGTCGGTCGCGGTCACGAGCAGGTGCCCACCCTGGCCCGGGGTGTGGACGAGCGTCGTGACGACGTAGAAGGTCCCGTCGTGGTGCCGGATCGTCGCGGCGTACAGCCCGCCCGAGGACGGCACGCTCGACAGGTCCACCTGGTCGGTGCGGTGGATCGCGTGGCCCACCTGGGTCCACGCCACGAGGTCGTGGCTGTGGAAGACCGGCAGGCCCGGGAAGTACTCGAACGTCGAGGTGACGAGGTAGTAGTCGTCGGGCGCGACGGTCCCGTCCGCCCGGGTGACCCCGGGGACCCGGCAGACGCTCGGGTCGGGGTGCGTCCCGGGCAGGACGGGGTTCGTGAACGTGGTCCCGGCGGGCAAGGCCCCGACCGCCGGACCCGAGGTCGGCACGGGGGTCAGCCGCCTGACCGGCCTCGGGTCCGTCACCTCAGACCTCGCCCACCACGAGCGGCGCGTGCAGCTCGCGCGTGTGGTCGACCACGCGCACGTCGCCCACGAGCGACACCGGGGCCACGAGCCGCACGTCGGCGCTCGACGCCCCGAACCGCAGCTCGATCGCGCCGGGCTCGACGATCCGGCGCCCGTCGCGCCCCGTGAAGGAGAGCACGTCGGCGGGCACGGTCGCGCTCACGCGCGCCGAGGCGCCCGCGGCGAGCGGCATGCGCACGTACCCGACGAGCCGCTGCACGGGCCGCACGACCGACGCCACGGGGTCGTGCGCGTAGAGCTGTACGACCTCGACGCCGTCGCGCCCGCCCGTGTTCCGCACGACGAACGACGCCTCGAAGGCCCCGTCGGTCGTGGCCTCGGCCGCGCTCACCACGAGGTCCGACCAGTCGAAGCTCGTGTACGTGAGCCCGTGGCCGAACGCGAAGGCCGCGGTCGGGTCGATGTTCGACACGTCGGTCGCCTGTGCGAGCGTCGCGGCCAGGTAGGACGTGGGCTGGGCGCCCTCGGTCCCGGGCACGCTCACGGGCAGCCGGCCCGACGGCGCCACGCGCCCCGACAGGACGCCCGCGACTGCGGGGGTCCCCTCCTCGCCCGCGAAGAACGCCTGGACGATCGCCGCGGCGCCGGGCTCACCGGGCGCCGGGGTCGCGGCCGCGCCGAGCGCGTAGGGGCGACCCGAGAGGATCGTCGCGACCACGGGGCGGCCGCTCGCGAGCAGCGCGTCGAGCAGGTCCTGCTGGGCGCCGGGCAGGCGCAGCGACTCGGCGTCGCAGCCCTCACCGCTCGTGCCGCGACCGAACAGCCCTGCCCGGTCGCCGAGGGCGACCACGACGACGTCGGCCTCGCGGGCGAGCTCGACCGCTGCCGCGATGCCTGCGGCGTCGGCGGCCGCGACCTCGGCCGTGCTCACGGCCCCGGTCGAGGACGGGTCGCTCGTGCCGTCGAGCGTGATCGCGGGCAGCACGTCGACCGTGACGCCCGGCAGCTCGGCGCGCAGGGACTCGGCGAGCATGGGCAACGAGAGCCCGAGCGGGATCTCGGGGTGGGCCAGGCCCACGTGCGCGGGGAACGAGTAGCAGCCGAGCACGGCCATGGGGTCCTCGGCCGTGGGGCCCACGAGCGCGATCCGGCGCACGTCCGGGCCGAGCGGCAGCACGCCGTCGTTCGCGAGCAGGACCACGGCCTGCTCGGCGACCTCGCGGGCCAGCGCGCGGTTCGCGGGTCCGTCGAGGTCGACGGTCCCGCGCAGGGCGGCGGCCGGGTCGTCGGAGCCGGCCGCCACCCCGGCGAGCACGTCCGCGGGCACGTCGCGCAGCACCGCGGGGACGGGGTCCCAGTCGGCGTCGAGCAGGCCGAGCTCGACCTTCTGGCGCAGCACGCGCTCCAGGGCGCGGTCCACGAGCGCGACGTCGACGTCCCCGGCCTCGAGGGCCGCGACGAGCGGCTCGCCGAACGTCTTGACGGTCGGCAGCTCGACGTCGACCCCGGCCGCGAGCGCCGCCGCGGCGGCCTCTGCCCAGTCGCCCGCCACGCCGTGCATGATCTTGAGGAACGCGATCCCGAAGTAGTCCGCGACCACGGTCCCGTCGAAGCCCCACTCCTCGCGCAGCAGCCCCGTCAGGAGCTCGCGGTCTGCGGCCGAGGGGATGCCGTCGGTGTCGGTGTAGGCGTGCATGACCGAGCGCACGCCACCCTCGCGGACGGCCATCTCGAACGGCGGCAGGATCACGTCGGCGCGCTCGCGCGCCCCCATCGAGACGGGCGCGTGGTTGCGACCGCCGCGCGAGGCCGAGTACCCCGCGAAGTGCTTGAGCGTCGCGACGATCCCGGCGGACTCCAGGCCCTGGACGTAGGCCGTGGCGACGGTGCCCACGAGGTACGGGTCCTCGCCGATGGTCTCCTCGACGCGACCCCAGCGGGCGTCGCGCACGACATCGAGCACGGGGGCCAGGCCCTGGTGCACCCCGACCGAGCGCATGTCCTGCCCGATCCGGGTCGCCATGCGGCGCACGAGCGCGGGGTCGAACGTCGCGCCCCACGACAGCGGCACGGGGTAGGCCGTCGCACCCCACGCGGCGAAGCCCGCGAGGCACTCCTCGTGCGCCACGGCAGGGATGCCGAACCGGTTCGCCGACCGCACGCGCTCCTGCGTGCGCAGCAGCGACAGTGCGCCCAGGGCCGGGTCGACCGGGTTGGTCCCGAACGGCCGGGTGAGCTGCCCCAGCCCGTCGGGCAGGATCGCGTCGAGGTCGACGCCGTCCTCCATGTCGTGCTGGTGGGGGGCGACCTCGCCGCCCTCGGCCGACGCGCCGACCCACACCCCGAAGAGCTGGGCGACCTTCTCGCGCAGCGTCATCTCGGCCATGAGCGCCTTGACGCGGGTCGCGGTGCCGACCGTCGGGTCGGACCACGTGGGCAGTGCTGTCTGGTTCGTCTGAGGAGTCATCGTGGAGCTACTTTCCGCCGACGCCCATGAGGCCCTGGACCAGGGCACGCCGGGCGAACAGGTACACGAGCAGGATCGGGATCATCGACATGACGACCGCCGCGAGGAGGCCGGGGATGTTGACGCCGTACTGCGTCTGGAAGTTGAAGAGGCCGAGCGTGATGACCTTGGTCGACTCGGACTGGGTGAGGATCAGGGGGAACAGGAACCCGTTCCACGCCTGCAGGGCCGAGTAGACGACGATCGTCGCGACGCCGCCCTTGGACAGCGGCAGCACGAGCTGCAGGAACACCCGCTTGGGCGACGCACCGTCGAGGGCCATCGCCTCGTAGAGCTCGTTGGTGATGTCGCGCATCGAGCCGCTGAGGATGATCGTGCAGATCGGCAGGCAGAACGCCGCGGTCGGCAGGATCACGCCGATCAGGTTGTCGTACAGGCCCACGACCGAGATCACGTAGAAGATCGGCACGATCACGGCGCTCGCGGGGACCGCGAGGCCCAGGAGGAACATCCGGAAGATGCCCGTGGTGGCCCGCGAGCGGTTGCGCACGATCGCGTACGACAGCGGCGGCACGAGCAGCACCACGATCCCGACCACGGCGACCGTCACGACGAGCGTGTTGAGGAAGTAGCGACCGAAGCCCTGGTCGAACGCGTTGGTGAAGTTGTCGAGCGTGAACGTGGTCGGCAGGGACAGGGGGCCGCCCTCTGCGTACCCGGCCTGCGTCTGGAACGACGCGGTGACCAGCACGTAGAGGGGGATCGCGACGATCAGGAGCCAGATCGTGACCGCGATGCCCGCGCCCCAGTTGGGCCGGTTGCGGCTGCCTCTGCGTGCCCGACGGCGCAGCGGGACGCCCGCGCTCGTCGCGCCCGGGCGGGACGCACCACCCGAGCCGGGCGACGTCGTCGGGCCGGAGACCTGCTCCGCGGGGGTGACGCTCAGGTCGTTGCTCATCACACGCCCTCCAGCTCGCTGCGCATCTTGTCGTACCCGGACAGGCGGACCATGACCAGGGAGATCGCGGTCGCGGCGACGACCAGGACCACGGCGATCACGGACGCGAGCCCGAAGTCGAAGCCGCGGAACGCCTTCTGGTACATGTAGAAGGCCGTGATGGTCGTGTCCGTGCCGGGCCCGCCGTTGGTCAGGATGAGGACCGTGTCGAACGTGGTGAGGCCACCGACGACCATGAGGATGACCGACGTGATCATGGTGTTGCGCAGCTGCGGGAGCGTGATCGCGAAGAACGAGCGCACGCGCCCGGCGCCGTCGATCTCGGCCGCCTCGTAGAGCATGGGCGGCACGGCCTTCGCGGCGCCCTGGTAGATCAGGGCGTGCAGCGGCGTGAACTGCCACAGGCTCACGAACACCAGGACCGCGATCGCGGTCGACTGGTTCCCGAACAGGTTGCCGTCGCCGAACAGCCACTCCATCTGGGCCGGGACGCCGAAGTTCGGGTCGAGCACCGCGCGCCACAGGACCGACACGGCGGCCGCGGACAGCAGCAGCGGCACGAAGAAGATCGCCGACAGGACCGCACGGTTCCACTGGTGGCCCGCGGCCCACACGCCCAGCAGCATCGCGACCGGGGTCTGGGTCACGACGCCGAGCGCCGTGAGCACGAGCGAGAGCCCGATGCTCTTGAGCATCACGGGGTCGTCGAGGAGGCGGGACCAGTTCTCGGTCCCGACGAACTCGGGGCTGCCCAGACCGCTCCACTGCGTGAACGACAGCACGAGCACGAGGACCATGGGCAGGAGGGCGAAGAGCCCGAAGAACAGGGCGGCGGGCAGGGCCCAGACCACGCCCGGGCGACCGACCTGGAGGTCGGCGGCGCCCGGGCGCGTGCGCCCCTGGGGTGCGCGGGTGGTCATGACGATCTCCGTCCGGGGGACCGGGTCAGCGCGAGGCCGGCAGGGACTTCATCGCAGCGATGAAGCCGTCGGCGTCGATCTGGCCGCTGAAGAACTGCTGGACCGCGATCTTGAGCGGGGTGCCGGCAGCCGGGGGGAACGCCTGGTCCCAGGACATCTGGAAGTGCGGCGCGTTCTTCACGAGGTCGAACTGGAAGGCGGCGTAGTCGGGGCTCGCGGCCTGGTCCAGGAACTGCTCGGTGTTGGTCGTGGTCGGCAGGTTGCCGATCGCGAGCTGCGCCTCGACGAACTCGTCCGAGTACATGAGCGTGAGGAAGTCGCGCACGGCGTCCGGGTAGCGGGTCGTGGCGAGCACCGAGTAGAAGTTGTTGGTGTTGCCCGTGATGTTGGCCGCGTCCCCCTTGCCGCCGTCGATCGCGGGGAAGGCCGTGTAGCCGAGGTTGGCGTCGGTCCACTCGGGGTCCACGTCGTAGTGCGTCGAGTAGTTCCACGAGCCCATGAGCTCGAACGCCGCCTTGCCCGTGCGCAGGAGCGCGGGCGAGCCGCCGTCGGTGAACTTCACGGAGTCGAAGTTGGTGCCGAACGCGCCGGCGTCGATGAGCTCGGACAGCGTGTCGAGCGCCTCGTGGCTCTCGGCCGAGTCCCACACGTCGGTCTCGCCCGCGAGTGCCTTCTCGAAGAGCTCGGGGCCCGCGACGCGGTCGAACGCGTACTGGTACCACATGAGGGTCGGCCACTGGTCGGCGCCGCCGAGCGCGATCGGGGTCACGCCCTGGGCCTTGAGGGTCTCGACCGCGGCGAGGAGCTCGTCCCAGGTCTGGGGGGCCTCCAGCCCTGCGTCCGCGAGGACCTGCTTGTTGTGGAACAGCATGACGGGCTGCGTGCCACGCATGGGGATGCCGTACGACTTTCCGTCGATCACGGCCGAGTTGAACACCGCGGGCAGGAACGCGTCCTTGAGCTGGGGGTCCTCGGCGATGAAGTCGTCGAGGGGGAGCAGCAGGTCGGCGTCGACGAAGGGCTCGATCGAGCCGCCGCCCCAGTTGAAGAAGACGTCCGGCGCCGCGTTGGTGTCGATGATCGTCTGGAGCTTCTGCTGGTAGTCGGCGCCCGGGATGGTGTCGAGGACGACCTTGACGTCCGAGGTCTGGTTGAACGTGTCGACCATCTGCTGCTCGACCTTGTTTGTCGCGTCCCCGTAGACCATCACGTGGATCTCGTTCTCGGGGCGGCTCGACCCACCGGAGTCCCCGCTCGCGCACGCCGCGAGCGGGAGGACCAGCGCCGACGCCACGGCCGCGGCCGTGAGCGACTTCCGCGTTCTTGTGTTCATCATCGAACCCTTTCGAAAGTTTCGGCGTCTGCGCCGAAAGTACTCGGTTGCCCTGGACTCTAAGACGCGAAATCTTCGCGGTCAACACCGAGTCCGAACCGTTATCCGCTGCGAGAAGCCGGGGAACTCGCCGTCACGGCCCCGAAGATCATCCGTCGAAACTTTCCGTCCGAGGCGCTACGCTGACCCGCATGACCGACGACGTTCTTCCCGGCCGGGTCACCCTGGCCGCCGTGGCGGCCGAGGCCCAGGTGTCCCTCTCGACCGTGTCCAAGGTGCTCAACGGGCGCACCGACGTGTCCGCGGGGACCCGTGACCGGGTCGAGGCGCTGCTCGTCCAGCACGGCTACCGGCGCCGCAAGAGCCCCACGGCCTCGGCCCCCCTCATCGAGATCGTGTTCCACGAGCTCGAGAGCATCTGGGCCATGGAGCTCATCCGTGGCGTCGAGGACGTCGCGCGCGAGCACGGCGCGAGCGTCGTGCTGACCGAGTCGGGCACCCGGCACGCCCCCGGGCCCGAGTGGATCGAGGGCGTCCTCGCCCGCCGGCCGCTCGGCGTCGTGCTCGTCTTCTCGACGCTGCCCGCGGCCGTCAAGGAGCAGCTCCGTTCCCGGGCCATCCCGTTCGCGGTCATCGACCCCGCCGGCGACCCCGAGCCCGACGTCCCGTCGGTCGGCTCCGCGAACTGGCAGGGCGGGCTCATGGCCACGCGCCACCTCATCGAGCTCGGCCACCGCCGCATCGGCGTCATCACGGGCCCCGAGGACATGATGTGCTCGCTCGCCCGCCTCGACGGCTACCGGTCGGCCCTCGGCACGGCCGGGATCACGGCGGACCCCGACCTCGTGCGGTTCGGCGACTTCCACCCCCAGGGCGGCACCGACCGCGCCGAGGAGCTCCTGAGCCTGCCCGAGCCGCCCACCGCGATCTTCGCGGGCTCGGACCTCCAGGCCCTGGGCGTGCTCGAGGCCGCACGTCGGCACGGGCTGCGCGTCCCCGAGGACCTCTCGATCGTCGGGTACGACGACGTCCCCGTGGCCCGCTGGTCGAGCCCCGCGCTGACCACGATCCACCAGCCCCTCCAGGAGATGGGCCAGGAGGCCGCGCGGCTCGTCCTCAAGGCGCGCGACGGCGACGTCACGAACACGCGCATGGACCTCGCGACGAGCCTCGTGGTCCGCGGCAGCACTGGACGGCCCGTCGCGGGCTGACGCCCGCGACGGGCCGATGATGATAAATCAAGGGGTAGTCAAGCTACGGCACTGAATAACCTAAGCAGTTCAGGCAACGCGACCCCACCGCGCGAACATCTGATCGCAGGTTTGACTTTGCGCTCGAATACTCACGCAACCAGCGCCTATTAGACGACCGGGAATCGCGAGGTTGACACGACCCCACACATGATTCACCGGAATCTGGTAGCCGCAGCCGCGATCTCGGGAGGGGATGTCAATTCAACCGTGTCGTCATGCGATCGCACATAGACCCTATCATCGACGTAGGATAGAGTACGCTGAACTGGAACTCGGAGAACCAGCACACCCAGCCCCAGGTAGTCGTTAAAATCAAATGCGCTGAGGACTTCAGAACGCAGAGGTTCGGAAAGTCCAGAATTCCTAATCGAGTGCTTCCAGCGGCCGACGTACTGCTCCACAGTTTCTCCGAGCAATCCAGCTTCCCGGGTAATGCCGACCACACTTCTCCCTCCGACCTGAATGGGCGTAACGCCGTCCAGTTCAGCGATTCGCTGCACGTCTGCAGGCTTGTCAGCGACGCCGATCAAGACAACACCACCAGCCTCAGGACCGCAATTCGCAATGCCGCAAATTGTCTTTATCACCTTTTCCATTACGGAAGAATTCACATCGCGAGATTCCGCCAACGCGAGGATTCCCTGCTTGAGTTCGTAGCGCGCCGTTTCGACCTGCGATCGCCTGATTATTGCATCCAGGTCAATCATCGACGGATTCGAATACACCCCATCGGGCGCTCCATCCACGAGCGAACTCGCAATCAAGCCTTTAACAATGTTCACATTCTTTCGCCGCTCGTCGGAGATTGTACTCTTTCTTGACGAGTCGAACCTGTCACTCAAGTTTGCGAGAGCACGCTTAACTCCGGCATGGTCTGCAATGGTGCGCTTTTCAGTAACGAGCGACTCGTGAAGCGCAATCAGCAATACGGTGAAAACGTTCGGGAACGGGTTGTTTGAGGACCCCCTGAAGAGGACCTTTCTCAACTTCTCCGAGCCGCCCGCAGCCGCAATATTCTGCACCTCCTGAATGCAGTACTTGAACTCGTCCTTGATGCGAGACGCCCCGTAGGAGTCCAGGGCCAACGAAATCCGCTCGCTCTCGGCGTCTCCCGCATTATAGACGCTATCCAAGGCATCTTTCGAACTATCAAGGATCTGCCCGCCTACAATGCTCGCAACAATGTCTGCAACGCACTGCTCATCCATGCTATCGCGGAGATTTCCACCGTTCAGAATTCCCTGCGCGACCCAGAACACTTGGTCCGCCTGAACGGCGTAGCCGTGCTTCATTTTCGGCAAGTCGATACTGATCATTGGCATTTGGGCCAACTCGAGCGTTTCTTCCGAGACATCTCCTCTTAGTTCGCTCGCCAACTCCCGAACAAGCTTTGGGAAATCTCCTTGAACCCCTGCTTGTCGCCGCTCCTGGTTGCTGAGCAGATGACCATAGGTATTGATTCTCGAAAACACATCATCAACTTCTGCCTCCGACGCGCCCCGCATGATAGAGATCGATAGCGGGTAGTCGAGGAAGGTTGCGATCTCCCGGGCGCCTAGTAGACCGTATTCACCGGCAGGCTTGGAAAAGCCTACCGCTTTCTGACGCTCGTGGGCAGTCAGGAAACGCTTAACGTCGAAGAGGTCCCCTTCTTCTGTTGGAAAGGAAGTTTCGACGAACGACATGAGCGTATGGAGTCTCTGCAAGCCGTCGATAATTTCGTATGCTCCCCCTTCTCGTTCGGCAAGCAAGACTGCCGGAATTGGGAGTTCGCGCAAGACTGAACTCACTAGCTTCTGCTTTTCTGGCAGAGTCCATACAAGCTTGCGCTGGTACCGTCGATTTACGTAGAGCTTGTTCTGACTGAACCAGCTGTAGATCGTCTGAAGGGTCTTTGGTTGAGAATCCAGTTCGGCCATGGCGCCTAGTATGCACGATCCGAGTGACGACGTATAGGGCGGCTTATGAAGGTCGTCGCAGTTTGGTAGATGCCCCGTCCCACAGCACTCACGGTCGACGTGCACGCGTGTCTAGTCAACCGCAAGGCCAAACCGTGTTCTCTCCGGTTTCGCAGATCGATACCCCAACCGGACGCCCCAGCACTCGGGGTGGCGTGAGGCTCTTCACCGGCATCTCACGTCGTGCAGGACTCGCGACGAGCCTCGTGGTCCGCGGCAGCACGGCGGCTCGATAGCACCTGGGATACCCCACCCCCGTACGCCCCGCCACCGGGAGCCACGTGACTCTCTTCACTCGCATCTCGCGTCACGTGGGACCCGCAACCGTGTCTACCGTGGTGAACGCACAACCCCGGAGGACGAACCATGAGCACCCAGCACGCCACCGAGCCCGCCCCCGTCACGGCCGGGCTCTCGCGCCGCGAGATCCACCACGCCCAGACCGCCTCCCCTGCCCCGAGCGTCTGGCAGCGCCTGCACACCACGCCCGCACACCCCGTCGCCCTGACGGTCTCGACCATGGCCGTCGGCATCCTCGCGGGCATCGGCGCGGGCGCGCTCCTCAACCTCTGACGCCGCGCCGGCCGGCCCCACCCCGGTCCTGGCGCTGGGTGCGCAGTACGTGTCGTCGATCGGCGCTCCTGACGGCAGCTGCTCTGCACTCGCGCCCGGCCGGCGGGAGATGCGGTCCTCCAGGTCCCCCGGCAGACTCGAGGAAGTGACCCCCGCACCCCGCACCCCTCGCCCGGACCGCCGGCCGAGCCGTGCGCTGGGCTGGGCCGTCGCCGCGGGGGTCGGGGCGCTCGCGTTCCTCGTGCGGTGGCACCTCGTGGGCCAGACGGTCGGCCTGCGCGGATATCACGGCTACGACGACGGCGTGTACTTCTCCTCGGCCGTCGCGTTCGTGCACGGCCTCCTGCCCTACCGCGACTTCCTGCTCCTGCACCCGCCCGGCTCGATGCTCGCCCTGACACCCTTCGCGGCGCTCACCGGGTGGACGAGCGACAGCGACGCCCTGGCCGCCGCGCGCGTGGGCTTCCTGCTCGTCGGGGCCGCGAACGCCGTGCTGGTGACGCGGGTCGCGCGCCGGTGGGGCACGGCCGCGATGGTCGTGGGCGGGGTCCTGTACGCCGTGTCGTACGCCGCGGCGTGGGCCGAGCGCATCACGCTGCTCGAGCCGCTGGGGTCGCTGTGCCTGCTGGGCGGGGTCGTCCTGGTGCTGCGCGGCCTCGATGCGGACCGGCACCCCGCCACAGCCTCCGGGACGGGCTGGCTGTGGGCGGGCGGCGCGGTCCTGGGGCTCGGCGTGAGCGTCAAGATCTGGGGCGTCGTGCCGCTCGCGGTCGTGGTGGTCTGGTTGCTCGTGACGGCGGGGTGGCGGGTCGCGGTGCGGGCGGGCGCGGGGGCGGTCGGGGCGGTCGTGGTCGTGATGGCGCCGTTCGCGCTGGCCGCGGGCTCGGACATGTTCCGCATGGTCGTGCTCGACCAGCTCGGGCGACCGCGCGAGACGGACACGGGGGTCCTCCAGCGGCTCACGTGGATCGCGGGCACGGGGAACGCGGAGTGGGTCCGCACCCCGACGGCGCAGCTCGCCCTGGTCTGGGCCGTGCTGTCCGTGGTGCTCGTGGCGGCGGTCGCTGCCTGGGTCGGTCGTCGCGGCCGCCTGTGGGTCGCGCTGCTCGTGGTCCAGACCGTCGTGCTGGTGGCGTCGCCGTCGGCGTACCAGCAGTACGCGGCGTTCGTCGTCCCGGCGCTCGTGCTGGTCGTCGCGGGCGCGGTCTCGCTCGTGCCGGGGGGCTGGCGCGAGCCGGTCGCGGCGCTCGTGTGCCTGGGCTTCACCCTCGGCGCCGGGGTGACGGCGACGCAGCGCGTCGTGCCTTTCCCGGCCGCCGCGGTGCGGTCCCACCTGCCGGGCGACGGGTGCGTCCGTGCCGACTCCCCCGCGCTGCTCGCGCTGACCGACGTCCTGAGCCGCGACCTGGCGCGCGGGTGCGAGCTGCCCGTGGACCTGTCGGGGTACGCGTACGACGTCGGGGGGAAGGACGCCGCGGGGCACCCCGTGCCGCGCGACCGGAACGCCGCCTGGCAGCGCGAGGCGTTGCGCTACCTGACGTCGGGCTCCGCGACGCTCCTGGTGCGCTCGGTCGGGAACGGCTTCGACGAGGCGACCCTGCGGACCCTCGACGAGACGACGACGACCGTCCTCGAGCGCCGCGGCGTCCGGGTGCTGATCCCGGGCGGCGAGCCGTAGGGGCCGCAGGGGCCGGGCTTCGGGCCCCGCCGGACCCCGATCTCGCTCAGACCGCTCCTCCCGGCGCCCTCCACTCGATCGTGTGGAGGGCGTCGCTGCGCGGCCGCTGGACGGCGCCGTTCTCGCCGAGCGCGCGGATCCAGGCGTCGTCCCCGTAGAACGTGGGCATCCCGTACGGCAGGTCGCCGCGCGGGATCGGCGCGTAGTCGCCCTCCTCGAAGGTCGCGCCGTAGGTCGGGCCTGTCGCGTCGCCGTCGGGGTCCGGGGTCACGACGCCCCGCAGGTCGCCGACCGCGCCGCGCCACGCGGTGAGCAGCGCCTCGGGGTCGCGGCTCGAGGGGTGCGGGACCTTGCGCACAGGGACGTCGGGCAACCCGTCCCAGCGCCCCAGCGCGTCACGTGCCTGCGCGCCGAACGCGACGATCGCCTGGAGCCCTGGCCCCGTGACGGCGTCGAACAGCTCGTTGCGCCAGCGCGTGTGGTCGGGGTCGCGCAGGATCTCGCGCGCGGCCTCGTCCGCGCGCGAGGGCAGCGTCGCGTACGCGTAGGCGTTGAGGCACACGTAGCTGCGCGTCAGCCCGAGCTTGGTGAGGAAACCCTGGACGCGCTGCCCGGCGTTGCCGACGAGCGAGCGGCCCGCGATGCGCTCGGTCGGTCCGGGGTCGGACGCGACGACGAGCAGGCGCGCGGACCGGTCGAGGCGGCCGCGGTAGAACACGGGCCCCCAGTCGTGCCAGAACAGCGCGGCGTGCTCGCCGTAGCTCGGGAGCCGCTCGAAGATCGCGGCGATCTCGGGTGGCGGCCCGGGGTCGTGGTCGGTGCTCATGTCTCCTCCTGTCGTCCCGATCACCTGCCGCGGAGCAGCCCCAGGCAGAACGCCTGGAGGTCGACGTTGCCCCGCAGCAGGTCGTCGCGCGTCATGTCGTACGGGACGCCCGCGATCCCGAGGTCCTCGACCGGGATGCCGTCGCCCCGGCCCGAGCGGATGGTCCGCCGCACCGCGACGGTCAGTGACGTCCCGGCGGGCATGGGCGCGAGCGCGCGCTCGGTGCCCGCGAGCGCGTCGCGCACCTGGGACAGCGTCCAGACGTTGGCTCCGCCACCCCCGGTGGCCTGCCCGACCGCGACGAGCGGGCCGACGTCGTTGTCGACCCACCCGGCCGCGAACAGGTCGCCCGACGAGTAGGTGTTCGGGTCGACGACCGCGACCGCGGGTCCCGGGTAGACCCGGCCGCGGTCGTTGCACCAGCTCTCGTCCGTGAGGGGCAGGGGCTGGGCGTACTGCTCACCCGTGGACACGGCGTCCTGCAGGGAGGAGTTCCACGCCTCGAGCTCGAGGCGGTTGAAGGGGCTCGAGGCCATGAGCCGCGTGAGGGGCGTGGCGACGAGGCTGAACCGCGTGGGCACGATGCGCGTCCCGCCGAAGAGCTGCAGCGCCCGCTCGGCGGCCCAGACGAGACCGCCGGGGTTGCCGCGCAGGTCCACGATCACACCGCCCGGGGGGAGCAGGCCGAGGAGCCTGACCACCTCGTCGAGGTAGGCGTTGTCGTCGCCCACGTCGAACGACCACAGGCGCAGCAGGCCGTGGTCGGCGTCGAGCGCCCGCGCGGCGAGCACGTCCTGGAGCGGGGTGGGGATCCAGTCGTCCGTCCGGCCCGACGGCGCCGCTCGCCCGTCGTCCGCCGCCCCGGCGCGGGCGGTGGCCGACCGGGTGGCCCGCGCGGGCGCGGGTGGCGGTGTCGCGGGCGCCGGCTCGTCCTCGGTGGCCCACAGCTCGGGCACGAAGGTCAGCTTCTTGGCGCGGCGCACGGCGTCGGCCGCGGGGTCGACCGCGACCTTGAGTGCGGTCCGGGTGGCCTTGGCGACCGCTGTCCCGGCCTTGCCGGGGCGCACCACGGTCCAGTCGAAGCGGGTCTCGTGGGTCGCGCCCTTCGCCGTCCGGTACTCGACGACGACCCAGTGCTCGTCGGGTGGCGGCCCGTAGTCGAGCGCGCGGAACGTGAGGGACTCGAGGGCTCGGGCACGCCGCGCGTCGGGACGCCCGCCGGTCTCGCGGTCGGCGTGGACCTCGACGGCGCGGGCGATGGGCACGCCGTTCCAGGCGACGACCTCGACGCCCGCGACGAACGAGCGGTCCTTCGCGGCGCGGGGGTCGACCTTCGTGACGAGGAAGTGCGGGTCCTGCTCGCTCCCGTGGGCCTCGACGAGGAACGGCAGGGTCGCGACCTGCCCACGGCCCGCGGCGGGTCCGACGTAGCGGGTGTGCGCGTCGCGCAGACCGTTGAGGATGCCCGTGAGGGCGAGGTGGAACTCGGCGTCGGTCAGGTCGACCGCGCGGCGGCGCAGCAGCACGAGGGCCTGCACGGGATCGGTCGCGTACGCGGCGCGCTTGGCCGGCAGGTGCGAGTAGAGCCCGCCGAGGACCGTGACGAACGTGTCGACGACCTGGAGGCGCTCCCCGCCGTCGAGGTGGAGGGCGACCGGGACGTCCGCGAGGCTCTCGGCCGTGACGGCCTCGGCGAGGAGACGCTCGACGCGGACCTGCGCGGGATCGAGCGGAGCCCCGTCGGCGGGAGCGTCGGAAGCGCGGGCCATGGGGCTCGCCCCCTTCAGTCGTAGTAGGCGCGCAGGCCGTCGAGGACGCCGCCGTGGAAGCCGCGCCCGACGACCTGGGTGAGCCAGGCGTCGTCGGGCGCGAGGGTCTCGAGCGGCGGGACCTCGATCTGGCCGAGGTCGCGCGGCAGGCCCCCGACGGGGCCGACGCCCGTGGGCATGTCGAGCGCGAGGCGCAGCGGCGCGCCCGGGTCCCCCAGGCTGCCCGCCCACGCGGAGGCCTGCGCCTGGGCCGTGGTGATCTGCCCGGCGGGGTCGGCACGGACCTCCTCGAGACGGTCGACGACGTCGGTCCACGCCCACGGGGTCGTGCCGTCGTCGGGGCGCGTGAGGCTCAGGCGCATGTCGCGCGAGCCGACCGTGAGGGCCGTGCGGTCGGGCGCGCTCGCCTCCTGCATGAGTGCGGGAGTCCCGTAGCGCGCGACGCCGTCGATCACGACGAGGTCCACGTCCTCCTCGGTCGCGGCGACCACCGTGGCGAACGGGTCGGCGCCGCGCTCGGCGTGCAGCACGAGGACGTCCGCGAGCGCCCCGGACTGGAGCCGTCCGGTCTGCCGCCCCCAGGCCCGGGCGAGGACGTCGCCGGGCACGCAGGTCGCCATGCGCACGAGCGCCTCGTCGTCGAGGTCCCACCCGGCGTGGTCGGCCGCGAGGCGCGCGGCCTTGAGCTCGCCCAGGACGTTCTTCGAGCCCGACGGCGCCCAGTCGGCCCCCAGGCACACGTCGAGCCCCGCTGCCCTCGCCGCGGGGACGTCCGTGGTGACGCCGTAGAGCCAGAGGTTGGAGAAGGGGGACCAGACGACGGCACCGGGGTTCGTCCAGCGGGCGAAGCCGGCCGCGTCGACCGCGGTCGCGTGCACCGCGACGAAGCGCGGCTGGAGGCAGCCGGCGGCCTCCGCGTCGGTGTACTCGCGGGCGACCAGGCTGCCGGGCTGCCCCTCCGCGCAGTGGTAGACGAAGAGCGAGCCCGCGCGCATGCGGTTGGCGCGGTCGGCGAGGTCGGTGGGCTTGGCCGTCAGGACCGACGTGAGGACCATGGTGCGGTCGCCCGTCCCGAAGCTCTCGTCGTCGATCTCGCGCACGAGCCAGCCGTCACGTGGACGGTTCATGGGCGGTGAGCCCTGGACCGAGGTCGTGCCGCCCACGATCGCCTTGGTCTCGACGTACGCGAGGAGCTCCTGCGGGCTCGCGGTGATGAACGCGTACGCAGGCCACGTGGTGCTCGCGGCGTACGTCTTCGCACGGGGCCACGAGTCGTGGTGCGCGAACGGGACGGTCTGCGACGGCTCGACCCACAGGGGCAGCGTGTCGTACGCGAGGTGGTTGTGGAGGTCGATCAGCCCCGGCAGGACGAGCGACGTCCCGACGTCGACCACCGGGCAGCCCTCGAAGCGTGGGGGGCCCTTCGCCGTGCTGCGCGTGACGGCGGCGACGCGACCGTCGTCGTCGATCCACACGCGGCCCGTGAAGACCGCGGACTCGGTCGGCGCGACCGACCGGTCGTCCGACAGTGCCATGACGCGTCCACGGATCGCCCACATGAGATCCCCCCGGTCGAGCGACGGGCGTACCTGCTTTCGACGGTAGACCCGCCTGGGTGCGTCGGCGAGATCGGGGGTGGGTGATTTCCCCTGGACCGGTGCCGAACATGCGGTGGGCGTCGCCTTTCGGCCGATTCAGGATGCCCACCGCATGCTCGAGCGACGGGAACCACAAGCTCGGCGCGGGACACCTTCCGGTCCCGCTGCCGCCGTGCCAGCCTGGAAGGACAGCCCCGGGGCGCGGTGCTCCCTACCGCGAGCGCACAGCCGCCCGGGAAGGAGACCTGCCATGAGCTGGATCCGAGAGGCCGACGAGAGCGAGCCCAGTGGCGCTGTCGCGGCAGCGTTCGCGAAGGACCAGGAGTCGCTGGGGTACGTCGCGAACCTCACGCGGCTCCTCGCGAACCGGCCCGCGGTGCTCGACGCGTGGATCGGGCTCAACGGCGCGATCAAGGCGTCCATGTCGCCGCGCCGGTACGAGCTCGCGACCCTCGCGGCGGCGCTGCGGCTCCGGTCGACGTACTGCGCGCTCGCACACGGCGCGGTCCTCGCCGACCACCACGTCGGTGCCGACGCCGTGCGCGAGGTCGCCGAGGGGCACGACACCGTCCAGCTCTCCCCGATCGACCGCGCCGTCATGGACCTCGCGGACAAGGTCGCCGCCGGGGCCGCCGACATGACCGAGCCCGACCTCACCGAGCTGCGCGACCTCGGGCTCGACGACGGCGAGATCCTCGACGTGATCCTGGCTGCGTCGGCGCGCTGCTTCTTCAGCTCCGTCCTCGACGCGACGGGGACGCAGGCCGATGCGGTGTTCACCGACCTCGACCCGGCGATGCGCGATGCCCTGACCGTGGGCCGGCCGATCGCGACCCCCTACCCCGTGGGCCGACACCTCGCCGGCTGACGCCCGGCCACTCCCCGCCCGGCGCGCCTCCCCGTGCGGCGCAGCTCCCGTCGCCGAGCATGCGGTTGGCGTCCGGAATCGGCGGATTCCGGACGCCAACCGCATGCTCGGCCGACGACAACCGCATGCTCGGCAGCGGAGCACCCCGCACCCCGGCACGTGACGCGAAGAACACGCCCCCGGTGCCACCCTGCGACGCGGTGCACCCTGGACCCGTCCTAGGGTCGACGCATGAGGTCGTCCCGTCGAGGCGCCACGAGCGCCGCCCTGCTCACCACCGTCCTGCTGCTCGCCGCGTGCTCCCCGGGAGGCGGGTCGCCCTCCCCGACGAGCGCTCCGCCGTCGGGCACGCCCCGCCCCACCGCGACCGAGACGCCCACCCCCACCCCCGCACCCGACCCGACCACCGACGCCCCGGCCCCCCTCGCCGGGTGGAGCCTCGAGCAGAAGGTGGGCCAGCTCCTGATGGTCGGGGTGAACGTGGGGAAGGTCGACCAGGCGAGCTACGACGCGATCCGCCAGCACCACGTGGGCAACGTCTTCCTCGCAGGACGCACCCAGGCCGGCGCGGCGCCGGTCAAGAACCTCGTCGACTCGTTCACGGCGCTCGTGTCCGACGAGACGACGCACGGGACCCCGCTGTTCGTCTCGACCGACCAGGAGGGCGGCAGGGTCCAGGTGCTCCGCGGCCCGGGCTTCTCCGACATGCCGAGCGCCCTGGAGCAGTCCACGCTGGCCCCCGCGGAGCTCCAGAGCCAGGCCACCGCGTGGGGCAAGGAGCTCGCGGACGTGGGCATCGACCTCAACCTCGCGCCCGTCATGGACGTCGTGACGAGCCCCGAGACGGCGGCGACCAACGCACCGATCGGGTACTTCGAGCGGAACTACGGGTTCGGGGTCGAGAGCGTGACGTCGCACGCGAACGCGTTCAGCGCGGGCATGGAGGCCAGTGGCGTCGACGTCGCGATCAAGCACTTCCCCGGGCTGGGTCGCGTCGGGGGCAACACCGACACGACGGCGGACGTGCGGGACGCCGTGACCACGCGCGACGACCCGTCGATCGCGGCCTTCCGGTCGGGCATCGCGGCCGGGGCCGCGTTCGTCATGACGTCGACCGCGATCTACGACGAGATCGACGCCGGCCTCCCCGCTGCGTTCTCGCCCGTGGTCGTGGACGGGCTGCTGCGCGGTGAGCTGGGGTTCGGGGGCGTCGTCATCACCGACGACGTGTCGAAGGCCGAGCAGGTCCAGGCGTGGTCACCGGGAGACAGGGCCGTCCTGACCGTCGCCGCGGGGGGCGACATGGTGCTCGCGTCGGCCGACCCGACGGTGATCCCCGCGATGGCGACTGCGCTCGTCGAGCGCGCGCAGGGCGACCCGGCGTTCGCGGCGAAGGTCGACGCCGCAGTGCTCCGGGTGCTGTCTGCCAAAGAGCGACTCGGCTCCTGAGAAGCCGTCGCCGCCGGGCGCTCGCGGGGCACCCACGGTCCGCTCATCCTCTGCCCGCCCGGCGGTGAGCCCGCCGGTGAGCCCGGCCGTGAGCCGGCGGCGAGACGGGCGGCTCCCGAAGGTGCCGCCCGTCGTCCACACGTTGTCCCCATGCCTGTCCACAAAGTTATCCACAGACCTGGGGACAGTGTGCACAGGGGGCGCACCACCGCTCAGGCCACCCCGAGGTACGCCTCCTTGATGCTCGGGTCCGCGAGCAGCTCCCGGCCGCCCCCGGACCGCACGACCTCCCCCGTCTCGAGCACGTACGCGCGGTGCGAGCGTGACAGCGCCTGCCGCGCGTTCTGCTCCACGAGCAGCACCGTGGTGCCCTGCGCGTTGATCTCCGAGACGATCCGGAAGATCTGCTGGATGACCATGGGCGCCAGGCCCATCGACGGCTCGTCGAGCAGCATGAGCCGTGGCCGGGCCATGAGCGCGCGCCCGATCGCGAGCATCTGCTGCTCGCCCCCGGACATGGTCCCGCCCACCTGCGACGTGCGGTCCTCGAGCCGCGGGAACAGCTCGAAGACCCGGGCCAGGGTCTCGTCGTGCACGGCCTTGTTCTCGAACGTGCGCCCGTAGGCGCCCATCTCGAGGTTCTCCAGGACCGTCATGCCGGGGAAGATCCCGCGCCCCTCGGGCGCCTGCACGATCCCTTCCAGAACCCGCAGGTGCGGCTTCATGCGCGTGATGTCCTTGCCGTCGAACACGATCTTCCCGCGCGACAGCGGCCGGATGCCCGAGACCGCGCGCATGGTCGTCGTCTTCCCCGCACCGTTGGCCCCGATGAGGGTCACGAGCTCGCCCTCCTCGACCGTGATCGACACCCCGCGCACGGCCTCGATCCGCCCGTACGCGACCGTCATGTCGGTGATCTCAAGCAGGGGCATCGGTGTCTCCCTCGAGCTCTTCGTCGGGCACGCCCAGGTAGGCGGCGATGACCTTGGGGTCGGCCGTGACGTCCTCGGGGGTGCCCTCGGCGATGACCTTGCCGAACTCGAGCACCACGATGCGGTCCGTCACGCCCCGCACGAGGCGCATGTCGTGCTCGATGAGCAGGACCGTGTACCCGTCGTCACGGATGTGACGGATGAGGTCCATGAGGGCCTCCTTCTCCGCCGGGTTGAAGCCCGCCGCGGGCTCGTCGAGGCACAGCAGCTTGGGCTCGGTCGCGAGCGCCCGCGCGATCTCCAGGCGCCGCTGCTCGCCGTAGGACAGGTTGCGCGCCTTCTCGGTGGCGCGCGCCCCGACCCCGACGAACTCGAGGATCGCCATGGACCGGTCGATCGCGTCGCGCTCCTCCTGCCGGTGGCGCCGGGTGCGCAGCAGCGCGCCCGGCACCGAGGTCCGGTGCCGCGCGTCGGTCCCCACGACCACGTTCTCCAGGGCCGTCATCTCGTTGAACAGGCGGATGTTCTGGAAGGTCCGGGCGATGCCGAGGCGCGTGATCTCGTTGCGCTTGGCCTTGCCCAGGACCTGCCCGTCGAACCGCACGAGCCCCTTGGTAGGACGGTAGACGCCCGTCATGGCGTTGAAGGCCGTGGTCTTCCCGGCCCCGTTGGGACCGATGAGCCCCAGGATCTCGCCACGGCGGATGTCGAACGTCACGGCGTCGAGCGCGGTCAGGCCGCCGAACACGACCGACACGTCCTCCATGCGCAGCAGCGGCTCGCCCACCTCGGTGCGGACCGTGCGGTCGGCCGCGACGATCGCGTCGACCAGCGCGGAGTCCGCGAGCTCGGGCCGCACCTCGGTCACGTCGACCATCACGGGCTCGGCGAGCCCGGCACCGGGCAGGTACTTCTCGGCCAGGGGCTCGCCCGCGTCCGCGGACAGCGACAGGTGTGCGTCGCCGACGTCGCCGCCGGCCCCCATGCCACCAGGATCGTTGCTCATCGGTTCCTCCCGTCGGTGGTCTCGTCGTGGTCCCCGGGACCGTTCCCGGCGGGACCGTCGGTCCCGCCCCCGGGGGCACCGCGCCCGGCCCCGTTCCCCGTGCCCGACGCCGGAGCCGACGTCGCGTACGCGGCCTGCGGGCCGCCGTCGGGCACCTTGGCGAGCGTGCGGCGCGCCGCGACGTACAGCTCCCGCCCGTACGTGAGGAGCTTCTGCCGGACGGGTATGAGCCCCTGCGGACGGAAGATCATGAGCACCATGAGAGCGACCCCGAAGAACAGGTACTTGTAGTTCGCGATCTCGTTGCCGTCGATGGGGATGCCGAACAGGGACGTACGCCCCAGGAAGAAGTTCGGCAGGTACACGATGATGAACGCCCCCAGGATCACGCCCAGCTTGTTGCCCTGGCCGCCGAGCACGACCGCGCACAGGAACAGCACCGAGTTGATGATGTTGAAGTTCGTCGGGATGACGAACTGGACCTGGCCCGCGTAGATCGCGCCCGAGACGCCGCCGATCGACGCCCCGATGACGAACGCCCACAGCTTGAACCGGAACGTCGGCACGCCCATGATCTCGGCCGCGTCCTCGTCCTCGCGGATCGCGACCCACGCCCGCCCCACGCGCGAACGCTCGAGGTTTCCCACGAGCAGGAGCGAGATGATGATGAAGACGAGCGACAGCCAGAACCACCACACGCCCGAGTTGAGCGTCGTCCCGACGTTGCCCGCCGAGAACACCCCGTTCGGCAGCTCCTCGGTGACCCCGAGCCGCGGGTAGGCGACCGACTTGAGCCCCTGTCCACCGCCCGTGACCTCGTCGAGGTTGTCCGCGAGCAGGCGCACGATCTCGCCGAAGCCGAGCGTCACAATCGCGAGGTAGTCACCCCGCAGACGCAGCGTCGGGGACCCCAGGACCAGGCCCGACATGGCCGTGATCGCGACCGCCACCGGCAGGATCGCGAGCCACGCCCAGTCGTCCGAGAGCCAGCCCTCGGGCTGCGTCACGTTCCACGGGCTGTCGGGGCTCGTCATGATCGCGAGCGTGTACGCGCCGATCGCGTAGAAGCCCACGTAGCCGAGGTCGAGCAGGCCCGCCTGCCCCACCACGACGTTCAGGCCGATCGCGATGAGCGCATACATCCCGAACTGCGCCATCACGGCCCCGAAGTTGGTGCCGACCGTGGTCAGGACCGGGATGTTCAGGATCGGCAGGAGCGCGATGAACAGGATGAACGGGACCCCGAACCCCCACTGCGCGGGCCGCGCGAGCGCGTCCCACCACAGCCGGAACCGGTCCCCCACGCCGCCGTGCGGACGCTGGGCCACGGGC
Organism: Oerskovia jenensis; assembly: GCF_016907235.1. NCBI lineage: Bacteria > Bacillati > Actinomycetota > Actinomycetes > Micrococcales > Cellulomonadaceae > Oerskovia > Oerskovia jenensis. Next base: position 2,334,366 of record NZ_JAFBBO010000001.1, read on the forward strand.
GTCTGCCCTGCGGGCGGGAGCTCGGGGCGAGGACGTGCAGGCTGGGTCGTGCCGTTCGTCGCGGCCTTGCCGCCGGGGACCCCGTCGTTCTGCGCAGGAGTGCTGGTGCTCATGCTCGTGCCCTCCCCAAGGACTCGCCGAGGATGCCGGTCGGCCGGAACATCAGGACCACGATCAGCAGGACGAACGCGACCACGTCGCGCCACTCCGTCCCGAACACGACCTGGCCGTAGTTCTCCATGACCCCCAGCAGCAGGCCGCCGAGCAGCGCCCCGCGCAGGTTGCCGATCCCACCGAGGACCGCCGCCGAGAACGCCTTGATCCCCAGGATGAAGCCGCCCGAGTAGATGATCCCGTTGGGGACGCGCAACGTGTACAGCAGCGCCGCGGCCCCGGCCAGGACGCCACCGATGAGGAACGTCAGCATGATGATGCGCTCGCGCGAGACCCCCATGAGGGTCGCCGTCACGGGGTCCTGCGCGACCGCGCGGATGCCGCGGCCGAACTTGGTCCGGTTGATGAACATGTCGGTCGCGAGCGCCAGGATCAGCGCCGACAGGATGATGATGAGCGTGACGTTGGTGACGTTGGCGCCGAAGAGCGTGAACTGCACCTCGGGCTCGACGAGGCGGATGGGCTGCTCGGCGTTCACGCCGCCCAGCTCCCCACCCGTCAGGGCCGGGAGCACGAAGTGCACGAACTCCTGGATCACGAACGACGCGCCGATCGCGGTGATGAGGAAGACGAGCGACGGGGCCCCGCGTTTGCGCAGCGGTCTGTAGGCCACGCGTTCGAGCCCGACGGCGGCCCCTCCCGCGACCACCATGCCGCCGATCATCGCGATCCCCAGGTAGACCACCGTGAGCAGGATGCCCTTGTCGAACGCGTCACCGCTCGGGTAGAAGCCCAGGGCGAGGAGCGTGGCGTACTGCCCGAACATGCCGAGCATGAAGATCTCGGAGTGGGCGAAGTTGATGAGGCGCAGCACGCCGTAGACGAGCGTGTAGCCCACCGCGACGAGCGCGTAGACCGCGCCGTAGGTCAGGCCGTCGACGGTGAGGGCCCAGAAGTTGCGGCCCAGGGCCGCGAGGTCGAATCCGATGAGTGGGTCTGCGGCGAGGACGTCGTGGACGAGCATCGACATGGGTGCTCCTTCGAGCCGGTGGGAGGGCGGTCGACCGACCGCGGCGCGCCCTCCTCGCGAGGAGGCGGACGCACCACGGCCCGCTCGGCACCTGCCGTCAGGGCACACCGCCCCCGACCCGGCCGTCCTCGGCCGGGAAGGGGGCGGCGCTCCGGACCGGCAGGCGCCGACCGGCTACTGGACCTCGTAGATCCAGATCAGCGCGGACGAGAGCTCGCCCGTGTCGTCCCACTTGTAGGTGCGGGCCAGGCCCTCCCCGTCGTAGTTCGTCACGAAGTCGAGCATCCCGGCACGGTCCGTGACGCCCGACGCGATGCCCGTGAGCATGATCGTCGCGAGGTCGTAGCCCTCGACCGAGTAGACGCCGGGAGCCTGACCGTTGAGCGCCTCGTAGGCCGAGGCGAACTCGTCAGGGGCCGGGCCGCACGGGCACGAGAGGATCGCGCCCTTGGACGCCGCGCCCGCCTGGGTCACGAACTGCGGGTCGTTGGTCCCGTCCGCGGACACGAACGGGATGTCGACGCCCGCGTCACGCAGCTGCTGCGCGAACGGCGCGGCCTCGGCGTAGTAGCCCGCGTAGAAGACCGCGTCGGCGTCCGAGCTCGAGATGAGCTGCGTCGCGGCCGCGAAGTCCTTGTCACCGACCTTGACCTCGGCCGAGCACGAGTCGTCGACCGCGTCGCCGAGCCCTGCGGTGATCTCCTTCGCGAGACCCACGCCGTAGTCCGAGTTGTCCTGGACCACGCAGACCTTCTCGTAGCCGAGCGTGTCCACCATGTACTTGGCGACGGCCGGGCCCTGGACCGCGTCGTTCGCGAGACCGCGGAAGAACGTCTTCCAGCCGTTCTTGGTGATGTCGGGGTTGGTGGCGGACGCCGACAGCGACGGGAGCCCCGCCTGGCTGAAGACGTCGCCCGTTGCCGAGGTCTCGCCCGAGAACGCCGGGCCGAGGAGGGCGATGATGCTCGGGTCGCCGACGATCTGCGGCGCGACCTGGGTGGCCTTCTGCGGGTCGCCCTCGGTGTCGAACTCCTTGATCGTGACCTGGCAGCCCGCGTTCGCGGCGTTGAACGCGTCCACCGCGACCTTGGCGCCGTAGAGGATGTTCTGCCCGAGCGCCGCGTTGGGGCCGGTCAAGGCGCCGGCCACGGCGATCGAGGTGCCCTCGGCACACTCTGCCGTGCCGTCTCCGGCCGGGTCGACGGGGTCGCCCGAGGTCTCGACCGGGACCTCCTTGCCGTCGATGTCGATCTGGACGGACGGCACGATCTTCAGATCGGCCGACCCTGACTCGCTCGACGACTCCGTCGAGCTTCCGTTGTCCCCCTGAGACTGGGTACCGCATGCGGTGATGGCGAGGGTGGCGGCCAGCGCGAGAGCCAGCCCACCCGTCGTTCGACGTGCTGTGCGTTGCATTCCGAACCTCCGTGCGCCCAGATCGCACCCAGGGTGCTCAGAGACCTCGCACCCGCGGTGGATCACCTGATATTCAGCACTGAATAACGTGCTGACGATGGCACAGGTCGGACGAGCGCGAAACCCCAGATGCACAATTGCAACCGGGGAGGCACACCCGGCGAACCGGACAAGGCGCCCGAGGTCCCGGGCCCCGGGTCCGACGACCTGAGTGCCTGGAACGTACGCGGGCACGGTTACGCGAGACTCCGTCCCGCGTTACGGCGCCGTCACGGGAACGTCTCGATCCGGTGCCGGGCTCCGGCAGGTCGGCCGACCGGCGGCCTCGCCACCCGGCCACCCGCGGCCCGCAGACCGCGGCCCCGCAGACCGCGAACCCGCAGCCCGCGGCCCCGCGGCCAGTTCAGGACGGGTACTGCGAGAACGCGGCCGTCGCCGGGTCGGAGCCGAGCCGGGCGTCCGAGTCGAGCGCGTCGATCGCCGCGACCTGGTCGGGCGAGAGCTCGAAGCCGAACAGGTCGATGTTGGCCGCGAGGCGCTCGGGGTTCACGGACTTGGGGATCACGATCCGGTCGCTCTGGACGTGCCAGCGCAGGATCGCCTGGGCGGGCGTGACGCCGTGGGATGCCGCGATCGCGCCGACCGCAGGGTGGTCGAGGTCGGCGCCGCGGCCGAGCGGGGAGTACGCCTCGACCGCGATCCCCGCAGCGAGGGTCGCGGCCTGCGTGGCGCGCTGCTGGTAGGTCGGGTGGACCTCGATCTGGTTGACGGCGGGCACCACGTCGGTCTCGGCGAGCAGGCGCGAGAGGTGCTCGGGCAGGAAGTTGGAGACGCCGATCGCGCGGACCGCACCGTCGCTGTAGAGCTTCTCGAAGGCCCGCCAGGTCTCGACGTAGAGGTCCTTGCTGGGGACGGGCCAGTGGACGAGGTAGAGGTCGACGACCTCGACGTCGAGCTCCTCGCGCGAGTCCTCGAACGCCTGCAGCGCCGACTCGAACCCCTGGTCGCCGTTGCGGAGCTTGGTCGTCACGAAGATCTCGTCGCGCCGCAGACCGCTCGCGCGCAGCGCGGCACCGACGCCGGCCTCGTTGTAGTAGCCCGCCGCGGTGTCGATGTGCCGGTAGCCGGCCTCGAGCGCCTGCTCGACGTTCGCCTGGGTCGCGTCGTCGGGCACCTTGAAGACGCCGAGCCCGACCTGCGGGACGGTGACTCCGTTGTTGAGGACGACGTCGGGGACCTGCGTGGGAGAGACCATCACCCAGTTCTACCTCGACGTCCGCCGCGCGCACCACCCGTCCGGCGGGCCCCTGGTGGTCGCGCCGGAGCGGCCACGGAGGGGCCGGGCAACGGTGACCGGTCGGTGAAGGCCGTGGAGTCGTTGCGACGACCGTGCGAGAAGGTGTCGCACGCGACTGTGGCGCTGCTCTCATACACCGTGCCGGTCGCGACGAGCACCGGGTACGGGTGGCACGGTGGTTCGATGCCCCAGTCGCTTCCTCCGTCCCGTGACCTGACGCCGGGCGGCTCCGCTCCCGCGCGCCCGCGGAACCGAGCCGTCTGGGTCCTCGCCGTGCTCGTTCCCCTCCTGGTCGTGGTCGCGGGGGTCATGTTCTACCTGACGCGCGCCTCGGCGGACCCGTCCGGGGAGGCTTCCCCCACGGGTGCCCCGTCACCGACGGCGTCCCCGCTCCCCGCCGAGCGGGTCGACCCGCCCACGGTCCTGGACCCGGCGTCGGTCGAGAACCTCACGGTCCACCAGGAGTCGACCGCGGACGCCGGTGACGCACGCTCGATCTCGACCGTCTCGATCCCGGGCGAGCACTCGCTCTCGCGCGCCTTCGGCACGTTCGTCGACCAGACCGAGAAGGTCTACGACGCCGCGATCGACCCCGACGGGGTGGGCAACGAGCTCAACGTGGGGTGGGACCTGGTCCTCGCGCAGGGTGACGTGCTGGGGGTTCGCGCCACGACGTACGCCTTCACGGGCGGGGCGAACGGCGAGGTCGGCGCGCAGACGTTCTACACCGACATCCCGCGTGCCACCACGACGTGGTCGTCGGACCTCTTCACGGCCGACGGCCGCAAGCAGGCCGCGCAGTGGGTCGACGCCTCGCTCGACGCCGCGGGGCTCGGGTTCGAGGACCCCGTGCCCGCCGCGGAGGACACGTTCCGGGACGTCCGTCTGGGGCCCGACGGCGCCGCGACCCTGGTCTTCTCCCCCGGCCTCGTCTCGGCCCGCTCGGACGGCGAGCTGGCGGTGCGCATCGAGCCCGACGCGACGCGCACGGTCCTGTCCGCGGTCGGGAAGCAGATCGCGGACGCCGCGGCGAGCGGCACCCCGTTCACGGGGATCGCGCCGCCCCCGGTCGAGCCGCCGCCCGTGACGACCCAGCCCGTCCCGCCGGCGTCCCCCGGTGCCCCGGACTGCTCGGTGCTCAGCTGCGTGGCGCTGACCTTCGACGACGGTCCGGGCAAGCACACGTCCCGCCTGCTCGACACCCTCGCCGAGAAGCAGGTCAAGGCCACGTTCTTCCTCGTCGGCCGCTCGGTCGGCACGCACCCTGACGTGGTTCGCCGCGAGGTCGCGGAAGGGCACGTCGTGGGGAACCACACCTGGTCCCACCCGGATCTCTCGAAGCTCGGCACGGACCAGATCACCGACGAGCTCACGTCGACGGCGGACGCGGTCGAGGCCGCGTCGGGTGTCCGACCGACCCTCGTGCGCCCTCCGTACGGCGCCACGAGCGACACTGTGACGAGTGTCCTCTCCCAGCGCAACGAGCCGTCGATCCTGTGGAACGTGGACACCGAGGACTGGAAGAACAAGGACTCGGTCCAGACCTCGGAACGGGCCCTCGCAGGCGTGCGACCTGGGGCTATCCTGCTGATGCACGACATCCACGCCTCGACCGTGGACGCCGTCCCGGGCATCGTGGACGGCCTGCGGGCCGCCGGCTACACGCTCGTGACCGTGCCCGATTTGCTCGGCCCTGACCTGGTTGGCGGGCATGCGTACTTCAATCGTTAGCATCAGGGCTAGCACAGTCGGGGTAACCCCTGTACCGTAGCCGGTGAGATTGCAGTGCCTCGCTTGTCCTTGCGCAACGGCCCCATGCCACCGCGAACCTTGTTACCCAAGAGTTGACGACGAACACCGTGATGTTCGGCTCCAGATCATGGAGCTGTTTGAAACTCTAGAAGGAGATCCCCATGGCATTGGGAACCGTGAAGTGGTTCAACGGCGAAAAGGGCTACGGCTTCATCGCACCTGAGGACGGCAGCGCCGACGTGTTCGCGCACTACTCCGCCATCCAGACGCAGGGCTTCCGCTCGCTCGAGGAGAACCAGCGCGTCGAGTTCGACGTGACGCAGGGCCCCAAGGGCCCGCAGGCGGAGAACATCCGCCCGCTCTGATCTCACTCGCCTCCGGGCGTAGCTGATCATTGAACGAGTGCCCCCGACCGGTTCGCCGGTCGGGGGCACTCGTGCGTCCAGGACCAGGTACCCCTGTGCCCGGTCGGTGACGCCGTGGTAGAACTGAGAACGGTCCAGAGGACCAGCGAACCGCCCTCCGGCGTGCTGGTCCGGCAACCGCGCGACGCGCACGGTGCTCCCGGAGGAAGACCCGCCCCCACGATCGTGGGGGAAGAGCGAGGCCCGACGCCGTAGGGCGCCTCCTCGTGCCCCTCGCCCGGGGACCGTCCCGGGTGCGTACCGGCACGGAGGCGAGCTCCGCCGTCGGGCACGGAGAGAAGGAGCACCATGGCCGAGCGCGTCATGGAACGCCGGGCGACGGTCGTCGCCTGCACCCCGTCCGTCGTGTGCCGACAGTTCGACCCCGGCCACCTCCTCCACGACGTCCACGGGCGCATGCTCCGCAACCGGCCCTGGGGCTGGCGCGAGGGCGTCGTGCTCGCGGTGCGGGCGCGCGACGGGGGCGAGGAGGTCGTCGTCGAGTACGCGACGGGCGAGGGAGCGTGCCGGGTGTGGCACCACACGGGGCTCGACCTCGACCCCGGCACCACCGTGCGCGTGCACGAGCAGTACCACGCGCTCGAGCTCGCGGGGCGGGCGCTCAACGTCCGGCTCCTGGGTGGGGTGGGCAGCGTGCCGGAGCCCGCGCCTCGCTGACTGCGTGACTCTTCTGCGACTCGCCGGGCGCCTCTCCGCCGAACCATGCACCCGGCGGAACGTGCCGGCCGGCCGCCACGTTGAACCGGTGAGGGCGTCCGCCCTCGACGGTTCGACCAGAAGGACACGCTCATGGGATTCCTCGACCGCCTCCTCGGCCGCACTCCGCAGGACGAGGGGACGCCGCGCCGCCACGCGACCTACGACGGCCACGAATCCCCCGTGTACGGCACCCCTCCCCCCGCTCCGACGGGTCCGGGGCGCAGCGAGGACGACGTCGCGATCGACCGCTACCGCTACCTGCTGCGCACGGCTCCCCCCGAGGCCGTCGAGCAGGCTCACGCCGAGGCGTTCGAGCGGCTGACACCCGAGCAGCGGCGCCGGGTGCTGACCGACCTCGGCGAGAACCTGCCGCCCGCCGAGCGCGCGACCTCCGACGACCCGCAGTCGCTCGCCCGCATGGCCACCCGCGCCGAGATGCGCAACCCCGGCACGCTCGAGCGGTCGTTCGGCGGCAGGCAGGGCGGCCAGGGCGGACCGGGGATGGGCTCGATGATCGGGTCCAGCATGCTCGGCACCATCGCGGGCGTCGTGATCGGTTCAGCGGTCGCCAACATGCTGTTCGGCCCGATGTTCGGAGACCCGGCCGCGGACTTCGCCGGCGACGGCGGGACCTCGGGCGAGGGCGACCCCGGCGCGGCCGAGGCCGGCGGCGAGACGGACCCGGGAGCCGGCGACACGGGGGCCGGCGACAGCGGCGGCGGCGACTTCACCGAGGCAGGCGGCGACTTCGGCGGGTTCGGCGACTTCGGTGGTGGGGACTTCGGCGGCTTCGGGGACTTCTGAGTCCCTCGGCCGTCCAGGCCCGCTGAGTGCGGCGTGCGGCGGCACCACACCTCCGACCCGAGCGTTGACCTTGCCCCAGGGGCAGGGTCGAGACTGGCACGGTGCCCGACTCCACGGCCCTGACCACCGGCGAGTTCTCCCGCCGGTCCGGCCTCTCCGCGAAGGCTCTGCGCCTGTACGACGACAGCGGGCTCCTGCGCCCGGCCTTCGTCGACGGCGGGACCGGCTACCGGTACTACCTCCCGGCGCAGCTCGAGCGCGCGCGGCTCGTCGCCCTCCTGCGGCGGGTCGGGATGCCGCTCACCGACGTCGCGCACCTGCTCGACAAGGCGTCGCCCGACGCCGAGCAGCGGCTCCGCGGCTGGTGGGCCGCGCGCGAGGCCGAGGTCGTGGAACGCCGCGCCGTGGTCGAGTACCTCGCGCACCTGCTGTCCGCTCCGGAGGGCGCCGGGAGCCCGCACGAGCCCTTCGGCGTGCTCGGCCCGGCCGATGGCGCGGCGGGTGCCGGGACGGGCTTCCCCGTCCAGGTCCGCACCGATCCTCCGCTCAAGCTCGCGGTGATCACGTCGCACGTCGACCAGCACGCGCTTCTCGCGGCCATCAACTTCTCGGTGATCGGGCTGCGACGCCACGTCGAGCGGTCGGGCGCGACCCCCGGTGACGAGTTCCACGTGCTGTACCGCGGGATCGTGAGCCCGGACGACGACGGCCAGGTCGAGGTGTGCCTCCCGTTCAGCGGCACCGTCGAGCCGACCGAGGAGATCGGGACCCGGGTCGAGCCGTCCCGGGAGCTCGCGTTCGCTCCCGTCACGGCCGAGCAGTGCCGGTACCCGCGGATCCTGCGCGCCTACGACGCCGTGGGCTGGTGGGTCCAGCAGCACGGCACACCGGTGGGCAGCGCCCGCGAGATCTACCCGACCCTGCGTCCCGGGCACGCCGAGGACGCCGTCTGCCTGGTCGCCCAACCGTTCCGGAGGACTCGATGACCGACCTGCCCACGTCCCGCGCCACGCCGTCCGTCCCTGTCCCGGGCACGATCGCCCGACGCGACACCTCGGCCACTCCCGCCGAGGTCGCGCACTACGCGGCCCACTCGGCCTACTCGTCCCCCGGCGACCGTGCCGTCCTCCTGCGAGGGGTCCCGACCGAACCTGGTCCGCTGGGCCAGGTGGTGTGCAACGTGATCGCGCACTACCGCGGCGAGGCCGCCTCGCTCCCACCGGAGCGCGCCGCCGACGTGAACAGCCGATGGCTCGCGACGATCCTCGACCTCGACCACGCGCGGAACGGGACCACGCTCATCGACCCCCGCGCGGCGAGCGACCGGGTCGCGGGCTGCTGCCGGGACCACTCGCTCCTCGCGGTCGGGGTCCTGCGCGAGCACGGCGTCCCGGCGCGCACCCGCGTGGGCTTCGCCGGGTACTTCACCGCGGGCTTCCACCACGACCACGTCGTCGTGGAGCACTGGGACGACGGGCGGTGGGTGCGCTGGGACCCCGAGCTCACGGCCGGCACCGCCACCTTCCCGTTCGACCCCCTGGACCTGCCGCGAGGCACGGGGGACGTCGCCGAGGACCTGGCCCTGCCCTTCGTCCCCGCGTCGATCGCCTGGCTCGCCTTCCGGGCCGGGCTCGTGGACGTCGACCTGTTCGGGGTCGACCCGGGGCTGCCGATCCGGGGCGACTGGTTCGTCCACGACTACGTCCTGTTCGAGCTCGCCCACCGCCAGGGTGACGAGCTGCTCCTCTGGGACACCTGGGGGGCGATGAGCCAGGACGACACCCTCGAGGGACTCGACCTCGCACTGGTCGACGAGATCGCGGACCTGCTCGTCCGGGCCGACCACGGCGACCACGCGGCCGACGCCGAGCTCGCCGCGCGCTACGTCGCGGACGCCCGGCTGCACCCTGGACCGAGGGTCCGCACCCTCTCCCCCACGGGCACCAGCACCTGGACCGACCTCACGCCGCCGACCGCCTGAGTGCGGGGTAGTTGTCGTCGGAAGCCCGACACGACGACAACTACCCCGCACTCAGCGGAGCGGCGCCACGCCCGACCGGCACAGCCCGATGAACGCACCCAGCTCGGCGAGCTCCTCGGGGTGGTTCGGCAGGTAGTCCGTGAGCCGGGGCGAGCGGACCACGACGGCGCACCACTGGCCGCGCGAGACCGCGACGTTGACGCGGTTGCGCGAGAGCAGGAACTCCATTCCGCGCGGCACGTCCTCGCGGGCCGAGGCCGTCATCGAGACGATCGCGACCGGCGCCTCCTTGCCCTGGAACTTGTCGACCGTGCCCACCCGCACGTCCCCCAGCCCCGCGGCCTGGAGCGCGTGGCGCACGGTCCACACCTGCGCGTTGTAGGGGGCCACGACGACGAAGTCGTCCTCCGTGAGTTCTCGTGAGGCACGTGCGGCGCCGTCCGGCCCACCGGGCCCTCCCGGGTACCAGGTCGTCCCGAGCAGCGCCTTGACCTGTCGCACGATCTCCTGGGCCTCCTCGACCGAGGAGACCGCGTTGCCCGCGTGCTCGACCTCGACGACGTGCACCCCGGGCTCGACGCCCACGAGGAGCCGCTCGCCCGCTGCGGCCTCGGCGTGCAGCAGCCCCTCGTACGCGAGCTCGGACACCGCGTCGCACAGCGCGGGGTGCATGCGCCACGAGCGGGCCAGGAAGTACCCGAACTCGGGCGGCAGCACGTCGTGGCCGCCGCCTGCGCGGGTCAGCCAACCGAGCGCCGACTGGTCGACGGGCTCGGGGTGCTGTCCCTGCGAGACCTGCGGGAGCTGCTGCGGGTCGCCGAGCAGCAGGAGCCTCTGCGCGGCCCGGGAGACCGCGACGGTGTTGGCGAGCGAGAACTGCCCGGCCTCGTCGATCACGAGCAGGTCGAGCTCGCCGTCGCCGAACCGTTCGGCGTGCGCGAAGTCCCAGGCCGTCCCGCCGACGACGCAGGGCCCCTCGGCGACGAAGGCCGCGGTCTGCGGGGAGTCGACGAGGCGCCAGGGCACGAGCCGCGAGCCGTCGGGCAGGGAGGCCGCCGCGACGTCGTCGGGCAGGGGACCCCCGTCCCGCCCGACCGTCGACACGTCGCGCCCCTTGGGTCCCGAGGCCTTCTTGCCCACGCGGTCCGCGGGCACACCCCCCTTGGTGATGACCCCCGCGAGGACGTTCTCGACGACGTCGTGCGACTGCGCGACGACGCCCACGCGCCACCCCTCGGCCACGAGGCGGCCTATGACCTTCGAGGCGAGGTGGGTCTTGCCCGTGCCGGGCGGTCCCTGGACGCCGAGGTAGGAACCGTCGAGGTCCCTGACCGCGTCGGTCACGGCGTCGACGTAGCGCTCCGGCCCGTGACCCACCACGGGCAGCGGGGCGCCGGACACCGTGCGGGGCGGGCGACGGCGGAGCAGGTCGATCGCCGGGTGGTCCGGGAGCACCAGGGGCGCCTGGGGCCCGCCGGGGTTCTGCGCCTGCACGGCCGTGGCCAGCGCCCGGATCGACGCCTCCTGCTGCGGCGTCGGCAGCACCTGCCCGACCGTGAGCGCCATGGGCAGCACGTCGTGCGGCGAGACCCCCTTGGGCACGGGCAGGCGCACGTCGAGGACGTCGACCTCGCGCCCGTTCCCCAGCCGTCCGCGCTCGACGCCGTGGACGCGCACGCTCCCCGTCGACCACCGCGCCGCACCGCGGGCGGGTTCGATCCCGTCGGGTGCCGGTCCCTCGAAGAGCGCGGTGGCGCCGTCGTACCCGGCCTTGAGCTCCGAGCCGTCCGGCAGCTCGCCGTACAGGCGCAGGCGCCGCGACGGGTTGCTGCGCGGCGTGGCCCTCGCCCAGTCCTCGATCACCTCGGCGCGCTCCACCAGGAAGTACGCGCGCGGCGTCTGCCACTGGTCGACCGGCTCCTTGAGGCGGGCGAAGAACTCCTGCCAGAACGGCTTGGCCTCGCGCCAGTAGTACCCGACGCCCGCACCCAGGAGCGCGACTGCCTCCTCGTCGTCGGTCCGTCCCTCCCCCGAGCGACCGTCCACGCCGCCCGCGAGCGCTCGGACGTCGAGCTCGACCTGCTCGGCCTCGGCACGCTTGGCGCGCCGCGCGACCTCCGCGTCGGAGAGCTCGAGCGCGGGCGGCAGGTCGTCCTCCCAGCCGGTGCCGAGGGGGGCGGCGACCGGGCCAGGGGCCGAGGTCGCGGGAGCGGCGCGGCCCGCGAGCCCCAGGAGGAACTCGTGCAGGCGCAGGGTCGAGAGGCAGTCGTACTCGTTGTAGTCGGCGATGCCGTGCAGCAGGCGCTCGGCCTCCTCGGTGCGGCCCGCGTCGCGCGCCGCGCAGTACGTCGCGTACGCCACGACGGACGCGGCGGCGTCCGTGACGTCCCCGCCGCGGAGCTGGTCGCCCATGTAGAGGGGTTCGAGCTTCTTGATCGAGTACGACGGCGCCGAGACCTTGAGCGAGTGCCGCACGGTCGAGTAGAGGTCCACGAGGACGCCCTCGCGCAGGAGGTCGTCGACCTCCTGCTCGTACACGCCGTGCCGGGCCGCGATCGAGAGCAGGTGCGTCTTCTCGTACGGTGCGTAGTGGTAGACGTGCAGCCCCGGGTACTGCGCGCGGCGCTTGGCGAGGTAGTCGACGAAGTCGACGAGCGCCTGCCTCTCCTGGTCGAGGTCGTGCGCCCAGAACGCGGTGAAGGGCGGCTTCTCGCCGGGGCTGCCCGGTCGCTCGACGAGCCCGAACAGGTAGTCGATGTTCCAGACGATGCCCTCGGGCGAGGCGTCGGGCGCGGACCACAACGGGTCGCCCTCGAAGTCGAAGAACACGTCGCCCGGGTCCGGGCGCGGCAGGTCCCGCAGCGGGGTCGGGTCGACGACGACGTAGGACAGCGTGTGCCGCTCGGGCTCGGCCGTGCCCTCGGGGCCGGCTCCGCCGTCGCCCCCGTCCGCAGGCGTGCTCCACGTGACCGACCCGCTGGGGCCGGGCCCGACGTCGGGCACCCCTCCCCCGTCGACCGGCACGTCGACGAGCCCGGCCTGGAGCCTGGCCTGGACGCGCAGCGTCTCGAACGTGCGCGCGGCGAGGCCCTGGGGCGGCGTGGTCGCGCTCGCGAGCTGGGTCATGGTCGTGATGCCGGCCGCGCGGAGCCGGACGCGCTGGGTGCTGCGCAGCCCGGCGACGCGCAGCACGTCGTCGTGCTCGGTGACCTGCTGCGCGCAGTACGCGCACGTGCCGCACTGGCGCAGGCCGGGCGCGTCCCAGGCCACGGGCTCGCCGCTCGCCCGGTGCGCGTCCAGGAGCCGCAGCAGCTCGGTGCGCCGCTCGCGGAAGACGGGCAGGACGTCCGCGAGCCGGTGATCGGTCACGGCTCTCGTCCCGAGGATCAGGTGCAGCACCGGGGACGTCTCGACCCCGGCCGCGAGGAGCTGGTCGGCGTAGGCCGCGAGCTGGAGCAGCGCGGGCACCTTCGCGCGGCGCGCGAGCTTGGCGTCGTACACGGCGTACTCCGGGCCGCCGGTTCCCGGGACGCCCAGGGTGCCCGACGTCGTCGGGCCGGCCGCGTGGTGCCCGGCACGGGCCGCCCGGCTGTCCGTGCGGATCAGGAAGTCCGCGCGGCCGTGGAAGCGGCCGTCGAAGAACGAGCCCTGGTAGACGACGTCGACGCCGTCGTGCAGGGCGTCGAGCGTCGCGACGTGCGCGGCCTCGAGGTCTGCGCGCCGCACGGTGCGCGGCACGGGGATCTCGCGGATCGCGTCGGCCCCCACGAGGTCGACGAAGCCCGCGAGGACCTGCTGCTCGTGCACGTCCCCGAGGGTCGCGGTGCGTTCGAGCATGTCGTCGACCTCGGTCGCGGGGTGCGCGGCGCGGCCGACCTTCTCGTCGAGCGTGCGCAGGAGGCGGTACTCGCACTCGCTCGCGGCCACGAGGTCGCTCGCCGAGAAGACGAGCAGCGGCTCGGTGGACGGGTCCTGCTGGTCCATCAGGAACACGGCGACTCCTCGGGATCACTCACGGACGGTGTCGATCACTGACGACCTGTCGATCGTCGCCCGCCGCGCTCGGGCCCGACCCAGTTCCTTTGTACCCGGCGCCGCCCACATCCCGGCGCCGTCTCGTCGTTCGCCGGGTGGGCCGTCCCCTCCCGAGACAGGACGGAATTAGCGTCTTCGGGCCGTTCTGCAGCATAGTGAGCGCGCAGGAACCGTCGAAGGAGATCACCCATGGCCGTACACTTCAACCCGCCGCCCGGCTGGTTGGTACCTCCCGGTTTCTCCCCTTCGTCCGACTGGCACCCGGATCCCGCCTGGCCGGCTGCCCCCGCGGGCTGGGTCTTCTGGGTCGAGGCGGCTCCGACACCGCCTCCCCCGCCGCCCTCAGGGGCCGAGGCGTGGTCGCGGCAGACCCCCGGCGGCGGCATCCCGCTCCACTTCCCCACCGCGGTCGTGCCCGTGACGTCGGGGCACGAGGTCGCGTCCCCCTCGGCACCGTCACCCACGAGCCCCCCGTCGGGTCCGACGCGTCGCTCGCTGCGCGACGTCGGCAGCGGAGGCGGCAGCCCGGTCGAGTCGCCGTCCTCGACCATGATCCTGCCGGTCGTCAACGGTGCCGCCGGGGCCCCCGGCGTCGGTGTGCACGCCCCCGGCCCGGCCGTCCCGCTCCCCGCTCCCGCCCCCTCGGCCGAGCCGACGGCGTCGGCGCACGGGCCGCTCGCGATCTTCTCCGGGGACGACGAACCTCGCGAGGAACGCTCGTACATGCGCTGGCTCCTGCCGCTCGGCGTCGGTGTCGGCGGTGTCGCCGTCGGGCTCATCCTCGGGCTGGGGGTCACGCTCAAGGCACAGTCGGAGGCCGGCGACGCCACCGCGGCCGCGGCGCAGACGACCGAGCAGATGACGGCCGAACGGGCCAAGCTCGACGCCGAGCGCGCCGACCTGGACGCCCAGCTCGCCGGGATCAAGACCTCGACCGACGACATCGCCGCCCGGGAGGCCGCGGTCTCGGCCCTCGAGGCCGAGCTCGACGCGCGCAAGGTCGCCCTCGACGAGCGCGAGGCCGCGATCGCGGAGAACGAGGAGGCGAACAACGGCGGCAACGACGGCGGCTGGCAGGAGGGGAAGGTCAACGGGATCTACCTGACGTGCGAGGCCGCGAAGCGCGACGGCAAGGCCCCGCTCAAGCAGGGCGACGACGGCTTCAACCCCGGACTCGACTGGGACGGCAACGGCGTCGCCTGCGAGCGCTGACCGCCGCGGAGGTCGACCGCCCGGACGGGGAGGTTCCACCGCCCCTCCCCGGGGAGGAAGCACGTGGCCCGACGACGACGGCCCCCGGATCTCACGATCCAGGGGCCGCGACTCGGGCCGGGCAGACCCCTACAGCACGTGTGCCAGGAACTCCCGGGTCCGCTCCTCGCGGGGGTTCGTGAGCACCTCGCGCGGGTCGCCCTGCTCGACGATCGCGCCGTCGTCCATGAACACCACGTGGTCGCCGACCTCGCGCGCGAAGCCGATCTCGTGGGTCACGACGATCATCGTCATGCCGCTCTCGGCGAGGTCGCGCATGACCGCGAGGACCTCGCCCACGAGCTCGGGGTCGAGCGCCGACGTCGGCTCGTCGAACAGCATGAGCTCGGGGTCCATCGCGAGCGCGCGCGCGATCGCGACGCGCTGCTGCTGGCCGCCCGAGAGCTGGGCCGGGTAGTGGTCCATGCGGTCCACGAGGCCGACCCGTTCGAGCAGCTCCACGGCTCGCGCCCTCGCCTGCGCCCGTGACAGCCCGCGGACCTGCACGGGTGCCTCCATGACGTTCTGCAGCGCCGTCATGTGCGGGAACAGGTTGAAGCGTTGGAACACCATGCCGATGCGCGAGCGCTGCTCGGCGATGACCTTGGGGTGCAGGCGGTGCAGGCGCTTCTTGCCGTCCTTCTCGACCTCGCGGTACCCGATCAGGTCGCCGTCGACGTAGATGCGCCCAGCGGTGAGGTCCTCGAGCTCGTTGATGCAGCGCAGCAGCGTCGACTTGCCCGAGCCCGACGGGCCCAGCACGACGCACACCGAGCCCCGCGGCACCTCGAGGTCCACGCCCTTGAGGACGTGCACGTCACCGAAGGCCTTGTGCACCCCGACGATCTCCACCATGGGTGCGACGGACGCGTCGGCGAGCGACGCCGTCGGGCCGGAGGCGGAGCCCGCAGCCGGGCCGGGGGCGGGGCTGAGTGCGTCCGCGGTCACGGGGTCACCTCCAGGAAGGGGTCGGCGTTCGCGGTCGTGCCCGACGCCGCTATCGCCTCCTGCTTGCTCGGCTTCTTCGGGCCCTTGCCCGGCTTGCGACGACGGCTCGTGCCCGTCGACGTGCCGAACCCGCGCCCGTAGTACTGCTCGATGAAGTGCTGGCCGACCATGAGGATGCTCGTGATCAGCAGGTACCAGATCGCCGCGACCATGAGGAGCGGGATCGGGAGGAAGATACGGTTCGCGATCGCGTTGGACGCGAACGTGAGGTCCAGGCTGAACGGCACCGCGAGGACCAGCGACGTGGTCTTGAGCATCGAGATCGTCTCGTTGCCCGTCGGCGGCACGATCACGCGCATGGCCTGCGGCAGGATGATGCGCCGCAGGATCTTGCCGTCCTTCATGCCCAGGGCCTTCGCGGCCTCGGCCTGCCCCGGGTCCACCGACCCCAGGCCGGCACGCACGATCTCCGCGAGGTACGCGGCCTCGTTGAGCGCCAGTCCCAGGATCGCGGCGCGCGCCGCGGTGAAGAGGTCCGCGGTGTCGAAGACGAACCACTCCGGCCCGAACGGGATCCCCAGGCTCAGCTTGGGGTAGAGCACCGAGATGAGGCCCCAGAACACGAGCTGCGTGTAGATCGGGGTGCCCCGGAAGAACCAGATGTAGAACCAGCTCGTCGCCCGCATGACCGGGTTGTCCGAACGCCGCATGACCGCGAGGATCACCGCGAGGACGACCGCGATGGCCATCGAGGAGAACGTCAGGATCAGGGTCCACCCCACGCCGCGCATGATCTGCACGTCCCGCAGGTAGAGCCAGACGACGTCCCACCGGAACTTCTCGTTCGTGACCAGGCCGTGCACGGCCATGGCCGCGAGGACCAGGAGGACCACGGCCGCCGCCCAGCGCCCCGGCCGGGGCACCGGGACCGCGCGGATGCGGTCCGGAATCCGGTCGGCAGGTGCGGTCGCCGTCCCGCGGCTCGCGGAACCGCCGCTCGGGGGACCGTCGGGAGTCGGGGTGCTGGGCGGCTGGGCCATGGCTACCTCTGTTCTGTCAGGGGATCGGCTCAGGAGACCACGGGGTTGAGCTCGGCCGTGGTCACCGCACCGGAGGTGTTGCCCCAGGTGTCGAGGATGGTCGTGTAGTCGCTGTCGTCCATGAGCTTCTGCACCGCGGCCTGGACGGCCTGTGCGAGCGCGGTGTCGTCCTTGGCGATCGCGATGCCGTGCAGCGAGTCGGCGAAGATGTCGCCGAGCTGCTCGATCTGGCCACCGGTCTGCGTCACGGCGTACGCGACGACCTGCGAGTCCGCGTACATCACGTCGGCCTTGCCACCGACCAGGTTCGTCGTGACGTCGGCCTGGCTCGCGTAGCGCAGCGGCGTGATGTCCGCCTTGCCCGCGGCCTCGCAGTCCGCCATCAGCCCGTCGAGCGCGTCGTCCTCGACCGTGCCGGTCTGGACCGCGATGCTCAGGCCGCACACGTCGGACGGGTCGACGTCCTTGGGGTTGCCCTTGGCCACCGCGAACGCCTCGCCCGCGCGGAAGTAGCTGACCATGTTGACCTCGGCCACGCGCTCCGGGGTGATCGTGAAGCCCGAGACACCGATGTCGTACTTGCTGCCGATCGCCGGGATGATCGACGCGAAGTCGGCGTTGGTGACCTCGACGTCGAGGCCCAGCACCGCCCCGATCGCCTTGGCGAGGTCGACGTCGTACCCGACGATGCTCTTGCCGTCGTCACCGATGAACTCGGCCGGTGCGTAGGTCGCGTTGGTGCCGACCGTCAGGGTGCCCGCCTCGACGACGTCGGCCGGCAGCATCGCCGCGATCGCGTCGTCCTTGGCGATGGTCGACGGGTCGAACGCCGCGGCGGACGACCCCCCGTCGGAGGGCGACGAGCCGGAGCCCGAGGAGGCGTCGGTGCACGCGGTGAGCGCGAGCGTCGCGGCGATGGCGGTGAGGGCGGTGAGGACGGGCAGCCTGCGCATGGGGGTCTCTCGTTTCATGGTGGTGATCTCCGGCGCCGGCCTCAGGGGGGTGGGTCGTGCACCGCGCAACGCGGGCAGCACGGAGCGGCGCCGCACCGTTGCCCTCCCAGTTTCCCGCGCAAGCGCCCGGACTGGCAAAACGGGGCGCCGCGGCGGTGCCGGGCCCGAGGTCGGTCAGGCAGCTCCCGGGGGTTGCCCGACCGACCTCGGGCTCGGCTCCCCTCGGCCTGGCCGGCCCGAGGTCAGCAGCGTCAGGAGACCGGCGGGTTGACCACCGACTCGTCGAGGGCGCCGTCCGCGTTGCCCCACGAGGCCAGGATGTCGGTGAACGTGCCGTCCTCCATGAGGACCGTGAGCGCTGCCTGGATCGCCGCCGCGAGCTCGGTGTCGGCCTTCGCGGTCACGATGCCCTGCGGTGCCGAGTCGAACACCTCCCCGATCTGCTCGATCTCCCCCTTGGTCTGCTCGACCGCGTAGGACACGATGGGCGAGTCGGCGTACATGATGTCGGCCTTGCCACCCACGAGGTTCACCGTGGCGTCCGCCTGGTTGTCGTAGCGCAGGATCTGGAGCGGCTGCTCGCCGTCCTCCTCGCACGTCGCGCTGATCTCGTCGGCCCCCTCGTCCTCGACCGTGCCGGTCTGGACGGCGACCGTCAGCCCGCAGATGTTCGAGGGGTCGACCTTCTTCGGGTTGCCCTTCTGGACCGAGAACGCCTCGCCCGCGTTGAAGTAGCTGATCATGTTGGCCTCGGCCATGCGCTCGGCCGTGATCGTGAACGACGAGATCCCGACGTCGTACTTGGTGCCCAGCGCGGGGATGATGCCGGGGAAGTCCGCCGACTCGACCACGACCTCGAGCCCCAGGACCGCGCCCACGGCCGTGATGATGTCGATGTCGTACCCGACCGGCGTCGACCCGTCCGCCGCGATGAACTCGGCCGGTGCGTACTCGGTGTTGGACGCGACGACGAGCTTGCCCGCGCTCGCGATCTCGGCCGGCAGCAACGCCGCCGCGGCATCGTCCTTCTGGACCGAGGTGAGGTCGAAGGGGGCCTCCGTGACGGTCTCCCCCGAGGAACCGGTCGACGGCGAGCCGGAGGACTGCGAGGCGTCCGTGCAGGCCGTGAGGGCCAGGGTCGCCGCCGCCGTGACCGCGACGAGGAGTGGCATCTTGCGCATGAGAGCTCCGATCGAGTGGGTACGTCGTGGCGCGCCACTCTAGGGGTCGTACGTCTCGCTCGCGTCACGGACGGGTTTCGGTCGGGCACCAGGGGTGACCGGCCTGCGAAAAGGAAGCGACCCTCACCAACCGACTGCGCTACTGTCGGCGCGCATCGACAGACGGCCGCCACCGACGGCAGCCGCACGCGACCGGAGGGGAGCCACCCATGACACGCACACCGACGTGCCCGCGCTGGCGCCCTTCCCCCTGCACACCCCGCCAGGTCACCACCGGATGACGCGGCGCGGGACGTTCGCTCGGCAGGCTCCTCGGAGCCGACCAGCGCCGTTCCGGGCCCGCACCGTCCGCCCCCGCAACCTCCGCACGCCCACCGCCGTGCGGAGCTCCTGGGCCCCGCGCAGCCGCGCGACCCGGCCGTCCGCGGCGCCCCACCCGCACCAGCACCTGACCCACTCGTCGGCGTACCCGTCCCCGGACGTGAGCGACGCCGTCGGGCCGCGCCCTCGCAGGCAGGCCCACCCACAGACCGTCCCGTCCCACCCACCGGAGGTACCGATGACCGACGATCCCCCCGCGCGCACACCCGACGGCGCGGCACGACCGCCCCGCACGACCGCTCTCCGGGCCGCGCTCGCGGCCCGCGCCTCGCGCTGGATCGACCTCGCGCATCTCCTGCCGCAGGCGGGCAGGCCGCTCGTCGCCGCGGCCGCGCTGCTCAACGTCCTGCTGGGGCTGCTGCCGCTCGCGTTCATCGTGCTCATCGGCTACGTCCTGTACCTCGTCCCGCAGGTCGCGGCCGCCGCCGGCGGGGCCACTGCAGGAGCGTCCCCGGGCTGGTCCGACCTGCTCACGACCCTCGCCCTCGCGGTCGGCGTGTTCGTGGTCCAGCAGGTCCTCGCGCCGTTCCAGGCGGGCGTCACCGAGGTCATCGCGCGCCGCGTCGACGAGCACTGCATCGACCGGCTCATGAGCGCCGCGCTGCACGACGCGCCGCTGAACGCGCTCGAGAGCCCCGAGGCCCTCGACCTGCTGGCCGACGCCCGCGCGGCCTTCGCCCGCGAGGCGCGCCCGCCGGGGGACGCGGCCGCCGCGCTGCTGTCGCTCCTGTCGCGCTACGTCCAGCTGCTCGGCGCGATCGTGCTGGTGGGCGTCGTCATCTCCCCCCTCGCGGGGATCGTGATCCTGGCGACCGGTCTCTCGATGCGGTTCGGGGTGCGCGGGACCCTCGGGAAGTTCGCCGACATGTGGGACGCGCTGTCGGGCTCGCGCCGCAAGGTCTTCTACCTGCGCGACCTCGCGACGGGCGCCCGTGCGGCCAAGGAGATCCGTCTGCTGGGTCTGCTCCCCTGGCTGCGGGCCCGCCTGCGCGCGGACACCCTGGCCGCGTACGAGCCCGCCTGGGCGGGGAGCCGCAAGCTCCAGTTCTGGCCGATCATCGGGCTCTCGTGCGTGGGCCTCGTGGGTGGCGCGGTCGTCCTCGCGCTCCTGGCCGACGCCGCAGCGTCCGGCACGCTGAACCTGTTCCAGCTCGGCGTCGCGCTCCAGGCCGTGCTGATCCCCATGCGGTTCGGGGTGTACTTCCCCGAGGCCGACGTGCAGACCCAGTTCGGCCTGCACTCGTTCCACGCGCTGCGGACGTTCGAGCAGCAGATCGCCTCGGCGCGTACGGCCCGTCCGGCGGCCCCCGTCGCCGTGCGGCGCCCCGAGCAGGGCATCCGCTTCGAGGGCGTGCGCTTCCGGTACACCGACGACACCCCGTGGGTGCTCGACGGCCTCGACCTCGAGCTCGGCGCCGGGCGGTCCACCGCGATCGTGGGGCTCAACGGCGCGGGCAAGACGACCCTCGTCAAGCTCCTCGCCGGGCTCTACGAGCCGGTCGAGGGCCGGATCCTGGTCGACGGCGTCGACCTGCGCGACCTCGACACGCAGGACTGGCAGCGGCAGCTCGCGCTGATCTTCCAGGACTACGTGCGCTACGAGCTCACGGCCGCGGAGAACATCGGCCTGGGCGCGCCCGCGCTGCTCGACGACCGTGACGCCGTCACGGCCGCGGCCCGCCGGGCCGGGGCGCTCGACGCCCTGAGCGGACTGCCCGAGGGGCTCGACACCACGCTGTCGCGCCGCTACCCCGGCGGGCGCGACCTGTCGGGCGGGCAGTGGCAGCGGGTAGCGCTCGCCCGGGCGCTCCTCGCGATCCAGGGCGGCTCGTCCGTCCTGGTCCTCGACGAGCCGACGGCGCAGCTCGACGTGCGTGCCGAGGCCGAGTTCTTCGACCGCTTCCTCGCGACCACGGAGGACATCACGAGCGTCGTCATCTCGCACCGCTTCTCGACGGTCCGCCACGCGGACCGGATCGCGGTGATCGAGCACGGCCGGGTCGTCGAGTGCGGCGACCACGTCGAGCTCGTCGCCCTCGGAGGCCGCTACGCCGACCTGTTCGAGCTCCAGGCGCAGCGGTTCCGCGACACCGCGGCCGTGGGCGCGACCACGTCGGCCGACGGCGACCACCCCACCAGCCCCATCGCAGAGAAGGAGACCGCATCGTGAGGACCATGCTGAGAGCCGCGCGCTTCTTCCTCGTCCTGGGCTACCGCACGGACCGGCGCCGACTGCTCACGGCGGCGGTCCTCATGACGATCGGCTACCTCGCCGGGCCGCTCGTCGGCGTCGCGCTCGGTGCCCTGACGAACGCCGCCCTCGACCAGCAGACGAGCCTCGCGATCGGCCTGGGCGTGGGTGTCGCGGTCCTGCTGATCTTCGAGCTCATGATGGGCCACTTCGCGCACCTGTACTACTTCGAGCTCGCGGACCTGCAGCAGCTCGAGCTGACCGACGAGGTCGCGAGGCTCGCGCACGGCAACCCGCAGATCGACCAGTTCGACCGCCCGCGGTTCGCCGAGCTCCTGACCCTCGTCACGGAGGGGCTGCAGCGGGTGCGGTCCGCGCTCGAGGCGACGCTCCAGCTCAGCGGGCTGCTGCTCCAGGTCACGATCACGACCGTCATCCTGGCGATGGTCGAGCCGTGGCTGCTGCTGCTGCCGCTCGCCGCGCTGCCGCCCGTGCTCCTCAACAACACGGCGCAGAAGGTGCTCGACTCCGCACGCGACGCGTCCGCGCACGAGGTCCAGCTCTCGACGCACCTGGTCTCGCTCGCGACCACGGGCAGCTCGGCCAAGGAGGTGCGGCTGTTCGGCGCGCAGGCCCCGATCGTCGCGCGCCAGCGTGCGGCGTGGTCCGCGACGACGGCCCGGCTCTGGTCCGCCCACCGCCGCAGCGCCCTGCTGCGCGCGGCCGGGCAGGCGTGGTTCGCGTGCGCGTACGGCGTCGCGGTGTTCCTGGTCGTGCGCCAGGCCGTCACGGGGTCGGCGAACGTGGGCCAGGTCGTCCTGGTCATCACGCTCGCGGTCCAGGTGAGCGTCCAGGTCTCGGGCGCGCTCGCGCTGCTCGGCACGTTGCAGGGCGTCGGGCGCACGGTGTCGCACATCGAGGAGCTGCGCGCGTCGGTCGCCCGACCTGCCTCGGCGGCAGGGACCGGACGGCCCGTGCCCGACGGCGCGGCGCACCCGGGTGCGTCCGGCGCCCTGGTCGGCGAGGACCCGGCGACCGCGTCGTCGGGCACCGTGACCGCGCCCGTGGGGGCTGCGACCACGGGTGAGCCCGCGGACTCGCGGGGCGTGCCCGCGCGGCTCACGCGCGGCGTGCGCTTCGAGGACGTGACGTTCACCTACCCCGACACGGACCGCGTCATCCTCGACGGTGTGAGCCTCGACGTGCCTGCGGGGTCGACGCTCGCGGTCGTGGGCGACAACGGCGCGGGCAAGAGCACGCTCGTCAAGCTGCTGTGCGGTCTGTACCGGCCGACGTCGGGGCGGATCCTGGTCGACGGCGTCGACCTGCGCGACCTCGACGACGCCGAGTGGCAGGCGCGTACCGCGACGCTGTTCCAGGACTTCGCGCGGTTCGAGCTCACGATCCGCGAGAACGTGGGCGTGGGCAGGCTCGCGTCGCTCGACGTCGACGAGGACCTGTGGGCCGCGCTCGACCGGGCGCGTGGTCGCAGCATCGTCGAGAAGCAGGCGGCCGGGCTCGACCAGCTCCTGGGGCACGGGTACGGGAACGGCGTCGGGCTCTCGGGCGGCCAGTGGCAGACGCTCGGGCTCGGGCGCACGCTCCTGCGCCGCGAGCCGCTGCTGCTCGTCCTCGACGAGCCCGCCGCGGCGCTCGACGCCGCGGCCGAGCACGCGCTCTTCGAGCGGTTCGTCGCGACGGCCGACGAGGCCGGACGGGCCGGCGGCGCGATCACGTGCTTCGTCTCGCACCGGTTCTCGACCGTGCGCGACGCGGACCAGATCGTGGTGCTCGACGCCGGCAAGGTCCGCGAGCACGGCGACCACGCGGCCCTCATGGCGCGGGGCGACCTGTACGCGGAGCTGTTCGGCCTCCAGGCGGGGGCCTACGCGTAGCCCCAGGGCCCCCAAGGGCTGAACCCGAGGTTCGTCAGGCTCCTCGTCGTGGTCGCCTGACGACGTCGCCTGACGAGCCTCGGGTTCGGCACCGTGTCATGACGCCTCGTACGCCACGCCCCAGTGGGCCGCGAGCCGCTTGGCCTGCGCGTCGAACTCCCGCTGCTCCTCCCGGGTCAGCGACCGGAAGAGCTGGGTGTCGAGGCGCAGGGTCCTCGCGGTCAGGGCGTGCCGCCACCGCCCGACGACGCGGCCGTCCACGGCGATCACGTGCAGGAACGGCGAGACCTCCGTGCCGGGCAGGCGCAGCGGGAGCACCGCGGGGGCATCGGCCGAGAGCGGGTCTCGGGCCAGGTCCCGGCTGTCCTTGTACGACACGAAGTACTCGTCGTACCCCTGGAGCAGATCCACGTGTACAGCGGTCTCCTGCCCGGCGGGCGGCGGACCGTCGACGAGCCGCCAGAACGTCAGCCCCTCGGCGTCGCCCGTGCCCTCGACCTGCTCGACGTCCGCGTCCAGCAGCGCCAGCCCCTCGCGCGTCCGCGTGAGCGTGAGACCCGACCAGCCCGCGAAGTCCTTGACCGTCGCGAGCCCTCGACCGCGCAGGTAGCGGCGCAGCAGCTCGACGAGCGCGGCGTCGTCGTCGTACGTCGCACCGAGGGGGCCGTACCCCGCGGGTACGCGCTCGTCGAACGCCGCGTACGTCTGCTGCTTGCCACGAAGCGCACCGCTGACGAGGACCTCGTCGAGCTCTGCGCGCATCACGATGTACGTGAACGCGAGCCCGCTCGACGGCAGGCCGTGCTCCGCGAGCGATGCCGCGAGCTCGGCCCGCGTGCGGTGCTCCCCTCCCGCGACGGCGGCGGCGAGCAGGTCGGTCGCGGCCGCGTCCTGCGCCGGACCACCCAGGTCCGGGTAGTACGGCCGGTTGAGGCGATGCACCCGGGGTGCGGTGAGCCGCAGGAGCCAGCGGACGTCGTCGGGCAGGACGTGGTGCCACGTGGGGCGCAGGACGTGCGTGCGCAGGAACGCTCCCGCGGAGAAGTCGTCGCGGACGGACGCGGCGGACGGCGTGCCCGCGGCGCGCTGCGCGATCCCCCACAGGGACGGGTGGAACTCCTGCGACTGGACGGCTCCCAGGTGCCCGACGACGTCACGCACGCTCGCGAGACCGGCGCCCCGCAGGTGGTGCGCGGCGAGGCGGGTCCCGACGACCGTCGCCGCGTCGAGCGACCCGGCACCACCCATGTCCCTCACCTCACGCCCGGCTCACGACGCCGCGAGGGCCGCGAGCGCGACGTCCTTCCCGGACAGCTCGACCCGGATCGCCCCGTCGGTGACCCCGACCGACGTGAGG
Organism: Oerskovia jenensis; assembly: GCF_016907235.1. Lineage (NCBI taxonomy): Bacteria > Bacillati > Actinomycetota > Actinomycetes > Micrococcales > Cellulomonadaceae > Oerskovia > Oerskovia jenensis. The sequence goes on from NZ_JAFBBO010000001.1 coordinate 2,359,116, forward strand.
CTCACGCCCGTCGGGAGGTCGAGCGGGACCGTCAGGTTCGTCACGAGCTTCGCGATCGGCGCCGGGAGGTCCGAGATCGTGATCGTCGCCGGGCCGAGGGTGAGCGCGGAGACGTCGACCGCGATCGTGTTGCCGTCGACGCGCGGCGTGAGCCTCGCCGACAGCGGCACCCCCAGGACGTCCATGCTCGCGACGAGCAGGTCGCCGTCCGTGCTGAACGTGACCGGGTTCCCCGCGGCCTTGGACACGACCGCATCGAGCGAGGACGGTTCGAGGAGCCCCGTCGCGGTCCCCGACCGCACGACGTAGGGGTCGCTCGTCGAGACGCCGCGGGCGTCGAGGTGCAGGTCGGACACGGTGTACCCGCCGAACGTCGCCGTGGCCGCCGAGCCCGTGACGTGGTCGAGCTCGCCGCCCGCGACCTGCGTCAGGAACGGGAAGCCCAGGATGTCGAGGTTCGCGTCCGTGAGCTCGACGTCCCCCTGCTCCATGGACCGCACCGCGGTCCCCTCGGCGATGCGCACCGTGACCCGGTCGACCACCACGAGCACGAGCACCAGGACGACCAGCCCGCCGACCACCCACCACCATCGCTTCATCCGCCCACAGTAGGTGCCGAATCTGGACATCGCCTGGCCGTTGCACATCTGTGACCTGCGGAGTTGGGTACGCCCTCGGCAAAGGGCTCGCCACCACGGCACGACGTCTGCCTAGGGTGTTCACCATGACTCGTCCCGTACGCATCGGTGTCCAGCTCCAGCCCCAGCATGCCGACTACCCCCAGATCCGTGACGCGGTCGCCCGCGCCGAGGACGCCGGGGTCGACGTGATCTTCAACTGGGACCACTTCTTCCCGCTCACGGGCGACCCCGACGGCAAGCACTTCGAGTGCTGGACCATGCTCGGCGCGTGGGCCGAGCAGACGAGCCGCGTCGAGATCGGGGCGCTCGTCACGTGCAACAGCTACCGGAACCCCGAGCTGCTCGCCGACATGGCCCGCACGGTCGACCACATCTCGGGCGGCCGCCTGATCCTCGGGATCGGCGCGGGCTGGTTCGAGAAGGACTACGACGAGTTCGGCTACGAGTTCGGCACCGCGGGCTCGCGCATCGCCGACCTCGCGGACGCCCTCCCCCGCATCAAGGCCCGCTGGGCCGCGTCCAACCCGGCGCCCACGCGCGAGATCCCGATCCTCGTCGGCGGCGGTGGGGAGCGCAAGACGCTGCGCATCGTGGCCGAGCACGCGACGGCCTGGCACTCGTTCGGCGACGCCGCGACGCTCGCCCGCAAGAGCGCGATCCTCGACGAGCACGGCGCCGCCGTCGGGCGGGACACCGCCTCGCTCGTCGAGCGGTCGGTCGCGGTCAACCGCCCGCCCGCGGAGGTGGGCGAGGAGCTCGTGGGCCTCGGCGCGACGCTCCTGACCGTCGGGGTCAGCGGACCCGACTACGACCTGTCGCTCGTGGAGCAGTGGGTCGCCTGGCGCGACGCGCGCGCCCAGGGCTGACCCGTCTCACCCCTCGGATGCCGTACGGCGTCCGGGAACAAGGGTCTGGTGGTCGGGGTTGGCGCAGTCATGGCCACCCCACCACCAGCGTCGTCCACCTCTGACGCGGTCTCCCGCCAGTCAGCCCCGTCAGCGTCGTCAGCCCCGTCAGCGTCGTCGCCCACGCGCGCCACCCGGATCACCGTCGGCTTCGTGCTGCTCCTGTCGGCCCTCACGGCGATCGGCCCGCTCACGATCGACCTGTACCTCTCGGCCTTCCCGCAGATCGTCACCGAGCTCGGCACGACCGAGTCCCGCATCCAGCTCACGCTCACCGCGACCCTCGCGGGTCTCGCGCTCGGCCAGCTCCTCATCGGCTCGCTCTCCGACGCGGTCGGGCGGCGCCTGCCGCTGCTGTCCGCGCTCTCGATCTACGTGCTGGCCTCGGTCGGGATCGTGTTCGTCCAGTCGATCGAGATGCTGACCGTGCTGCGGTTCGTCCAGGGCCTCACGGCCGCAGCCGGCATGGTCCTGTCGATGGCGATCGTGCGCGACAACTTCGAGGGCTTCCTGGTCGGCAAGGTCATCGCCCGCCTCATGCTCGTCGTGGGTGTCGCGCCGATCCTGGCCCCGACGATCGGCGCCCAGTTCCTGCGGATGGGCTCGTGGCGCCTGATGTTCGTGGCCCTCGCGGTCTTCGGCGTGCTGCTGCTCGTCCTCGCGGCGCTGCGGCTCAAGGAGTCGCTGCCCCCGTCGATGCGGCGGACGGGCGGCACGTCGGCGGCGCTGCGCTCGTACGGGTCGCTCGTGCGCGACTGGTCGTTCTTCGGCCTCGCGCTGCTCGGTGGCTTCTACATGGCCGCGATGTTCACCTACATCTCTGCCTCGACCTTCGTCTTCCAGGAGCAGTTCGGCCTGAGCGCCCAGCAGTACGCGATCATCTTCGGCGCGGGCGCGGTGTCGGTGACGATCGGCAGCCAGGTCAACGGCGCGCTCGTCGGGCGCGTGACGCCCGAGCAGATCCTGCGCGTGATCGTGCCCGTCGGGATGGTCCTCTCCGCGGGGCTGCTCGCCGCGACCCTGAGCGGCGCGGGGCTCCCCGTGATCGTCGCCCTCATCGTCCTGACGCTCGGCACCGCCGGGTTCGTGATGCCGTCGGTCCCCGCGGTCGCCCTCGAGCGCAACGCGCACCGCGCGGGCAGCGCCGCAGCCCTTCTCGGCGCCATGCAGTTCGGCGTCGGCGCGGGCATCGCGCCCCTCACGGGCCTGATCGGCGGCGACGTCACGATCACCATGGCCGCGGTCATGTTCGCCGTCATCTCGGTCGCTGGGCTGCTGCTGCTGAGCCTGACGCGGTCGCTGCGGGCGGCGCCGGCCGCCGGGACGGCCGACGGTTCCGCGGGTGACCGCGTCGCGGCGACCGACGGCGCCGCAGCAGGCGACGCCGGCGCGGCCGACGATCCGGTGCTGGTCTCGGACGCGTCCGAGCTCGGGGTCGTCGCCGCGGCCGAGGCCGTGGTCGAGGCCGCCGAGGCGACGGCGAATGTGGCCCCGGTGACCCGCCGCGCCTGACCTCTGCCGCGTCTTCTTGGACCGCGCCTGCCGCCCCGCGCCCGGTCGACGCCGGTCGAACATGCGGTGGGCGTCCGCCGAGCATGCGGTCGGCGTCCGAATCCCCCTGGATCGCGACGCCCACCGCATGCTCGGCACCGGCACGGCACCGAACGGGGGCCGGAGGGGGAAGTCCCGGTCAGCGGGTGGCCGCTTCTCTTCGTACGGTGGAGACGTGTCCGCCCCCCGGCGGGCCGTGCAGATCACCAGCCGATCAGCAGGAGCGAGAACCATGGACTGGAAGCTCGAGCTCATCCCCGTGCCCGTGTCGGACATCGACCGGGCCAAGGCGTTCTACGTCGACCAGGTCGGGTTCCACGCCGACCACGACATCCCCGTGAACGACGACCTGCGGTTCGTGCAGCTCACGCCACCGGGTTCCGCGTGCTCGATCGTGCTCGACGTCACCATGACCGACATGCCGTCAGGAGCGCAGCGCGGGCTCCAGATCGTCGTGCCCGACGCCGACGAGGCCCGTCAGCACCTCCTCGACCACGGCGTCGATGCCCCTCCTGTCGAGGACCTGCCGTGGGGCCGGTTCACGTACTTCGCGGACCCCGACGGCAACACCTGGGCGTTGCAGCAGCTCGTCCCGCAGGGGTGACAGCAGCGGTGGGGCGAGGTTCGCGGGAGGTGACGTGCCGCGCGAGGTGAGCGCCGTCGTCGGGCCCGACGACGGCGCGTACCCCCTCCAGGTCCGTTCCGCGGGGAGCGTCGCGGCGCTCGACGAGGTGCTCGTCGGGTGCAGGGCCTGCCCGCGCCTGGTCGCGTGGCGCGAACGGGTCGCGACGGAGAAGCGGGCCTCGTTCCGTGACGAGACGTACTGGGGGCGGCCCGTGCCCGGGTTCGGCGACGAACGCGCCGCTGTCCTCGTGGTCGGGCTGGCGCCCGCCGCGCACGGCGCGAACCGCACGGGACGCATGTTCACGGGCGACCGTTCGGGCGACTTCCTGTTCGCGTCGATGTTCCGCACGGGGTTCGCGAACCAGCCGACGTCGGTGAGCGCCGACGACGACCTGGTGCTGACCGGCATCCGCGTCACGGCTCCCGTGCGCTGCGCCCCGCCCGCGAACAAGCCGACCCCGACCGAGCGCCGCACGTGCGCGCCGTACCTGGGGCGCGAGCTCGAGCTCGTCGGCCCGCGGGTCGCCGTGGTGCTCGGGGCGTTCGGGTGGCAGGCGCTGCTCGCGACGCTGACCGACCAGGGGTGGGCGGTGCCGCGACCTCGGCCGGTGTTCGGGCACGGGGCCGAGGTGAGGGTCGCGCACCCCGACGGGCGCAGCCTGACGCTGGTGGGCTGCTTCCACGTGAGCCAGCAGAACACGTTCACGGGGCGACTGACCCCGCCCATGCTCGACGCGGTGCTGCTGCGGGCGCGGGAGCTCGCCGACTGACCGGCGCTACGCCCGCACCGTGAGCGTGCTCGACCCGTTCGTGAGGCGCCGCACCTCGATGCGTTCGGCGATCGACTGCTTGAGCGCGTCGACGTGCGAGACGACGCCGACGACCCGACCACCTGCGCGGAGCTTGCCCAGCTCACCGAGCACCGCCTCGAGGGTCTCGGGGTCGAGCGTCCCGAAGCCCTCGTCGACGAACAGCGTCCCGAGGTCCACGCCCCCGGCCTCGGCCGTCACGACGTCGGCCATGCCGAGCGCGAGGCACAGCGACACGTAGAAGGTCTCGCCGCCCGAGAGCGTGCGGGGATCGCGTGCCTGCTCGGTGCGGTGGTCGAGGACCTTCATCGCGAGGCCGGTCCGGCGCGTGCGGACGTCTTCCTTCTCGTCGGAGCGTTCGAGCTCGTAGCGCCCGTCCGACATCTCACGGAGCCGCTCGTTGGCCGCCGCGACGACGTCCTCGAACCGTCTGACCAGCACGTACGTCGCGAGCGACAGGGCCTTGGCGTTGTCGCTGCCGGACCCGGCGGCGAGCGCGGCCATGCGGGCGACGGGCGCGGCGTCCTGCCGGGCGCGCACCCAGACGGTCAGGGTCGACTCGATCTCGGTCGCGGCGGTCGCGGCTGCGGTCGCGCGCCGGGACGCGCCGTTCGCCCGGAGCGCGGCCATCCGTTCGGCGTCCTCCGCCTGCCCGACGGCGTCACGCGCCCCGTCGAGGTCGACGTCCACGTCCGCGGGCAGGGAGACGATCGCCTCCTCGGCGAGCCCCCGCCTGATGCGCTCGGTGTCCGCGTCGACCGTGCGGAGGCCACGTTCGAGCGCCGAGCGGCGCTCCGCCGGCACGAGGGCGTCGACCGCCTGCTGCTCGTCCTCGAACCCGGCCTGGGCCAGGATCGCAGCGACCTCGGTCGCCCGGGCCTCGACAGCGGCCGACGTCCGGGCGACCGCGGACTCGGCGTCGAGCAGGGTGCTCACGGCGAGGTCGCGGTCGCGCATCGCTGCCGCGAGCACCGCGACGGGGTTCGAGGGCGCCCCCTCGTCCGCCAACGGGTCCGGGAGGTCGGCGTCCGCGAGGAGCGGCCCGGTCGCGTCGAGCTCGGCGGCGATGTCCCGGCGGTCCTGCTCGATCCCCGCGGCGAGGGCGTCGAGGCGCGCGCTGTCGCCCGCGACCTGCTCGGCAAGGGTCGAGGCCAGGGTCGTCAGGTTCGCGGTCTCGGCGTCGAAGCCCGCGAGAGCCGCGGATGCCTCGGCCCGTTCGGTGCCGGCCGCAGAGGACGCCGACACGAGCTCCTTGGCCTCGGCGAGCGCCACCTGCGCCTGGTCGACGCCCACGCCTCCGGCAGACCGCGACAGCCCGTCGAGGCGTTCGGTGAGCATCGCGACCTCGGCGGTGGCCGCCGCGACGGCTTCCTCGGCGGCCCGCCGAGCGGCCTCGGCAGCCTGGACCGCTTCCCGTCCGACGTGCTCGTCACTCGTCCGGGCGGGGGCGGGGTGCTCGTGCGCACCGCACACCGGGCATGCGTCCCCGGGCTCCAGGACGGCCGCGAGCTCCCCCGCGATCCCGCCGAGCCAGGCCGTGCGCAGCGTGTGCTCGACCTCGGACGCGGACCGGGCGTCGGCGACCGCCCGCTCCTGACCGGCCCGGGAGGTGTCGAGAGCAGTGCCGGTCTCGACGGCCTGGCGGGCCGCACGCAGCACGGACTCGGCCGCGAGCACCTTCTCCTGCCGTTCGCCGAGACGTCCGGCGACGTCGGCGAGCTCGTCTCGGCGCGACTCCTGCTCGGCCCGTTCCGCGGGTCGTGCCTCGAGGTCCGCGAGGACCCGTGCGCGTTCCTCGCGGTCTCGCTCGACCTCCTTGCGTCCGTCGACGAGGTCGCGTTCCCGGATCGGCAACGACTCGCCGACGGGCAGGAGCCGCGCGAGGCGCGTGCTCGCAGCCGCGAGACTCGAGCGCAGGACGTCGAGGGCCGTGACGTCGGCCGCGGCCAGCGACTCCGGCACCCCCGTGCGGGCGAGCAGGAGCCGCTCGTGCGCGGCGGCGTGCTCCGTCGCGGCTCGGCGGGCGCCCGCGAGCACAGGCTCCACCACGGCGGCCCGCTGCGCCGCCGCGAGGATCTCGCGGTCCGCTGCCACCTGGTCGGCCGACGCGTCGAGCACCGCCCGCTCGGCGAGCAGCGCGTCGCGACGGACCACCGCACCGCTGAGCGTGCGCGCCGCCTCGAAGGCGTCCCGGGCCGCGAGGAGCACCCCGTTGGCCGAGATCTCGCGTGCGCCGAGCTCGTCGGCCGTCCGCTGCATCGCCGCGACGTGCCGGTGGACGAGGGTCCGGACCGACGGCAGGGCGACAGCAGCGACGGACACGTCCTGGTCGGCGACGGCCGCGACCTCGGCAGCGTCGGCGCCGGCCCCGCTGTCGCCGTCCGCATCACCGTCGCCGACGTCGAGGTCGCTCTCGCCCACCGGCTCCTCGGTCGTGTCGAGCGGCCCCGCGAGCCGGACGTCGTCGCGCGCGGCCTCGCGCAGGATCGCTGCCGCCTCGCTCGTGAGACCTGCAGCACCGACGAAGTTCTCGATCGCCCCGGTCGCAAGCCCCTTCGCGGCGGACACGGACCCTTGGGCCTCGCGGTTCAGGGCCGCGAGCTCGGTCTGCACGCGGTCGTAGACCTCGGTGCCGAAGACCTTCTGGAGCAGGCTGCGGCGATGCTCGGGGTCCGCCCGGAGGAAGCTCGCGAACTCGCCCTGCGGGAGCACGATGGTCTGGACGAACTGTCGGCGGTCGAGCCCGACGGCCCGCTGGATCTCCAGCCCGGCCTCGTCGAGCCGCGTCGAGAGCAGGTCGCCGGGCACGTCGTCGGCGTCGCCTCCCGGCGCCGCCACGGCCTGGTCCGCCCCGGCGAGCCGCCAGAGCGTGACGCCAGCCTGCTGGGTCGTGGTGCCCGTGCCGCGCTTCTTGGCGCGCTGGAACTCCGGGGTCCGTCGCACGCGGTAGACCCCCGACCCGGTCTCGAAGACGAGGTCCACGAACGACTCGACGTCCGGGGCGGCGTACGCCGAGCGGAGCCGGTCCTCGCTCGCGGCCTCGGACGCGACCTTGCCGTACAGCGCGAACACGACCGCGTCGATGATGGTCGACTTCCCGGCGCCCGTGGGACCTTCGAGCAGGAAGATGCCCGAGGTCGCGAGCTCGGTGAAGTCGATGACGTGCCGCCCGGCGAACGGCCCGATCGCCTGGAGGGTCAGGGTGTGCAGGTGCATCAGGCGCTCCGCTCGCTCGCGAGGGCACGATCGAGCGCGCTGCCCAGCGCGGCGCTCTCGGCGGTGTCGGGCCCGGCCCCGGTCACGTGCTCGACGAACTCGTGGGCGACCTCGAGCGGGTCACGCCCCTGCCCGACGACGGAGATCACCTCGCGCTCGGCCGTCACCGGCGGGCGGTGCTGGACCTGGAGCGCGTGCGGGAAGCGGGCGCGGACGCGCGCGTACATCTCGGCGGGTCGTGCGGAGTCGGTGACGAACACGCGGAGCCAGTCGTCGGTGTACGCGTCACCGGCCGCGCCGAGCAGGTCGTCGAGCGTCCCGGTGACCTCCGCGAGACGCCGCGGGACCGGCGCCGGGAGCAGCTGCGTCCTGGCGTCTCCGGTCGGGTCGAGGTCCAGCAGGACGGTGGACTTCTTCTGGTGCATCTCCGAGAACGAGTACGCGAGGGGCGACCCCGAGTAGCGGGCGATCGTCGCCGTGTCCTGATCCTGACCTGTGGTTTCACGTGGAACACGGGGCACCGTGACCGTCTGCGGGCCGTGCAGATGCCCCAGGGCGACGTAGTCCACACCCACTCCCCCGAACACCCCGGCGGGCACCGAGTCCACGCCGCCCACCCGGATGTCGCGCTCCGACTCCGAGGCCTGCCCGCCCACGACGAACGCGTGCGCCACGACCACGTTCCGCAGCCGGTCGCCGCCGGTCGCACGGCGGCGCGCGACGTCCCCGGCGACCCTCCGCACGGCCGCGGCCGTCACGGCCTCGTGCGAGCGCGGCAACGGACCACGGTCCTGCCGCAGAGTCCCGTCCTCGACGGGGGATGCCCGCACCACCTCGGGACGGCAGTCGTCCGCGAGCTCCCACCGCACGGCGTCCGGGTCGAGGTAGGGCAACGCGTAGACCGCGACCCGCCCACCCGAGCCACCGCGCGAGGCGGGGTCCAGGACGACGGGCGTGCCGACGTCGGGCACGCGCGTGCGGAAGTGGACGCCCGCCCGCATGAGCGACGCCCCGAAACCCAGGCGGATCGCCGAGTCGTGGTTGCCCGGCGTGAGCACGACGTCCGCGTGCTCCGCGAGCCGCGCGACCGTGTCCGAGAGGAGGTTCACGGCGTCCACGGGAGGGATCGCGCGGTCGTACACGTCCCCCGCGACGACGACCGCGCCGACGCCCTCCGCGCGGACGACGTCCACGAGGTGATCCAGGTACGCAGCCTGATGGTCCAGCAGGTCGACGCCGTGCAGCGTGCGACCGAGGTGCCAGTCCGAGGTGTGCAGGATGCGCATGGACCGAACGCTAGCGGGCACCACCCACAGCCCGGCGCGGGGCGACCTCGTCGTCTCCCCGCCCGCGCCACGGCACGGCCGACTACGACCCTGCGGTCGCCGTCCGCACCACGGGGATGGTCCCGGCCATGCCGATCATCTCGAGCAGGTCCTCGAGCGAGGTGGTCGGGTCCTGCAGGACGACGGCACGCCCGTCCTCGGAGCCGAGCATGTAGACCTGGAGGATGAAGGCGATGCCGGACGAGTCGATGAACGTCACGCGCCCGACGTCGATCGTCACCGGTCCCGGGTGCGTGAGAACCTGCGCCATGGCGTCGCTCGCGCGGTCCCGCAGCGCGGCGTCGATCTCTCCCCACAGGGTGATGAGCGACCCCTCGGGGGTCGCCTCGAAGCTGATTCCTGAGTCGTACGTACTGGGGATGGTCATGCTCTTCTCGTGCTCCGTCAGTCGGTGAGGATGGCCTCGCGGACCGTCCTCCTGGTCAACGATCGGGCAATGAAAGGTGTTCCCGGGGTCGGGATCCTTGAAGGTCAAACTCTGAGAGGTTAGACCGGCTCGGTCACGTCCGCGACCTGCGCGCCCAACACCTTCGCAAGACGTGCACCGTCCACGGTCGCCGCGACCCCGAACGCGCCCGCGCCGATCGACACGAGCGGGGAGGCGCCGTCGGGCTCTCCGAGGAGATCCTCGCCCCTCTCGTCCTGCCCGACGACGTCGCCCGCCTCGGGCGCGTCGCCCGCCTCGCGGAACACGACACGGGAGTCCGCGACGACCGGCCACTCGGTCGTGGACCCGAACGGGGTGATGGTGCCCCGCTCGTAGCCCGTGACCTCCCGGGCCACCTCCTTGTCCGGCATGGACAGGCGCGAGACCCCCAGGAGAGACCTCAGCTTGGGCCACGAGATGGTCCGGTCGCCCGGCACGAGGACGAACAGGTAGTCGTCGTCGCCGCGGCGCACCACGAGCGTCTTGACGATGTTCGCCGGGTCGATGCCGCGCGCTGCCGCAGCCTCCTCGAGGGAGCCCACCGGCCCGTGCCGGGTGATCGTGAAGTCGATCCCGGACGCTTCCAGTGCGGCGCGTGCCCGCTCTTCGCTCATGCCACCGACCCTAGGGCTCACCGCCGACACTCACCGCGCGGGGAGCCGTTCACCACGTGTCGTCCACGTCACCTCCTCGCGCCGTCCCCGAAGAGCCCGCGCCGCGGACCTGCCGGCACCGGCGGGACGACCTGCCGCACCCCGACCTCACCCGGCCCCCCGGTCGCGGAGAGCACGTCCCGGTGCTTGCATCGAGGGACGTCCGAGCCGACCGGCGGGACCCACCACGAGGAGGACGATGCGCCCCGAACCGCCTCCGCTGCTGCGGCCCGAGCGTCGCGGGCGCTTCGGGATGGACCGGGTGGGGTCGGTCGCCACGGCGCTCGTCCTCCTCGCCCTGGTCGCCCTGTGGCTCGTCCCGACCGCCGTCGACGAGGGCACCCCGCCCACCGAGACCGAGATCGCGGCCGGACGGGTCGTGACCGTCTCGGACGGCGCCTCGACCGCCACGATCCGGTTTCCCGCGGGATGGTCCACGACGGCCGACATCAGCGCGTCGGGGGACGCGAGCGAGTCGACGTTCGAGGGTGCCAGCCTCACGGTCGACCGCCGAGGCGTCGAGGTCCAGATCGAGGTCGTCTCGGGCGTCGAGAACCCGAACGTCTTCTTCACGCGGAGGGCCCGGCTCGCCGAGCTCTCGACGGGCACGACCCTGTACGACGCGCAGATCGTGTCCGACGGGGACCCCGCCGAGGTCTCAGGGGTCTTCCGGTCGAGCGGTCCCGAGGCGGCCTCGCTCACGGTCAAGGCCACGGCGCAGCACGCACAGGGCGGGGTGTCGATCCTCGCGTACGGGACGGCGTCGGACCTGCAGGCGCAGGCCGAGGCCGTGGCGGACCTGGTGAAGGCCGTGACGATCTCATGACCGACCACGCCCCGCGCAACGTCCCGGTCGTCCTTCCGACGAGCGCGCCCGGGCGACGACGGCGCGCCCTCTTCCCCCACTACCAGTGGGCGACCTGGCTCTACTGGGTCTGCCTGGTCGTGACCGGCATCGGGATGCTCCGGGTCGCCCGCCAGGACGCGTTCCTCACACCCGAGGGGCTTGCGATCGGGGTATTGCTCGCAGCCCTCGTCACGCTGCTCCTCACGGCGGTCGTCCGGCGGCTCGACCTGTTCGAGGACGAGCCCGCCGGCATGCTCCTCGCGGCCTACGCGTGGGGATTCGTGGCCGCCCCGACGATCGTCGTGGTCGCGAACGACCACCTGATCTCCGCGCTCGAGCGCGTCGGGCTGGCCTCCTGGTCGGCAGCCCTCGTCGGACCGACCGACGAGGAGCTCGTCAAGCTCCTCGGCGTGGTCCTGGTCCTGTACGCGGGCCGGGCGCACGTGACCCGGCCGCTCAACGGACTGGTCTACGGCGCCATGGTGGGGCTGGGGTTCGAGGTCAGCGAGAACATCAGCTACATCGTGCAGGGCGCGATCATGGACCCGAACGCCGACGCCGTAGGCGCTCTCCAGGTCGGCCTGAGCCGCGTGCTCGTCGGCCTGGGCGGGCACGCGATGTTCACCGCGATCGCGGGCTTCGGCATTGCCTACGCCCTGGTGGCGTTCCGGGTCTCCACGGCGCGGCGCGTCACGGTCGCGGTCGCGGCCTACGCGCTCGCCTGGGTGCTGCACTTCGCGTGGAACGCCCCCGAGATCTTCTTCCCGTCGTCGGAGGCCGGTGCGTTCGCGTCGGTCGTCGTCAAGTACGTCGTCCTGATCCTCGCGTTCGTGCTCGTCTTCCGGTACGCGCGGCACATCGACCACCGCTGGTTCGAGACGGTCCTCGCGGACCAGCCCGAGGACGTCGTGACCTCGGGCGAGATGGCCGCCCTGCGCTCGGTCCACGCCCGCCGCGCGGCCCGCAAGGCTGCGCGGCGGGCGGGCGGGCGCTCCGAGAGCCGACGCCTCGCCGACCTCCAGGAGGCGCAGCTCCGGCTCGCGACCCTGCTGGGCCTGCACCCCGACGGGTCGCCGCCCGTCGAGGTCCAGAAGGAGGTCGTGCGCGAGATCCGCGCGCAGCTCACCGTGCCCGTCTGAGGGGCGCCGACGGCTCCGCCGACAACCGCTCGTCGCCTCAGCCGAGGTGCACGACGTCGCCCTTCCAGCCACGGCGCAGCCACCGGTCGTGCGAGGCGACGACCACGGCCCCGGGCCACGTCTCGACCGCGGCCATGAGCTCCTCCGCGAGCGCGAGCGACACGTGGTTGGTCGGTTCGTCGAGCAGCAGCACGTCGGGGGCCTGCGTCACGAGCATCGCGAGGACCACACGCCGCCGCTGGCCCACGCTCAGGAGCCCGAGCGGCCGGTCAAGGTCGCGGGGCGCGACGAGCCCGTGGGCGTCGACGTGCGGTCGGTCCGCGGGGTCCTGCCCCGTCACGAGGGCGAGCAGGTCGCGCGGCGTGCGCGCGTCGTCGTGCAGGCGGACGTCCTGCTCGAGCAGGGCGACCTCGACGCCCCGTGCGCGCCCCACGGTGCCCGACGACGGCGCGAGGTCGCCCGCCAGCACGTGCAGCAGCGTGGACTTGCCGGACCCGTTGGCCCCGGTCACGAGCAGCTTGGCCCCCGGGGCCAGGTCGATCGACGGCACGCCGGCGGCCCGCAGGTCCAGGCGGGGGCGGGCGGGCGAGGCGTCGTCCGGCGCGGTCGCCCCACCCTGCACGACGACGTCGCGCGCCCACAGCGCCAGGCCGTCGGTCCCGTTCGACGCCCCCTGGGAGCCGCGTCGACCGCCCGACCGCCCGGGCGACGAGCTCGCGGCCCGCGCGCGCACCAGGTGCGGCGCCGCGAACCGCAACGGCTCCGGGGGCTTGCGCACCTGCTCGGCCTGGAGCGTGTCGAGGCGCTGCTGCGCGTTGCGCACGCGCCGAGAGACCTGCGACTGCACGCGCTCACCCTTGGCGTCGTAGAGCAGCTTCGACTGGTTGCCGCGCTCACGGTTGTGCGAGACGTTGCGGGCCGTCGTCGCGACCGACCGGCGCAGCGCCTTGAGCTCGTCCTGCTCGGCCGCGAACTGCTGCTCCCAGCGGGCACGCTCGACGCGCTTGGCCCGCAGGTAGTCGCGGTAGCTGCCCGCGTACAGGGTGCCGCCCGTGCGACCCGCGGAGCTGGCCTCCTGCGAGGGATCGAGGTCGAGGATCTCGGTGCAGACCTCGTCGAGGAACACGCGGTCGTGGCTCGCGAGCAGCACGGCTCCGGGCAGGGCGCGCAGGGCCGACGCGAGGAACTCGGCGGCCTCGTCGTCCAGGTGGTTGGTCGGCTCGTCGAGCAGGAGCGCACCGGGTTGGCGGACGAGGAGCGCCGCGAGGCCCAGGCGTGTGCGCTGCCCGCCCGAGAGCCGCGAGACCAGGCGGTCGCGGTGGATCACGTCGAGGCCCAGGCCCGCGAGGGCGCGGGCCGCACGGGCGTCGGCTCCCCAGACGTCCGACTGCTCGGCGCGCGCGAGCGCCAGGTCGTAGGCCGCGGTGAGCGGGTTGTCAGAACCAGCGTGGCCCATACCGCTCGCTGACTCTGACAACCCGGCGTCGGACAGGTGCGCGAGGGCAGCCCCGGCCGCCTCGAGCTCGCGCTCGATCTCCCGGACCCCCGCGAGGGCGTCCTCGACGACCTGGCCGACGGTCGTCGTCGGGCCGTACGGGAACTCCTGGTGCAGGTAGCCGAGGTCCGGCGGGCGCGTGACCACCCCGGAGTCCGGGTCCTCGACCCCCGCGAGCAGGCGCAGGAGCGTCGACTTGCCGACGCCGTTCTCGCCCACCAACCCGGTCCGGTGGCCGGGGTCGACGGCGAGGCTCACCCCCGCCAGGACGGTGCGGTCGCCGTAGGACTTGGCGAGGTCGAGGGCCGTGAGGAGGGCGGAAGAGGACTGGGGCATGGAATCACCTGACGAAGAGGGCGCCACGGCGGCACGGGAGGCTGCCGACCGACGTCGAGCGCAGCCAGGACACGACGAGGGCCGTGTCGCGGGGCGACGTCGGGGCGCGAGGGAAGGGGTCTCGCGAGCAGGCTCAGATCCACATGAGGGCAACCCTACGGGGTCCGACGGGCGGGCCGCGACCGAAAATCGACCCGTCGCCATCGATCTCAACCTTTCGTGCACCCGGTGCGTGTTCTCATCATGACGATGGCGATGACCGCGGCGCAGACCGCCCCCGACGACGAACCCACGGATCCGGACGGGACCTTGCTGCGGCTCGTCCCGGTCGCCGGCACCAGCACCGATCGCGAGGCCGAGTTCACGGCCTTCATGACGGACGCGCTGCCCGCCCTGTCCCGCACCGCCTGGCTCCTGTGCGGGAACCAGCACCAGGCCGAGGAGCTCGTGCAGCAGGCGCTGATGCGCACCTACCAGTCCTGGTCCGTCGCGAGGCGACGCGACCCGCTCGGCTATGCGCGCAAGAGCCTCGCGAACCAGCGGATCGACACCTGGCGCAGGCGCCGCCGAGAGGTCCTCGTCGCGCCCGCCGACCTCCCGGAGGGAGGCTCGGCTCCCGTGACCGACCAGCACGCCGACCGGGACCAGCTCGTCCGGGCACTCGCGACGCTGAGCCCCCGGCAGCGACGCATCGTCGTCCTGCGGCACCTCGAGGGGCTCTCGGAACGCGAGGTCGCCGAGGACCTCGGCGTCTCCCTCGGGACCGTCAAGTCGACGGCTTCCCGAGGGCTCGCCCAGCTGCGCGCAGAGCTCGGACGACCCGACTTCACCAGCGCCGACCACGACACCACGACACCCACGACACCCACGACACCCACGACACCCACGACACCCACGAGGAGCGGATCATGACCGAGAACGAGGACTACGGCACCCGGCTGCGCGAGCACGTGGACACGCTCGTGCCGACGTTCGCGGTCGACACCACGAAGATCGTCCCCCGGGTGCAGCGCCGCCGGGCCGTCGTGCGAACCGGTGGTACCGCCGCCGTCGCCGCCGTGCTCGTCGCGACCGGATGGATGGTCCAGGCGCAGCCCTGGGCCACCGCCGAGGCCCCCTCCGCGGGCGCCCCGTTCGTCCCGCTCGACGCACCGATGCCCACACCGACGGTCGATCCCGGCTGGCCAGACGCCGCCTTCTGGTACTCGCTCAGCGAGACGGAGACCGTGAGGGTGGGCGACGAGGGCGGCACGCACGTCGAGCGCATGGAGACCTGGAGGGGGCACGACCACCCCGGACTCCTGCTGACGAACGGCGACCCGTCGACCGCGGCAGGCGTGGGACCGGCGAGCTGGGGGGAGGTCGTGATCGACGGAGAGCGGGTCCTGGTCGACTGGGACACCCTGTACGACCTGCCCACCGAACCCCAGGTGCTCGAGCAGCTCCTCCGCGACAGCGTCGACCCCGAGAGAGGCAGCGGCACCGACGACGACAAGATCTTCGACGCCGTGCGCGGACTGCTGGCTCCCAGCCCGGCACCGCCCGCCCTGCGCTCCGCTCTGGTGGACGTCGTGTCCGGGCTGCCGAACGTGACCGTCACACCGGGTAGCACCGACGCCACGGGCCGGAGCGGCACGCTCGTCGAACGACGCGACGAGACCTCGACGGTCTACCGCCTCGTCATCGAGCCGACGACCGGGCGCCTGCTGGAGGAGTCGTCGACGTCGGAGAACCCACCCCCTGCCCAGCCGGGAGTGTCCTTCTCGACCTCGTGGCGCTCGACCTACCTCGAGGAAGGACCGGCCGACGACACCCCGGTCGAGCCGACCCTCGAGAACAGCGGGTGCATGACCTGGGAGACCTGCTGACCCACCTCACCGTGTCGAACGGCGCCCGTCCCTCCCGGGGGCGGGCGCCGTTCGCCGCGCACGGCCCGGCGCCCGGGCCGGGCGCGGGGCTCAGGACACGGAGGTCGGCGACGGGATGTTCGTCGGTGACGTCGAGGGAGCCACGGAGGACTCGGTCGGCGACGGTGACGTCGGTGACGGGGCCGGGGTCGTCGGTGGGTCCGTGGGGGCCGGCGTCGTCGGGGTCGGCTCCGTCGGGGTCGGCTCCGGCGTCGTGGGAGTCGGCGTCGGGGTCGGCTCCGTCGGGGTCGGGGTCGGGGTGGGCGTCGTCGGCGGGTCCGTCGGGACCGGGGTCGTCGGCGCCGGGGCGGGGGTGGTCGGTGACGGCGCGGGCGTCGCCGGCGGGGAGGTCGGCTTCGCGGGCACGGTCGGCACGGCAGGTGCCGTCGGCGTCCCCTCGGCCCCGGGCGTGTACCGGTCCGGCATGGCCCCGGCCGCGTAGAACTCGAAGTGCCACGGCTCGAGCTTGCGACCACCGGGACGCGCCCAGGTGGGGTTGTCCCAGCCGTAGTCCGGGGCGTGCAGGCGCATCCACTGGTACTCGGCGCTCGTCCCGGTCGAGACCGGCGAGCCGACGTCGATCGCGAGGCCCCACCCGTGCTGCGACGTGCCGGGGACCGCGGCCAGGAAGGGCTTGGCGGCCTTGACGGCGACCTGGTCGTCGTAGCTGCGGTACGAGTCGGTGATGCGCAGCGGCTTGCCGAACGCCTTCTGGTACTCGGCCGCGAGCGCCTCGAGCTGCTCGGCGGCGTCGCACCGCAGGCTCTGCCCGGGGGCGAAGGCGAGCGGGCACAGCGCCGAGTCGGGGAGCTGGCCGTTGGCGTACTGCGCCGTGCTGTCCGCGTACTTCGCGACCGCGGCGGCGAGCTGGTCGGCCAGGGTCATGTCGGCAGGGACCTGGCCGTCCGCCGGGACGACCCCCACGGCCGCGAGCGCGTACGCGGGCCCCATGAGCTCGGCGAGCTGGGTGGCGGCGGCGACGACGTCGTCGATCGTCACCAGCCCCTCGTGGGTGGGCGCCTCGTCGTCGGTCGGGTCGGGGGCGTCGGTCGGGTCGGCGCCTGCCGGCAGCCCCGTCTCGGGGTCGAAGCCGTCGGCCGCGCCGTCTGCGGGGGCGCCCTCCCCCGTGCCCGACGGCGTGTCCCCACCGGGGCCCGCGGGTGCTGCCTGGTCGGGGCCGGTCGCGAGCGGGTCCTGCGACCCGGTGGGGTTCGTCGGCGCGGGAACCACCGGGTTCGCGGCGGCCGAGGCCAGGGCGGGGTCCGTAGCCCCGGGGACCGCGGGCGTCGTGCCGGTCGACGGCGTGAGGCCCTGCCCGTCGACGGCACCGGAGGCGCCGGGGACCTGGGGCGCCACCGGCGCCACCGGCGCCAGCGGGGCAGGTGCCGGAGGAGTCGCCGGCAGGGGGTCCGTGGAGAGGCCGTCCGGGGCTTCGGCAGCGGGCTCGTCGGCAGCTCCTCCCGCAGCGGGTGCGACCTTGGCCGCGGCCTGCTGGGCCTGATAGGTCGCGAGCAGCATCCCGAGCTCCGACCGCGCCTGCAGCACGGTCGCCGAGACCGCCGCCGCGTCGCCACCGAGGGCCTCGTCGGACTGGTCGAGCATCTTGACCACGCGATCGAGCTGGACGTCCTCGCTGGGCGGCTCGTAGGCCGCGGGCTGCACCCCGAACGCCGCGCCCGCGACGGGCTCCGGTGCCGCGTACTGCACGGACCACCCTTCGCGGTGCGTGATCGAGGACCCGACGAAGCCGACCGTCATGGCGGACCCCAGCACGAGGGTCGTCGAGAGGATCATGGGTACGGCCCGGGCCGGCCGGCGAACGGGAACCGGGTGGGCATCGACCCGCAGGTGCGTCGCGTGGGCGGGAGTCGCGTCGGCGGGAGTCGCATCGGGCTGGACGGGGAGGTCCGCGGGATCGCTGGGGGTGTCCCCGGAGCCGGGCTCGACGTCGGGGGCCATGTGCCTGCCTTCAGGCCGACCGGCACGCACTCGGTGCGTCGGTAAGGTCACCACGAGACTCCCGTTGTCCGTTCTGCGACGTTCGACCGTGCGAGGCTATCTGCGAACACGGTCAGACTCCAGCCTGCGGGAGATTCTGCGTGCACGCCACCCCTCGCCCGACCGCCGAGCGGGTGACTTCTCTCATGTTCCGTCGGCACAATGGACGGATGGACACCTACGCAACGCAGCACACCGCCCGCGTCCGACGCACCCGCCGGAGCGCCGCCGTCGGGCTCGCGCTCGTCCTGTCCACGTCCGTGCTCGGCGCGTGCGGCGAGGACGGGAGCATCACGATCCCCGAGATGACCATCTCGAGCGGCCAGCTCGACGACCTCCTGGACGACGCGAAGGCTCAGGCCGAGGCCATCGGTGGGGACGTCCAGTCCCTCGTCGACTCGCTGGGCTCGCTCCCCGCGGACCAGCGCGCCCAGGTCGAGGAGGCCGTGACCGCGGCCGAGACCGCGTCGCAGGACCTCCAGGCCGCGCTCGACGAGGCCGCGAACGCGACCGAGGAGACCAAGGCGGAGGCCGAGCAGCGCGTCGACGACGCCCGGGCGCGGCTCGACGAGGCATCGACCCGGCTCCAGTCGGCGTCCGAGGCCGTGAAGTCCGCCGACGAGGCCGTGAGCAGCTCGCTCGACGCCCTGCGCACCGAGGTCGACAAGTTCTCGCAGGACGTCGAGGGCGCCACGTCCTGACGGCGGGGACCTCCCCGGTGCGGGTGCCCGGGTCGTCGCGCCATGGACCGCGCGACGACCGGCGGGCAGACTGAGACATGCCTTCCGCCGCCCCGGCGCCCGCGCCCGCACCGACGCCCGCGCAGGCCCCCACGCCCGACCACGACGAGACCCTCGCGCTCGCCGGCATCGCCCTGGGCGCCGCCCTGGCCGAACCCGAACCCCTCGGCGGGTCGACGAGGTCGCTCGTCCTGCGCGCGCGGGTCGTCGCGGGCCTCGCGACCGACCGGCTCGACACCACGCGCGCCGCCGCGCACTCCCCCGGCAGCACGGTCGTCGTCAAGCGCTTCCTGGACGGCCACGGTGTGCACGGGCTCCCGTTCGAGCACGAGGCCGCGGGTCTCCTGACCCTCGACCGCACGCCCGTGCTCCTGGCCGTCGACGAGGCGCACCGTCTGCTCGTCATGAGCGACGTCGGCGACGGCCCCACGCTCGCAGACCTCCTCCTCGGCACCGACCGCGACACGGCCTGGCGGGCCGCGCGCGGCTGGGCGACCGCGCTCGGCGAGCTCGCGGGCGCGTCGGCGCGGCACGTCGAACGCTTCTCGGGAGAGCTCGCGGCCCGCGGCGTCGTCAAGGGCTGGGACCTCGACGCCTACGCGCGCGCGGGCATCCACCGGCTCGTCGAGGCTCTGCCGACGCCCACCGACCTCGCGCGCGACCCGCTCGACGCGATGCTCGCGTTCGTGCACGACGACCTCGAAGCTCTCGCGGGCCTGCGCGCCCAGGACGGCTCCGTCGTCGTCTCCCCCGGGGACACGTGCCCCGACAACGCCGTCCTCACCCCCACCGGCTGGGTCTTCCTCGACCTCGAGGACACGAACGTCCACCACCCCGCGCTCGACGCCGCCTACACGCTCATGCCGTTCTCGACGTGCTGGTGCGTGTTCGACCCGCCGCCCGGGCTGACCGAGGACCTCCTCGCCGCGTTCACGGCGGGGCTCGGCAAGCACCTGCCCGACGCCGTCGTCGAGCCCGCCTGGACCCGCGACGTCCTGCTCGCGTGCGCGGGCTGGATCCTCGCCATGACGGGCTGGTTGCTCGACGGCGCGATCGCGGACCGGCCGTGCGTCGGGCCCGAGGGACGCTCGCCCACCTACCGGCAGCTCGTGACGTCCCGTTGGCGCTGGGGGGCCGAGCACCTGCGCGACGTCGCCCCGGGCATCGCGTCCCTCCTGTCCGACGCCGTCGCGTGGGCCGGGCGCGAGTGGGGACCGACGCCGTCGGGCGGGTATCCCGCGTTCGCCTGACCGCCGCGACGGCGGGCCCGGCCCCCGCGCGTCCGGGCGACGAGAGGTCCCGGCGGGAGAGGACCTAGGTCCCCCGCGTTCCTCGACCTTCGCCCCAGGTCCGAGCCCTCCCGCTCCGGTGGAATGGAGTCAACGCACCGGATGGGGATCCGGTCCTGGAGAGGAAGACAGACGACATGAGTGCAACGATCGAACGTCCGGCCGGCGCGGCCCGCTCGGCCCGAGCAGTACGTGCCGTCCCCCACGAGGTCTCCGGGGCGACCACGACCGCGAGCCTCGCGGTCCGCGGAACCCTCCCGACGCAGATCGTGCTCGGGATCTTCCGGATCGTCATGGGCTTCTACTTCGTGTGGGCCTTCCTCGACAAGACCTTCGGGCTCGGGTTCTCGACCCCCTCGGAGCGTGCCTGGATCAACGGAGGCAGCCCCACGGCCGGCTTCCTCGGCGGCGTCCAGGGACCGTTCGCGAGCTTCTTCAACGGGATGGCCGGTGCCGCCTGGGCCGACTGGCTCTTCATGGCCGGCCTCCTCGGCATCGGGCTCGCCCTGGTGCTCGGGATCGGGATGCGGATCGCGGCGATCGCCGGCACCGTCCTCCTCGGCTTCATGTACCTGGCCTCCCTGCCCCTGACCACCAACCCGATCATCGACAGCCACGTCGTCGAGGCCCTCGCGATCATCTCGCTGGCCATGATCGGCGCCGGTGACACCCTCGGCCTCGGCCGACAGTGGAAGAGCGTGCCGCTCGTCCGCAAGAACTCCTGGTTGGTCTGATCCCGGTTCGGCGACGCGATCCGCTCGCCACGGCGATACACCCAGGAAGACGCGGGGAACCCCAGGGAACGCGAGACCCTGCCCCGCCCGACGGCCCTCCCGGTCACCTCCCGGAGGGCCGTCGCTCTTTCCCCGGCCGGTCGGCCACCCGCCGCCCGGCCGGGGACACACCCGGAGCTCACGGAGATCGAGGGGGTTGCCATGGACTACCTGAAGACCTACGACGCGCACCAGGGCGTCGTCCCGGTCCTGCCGAGACCCGTTCCGGTCCGAACGTCTGACAGACTCACGTGGGTGACCGAGTCTCTTCCTTCTGCCGTCGCGCACCGCGTGCTCGACGCCGTCGTCGCCATCACGAGCAACCTCGACCTCGACACCGTGCTGCGCCGCATCGTCGAGGCGGCGATGGACCTCACCGGTGCCCGGTACGGGGCCCTCGGCGTGCGTGACGGGGAGCGTCTGGGACGGTTCGTGCCGGTCGGCATGGAGGACTCCGAGGTCGAGGCGATCAGCCACTGGCCCCAGGGGCACGGCCTGCTGGGCGAGGTCATCCGCAACCCGCACCCGCTGCGCGTCGACAAGATCGAGGGCTACCCCGCCGCGTCCGGCTATCCCGCGGGGCACCCGCCCATGCACACGTTCCTCGGCGTCCCCATCCAGGTCCGGGACTCCGTCTACGGCAACCTGTACCTGACCGACAAGCGCGACGGGTCACCCTTCACGCGCGACGACGAGGCCGCGGTCCGTGCCCTGGCCGCCGCCGCGGGGGTGGCCGTCGACAACGCGCGACTCTACGAGGACGGGCGCCGCGTCGCCGTGCTCGAGGACCGCGAGCGCATCGCGCGCGACCTGCACGACGTCGTCATCCAGCGCATCTTCGCGTCCGCGATGACGCTCATGAGCACGACCAAGCACATCGAGAACGAGCTCGTGCGCTCGCGCGTCGAGGAGGCCGTCAACGACCTCGACGACACGATCCGCGAGATCCGGTCCACGATCTTCGCGCTCCAGGCCACCACTCCCCCCGAGGCGAGCCTCCAGGAGCGCCTGACCGCGGCGGCCGGGGCCGTGACGTCCGCGCTCGGGTTCTCGCCCTCGATCATCATCGAGAGCGACGACTCGTCCCTCGTACCCGCCGAGGTCGCGGACCAGCTCGTGGTCGTCGTCGGCGAGGCCCTGACCAACGTGGCCCGCCACGCGCGCGCCTCGCGCGTCGACGTGCGGCTGCGCGTGACCGACGACGCCATCACCCTGTCCGTGGTCGACGACGGCATCGGCTGCGCGGGCATCGACGCGGGCGACCACCGCGGCGGCCTGCACAACCTCGCGACGCGCGCCGAGGCGCTGCGCGGGACGCTCGCGGTGGGGCCGGCGGAGGTCGCGGCTCGCGAGACCGCGAAGGCGTCCGGCACGGGCGACGACGCATCTGCCGCCGCTGACGACACGGTGCCTGCTGGTCGCGGTACCGCGCTCGTGTGGCGGATCCCGAACGCCTGACGCTCAGCCAGGAGCACCCGCACGGCTGCGGAGCTCGATCACACCAGCCCGAGGTAGTGGATGACGGCCTGCTCCACCGCGGTGAGCTCGTCGTGGTTGAGGTGATCGACGGGGTCTCCCACGAGATAGGCGGTGTCCACGGTCCGGATCTGGTCGACCAGGAGCAGGGTCTGCTGCCCGTCGATGACCAGCTCGGGCCGGAACGTCGCCGGTCGGGCGCTGGTCGAGGTGGGCACGATGGTCGCCACCGACCAGTTCATCTCCGAGGGCGAGAGGACGCCGCGCCCCAGCGCGACCCGCGCACCCACGTGCGCTCCGTCGTCGGGCATCGCCGTGCTGCTCGACGCCGCGGCACCGCCGCGGCACACCGCTCAGCCGCGCGGGCGATCCTCCGTGCGCATCTCGGTCGCGAGGACCGCGACCTGCGTGCGGCGTTGCAGCCCGAGCGTCGAGAGGATGTGCGACACGTAGTTCTTGACCGTCTTCTCCGCGAGGAACAGGCGCTCGCCGATCTGCCGGTTCGTCATGCCCTCGCCGATGAGGTCGACGATCTGACGCTCCTGCGGCGACAGCCCTTCGAGGCGGTCGACCTCCTGGGCCTGCGGCGTGCGCAGCCGGTCGAGGATGCGCGCCGTGCTGACCGGGTCGAGCAGCGAGCCGCCGCCCGCGATGGTCCGCACGGCCCCCACGAGGTCGGAGCCGTGGATCTGCTTGAGGACGTAGCCCGAGGCGCCCGCGAGGACCGCCTGGAACAGCGCCTCGTCGTCCGCGAAGGACGTGAGCATGAGGCAGCCGATCTCCGGCATCTCGGAACGCACGTCGCGGCAGACCTCGACGCCCGAGCCGTCGGGCAGGCGCACGTCGAGCACGGCCACGTCGGGCCGGACGGCGCGGATGCGCGTCAGCGCGGAGGCGGCGGTGCCTGCCTCGCCGACGACCGTGATGTCGTCCTCGGCCTCGAGGAGGGCGGCGACGCCGCGGCGGACGACCTCGTGGTCGTCGAGCAGGAAGACCCGGATCGGGTCGGGGGTGGTGCCCATAGGGAGAACTTATCGGAGTTGTGTCAGAACGAGGGTGCCGGGCCGCGCGACGAGGCCCGACGGCGCCGCTCCCCCGGGTGCGCGGGAGCCCTCGGGGGCGGCGTGGGTGGGCGGACGGGGCGTGACCGTCCTACCGTGGCTGGATGCCGTCCGCTCCCGTCCCACCACCCCAGACCCCGCGACGGAAGCCGCGCTTCACGGGCCTCGTCAAGCCCCACGAGGCGTTCCCGGCCGTCGCCCGCCTCGACCGCCGCATGAACGACCGGACGTACCGGCGACAGCTCGGGCCGCGCGCGGACGCCGCCCTCGTGCGCCTGACGACCGCCGCGAACCACAGCGTCCTGTGGATGGGTCTCGGCGCGGGACTGGCGGCGACCGGCGCGCGCGGCCGCCGGGCGGCGGTGCGGGGGTTGGTGAGCGTCGCCGCCGCGAGCGCGACCGCGAACCTGCTCGGCAAGGGGCTGTTCGGCGGGGACCGCCCCTCGGCCGACCCGCTGCCCCTCGTGCGGCGCCTGCGCCGCTACCCCACGACGCCGTCGTTCCCGTCGGGCCACTCGGCCACCGCGGGGGCGTTCGCCGCGGGCGTGGCCCTGGAGTGGCCCGCCGCGGGGCTGGTCGTCGCGCCCGTCGCGGGGGCCGTCATGTACTCGCGCCTGCACGTGGGCGCGCACTGGTTCTCGGACGTCGTCGGTGGGGCCGCGCTCGGGGTCGGGCTCGCGGTGCTCGGCCGGTGGCTCGTGCCCTCCCCGCCGGGGCCGGAGCCCGACGTGCCCGCCGGGCCGCCGACCGACGTGCCCGCGCTCCCCGACGGCGAGGGCCTGTTCGTCGTCGTCAACACGGCCGCCGGGTCCGGGCGGATCCTCAAGGAGGACCCGCTCGAGGTCCTGCGCCGCGACCTCCCGAAGGCCCGGGTGCACGTGCTCGCCGAGGGCGACGACCTGCGCGAGATCTACGACCGTGCGGCGCGGGGCGAGGACGCCGGCGGGTCCGACGGCGACAGCGGGGCCCGCCCCGCCCGAGCCCTCGGGATCAGCGGCGGCGACGGGACCGTCGCGACCGCGGCCGCCGCAGCGCGCGAGCACGACCTCCCGCTCGTCGTCCTCCCCGGCGGCACGCTCAACCACTTCGCCAAGGCCGCCGACCTCACGTCGATGTCCGCGACGGTCGACGCCGTCCGGACCGGGTCCGGCGTGAGCGTCGACGTCGCCGAGCTCCGCGTCGACGGGCAGGACCCGATGACGGTCCTCAACACGTTCTCGCTCGGCATCTACCCCGAGCTCGTGTCGCAGCGCGAACGCGCCGAGAAGCGCCTCGGGAAGTGGCCCGCGACGGTCTGGGCGACGTCGCGCGTGCTGCGTTCCGCGACCCCGCTGCGGGTGTCGGTCGACGGGGTCGTCGGGAGCTACTGGTCGTTCTTCGCGGGGGTCAACACGTACGTCCCGCAGAACCTCGCGCCCGTCGAGCGCATCCGGCTCGACGACGGCGTGCTCGACGTCCGCACGGGGCGCGCCGAGCAGCGCTACAGCCGAGCACGCCTGTTCCTGGAGACGGTCGCGGGCGGTGCCGCGTCCTCGCTCGCCGGACGGGTCCGGCGACTCGAACGCCACCTCGCGCTCGACGCCTGGACCACGCCCGACCTGTCGCTCCGGTTCGGCGACGGCGCCCCGCACGACCCCGTGATCCTCGCGCACGACGGCGAGACGCTCGAGCTCGACGGCGACCGGGTCACGGACGCGACCCTCACCATGGTGCCCGGTGGCCTGCGGGTCTACGCGCCGACGGACCCGGCTGCGGGCTGAGCCACCCGTGAGGCGCGCCGGTGCGCGCGGCGTGCGCGGCGCCGTCGGGCCGCGGTAGCGACCAGCAGGCCCGACGGCGCCGCGTCCGTCAGACCGACGGGTCGACCTCCGCGGCGGGCACGTCCGGCGCGGGACGGTCCTCCTCGCGCAGGCGCGGCTCAGTGCGGCGCGACGGGTCGAACCCGGCCTTGTCCGCGTAGAACGCGCGGACCAGGTCCATGTCGGCGCGCACGTCACCCGTGAGCTCGAGCGTGGGGCCGAGGCCCGCGGTCATGGTCGTGCGGTCCACGTACCCGAGCGTCACGGGCATGCCCGTCTCGCGCGCGATCCGGTAGAAGCCCGACTTCCAGTACTCGCCCTTGCTGCGCGTGCCCTCGGGCGTGATGACGAGCGAGAACACCTCACCCCTGCGGACCCGCGCCACGATGTCGTCGACGACGCGGCTCGGGTCGGTCCGGTCCACGGGGATCCCGCCGAGCGCCCGCGCGAACGGGCCCATGACGCCCTTGAACAGGGTGTGCTTGCCGAGCCAGCGGACCCGGACTCCCACGCTCGTCGAGATCGCGAGCATGAGCACGAAGTCCCAGTTGGACGTGTGCGGGGCGCCGATGAGGATGCCGGGCCGGTCGGTCGGGGGCTGCTCGGTGCGCAGCGTCCACCTGCTCACGGCCCAGTAGGCGCGCGCCAGGGCGCGGCGGATCATCGGGGCGCCTCAGGGGCGGGGGTTGCGGGGTGGGGCACGGCAGCAACGCTACCCGTGCGACCGGGCCGTCGTGGCCGGGGTGGCCCCGGCGGCCACGCGCGCCCCTCCCCCGCGACTGTGGGCGAAATCTCCACCAACTGTCCATGTCCTCCCTGTCTTTTCCCAGGTTCGCCGTGCAGACTTCTCGACATGACGTCGCCGAAGACATCAGGACCAGCCGCCCGGCTCGCCGCCGCCAGCTTCCTCGCCCTCGCGA
This sequence comes from Oerskovia jenensis, assembly GCF_016907235.1. Classification (NCBI taxonomy): domain Bacteria; kingdom Bacillati; phylum Actinomycetota; class Actinomycetes; order Micrococcales; family Cellulomonadaceae; genus Oerskovia; species Oerskovia jenensis. The sequence continues at coordinate 2,385,068 of NZ_JAFBBO010000001.1, forward strand.
TGATGCTGCCGCTGAGCGCGACCGCATCGGCCGCAGAGGTCACCCAGTTCCTCGAGGACACCCAGTGTCAGGTCGACTCGATCGGTGAGGACCTCGAGAAGGCCGCGACCCAGCTCTCGTCCCTCCCCGCCGGCCTGCGCAGCGAGGTCGAGGACGCCGTCGGGAACGCCCAGGCCGCGACCGACGAGGCCAACGCCGCGCTCGCCCAGGCGGCCTCCGACGAGTACGGCGACGGCCGCGCCGCCCTCGCCCTCACCGACGCCCAGGTCGCGCTCGACGCCGCCTCGGCCCAGCTCCGCTACGTCGCCGACAAGACCGTGGCCCAGGGCGCCGACGTGGGGTCCACGCTGCGCGACGTCCAGAACACCATCGACCACCTTCGTGGCGAGACGAGCCGCGCAGCCTCCTGACACGTCTTCCGCCGGGGCGTCGCCGGTGCGACACTCCGGTGATGACCGAGCACCGCGCGCACTTCGACGCCCACGTGACCTTCGCCAACGGTGGCAGCCTCCGCGCGGAAGGGTTCCGCCTCGACGTGCCCACGGGCGCCCTCCAGCCCGACGACGTCGCTCGCCTCCTCGTCCGACACCTGGGCCTCGCGCTGGTCGGGTCGGTCGAGATCACGGGGCTGACGATCGTCGAGGAACCGCACGTGGGGAGCCGGGGCGTGGGTCACGCTGTCGGTGACGCTGGGGTCGGCGAAGGGGCTGGACCCCGCGAAGGAGCGGGCCGCGCGACGCGGCTCGTCGACCTGAGCCACACCGTGCGCGAGGGGCTCGTGACCTACCCGGGCCTGCCTGCGCCGACCATCACCCCCTTCCTGACGCGCGCCGACTCCGTCGCGAAGTACGCGCCCGGCACGCAGTTCGCGATGGACGTCCTGACCATGATCGGCAACACGGGCACCTACCTCGACAGCCCCTTCCACCGATACGAGGACGGGACCGACCTCTCCGGGCTCGAGCTGGAGTCGCTCGTCGGGCTGCCTGCGGAGGTGTTCCGGCTGAGCGAGGTCGTCGACCCCGCGCGGGGTGGCCGCCGCGGGATCGACGCCGAGGTCTTCTTCGACCGCGACCTGGCGCGGACCGCGGTGCTGCTCCAGACCGGGTGGGACCGGCACTTCGGCACCCCGGCCTACGGGGCGCCCGCGCCCTTCCTCACCGAGGCCGGCGCACAGCACCTCGTCGACGCGGGGGTCGCGCTGGTCGGTATCGACTCGTTGAACATCGACGACACCGACCCCGTGACGTCCGGCGGGGCGCGTCCCGCCCACTCGCTGCTCCTCGCGGCGGGGATCCACGTCGTCGAGCACCTGACGAACCTGGGCGACGTGCCGCCGCGCGGGGCACGGTTCACGGCCGTGCCGCCCAAGGTCGAGGGGTTCGGGACGTTCCCGGTGCGAGCGTTCGCGGAGGTCGCCGAACAGACCCCGTAGCGGACGGCAGGTCCGCACGCGGGTCTCGGTGCCGTGACCGGACGGCCCGTGTGCCGGACGTCCGGCGGTGGCCCCCTCGTCGTAGGCTCGGCGCATGTCCGACGACCTGAGCCCCGCCCACGACGTCCTTCCGTTCGGCCGTGCCCCGCGCCCGGACACCGGCCCCGCGCTCGCCGACCGGCTGCGCGAGGTCATGACCGCGAACCTGGGGCCGCACGCCACGGGCCTCGACCGGGTCCGTATCGACGCCGCCACCGTTCCCGGAAGTCCCGACGTCCAGAGCCTCGACGTCGACGTCACCGGCCTCGTCGTCCGCGCGATGGGTGCCGCCGACGCCCCCGACCCGGCCGAGAACGTCGAGCACGTGGCCGCGCGCCAGCAGGCCGTCGCGCGGACGATCCGCGCCCAGGGGCATCCCGTCACGGTCGCCGGCGTCGCGGTCGACCTCGATGCCGAGATCCGCGACCTGCGCTTCACCTGGGTCGAGGGAGCCGACGGGTCGCTCTCGATCGAGGAGTCCGGGCAGAGCACCGAGCACCCCGTGAGCGGTCACCTGCGCGCCGCGGCGAGCCGCGAAGCGCTCGTCGCCACGATCCGCGAGCTCGCGACCAAGGCCCTCGCGGACCAGGGCTTCACGCTCACGGCCCTCGACGTGGACCTCGCGTCCCGTGGCCCGCGCGCGGCGTCGATCGTGGCGTCCGCGAAGATCCGCAAGGGCTTCCTGTCCGCGAGCGCCCAGATCACCGCGACCGCCGAGATCGACCAGGCCATGGTCCTCACGCTGAGCGACGTGGGGGCATCGAGCCGCAACCCGGTCGTCGCGGCGCTCCTGCTGGCGGTGCGCGGGAAGCTCGAGCAGGTCGACGGCAGGCGCATCGACCTCGCGTCCTCGCTGCCGCCCGGCGTCACGCTCTCGGACGTGCGGCTCGACGTCGGCGAGCAGCTCGTCCTGAGCGTCCGGGTGGGCTGAGGCCAGGGCAGAGGACCCGTCGGGTGGCTCCGGTCAGCGTCTCCCACGGGGGAAGAACAGGCTCTCGGGGCGCGGCATCTGGGCGCCGTCGAGCGTGAGGTCGGTGCGCTCGCACCAGAAGGCGACGTACCCGCGCACCCTCTCGCCGTCGGACAGCGGGTCCTCGTAGCTCCAGCCGATGTCGGCGCCGTCGGGGTCGCCCGACGCGAGCGACCAGTAGCGGGCATGCCCCTTGTAGGCGCAGTCGCTCGTCGTCGTGCTCGGCGTCAGGGCCTCCCACCGCACGTCCTCGCGCGGGACGTACCAGCGCAACGGCAGGTAGGTCTCGGTCAGCGCCATGGCCCGCGTGGTGTCCGCAAGCACCGCGCCGCCGAGCGACACGACGACGTGGCGCGAGCTGGGCACGACGTCGACCCGCTTGAAGGGGTCGCGCGGGTGGGCCGAGAGGGGCTGCTCCTCGGCGAACCAGTCGAACGCCTGGAAGTCGACCAGGACGTGGCCCGCGAGGTCCTCGTCGTCGGGACGGAAGAACGGGGCGCTCGGGCCGTCCTCGGCACCGACCGCCCCCTCGAACCACAGCTCGGTCCCCGCGCACGTGTGCCGTTCGAAGTGCAGCGGGTGCGGGATCAGGCCGTGCCGCACCTGCCCGTCGCGATGCTCGCCCTCGACGAGGGGCGCGCTCACGTCCGTCGCGGGGACCGCGTACACGGGCAGCAGCCGCCACGGCTCCCAGACGAGCCGGGCCGACGTCGAGCGGAGCGCGACGTCCTGCGGGTCCTCGCGCCGCACGGCCCGGATCTCCTGGGCTGCGGGGAACCACCGCAGCCGATCGAGATCGAGCTGCCACCTGTCGATCCAGGACGTGGCCATGCCCTCAGGGTGCGCCCGGTGCGGGGTGGCCGCAAGGCACCGGCTGTGCACGGAGGCAATTGAAGTTGCGGCCCCTTGAGAGAATGGTTGGTCGTGAGCACCGAACCGCACGGCCCCGCCCGGCCCGACCTGGACCGTCCTCTGGACAGGACTCCGGTCAGGACCACGGACGGCCCTGCAAGCGCCGGCGCCGACGCCTCCGGTTCTGAGACCGGTGGACAGCAGCGCGAGGGCACGGGCCTGCGTCGTGGTCGCGGGGGTCGCGGGCGGGCGAAGGCGCAGGCCAGCATGCAGACCCCGGTCCCCGAGCAGGCAGACGAGACCCCCGGCAGCAAGGGCTCCGCTCCGCGCAAGAACCCCGACCAGCCGCGGAGCGGGAGGGCTCTCGAGGGCGAGCAGACGTCGAGGGGCGAGCGTCCGCCGTCGGGCAGGGAGCAGCGCTCCTCGAAGCGTGGCGACCGTCGCGGCGGACGCCCGCAGCAGGTGAGCCCGGCCCGGCTCGCCAAGGCCGCCGAGCGGCGCGCTCAGGTCGTCGTGCCGCCCATCACCTATCCCGAGCAGCTGCCCGTCTCGGCGCGGCGCGAGGACATCGCGAGGGCCATCGCGGAGAACCAGGTCGTGATCGTCGCGGGCGAGACGGGCTCGGGCAAGACGACCCAGCTGCCCAAGATCGCGCTCGAGCTCGGGCGGGGCCGGCGGGGCCAGATCGGGCACACGCAGCCGCGACGCATCGCGGCGCGCACGGTCGCGGAGCGCATCGCCGAAGAGATCGGCACGCCGCTGGGTGAGATCGTCGGCTACCAGGTCCGGTTCACCGACCAGTCGAGCGAGCAGACGCTCGTCAAGGTCATGACCGACGGGATCCTGCTCGCGCAGATCCAGCGCGACCCGCAGCTCCTCGCGTACGACACGCTCATCATCGACGAGGCGCACGAGCGCTCGCTCAACATCGACTTCCTGCTCGGGTACCTCACGCGGCTCCTGCCGCAGCGGCCCGACCTCAAGGTCATCATCACGTCGGCGACGATCGACTCGCAGCGGTTCGCGCGGCACTTCGCGCCGGGCGGCCCGCTGCCGCCGCTCACGGCGGACGAGCTGCTCGACGCCGAGTCGTCAGACGCCGAGTCGTCAGACTCAGCGAGCACTCCAGGTCACGCTGGTTCTGACAACGTGGGAGGCGGGGAGTCCGACGGCGGCGCTCACCGTCCGCCGACGGCTCCCGTCATCGAGGTCACGGGTCGCACGTACCCCGTCGAGATCCGGTACCGGCCGCTCGCCCCCGACGTCGACCCCGAGACGGGCAAGGGCCAGCGGGGCAGCGGTCAGTCCAAGAGCCCTGCCAAGGCCCCTGCCAAGCAGGAGAAGGACCTCGTCACGGGCATCGTCGACGCCGTCGAGGAGCTCATGGCCGAGGGCCCGGGCGACGTCCTGGTGTTCCTGTCGGGCGAGCGCGAGATCCACGACACGGCCGACGCCCTCGAGTCCCGCCTGGGCGAGCGCACGCGCGATGCCAAGCGCCCCGACTTCGTCGAGATCCTGCCGCTCTACGCGCGCCTGTCCTCGGCCGAGCAGCACCGTGTGTTCCAGGCGCACTCCTCGCGCCGCGTCGTGCTCGCGACCAACGTCGCCGAGACGTCGCTGACGGTCCCCGGCATCCACTACGTCGTCGACCCCGGCACGGCCCGCATCTCGCGCTACTCCAAGGCGACCAAAGTGCAGCGCCTGCCGATCGAGCCCATCGCGCAGGCCAGCGCCAACCAGCGCTCGGGACGCTCGGGCCGTGTCGCGGACGGCATCGCGATCCGCCTGTACTCCGAGGAGGACTTCGGTTCCCGACCCGAGTTCACCGAGCCGGAGATCCTGCGCACGTCGCTCGCGTCGGTCCTGCTGCAGATGATCTCGGTGGGCGTCGTCTCCTCGCCCGACGACGTCGCGCGCTTCCCGTTCGTCGAGCCCCCGGACACGCGCTCGATCCGCGACGGCGTGCAGCTCCTGACCGAGCTCGGCGCCCTCGAGACCGTGACCGGCGACGTGTCAGATCGAGCGAGGTCTGGAGACCACGCTGGTTCTGACAAGTCGACGACGCGTCTCACCGAGATCGGACGGGTGCTTGCCCAGCTCCCCATGGACCCACGCCTGGCCCGCATGATCTGGGAGGGCTCGCGCCGCGGCGTCGCGCGCGAGGTCGCGATCATCGCGGCCGTCATGTCCATCCAGGACCCCCGCGAACGTCCCGCCGAGTACCGCGCGCAGGCCGACCAGCTGCACGCCCGCTTCGCCGACCCCCGCTCCGACTTCCTCACGTACCTCAACCTGTGGGAGTACGTGCGCGAGCAGCAGCACGAGCTGTCGTCCTCGGCGTTCCGGCGACTGTGCAAGGCCGAGTACATCAACTTCCTGCGCGTGCGCGAGTGGCAGGACGTCGTCGCGCAGCTCCGCGAGATGAGCAAGCCCCTCGGCATCGACATGTCCTACACGCCCCGCACCCGGGGCGACGCGGGCTCCGGAAAGGGAGCGCCGTCGTCGGGCACCACGATCGCCGAGGCGACCGACCAACCCGTCGAACGCCGCCTCACCTGGGACGACGACACCATCCACCAGGCCCTCCTCGCCGGGCTGCTGTCGCAGATCGGCATGCAGGAGGCGACCGAGGTCAAGGCGTCGTCGGTCGCGCACCTGCGCGGCCCGCAGAAGGAGCTCGCCATGAAGCGGGCCAAGAAGCAGGCCCGCAACGAGTACCTCGGGGCCCGCGGTGCACGCTTCGCGATCTTCCCCGGCTCGCCCCTGTCCAAGAAGCCCCCCGTGTGGGTCATGGCGGGCGAGCTCGTCGAGACCAGCCGCCTGTGGGGTCGCGACGTCGCGAAGATCCAGCCCGAGTGGGCCGAGGAGCTCGCGACACACCTGGTCAAGCGCACCTACTCCGAGCCGCACTGGTCCACCAAGCAGGGCGCCGCGCAGGCCAAGGAGAAGGTCCTGCTCTACGGCGTGCCCATCGTCGCCGACCGCACCGTGCTCTACGGCAAGGTCGACCCCGAGGCCGCGCGCGAGATGTTCATCCGCCACGCCCTCGTCCAGGGCGAGTGGACCACGCACCACCAGTTCTTCCACGAGAACCGCCGCCTGCTCGAGGAGGCCGAAGAGCTCGAGGCGCGCTCGCGTCAGCGCGGCCTCGTCGTCGACGACGACGTCCTCTTCGCGTTCTACGACGAGCGCATCCCCGACGACGTCGTGTCCGCACGCCACTTCGACACCTGGTGGAGGTCCGCGAAGCGCCGCGACCCCGACCTGCTGACCTTCACGCTCGAGCAGCTCGTGCCCGACGCCGAGTCGGTCGACACCTCGCTCTTCCCCGCGACCTGGGTCCAGGGCGACCTCACGCTGCCGCTCACCTACCAGTTCCAGCCCGGTACGGACGCCGACGGCGTGACCGTGCACATCCCCATCAGCGTGCTGAACCGCGTCGTCCCCGACGGCTTCGACTGGATGGTCCCCGGCCTCCTCGACGAGCTCGCGACCGCGACCATCCGCTCGCTGCCCAAGCCCGTGCGCGTCCAGCTCGTCCCCGCGCCCGACGTCGCACGCGACGTCGTCGCCTGGCTCCGCGAGAACACCCCCGCCTGGGAGGACGTCACCCGTGCGGGAGACATGGCAGAGCCCTTCCACGTCGCGTTCACCCGAGCCGTGCGCGCCCTGCGCGACGTCGTCATCCCCGACGACGCCTGGGACGACACCCGCGTCGAACGCCTGCCCGCGCACCTGCGCATGACGTTCCGCGTCATCGAGGAACGCCGCGGCGGCGAGGTCGTGCTCGACGAGTCCAAGGACCTCGTCTCGCTCCAGCGACGCCTCGCGCCCCAGGCGCAGGCGGCGGTGCGGGCGGCCGTCAAGGGGGCGGTCGGAGCGGCGTTGCGTGAGGCTGCTGCCGGGGCGGAGGGTGAGGCGGGATCGGCGCTCGGTCTTCCCGGGTCTGCTCGTTCCTCGCAGACCCCTGCCAGGCCCACCACGACCTTCGCCACCGATCCCGCCTCACCCTCCTCCGCTTCCGGGCGGCCTTCCGCGGGCCGTCCTGGTGGGGGCTCAGGTGGTGCTGGTGAGAACGGGGCGCCCGACGGCGGCGTGGCCTCCGTGGTCGTCGCCGAGGCGACCGGGCTCACCACGTGGCCCACGGGACTTCCCGACGGGGTGCTGCCCGAGGTCGTGTCGACGCCCGCCGGGGGCGGCATGATCGTGCGCGGGTACCCCGCGCTCGTCGAGGAGGTCGACGCCAAGGGCAAGCCGTCGGTCGCGTTGCGGGTGCTCGCCGACCGCTCGGCGCAGGACCGTGAGCACACGCGCGGCGTCCGGCGCCTGCTGCTCGGGGAGACCGCGCTGCAGACTCCCCGGATCACGAGCCGCTGGACCGGGACACAGTCCCTGACCATGGCCGCGAGCCCGTACCGGAACACCGAGGCGCTCGTCGCCGACCTCCAGCTCGCGGCCGTCATCACGCTCACGTCGGGGGCCAAGGCCTCGCAGTACGGGCCGCTGCCGGATGCTGTACAGATTCGCAGCGCCGAGTCGTACGCCGCCACGCGCGACCTCGTGAAGCGGCACCTGGAGAACGAGGTGCACCAGATCGTCGGGCACGTCGTCGCGGCCCTCACGGCCGCACGGAACCTGGACGGCGAGATCCGCTCGGCCAACAGCCTCGCGCTGCTCAACACGCTCCAGGACGTCCGCGACCAGGTCGCCGGGCTCGTGGGCGTGGGCTTCGTGTCCCGCACCCCGCCCCACCGCCTGCCGCACCTGACCCGCTACCTGCGGGCCGCGTCGTACCGGATCGAGAAGGCCGCGACCAACCCGCACCGCGACGCCGAGCTCGCGTGGCGGGTGCACGACGTCGAGGAGGCGTACGCCAAGGCGCGTGCCGCCTACGCGTCCGGCCTCGCCGACGCTGCCCGCCTCGCCGAGCTCGACGAGGCGCGCTGGCTCATCGAGGAGTTCCGGGTCTCGCTGTTCGCGCAGCAGCTCGGGACCGACGGGCCCGTGAGCGAGAAGCGCATCCGGAAGGTGCTCGCGCCCGGCGGGTGGTGAACGTGGTCGGGGCGGGACCGCGTGCTGCGGTCCCGCCCCGAACACTCATCGCGACGACCTCAGGTCAGCGCTGCTTGAATGCCGGGACGCCGGGGGTGTCCGGCCCTGGGAGGCCCTTGGGCACCAAGCGCACCTCGACGGCCTCGAGCCGGTAGAAGTACCCGGCCGACCCCGACGGCGCGCCATTCTTGGCCCAACCGAGCCAACCCAGATCCTGCGCATGCGTGCGGTAGTAGATGTCGTACCGCTGCGCCATCTGCCCCGTCAGCTCGATCTTGAACGCCTCGACCTGCAACGCCCGACCCGTCGTGCCGACGACCTCACCTTCCGTGGCGAACGGCTGCCACCCGATGTCCTGAACATGCGCAGACGCACGCACCCCACCCGGAACCACCGGACCCTCCAGACGGAACTTCAACGCCTCCACCCGCAGACGCTGCGCTGTCGTCCCGGCCTGCTGACCACCGGAGACCTCACCCTGCCACCCGATGTTCTCCACATGAGCCTGAAGACGCAGCTGCGCATTCGGATCCTGGCCACGCTCGTACGACGCCGGCATCCCGTTGCCCGCCGGAGGCTCCTGCCCCACCTTGCGCACGAACGTCACCTCGACAGCCTCGATCGCCGCCCCGTACCCGACCGTGCCCGCGACCTCACCGTTCTTCGCCCAGCCCAACCAACCGACCCCACCCACATGAGCCCGGTAGTACACGTCGTAGAACTCCGCATTCATACCGGAGAACTCCACCCGGAACGCCTCCAACGGCTGCACACCCGCCGGATCCCCGATATCGGACCACCCACCAGGGACCGGTGCCAGCCACCCCTGCTCCCGGACATGAGCACTGAAAGACAGGGTGTTCGTCCACCCATACCCCGTGGGATCCACCTTCCAGGCGCGCAGACCTCGAAGCTCACGCCCCTTCCCCGTCGTGCCGACCGAGGTGATGCCCCGCCCGTCAACCCCCGTCTCCGCGGCCCAACCACCCTGCACCTTGGCCTGCAGGCGGATGCTCGGATCCTCGACCGGCTCGAGCACGACCTCCTCCGAGGTGATCGTGACGTCGTCGTACCCGGGCCGGTGTGCGGTCGCCTCAACCGTGACCGCCCGCCCTTCGAACCACGGCGGAGCGACGAAGGTCTGCTCCACCTCTCCCTCGATCGCCTGACCGTCGACGAGCCACTGGTACGTGTGATGCGTAGGAAGAGGGGCGGTGGGGGTCAACAACGTCGCCCAGAGTGCTTCACGGGGCGTCGTGCCGCCCGTGATCCCCACCTCCCCGGGCGACAGCGTGCAGTCCGCCCCGCACACGACCGCCTCGGTCGTCCACGGCGTGTCACCAGGGATCGTGACGTACTCGATCGTGACAGGCACGTTCCCCGAGCCCAGCACCGCACGGTCCAGCTCGACCTGATGGGAGGCCTCTGTGACGGCGACACGTGCGAGCGTGCGCTCCCCGCGCCGGACCGAGATCTCACCCATCGGCGCACCCCGCAGGTCGTCGCTCAGGGTGAGGGTGACCGGCACCGTGGCCGACGAGGCCCCGACGACAGGCAGGCTCCACGTCAGAGCCGGCGGAGTGGGCGCCCCACCCGACGCTCCCGCCACGTGGACGGGATATTCCCGGTACGGACCGAACAGCCCTGTCCGGTCGACCCATCGGACATAGATCGTGGTTGGCCCGGCGGCTCGTGGCACGAACGGGATTACTTGTGGGCCTCCGGTCACGGGGATCGTCGTCACGTCCGTGCGCGAGCCGATCCCCATCTCGAGGGCGACGATGTCCTCCTCCGTGGGTGCGCGCACGAGGAAGGCTCCCGGGACGCCCACTCCACCACGCTCTTGGCCGTAGACGTAGACCGCTTCCCTGCCCAGCGCCGGGACGAACGCAGGCCCGTCCTGCGGTACGAGCCGTACGGTGAGCGTGCACTCGAGGGGCTCCCCGACGGCGCTCGCGTCGTCGACGTCCGTCATCCACGTTCGCAGGGTGTAGGTCGCGCCGTCCGACAGCGCCTTTCTCGGCACGTCTACGCCCAGCCGCAGGTAGTCCACGACCATCGACCTGTGGGCGAACGCGACGGTGTCATCGCGGTCACGTAGCTCGATGTGTCCCATGGTCACCGGCCTGCCTGGCTGGACGACACGGGCTCCGATGCTCATCCACTGCGCGACATCCACCGTGACGCCCTCAGCCCCACAGGTCTTGCTGCCGACCATGAGGTCGGTGGGCGTGACCTTCGCGTCGACGGAGGCGCTCTGAGGCGCGACGTCCGATGGAGGAGCCGCCGGGGACTCCGTGGGCTGGAGAGGATCACCGGACGGCGTGGCGCTCTCCGCGGACGGCGTCGGAACCTGCGTCGGAACCGGCGTCGGAACCGCGCCTGGTTCGGGCGCCTCGGCGGCCGGTTCGACCGACGTCCCTGTCGCGCCGGGGTCGCTCTCCACGGCCGCCACGGCCACCGACCCGCTCGCCACGAGCGCGAAAGCCACGGTCGCCGCGACGGCCACGCTCAACACCCCTGACCTGCGACGAGATGCCGCCGACCGATTCGTCGAAACGAGAGTCCTCTTCATCATTCTCCTGTTGAGCGGCGCCACGAATCGGCGGAATCGACGGGGAATCCTGACCACTGCAACCCATCGGTAGCAGCGACCTGGCCCGGGGCGGGCCGACTCACGCGGTCCCGCCCCGGGCTAGGTCGCGGAGGTCAGGTCAGCGTTGCTTGAACGCCACGACGCCGGGTTCGTCCGGTCCCCACCACCCCTTGGGCACAAGCCGTACCTCTACCGCCTCGAGCCGGTAGGCGTAGCCCGCCGACCCCGACGGCGCACCGTTCTTGGCCCACCCGAGCCACCCCAGCTCCTGGGCGTGCGTGCGGTAGTAGATGTCGTACCGCTGCGCCATCTGCCCCGTCAGCTCGATCTTGAACGCCTCGACCTGCAACGCCCGACCCGTCGTGCCGACGATCTCGCCCGCTTCGACGAACGGCTGCCACCCGATGTCCTGCACGTGAGCAGACGCCCGAATCCCACCGAGAGCGGCCGGATCCGCCAGACGGAACTTCAACGCCTCCACCCGCAGAGCCTGGCCCGTCGTCCCGGCTGCCTGCCAACCCTCGACCTCGCGCTGCCACCCGAGGTTCTCCACATGGGCCTGAAAACGCACCTTCTTGTTCGGATCGTCGAACGACGCGGGCATCCCGTTGCCCGCCGGCGGCTCTTGCCCCACCTTGCGCACGAACTTCACCTCGACCGCTTCGATCGCAGCCTCATACGAAGGAGCGCCGGCAATCTCTCCGTTCTTCGCCCAACCCAACCAGCCGATCCTGGCCACATGAGCCCGGTAGTACACGTCGTAGAACTCGGCGGTCTGCCCCTTGACCCCGAACATGATCGCAGTCAACGGCTGCTCGCCTGCTGGATTCAGGTGCGCCGGACCGTGGTACTGGCCTACCGCTGGGCCCTTACGCACGTACCCGGACACCCACACGTCATGAGCCCCTGCTGGGTTAACCCCCGGCCAGACGCGCAGTCCCCGCAGTTCGCGCCCCTGCCCCGTGGTCCCTGCCATGGTTGTGCCCGACGCGTCCGCACCTGCCACCGGGGCCAGTCCGTCCGGCCCCTGGGCTTGAAGAGTGATCTTCAGGTCCTCGGCGAGGCCGAGCACCAGTTGCGGCGCAGTTGCCGTGCTGTCGGCGTACCCCTGACGGCTGGCAGTCACCTCGACAGTGACCGTCCGCCCCTCGAACCACGGCGGAGGGGTGTACCCCAGGTAGGTCTCGCCCGCGATCGGAACACCGTCGACGAACCACTGGTAGGAGTGCTTCTCTGGCAGCGGAGTCGCGTCAGAGACGACGGCCGCCTGAAGTTGCTGACCGGCCTTCGTCCCCCTGATCTCGACGGAGATCGGCGTGAACACGCAGTCGTTTCCGCACACGACCGCCTCGGTCGTCCACGGCGTGTCACCCGGGACTGCGACGTACTCGAGCGTGACCGGCACGTTCCCCGACCCCAGGACCGCGCGGTCGAGAACGACCGTGTGGATCGTGTCGGCGACGGCGAAGCGTGCGAGCTCGGCCGATCCGAGGAGCACCCGAACCTGTCCGATCTTGGTCGGAAGGCGGAACGTCCCGATCTCGAGGCCGACCCCCGACTCCCCGGGACTCGCGGTGGGCAACCACCAGCTGAGAGCAGGCAGTACCGGCCTCGGCTCGCCTCCGGCGACCTCGATCCTGTACTGACCATGAGTCCCCGTCTGCCCGGTGGCGTCGACCCATCGTGTGTACAGCAGCTGTCGTCCGGGAACTTCCGGGACGAAGGGCACGAGCATCTCGCCCTCGGTGACAGGATGCGACGTCCAAGGACCGCTCTCCCCGAGCCGGATCTCGTACGCGACGACGTCCGTCTCGGTCGGCGGAGCGAGCCGGAACATCCCCTGCACACCAGGGCCGCCTCGTTCCTCGTGCTGGACGTAGACGGCGTCGTACCCCAGCACCGGGCTCAGTACCGGACTGGACGTCGGCGCGACGTTCTCGACCGGGGCCGATGCCGGAGCCGGAGCTGGCGCCGGCGGAGCCGCCGGAGCCGCCGGAGCCTGAGCCGGGCTGCTCTCGGGCGCCGGCAGCGTCGGGTCCGGCGTCGGGTCCGCAGCCGGCGTCGGCGCCGGCGTCTCGATCGGCGCCGGAGTCTCGATCGGTGCCGGGGTCTCGATCGGCGCCGGCGCCTCCACCCCGCTCGCGCCCGGATCGCTCTTCACCGCGGCCACGGCCACCGGTCCGCTCGCCAGGAGCGCGATGGTCACCACCGCGGCGACGGCTCCGCTCAGCCCCCCTGACCTGCGACGAGATGTCGCCGCCCCCCTCATCGGAACAACGGTCCTCTTCATGCACTCTCCAGTTGAGCCGCGCCGCTAATCGGCGAATCGGAGCGAAGCATACTGATCCGCACGGTCCGCGAACAGTCGTTCTGGGGCACCCGTACATATTTCGCCCGCTCGCGCCACCGTGAGGCATGCGAGGGGGCGCCAGCACGGGCTGGCACGAGGAGGGGACCTTCGTCACGATCCCCGCGTCGGAGGTCCCGGACGCCCGTTTTCCGCGGTTTCGGGGCCTAACCTGAGGGAGACGGCCAGGAAGAGCTGGCCGCACCCGTTGCTCTGGAGGGCATCATGCGTACCGTCGTCGTCACCGGAACCGCCTCGGGCATCGGCAAGGCCCTCAAGGGCATGCTGGAGGCCGACGGCCACCGCGTCATCGGTGTCGACCTGCGCGACGCCGACGTCACGGTCGACCTCACGACCGACGCCGGCCGCGCCGGGCTCGTCGAGCAGGTCACTGCGCTCAGCGGCGGCACGATCGACGCGATCGTCGCCAACGCGGGCCTGTCGAACGGCAGCCCGGCGACCCTCGCGGTCAACTACTTCGGCGCCCTCGCGACCCTCGAGGGCCTGCGCCCGCTGCTCGCCGGCTCGGACGCCCCGCGCGCGGCCGTGACCTGTTCCATGGCGAGCCTCCTGCCCGTCGACGACCAGCTCGTCGAGCTGACCCTCGCGGGCGACGAGGCCGCCGCGCTGGCCCGCGCCGCCGAGCTCGCCGCGGCCGGGACGGGAGACATCATCTACGGCAGCAGCAAGGCCGCCGTCGCGCACTGGCTGCGCCGCGTCGCCCCCACCGCCGACTGGGCCGGGGCCGGCATCCCCCTCAACGCGATCGGCCCGGGCATCGTCCAGACCGGCATGACCGCCGAGATGCTCGCGACCGAGGAGTCGACCAAGGCCGTCGAGTCCCACGTCCCCATGCCGCTCGGCGGGATCATGGGCCCCGAGGTCCCCGCGAACCTCCTGCGTTTCCTCGTCTCCCCGGAGAACAGCCACATGTGCGGGCAGGTCGTCTTCGTCGACGGCGGTTCCGACGTGGTCATCCGGGGCGACAAGGTCTGGTGACCTGACCGGCTCACCTCGAGAAGGCGGCCCGACGGCGTCACGCGCGTGACGCCGTCGGGCCGCCTTCTGCGTGTCCGAGCGGGGCAGCACGCCGCGCGCGAGGATGGACGGATGCACCTGTCCGCAGAGCTCGGAGACCTCACGACCGTCGACGTCGACGTGATCGTCAACGCCGCGAACTCCTCGCTGCTCGGAGGCGGCGGGGTGGACGGTGCGATCCACGCCGCGGCCGGGCCCCGGCTGCTCGACGCGTGCCGCGAGCTGCGGCGGACGACGTTGCCGGACGGGCTCCCCGTCGGCGAGGCGGTCGCCACGCCGGGCTTCGACCTGCCGGCGCGGTGGGTCGTCCACACGGTCGGGCCGGACCGGCACCGGGGACAGACGGACCCCGCGCTGCTCGCCTCGTGCTTCACGCGCTCGCTCGACGTCGCCGCGGACCTCGGTGCGACGTCTGTCGCGTTCCCCGCAGTGAGCGCGGGCGTCTACGGCTGGGACGGAGACGAGGTCGCGCGCGTCGCGGTGGCGGCGGTCCGCGCGTGGGGCGACCGCGGGGACCGGGGCGTGGCGGACGTGCGCTTCGTGCTGTTCGGCGAACGGTTGCTGGACGCGTTCGAGAGGGCTCTCGCCCAGGACTGACGTGCCCGTCCCGTTCACACGGCGTCACGTTCTCCCAGAGCGTGGACACCCCCTTGCCCGGGCCGCCGGTGACCGCCACCCTGACGGCCATGCAGATCTTCCGTACGTCGCAGGTGTGTCCGTAGGGCGACGACGCCGCGCAGCCCTGCGCCGGTCGTGGTGTTCGGGTCGGCTGCGGTGTTCAACCTCGTCGTGGGGCTCGCGCTCGCGAGCGTCCTGTTCGCGAACCTGGAGATCTGAGCCGGCGCGCGCTCTGCCGCAGGTGCCGCTGGTGCGGCTGCTGCCGCTGGGGAAAGGCCCGTCGCGACTCTCGCGGCGGGCCTTTACCAACTTGTGATTTTCGAAGTATCAGATACTTGCTTTCTTTCCTCTTGTGGCCGTTGCTAGCGTCGACGGTGATTTATCTGATACTCGGAGTTGCATCAAGGTGATGGGCACTCCGGAGTCAGACCGGCAACGACGCCGGCCACGAGAGGACCCTCGCACATGACGAACCACGCCTTCCCGCGCCCTTCGCGCGCGCACTCAGCCCTGACCATCGGCGCCCTGGCCGTGCTGGCGCTCGCCGTCGTCGCGCTCGTCGCCTACCTCCTGATCTTCAACGGCAAGGTCGCCGACGGCGCCACGCGCCTCGACGACGGAGCCACCCGTCTCGAAGCGGGCGCGGCCGAGCTCGCCGACGGCGCGACCCGCGCCGAAGAGGGCGCAGGCAAGCTCGCCGACGGCTCGAAGGACCTCGAGGACGGCGCCAAGAAGCTCTCGACCGGCGCGACGCAGGCCTCGACCGGCGCGACCCAGCTCGCGGACGGCAGCGTGACCGCCCTCGACGGCGCGGCACAGCTTGCCGCAGGGGCCGACGAGCTCAACGCCGGAGCGGCCAAGCTCGCGCCGGGGGCCGCTGAGGCCTCGACCGGGGCGAACAAGCTGGCCGCGGGGGCACAGACCCTCACCGGCAGGCTCTCCGCCGAGCTGGCACCGGGCGCCACGATGCTCTCCGACGGCGCAGCCCGGGCTCTCGCTGGATCACAGAAGCTCACCGCAGGCCTCAACGACGAGCTCGCTCCCGGCGCCGTCAGGGCCCTCGCCGGGTCACAGAAGCTCACCACGGGCCTCAACGACAAGCTCGCTCCGGGTGCCGCCAGGGTGGCCGACGGCGCCGCCCAGATCCACGCCGGATCCGGCGACCTCAGTGGGAAGCTCACGAGCGAGCTGGCCCCGGGCGCGGCGGACCTCGCGGTGGGGGCGTCGACCGTCTCGACCGGCGCGGCCGGAGCCGCCGCGAGCAGCGCCTCCCTGGCCACCGGCGCCCGCGGGGTCTCCGACGGCGCAACCGCACTTGCCACTGGCTCCGCCGCTGTGTCAGCCGGCGCCTCCCAGCTCCACGACGGAGCGAGCACGTTGTCCGCCGGGCTGGATCAGGCGGCGGCATCGGCGAAGTCGTTGAAGGACGGATCGGCGGATGTCGCGGCAGGTGCCGCGGGCGTGGAGTCCGGTGCCGCGGACCTTGCCACCAGTCTTGCCGCTGTGGCGGCCACGGTGCCGACCGACTCCCCCTTGAAGGCCCAGCTCGATCGGCTCGCAGGTGCCGCCGGTGAGCTCTCCGCGGGCGCATCGTCTCTCGAGTCCGGGGCAAAGAAGGTCGCCGATGGAAACGCCCAGCTCCACACGGGACTCACCGGGGAGAAGGGGCTCGTGAACGGCGCCCGGTCGCTGGCTGCGGGTTCCGCCGCGCTCACGACCGGGAGTGCGGACCTCGACAAGGGGACCCAGTCCCTGCAGACGGGAGCGAAGCAGGTCTCCGACGGCGCTGCGCAGCTCTCCTTCGGGCTGGGCGATCTCTCGCGCGGTGCTGCACAGGTCAAGGCCGGGTCGCAGCGCGTCGCCACGGGCGCTGAGGCAGCCGCCACCGGCGCGACCACCCTGAACACCAAGCTCGGCGAGCTCGCCCCCGGCGCCGCCGAGGTCGCCACCGGCACGAAGGACGCAGCCACCGGCGCCACCGACCTCAACAACGGCCTCGGCCGCCTCACCCCCGGCCTCCAGACGGCCGCGACCGGTGCCACCGACCTCAACACCGGTCTCGGCGTGCTCGCCCCCGGCGCAGCGAAGGTGTCGGCCGGCGCGCTGGCGGCGGCAGACGGTTCGGGAACCCTCTCGACGGGCGCCAAGGACCTCGCCGCAGGCAACGCCAAGCTCGCCACGGGCGCGCGCGATCTGTTCGCGGGCACCACGAAGCTCGAGACCGGGTCGCTCAGCCTCCACACGGGCATCAACGCCCTGTCGAGCGGTGCGACGACGCTCGCAGCCGGCAACGCCGCGCTCGCCGAGGGGGCGGGCACCCTGCACGCGGGCACGACGACCCTCGCGGACGGTGCGGGCGAGCTCGCGAAGGGCAGCTCCACGCTGGCCGACGGGGCGGGCACGCTCGCCGACGGCACGGTCGAGATCTCGGACGGTACGACCAAGATGAAGTCGGACGTCGAGAACAGCCCGGCCGGCAAGCTCTCGCTCGGCATGTCGGCGATCGCGGGCGGGAGCCTGCTCGCCGGAGTCGTCGGGGTCGGACTGGGGTTGCGCCGCCGGCTCACCATCTGACCGGCTGACCTGCGCGATCCCGCGCGGCGCCTCACAGTCGACGGTGACGCCGCGCTCTTCGAGGGTGGCGGGGCCGCGTCCATGACCTGGACGCGGCTCCCGCCGCCCTCGCTCTGTGTCCACCCCGGGAGCCCGCAAAGTTGCCCACCTGACACCTACTTGCCAACCAGGAAAGTAGGTGCTTCGATGGACACCATGAGCAACGACGCACCCTCCCTCGCCGCCCCCACCCCCCGGGAGGCCACTGCCGCACTCGACCTCGCAACCCGGAGCACCGCGGCGACAGCGGGCATCGGGCACCGCTGGGTCCAGAGCCTGCTCCTCGCCTGGGCCGCCATGACGATCACCGTCGTACTGCTCGTCGGCCTCGGGGGCGTTCCGGGGATCGTCGTCGGCTCCCTGATCGGCCCGCTCTTCGCCGGCACGGTCGCGATCTGGGCCGCCCGCCAGGGCATCCGGGCGCGCAGCCTGAACGGCCGCTACCTGCTCGCCGTCCTCCTCTGGGCCGTCCTCTACGGCGCGGCGCTCACCCTCGGCCTGCCCGGGCAGGCAGGCAACCTGGGCTACTGGCTCCCCGCCGCACTGGCTACCGCACTCCCGATGCTCGTCGCCGCCCTGTGGCCTCGTCGCGAGGAGCAGGTGCGATGACCGAGACGCACCCCCGCCACCGGCTCGACGACGTCATCCACTCCCCCGTCCGGCTCTCGGTCGTCGCGGCGCTCGCCGGGGTCGAGAAGGCCGACTTCAGGTCGTTGCGCGACGCGATCGAGGTGTCCGACTCGACGCTCTCCAAGCAGCTCACGGTGCTCGAGGACGCAGGCTACGTCGAGATCACCAAGGACCGCGTGGGCCGACGCCCGCGGACGTGGGCAGCGCTCACGCCTGCCGGGCGCGCCGCGCTCACCGCACACCTCCAGGCGTTGCGTGCGATCGCCGAGCAGCAGCTCCCGACGGTCACCGACGCCTGATCCACAGGGCTGTGGACATCCCCAGGACCCGGGGATGCGAGCCGTGCACAGGCACTCCGGCGGGCCGCGAACACACAGGGCGACCGCGCCGCACACCACGCGTGGGTGCCGTGCGGAAGAGTGGGCGCCATGACCACGACCGAGGCCACCGGCCAGCACGTCCCCGACCCCACGGCACCGCTCGCCGCGCCGGCCGACTCGCCCGTCTCTCCCCCCGCGGGCGCCCGCTGCTTCGGCGACGGCGACCCGCTCTACGAGGCGTACCACGACACCGAGTGGGGGGTCCCCGTCCACGGGGACGAGGCGCTGTTCGAGCGGCTGGCGCTCGAGGCCTTCCAGTCGGGCCTCGCGTGGATCACCGTGCTGCGCAAGCGCCCCGCGTTCCGTGAGGCGTTCGCCGGCTTCGACCCGGAGGTCGTCGCGCAGTTCTCCGAGGAGGACGTCGAGCGCCTGCTCCAGGACGCCTCGATCATCCGCAACCGGATGAAGATCGAGGCCACGATCTCCAACGCGCGTGCCCTGCTCGCGCTGCACGAGCAGGGCAGGACGCTCGACGAGCTCGTCTGGTCGTTCGCCCCGGGGGGTTCACGCGCGCCCGACGGCGGCACTCCCCTCGATCGCCCACGTCCCGCGACCTTCGCGGACCTCGCGGCCAGCACCCCCGAGTCGGTCGCCCTGGCCAAGGCCCTCAAGAAGGAGGGTTTCCGCTTCATCGGCCCGACGACGGCCTACGCGGCGATGCAGGCGTGCGGGCTCGTGGACGACCACCTGGCGACGTGCCCGGTCGTGACCGGCGAGCCTTTGCTATAGCAGAACGGTTCCATCTTCTGAGACGGGATGCGATCATGAGGACCATGTCCTCGTACGTCAGCGTCCTCGACCTCTTCTCGGTCGGCATCGGACCCTCGAGCTCCCACACCGTCGGCCCCATGCGCGCAGCGACGACCTTCGCGCGCCTGCTCGACGAGCAAGGGACGCTCGACCAGGTCACCGCGGTCAAGGTCGTGCTGTGCGGCTCGCTCGGTGCGACGGGGATCGGCCACGGGACGCCGGACGCGGTCGTCGCGGGCCTGCGCGGGCTCGACCCGGAGACGTGCGACCCCGACGACGTCCCGGGGAGCTGGGAGCGCCTGGGCGACGGCCACGAGGTCCGGCTGCTCGGCCGCCGGGTCGTGACCATGGCGACCGCCGACGTCCGCCTCGCACCGCTCACCCGGTTGCCCGGCCACCCCAACGGCATGCGGTTCACGGCCTTCGACGTCGACGGTGGCGTCGTCGCGGAGCAGGTGTACTACTCGGTCGGCGGCGGATTCGTCCTCACGGAGCAGGAGCTCGAGGCCGCCGCCGCGAACGAGGAGGCTCAGCACGCGGCCGAGCTCGCGGGCGCACCGATCGACCCCGCGACCGAGCCCTCGGACGTCCCACACCCGTTCGCCAACGCGGCCGAGCTCCTCGCGTCCTGCACGCTCGAAGGGCGCAGCATCGCCGAGACCGCGTGGGAGAACGAGGTGTCGCTGCGCCCGGCCGCGGAGGTCGGGGCGGGGCTCGACCGGATCTGGCGCACCATGAGCGAGTGCGTGGACGCGGGCCTCGACCGCCGCGGCATGCTCCCGGGGAGGCTCAAGGTCCGCCGTCGGGCGCGGGCCCAGCGCGAGAAGCTCGAGGCCGCGGAGGCCGACGGCGCCTCCGACCTGTCGATCGAGTGGCTCCAGGCGTACGCCATGGCGGTCAACGAGGAGAACGCCGACGCACGCCGCGTCGTCACTGCCCCCACCAACGGTGCGGCCGGGATCATCCCGGCCGTCGGTCGGCACTTCCTGCGCATCCACCCGGACCTCTCGGCCGACGAGGAGGCCACGCGCCAGGCCATGCGCACCTACCTGCTCACCGCAGGCGCGATCGGCGCGCTGTACAAGCGCAACGCCTCGATCTCCGGCGCGGAGGCCGGGTGCCAGGGGGAGGTCGGCTCGGCGTGCTCCATGGCCGCGGGCGCCATCTGCGCGATGCTCGGCGGCACCCCGGCCCAGGTCGAGAACGCCGCGGAGATCGCGATGGAGCACAACCTCGGCCTCACGTGCGACCCGGTGGGCGGGCTCGTCCAGGTCCCGTGCATCGAGCGGAACGCGATCGCGGCCTGTACCGCGGTCTCGGCCGCCAAGCTCGCCCTCCAGGGCGACGGCGCGCACGTCGTCTCGCTCGACACCGTGATCGAGACCATGCGCCAGACGGGCCTCGACATGTCGACCAAGTACAAGGAGACGTCGACGGGCGGCCTCGCGGTCAACGTCATCGAGTGCTGAAAGCGGTCGACGTCGTCGAGTGCCGACGAGCGGTCCGGGTCATCGAGTGCTGACGAGCGGTCCGTCCCACCGCGACCTGACACAGCCGACCGTGCCCTGGTCCCCAGGAGCGGCGCGGTCCGACGGCTGACATGATGGCGAGATGTCCGGCTCGTCCCCCGAGGCAGCTCGTGCCGCATCGAGACCACGCGTCGCGCTGCGCGCCGTCGTCGCGCCCCTGACGTCCGGGGCCACGGTCAGGGCGGGAGTGTTCCTGGTCGTCGGAGGGCTCGTCGCCGGAGCGTACGGGCTGCTGATCGAGGGGTTCGCGCAGATGTTCGCGGACCCGCGGACCGCGACCCCCACGACCGCGGCCCTCGCCGTCGTGGCGACGACGCTCGCCGTGGCGCCGCCCTTCCTCGCCCCGGTCCGGACCGTCGAGGTGCTCGCGGCGCGCACGCTGCTCGACGTCGACGTCCAGACCCCGTCGGACCGACCCCGCCCCGCGGCTCGGTGGCGGGGTGCGGCGTGGTTCGCTCTCCATCTCGTGCTCGGTCTGGTCGTGGTCGTCTCGCTGCTGGTCGTCGTCCCGCTCGTGCTCGACCTCCTGCTCTCGGTGGTCGGCACGCGGTCCGCCGTCGAACCCGGTTGGCTGCCCGCGTGGCTCGCGCACCCGCCCGTGCGTCTCCTGCTCGCGGTCCTCGTCGTCGTCGCCCTGCCCTACGTCGTGGTCGGGGCACGGGCGGTGCTGCGCTCGGCGGCGCCGGTGCTGCTGGGCCCCGACCAGAGCGAGCGGATCGCCGAGCTCGAGGCACAGACTGCACGTCTGGTCGCACGCAACCGCCTCGCGCAGGACGTGCACGACGGGGTGGGCCACGCCCTGACGATCACCGTGCTGCAGGCTGCGGCCGCGGCGCGGACCGTGGAGTCCGACCCTGTGGCCACCCGCCGTTCGCTCGCAGCCATCGAGGAGACGGGTCGACACGCCATGGCCGAGCTGGACGACCTGCTGCGGCGTCTTCGCAGCCCCGGGTCGGTCCCTCTGCCGGAGCGCGAGACGTCACTCGAGGACGACGACCTCACGACCCTCGTCGAACGCGCCCGACAGGCGGGGGCGGACGTCACGCTGGACCTCGTGGGGGACGTGGGGCGGGCGCCGGACGAGGTGGTCCGCGAGGTCTACCGGGTGGCCCAGGAGTCCCTCACCAACGCGCTGCGGCACGCTCCGGGGGCTCCGGTCGCGGTCCGGGTCGTGCGCTCCACCGACTTCGGCATCGAGGTCCGGAACCCGTTGCCGCCCGGGCCGCGGGTGGCGGAGGAGCGGCGTGGTCACGGCCTGGCCGGCATGCGTGAGCGCGTGACGGCTCTCGGCGGCACGCTCGTCGCGGGGCCCGACGGCGGAGCGTGGGTCGTGCGCGCGTCGTGGCCCGTCGTGGCGGACGAGCCGGGGACGCGGGGGACGAGCTCGTGAGCCCGGGCGGGCTGCCCGCGGCCGAGGGACCCGACGTGGTGCGCGTCCTGGTCGTCGACGACGAGCCGCTCGTGCGGGCCGGGCTGCGCGTGATCCTCGGCGCCGAGCCCGACATCGAGGTGGTCGGGGAAGCCGCGGACGGTACCGAGGTGCCGGGGGCCGTCGCGGCGACCCGACCCGACGTCGTGCTCCTCGACGTCCGCATGCCGCGGGTCGACGGGATCGCTGCGACCCGGGCGATCGTCGCCCGCGACCCCGCTCCCCGGGTCCTGGTCATGACGACCTTCGAGCACGACGACCACGTCCTCGACGCGCTACGTGCCGGCGCTCACGGCTTCCTCCTCAAACGGGCGCGCCCGCAGGACCTGGCCCAGGCGGTGCGCGTCGTGGCGCTCGGGGAGTCGCTGCTCTTCCCCGACGCGGTCCGCCGGCTCGCGACTGCGCACCCCGCTCGCGGGGACGCCCTGCGCTCGGCCCGGCTCTCCGAGCGCGAGGGCGAGGTCCTGCGGCTCATGGCCACCGGGAGGTCCAACCAGGAGATCGCGAACGAGCTGTTCCTCGGGGTGGAGACCGTCCGCACCCACGTGGGAAACCTGCTGGGCAAGCTCGGGGTCCGCGACCGGACGCAGGCCGTGGTCGCGGCCTACGAGTCGGGGTTCGTCCGCCCCGCCCTCTAGCCGGTGGCGCTCCCCCGCACGGGGGACCCCGCTCACCGTCGCGGGTGATCCGTGCCCGGCCACGGACGGCAAGCCTGGGGGGACAGCTCGCCGGAGACAGCCGGCGACCCTCCCCGAGGAGAGACCGTGGAAGACATCGACATGACGGGCGGCACGGCGACCACCGCTCGACCGGGTACCCGGGCCCCCCAGGTGGACCGTCCCTCCGAGGGCACCGGGGCGTCGCGCACCCCGCACGACGGGCGCCGGGCGGTGCCACCGCGGTGGCCGCGCTGGGTCCCTCGGGTGACGATCGCGTGGTGGACCGCCGGGGCACTCACGGCCCTCGTCGCCGTCCTCACGGGGCGGAACCTGCCCGTCGGGGCGTCGACACCGGACGCTGCGGGGACGATCGTCGACTCCGTCCCGAGCAGCAGCCTGACCGCGGTCCTCGCGACTCTCGGACTGGTCGGGGCAGCGCACGCGACCTGGATGACGACTCGCGCCGACCGGCCGACGACGCGCCGGGTACGCGCTGCAGCAGTCATGGTCTCCGGGCTCGCCGCGGCCGCCGGCATCGTGTTCACCGACACCAGCCTTCTCGCCCGGATGGGGTACCTCCCGGTGGTCCTCGTCCGGGCCCCGTTCGATCCAGCGCTCGCAGGGGCCGCGGACCAGTACGTCGCGCCGGCGTTCCTGCTCCAGCTCGGCGTGCTCGGCGCCCTGGTCCTCCTCGCGGTCACGACCGCGCTCTTCGTCCGGCGCAGCAGCGGGGCGTGCGAGGTCTGCGGACGCCTGGACCCTCCGGCCGACCACCACGCACCGGCACCGGCCGGGGAGACCCGGGCGGCGCCGTCGGGCCTCGTGGCCTGGGGTCGGCCTGCCGTGGTCGTCGCAGCGATCATCCCGTCCCTGTATGCCGTCACCCGGTTGATCTGGGTCCTGGGGTATCCGCTCGGGCTCGATCCCGAGATGTACGCGCAGGACGCGGGCGAGCTGGTCGCCCCCGCCGTGGGGCTCTCGCTCTTCGCCCTGGTCGGTGCCGTGCTGACTCTCGGCCTCGTGCAACGGTGGGGTGAGGTCTTCCCTCGCTGGATCCCAGGCCTTGCCGGACGACGGGTCCCGGTCGCGCTCGCGGTCGTTCCCGCCTCGGTCGTCACGGTCGCGATCCTTCCGGCCGGCCTCTCGATGATCAAGGGTCTGCTGGAGATGTCCCCGTCAGAGGTCGTCGGCAACTGGGCTGCGTTCGGTCCTGGTGTGCTCTGGCCCCTGTGGAGCGTGGCACTCGGGGTCGCGACGGCCGCGTACGCGACCCGGCGCCGCGGCACGTGCCGCGTCTGCGGCCGCACGTCCTGACCAGCGGTTTCTTCCCGTTCAGCCGATGAACCTCGCGTCCTTGTGCCAAGGTGGGAGACCAGCACCTTCGACGAGCGGATCCCATGCACCAGACGCACCTCCCGTCCCCGATTCCTCCGGCCCAGCGGCTGCACCTCTCGGCACGGCTCGAGGACCGCATCCGCGCAGCGGCGGTGCGGTTCCTACGGGCCCGGGGCTGGACCCCGCGCATCGAGGCGTACGTCGGCTACGGCAACGAGGGGTCGGTGCGCGTGCTGGCGCGGGTCCTGCTGAGCCGCCCGCACCGCCGGACGGACCTGGTGTGGAACCGGCGCGGCTGGCGCAACTACCTCACGGTCTCGGCGCCGGGCGAGGTGGTCCGCGCGTCGGTCACGCGGACCGACGACGCGGGCAAGGAGGAACGACTGGTGACGGACCTGCCCGCCGACCGCGACGGGTACGTGGACGGGATGCTGGACGTCGCGCTCTCCCCGGGGTGGCACGACGTCCAGCTCGCCACGGCGAGCGGAGCGGTCGCGACGGCGCGGGTCTTCGTGGTCGGGCCGGGGCGGCGCCTGGGCGTCATCAGCGACATCGACGACACGGTCATGATCACCATGGTCCCCAGCCTGCTGCGCGCGGTGTGGAACACGTTCGGGCTGCACGCGAGCGAGCGGCGCCCGGTGCCCGGCATGGCCGACCTGTACCAGGGCATCGCCTCTGTACATCCGGACGCACCCTTCGTGTACCTGTCCAACGGGGCGTGGAACTCCGCGGGGAACCTGGAGCGCTTCCTCGACCGCAACGGCTTCCCGCCCGGGGCTCTCCTCCTGACCGACTGGGGTCCCACCGCGACGGGCTGGTTCCGCAGCGGGCAGGAGCACAAGGGCAACGCGATCGACCGGCTCGTGCGCGAGCTGCCCGACGTCGGCTGGCTGCTGCTCGGCGACGACGGCCAGCACGACCCCGAGATCTACGACGCGGCCGCGACACGCCATCCGACGCACGTCGCCGCGATCGGCATCCGCCAGCTCAGCCCCGCGCAGAAGATCCTCGCCCACGAACCTCCCGCGCCGTCGTCGGGCAGGAACGGCGGGACCTTCCTCGGCACGGTGGCCGCGCCGGGCACGCGCCGCACCCGGCGCCCGGCGCACGGCGTCCCCACGGCAGGCGGGCCCGACGGCGGAGCGCTCGCTCGCGCGCTCGGGCGCGCCCTGCGCTGAGCCCGGCCGGGACGGGGCTCGGGACGTCCGGGATGCCCCGTCCGTCACGAGATGTTTCGCTGGAGGCATGACCGACGACAAGGAGCGACCAGGCCCAGCAGGCGACCGGGACCCCACGGAACCGATCAGGCCCACCTTCCCGGCGCCGGGCGGCATCACCGGGGGGAGCGTCCCACCCGCCGAACCCATCCCGAACGCAGCGGACCCGTTCTCCGCCACGGGAGCCTCGACGCCGCCCGGCGGACCCGGCGAGCCGCCGCCCGGAGGCCCGACCGAGCCCCCGGGCAACCGCGCCTGGTGGTGGGCGCTGGGCGGGCTGGTGCTCCTCGCGATCGTGGCGGTCGGCATCTGGCTCGCGACCCGTGGCGACGCGGACGGCGACGCCGCCGCCTCGCCCGCCCCGACGCCGTCGGCCACCGTGACCTCGCCGAGCCCCTCCGAGCCGACCCCCGAGCCGACGACCACCACGGCCCCGCCCTCCGCGGGCTGTCCCGCGACCGAGGCGGGTACCCCCGCGGGCGCGGGCACGCACCAGATCCTCGACGTCGACGGTGACGGACGCCCCGACACCGCCTGGCTGACCGGGGGCGCCGACCGGACGTTCGGCATCACCACGGCGTCCGGGGCGACGTTCTCCGCTCCCGTGACCTCGGCGAGCCCCGTCCCGGCGAGCGCGATCGTCAACCTCGTCGCGGCGGGCGACGGCGAGGCGCCGATCGCGCTCGTCGACCTGGGACGCGAGGTCCTGCTGTTCTCCGTCGCGGACTGCGCCGTGACCGTGACGCAGAACGCCCAGGGCCAGCCGTACACGTTCGACAAGGGGTTCAGCGGCTTCGGGACGGGGGTCGGCTGCACTGCCGTGGACGGCGTGCTGCGCCTGGCCGGACTGAACGCGACCTCGGCCGACGGCTCGACCTACACCGTCGAGCGGACGTTCGTCGACCTCGACGCGGACGCGCGGAACGCCACGAACGGTCAGGCGGAGACCGTCGCCGAGAGCGCTGCGGCGACCGACCCCGTCGTCGTCACCGCGCAGGAGACGAGCTGCGGCGACCTCGTCGCGGGCGGCTCGGACCCGGGCGGCCCGGTCGAGCCGCAGGGCTGAGAACGGCCGAGAACGGCCGAGAACGTGCTGGGGGCCGTCATCCGGTGGATGACGGCCCCCAGCACGTTCTCGACAGCCGGCCTGCGCCGCGCAGCGCGTGGCGCGTGGCGCGTGGCGAGTGGCGCGCGCCGCTCAGGCCTGCGGGGACAGGGCCGCGATCATCGGGTCGTCCTTCTCGATCATGCCCATCTTCGCCGCACCACCCGGCGACCCCAGATCATCGAAGAACTCCACGTTCGCCCGGTAGTAGTCGCTCCACTCCGAGGGCACGTCGTCCTCGTAGTAGATCGCCTCCACCGGACACACAGGCTCGCACGCACCACAGTCCACGCACTCGTCCGGATGGATGTACAACGACCGCTTGCCCTCGTAGATGCAGTCCACCGGACACTCCTCGATGCACGCCTTGTCCTTCACGTCCACACAAGGCTGAGCGATCACATAGGTCACGGCGGACCACCTTTCTGGAGGGTTCTGGCTGCCCGCAGGAAGGCCCCGGCAGCGTCGCGCAAGGTGCGCGCCGCAGTGCCGGGGCCTTTCCCGTTCACGCGGGTCTCGTCGTACCGGGCGCGCGGCGCCCGGCACCGGTCACGAGGGTCAGGCGGGGATGATGAGGCCTTCGCCCTGGGTGCGGGCGCGTGCGAGGCGTGCGTCGGCGTCGGCCCAGTTGACGAGGTTCCACCAGGCGGTGACGTAGTCGGCGCGCACGTTCTGGTAGTCGAGGTAGTAGGCGTGCTCCCAGACGTCGAGCAGGACGATCGGGACCAGGCCCAGGGCGATGTTGCCCTGCTGGTCGTAGAGCTGGACGATGATGAGCTTCTTGCCGAGGGTGTCCCAGGCGAGGATGGCCCAGCCCGAGCCCTGGACGCCTGCGGCGACGGCGGCGAAGTGCTTCTTGAACTTCTCGAACGAGCCGAAGTCCTCGGCGATGGCTGCGGCGATGTCGCCGGTGGGCTCGCCGCCGCCCTCGGGGGAGAGGTTGGTCCAGAACGCGGAGTGGTTGACGTGGCCGCCGAGGTTGAACGCGAGGTTCTTCTCGTGGAGGTTGACCGCGGCGAGGTCGCCCGAGTCGCGGGCCTCGGCGAGCTTGTCGAGCGCGGTGTTGGCGCCGGTCACGTAGGCCTGGTGGTGCTTGGAGTGGTGCAGCTCCATGATGCGGCCGGAGATGTGGGGCTCGAGTGCGCCGTAGTCGTACGACAGCTCGGGAAGGGTGTAGACAGCCATGGTGAGTCCTCTCGATCGGTGTCGGTCACGCTAGGACCTCAACCGTGGTTGAGGTCAAGTCGGACGCCCTCGGGGCGCGGCGGTGACGGGCGGACCCGTCGTGGCGCGATCCCTGGGCCACGTGACCCTCCCCCGAGCACATCACGACCGCGCAGGTCCTGCACGTCCTTCTCACGAGCGGGAGGCTCGAGGCGCCGAACCCGAGGCCGGTCGAGCCGGCCCGTCCTGCTGCCTGGCGAACCTCGGGTTCGCCGGCCGGCAGGCCGACCGGTGGTCAGCTCGCGCGCTGCTGCCCGCTCATCGCGTGGATCGAGTCCATGACCTGCTCGGTGAGCTCACGGCGCGCCTGCGCGGGCTTGCCCGACGTGATCTGGCGTGCAGGCTCGATGGGAGCCCCGAACTCGACCGTCACACGGTGGATGCGCGGGATCCGCGACCCCACGGGTTGGACCTTGTCGGTGCCCTTGATCGCGACGGGCACGATCGGGGCGTGGCCGGCGAGCGCGAGCCACGCGACGCCCGTGTGTCCCTTGTGGAGCTTGCCGTCGCGCGACCGCGTCCCCTCGGGGTAGATCCCGAACGCTCCACCACGGTTGAGCACCTCGAGCGCGTCCTCGAGCGAGCGCTGCCCGGCGCGCGGGTCGTCGCGCTGCACGGGGATGTGGCCGAGAGTCGTGAAGAACCAGCGGGAGATGCGGCCCTTGAGCCCCGTGCCCGTGAAGTACTCGGCCTTGGCGAGGAACGTGACGTGGCGCGGAGCGACGATGGGGATCAGGAGCGAGTCCACGAACGACAGGTGGTTGCTCGCCAGGATGACGGGCCCGCGGCGAGGGATGTTGTTGAGTCCGGTCACCCGTGGCCTCAGCAGCGTGAAGGCCAGGAGCGACAGGATCAGCTTCAGCACCCGGTACGTCATCCGTACATTGTGCACCGACGTGCAGCCGGGCCCGACGGCGGGGCCCCGGTCTACGCGCACGACCCTGCGGAAGAGCCCAGTTCGCCGGGGAGAACCCAGGCCCGTGCACGGATGTTCACGCACGGTGGTTCGTTGCGCACGGCCTCTGCGACCGTGCGGGCCGTCGCCCGGCCCGCCTGTCACGAGACCGGCTCACCCGAAGCGCAGGATCCGCGGCCCGTCGACCGCGAGGAGCCTCCCGCCGACCGCGACGAAGCCGTAGGGGTCGACGGTGAGCGGCTCCTCCCATCGCGTGCTGCCGTCGGCCAGGTCGATCGAGGACCATCGCGCCCCGGAACCCGGCTGCGTCCCCAGCACGACGGTCAGCGACCCGTGTCCCGCGAAGACCGCGGACACGTCGCTGCTCGACGACCCGCCGCGCTCCGAGGCCCGCCACGTCCACAGCTCCTCACCCGTGACGTTGTCGATCGCCACGGCCCCGGGGAAGGTGGCGACGACGGTCATGTCCCGTGTCGTGAGCAGGACCTGCGCGGTGTACCGCGGGAAGGCCCAGACCTCGTGCCCGTCCTCGGCGAGGGCGGCGAGCCCGGAGCCCGGCCGGACGAACAGCAGAGGTGGCGCGGTGCCGTCCGTGGCGAGCGGCTCGAGGACCTCGCTCACGCCGCGCAGGAGCACCTCGCCCTCCGCGTCCAGGACGTCCGCCCCCACCCCGTCGCTCGCCGTCCTGGTGAACCGGCCGTCGGCCAGGCCCTCGACGTACGCGTCGTCCCCGGACGACAGCACGTCTCCCCCCGGAGAGAACGTGGCACCCACCCGGCATCCCCCGACCGAGATCGCGCCCGCCAGGTCGTAGAAGTACACGGACTCCCGGTCGTCGACCATCGCGCCGTTCCAGGAGGTCTCGCAGGTCCCGTCGCCCCCGGTGTCCTCGACCGGGACGAGGTGCGTCCAGCGCACGTCTCCGGTGCGCGCGTCCTCGACGGTGACGACGAGCCCCCGGTCCTCCCGGATCGCCCTCACGACGTCGCCGTCCGTGAGCACCTCCGCGTGGCCGCGGGAGACGTCGAGCGCCCGCTCGGAGAGCGTCCTGCCGTCCAGCCCGAGCACGGAGACCGTCGTCGGCGGCCTGGTGGGGTGCGACGGCACGAGCTCTTCCAGGCTCCCGCCGCTGAGGCACGTGATGGTCGACAGGGCTGCGGCCTCGCCGGAGCGCGCGACGAAGGCGCCGCAACGGCTCCGTCCGAGGTCCGCCCGCCGCCAGACCTCCTCTCCCGACGTCAGGTCGTGGGCGACCAGCTCTCCGTCGCCCGCCACCAGGAGGCGGTCGCCGGCCAGCCTCGTCCAGGCCTCGCCGGTGTCGATGCTCCAGACCTCGTCGGGCGGCTGCGTCAGCCCGACGACCCCGCCAGGAGCGGCCCGCAACAACGCCTCTGCCTGTCGAGTGCGGACGACGTCGACGAGGGTCAGGCCGCCGAGCACGAGCACCAGCCCGGCCGCGACGCCCCCGACGAGCAGGCGCCGCCGCTTCCGGACCCCGGGCGCGATGAGCCCGCCCCCAGGGTCCGAACCGTCGCGAACCGGATCCGCCGCCACCTGCTCGTCCGGGGCGCCGGGGGCGGCGTCCGCTGCCGGTCGCGCCACGTCGTCGGGCAGGGATGTGCCGTGGTCTCCCAGGCGGTCGCCGGGCAGGCCCGGTGTCCCCTGCCTCGGTCCCCGCTGGTCGTCGACGTCGTCCAGGTCGTCGACCGCATCGAAGGCGATCTGGCGGGGTTGCTCTCGTCGGCGAAAGGGCACGCCCGGAGCCTAGCGGCCGGGCGTGCCCTCACGGGACGGAGGTTCAGCGCGTCGCGACCGACACGAGGTAGTCGTCGGCGTCGTCGTCCCAGCGCAGGTCGATCGCGCCCGCGGTCTGCGCGGCCTTGCAGAACTGGAGGAAGCTGCGGTAGCCGAGCGCCTTCTCGCTGAAGTCGGGGCGCTTCTTGCGGAGCTGGTTCTTGAGGCCGGACAGGGGCACCGAGTCGCCCTGCTCGCCCACGACCGTGCGCAGCAGCGCGAAGTCGTCCCCGGCGTGCCCGCGCTCGGGCAGCGAGACCTCGGGGTCGCCCGTCGCGGGGCCCGCGCTGAGCTGTACGACGCCGCGCTCCTCGAGGTAGCGCAGGAACTCGCCGAAGTTGCGGAAGCCGTAGTCGGCCTCGCTGAAGGTGGGGTCCTTGCGGAGCAGCGTGCGCTTGAGCGTCGAGGCGACGACGGCCCCGCTCGACGAGCTCGACAGGTCCGCGAGGGTCTGCGCGACGAGGACCGCGAGGTCCTCGTCCTCGGAGGCCGAGGAGGCCCCGTGCCCGACGGCGGACTCGAGCTCGGCCTCGACGTCCAGCGGGACGGAGGTCGGCTCGGGCGCGCTCTCGGCGGTCGGTGCCGTGGCGTCGGCGGCCGGGGGCGGGGTCACGGCCTCGGGCGCAGGAACGGCTGCGGCCTTGCCCGAGGAGCCCGAGGAGCCCGTGGAGCGGCCGTACGACTTGCGGGTCCCGCTCCGGTTCGAGCTGTTCGAGGAGCGCTTGCGCTCGACGGGCTCGTCCGGGATCTCGACGCCCTCGAGGCGGTCGTAGAAGAGGAACTCGTCGCACGCCGCCGGCAGCAGCTTGGACGTCGAGTTCTCGACGCCGATCCCGATGACGCGCTTGTTGAGCTCACGCAGCTTGTGCACGAGGGGGGAGAAGTCGCTGTCGCCCGTACACATGACGAAGGTAGAGATGTACTCACGCTCGAAGGCCATCTCGATCGCGTCGACGACCATCTTGATGTCGGCCGCGTTCTTGCGCGAGGCCCCCATGCGCTGGGGCATCTCGATGAGCTCGACCTGGTGACGGGTCAGGGAGCGGCGGTCCTCGTCGAAGTACGACCAGTCGGCGTAGGCACGGCGGACGACGACACGGCCGCGCGCGGCCAACGCGTCGGCGATCGGCTTGAAGTCGAAGGTCATCCCGCCCAGGTGGTCGCGCGCGCCCAGCGCGAGGTTGTCGTAGTCGAGGAAGACGGCCAGACGTTCTTCGGTGTCCATATCCGCCAGGGTATTGCCCGCGTCGTCCGAACGCCCATCCGCCGCGGCGACCAGCCCGTATGTCACAGGCCGCTGGGCGGGAGACGGGCGTAGGTTGTAAGGACACCGGTCGGCCCGACGAAGGGTCCGCCGGGGCGCGCGCACACCGCGAGACGAGTCGACTCCCCGACGCCAGACCCTTCCGTCTCACGCTTCGAGCAGATACTGGCTCGCATCATGGATTCCCCCTACGATCGTCACCACCATCCAGAGCGGTCGAGAGTCCTGGCTCGTTGACACCGCAGCAACCCCCCAACGGAAGCCTCCCGCGGGTACGGGTGCTACAGCCAGGTTCGATGGAGCGATTCATGACCGAGGCATCCTTCTGCGCAACCCCGCACCGTACCGGGGTCCCGCGCACCACCCGTTCGGCCTTCGTGGCCACCGTCGGCACGCCCCTCCCGGCGGTCGCACGATGAGCATCGTCGACCTGGGGCACTTCGGGCACGAGGCACCGCGACCCACGGTGTCGTTCGAGCTCATGCCCCCGCGCCGCCCCGACGCCGCCCCCAAGTTCTGGGAGACGGCGCGGCGGCTCGTCGCGACGTCCCCGGACTTCGTGTCGGTCACGTACGGCGCGGCCGGCACGGACCGCGAGACCTCGCGCCGCGTCATCAGCCAGCTCCTGCACGGCACGCCCGTGCTGCCCATCGCGCACCTGACCTGCGTGGGCGCCTCGCGCGAGGACGTCGAGGAC
The DNA here is from genome assembly GCF_016907235.1 of Oerskovia jenensis. Taxonomy (NCBI): domain Bacteria; kingdom Bacillati; phylum Actinomycetota; class Actinomycetes; order Micrococcales; family Cellulomonadaceae; genus Oerskovia; species Oerskovia jenensis. The sequence continues at coordinate 2,417,560 of NZ_JAFBBO010000001.1, forward strand.
GTCATCACGGACTTCCTCGACGCCGGTGTGCGCAGCTTCCTCGCCCTGCGCGGGGACCCTCCGCGCGACCAGCCCGACTGGCGCCCCGCCGAGGACGGCGTGCGGTCCAGCACCGAGCTCGTGGCCCTGCTGCGCGAGGTCGAGGCCGCGCGCTGCGCCGCGAGCCCGAGCGTCGCGCTGCGCGGCGCGGCCCGCCCCCTGACCATCGCGGTCGCGACGTTCCCCGACGGGAACCTCGCCGCGGGCACGAGCCGCACCCAGGAGGTGCGCCGCCTCTGGCAGAAGCAGCAGGCCGGAGCGGACTTCGCGATCACGCAGCTCTTCTACGAGGCGTCGTCCTACATCGACTTCGTCGCCGAGGCGCGCGCCGCCGGGGTGACCATCCCGATCCTCGCGGGCCTGCTGCCCATGACGGACCCGGCCCGCCTCGCACGCGTCGAGGAGCTCACTGGCGTCCCGGCACCGCGCCGCGTCGTCGAGGCCCTCGAGGCCGAGCAGGACCCGGACGCACGCCACAGGCTGGGTATCCGGCACTCGGTCGAGCTCGCGCGCCAGGTCCTCGCGGCCGGCGCGCCCGGCCTCCACATCTACACGTTCAACAAGCACCAAGCCGCTCTAGACCTGCTCGAGGGAGTCAACCTCGGCGGTGGGGTAGCGGGGGACGCGAGCAGCGTCTCGTCCCGCACCCCCGACCTGGCCAGCGGGCCGTGGGTCTCCGGCACTCCCCTTCCCTCCGCCGAGCCCGCCCTGGGCGGGCCCTCGGTCTGACCAGTTCAGAGGTAATCACCATGAGTGCACCCACGTTCCCCTCCGGTTCCGTCCTCGGCTACCCCCGCATCGGCCCGCGCCGCGAGCTCAAGAAGGCCGTCGAGTCCTTCTGGGCCGGGCGCTCCACGGCCGACGAGCTCGAGGCCACGGCCTCGGCGCTGCGCGTCGCGGCCGCCCAGCGTCTCGTCGACCTGGGCCTCGACGCCTCGTCGGGCGCCGTGCCCGGCTCGTTCTCGTACTACGACCAGGTGCTCGACGTCGTCGCTCTCCTCGGGGCGGTCCCGTCGCGCTTCGCGTCGCTCACCGACGAGAAGGGCGCGCTGGACCTCGCGGGCTACTTCACGGTCGCGCGCGGCGCCGGTGAGGACGCCCCGCTCGAGATGACCAAGTGGTTCGACACGAACTACCACTACCTGGTCCCCGAGATCAGCGAGTCCACACCGTTCCGCTTCGCGGACGACCGCATCGTGCGCCAGTTCGTCGAAGCCAAGGACGCGGGCGTCGTGACCCGGCCCGTCGTCGTCGGGCCCGTCACGTTCCTCGCGCTGTCCAAGGCCGCCGACGACAGCGCGTCCGGCTTCAGCCCGCTCTCGCGCCTCGCGGACGTCCTGCCCGTGTACGTCGAGCTGCTGCGCGCCCTGGCCGCAGCCGGTGCACCGTGGGTGCAGCTCGACGAGCCCGCGCTCGTGTCCGACTCGATCGACCTCCCGGCCGCCGAGGTCCACGCCGCGATCACCGAGGCGTACCGGGTCCTCGCGACCGACCTCGCGGTGGGCACCGAACGCCCCGCCCTCCTCGTCGGCGCGCCGTTCGGCGGGCTCCAGGGAGAGCACGACGGCCTCACGCTCCTGGCCGCCACCGACGTCGAGGCGATCTCGCTCGATCTCGTCAAGGGAGCCGTTCCGGCGGGCCCTGTCGCAGGCTTGGAGACCAAGACCGTCGTCGCGGGTGTGATCGACGGCCACAACGTCTGGCGTGCCGACCTCGCGGCGAAGCTCGACCTGGTCGAGGGGCTGTCCGGGCTGGGTGCGGGCGCCGTCGTCGTCGGCACCTCGACCTCGCTCCTGCACGTCCCGCACGACGTCGAGGACGAGGACTGGACGAACGGCTCGATCGACCCCCGCCTGCGTGACTGGCTCGCGTTCGCGGACCAGAAGGTCGGCGAGGTCGCGATCCTCGCCCGGGCGCTGACCGAGGGTCGTGACGCGGTCGCCGACCAGATCGAGGCGTCCCGCGCCGCGGTCGCCTCGCGCGCGGTGGCGAGCGGCGTCGTCGTGCCTGCGGTGCGCGAGCGTGCCGCAGCCCTGACCGAGGGCGACTTCTCGCGCGGCGACTACGCCGAGCGCGCGGCCGCCCAGCAGGCCAAGCTGAACCTCCCGCTGCTGCCGACCACGACCATCGGGTCGTTCCCGCAGACCCCGGAGATCCGCCGCGCCCGCGCGCTCAACGTCAAGGGCGAGCTGTCCGACGCGGACTACACGACCGCGATGCAGGACGAGATCCGCCGCGTCGTCGAGCTCCAGGAGCAGATCGGCCTGGACGTCCTGGTGCACGGCGAGCCCGAGCGCAACGACATGGTCCAGTACTTCGCGGAGAACCTCGACGGGTTCGCCGTCACCGCGAACGGCTGGGTCCAGTCCTACGGCTCGCGCTGCGTGCGCCCGCCGATCCTGTGGGGCGACGTCACGCGCCCGGCACCCATCACGGTCGACTGGTCGACGTTCACGGCCTCGCTCACCGAGAAGCCGGTCAAGGGCATGCTGACAGGTCCGGTCACGATCCTCGCGTGGTCGTTCGTGCGCGACGACCAGCCGCTCGGCGACACGGCCAACCAGGTGGGTCTGGCGCTGCGCGACGAGATCGCGGACCTCGAGGCGGCCGGCATCGGCATCATCCAGGTCGACGAGCCCGCGCTGCGCGAGCTCCTGCCGCTGCGCAAGGCCGACCAGGCCGCGTACCTCGACTGGTCGGTGAGCTCGTTCCGCCTCGCGACCGCGGGCGTCGTGGCCGAGACGCAGATCCACACGCACCTGTGCTACTCGGAGTTCGGCGAGGTCATCGGTGCGATCGACGGGCTCGACGCCGACGTGACGTCGGTCGAGGCCGCGCGCTCGCGCATGGAGATCGTGCCCGAGCTGGCCGAGGCCGGCTACGCGCGCGGCATCGGCCCCGGCGTGTACGACATCCACTCGCCGCGCGTCCCCTCGACCGAGGAGGTCACCGACCTGCTCGAGCTCGCGGTGAAGTCGATCGACTCGCGCCTCGTGTGGGTCAACCCCGACTGCGGCCTCAAGACGCGCCGCTACGAGGAGACCGTGGCGTCGCTCGAGAACCTCGTCGCCGCGACGAACACGGTGCGCGCCCAGCTCGGCTGATTCGCGAGACGCCCCGGGGGCGGTGGGCTCGGTCCCGCCGCCCCCCGAGGGGCAGTTCTCCCCGTTCCACCCCTGTCGCCTTTACCAGTAGCATCGGCGCGCACGCCATCGCTCCACCGTGGGGCGAGAACTCTGTCCCGATGGGGGAACCATGCACGCCACCACGCCGACCACGACCGACCTGCCGCTCTGGGTGGAGGGGCGCAAGAAGATGCGGCTGACCGCCATCGCCTCCCCCTTCCTGGCCGCCGTGCTGCTCACGATCATCGCCTTCGCACGCTTCGGCGACGAGGAGAACTTCGTGCTGTACCTGGTCATCGCGCTGGTCGCGGTGCTCGCGATCATCGCCCCGTTCCTCGTCTACTGGGTGCGCGAGGCGAAGCCCGTCACGGTCGACCTCGCGGCCCGCACCGTGCGCATCGGCGACGGGCCCGCCCGCCCGTTCTCCGACGTCACCTACGCGTACACGCGGATCGAGCAGGGTACCCTCACGCTGCGCTTCGGGTTCTCCGAGACCGAGCGCACCGCGATCCTGCGCGACCTCACCCAGGTCGTGAGCTTCCGCCTGCCCGAGGCCGACGCGCGCGCCCTCATGGAAGTCTTCGCCGACTCGAACCTGCCCGAGGAGAGCGTGGCCACCAAGGGCTTCATGGCCCAGAAGATCCACCTGGGGAAGGCCGACGCGATCGAGGTCGTCGCCACGCTCGCACAGCTCCCCCGCATCGCCTGAGACCTGCGCCGGTCGTCCGCGAGCGCGAGAGGGGCCCCGCACCAACGGTGCGGGGCCCCTCTCGACGTCGGACCACGGTGCGGCCGGTGGGCGTCAGCGGTCCCGGCCGGCCATCGGCACGAAGCAGCCAAGGGTGACCATCAGGAGGCCCGCGGAGAAGATCAGCGCGTGGTTCGACTCGACCGTGAAGGCCCACCCGAAGGCGACCATCCCACCCACGAACAGGATGAACGCCACGAGGAAGCGGGCGACGGCCCCGGCTCGCTCGGTGGCCTCGTTGCGCTGCGTCGTCTGGCTGCTCATGCTCTTCGCTCCGTACTGGTCGTGTCGTTCGGTGGGGTCTCACGGGGTTCCCCCGCGCGAGCGAGGGTCGTCCGCCCGACGACGGCACGCACGCGAGGCGTCAGGCCGTCAGTCCAGGTAGTGCTCCACCGTACCGGCATCCCGGATCGACGCGGCATCCGGGTCGCTGCCGAACTCGCGGGCGGCGTCCCGCTGGCGCAACAGGTCCCAGCACTGGTCGAGCTCGGTCTCGATCGCGCGCAGGCGCGTGTGCTCCTCCGACGCCGTGATCTCCCCGTCGGCGAGCTCGTCGCGCAGCCTGCGCTCCTCCGCCACCAGGTCGCCGATGTACTGCCGGATGCCTCGGTCCTCTGCCATTCCTCCACGGTACGGCCGGGCAGGTGGGCGCGCGATGCCACCGGCAGGGCCCCCTCGCAAGCGGAGAACGACGAAAAGTGACGTGTCCGACGTTCGGCACCTTTCGGCGTGCGAGCCGCCGGAGCCGGTGTCAAGGTAGTGACTCACCGGCCAATAAGGCACATACGGGACAAAAGGAGAATGACATGGGTTTCCTCGCATTCATCGTTCTGGGACTGCTCGCCGGACTCATCGCTCGCGCCATCCTCCCGGGCAAGCAGACCGGGTCGATCCTGATGACGATCCTCCTCGGGATCCTCGGCGCACTGCTCGGCGGCTGGCTCGGGAGCGTCCTGTTCTCGGCTCCGCTCGAGGAGTTCTTCTCGATCCAGACGTGGCTCCTCGCGATCGTGGGCTCCGTCATCGTGCTGGGCATCTACGGTGCGATCCGTGGCCGCAACGGTCGCACCGCCTGAGCGCACAGCTCACCCAGGCCGTCACCGCGCGTCCGTCGCGCCCCGTCCGGCCGCGGTGACCACCGAGAGGCCCGCCTCCTCGTCACGAGGAGGCGGGCCTCTCGTCGTGCCGGGCGGCTGTGCCGGGCAGCTCGTCGCACCGCACGGTCGGATCAGGGCCTGATGTGCGAGGGACGTGGTGCGGTCTCGTCCAGCCAGATCGTCCCAGGCGATGCTGACCGGGGACTACTGATCGACGGGGTCGCCGAGCTGGGGGCCTGACTCGAAGTACAGGACTGTGGCCTTGCTGCTGCCGAGCTCGATGCTTCGACCGGTGTCGTCGTGCCAGACGACGACCGCGTGCTTGTCAGTACCCAGGATCTGGGTGTCGGTGGAGTAGCCGTGGTCCTGCAGGGTCGCCTCCGTGGCCTGCAGGGCTGCGGTCCACCGGTCGGGGTCCGCGATCAGCGGTTCCTGAACCACCCAGTTCGCCGACGTGTACCGCGCGAGCCGGAAGCCGTCGACCTTCTCCCCGGTCTCGGTGAAGTGCGACGCGTCCATCTCGTCCCACGTGACCGGGCCGACGGCCTGGTCGATCGCGGTACGCACCTCGGCAAGCAGCTCTTCGCCTTGCTCGGCTACTACCTTCACGTCCTGCATCGAGTCCACCGACCTCTCCGTCGTGCATCCTGTCGCCAGTCCCGCCACCAGCAATCCGGTCACCAGGGCCACTGAACGGCGGAACACCGTGTTCATCGGGTTGCCACCAGGTCCTCTCGTCCGACCGTGATCGCGGCCTGGTTGAACAACGCCGCGACGATCCGCGCGACCGGAGAAGGAACGCCCCTGCTCACGAAGAGCTCCGACATCGGCTCTCACCATCGACGACACACGCTTCCCCCAAGGCTCCCGCACCGCCTGGCACCATCCAGCGGGCACAAGCTACAGGACCGTCCGGCCGTCGAGCTCACCCGCCCGAGCCGACCCACGGCTGGCCGGGGCCGGGGCCTTCCCGATCTGCCCCCGCGACTCAGCCGCGGTCCACCTGGGCGCGCGCCTCGTGGAGGCGGCTGCCCCACCCGTAGACCTCGCCCACCGCGTCGATACCGCTGACGCCGACGACCGTGCCTTCCTGCTCGTGCAGGACCACGAGCCCGTCGGTCGGCACCACCCGCGTGCCGGGGTGTCCCGTGTACCCGACCCCGGTGATCATCCGTCCGTGGATCACCGCCAGGTGCGCGCTGCGGGGCCGGTAGGGACCCGGGTCCTCGCCGAGGTCGAGGTCGTGCAGCACCGTCTGCGCGGCATGCACCCCCTGTGCGGCGCTGTCCTCCCAGTGGTCGATGCGCCACGTCCCGAGGTGGTCGTCATGGTGCACGGTGACACCACCCGCCGCGTAGACGGCCCCGTGACCGGTGGCGCGGAGCCGGTCGTCGACGGCGACCCCGTCGCGCCAGGGAGCGGGCGCGGCGGGGGTGGTGCCGAGCGCGACGACGACGAGGTCGACCTCGAGCACGCTCCCGTCGTCGAGGGTCACGACCGTCGCGTCCGGCGTCGCGAGGACGCGGTGGACGGTGCGGCCGAAGAACGTTGTCAGCAGGGCCTCGTGGTCGGCGGCCACGCGTTCGGCCACCGGCCGACCGAAGCCGGCCACCCCGGGGACCCGGCTGCGGGCGACGAGGCTGACCCGGTGCCCCTGCGCCTGCAACGTCGAGGCGGTCTCGGAGGCGATCAGCCCCCCGCCGTAGATCGCGACGTGTGCCGACTCCCCGCGCGCCGCGAGCGCCCCTCGGATGCGCACGGCGTCGTCGAGCGAGTGCAGGGTGAGCAGGCGGCCGGCGCGCGCGGCCTGCTCCGCTCCCGGGACGTCGAGGTCGAGACCCCGCGGTCGGCTCCCGGTCGCGACGACGAGCGCGTCGTAGGTGATCGAGGCCCCCGAGGCCAGGTCGACCTCCCGCGTCGCGGGGTCGACCCGCTCGACGGTGTCGGCGACGAGCTCCCCGTCCGGTCGGGGCAGTCGGATCATCTCGGGGGCGGCCTGGCCGTAGGCGACGTTCTTGACGAGCATCCGCGAGTACGGGATCTCGTCGGTCCGCCCGACGACGGTCGTCCGGACGTCGCCCCGACCGGCGAGGGCTCGGGCGGCGGCCGTGCCGGCCGATCCTGCCCCGAGGATCACGACGTGGCGTGCGGTCATGGGGTGCGTTCTCCAGGTTCGGTGGTGGGCGCCGCGCCTGCAAGGGCGTGCGGCGAAGCTGCGGGGGTCGGGCATCGGGGACGAGCAGGGTCCGCGGCGCGTGAGGGCGGGCCGCGGACCCCGCGTCCACGTCGTTACGCCATGTTGGCGGCGTACTTCGCCGGGTCCGAGTCGAAGGCCGGCCCGCATCCGCCGCAGCAGAAGTAGTACCGCTCACCCTCGTGGTCCCGGTACAGGCCGACCGCCTCGGCTGCCTTCTTGCTGACGGGGCTGCCGACCATGACCGGGCAGGTGGTCATGTCGTCGCTCGCAGCGCCGAGCAGGTTCTCGGTGCCGTTGCCCGCCGCGGCGGGGTTGGACGCACCGGTGCTGCAACAGCTGGTCGCCTGAGGTTCGTTCGCCATCGTGGGTGGTTCCCTTCGTGCTTCTGTGGGTGGTGGTGTGAGTTCCGGGGGCGTCATGACCTGGCGACGCTCCGGAACCCGCGCAGGCGCAGGCTGTTGCCCACGACGAAGACGCTCGACAGCGCCATCGCAGCCCCTGCGAGCATGGGGTTGAGCATGCCGAGCGCCGCGACGGGGATGGCCGCGACGTTGTAGGCGAAGGCCCAGAACAGGTTGGTCTTGATCGTTCCGAGCGTCTTGCGGGACAGGCGGATCGCGTCGACCGCGCTGCGCAGGTCGCCGCGCACCAGGGTGATGTCGGACGCCTCGATCGCGACGTCCGCACCGGTGCCCATGGCGAGGCCGAGGTCGGCCTGGGCGAGGGCCGGGGCGTCGTTGACGCCGTCGCCGATCATCGCGACGACCTTCCCCTCGGCCTGGAGCCGGGTGACGACGTCGACCTTGTCCTTGGGGAGCACCTCGGCGATGACCTCGTCGATGCCCACCTCCGCGGCGATCTGCCGGGCGACGGCCTCGTTGTCACCGGTGAGGAGCACAGGGGTCAGGCCGATCGCCTTGAGCTGCGCGATCGCCTCGGCGCTCGTCGGCTTGACCGTGTCGGCCACGACGAGGATGCCTCGCGCCCGGCCGTCCCAGCCCACCGCGACGACGGTCTTGCCCTCGCCCTCGGCGCGCGCCTTCGTGGCGGCCAGCGCGGGGCTCAGCTCCTGGGACCACTCGGCGAGCAGCGACTCGCGGCCCACCAGGACGGCGTGCCCGTCGACGACGCCCTGCACGCCCTTGCCCTCGATGTTCGCGAAGTCCTCGGGCGTGAGCAGTGCGCCGACCTCCTGCGTCGCCCCCTTGGCGATCGCCTGCGCGATCGGGTGCTCCGAGGCGTCCTCGAGCGCGCCGGCGAGTCGGAGCAGCTCGGTGCGGTCCGTGCCCGGTTCCACGACCACGTCGACGAGCGTCATCTTGCCGGTCGTGACGGTGCCGGTCTTGTCCAGCACGACGGTGTCGATCTTGCGGGTGGACTCGAGCACCTCCGGGCCCTTGATGAGCACGCCCATCTGCGCGCCGCGGCCGGTGCCGACCAGGAGCGCGGTGGGCGTCGCCAGCCCCAGTGCGCAGGGGCAGGCGATCACGAGGACGGCGACCGCTGCGGTGAAGGCCGCGCTCACCGGGAAACCTGCGCCCAGCCAGCCGCCGAGCGCGGCGGCCGCGATGACGATCACGATCGGCACGAACACGCCCGAGATCCTGTCGGCCAGGCGCTGCACCTCGGCCTTGCCGGTCTGGGCGTCCTCGACGAGCTTGGCCATCTGCGCGAGCTGCGTGTCCGACCCGATGCGGGTCGCACGGATCACGAGCCGGCCGCCCGCGTTCGTCGTGGCGCCGGTGACGGTGTCTCCTGCGGAGACCTCGACCGGCACGGACTCACCCGTGAGCATCGACTCGTCCACCGCGGACGTACCCGTCACGACCACGCCGTCCGTGGCGATCTTCTCGCCCGGGCGGACGATGAACTCGTCACCGACCTGCAGGTCCTCGACGGGGATCTTCGTCTCGACCTCTCCGCGCAGGACCGAGACCTCCTTGGCGCCGAGCTCGAGCAGCGCGCGCAGCGCCGCACCGGCCTGCTTCTTGGAGCGCTTCTCGAAGTACCGGCCGGCAAGGATGAACATCGTGACGCCGGCACCCACCTCGAGGTAGATGTTCGCCGCGCCGTCGGAGGGCGCGAGCGCGAACTCGAACGGGTGCGTCATGCCCGGGGTGCCCGCCGTACCGAGGAACAGCGCGTACAGCGACCACAGGAACGCCGCGGACGTGCCCATCGAGATGAGCGTGTCCATGGTCGCGGTGCCGTGCTTGAGGTTCGCCCACGCCGCCTTGTGGAACGGCCACGCCGCCCACACGATCACGGGAGCGGCCAGCGCGAGCGAGGCCCACTGCCAGTAGGTGAACTGCCACGCCGGGACCATGGCCATCGCGATGACCGGCACGGTCAGCACGATCGCGCCGACGAGCCGGTTGCGCAGCGACGTCAGCTCGGGGTCCTGCCCCTCTCCCCCGCCGGCCGAGGCACCGTCCTTCTTCGCTCCCTTGGGTGCTGGTAGCGCAGCGGTGTACCCGGTCTTCTCGACCTCGGCGATCAGCAGCGCCGGGTCGTACCCGTCCGGGACCGTCACCTTGGCCTTCTCGGTCGCGTAGTTCACGGTCGCGACCACGCCGTCGAGCTTGTTCAGCTTCTTCTCGATCCGCATGGCGCAGGAGGCGCAGGTCATGCCGCCGATCTCCAGCTCGACGCCTGTGATCACGCCCGGAGGCGCTGATGTGCTCATGTGCAGTTCCTTCTCTCGGCTGGTGGGAAAGGGCCCGACCTCTCGGTCAGTGCCCCTCCGGGTGCGATCCGCCCTCGGGGTCCGTGGGGTCGGCGCCGGGAGCGGCGTCGAGCACGAGCTCGGCGGTGTGGACCTGGCCGTCGACCTGGAAGTCCAGGTACAGCAGGTAGCGGCCCGCGGTCGGGGCCTCGGCGGCGAAGGCGATGTCCGGCCCGGCCGTCTGCCCGGCCTCCGGGTCCGCACCCTCGGCGTGGACGTGCAGGTAGGCGAGGTCGCCGTCGCGCAGGGCGACGAGGTGTCCGAACGCTCCCAGGTACGGCTCCAGGGCCGTGACTGGCTCGCCCTCGCGGGTGACCGTGAACGTGAGGCCGCTCGAGGCGCCCGCCGCCAGCTCGCCGTCGACGGTCACGGTGTAGCCGTCGACCTGAGCGGTCCGGGTCGGCTGCTGCTCGACGGGCACGAGGTCCCCGGCCACCTGGACCGTGCGGGTCACCGTGCGGGCGGACTCGTCCGTGCCGGCCGGGGTGAAGTCCGCGAAGACGCGGTAGCTGCCCGCCGCGGCCCACTCCCACGGGATCGACCAGGTCCCCGAGGTCTCGTCCAGCACGGGGTGGACGTGCCGGAACTGGCTGCCGTCCGTCCGGACGACGATCAGGTGCAGGTCCTTCTCGTGCGCGGTCGTGTACTCCGTCACGGGGGTGCCCGCGTGGTCCTGGACCTGGAAGCTCAGCTCCCCGGGATCGCCGACCCCGGCGGGCGCGTCGACGGACGACAACGCGTATCCGTCGACGTCGAGCGCGAGACCCTTCACCCCGCTCGCGGCATCCCCCGCCGCTCCGGCGCCCGCCCCACCGTCCGCTTCTCCGTGCCCGTTCATCGTGCTCCCTTCGGTCCAGCCGGCCACGGTGCTCTCGGGGACGACGGCCCCGGCGACGCCGTACGCGCCCCCGAAGGCCACCACGAGCCCGAGGCCGTAGAGGGTCAGTCGTGCACCTGTCCTCATGCCGAACGCACCGCCGAGTAGCCGGCCTCCTCGACCGCTGCCAGGACCTGCGCGTCGTCGACGGGTCCCGTCACGACGAGCCGTCCCGTCTGCGCGCTGACCTGGATGTCCTCGACCCCGGCGACCTGTCCGACCTCCTCGCGGATCGACAGCTCGCAGTGCCCGCACGTCATGCCCGTCACCTGGTACTCGTTCGTGGCCATGGCGGAGCCTTCCTCTCGTGGGATTCGATACCCCTACCGGGTACCTCTGCCCGAACATATACCCCACTGGGGTATGGCGCAAGCATCGCCGCCCAGCCCGGGGCGAGGGGCGGGTGAACGTGGAGGAGGTCAGGGCCGGGGCGTGCGACGAATACCCCTACGGGGTACTTGCGCCAGGCGTCGCGAGGGGCGCACCAGCAGGTTCGTGCGCCATTGACACACATACCCCCCATGGGTATACCTTTTGCCGACGCCGGGCCTACCGGCCATCCCTCAGAAGGAGACCTTCATGTCTACCCATCCACCACTGTCGCCGGCGAAGCGGTGGCTCGGCCTGGCGCTCATCGCCACGGCGCAGTTCGTCGTCATCATGGACACGTCGATCATCGGCGTCGCCCTCCCGGACATCCAGAGAGATCTCGGCTTCACGCCCGAGTCGTTGTCCTGGGTGTTCAACGCCTACGTGGTCGCCTTCGGCGGCCTGCTCCTGCTGGGTGGACGGCTCGCCGACGCCTTCGGCGCCCGGAAGATCTTCGTGCTCGGCTGGCTCGTCCTGATCGCCGGGTCGATCCTGGCGGGCGCGGCCGGGACCATCGGGCTCGAGATCGCGGGCCGCGCGATCCAGGGTGCCGGTTCCGCGATGATCGCACCGGCCGCACTGACCCTGCTCATGATGCTCTTCGGCGGTACGCGTGACCTGCCGAAGGCGTTCGCCGTCTACGGTGCGGCCGCGCCGGTCGGCGGCAGCGCGGGAGTCTTCCTCGGCGGGGTCCTCACCGAGTACGCGAGCTGGCCCTGGGTCTTCTACGTGACCGTCCCCATCGCGCTCTTCGTGCTCGCCTTCACCGCGTCGACGCTCCCGCGCACCGAGCGCAAGGCCTCGGGATCGATCGACATCACCGGAGCGCTCACCGTGACGGCAGGGCTCGCCGCCGTCGTCTACGCGGTCGTCAACGCCCCGGAGATCGGATGGCTCACGCTTCCCACCCTCGGCGCCCTCGCCGCAGGCATCGTCCTGCTCGTGATCTTCTTCGTCATCCAGGCGCGCAGCCGCAACCCTCTGCTCCGCCTCGGGCTGCTCCGCGCCCCCCAGCTCGGCGCAGCGAACGGCGCCCAGCTCATGCTCGGTGCCGCCTGGGTCTCGATGTGGTTCTTCCTGAACCTGTACCTGCAGCAGGTCCTCGGCGCCAGCGCCTTCGCCGCGGGCGCCGCGCTCCTGCCGATGACCGGGCTCGTCGTGCTCGTCATGCTCGCGCTGGCACCCCGGCTCCAGGAGAGGTTCGGTGCGAAGTCGCTCATCGTGACCGGTCTGCTCCTGCTCGCCGCCGGGCTCGTGTGGCTCTCGTTCGTCCGCCCCGACGGCAGCTACGCCGTCGACGTCCTGCCCGCCTCGCTCCTGGCCGCCCTGGGGATGTCCCTCGCGTTCGTCCCCTCGCTCGGCACGGCCATCAACGCCGCGCCCGCAGCCGAGACGGGCGTCGCGTCGGGGCTCGTGAGCACCAGCTACCAGATCGGGTCCGCTCTCGGGCTCGCGGCCCTCACGGCCATCGTCTACGTCGTCTCCGGGGTCGAGCCCTCGAAGGTCGAGCTCACCCAGGCGTACTCGGCCGCGTTCGTCGGGGCAGGGATCCTCGCCCTGGTCGGAGCGATCGTCACCGCGGTCGCGATGTCGAGGCCGCGCGTGCCCGCCGCTGCGTCGGACGCCTCGATCGGGCGCTGACCGCGCCGAGCCGGTCCCCACCGGTCCGCCCACCACCACCTCGAAGGGAACTCCCATGTCCACACCCCGCCTGCTCCTCGCCTACGACGGATCGCCCAACGCGCAGAGCGCGATGCAGACCGTCGCCGGCCTCTTCCCCGGCGCCACCGCGGTCCTGCTCTACGCCCGCCAGCCCATGGAGGGCTTCGCCGCACACCTCGAGGGCCACCCCGCGCTGCAGGAGCTGCAGGGTCTCGACGCCGCAGCCCTCGACGTGTCGGAACGGATCGCCTCCGACGGTGCACAGCTGGCCCGCGACCTCGGGCTGGTCGCCGAGCCCCACGTCTCCTCGACGATGGCCACGGCCGCCGAGGCCATCGTCGAGGCCGCCGAGGAGCTCGACGTCGACCTGATCGTGCTCGGCTCCCGGGGTCGGCGCGGCCTCAGGGCGACCCTGCTCGGCAGCACCTCGGCCAGCGTCCTGCACCACGCCACGCGCCCGACCCTCGTGATCCCCTCGGACGCGGTCGCGCTGGCCCGCCGCAACAGCCGCGTCTCGACCGACGTCGGCTAGCCGCTCCCGGTGCGACCGGGGGGGACGGACGACGTCCCCCCCCGGTCGCCCCCGGCCGTCGGCCCACCTCTGCCCCGTTCCTCCCGACCTGAAGGAGACTGCTGTGCCTCGACTTTCCCGCCTGACCCCGGAGACTGCCGTGGGCGCCTCGAAGGACCTGCTCGCCGAGCTCGTGGACCGCCACGGCACCGTGGGCGACATGGTCTCGACCATGGCCGTCTCCCCGGCGGTGCTCGGCGGATACCTGCAGCTCAGCCGTGCCATGAGGCGTGCCAAGCTCGACCGCCGGACCAGCGAGCTCGTCTCGATCGCCGTCCAGGCCCAGCAGGGCTGCGGCCTGTGCCTCGCGTCGCACGTCGGGGCGGCTCGCGCCCTCGGAGCCGGTGAGGACGAGATCGCGCTGGCCCACGACGGGTGGTCCGCCGAGCCCGCCCTGGCCGCGATCGTCGAGTTCGGCGTCCAGGTGTACCGGGAACCGACGTCGATCACGGACGAGCAGGTCGAGGCCCTCCGGGGCCACGGCTACAGCGACCGCGAGATCGCCGACGTCGTCGGCGTCGTCGCGCTCAACGTCCTCACCGGTGCGTTCAACCTCGTCGCGGGGCTCACGCCCGGGACCCCGTCGGCGACGCCCACGTCCTGAGTCCTCCGCGCGGGACGTCCCGAGGACCGGGTCCGAGCCCTGGACGTCAGTCCGGTCCGCCGACCCGTCGAGCCTTCCTCGACCGCCCCGGGACGTCCCCCGACCACCCGCCCGCCTGCCGGGTCCGGCCCGCGACGAACGCCACCGTGAGCCCGATGACGAGCGCGGTCGTGTGCCCGACCGCGGTGAAGTTCCGCGCGACGAGCCCCGGCCCCACCCAGTACACGACGACGAACGCGACCCACCACCAGCGCCAGCGGCGGGGGACGAAGACGCTCAGGAAGCCCATGACGGTCGCCATGACGTAGCTGACGCCGACGTCGTCGACCGTGGCGACGCTCGGGTTGACGAATCCGTGGAAGATCCCGGTCGTCAGGACCACGGCCGTGAAGACGGTCGCGCCGACGTGCCCCATGAACCCCACGGCGAGCGACGCGAGCCGCCCGACGAACCGCTGGGCGTAGGCCAGGACCACGAGGAGCTGGAGCACCAGGAGCACCTCGCTCGGCGAGGAGATGACGAACGCGCTCGCGAGCAGCACCGAGATCGGGCGGTCGCGCAGGTTCGCGAGGTTGGTGCTCGTGTCCTCGTAGACCTGGTCCCGCGTGCCCTCGGGCAGGAACCACAGGACGACGGCGACGAGCAGCACCACGGAGCAATAGACGATCGCGAGGTCCGCCCGGCGGACCGTGGCCCACAGGTCGGCCAGCGCGTGGCGCACGAGGTGGGTGGGGGTCGTGGCTCCCGGCGGGCCGTCCGTCATGCCGTCACGCTACGCCGGGACGCGTCGGCGAGCGCCCGGAGGCACGCCCGGATCCCCGGGGCGTCGACCGCGCGACCGTCCCCCTGCGGTGGGCGCATGAGCGCACGGATCGGCCGGGTCGTAGGGTGTGCGGCGCGGCCCCCACCGACATGTCTCCTTTCCTGAGGAAGTGACGCGATGCTCGACCCGCACACCCCTGTCCCGTTCGTGCTCGGAGCACTGCCTTTCGGCTCCCTGGTGGACCGCGCGTCCTCGTACGCGGTGCTGGACCGGTTCAGGGAGGCCGGCGGTCGGCACCTGGACACGGCGAACAACTACGTCCAGTGGGAGCAGGGGGCCACGGGCGACGAGAGCGAGGCGTTCCTGGCCGAGTGGTTCCGTGACCGGCCCGGGGCTCGCGACGAGATGGTGGTCGCCACCAAGCTCGGTGCCCGCAGCGATCCTGCACGACGCGGCGGGTTCCCCGCTGACATGGAAGGGCTGTCGCGCCCGGCGATCAGGGCTGCGATCGAGGGCAGCCTGCGCAGGCTCGGCGCGGAGCGGGTCGACCTCCTGTACGCGCACGTGATGGATCCCGAGACCCCTCTCGACGAGACCGTCGCCGCCCTGGCCGAGCTGGTGGACGACGGCCTGGTCGGTGCACTGGGCTGCAGCAACCACGACCTGGAGACGCTGAGCGCGGCGCACCGGATCGCCGACGACCTCGAGGTGCCGGGCTACTCGGCGGTGCAGCAGCGCTTCACCTACCTGCGGCCGGTGGCAGGCACGGACTTCGGGGTGCAGCAGGTCGCCGGCCCCGAGATGTTGGGCTATCTCGCCGACCGGTCGGGCTGCACCGCACTGGGGTACTCGCCCCTGCTGTCCGGAGCCTATGCCCGACGGGAACGCGTGCCGGCCGCCTATCGGAGTGCCGACTCCGAGGCGCGGCTGCGCGCGGTGGACCAGGTGGCGGCCGAGCTCGGGGTGTCGGCGGTGCAGGTGGTGCTGGCCTGGATGGTCGGGCGGGACCAGCCGGTGGTCCCCGTGCTGGGGGTCAGCAGGGTCGAGCAGCTCGAGGAGTGCCTGGCCGCGGCGGCGCTCCGGCTGGACGCGGAGCAGCTGACCATGCTCGACCGTGCAGGCGTGGTCCTCGCGGACGCCTAGCCGGGCGGCCGTGGACAGCCGGTGACGACGCTCGACAGGGCGCGGCCACCGGCGTCCACCCCCCTTCTCCTCACCTCCGGTCGCGGTTCCTCGGCGCGTCCCGACGCCGGACTGGACTTCCTGTGGGTCTTGGCTATGGTGGCCGGTTCACCTGCAGGCTGGAAGGAGGTGAGCCACATGGCCAAGAACGACAAGAAGCAGCCGTCGCTTTCCCTGAAGGACAAGCGCGCACAGAAGCGCGAGAAGGCAGCCGAGACCACCGCGAAGGTCCGCAAGCGATAGACCGTGCGAGGCGGGCGGGTCGTCGTCACGTGCATGGGCGGCGACCCGCCTCCGCAGCACCTCCCCAGAATTCTCGTGAGCGGAACAGGTGCCCGGGCGTACCATCGACGAAGAGCCGAGCCGCGGGACGAGCCCCGGCCACCGATCTTGGAGCGCATCTTTCATGCAGCGAGGAAGCGGGGCGGCCGTCCTGGCCTGCTCGGGCGCGGGCCGGACGCCCGCCCAGCACGCCTGACGCCCTACGGCGACACCCGCCGGCGAACCCTCGCGGTTCCCCGGGACGATCGGCGTACCTCGGCGGGCCCTCTCGCCGGCGAGTCCTCGAGACCGTCGGCGGACCCCGACCCTGCCGTCCACCGCTCCCGCCCGACCAGTCGGTCCCGGGCACCGCGGGCGAGACGGGCCCCTCCTGCACGAGAGCCGTAGAACCATGAACCCCTTGTCCGAGAAGCAGATCCGCGCGTCCTTCGTGAACGCCTCACGGCGCGAGTCCTCGCAGCTCACCCTCCCGTCCGACCTCGCGGACCTCCGCTGGGACCGCCTCGACTACCTGGGCTGGGTCGACCGCAAGGCGCCGCTGCGCGCCTACGTCGTCCTGCCCGTCGACGACACCCTGGTGGGCCTCGCGCTGCGTGCCCCCGAGGGCACGGCGTCACGCCGCCGCGCGGTGTGCGCGTGGTGCGAGGACGTCATCGCGACCGACGACGTTTCCCTGTACGTCGTGCGCCGGGCCGGTGCAGCCGGTCGCAACGGCGACACGATCGGCACCCTGATCTGCACCGAGTTCGGGTGCTCGAAGAACGTCCGTCGCAAGCCGACGATCGTCGAGGCCGGCCAGGACCCCGCGGGGCTGGTCGAGCGGCGCATCGAGGGACTGCGCGAGCGGTCCGTGAAGTTCGCGCGCGAGGTCCTGCGCGAGGTCTGAGCCACCGGGTCCCGCGGGGGCCGCCGGGTCCGCCGGTCCGCGGGAGCCGCGCAGCGGCGCCGGTTCGTCCGGCGCCGCTACGCTCCTCGTCATGCTGAGCCTCGAGAACGCCACGTACCTGGTGCACGACCTGGACGACGCCATCGCCTTCTTCACCGGCGCGCTCGGATTCACGCTGCGCCAGGACGAGACGTTCGAGAGCGGGTGGCGGCGCGTCGTCGTGAGCCCGGGGGACGACGCCGTCCCGGGCACCGGGCTCGTCCTGGCCCTCGCGGCGTCCGACGACGCCCGCGCCCGCGTGGGCAGGCCGGTGGGCGACGAGGTCGCGTTCTTCCTGCGGACCGACGACTTCGCGGCCCAGCACGCCCGCATGCTCGCGCACGGCGTGCGGTTCCTCGAGGAGCCTCGGCACGAGGCGTACGGGACGGTCGCGGTGTTCCAGGACCTGTACGGCACGCCGTGGGACCTGATCCAGCCGCCGAGCGCCTGACCCACCGCCCGCCGCCGCCCCGCGCCAGGAGGTGGGCACGGCGGTAGCGTCGGACGTGTGACCCCACAGCCCCGTCCTCGCCCGTTCTCGCAGGTCGACGTCTTCACGACGACCCCCTACCGGGGCAACCCGGTCGCGGTCGTGCGCGACGCCGTCGGGCTGGAGGACGCGCAGATGGCCGCCTTCGCCCGCTGGACCAACCTGTCCGAGACGACGTTCCTCCTCCCGCCCTCCCCCGAGGGCGCGGCCGCGGGCGCCGACTACCGACTGCGCATCTTCACGCCAGCGGGCGAGCTGCCGTTCGCCGGGCACCCGACGCTCGGCTCGTGCCACGCGTGGCTCGCCGCGGGCGGCACGCCGCGCGAGCCGGGGGTCGTCGTCCAGGAGTGCGGGATCGGGCTGGTCCCGCTGCGCCGCTCCCCCGCGTCGGACCTGACCGACCGGCCCGACGGCGGAGCCTCCCCGGGCGGCCGGCTCGCCTTCGCGGCTCCCGACCTCCTGGTGGACGAGCCCGTCGACCTCTCGACCCTCGCCGCGATCACGCGCGCGCTCGGGCTCGAGGCCCGCGACGTCGTCGACCACCGGTTCCTCGACAACGGGCCGGGCTGGCGCGTCCTGCTGCTCGGCTCGGCCGAGAAGGTCCTGGCCCTCGACCCCGACTTCACGGGGCTGGGCGACCTGGCGATCGGCGTCGTCGGGCCGTACACCGCGCTCGGGGACGGGCGCTACGACGGCCCCGACGGCGCCGCGGTCGAGGTGCGCGGCTACGCGCTCGACATGGGCATCCCCGAGGACCCCGTGACGGGCAGCCTCAACGCGGTCGTCGCGCAGTGGCTCCAGCCGGACGGCCTGCTGCCCGCCGAGTACGTCGCGAGCCAGGGCACGGCGCTCGGGCGGGCCGGGCGCGTGCACGTGACACGTGCCACCGGGACCGCCGACGAGGGCGAGGGCGGCGACACCGTCTGGGTCGGTGGCGACGCCGTGACCTGCATCGACGGGACCGTGCTGCTCTGACCGGCCCGGGCGCAGGGGTCGGGCCGGGCCGCGGCGCCGGACCGGCTCGTCCCGCCCACAGAAACACGATGAGAAGGCGGCCGACCGCGGCATAGAGTTCGCTGAATGTCAGGAAACCTTGCAGTCGGTCGCGCCCGCTGGTCGTTGATGGCGCTCTTCGCCCTCTTCGGCATCGTGGGCACGAGCTGGATGACGCGACTGCCCTCGATCCGCGAGGCGCTCGGGGTCTCCTCGGCACAGTTGGGTCTGATCCTCATCGTGGGCGCGGTCGGTGCGCTGTTCGCCGTCATGTCCACGGGCGCGGTCGTCGCCCGGTTCGGGAGCCGCCGGACCCTCGCCGCGGCCACGGTCGTCAACCTCGTCGCGCTGCTGCTCGTCGCGTGGGGCACGGCGACCGGGAGCGTCGGCGTCTTCGCGGTCGGCGCGTTCACCAACGGCATCAGCGGCGCCCTGATGAACGTCCCGATCAACCTCAACGGGGCCATGGTCGAGCAGCGCGTCGGCCGCGCGATCCTCCCCCACTTCCACGCGGCCTTCTCGATCGGCGCGGGCGCGGGCGCGCTCGTCGGGGCCGCGTTCTCCTGGGCGCAGATCCACATCGCGGTCCAGCTCGTGGTCATCACGACCCTCGTCGCGATCGCGCGCGTGTTCCTCATCGCACCCGCGACCGTGTTCGCCCCCGAGCGCCAGGCCGCGACCGGTGCGGACGACCGCCTGGCCGTCGCGGCGCCGTCGGCCCGCGGGAGGAGCGACGCGACCGACGAGGTGGCCGCCGAGGTGGCCGACGCTCCGGCCGGCTCCGCGGCGGAACCCGCTGCGGCGCACGGCGTCACGGACGAGGCGACCCCGCGCCCGGCCGGGCGCCGCGGGGCGGGGCTCCGCAACGCCCTGTCCGCGTGGCGCGAGCCACGAACCCTCCTCATCGGCCTGGTCCTCCTCGCCGCGTCCTTGTCCGAGGGGTCCGCCGGCAACTGGCTCTCGATCTCGATGGTCGACGGCTTCGCGGTGCGCGAGGCGGTCGGGGCCATGGCCTACGGCACGTTCGTCGCCGCGATGACGGTCTTCCGGTTCGCCGGGACCGGGCTCATCGACCGGTTCGGCCGCGTCACGATCCTGCGGGCCTCGGGCGTCTCGGCGCTGGTCGGGCTGCTCCTGTTCGGCCTGGCCCCCGGGCTCCCGCTCGCCTGGTTCGGCATCGTGCTGTGGGGCTGCGGAGCCGCGCTCGCCAACCCGATCGCGATCGCCGCGGCCTCGGACGACCCGCTGCGGGCTCCGGGACGCGTGTCGGTCGTGACCTCGTTCATCTCGTTCGGCCAGCTCACCGCGCCGCCCGTCCTGGGGCTGCTCGCCGACGCGATCGGCGGGCGCCACGCCCTGCTCACGATCACGGTGGCCACCGTCCTGAGCATCGTGCTCGCCGGCTGGGTCAAGCCGCTGCCGCAGCCGAGCAGGATCTTGGTGGCCGACCGGGCGTGACGAACGCCCCCGGCGCGAACCCGGTCGACAGGGTGCCCGAAACCGCCGTTTCGCGCCGATCCCCTGCCTGCATTGCTTGGTATCTTGGGGGAGTCATCGGGGGTCGTGAAAGAGGTTTCGCAGCATGATCCGCATCGGCGTCGTCGACGACGAGCCCGCGAGCAGAGACATCGTGCTCGGTCACCTCGACCGGTTCCAGGTCGAGAACGACGTGACGTTCGACGTCCGCACGTTCTCCGACGGCCGAGAGCTCGTCACGGGCTATCGGCCCGACTTCGACATCCTGTTCCTCGACGTCCAGATGAACGACCTCGACGGGCTGGACACCGCCCGGCACATCCGCACGCTCGACTCCCAGGTCGTCATCGTCTTCGTCACGAACATGGCGCAGTACGCGATCCAGGGCTACGAGGTCGACGCGCTGAGCTACCTCCTCAAGCCCGTCCCCTGGTTCGCGTTCTCCCAGGAGCTGCGTCGTAGCATCGACCGCGTCCGGCGCAGCGGTGCGGACACCCTCATGCTCACC
This sequence comes from Oerskovia jenensis, assembly GCF_016907235.1. Taxonomy (NCBI): domain Bacteria; kingdom Bacillati; phylum Actinomycetota; class Actinomycetes; order Micrococcales; family Cellulomonadaceae; genus Oerskovia; species Oerskovia jenensis. Next base: position 2,438,193 of record NZ_JAFBBO010000001.1, read on the forward strand.
GTGAACGGTGCGCTCGCCCGTGTCGACCTCCTCGACGTCGTCTACATCGAGAGCATCAAGCACCGGGTCATCGTGCACGCCGTCGACCGGACGTACGCGTTCACGGGTGCCCTCAAGACGTTCGAGGCGGACCTCGCCGACAAGGGCTTCTTCCGCAGCAACAGCTGCTACCTGGTGAACATGCGCCACGTCACGGCAGTCGACCAGAACACCTGCGTCATGCGCGGCGGCGACGAGCTGCAGGTCAGCCGGCCGCGCAAGCGCGCCTTCCTCGACGCCCTCGCCGACCACGTCGGCGGACGCGTCGCGTGATCCAGGAGGTCCTGGCAGAGACCGCCCGCGAGGTCCTGCCCGACATCCCCCGCGGCTTCACGGCCTTCGCCGAGTGGTCCGCGTGCCTCGTGTACATCCTGCTCCTGCGCAAGCGGTTCACCCCGCCCATCCTGGCCCTGCTGCTCGGCCTGGGGCTCGGACTCCTGTGGGCCGTCCAGTCCTTCGCCGGTGAGCTGCCGATCTCGCTGTGGACGTTCGGCATGGCCCTCGCGGTGGCCGCGGTCTACAGCGTGGTCGTGCTGTGTGCCGACGTGTCGGCACGGGAGGCCGGGTACTTCACCGCCCGGGCCTTCGTGCTCGCCGAGCTCGTCGCGTCCCTCCACTGGCAGCTCTACAGCTACGCGGTCGACCAGGGGTTCACGGGCCTCGGGGTCCAGGCGGGGCTGGTGGTCCTGGTGTACGGCACGGCCTTCACGACGGCCTACGTCATCGAGAGGCGCCACTTCCCGCCCGACCAGCAGCTCGAGGTCGACCGGCGCGGGCTGCTGAGCGCGGCAGCGATCGCCGCCGTCACGTTCCTCATGAGCAACGTGAGCTTCGTGAGCTCGAACACACCGTTCAGCGCGCAGTTCGGTCCCGAGATCTTCTACATCCGCACCCTCGTCGACCTCGCCGGGTACGTCGCTCTCTACGCCCAGCAGGGCCAACGGCTCGAGCTCCAGCGCGCGGTCGAGGTCGAGGCCATGAACCGGATGTTGCGCTCTCAGCACGAGCAGTACCTGCAGTCCAAGCGGAACATCGACATCGTCCATCGCAAGTACCACGACCTCAAGCACTTCGTCACCGCGATCCGGACCGAGAACGACCCGGCGGCCAAGGCGTCCTACCTCGACCAGCTCGAGGAGAGCATCCGGGGGTACGGCGCACAGGTGGAGACGGGCAACCCCGTGCTCGACACGATCCTCACGTCGAAGACCGCGCAGTGCGCGGAGCTCGGGATCACCCTGACGTGCGTGGTCGACGGCGCAGCCCTGTCCTTCATGGACCCCATGGGCCTGAGCGCGCTCTTCGGCAACGCGCTCGACAACGCGATCGAGAGCACGGCGAAGCTCGCGGACTCCGAGAACCGGCTCGTGCGCGTCGCGGTCTACACCCAGGGCGCGCTCGTCCTGGTGCGTTTCGAGAACTACCACCTGGGCGACCTCGACTTCGACGACGGCATCCCCCGGACCACCAAGCGTGACGCGCTCAACCACGGATACGGACTGCGGAACATGCGTCAGGTCGTCGAGGGGTACGGCGGGTCCCTCACGGTGCGCACCGAGTCCGACTGGTTCGTGGTGCGAGCCCTGATCCCGGTGCCCGAGGGGCGCAGGTCGCGACCCCAGGACCACGAGCTGGAAGCCCTGGGCCCGCCCGACTCGTCGGGGTACTGACGCGCGCGCCCGGGTCGCACCACCGGGGACGGCGCACCGTCGGGGCCGCGCACCGCCGGGGGACGCGCGCCCGGGTCGGCTCTAGTTGAAGCCGATGACGCGTTGGGCGGTCTTGTAGGCCAGGACGGACAGGTGGCGTCCTGGTTTGCCGGGGAGGTGGGAGATCTGGTGCAGGGTGGTGCGGCGTAGTCGCCGGTACAGGGCGGGGTCGTGGGCGGCGACGTCGGCCCAGAACTCGTCTCTCTTGCGCAGGGCGTCGTGGGTGCCGGCGCGGACCAGGAGCATCGAGGAGACCAGGGACACGATGTCGAGGTAGTGCAGCATGTAGCGCTTGAGGGCGCGGGGGGTGGCGGGGTTCGCGCGGGCCGCGGACAGGTGTTCCATCATGGTGCGGTTGATGCGTAGCTGTTGGTCCACGCGCGAGATCATCACGGTCTCGTTGACGGACTGGTCGGCGCGGCCGATGTAGTACCGGTAGAGGTCGACGTTCAGGTAGTACAGGCGTCGGACCGCGGGCAGGGGTGCGTAGGCGTAGAGGTTGTCGACGTAGAAGGTGTGCTCGGGCAGGACCAGGTCGACCTCGCGCAGCAGGTCGGTGCGGTAGATCAGGGAGTGCATGAGGATGTACTGGTTCTTGCGCAGGCGCCCGACCTGGTCCCAGCCCAGGACCCGGTCCTGGGGCAGGGCGTTGGTGTAGCGCACGGCCCTCTTGTTGCGCTTGTCGACCTTCTCGTAGACGAAGTTGCTGATCAGCACGTCGATGCCGGTCTCGTGGGTGACGAAGGACTCCAGCAGGTCCAGGACCTTGGCGTAGGCGCCGGCCTCGAGCCAGTCGTCGGAGTCCACGATCTTGATGAACCGCCCGCGCGCGTGGGCCAGGCCCGTGTTGATCGCGGCCCCGTGGCCCCCGTTGGGCTGATGGATCGCGCGCACCACCCCCGGGTGGGCGGCGGCGTACCGGTCAGCGATCTGGGCCGTGTCGTCCCAGGACCCGTCGTCCACGATCAAGATCTCCACCCGCGCACCACCGGGCAGCAACGAGTCGATGCTGCGGTGCATGTACGCCGCGGAGTTGTAGCACGGCACCACGATCGTCAACAGCTTGGACATCAGCGCACTCTTCAGACTTCCTGGCCCGCACGGGCCGACGACGAGGACTCCCCCGCACCCCCGGCCGCCGGCACACCCGCCACCTGAGCAGGGCCGGGCGCCTCGGCCTGCTCGGCCTGGACCTCGGGGTCACGCTTGAAGATGATCTTGAAGATCGGGAAGAACACCCAGAACGATAGAGCACTGTTGATGATCATCGTGACCATGTCGGCCGCGGTCTCACCCGTCTTGCCCCACCCCCACGTGTCGATCAACAGCTCGTAGATCGGCGCCTTGTACACGCCCTGCAACGCCGCCGCCGCGAACGTGATCACCACATAGGCCACCACGTACCAGAACGCCGCCCGCCAGATCGAGGTGTTCGACTTGAACGTCACGTTGCGCTGAGCGAAGAAGTTGATCACCTGCGCGATCAACAACGTGATCTGCACCGCCAAGAAGTACGCCAACCCACCCCCACCCTCAGGCAACGCCCCCGCCGCGTAGTCGAACACGAAGAACGACGACCCATCCGGATTCGACCCCACCGGCAACACCTGAAAGCTCGTGTCCACCAACCCCGTCAACCCGAACGCCGCCTTGAACGCCGGCATCAACGCCAGCTGCAGCACCGTCACACCATTGCTCAACAAGAAGAACAACAAGAACTGCGCCGTCCCCGGACGCCGCTCAGCAAACCCCGACCACGCCTGACCAATCCGACCGAACATCACACACTCACTCTCAGGAAGAAGGGGTACCGCGCAGCGTGGAGGAAAGCCGGGACCGTGGGGAGGAGAACGTCTCGATCGTCATCGGCCTCCTTGCCGTTCGGGTGCTCCGTCGTGCTCCTCGGTGACAGGGTGCACGGACGAGGCGTCGTCCGTGCACCCGATCCGGACACCCGGCCGCAGGTGCGGCGGTCGTCCTCGTGGTGGGGGTCGTGGGTACTGCGGCGCCGCCTCCCCGTCCGGGAGTGGCGTCGTCGGCAGTCAAGCACCCCCGGGGGCCGCCCCCCGCGTGGCGTGCACAACCTGTCGATCAGGACGCATGATCTGTCGCCCCACCGCACCCACGGGCAGGGGCCGCGGCAGGCACGAGGACCCCGCGGGGCCCGCGGACCACCCGCGCAGCAGGGCGCTCAGCAGGGCGCTATATGCTGCAGTCCTTTCGAGCTCGTCGGCGCCCGTGACCTCGATCCCGAGACTCCCGGTGAGATTCCCGGGACGCACGGGTGCCCCTCGGCGCAGGTGCGCCGAGCGACGCGACGGCCGGTCAAGCTGGGAGCATGATGACGGATCTCGTGGTGGTGGGAGCAGGCTTCTTCGGCCTGACGGTGGCGGAGCGCCTCGCGACGCAGCGCGGGCTCAAGGTCCTCGTGATCGACCGCAGGTCGCACATCGGGGGGAACGCGTACAGCGCGACCGAGCCCGAAACCGGCATCGAGGTGCACCAGTACGGGGCACACCTCTTCCACACCTCGAACGAGCGGGTGTGGGAGTACGTCAACCGGTTCACGCGGTTCACGTCGTACGTGCACCGCGTCTACAGCACGCACCGCGGCGAGGTCTATCCCCTGCCGATCAACCTCGGCACCATCAACCAGTTCTTCCGCAGCGCCCTGGGTCCTGACGCGGCGCGCGCCCTGATCCGCGAGCAGGCGGCCGAGCTCGGCGGGAGGACCCCGCAGAACCTGGACGAGCAGGGCGTGAGCCTCATCGGCCGCCCGCTCTACGAGGCGTTCGTCCGCGACTACACGGCCAAGCAGTGGCAGACGGACCCTCGGGACCTGCCCGCGTCGATCATCTCCCGCCTGCCGGTCCGGTACACGTACGACAACCGCTACTTCGCCGACACCCACGAGGGCCTTCCCGTCGACGGGTACACGGCGTGGCTCGAGCGCATGGCCGACCACCCGAACATCACCGTGCAGCTCGACACCGACTTCTTCGACGCCGCGCAGCCCGTGCACAAGAACGCGGTCGTCGGCCACGTCCCGGTCGTGTACACCGGGCCGGTGGACCGCTACTTCGACCACGCCGAGGGCGCGCTCTCGTGGCGGACGCTCGACTTCGAGCAGGAGGTCCTGCCCGTGGGCGACTTCCAGGGCACCTCGGTCATGAACTACCCGGACGCCGACGTGCCCTACACCCGGATCCACGAGTTCCGGCACTTCCACCCGGAGCGCGACTACCCGAGCGACAAGACCGTCATCATGCGCGAGTTCTCCCGCTTCGCCGAGCGCACCGACGAGCCCTACTACCCGGTCAGCACCGCCGTCGACCGCGAGCGGCTCACGGCCTACCGCCGCCTCGCGGAGGGCGAACCCGAGGTCTTCTTCGGCGGCCGCCTGGGCACCTACCAGTACCTCGACATGCACATGGCGATCGGGTCGGCGCTCTCGATGGTCGACAACCGCCTCGACCCGCTGTTCTCCTGACCCCGGCCAGGCGTCCGGGGCACGTCAGGCGGCCGGAGCACGTCAGGCGGCCGGAGCACGCCAGGCCGCCGGGGCACGTCAGGCGACGGGCTGCTCGTCGCGCTCCTTGAGGGCCTGGGCCACGGCCTCGGCGACCTTGCGCTCGTCGCTCGCGCGCCGCCGTCGGGCAGCGCGACGCCACAGCACGACCGCCGCGACCAGGAGGACGACCAGGGCGAGAGCCGCCCACGGCACCGCGAGCGTCGAGGCCGTCGCGGTCGCGGGGGCGACGACCGGGGCCTTCGCGTCGGCCGCGCCGATCGCCGTGACGACCTCGGCGGACACCGCCACGGACGCGGAGAGGCGGCCGAGCGGCCACACGCCGTCGACCGTCACGGTCCGCGTGACGGACGTCCCGGGGAGCAGCTCGGGGAGCGCGACCCGGGGTGCGCTCTGCGCCCCGACGCCCCACGGGCCCGCGACCCGCACGCTCTGGCCGGGGGCGAGGCGCGTGTTGCCGTCGTTCGTGACGGTGAACGTCACGGTCGCGTCGCCCGCCGCGAAGGGGTTGAGCGTGCCGTCGTAGGTGACCGACACGTCGTCGACCACGACGGCCGGGACCAGGTCGCCCGCGACGCGCAGGTGCATGCGCGAGCCCAGGCGACGGTCGACGCTCACGCCCTCGGCGTTCTCGACCAGCAGCGAGGACACGACGCCCGCCGCGTAGTCTCCCGGCGTCGCGTCGGCCGGGACGGTCAGGGTGAACGGCACGACCACGCTGTCGCCACCGTCGACCGTGACCTCCTCGCCCGCGAACGACACCCACGCGCCGAGCGCGGAGGACTCCTCGCCCGCGGGCAGCAGGTCGAGCTCGCCCGCCTCGGTCATGAACCCGTCGGCCGCGTAGACGCGGAACGTCAGGGGGCCCTGCGTGTAGTTGGAGACGATGATCCCGTCGTCCAGGCTCGCGCCGGGCTCGAGGGCGTAGGCGTAGTTGGGACGCTCCGTGCCGTGCACGGTGTCGGCGGGTCGCACGCCCCACGTGACCGGGGACGCGGCGGGCGGGGCAGGATCCTCCGGCCCGACGGCGGCGCTCACCCCCTGCGGCTGTGCTCCGGTCTGCGCGCTGCCGGTCTGGAGTGCCGACGCGCCAGGGGCGACGAGCGAGGCGAGCAGGCCCACGACCAGCGTCACCGCAAGGACCGCGAGGAGCCACAGCGCATGGCTGTGCCCGTTCTCCCGCTGGTGCGCCCGGGCGTTGGCCCGTGCACGGTCGGCCGACCGCCGGTCGTGCGTGGTGCGTCCGACGGCGGGCGCGGAGTCGCGAGAGGCTCCGAAGGAGAGGGGCTGGATCGCCATGGTCGTGCCTGCTTTCGTGGTTCCGGCCGAGGTGGCCGGGTCGTTCGCCCCGTCCGGCGGCTGTCCGGGCCGTTCGGACGGGCTGTCGAGCGGTGGTGCCGGCCGGCCTGTGGAGGAACGGGCCGGCCGGCACCACGGTCACGGCGTGACTAGCTGAGCGCGGTCAGCGTCATCGTCGCGTTGTAGGTCCCCTCGTTCACCGAGAGCGGGAGCTTGAGGTCGAGCTCCGCCCCGATGACCGCGGAGCCGCGGGCGTGCCCGGCCTCCGCGCTGCCCAGGGTGCGGGCGACGGACAGGCCGTCACCCTCGACGAAGCCCGACGCGACGGGCGCACCCGCGACCGCTCCGCCGTCGTTCTCCAGGAGCTCGGGCGTCCACCCGAGGTACTTGCCGGACACCGTCTCGCCGCCCGCGACGAAGTCGCTCACCTGTGCGGAGACCGACCACGCCGGGGCGTTGATGCGGGTGTCCGTGACCCGGACCGGGACGAGGTCGCCCGAGGCCGCGAAGTGGTCGCCCTGCTCCTCGGCCACGCCCAGGTCGACGAGGCCCGTCGAGCCCTCGAGGCTCCACGTGAGCTCGCCCGGACGGGGCTCGGGGATCACGACCGCGACCGACTGGTCGCCCGCGGCGAGAGCCCCGGGGGCCGTGCCGGTGAGGTCGCCCTCGACCGAGCCCGCGGTGTTGCCCGGACCGAAGTTCGCCGCCGGGGTGTTGTCCGCGAGGCGCACGGCCCCGTGGACCGTGGTGCCCGCGACCTGGAGGTTCGCGGTGTTGCCCGTCAGGACCAGGTCGCCACCCACCGTGTTGCCCCACTGGTCGGCGGTGCCGTCGGCCTTCGCACCGACCAGCGCGTCGCGCGAGGTGCCCGTCACGGACAGGCTGCCCCCGACGACCGCACCCCCGACGCTCACGCCGAAGTCGCTGTCGCCGAGCGTCGCGTCGCCGCCCACGCTCGTGCGCAGCAGGTCGACGTAGGTCGCGGCCTGCGTCGTGAGGTTGCCGGTGATCTTCGTGTCCGAGATCTCGACGTCCACCCCGCCGGTCGCGACGCTGCCACCCACGCGCAGGTCGTACAGGTAGAGGAACCCGGCGCGCGAGCCAGCGGTGTACGAGCTGATGTCGCCGCCCACGCTCGCGCCGTCGATCAGGACGCCGTACGCGTCGGTCGCCACGACGTCGCCCTCGATGACGGCCTCGGTCGCGTCGAGCCACGCGTCGTCACCGACCGTGATCGAGCCCTGGACCGTCGTGCCGCCCAGGACGCAGGTCGCCCCCGCGGGGACCACCAGGTCGCCCGCGACGACCGTGTCGTCGAGCTCGGTCGTGCAGTTCGTGACCGCGGCGTGCGCCGACGGCGCGGCGACCGCGAGCAGCGCGAACGCTGCGGCAGCGGCTGCTGAAACCTTCCACTTCATGTCGATTCTCCTGTGATCTCGGTGGGTCAGCCGCGAAGGCCGTAGATGGAGGTGTAGCTGCGTCGTGCGTTGCCCAGCGAGTTCAAGGGGTTCGGCGGCTCGGCGACCGAGCTCGCGTTGTCCTGCTCGTACAGGCCGTAGTGCTGGCCGCGCGTGCGGAGCTGCGAGAGGAAGGACTGGTAGTCGATGTTGCCGGCGCCGAACTCGATGATGTCGTAGCCGTTGGCGCTGCTCGGGTTGGCCTTGCCGTCCTTGAGGTGCAGCATCGGGAAGCGCCGCGGGTCGCGCTTGATGTACTCGATGGGCTCGAACCCGGGGTACTTGAACTGCCCGACGTGCGCCCAGTAGACGTCCATCTCGAAGTAGACGAGCGACGGGTCGAACTCGTCCCACAGCAGGTCGTACACGCGACGGTTCGGGTCGTCGGACGTGAAGCGGAACTCGCCGTCGTGGTTGTGCGCGTAGAGCTTGAGGCCCGCCGCCTTGGCCTTCTCCCCCATGGCGTTCCACGTCTGCGCCGCGGTCGTCCACGCCGCGACCGTGTTGGTGCCGTTGATCGGGCCGCCCTGGCCGAGGTGCGGCATGCCGAGGATCAGCGCCTTCTCGATCTCGGCGTCGATGTTGTTCGGGTTGAGGTTGACGTGCGACCCCACGGCCCGCAGGCCGTTGTCGTCGAGGAGCTGGCGGATCTGCGCGGGGGTGATCGCGCCGATCTGGCCCTGCGTGTAGCCGGCGAACTCGACCTCGGAGTAGCCGATGTCGGCGAGCTCCTCGAACACGGCCCGGAAACCGAGCGAGCTGACCTTGTCGCGGATCGTGAAGAGCTGGATGCCGATGCGGTTGACCGGCACCAGGCGGTTGCGTCCGCTGCTGGGGGCCGCGGCCACGCCGCCGAGGGCGGACGCCGCCGTCGGGCCCAGGGCCGCGCCGACACCCACGGCGACCGTCGAGGCCGCGAGAGCCTTGAGCAGGTTCCGCCGGCTCATCGGCCGAGCCGGGATGGACTCGTGGTAGTGCTCGTGTGAACTCATGTCTCTCCTTCGAGGTGAGGTTCGGTGGCCCGGGGCGCGAGCCCCGGGCCACCACGTGCCTAGTTGCGGACGGTGAGGTTGAGCGACGTCGCGCTCTTGGTGACGCCGGTCGAGCCCTGGTAGGCGATCTCGACCTTGTAGGTGCCCACCTCGGGGAGCTTCGGGAGCGTCACGACGACGTGGCCCTCGGCGTCGAGCGTCCCGGTGCGGGTCGCGACCGTGGCGTTGTTGCGCTTGACCGTGACCGTGACGTCGCCCGTGGCGACGACACCCGTCGAGCTCTCGACCGAGATGTTCGCCTTGGCGGCGATCGAGGGCTTGACCGGGTTGGGCGAGATCGAGCCCGTGACGGTCGACGAGGCCGCGGCCACCGTGAGGCGCACGGTCGACAAGGACTTCTTGAAGACCTGGTCGGCCTGGTAGCTCGCCTTGAGGGTGTGCGTCCCGACGGCGAGCGACGGGTCGAGCGCGATCGTCGCGACGCCCTCGACGAGGGTCCCGCGACCGACCTCGGTGTCGCCCGAGGTGAGGACGACGTCGCCCGTGGGCGTCCCGCCCTCGCCCGTGACGGTGACCGTGGCCTCGCCCGGAGCCCCGTACGAGACGCGGGCCGAGGACACGGCGACCTTGGTGACCGACGAGACCGTGGGCTCGTTCGGTGCCGCGAGGTCGATCGTGAAGGAGACCGACCCGACCGTCGAGACGTTGCCGCCCGTGTCGGTCGCGCGGTACTGGAGGGTGCGCGCGCCGTTGGTCGTGAAGCTGACCCCGTAGGCGCCGTTCGCGGCGGCCACGTTCGTCCAGGACTGACCGTTGTTGGTCGAGTACTGCACGCTCGCGAGCGCGCCGTCGTCCTTGACGTCGAGGTTCATGCGCACGGCCTTGTTGTAGACGCCGCCCACGCCGGTGGGCGCTGCCGGGTCGAGCGAGTGCGTGATCGTCGGTGCCTTGACGTCGCCCACGCCCACGCCCTGGAAGTCGAACGAGTCGACGGCCAGCTCGTTGGTCGAGGTCACGAAGAGCGTTCCCGAACCCTGCGGGGCGTTCGTGAACGGCACCGTGACCTCCTTCCAGCCCGCGCCGGCGGGGATCTGTGCCGTGGCGAACGGTGCGGCGTCGGCCGCACCCCAGCGGAGCTGGAGCTGCCCGCCGCCGTTGGCGACGACCTTGACGCCCGTGATCCCGGCGAAGTTCACCGGGCTGTAGGACAGGTGGTCACCGGTGCCGAGGCCACGGATCGCCTGACCGGCCCCTGCGGTCTCGTCCTCGTAGGCCACGACGCCCGTGCTCTTGGCGTGCTCGGCCTGCTGGACGAACGGGTTGAGCTGGACGGTCGCCTCGCCAGGAGCGGCAGGCAGGCCGTTGTGCCCGTTGTCGGTGTAGGACACGACGACGGCGCCGTAGATGTGCGCGCCCTCACCGTGCTGCGGCGAGTCGGGCGACGTCTTCCACGCCCCCGTGCAGCCCGTGCCCGAGACCTCGGGGTGGGCGTGCTCGTCGTGGCCCAGACCGTAGGTCCACGCCACGCGGCTGCACACGGTCGCGGTGCCGTCCTCGGCGTCGTTCGTCGAGACCTTGAACGGCACGGCCTGACCCCAGCTGAAGAACGAGCCGTTCCCGGGGTAGTCGACCGTGACCGTCGGAGCCTGGTTGCCGACCGAGATGACCTTGGAGGTCAGCGTGAACTTGCCCTTGGCGTCGGTCACGCGCAGGCGGGCGTTGTACTGGCCGAGGGCCGTGTAGGTGTGGTTCGCCGTGACGCCCGTGGCGTCGAACGAGCCGTTGCCGTCGAAGTCCCACTGGTAGGTGAGGGCGTCGCCGTCGGGGTCGCTCGAGGTGCCCGCGTCGAAGGCCACCGCGAGCGGGGCCTCCGAGGAGGAGGTCGGGTTGGCGGTGAACCGGGCCTGCGGGGCCTTGTTCCCCTCGGCGTAGGACACCTTGTAGAGGCCGGCGTCCGGGTTGGCGCGGAAGAAGCCGTCGCCGTAGTCGAGCACGTAGAGCGAGCCGTCGGGCCCGAACTCCATGTCGATCATGTTGTCGTTGAGCGGCTGCGCGTTCTTCGCGAGCTGCGCGTTGGGCGTGAAGTCCTCGATGTGCGTGACCTCGTAGGAGTCCCAGTCGACCGTGAAGGCCGCCAGGTAGTCCTGCGAGAACTCACCGAAGAACGCCTTGTTGTCCCAGTACTCCGGGAGCTTGGACGTCGAGGGGTTCTCGGCGTCGTAGTGGTAGACGGGGGCTCCCATGGGCGCCTGGCCGCTGCCTGCCCCGAAGTTCACGAGCTCGTCCCACGGCTGGTCGCCGGGGCGGTCGCCGTAGTAGAGCGTCGCCGCACGGGCCGGTGGCAGGTCGACCAGGCCCGTGTTCCAGCGCGAGTTGTTCTTGAGCGCGGCCGGGTCGAAGAACGCCCCGGGCGTGCTCGTCGCGAAGTTCCACTCGTTGTAGGCCGCGTTGGGCCCGTGCACGTAGGGCCAGCCCGCGTTGTGCGGGTCGTCGAGGCTCACGGTGTTCCACTCGACGTAGCCCATGGGGCCACGGTTCGGGTCGGCGTTGGCCGCGTCCGGTCCGTAGTCCCCCCACGAGAGGCTGTTCGTCTCGGGGTCGACGTCGATGCGGAACGGGTTGCGGACACCCATGACGAAGATCTCCGGCCGCGTCTTCTCGGTACCGACCGGGAAGAGGTTCCCCTCGGGGATCGTGTAGGTGCCGTCCGCCTGGACCGTGATGCGCAGGATCTTGCCGCGCAGGTCGTTGGTGTTGCCGGCGCCGCGACGCGAGTCCAGACCGGGGTTCATCCCGGGAGCGTCGTTGTTGGGGGCGAAGCCGTTGGCTCCGGGCGCGCTGGCCGGGGTGTTGTCACCGGTCGACAGGTAGAGGTTGCCGTCGCCGTCCCAGTCGATGTCGGCGCCGACGTGGCAGCACTGACCACGCTGGACCTCGACGTCGAGGATCTTCTGCTCGGAGGCCAGGTCGAGCCCGGTGCCGGTCCACTGGAAACGGGAGAGGCGGTTGACGCCCTTCCACTGGTCCCAGTAGGTCGCGTCGGCGCCGGCGGGCAGCGTGTTGGGCGCCGAGCCCGTCGGGGTCCCGCTGATCGGGGCGTAGACGAGGTAGACCCAGTTGTTCTCGGCGAAGTTCGGGTCGACCGCGATGCCCTGCAGGCCGTCCTCGGAGTTCGCGTACACGGGGATCTTGTTGGTGATCGCGGTGACGCCGGTCTGGGGGTCCGTGAGCCGGACGTCGCCGTTGCGTGCGGTGTGCAGGATCTTGCCGTCGGGCAGGATCGCGAGGTCGATCGGCTCGCCGACGTCCTTGGTCAGCAGGATCTTCTCGTAGTTGGACCAGTCGAGCGCGGCCTCTGCACCGGGCTCGCTGCCGTGGTCGACGCCGTCGTGCGCGATGGCCGGGGCCGTCGCGGCCGCGAGGCCGGTCAGGGCCAGGACGCCCGCGAGGGAGGCGGCCACCACCCTTGATCTCACGGTCCTTCGTTCAGGAATAGACTTCACAGTGATGCAGCTCCTCATCGGGGTTCATCGCCGGACCGGGCCACCGCTCGCTGCTGCAACAGCGAGATCGCGGGTGGCTCGGTCTTTGTCTCGTGGGGCGGCGCCCTGGGCTCCTCTGCCCTCGCCGCTGCTGTCGTCCTCCCCTCGCCGTCGAGTGGTGGTGCCCCGTCGAGCGGGCTGCACCGGCTGAGCACCGGGGTCTCCCCCGGCGGGACGAGCGTCTCCCACCGGAGGCAAGACACTCGGTATGTCATGGTTCAGGGTGGATCTGCCTGCGAGAACGGCGGTCTTCCTCGACCACCTGGTAGGAATCTAGGGCGACTTCTATCGCCTGTCAATCAAAAGTTGAAACCTGGCGCTCACTAGTAGGGCACAGATGCCGATCACGCGCGCGGGGGGGACAGCGCGGCTCGCCCCCGGCCGGAGCGCGGGACGGTCCGGCCAAGGGCCTCCTCGGGTGCGCAGCTCGGGTCACCCCGCACCCCCGCAGCACCACCCGGGGTGCGCTCCCGGCGTCGGCGCGACGCTCCTCAGCCCTCGGCCGTGGCCAGCCCCGACCGATACGCGAGCACCACGAGCTGAGCCCGGTCCCGCGCCCCGAGCTTGGCCATCGCACGGTTCACGTGCGTCTTGGCCGTGAGCGACGTGACGTGCAGGCGTGCGGAGATGTCGTCGTTGCTCAGCCCCTGGGCGACCAGCAGGACCACCTCGCGCTCCCGTTCGGTCAGCGAGCTGAACGCGTCGCCGTCGACGCTCGGCCGCGGCTCGGTCGACACCGCCCGGGCGACCAGGCTGCGCATCGCGGTCGGCGAGAGCAGCGACTCCCCCGCCGCGACGGTCCGCACCGCGTCGACGAGCACCTGGGGCCGGACCCCCTTGCCGAGGAAGCCGGCAGCCCCGGCACGCAACGCGCCCATCACGTGCTCGTCGTCCTCGAAGGTCGTCAGCACGAGGACGTGCACGTCCGCGAGCGCCGGGTCGCCCGCGATCTGCGCGGTCGCGGAGATCCCGTCGGTGCCGGGCATCCGCAGGTCCATGACGACGACGTCGGGCCGCAGCTCCCTGGCCAGGTCGACGGCTCGCGCACCGTCGGCCGCCTCGCCGACGACCTCGAGGTCGTCGTTCACGTCGAGCAACGCGGCGAGGCCCGCGCGGATCAGCTCCTGGTCGTCGACGACGAGGACGCGGACGGTCACGGTGCCTCCAGGGCGACGGGGTCGGCAGGGCCGTCCGTGGGCTCGCCGCCTCGTGGCCGACCAGCCCCTGCCGAGCCGGCGCGAGGCGCGCCGTCGTCGGGCACGGGAAGGGAGACCCGGACGAACCAGGTGCGGTCTCGCGAGCCCACCTCGGCCGTGCCGCCCGCCGCTGCCACCCGCTCGCGGAGACCGACGAGCCCCAGGCCGCTGCCCCGGGCGCCGGACGCACCCCGCGCGTCACGGGCCGGGAGCGGGTTGACCACCTCGACCTCGATCGATCCCGGGCCGTGGACCATGCGCAGGTCGGCCTGGCCGCTCCCGTACCGGTGCGCGTTGGTCAGCGCCTCCTGGACGACGCGGTAGACCGTGAGGTCGACGACCGGGGACAGGCGACGCGGGGTGCCGGAGGTGCGCTCGACGACCTCGAGCCCGGTCGCCCGCACCTCGCCGAGAAGCTCGGGGAGCCGCCCGATCCCGGGTGCGGGGCTCGCGCCTCCCGCGGCGGCCTCGTCCGGCTCGCGCAGGAGGTGCAGCAGCGTCGACATCTCGGTCAGGACCCGCTCCCCCGCGTCGCGCACGTGCCCGATCGCCTCTCGGGCAGCGTCCGGACGCTTGTCGAACAGGGCCTCGGCGGCCCCCGCCTGGACGCTGATGACGGCCGCGTGGTGCGCGACGACGTCGTGCAGCTCGCGGGCGATCCGCAACCTCTCCTGGGTGACCCGCCGGGCTGCCTCTGCCTCGCGCGACTCCTCGGCGCGGGCAGCGCGGTCCCGGGCCGCCGCCACGACCGCGCGCTGGGAACTGATCGCCAGGCCCAGCGTCGCGGCCAGGAGGAGCAGGACGACGACGAGCACGACGTACGTGCTCGTCAGGTCCATCCCGTCGACGAGGACCAGCACCGCCGGGTACGCGACGACCGTGACCGCCGTCGCCGTCGCGGCCTCGACGTGCCGGGCGTACGCCGCGACCGAGTAGATCGCGACGAGGCCCGGACCGAGCGCGAGCGCGGACTCGGCGTCGAACGCCGCGGAGACGACCGTAGCCGTCAGCACGAGACCGGCGGCGAGCAGGGGTCTCGTCCGGCGCCACACGAGCCCCGTGCACGCGACGACCAGCGCGACGACCGATGCGACCGTGCTCGGGTTCGTCTCGGGCGCCACGACCAGGGGCGTCGCGAAGGCCAGGAGGACGACGACGGCCCCGACGGCGTCGCGGACCAGGACCGGAAGAGCGCGCCAACGCCCCCACGCACCCGTCCGTCGCCCGGTGCGGAGGGACGAACCGGGGGGCTCGGGGGCGGGGCGGTCCGTCGTCACTCCTCGACGATACCGGCGGACGCACGGGGAGCCGGGCGCCCCTCAGCGCCGGGTGGCGCGCACGGCCCCCTTCCTCCCGTACCGCGGCTGCGGTACACCGACCCCGAGAGATCGACAGCGGGACGGACGCGGTGGAGCCCTCGCCGCGCGAGGCTCGAGTCATGAGCTCCAGAGCACCCGCCCCCGGCGGCCCCCGTCCACGTCCCGGTCTCGCCACGGGTCACACCGACGGGCGTCGGCGTGTCGCGCCGCTCGGAGGCTCGACGACGGAACCTAGTGATTGGCTGAAGTCATGATGCTCAACATCCTCGGAGCGGTCCTGCTGATCGTCGGCTTCTACGCCGCATGGCGCCTCGCCCCGCAGCGCTCCGACGCCCCCGCCGCGGGCTGGTTCCCCGACCCCGCCTCCAAGTCCCCGCGCAGCCGCCTCTGGGACGGCCAGGCCTGGACGGCACGGGTCGCGGACGGCGCCGAGCAGGCGAACCGCGGCCACCACTTCCGGGGCCGGTTCTGGGGCCGGTGGGTCTGGATCCTCGCCGCCGCGCTGGTCGTGCTCGGGATCGGGGTCGCCACCTACCAGGCGACCGAGAACGTGCACGTCATGGCAGTGACGAGCTTCCTGGCGATGGCCCTCGTGTGCTGGGCGTTCTACGGGTTCGTCGATCGTCAGCTCGCGCTGCGCGACGTGATCGGGCTCCGCCAGGTCGCGGCCGTCGCGGTCGCCTCGGCCGGCGCCACGTTCCTCGTCGCCCTGAACCTCAACGACCTCACCGGTTCGATCGGCGGCATCTCGCTCGCGACGGCCCTCGTCGGGTTCACCGAGGAGACCGCCAAGCTGCTCGTCCCGATCGCGCTGTTCCTGCTCGGCACCTACCGCAACCCCCGCGCGGGTGTCGCGATCGGGCTCGCGGCCGGGTTCGGCTTCGCGATCGCGGAGACCACGTTGTACGCCTATCAGATGGCGGCCGCATCGGGCCCGGCGTTCTGCGGCGGCGAGACCCCCGCCGTCACCACCGGGTCGGTGATCGCCGCCCAGGTCGCCCGCATCTTCGGCGTCTCGCCGTTCCACTGGCTCTTCACCGGCATCGCGGTCGCGATCGCGTGGCGCGCCTGGCACCTGTACGGCCGCAAGGGGATGCCGGCCGCTGTCGGCGGGATCCTGCTCGTCATGGTCGTCCACTCGCTCAACGACACCAGCGCGACCCTGGGATGCGGCGAGCCCACGGTCCAGTCGCTCCTGGCCATGGTCCGGTACGTCCTGGTGATCGTCATGTACCTGGTCTTCAAGGCGTGGACGCGCAAGCACACACCGCCGCAGATGATCGGCTCGGTCAGCACGGGCTGGACCCCGAAGCACCTCGGCGAGCAGAAGGTCTCGGGCGGCGAGGCTCCCGCTCAGGGCGCCCCCGCCCGCGAGCCCGTCGACGGCTGAGCCCTCCGAGCGACGGCCGACGCCCCCGCTCCCCTCGTCGGGGTGCGGGGGCGTCGGTCGTCCCCTGCGGGGGCGTCGGTCAGGCGCGGAAGTACCGACGGGACGCCCGGTTCCAGAGCAGTGCGAGCACCAGGAGCGCGACGACGATCGTCAGCACCGCGCCCGTCAGGTGGTGCGGGCCGAACCGCAGCAGCGAGTAGACACCGACGCAGACCCGGATCAGCATGACGACCGTGATCGCCATGAGCGCCCATCGCCCCCGGGTCTGGAGGCCGAGCGCGACGAGCACGACGAGGACCCCGACGACGAGGCTCAGGAGCGCGAAGAACTGGATCTCGGCACGGGACGCGGCGATCGCCCCGGTCACTGCGGCGTCGCCCGCGAGCAGGAACAGCGCGACGCTGCCCACCACGTCCGTGACCGCGGCGATCCAGGTGAGCACGACCGCGACCGTGACGCTCGTGGGTCGGGCCGGGGGGCCCAGTCCGGTGAGGTCGCTCATGCGGGTCACCTCTCTGCAGGGGGACACCGTGCGTGCACGAGGCCCGGTCGACCGGTCGGAGGTGAGCACCGGCGCCCCGGTCCGACTTCCCGGCTCGCCTCACGTCCCTCCGTGATACCAGCGCGGGTCCGGGAGCGCGCGGTGAAACCGGGCGGGGAGCGACGGCCCGCCAGGTAGGGTCCCCGGGTGCACATCACCCTCGGCCCCCTGGACGACGTCGTCGCTCACCTCGGGCACAGTCCTCGCCGCGTCGTCGTGGCCGGGGTCTCGGGGTCGGGGAAGACGACCCTCGCGCAGCGCCTCGCCACGCGCCTGGACCTGCCGCACACCGAGATCGACGCGCTCTTCCACGGCCCCGGCTGGACGCCTCGGGCGACGTTCCTCGACGACGTGCGCGGCGTCGTCGGGCAGGAGCGCTTCGTCGTCGAGTGGCAGTACCGCGCGGCGCGACAGCTCCTCCTGGACGAGGCCGACCTCGTCGTGTGGCTCGACCTGCCCGTGGCGACGACGATGCGGCAGGTCGTGATGCGGACGGTGCGGCGCGCGCGGCGACGCGAGGTGCTGTGGAACGGCAACGTCGAACCGCCGCTCCGGACGGTGCTCCGGGACCGGGGCCACGTCATCCGCTGGGCCTGGTCCACGCGGAACTCGTTGCGCGACCTCCCGGCCACGGTCGCACGTCAGGACACGCCTCCGGCTCTCGTGCGCCTGCGCAGCAGACGTCAGGTCGAGACCTGGGTCAGACGGCTTCCCGCGCCACCCAGCCGCTGAGCGCGTCGACGATCCGGACGTCGCCGTCCAACCAGTCGACGCTCCCCCACTCGCCCGTCGGCAGCCAGGACAGCCTGTCGTGCTCGACGAGCGGCTCGGGCTCCCCCGCCACGATGCGGGCGAGCCACAGACGCATGACGTGCCGGTCCGTGATGTTCCAGCCACCTTCGTCGGGCCCGGCGAGCTCGTCACCGAGCACGACCTGCACCCCCAGCTCCTCGCGGAGCTCGCGGTGCAGCCCGTCGACGGGTGTCTCCCCCGGATCGACCTTGCCCCCCGGGAACTCCCAGCGCCCAGCGAGCTCGACCGGCCGAGAACGACGGGCGGCGAGCAGCAGGCGAGGGGTCGTGAGGTCGTCGACGACGGCGGCGGCCACCACGAGACGGCGGGAGGTCATGTGCGCAGTGTTTCACGCCGACCACGACGAGACCTGGCCGGGCTGATGCCCGACTCGTCACGCGTGGCCGCGTGCACCACGTACCCCCAGCCCCCGAGCACGGACGGACCGTCCCCGTGTCTCCCACCCGTCGAGCGGGCGGACCCCTTGCCGAGAACCGACGTCAGCGGATGCCTGCGTCCTTGGCCCACTGGACGGCCTCGGCGCGCGTCGAGACACCGAGCTTGCGGTAGAGGCTGCGTACCTGCGACTTCACGGTGTTGCGGGTGACGAACAGCTTGGTAGCGATCTGCTCCAGGGTGATGTCCTCGGAGAGGTTCGACAGCACGACCTGCTCACGGCGGGTGAGTGGTGCTGCGAGCTGGACGGCCGGCGACTCTGTCCGGGCCAGTTCGATGATGCTCATGCTTCCTCCATGTGCTGACCGGTCTTCCCATCGCGTCATGGGTCGATCCGGTGAGGTGCTGCTACTGGGAGAGATGGGTGAGCTCGCGATTCATGACGCGGTTCTTCACCCTCAATCTCAGCGATCTTTCCCGACGGGGTCCCCCGCGGCGTGATGCACAGTATCCACGCAGGTCAGATACCGAAAACGCCGGCTCCGGCGACAACGGACGATTTCTCCGATGTGTCACGGATCACGCCCTGTTCGTTGCGACAAGAAATGTGACCCGCCTCACAGTCTCGCGCCCCAGCGTGCTGAGTGACAACCGGAGACGCCCGAGGGCCGCCCTGCGACAGCGTCGCGGAACGGCCCTCGGGGGAACCTCGGGAGGAAGCGGGTGGTCAGCCGCCCACGAGCGCGCTGTACTCGTCCGCCGTGAGGACGGGACCCGTCTCGGTCACGTCGACCTTGATGAGCCATCCCCCCGCGAAGGGCTCGGCGTTGACGAGCGACGGGTCGTCGATCGCGGCCTGGTTGACCTCGGCCACCGTCCCGCTGACGGGCGAGTACAGCTCGGAGACCGACTTGGTCGACTCGACCTCGCCGATCACCGCGCCGGCCGTGACGGTGGCGCCGACCTCGGGCAGCTCGAGGTAGACGATGTCACCGAGCGCCTCGGCGGCCGTGCTCGTGATGCCGACGACGGCGGGCGTCGAGGTGTCGAGCCACTCGTGCTCGGCGGTGTACTGCAGGTCGGCGGGGAAGTCTGCCATGAGGTGCTCCTGGTCTGCTGGTGGAAGATCTGGGGGTCGGGAGGTCGGGCCGGGGCCCGGGTCAGGACGTCTGAGGACGACGGTAGAACGGCATGGGCACGATCACCACCGGCTCCTCACGGCCCCGGACGTCGACCGCGAGCTCGGTGCCCTCGGCGCTGAACTCGGGGGTCACGTAGGCCATCGCGACGGGGTAGCCGAGGGTCGGCGAGGGGGCGCCCGAGGTCACGAAGCCGATCCGCACGTCGGGGTCCTTGCCCGGGATCACGACGGGGTAGCCCGCGCGCGCCGGCCGCTTGCCCAGGCCGCGCAGGCCCACGAGGACGCGCGCGGGCTGAGCCCCCTTGCGGGACGCCAGGGCCGCACGGCCCACGAAGTCGAGCGGGTTGCCCTCGCCGTCGACCTTGTCGAGCTTCACGACCCGGCCCAGGCCCGCCTCGAAGGGGGTGGTGGTCGTGTCGAGCTCGTGGCCGTAGAGCGGCATGCCCGCCTCGAGGCGCAACGAGTCGCGGGCCGAGAGCCCTGCGGGGACCAGGCCGAGGGGCTCCCCCGCGGCCAGCACCTTCTGCCACAGCTCACGAGCCTGCCCGGCGGGGACGAACAGCTCGAACCCGTCCTCCCCGGTGTATCCCGTGCGCGCGACGAGGGCGTCGATCCCGGCGACCCGGAGCTCGACGGACGCGTAGTACTTCAGAGACTCGACAACTTGTACATCTTCGGGAGCGACGAGCGAGCCGACGATCTCCTCGGCGCGCGGGCCCTGGACCGCGACCAGCGCGGTGTTCGCGGCCTGGTCCGTGACGGTCGCGTCGAAGCCCTCGCACCGGCGGACGAGCTCGTCGGTCACGAGCGGCGCGTTCCCTGCGTTCGCGACGACGAGGAACCGCTCCTCGCCCAGGCGGTAGACGACCAGGTCGTCGAGGACCGAGCCGTCCTCGGCGCAGATCATGGTGTAGCGCGCACGTCCCACGGCCACCGCGGTGAGGTTGCCGACGAGCGCGTGGTCCAGGGCGGCGGCAGCCTGCGGACCGGCGACCTCGATCTCGCCCATGTGCGAGAGGTCGAACAGGCCGGCGGCCTCACGCACCGCGCGGTGCTCGGCCAGGTCGCTCGTGTAGCGCAACGGCATCTGCCAGCCGCCGAAGCTCGTGAGCGAGGCTCCCAGGGCGACGTGCTCGTCGTGGAGCGGGCTGAGGCGGTCAGCGACCGGGGTGGTGTCCTGCGCGGACTCCGTCATGGTGATCCTCTCTGCGGTGTCAGAACGAGGGTGACCTCCACGTCACGCTCGCTCTGACAGTCCTGGGGTGGGTCCGAGGTTGTCAGAACCAGCGTGGCCTCGAGGTCACGCTGGTTCTGACAACCTCAGGAGTACGACTCGATCGGCGGGCAGGAGCACACGAGGTTCCGGTCGCCACGGGCCCCGTCGATACGACGCACGGGCGGCCAGTACTTGCCCGACCGCAGCGTAGCGAGCGGGTAGACCGCGACCTCGCGCGAGTACGGCTTGTCCCAGGCGTCCGAGACGACAGCGGCGGCCGTGTGCGGGGCCCCGCGCAGCGGCGACTCCTCGATGCCCCAGGTGCCGGCCGCGACCTCGTCGATCTCGGCCTTGATCGCGACCATCGCCGCGACGAACCGGTCGAGCTCGGCGAGGTCCTCGCTCTCGGTCGGCTCGACCATGAGCGTGCCCGCGACCGGGAAGGACAGCGTGGGCGCGTGGAACCCGTAGTCCATGAGTCGCTTGGCCACGTCCTCGGCCGTGACGCCGGTCCGCGCGGTGATCGGGCGCAGGTCGAGGATGCACTCGTGCGCGACCAGGCCCGCCTCGCCCGTGTAGAGCACGGGGAAGTGCTCGGTCAGGCGGCTGGCCAGGTAGTTCGCGGCGAGCACGGCGGTCTTGGTCGCGGCCTCCAGGCCGTCGGGCCCCATGAGGGCGACGTACGCGTAGGAGATCGGCAGGATGCCGGCCGAGCCGAAGGGGGCGGCCGAGACGGGCGCGGCCCCCTCCCCCGTGAGCGGGTTGCCGGGAAGGAACGGCACCAGGTGCTCGGCCACCGCGACGGGTCCGACGCCGGGGCCGCCGCCGCCGTGCGGGATGCAGAAGGTCTTGTGCAGGTTCAGGTGCGAGACGTCGCCCCCGAACTCGCCCGGGCGGGCCAGGCCGACGAGCGCGTTGAGGTTCGCTCCGTCGATGTACACCTGACCACCCACAGCATGTACAAGATCGCAGACCTCGCGCACGTGCTCCTCGTAGACGCCGTGCGTCGAGGGGTAGGTGATCATGATCGCCGCGACCTGGGGGCCGTGCTGATCGAGCTTGGCGCGCAGGTCGTCGAGCTCGACCTCGCCCCTCTCGGACGTCGCCACGACGACGACGCGCATGCCGGCGAGCGCGGCCGAGGCCGCGTTGGTGCCGTGCGCCGACGCGGGGATGAGGCACACGTCGCGCCCCTCCTCGCCGCGCGAGCGGTGGTAGTCGCGGATCGCGAGCAGGCCCGCGAACTCTCCCTGCGAGCCCGCGTTGGGCTGCACCGAGACACCCGCGTAGCCCGTGATCTCGGTGAGCTGGCTCTGCAGACCGTCGATCAGCTCGGCGTAGCCCAGGGCCTGGTCAGCGGGCACGAACGGGTGCAGGTCCGCGAAACCGGGCCAGGAGATGGCTTCCATCTCGGCGGTCGCGTTGAGCTTCATGGTGCACGAGCCCAGCGGGATCATGGTCCGGTCGAGCGCCAGGTCCTTGTCGGAGAGCGAGCGCAGGTAGCGCAGCATCGCGGTCTCGGAGCGGTGCCGGTGGAACACCGGGTGGGTCAGGTACCCGGTCGTGCGCAGCAGGTCCGGGGTCAGCACGCTGCCGCCGCCGACGAACCCGAGGTCCTGTCCGCCCGCGAAGACCTCGACGAGCGTGAGCACGTCGTCGGGCGTCGTGGCCTCGTCGCACGCAATCTGTACATGATCCGAATCCGGGTTGTACACATTGATCCCGGCCGCCGCGGCCGCCGCGACGAGCGCCGCCGCACGGCCCGGCACGACCACCGCCACGGTGTCGAAGAAGACGTCGTGCTGGAGCTCGAAGCCCGCAGCCCGCAGTCCGTTGGCGAGCGCCACGGCCCGCGAGTGCACGCGCTCCGCGATCTCCTTGAGCCCCGCGGGCCCGTGGTGGACCGCGTACATCGACGCGACGATCGCGAGCAGCGCCTGCGCCGTGCAGATGTTGCTCGTCGCCTTCTCGCGCCGGATGTGCTGCTCGCGCGTCTGCAGGGCCAGGCGATAGGCCTGGTCGCCGTCGGCGTCGACCGACACCCCGACCAGGCGGCCCGGGAGAGAGCGCTCCAGGCCCTTGCGGACCGCCATGAACGCGGCGTGCGGGCCGCCGTAGAACAGCGGGACCCCGAAGCGCTGGGCGGAGCCCACCGCGACGTCCGCGCCGAGCTCGCCGGGGGAGACGAGCAGCGTGAGGGCCAGGAGGTCGGCCGCGATCGTCACCAGGGCGCCCTGCTCCTTGGTCTCGGCGACGAGGGGGCGCAGGTCCCGGACCACGCCCGAGGTGCCGCTCTGCTGCAGCACCATGCCGATGAGCTTCTGGTCCGCCACGCCGGCGGCCACGAGGCCCGCCGTCACGCCCTCGGACAGGTCGACGACGACCACCGGCAGGCCCACCGACTCGGCCCGTGCCCGGGTCACCGCGATCGTCTGCGGGAACAGCTCCGAGTCCAGGGCGACGACGCCCGCCCCGCCCTTGGCCGCGCGCCACATGAGAGCGACGGCCTCCGCGACGGCGGTCGCCTCGTCGAGCAGCGACGCGTTGGCGACCTCGAGCCCGGTCAGGTCCAGGACCACGGTCTGGAAGTTGAGCAGGGCCTCGAGGCGGCCCTGCGAGATCTCGGGCTGGTAGGGCGTGTAGGCCGTGTACCAGGCGGGGGACTCGAGCACGTTCCGGCGGATGACCGGGGGAGTGATGGTCCCGTAGTACCCCAGGCCGATCATCTGGGTCTTGACGACGTTCTTGGCCGCGATGGCACGCAGGTCCGCGAGGACCTCGGACTCGGTGCGGGCCGCGGGCAGGTCGAGGGGTCGGTCGGTGCGGATCGAGTCCGGGACCGCGGCGTCGATCAGCGCGTCGAGCGAGTCGTACCCGAGCTCGGCGAGCATGGTCGCGACCTCGCCCGAGGGCGCGCCGGCCGCGTCCTCGGAGACCGGGCGTGGCCCCAGGTGGCGGAACGGGAAGTGCGCGCGGTCGAACGCGTCGCTGGGCTGCTGTGTCACGGAGGTCTCCGGGGGTCGGCGAGGAAGACGACGGCAGACCCTGGGCCTGCCCGTTCCTCCCCGCTCTGTCATCGGACGCGCAGCGTCGACCTGAGAGTTTTGCCGGTCCGCCATGGTCCTCACGGACCCGGGGCGCGCCGGCTTGCACCGTCGGTAGGGGACTCCTGCGCCCGCGGGCGGACGCGAAGCCACCGCTTTCCAGAGTTGCCTCGCCACCGCGGTACGTCGGCCTGAGAGATTCTCGGGGAGGAGTTGCTCCTTCGGCGCCGACCTCACCCTGAGGTGGCCGGGCTCTCCCGCGGTGGTTCGAGCAGCAGTATGTGGTTGTGCGCCCAGCCTAGCGCGCGCGGTCCGGCGGCGGCGCAGGCGTCTCGTGGGGAGCGCCGTGCACGACGACGGAGCGCACCGTCGCGAGTCGACCCACCGCGCGTTCGAGCGCCCGGGCTCGACGCTCGCTGGCCCGGAAGCTCACGTGGATCGTGCCCGCGTCGCCGTCGCCCTCGACCTCCTCGGTCGCGAGACGCTCGAAGCTCACGCCGCGCGTCGAGAACACGCCCGTGAGGCCGGTCAGGGTGCCCGCGCGGTGGAGCCCCTCGACCTGCGCCACCCACGAGGGCTCGGGCGTCTCGGGTCGGCCGACCCCGCCGTCCCGGCCCGGACCGTCACCCGTGCCGGGCTGTCCGCGGCGGTCCGGCCCGGCACCGGTCCCGCCGGCACCAGCGGTCGCGGCCACGCCGCCGGTCCCGGCACCCGCGCCACCCCGCGCACCCGGACCGCCGGCCGCCCGCAGGGCCGACCCCACGGCTGCCGCCGCTCCGCGCAGGCGGTGCGTCTCGTCGTCGGGCAGGGCGTCCAGGAGGACGCGCGTCCATCCCTCGGGGCCCAGCACGAGCGGGACGCCCAGGACGCCGCGCTGCGGCTCGCCCGCGAGCGCCACCTCGCCGTCGAGCGCGACCTGCCCGGCCACGACGATCTCCCGGCCGTCGAGCACGACCTCGACGAGGTCGACCGTCGCGGACGCCGTGGCGGTCGCGGTCTTGGCGCCGCTCTGGTGCGTCATCCAGGGGCGCGCGACGACGCGCAGGTCGGCGGGCCAGGTGTCGATCAGGCGGTACGCGGCGCCGACGTCGGTGGCCGCGACCTCGACGAGCTCTGCCTTGGCCGCGGCGATCTCGTCGGGGAACGCGTCGAGCGTACGTCCCCGGCGCAGGAGCCGCACGGCACGGTCGCGCTCGGCGACGTCGTGCCCGCTGAGGCGGACGGTCGACCACAGCGGCACGGCGTCCTCGCCGTGCTGGCCCCCGACGAAGCCGCCCACGCGGTGCCGTCGCACGCCCAGCTCGACGGCGATCTCGCGCCGGAAGCGCAGCGTGTCGAGCCAGGCCCCCATGCCGACGACGCGTCGCGCGCCCAGCGCCCGGGCCATCACGGCGACGCCGACCTCGACGGGGTTGGACACCACGATCACGACCTCGTGCCCCGAGCCGTACCGCGCGATCGCGTCGGCGTACTCGGCGAAGACCTCGCGGTTGGCGACCGCGAGCCCGGTCCGGTCGAGCGAGGCGCCCGAGCGGGCGGGCGTCGTCGCGCCGGCCGCGACCACGACGACGTCGGCCACGACGTCGTCGGGGGAGTGGGCCACGTCGATGAGCGGGGCGTGCTCGTCGTAGGCGTCGACGAGGTCCGCGCGCAGCCCGTGGACCGCGCGCCCCGACGCACCACCGGGTCGGCCGACGAGCTGCAGCCGGGAGGTCGTGGGCAGGACGCGCCGCTCGACGAGCTGCGTGACGACCTGCCGCCCGACGTCGCCGGTCGCTCCGAGCACCGCTACGTCCATCCGAGCAGGCTACGTCCGGAAAGTCCCCTCCGCAGGCAGGACGTCTCGGCCGGGCTCGGTCGGGAGGGACGTCCTCAGGCCCGACGGCGCAGCGCCCGTCCGCCCACCAGGGCGAGCCCCGCGGTGGTCAGCGCAGCGGCGACCGCGAGCGGGGCGGTCGGGTCGGCGCCCGAGGACGCGAGCCGTGCCGGGGCCGTCGGGCCGGGTGTGCTCACCGTGGCGCCGGGGGCCGGCACGCCGGAGGCGGAGCCCGGAGAGGTCCCGGGGGAGACGGGCGGCGGCGGGTCGACGGGGAGCGCCACCTCGACCGCGAAGTCCTGGTCGAGTCGCGACTCGCCCGCGCTCGTGAGGGTCACGGTGCGCTCCGCAGGTGCCGGGCTCGTGAAACCCTCCGGGACGGCCAGCGCGATCGTGTACCCGCCCGGGCCGAGCCCGTCGACGAAGTAGGTCCCGTCCGGGCCGGTCGTGAGCGGGACGTCGCCGCCGGGACCGCTGACCAGGACGGTCGCTCCCGGGACCGGAGCGCCGTCGTCGGCCGTGACCGTGCCCCCGATCGCGCCCGGCCGGGCGAGCGTGAAGTCGATCCCGGTCACGTCCGCCGCTCCCAGCGTGACCGCACGCGATCCCGGCCCGTCCACCGTGAAGCCGGGCGGGGGATCGACCGTGACCGTGTACGGACCGGCGGGGAGGAGGTCGAACCGGTACGTGCCGTCCGCGGCCGTGAGGGTGCTGCCCGTCGCGCCGCCCGGGCCCGTGAAGGTCACCAGGGTCCCCGCGACGCCCTGTCCGCCCGCCGTGACCGTCCCGGAGACCGACGGCAGGGCTGAGGCCACGAAGCTCACGGTGCGCAGCGCCTCGTCCCCCGGGAGCACCTCGAACGACCGGCTCGGCTCGTCCACCGTGTACCCGGGCGGCGGTGTCACGGTCACGGTGTGCTGCCCGACCGCGACCTGGTCCACGAGGTAGGTCCCGTTCGAGTCGGTCACGGCCGTGATCGGCCCGCTCGCCCCCGTGATCGTGATCGTGGCTCCCGGGACCGGTGTCCCGTCATCGGTCAGGACGGTTCCTCCGACCGGGACGGGGACGATCGGCCGGACCGTGAAGTCGACTCCGCTCGCGTCGGTCGCGGCGAGGTCGGCCGGCAGGGCGCCGGGGCCGACCACGACGTACCCCGCCTGGCCCGTCGGGGCAGGCGGCGGGGCGACCTCGACCGTGTAGCCGTCCGCCGCGGTGTACCCGGCGAACGAGTACGTGCCGTCGGTCCCCGAGGTCGTGGTCGCGAGCCGGACACCGTCGGGGGACAGGAGCGTGAGCCTCGCGCCGCCCACCGGACCCGCGCCCTGCAGCGCGACCGTCCCGGTGACGTCGCGCGCGAGCGAGGCGAACCAGGTCTGGAAGACCGGGAGCCCGGACCGCTGCTGGAACAGGAACGTCAGGCTCGTGACGGGCACCGTGGGCTCGAACCAGCCCGTGGCCCCCGACGTGTCGGTCGCGGTCGCGTTCCCCCGCAGCACACCCGTGGCGGGGTCCCACGTCGGGACGTCCGTCCCCGTGCAGGCGGGGCTCGGGGTGACGGCGCAGTAGTTGAACCCGCCCTGGTAGCCCAGCTCGGCGCCCGTCAGGAGCCGGCCACCTCCACCCCGCGCGACGACCGTCACCTGGTCTGCGTCGATGTCCCCCAGCACGAACGTCCACCCGCTCGCGGGGGTGGGGCGCTCGAACGTGTAGGTCGTGGTCGACGGAGTCGTCGGCGTGTCGGCCCGCGGGCGCAGGTTCAGGTAGGGCTGCCCCTGGCTCGACCCGTACCGGGAGCCGACGGGTGTCGTGGCGCTCAACCACGAGCTGGCCCCCGACTGGACGCCCACCTGCCCGGCCCGCGAGTCCGACGTCACGGTCGCGGCCGGGAAGCCCCCCGCGGGCAGCCGCATCGTGGTCGTGAAGGTGCCGCCCGTGCCGGCGAGCGGGTCCCAGGCCGCCCAGCCGGCCGTGGTCGCCGCTGTCGCAGGCCCTGCGGCACCGGCCCCGACCAGCAGGGCGAGGGCGAGGGCCAGGACGAGCCCGAGAAGCCGGGTGGTCGGCGTCGACAGCAGCCGGGAGCCCTGGGGCGCCCGGGGGACCCGGCGAGCGTGAGGTACGCGCACCCCCACACGGTACGAGTCCGTGCCGGGCCGCGCGCGCCGGGACGGAACCGGTCGGCGCAGGCGCGGGCCCACCCGTCCATGCAGGCCCGCACGCGTCGACGCAGGAGCGAGCACGCAGGCCGACGATCCTCCCGCCGCATAGAGAGGAGGAAAACCGACCTGTGCTCCGGGTGAGCACGCACGAGATCGACGGAGGTGTGCTCTGTGACGAGCCCCGAGAATCGCCGCGCGGCGTTCTGGCTGGCAGCAGCCACGCTCGTGCTCCTCGCGCTGCTCGCACTGCTCGACGGCTGCGTCGAGGGCGGCGGCGAGGGCTCGCGAGGCCCGGGCGCCGAGGGGTCGTCGATGGTCGACGCGGCCGAGTCGCCCGCACCCGGTGAGCTCACCGTCGCCACGGGAGAGCCGATCGCCGTGGAGGACGTCGACAGGCTTCCTGCCGGGAAGCACGCCTTCGTCCTGCCCGACAAGTCGCGGGTCGTGGTCACGAGCAGCGAGCCGCTGCCCGAGCGCGTCCGGGCCCACGTGCAGGAACAGGTCGACGCGAGCGTTCAGGACCCGGGCGTGCCCGAGCAGATCACGACCAACCGCAGCCTGATCGTCGACACCGCGCAGGGCATCGCGCGCAAGGTCGGACTCCAGACCGGCAAGCAGATCGTCTTCGTGTACCCGCTCGTCGGGAGCTGCCCGGCGGGGAGCACCCCGTTCCTCGGGTGGGCGCACACCTCGATCACGCTGTACGACGTCTTCGACTGCGACGTACTGCCGACCAGGGAGGAGGCCGAGGCGCGGGTCGCCTCGGTCGTCGCGGCCCAGAAGGACCCCGAGCGGTACCAGGTCTTCGTCCGTGACTAGCACCCACACGATCTCCACGACTCTCCCCAGGGTCCCGCCCACGTCCGAGGGCGCGCCTCCTGCCCACCGCTCGCGCGGCGGGCAGGATGAGGTGCTCACCTCGTCGCACGTGCGCGACGGGGACCACCACGAGCGCCCGAGGGGGCTTCACCCAGCATGGACATGACGTCGCAGGACCAGCAGCCCCGGACGACCGCCTACGTCCCGCGCCACCTCGCCGTGCCGGAGGCCCCGGCCCGGGTCGCCGATCTTCCGGCGGACCCCCGGTCGATGCGCTGGGACCGGTCGGCGGGCACCCTCACCCGGGTCCTGGACGAGCTGGCGGTGCTCGACGAGGGGAGCCTGTCGGTCGGCAGGCGCTGAGCGTTCTTCGGCCCAGCCCGTTCAGCCCAGCTCGATCGCTGCGGCCGCGGTGACCATCTCGTCGATGACCGCGTTCACGACGGGCCGGGGTTCGTGCCGGGTCGCCCGGTGCCGTGCGACGAGGCGTCGCGAACCGAGGCCCGGGAGCGGGACGACCGTGACGCCGTCGGGCATCTCGCCCTGCACGGCGAGCGCCGGGAGCATCGCGACGCCCTGGCCGGCCGCGACGAGCGCGAGCGCCACGTCGAAGTCGTAGTAGGAGTGACGCGTGCGGAGCGTCGTGCCGAGGGTGCGCGAGAGGCGGCGCAGGGCGCGGGCCGCGGCCGTCGTGGGTTCGGGTCCCAGCCAGACGGCGTCGCGCACGTCGTCGAGGCGCGCGGGCGTGGGGAAGGTCGCGGGCACGACGACGCGCCACGGCTCGTCGAGCAGCGGGACCTCGCGCATGCCGCGCGGCGCGGGGGAGTCGGCGTCCTCGTCACGCTCCAGCAGGACGACGTCCAGGTCGCCGCTGCGCAGGAGCCGCAGGGCCTCCGCGGGCTCGAGCTCCTGGACGTCGAGCTCGACGCCGGGATAGCGCGACTCGAGCGATGCGAACGTCGGACCGACGACCGCTCGGATCGCCGTCTGGAACGACCCGACCGACACCGTCCCCGTCATCTCCTCGCTCATCGCGACGATGGCCTTGCGGGCCTCGACCATCTCGGACTCGATGCGTTCGGCGGCCTCGGCGAGGATGCGACCTGCGGGCGTCAGCGTCACGCCACGAGGCCCGCGGTCGAGGACCTGGATCTTCTCCTCGGCCTCCAGACGCGCTATTTGCTGAGACACGGCCGAGGGCGTCACGTGCAGCAGGTCGGCTGCCGCCAGGACACCTCCGGCCCGGTGCACGGCAAGCAGGAAACCAAGTCTTCGTGGGTCCGTGGCCATGTAGAGATGCTAAACGGCCACGTCAGAGTTCTTCAATTGTGCTGAATGATTTTCGGGGTCACACTTGTGACGTGGCGCCGGCTGGTCCTCCTCAAAAGGGGCTGGCGCCCACAATCCACCTGGTCGCTGCAGCGTCGCAGCTCCCACCAGGACCCCCCTCCCCGATCCCTTCGTGACCCCTGCCCGGAGACCGCCATGTCCGCTTCCCCCGCCCTCGTCGACCTGGTCGTGACCCCGCTCGGATGGGTCGGCGCGATCGCGGCCGTCACGGCGTACGCGATGGTCACACGTGGTCGCTGGTCAGGGGACTCGCTGCGGTTCCAGCTCACGAACTTCGTGGGCGCGGGTCTCATGTGCCTGGTCGCGGCGGTCAACGGGGTATGGCCCTCGGCGGTCGCGAACGTGGTGTGGATCGTCATCGGCGGTCAGGCCATCGTGGTGCTCGTCAAGGCTCGACGCCGCCGCGCGACCGAGGCGGTCGTCATCGCCCTCGAGGCCCCCGCCGCCCAGGTGCGTGCCGTGGACCTGGCCGCCTGACGGCTCGTCACACCGGGCGGTAGCCCGCCGCGCGCCAGGCGACGATCCGGTCGACGGCCTCGGCCACGACCTCGGGCGCGGCCGCGAACGACAACCGGACCCACTCGTGGCCGCGCACGCCGTCGAAGTCCGTCCCCGGGGTGAGCGCGACCCCCGTGTCGGCGAGCAGCCGCTCGCACCACGTGACCGAGTCCAGCCCCGACTCCGCGACGTTCGCGTAGACGTAGAACGCGCCGTCCGCCGGGGCGACCGGGTCCCAGCCCAGGTCGTCGAGCCGGTCGAGCACGAGCGCGCGCGAGTCCGCGTACCGGGCGACGTTCGCCACGGCGGCCGCGTACCCCTCGGGGGACAGCGCCGCGACGCCCGCGTGCTGCGCGAGCGCGGGGGGGCTCAGCGCGATGTTGCCCGCGAGCGCGTCGACCGGGGCCACGAGGTCCTCGGGCAGCACGAGCCACCCGAGCCGCCACCCGGTCATGGCCCAGTACTTGGAGAACGAGTTCACGACGACCGCACCGCCGTCGAGGTACTGCGCCGCGGTCGCCGTCTCGCCGGCCTCCGACGCGGGGTCGGCGTAGACGATGCCGTGATAGATCTCGTCGCTGATCAGGCGCACGTCGTGGTCGGTGCACCAGGACGCGAGCTCGGCCAGGTCGGCCGGCGGGATCATGGTCCCGGTCGGGTTGGCGGGGCTCGCGACCACGAGCCCGTCGAGGCCGCCCCCGTAGTACGCCTCCATGAGCTGGGAGACCGTCGGCTGGTAGCGGGTCTCGGGGCCGCAGTCGAGCTCGACGACCTCGCACCCCAGGGCCGCGAGGATGTTCCGGTACGCGGGGTACCCGGGGCGGGCCAGGGCGACGCGGTCGCCGGCGTCGAACGCGGCGAGGAACGCGAGCATGAAGCCGCCCGACGACCCCGTGGTCACCGCGACGCGTGACGGGTCGACCTGCACGCCGTAGGTACGCCCGTAGTGCTCGGCGATCGCCTGACGCAGCGCGGGCACGCCCAGGGCCTCGGTGTAGCCGAGGTCTCCGGACTCGAGCAGCTCGATCGCCCGGCGCCGCACGACGTCGGACGCCCCCGTCGCGGGCTCCCCGGCGCACAGGTTGAGGACCGACTCTCCCGCGTCGCGCCGGGCGTTGGCCGCGGCGAGGACCTCCATGACGGCGAACGGGGGGACGTGCGACCTGCGCGAGACCTTCATGAGCCCATCATGCCCGGGATTCCGCACCTCACGGGGCCCGACGAGCGCCGGGTGAACTGTGCAGGTCCGGTGACGGAGCGAGTCCTGGCAGGAAACCGCGCGTGAAGTTCCGTAACCTTGCACGAGTCCCGGTCGCGCAGAGGCTGGGAGAAGATCCGCGGATCACACGAGCGAGAGGCGAGCAGTGCCGGAGCACACGACGCAAGGGGGAGTCCGCATCGACGACTCCGGACCTCGATGGACGATGTGGGGCGAGGTCGACGCCGCGGTCCAGGACCGTTCCGAGGACGACCTCGTCCGCTCTCTCCAGCGCGCGGACGGCCCCGTGACGATCGACCTGAGCGAGGTCACGTTCATGGACTCGGGCGGCCTGCGGCTGCTGTACCTGTCCCTGCTGGCCGGGGGCGTGGCCCCTGTCCTGGTCGGTGTCCCGGAGCGCATCAGGGACCTGCTCGAGATCAGCGGCGTCCTCGCGCAGTTCACGCTCGTCGACTGACACCGTCCCGTCGCCGCGGCCACCACCCCCGGCCGCGACGCCGCACCCGTCCACCCGTACGACTCACCGGACCCATCGGAGGAACCTCTTGGACACCTCGATCGCCTCGTCCCGTCCGCCCGAGAACTTCCACGTGGTCCGCGTCTGGCAGCTCGACTCGATCGACGAGCTCTCGACGTTGCGCACCTCGCTCCATCTCGAGCTGACGGGCCGCCCGCTCGCACCCGACGGCGCCCTCGCCGAGGTCCCCGAGAAGATCGTGCTCGTCGCGAGCGAGCTTGCGACCAACGCGCTGCGGCACGGGCGCCCACCGACGACGGTCCAGCTCCTGACCGACGGCGAGGAGTACATCGTCGACGTGATCGACCAGGACACGAGCCGAGCGCCCGTGGTCGCCGCGCCGCGCCTGCCGGGCGACGGCGGCTTCGGGCTCGTGCTCGCGCAGCGGATCGCCCTGGACGTGGGCTGGTTCGTCGCGGACGGCAAGCACGTCTGGGCGAGGCTGGGTGTGCCCAAGGACGTGGTGAGACCGCCCCGACCTGTCGCGGCGGTCCCCTGACCGCTCGTTCCCGCCGAGCTCCCGCCGAGGGCCGGTCTGCGCGAGGCGCAGGCCGGCCCTCGGTCGTCGTCAGGGCTCGGCCGTCGTCAGGCTCGGCCGTCGTCAGGCTCGGCCGGGTCGGTCCGACGGCGCAGCACCAGCAGCGTCGCGTCGTCCTCCGACGCGGGGTCCCGGGTCTCGCGCAGCACGGCGTCGACGTCGCCCACGTGCTCGGCGAACGTCCCGGCGAGGCGGCGCAGGCCCACCTTGAGGGACTCGTCGCGGCGCTCGAAGAGCCCGTCGCTGTACAGCACGAGCGCGCCGCCCGGCGCGATCGACGTGGTCCCGGCCTCGAACCGCAGCGCGCCCAGCCCGAGCGGCGGACCGCCCAGCAGCCGGCCCCACACGACGCCCTCGCCCGGCACGAGGAAGAAGGGCGGCGGGTGACCCGCCGTCACGTACTCGACCGAGCCCCTGTCGAGGTCGACGACCGCGACGACGAGCGTCGCGATCTGCCCCGGCATGGTCCACCGCACGGTCTCGGCGACCTGCTCGACGGCCCCGCGCGCGGTCCCGGCCTGCACGAGAGCGGCGCGCAGCGTGTTGCGGAGCTGCCCCATCGAGGCGGCCGCCTGCAGCCCGTGGCCCGTGACGTCCCCGACGACGAGCCCGAGCGCGCCCGAGGGCAGGCGCAGCGCGTCGTACCAGTCACCGCCGACGAACCCGCCCCCGGCGGGCTCGTACCGCGCGGTGACGGTCCAGCCCGGTGTGTCGGGCAGCGACTCGGGGAGCAGGCTGCGCTGGAGCGCCTCGGCCGCGCGCACGTCGCGGCGCCCGGCCAGGTAGAGCGCCTCGACGAGGTGGCTGCGCAGCGCCCCCGCGGTCTCGACGGCGTCCTCGGTCCAGGGATCGCTGTGCCCGCTCACGACCTCGCGCCAGCGGTCGAACGACTTGCGGGGGCTGAGCCGGACGGTGTCGCCCTCGCTGCGCGCGATGGCCTTGTTGTGCGGGTCGCCACCCCAGTCGACGCTGCGCAGCACCTCGTCCCGCAGCCAGAGCACGACCTGGCCGTCGTTGAGGTGCACGCCCAGCACGCCCGCGACGTCGGGCAGGTGCGCCGCGAGGTCCGGGGCCGCGACGCGCAGCGAGTCGATCGCGAGGACCTCGTCGTCCGCGGCCGCGAGACGGTCTGCGAACCAGTCGGCGAGCAGGGCGATCCCTGCGTCGTCGGGCACGTGCCCGAGCGAGGCGAAGCGCCCCTCCGCGACGACCACGGCCCCGTCGGCACCCACGAGGTCGAGCAGGCGAGCGTCGGCCGTGAGCGCCTCGACGAGCGCCGTGTCCTGGTCGCGGCTGTCGGCGACGAGGCCCGCGAGCAGGCGCGACGACGTGCGTGACGCGGCCAGGCGGTCCTCCTCGCTCTGCGCGACGAGCAGCACCGACAGGGCGGCGCCCAGGAACTCCGCGGCCGCGCGCACCGCGTAGGGCGGGTGGTGCGGCCCCGAGTAGTGGTGGCACGCGATGAGGCCCCAGAGCTTGCCGTCGCGCAGCAGCGAGATCGACATGGACGCGCCCACGCCCATGTTCGCGAGGTACTCGAGGTGGATGGGGGAGACGCTGCGCAGCGTCGAGTACGTGAGGTCGAGCGGCTGCCCCGTGGTCGGGAGGTCGGTGGGGACGATCTCGCACGGGACGTAGCCCACGTCGTCGATCAGCCGGATCCAGTTCTTCTCGTACAGCGCGCGGGCCTGGCGCGGGATGTCGGTCGCGGGGTAGTGCAGCCCGTGGAACGAGTTGAGGTCCTCGCGCTTGGCCTCCGCGACGACCTCGCCGTTGTGGTCGGCGTCGAAGCGGTAGATCATCACGCGGTCGAAGCCCGTGAGCTGCCGCACGTGCCGCGCCGCCGTCCCGAACAGCTCGGGCAGCGTCCCGGCCCTGTCCAGGTCCGCGAGCGCCGCACGCACGGACTGGTACGTGTTGGGGAAGCTGAGGGGGCGCACGACGGCGGGCTCGAGCTCGATCACGACGACGGGTTCGGCACCGGCGCGCAGCGGGGGTCGGTGCAGGATCGCGTCGGTCGGGGTCGCGCGCGCCGCGCCGGTACGGATCTCGACGGGGTTGTGCGGCGCGAGGTCGGGATGCTGCGCGACGTGCGTGAGGAGCCTCGGGCCGTCGTCGGCGCCCAGGACCTCGGACAGGTGGGCGCCGAGCACGTCCGCGGTGCCGCGCCCCAGGACCTCGGGCACGTTGGTCGAGCACTGCACCACGTGCCCGTCGCTCTCCCGGACCACGAGGAGCGCCCCGCGGGGCTGGATCCGCCCGGGGATGTGGATGGGCTCGCGCGCGCAGTTCTCGAGGTCGATCGTCTCGGCCGGGCTGAGAAGTTCTTCGTCCGTGCTCTGGGTCATGTGCAGCTCCCCTCCCGCGAGGTGCGGGCCGTTCATGGCAGCGCGCTGCCGACCAGTCCCGGCTGCTTCTTCACCGATGACGAGCACACCCGGTCGGAAGAGGCCGGGCGGCTCAGCCTACAACGCCCGCGATCGGCGAGGATGGGAGCAGCACCCGTCCGGCGACGACCCTGGGAGGACCCGATGACCGAGGACGACCCGGTGCGCCGGGCCGCGCAGTACCGCGTGGACCGCGAGGCGGCGCAGGACGCGGCGGAGGCGGCAGCCGACGCGAACGCCCCGCAGCAGGCCGACGAGCCCCACGAGGACGGCCCCGCCCGCCCACGGCTCCCGCTCGAGAATCGCGGCCAGTGGGTCGACGAGCTCGTCCGGCAGGCCATGGCCCGCGGCGAGTTCGACGACCTGCCGCTCGCGGGCAAGCCCATCCCCGGCCTGGGGGCGCGGTACGACCCCGATTGGTGGCTCAAGAACCTCGTCGAGCGCGAGCGGATCACGGGCATCCTGCCCCCGGCCCAGCTCCGGGCGGACGACGCCGGGCTCCGCGACGAGCTCGACCGCCTGTTCTCCGAGGAGTCCGTGCGCGAGACCCTGGCGGAGTTCAACGCGCGCGTGGTCGACGCCCGCCGCCAGCTCCTGGGTGGCCCGCCCGTGGTCACGCCCCTGCGGGACGTCGAGGAGGAGGTCTCGCTCTGGCGCGCACGACGTGCGGCCCGCAGCGCGGCGTCGTCCACCGGCCCGACGGCGCCGCGCACCTCCCGGGACGGCTCACCCCGGGACCGCTCGCCCGGGGCGGGGGACGGCTCGGGCGCGACGGGTACGCGACGGTGGTGGCGCCGTCGGCGGGGCGGACCGGCGGACGGCACCGAGGCGACCTGAACCACCCGCTCCCGGCGAGCGCTCCCACCCGGCGGCTCCTACCCTCGGGACATGCCCCCACCCACCGCCCCGACCGCCGCGACGACGGGCTGGGTGCCCGACGTCCTCGACGGGTTCGAGCAGCTCACCCTGCCCCTCGACCCCGACGACGAGGGCGAGGTCGTCGCGACGCTGGTACGCCGCCGTCGGGACGCAGGAGACGGCACCGCGGCCGACACGCTCCACGGGGGAGCCCGGCCCGCGGGCGTGCGCGACCGGGGGATCGACGTCCTGTACGTGCACGGCTGGTCGGACTACTTCTTCCAGACCGAGCTCGCGGACTACTGGGAGGCGCAGGGAGCCCGGTTCTTCGCGCTCGACCTGCGCAAGTACGGCCGCAGCCTGCGCCCCGGCCAGACCCCCGGGTTCGTCACGAGCCTCGCGACGTACGACGAGGACATCGAGGCCGCGCTCACGACCATGGGGCACGGCGTCCTGACCGCCGACCCCGTGCTGCGCGAACGCGGCCTGGTGCTCATGGGCCACTCGACGGGCGGGCTCACGCTGAGCCTGTGGACCGCGCGGAACCAGGACCGCGTCGCCGGTCTGGTCCTCAACAGCCCGTGGCTCGAGTTCCAGGCGCGCCAGATCGGACGCAAGGTGCTCGCGCCCGCGATCGGGCTCCAGGCCCGGCTCGACCCGCGAGCGCCCCTGCCCCAGGTCGACCTCGGCTTCTACACGCGCTCCGTGTCCAGGACGCTCGACGGCGAGTGGGACTACGACCTCGCGTGGCGGCCCGTGCGCGGCTTCGTGGTGCACGGGGGCTGGCTCAACGCGGTGCTGCACGGGCAGACCGCCGTCGAGCTGGGGCTCGGGATCACGGTGCCCGTCCTGGTCCTGCTGTCCACGCGCAGCACGCTCCTGCCCCGGTGGACCCCCGAGATGATGCACAGCGACACGGCCCTCGACGTCGTCGGGATCGCTCGACGGTCGACCGACCTGGGGACGCTCGTCGTGCTCGCACGCATCGAGGGGGCGCTGCACGACGTCGTGCTCTCGGCGGCGCCCGTGCGCGCCGTGGCGTACGACCGGATCACGACCTGGGTGCGTGGGTACGTGCCCGAGCCGGTGCCCCCGGAGGAGCCCGGGGCGGACGCGGCGGGGCCCGCGGCGAGGGGGGTCGGCGCGTGGGCGCCGGTCCGGTGGGCCCGCTCGGCGGCGGGGTCCGTGGGGGCGAGCGTGCGCGGGTGGGCCGCCCGGGCGCGGGGGACCCGGGCGCGGGGGACCCGGCCGCGACCGCCTCAGTCCTGACGCCGCGCGAGCTCTCCGCGCACGAACTCGACGACCCCGTCCGCGGCGGCCTCGACCTGCGCCAGGCAGTCCTCGAAGTCCTGCATGCCGCCGTACCAGGGGTCGTCGATGTCGAGCAGGTGCTCGTCGCGCTCGGTCCGCTCGGGCGGGACGACGGGCGCCGCCGGGTCGAACGTCCGGTACAGGCGCACGTTCCCGTCGCCGTGCATCCGGCGCAGGGCGCGCGCGTGCTGCGCCGTCATGGGCAGCACCAGGTCCCGGGACACGAGGTCGCTCGCGCGGACCTGGCGGGCGTGGTGGCCGTCGCCCGTGGCGTACCCGTGCTCGGCCAGGACGCGGCGCGCCCGGCGGTCCACGGGGTTGCCGTGCTCCTCCGCGCTGATGCCCGTCGAGTCCACGACCACTCGCCCGCCCAGTCCCGCGGCCTCGAACCGGTCGCGCAGCACGATCTCCGCCATGGGCGAGCGGCAGATGTTGCCCGTGCAGACCGTCATCACGCGGTAGGGGCCGTGGCCGGGGTCGGGGGTCGCGTCGTGGGGTGTCGTCACCCGACCAGTCTGCCCGAGCCGTGCGTCGGCCCTCTCGACGGGGGTGAGACGGGTGCTCCCGCACGAGACGGGCCGCTGGGACACGGGCCCGGGTACCCGTCTCGAGCGCCATCACCCGTCTCGCCCCGGGCCCCGCCCCCCGGGCAGTTCCTGCGCGCCCGGCCTACCGTGGACGCATGACCATCAGGACGGACTCGGGGATCGTCGCGGTGACCGGAGCGAGCGGGCAGCTCGGCACGAAGCTCGCGCTGCGGCTCGCGGCCGAGGGCGCCGCCCAACGGCTGGTCGTGCGGGACGCCTCCCGCACCCCTCGTCTGCCCGACGGCGAGCCCCTGCCCGACTCCGAGGTCGCGGTCACCGCCGGGTACACCGACACCGAACGCATGGTGCGCGCCTTCCGCGGTGCGCGTTCGGTCTTCCTGGTCTCGGCCCGCGAGGCGCCGGACCGGGTCGCCGAGCACCGGGCAGCCGTGGACGCGGCCGTCGCGGCCGGCGTCGAGCGCATCGTCTACGTGTCGTTCGTCGGCGCGGCTCCCGAGGCGACGTTCACGTTCGCGCGCGACCACTGGCACACCGAGGAGTACATCAAGGCCACGGGGATCAGGTACACGTTCCTGCGGGACAACCTCTACCACCAGGGCCTGGTCCACATGGTCGGGGACGACGGCGTCATCCGCGGCCCCGCGGGCGACGGACGGCTCGCGTCGGTGTCCCACGACGACATCGCGGACGTCGCGACCGCGATCCTGCTCGACGAACGTCCCCGCGCGCACGACGGGAAGACGTACGACGTGACCGGACCGCAGGCCCTCACGCTCACCGAGGTCGCCGCCGTCCTGTCGGACGTCACCGGCCGCACCATCACCTACCAGCCCGAGACCGTGGAGGAGGCGTACGCGTCGCGCGCGGTCTACGCCGCACCGCCGTTCGCGGTCGACGGCTGGGTCTCGTCCTACACCGCGATCGCGGCGGGCGAGCTGGCAGGGGTGAGCGACGTCGTCGAACGATTCGCCGGGCGCCCCGCGCAGAGCTTCGCCGCCTGGCTCGACGACTACCCCGAGGAGTGGGACCGGCTCCTCCCCGCCTGACCGCCCAGCCAGGGGGCGACGTACAGCGGTCGCCCCGACCTCGAAGGAGCGTCCATGAGCACGCAGTCGAACGAGCCGGGCGGAGCAGCACCGGCGCGCCCCGCGCAGGGACCCGGCGCCCCCGACCACCGGTGGGCCGGGCTGTTCGTGCTCGCCACGGCGCTGTCGATGATCGTGCTCGACGGGACGATCGTGGGCGTCGCCCTCCCGACCATCATCGAGGACCTGCACCTCGACCTGAACGACGCGCAGTGGGTCAACGCGTCCTACTCGGTCGTGTTCGCGGCGCTCCTGCTCACCGCGGGCCGCCTGGGCGACCGTCTGGGACGGCGGAACATGCTGCTCGGCGGCGTCGTGGTCTTCCTCGCCGGGAGCCTCCTCGCGTCGCAGGCCGACGACGCCGGGACCCTGATCGTGGCGCGCCTGATCCAGGGCGTCGGCGGGGCGTTCGTCCTGCCCGCGACCTTGTCGACGGTCAACGCGACGTTCCGCGGCAAGGACCGCGCGGTCGCGTTCGGGATCTGGGGAGCCGTGATCTCGGGGATGGCCGCCGTGGGCCCGCTCCTCGGCGGGTGGCTCACGACGTCGTTCACGTGGCCGTGGATCTTCCTCGTGAACCTCCCGATCGGGATCGCGGTCGTCGTCGGCGCGCTGCTCGTCGTCCCCGAGACCCGCGCGCACATCACGGTGCCGGGGCTCGACGTCGTCGGGCTGCTCCTGAGCGCGCTCGGGTTCGGTGCGGTCGTCTTCGCGCTCATCGAGGGACAGTCGCTCGGCTGGTGGGCCCCCAAGGGCGAGCTCAAGGTCTTCGGCATGATCTGGGGGACCGACGCCCCCGTCTCTCCGGTCCCGGTCATCGGCGCGATCGGCGTGCTGCTCCTGGTGCTCTTCGCGTTCTGGGAGAACCACCGCGCACGGATCGGGCGGTCCGCGCTGCTGGATCTCACGCTGTTCCGCGTCGCGACGTTCCGCTGGGGCAACCTCACGGCGATGCTCGTCGCGATCGGGGAGTTCGGCCTGATCTTCGTGCTGCCCCTGTACCTGCAGAACATCCTGGGCCTCTCGAGCCTGGGGGCGGGCGTCGTGCTCGCGACCATGGCCGCGGGCGCGTTCTTCTCGGGAGCGATGGCCCGGCACCTCGCGGCCGCGATCGGGTCGCCGCGCACGATCGTCCTGGGGCTGGTCCTGGAGGTCGTGGGCGTGCTCGCGGTCGCGCTCGTCGTGACCCCGACCGTCTCGTCGTGGCTCATCGCGGTCCTGCTCGTGGTCTACGGCCTGGGGCTGGGTCTCGCGTCCGCGCAGCTCACGGGCACGACGCTCGTCGACGTCCCCGAGGAGGAGTCCGGCCAGGCGTCCGCGACCCAGTCGACGTCACGCCAGCTCGGCTCGGCGCTCGGCACCGCCTTCATCGGGGCGGCCCTCGCGATCGGCCTCACGACCGCGGTGCCCCCCGCGCTCGACGAGGTCGACGGCGTCTCGCCCGCCGTCGCGTCGCAGGTCGCCGACGCGACGGCCCAGTCGGCGGGCGGCACGATCCCGCAGCTGCGCGGCGAGGGCACCCGGAGCCAGTTCGGCGAGAAGACGCCCGACGTCGTCGACGCGCTCTCCGACGGGTTCAGCGACGCCACCCGGATCTCGCTGTACGTCGCCGGGGGCTTCCTGCTCCTTGGCCTGGTGTGCTCGACGCGCGTCGTCGCGGCCTCCCGGCGCGAGGGCGTGGACCAGGGCGAGCGGTCGCACGCCGAGGGTGACGCGCCCACCCCCCGAGGGTGACGGGCCCGAGCGCCGACGGTGACGTCCGAGACCGCAGGCGGTGACGGACCTGAACCCGTCGAGAAATACCCTGGCGGCCCTGTGGGAGGCAGGCGTAGCGTCGCCAGTACATGCGAAAGGAGGTGGTCCACGAAGTGAAGATTCTTCGGACACATGAGGTGGTTGCACGCTAGTCGTGCCATCGAGCAACGGACCTTGCGAGGATCCCGCGGCCGACAGGTGACCGTCACGTCACCCACGACCAGCGAGAACCATGCAGCCACCGGAGCCCGCGGGAGTCGCGCCCTTGTCCAGCGCGACGGGTGGAGGAATCCACCGGCCCGCGGGCTTCTTCGCGCCCGGCACCTCCCCAGCCCCCGGCCGAGTAGCCTCATCCCACATCGAGTTGCAGGGGGAAACGGTGAACAACGTGACGACGATTCTTGCTGCCGTCCTCACCTCCGGGGCAGTCAGTGCGTACGTGAGCTCCAGGCTGGCCGTGGATCGGCACACCAAGGAGCACGAGGCGCTCTCCGCAGACCTCACGCTATTCAAGGACCTCTCGGAGATCGCGCCCGACCGGACGACCGAGGACGTCGCACTGGCGGCAGTCGTACGAGCTCGGCTCCGGCAACGCCTGACGAGGGCCCTGATCCCCTCCCAGCTGCCCTTCGTCGCAGGGTTGGGTCTGGTCGCCGCAGTGCTCGTCGTCGCCAGCGCCCTCGTCAGCGGTGACGAGTACCAGCAGGCCCTCGAGGTGGTTCTGTGGGGAGTGATGCTCCTCGGTGTGCCGCTCCTGTGGGTCGCCCTGGCCGAGAACCGGCTGCACTCCGACGTCGCGACGTTCCTGGACACGAACCGTGCGCACGATCTGCCACGATGGGCGTCCCTCGTCCTCACCCCGGACGTGAAGAACGCCTACAAGTACCTCGTCAACCAGTCGGGGCCACACGCCGCAGAGTCGTCCATGCCCGCCTGACCAGGGCAGGTCAGAACGGCTTGCGCGCCACCACGAGGAACCGCGGCGCCTCGTCCACGAAGTCGTTGCCCGCGGCGAAGTGCATGTGCAGGGCGCGCAGCGGCGCCTCGTACCGCCCGATCGCCTCGGGCGACAGGCTCGCGATCTCGGGGACCTGCCACGCGATGACCTTGAGGTACCAGAGCAGCGAGCTCAGGTCGTGGAAGTGCCGCGTGCCCACGTGCTCGCGCGCCACGTCGATCACGAAGCCGGCCTCGGCCAGGTCGGCGACCGCGCCCTCGAGCGTCACGTCGTCCGGGTCCCAGGGGAGCTGTGCGCCGAGCGCGGTGTTGACCCGGATGCCGTCCCGGGAGTCGACCTGCTGCGTGATGAACACGCCCCCCGGTTCCAGGACACGCAGGACCTCGGACGGCTCGAACTCCTCGTGCCGGTCCAGCACCACCGCGAACCGGCCGTCGAGGAACGGCAGCATGAGCCCCTCGCCCTTGCTGCTGCCCACCTGCCGGACGTCCACGCCCAGCGGTTCGAGGCGCCGTCGGGCCACGGGGACGTTCGGTGGCCAGCCCTCCGTGGCGGCCGACCCCTCCGGCAGCGGCGCGAGCGAGGCGAACGCCTCGCCGCCGCCCGTCCCCAGGTCCAGGACCGGGCCACGACCGCTGCCCACCAGCTCGCGCGCGAGCACCAGGTAGTCCCAGGGCAGGGGTTCCTCGACGCACCGGTCGTCGATCGGGGACAGGTCGAACCCCTCGACCGGTGTCGCCCGCGCCCACTCGACGTGCGCCTCGAACGGGGCGGCGCGGTCGGGGACGGGAAGGGCTCCGGCTTCAGACATGCGTCGATTGTCCCCCGGCGGAGCATGCTCGGTCGAAACGGCACGCCCGCCCCACGACGACCTGGACCCTGGCACGGCGGGCACAGCGCCGTGCCAGGGTCCAGGGCAGATGTGCCCGTCGCGCAGGACGCGACAAAGCGGTAGTTTCGTGCGCCGGGACGATCACCGACGTCCCCGCCGGACCAGCACCTCCGCCGCCCGCGCCCTGATCGGCCGAGCGCCGCACGACGAACGGAACCGAGCCCCATGGTTGGCCTCTACGGCGCAGACGTGAGCACCCCGACGGCGCTGCGCCCCACGGGTCACCGGGCGACCCGCAAGGTTCGTGCGGTCGCGGCACGGCACCGCGAGAGGCTGGGCGAGCTGCGCCACGTCGAGTCGAGCTCACCACCACCCCGCGTCGTCGTCTGGACCGCGGCCGTCGTCGGTGCGCTCTCCGTCCTCGTAGCCCTGCAAGGCGGCGGGATCGGCGGCATCGCGGCAGTGATCGCGTCCTTCGTCCTGATCGCCGTGGTCATCCTGACGTTCCTGGGCGGTGAGAAGCTCCTGGTCCTCGAGCGAGGGATCGTGATCGGGTCCTTCGCCCCGTTCCTCACGCCCTACGCCCTCGGCTTCGACCAGATCGACGCCCGCACGATCAGCGCGAACCTCGCGGGACCACGGGGCACCGGCCTGCTCCTGGCCGACCGCGGGGCCGGCCGGGCGAACCGCACCGTCCCCTGGTCACTGCGCTCGGTCACCTTCGTCGCCCTGGCCCCCACGGTGATCAGGCACCAGGCCCGGCGAGGCGGACCCACCGCGGTCACCGACCGCCGCTTCTTCCTGCTCTGGCTGTTCTCCGTCCGGCACACGAACCGCCTCGAGCCCCTCGTCCGCGCCCTCGCCACCGCGATGCACGCGGCGGGCACCCCCGGGGCCGACGGGATCGTCGCGCACGCCCTGCCTCCACGCCCCCTGCGCCGGACGAACGCCGACGCCGACCACCTCGGCATCCCGACCAGGGACCGTGCGAAGGACCTCCGCTGACGCACGGCCCAGCCCCGCACCGCACCGCTCACCCCGACGACGAGGACACCCCCTGAGCCCCGCGCCCCACCCCCTCAGCGACCGCGCGACCCGCAAGGTCCGCGCCGTCGCCGACCATCACCGCCCGACCC
This sequence comes from Oerskovia jenensis, assembly GCF_016907235.1. NCBI lineage: Bacteria > Bacillati > Actinomycetota > Actinomycetes > Micrococcales > Cellulomonadaceae > Oerskovia > Oerskovia jenensis. The sequence goes on from NZ_JAFBBO010000001.1 coordinate 2,481,578, forward strand.
TCGGCGAGCTGCGCCACGTCGAGTCCTGCACGCTCTCGGCGCGCGCGATCGGGACGGTCGCCGGGATCTTCGCCGCGGTCGTCGCGGTGCTGGCCTTCAACGGGAGCGTGCTCCAGGTCGTGGCGTTCGCCCTCGCGATGGGCCTGGTCCTGGCCGTGGTCCTGCGCTTCGTCGCGAGCGAGAAGCTCCTCGTGCTCGACCGCGGCCTCGTCGTGGGCTCGTTCGGCCCGTTCATGACGCCCTACGCCGTGCCGTACGCGGACGTCGTCGCGCCGAGCGTCTCGGCGATCGTCGGGACCCAGCGCCCGGTGACGCTGCTCAAGGCCGACCAAGGGGCGTCGGCGACCAACCGGACGGCGTTGTGGTCGCTGCGGTCCGTGACGTTCGTCGGGCCGACCGCCGAGGTCTCGCGCACCTTCACCCGGACCGGGACGTGGCAGCCGCAGCCCGGGAAGCAGGACCTCTGGGTGTTCTCGGTGCGCGGCGCGCGGCGCCAGGAGATCCTCGTGCACGAGCTCGCCACGGCGCTGGTCCGGTCCGGCCAGCCGGGCGCCGAGCAGGTCCTCGCGCACGCCCTGCCCGCGCGGCGGCTGCGCGTGAGCGTGGCCGACGCCGACCACCTGCGCCTGCCCCAGAGGCTGCGCTCGACGAGCATCCAGGTCGACGCCCGGGTCGGCTGAGCCGCCCGGGCGGGCCGGGCCGGGCGGTCGGGACGGGCCGGGCGGTCGGGCACGGTCGCCCGCTCAGCCCAGGGCGGCGGCGACCTCGGTCAGCAGGGGCGAGACGGCGCCGTCGGGCGTGCTGGCCGCCTCGCGCAGTGCCGCGACCTGCAGCACCATCCACGGGCTGAACGCCCAGGGCGTCGCGTCGACCGCACGCCCCAGCGTGCCCGCTGCGGCCCACTCGAGCTCGGCGACCTCGTCCGGGTTGGCCGTCACGTCGCTCGCGGCGCGCGCGACGTACACGGGGCAGATCTCGTTCTCGACCACGCCCGACGCGTCCACGGCCCGGTACCGGAACCCCGGCACGGCGACCTCGAGACCCTCGATCCGCAGGCCCAGCTCGTGCGCGGCGTGCCGCGTGATGGACTCCTCGGTCGACTCGGTCCAGCGCGGGTGACCGCAGAAGGAGTTGGTCCACACGCCCGGCCACGTGCGCTTCGACAGGGCGCGACGCGTCACGAGGAGGCGACCTGCGCCGTCGAGCACGTAGCAGGAGAACGCGAGGTGCAGGGGCGTCTCCGTGGTGTGGACGTCGCTGCGCGCGAAGGTCCCGGTCCGGTTCCCCTCGGCGTCGACGGTCACGACGTGGTCGGCGGCGACGGGCACGTGCACGTCGGTCATGGCTCCTCCAGGGTCCTGCGGTGCTGTCGGGGGGTGCACCGGTCACAGGACCGGTGCGAGCAGCACGGGCGCGGGCGCGCCCGGGGCATCCGGCCCACTGTCACACACCGGACGAGAGGAAGGAAGTCTGTCCGTGCTCCGGGCGTGCGGAGTGGGTTGCACGTACCCGTCCGGCCCAATGGCAGAGCGCTGCCTAGGCTCCCGTCCCGCTAGTCGACCAGCAGAGTCGCGTCCAGGGTGGGCCAATTCGAGTGCGAATCCACTGAGGCGTCCACCTTGGGATCAGTCGCGGCCTGGGAATCCGGACGACTGGATCCCGTCACGACGGGCGGCTGGGGCCCACGGAACATCGCGAAACTCACATCGAACGAATCAGAACGCCAGTTGGGCAAACGTCGGATACCGATTGTAGTGGACTACAAAAGCCTCCAACTGATCATCCTCCAGATCGAATCCACAAGCCTGCACATCTGAGCGCGACAGCGGCGCAACAGCAGGAAGCAACGCGCGCAACGCCGAGACTTCTCGCGCCGTGAGCGGCGGCGTCGTAATCGGCTCGTCGTTTATCCCGAACCAATTAACACCTCCAACAAGTTCGCGTACTCCAGAGGCGCTACCCCCATCCGGAAGGAACACTCCCACAGTAACCATAGGGGTACCATCTTTGTAGCAAAGACGAAAGCACGGAATTGCTACTTCACGACCTGCATCCACCGATACGCTAACAAGCCGATCCTGGAGAAGCCGGCCGATTTCTCGAGCCAGATTCCGCTCGTCACGAACGACTGCCAAATCCAAATCCAGCGGAATCCCGTAATTCAACAGGCCGGATAGGAACTCGGAGCGCTGAGCTGGCTTTCCGTAACGCCCACCCGTCGCACTAAACGTGGCGATCAAGAAAGAGTTGTTTGGTAAATATCTCACGAGATCATCTAGTTCGCGAATCCGCTCCTCGTCCAGCGCCTGATCATAGTCAAGCCAGGAAATCCACGGGATCGTTCCCAACTCGGGACGGGACAGCAAATCTGGAATCACGTCTGACGAGATCCCTTCAACCACTTCGATCGTGCGGTAAGGCCTGTTGAACTCGGCGCGATGCGCGGTGATTGCATCTCCCTCAATCGAGACCATTCGCAAAATGCCGAGGGAACGATGAGCCATGTGGAAATCTGTGAACCATACGGAACCAAAGCCCACGTACACCGATGTGGCGACCTCAGGGACGACACCGACCACTGCGCGCAGTCCGTCAAAAACAATGCTACGTTCAATAGCCTTATTCTGACGCACGGAATAATCAATTCGATTACTTGAACTCATTCGTCCGCGTCCACGTGGGCTTCGTACGTATAATTGAACGACTCTTGACCCACGTCGCGGTACGACATGTTCACGTTTCCCAGCGCGCGGGCTAGCGCGACCATTCGATTCTTTGGCACTGCGTAGTTTACGTTTGCCACTTGCGCCCTAGACGCGCGCACTGCGGGCAAACCCACCTTTGAACTAGGAAGAACCGTTGATGCCTCGACCGTACTGGCCGACTCCTCAAGCTTACGAGCATCGTCCAATGCGGACTTACGAGCATTCGTATAGTCAATCCAGGCACGCGCCGGCTTCAACATTCTATTCACGGTCCTCTGGTAGACCGCCAGCGACGGGTCAACACTCCTTTTCGTAGTTGTCATCGGCAACAATGATGGATCAGCCGCAGCAAAGAGTACCATTCCAACAAAGCCGGAATACTGGCCATGCCATCGGGGGAATTCCTTAACGCCCCAGCCGGTCAAATGCGTCCGGTCTGCCGCCAGTACAACGCGACCATTGCAGACAATGTACCATCCAGACTCTCGATCCGGGCGACCGACCTCGGGCTCGTTACTATCCGGAGGAGCTGCGTGCATTCCCGCGATAATCTCGACCGTCACATCGCCATCGTGAAACGACTCACGCAGAGGGACAAACGTGTCGCTTGTTAGCAACTTTAGCGGCTTAAAGGGGACCTTCACTCCATTGACCTTAATCACCAGACCCTGCATCAATGGAATTAGATAGTCGCGCCCAAGAACCTCCTCGATCAAACTCCTCTGGTACAGCGGGTCGCGGAAGCGGCGGGCTGCGTCATCATTCAATCCATGTATTTCTATCTCGACGCCTGGCTCTTTCAGATGGTCAGCCGCATCCATTTCGAAGTCCCACGGTGTGGCGCGTTCTGCGAGCCATTCGCTGACGACAATGGGAACACTGAAGCTAGAGACGGTTCCATCGCGGTCGTGAGTGCTCGTGATCTTGACGGAGTCTCCGATCTTGAAGATCGCGCGCTTCATTCCAATTCCATAAACGCCCACAGAGTAGTCGCCGTCGATTCGCTGCCGTGCGGCCTCATGCGGGGGAGCGTCTTCGGGTTCTTTTCGTCCAAACGTGAACGCGTAACTGATCGCATTCTCGATTGATATCCCGCCGCAATTGTCCGAGATCTTGAAGTGATCGTCGGAGAATTCGATCGAAATCTCGAACTTGGAAAGAAGATCCCCATTGGTGAAAACAGTCGGCTGCGCACCAATACTCTTCCACGCGCTATCGATTGAGTTGTCCACGAGATCCAGGATGCAGTCGTCGAGCGTAATATCTCGGGTAAGCATGCGCACAAAGAAGGCTTTCGTTGGGCTCGCATCCACGCGCCTACCCTCGGGCCCTGCATCCATCGTCATTGCCGTCTCCATGTCCGTCGGGCTACTCCGGCACGTACTATGCCATCGGGGCAGCGTTCTGTCACGGGTGAGATGCATCAAGAGCTAGCCGCGCAGACCGGCACTTCGCGCATGCACCCTGCGCTATGCTGTGTTACGACTCAGACTCTCTCCAGCGTTCAAGCGATGAGGCCCGCCCAAAGTGACACCTACCCCCGACTTCCGCCCTGTGGCGGTCGATCTCTACGCAGGCGCTGGTGGCCTGTCTTTCGGAATGGAACAGGCGGGATTCGACGTACTCACTGCCGCCGAATTTGACCCAATCCATGCCCTGACTCATCGCTACAACATGCCAGCCACGCCAGTTCTTTGTTCCGACCTGAGCGAAAACGCAGTCGATACTACGTCGAAGATGATTCTCTCGCTCGTTGAAGACGCGTGGCGAACTTCGGGACGACAGGGTAAGGTGCAGATTGATGCGGTAGTAGGTGGGCCACCGTGTCAAGGATTCTCGGTAGGGGGGGTGCGCGATTCGGCGGACGACAGAAATGACCAGCTTCTTCGTTTTGTGGACCTAGTTGTAAGTCTGAAGCCAAAGGTCTTCTGCCTGGAGAACGTAGCCGGTCTACTGGAGTCACGATTTAGCCCAATTCGCGATGAGGCAATTCGGCGTTTGACGGTTGAGGGTGGTTACTCACTTGCCGGTCTTGATACGGCGGTGAATGCGTCTGATTATGGGGTTCCACAGAGTCGTCGCCGCGTACTCATTCTCGGGACCAGCTTGGATGACGTGCCGGAGATTTCTGACTTCAGGTCCGCTGCTCCACTAGTGGGAGACGCGTTGGAAGGCCTTCCGGATTTGGCGCGCTATCGACGTTTGCTTCGTTCAGACGAAGTGATCTTGCGGGACGCTGACTATGCTGCATTGGTCTCGGTCGAGTCAAAATACGCACGCCAGATCGTCGGTGTGGAGACTGATCCTCTGGACAAGAGCTATCCTCGAGCATACTCGGCACACTCATTGACTGGTTCACTTCGAACGGTGCATACCAAAAAGACGGTCCAGCGGTTCTCGCGGACTCCACAAGGAAAAGCTGAACCTATCAGTCGGCTATTCCGATTGGACCCGGCTGGGTTCGCAAGGACGTTGCGGGCTGGTACCGGAACTGATCGAGGTTCTCATACATCGCCTCGTCCGATCCATCCATACAAGAATCGGGTCGTCACGGTTCGGGAGGCAGCTCGTCTACATGGGTACCCCGACTGGTTCCGATTTCACACCACAAACTGGCACGGGCATCGGCAGGTCGGAAACAGTGTCCCCCCGCCCCTCGGTGCCGCGGCTGGACGAGCACTGATCTCTGCATTGGGAATCACGTTGATTGACCGCCCGAACGAGGTGCTTGAATTGGGTCGCCCGGAGTGGCTGAGAATGAGTGGAGTGGAGGCGGCCAAGGTTATCGGGATTGCGGACCTGGCCCGAAGTTTCGATTAGCGAGTTGAGTTTCACTCATGCATCCCGCAAGCATGGCCCGACGGCGCAGGGTCGCCCTGCGCCGTCGGGTCACCCGTCAGACGAACCCGAAGACCGGTGGGAACACCACGACCACGACCGCCGCCCACACGGCGTACACCGGCAGGAACTGCGTCTGCCAGCGCCCGAGGGCCGCGAACGGGCGCCGTCCCCGCAGGAACCCCGTGAGCAGCAGCGCCGACCCCACGAGGTGCACGAGCAGCAGGAGGTTGAGCCCCAGGGCCGCGACCTTGTTGGGGCTGAAGCCGAACTCCGCGATGCGGGTGGCCATCGCGGTGAGCGCGACCGCGTCGACCGCGAACGCCGCGACGACCAGGGCGAGCAGGAGCGCGTCGAACAGGTGGGGCGGGGAGAGCGGGTCGCGTGCCGAGACCGAGTAGAGCAGCAGGCACAGGACGAGGACCAGGATCGCGTCCATGAGGATGAGGAGCCCGCGGTCGGTGTCGAGCAGCGAGCCTGCCGTCGCGAGGACCACGAACAGCACGACCAGCATGACGATCGTCAGCGGGGTGAAGACGCGGGTCAGGACGGGCGCGATGTTCTCCACGACGTTCTGCTTGGCCTCGACGAGCCAGGCCGCGACGACGAGCGCCCCGGGCACGGCGAAGGGCAGGATCCACCCCTCGAAGAACGGCTCGGGGTCGATCCCCACGAGGTTCAGCGTGCCGAACGTGAGGCCGAGCAGGACGCCGCCGCCCAGGGCCAGGAGCGTGAAGTAGATCGCGAGCTCGCCCGTGAACCGGGCGAAGTCCATGCGGCCGCTGTCCGAGCGCCACCGTCCGCCGACGTACGCGATCCCCACGAGCGCCCACAGGACCACCGGGGTGTGCAGCGCCGCGAGAAGGAGCGTGGCGCCGTCGGCCTCGAACGGGTAGACGTTGAGCACGACCGCGAGCACCGTGAACGGGACCAGGAGCATCACGCCCACGCCCCACGTGAGGCGGCGCTTCCAGGCGAAGTACCCCGCGAGGAACGGGAGGACCAGCAGGCCGATGTTGCGCATCAGGACCGTCTCGTCGCCGATCAGCCCGGAGGCGACCTTGACCGCGACCCCCGCGCCGACTGCGAGCGCCAGGACGACGGCGAGCTCGCGCCACGACCGTTCGCTTCGACCCGTGCCGCCCGTGTCGGGGACGAGCACGAGCTGCTTCCACAGGCGGTCGGAGTGCTCGCGAGCGAACTCGCGCGACACCTCGTCGAGGTTGCCCATGCGCTTGACCGCCACCAGGAAGGCCTCGTCGTCGTCGAGTCCGGTCGCGGTCAGGTCGGCGACCTGCTCGCGCAGGTGGTCCTCCATCTCGTCGACGTCGGCCGTGGAGATCGCCTGACGGCGCTGGACGTAGCTGCGCCACTGGTCGATCTGGGCCTCGAGCTCCGGGGTGCTCACCATCATGCCCACCCCTCGGCCACGGCGCGGGGGGACTGGACGTCGCCCAGGTCGTTCCACACCTGCTGGAGCGCGTCGGCGACGACCTGCCACTGCGCGCGGCGCTCGGCGAGCGCCTCGTGGCCTGCGGGCGTCAGGGCGTAGTGCTTGCGCCGCCGCCCGACGTCGGACACGCCCCACGTCGCCTCGACGAACCCGAGGCGTTCGAGCCGGTGGAGGAGGGGGTAGAGCATGCCGTCGGTCCACTGCATGTGACCGCCCGAGAGCTCGTTGACGCGTCGGACGATCGCGTAGCCGTACGACTCGCCGTCCGCGAGGATGCCGAGGACGAGCGGCGTGGCCGAGGCGGCGACGAGGTCCTTGTCGATGTGCATGGTGCTCCAATACCTAGGACTGCTAGGGGTATCTAACCTAGCAGATCTAGGTATGGAGGCACGGGCCCCCCGAGACGAGCACGGCTCGCGGTTGCCGACCCTCACGACCCGTGCCAGAAAGACGACCGTGGAGAACACCCGGCCGAGCATCACGGTCCTTGCGCCGTACGGGACCTCGCTCGGCCCCGCACTCCACGCTGGGCTCGGGGCCCGAGGCTGGGCCGTCGAGCTCCACACCGTCACCCGGGCCGAGCCGACACACCTGCGCACGAGAGCCGTCGTGGTCATCGAGGACGACGACGGCAACGCACGGATGGGGCTCCCCTCCACCGGGTCGCTCACGACGTGCGTCTGCGTCGGCTCCGTCCGGTCCGTGTCCGTCCTGCTCACTCTCCACGGTCGCGGTGCCACGGTGCTCAACCAGTCCGCCTCGCTGCTCTCGCTGCTCCGGCTCGTCGAACGCGCCCACCTGACGCCCGGTCGGACCGAGCACGAGGCCGTCGCGTTCTCGCGCACGCTGCAGCGGCGACGGGACGAGAGCATCGGCCTGGGCCGGCTGACCGCGGCCGAGAACGGCGTCCTGAGAGCCATGGTCGCGGGCTTCAGCGCCACCCAGATCAGCGACCAGCGCTACCTCTCGACCCACACCATCCGCAGCCACATCAAGTCGATCCTGGCCAAGCTCCAGGTCCGGTCCCAGCTCGAGGCCGTGGCCGTGGTCCGCCGGTCCGGCCACATGACCTGGCTCCACGACGCCCACGCACAGTTCACCAATTCTGGTGAAGACGACGCCTGACCCCGTCGAGCAGAGTGAGGAACGCACGACGACGTGCGCGAGAGCCCCGCCTCACCGCCCCCCTCGGAGGCACCGACGACGAGGAGCTCGCACCCACGCGGACCAGGGGGCCGGTGATGCATCGATGACGAGCTGAGCACGACCATCCGTAATCACTCGAACACGCAAGGGGATCGATGATGATTCAGGTATCGACAACACAACCGACCACGCTCCTCAACACCACGGTCGTCGGCCAGCCCTGGCAGCCGAGCTACACGCCGGGCCTCGGCGTCGACGCCGTGACCGGCCAGCTCCGCGCCTCGGCCGTCAAGCCGTTCACGGTCACGCCCAGCACGACCCAGAACCCCGAGTTCACGTACTCGTTCATCCAGGCGGAGAGCGACGTCCAGAGCCTCATCAGCGCGTCGCTCAAGGGCTCGTACAACATCGAGGGCATCACGGTCAGCGCCAGCACCTCGTTCCTCGACGAGCTCGCCGTCTCCGACCTCGCCGTGACCCTCGTCGCCGAGGTGTCCGTCGAGGACGGCCAGTACTCGCTCGCCCCGTCGTACGAGCTCGCGGTCCAGCCCGGCCCCGGCTTCCGCGAGAAGTACGGCGACTACTTCGTGGCCGGCTACCGGGCCGGATCCTCGCTGTACGTCACCTACCAGTGCCGGTTCACGAGCACCAAGCAGCGCACCGAGTTCTCGGCCGCCGTGGCCGCCGAGGTCCCCCAGGTGTTCAGCACCGAGGGGAGCTCCAAGTTCGAGTCGATCGCCTCCAAGCACGGGGCGAACGTCAGCATCCACATCACCGCACGCGGGGTCAAGGGCAGCTTCCCCAACCCGCCGTCGGGGTCGACGTGGACGGCCGAGACGATCGTCTCGACCCTCCTGCCCTGGTTCAACGCGGCCCAGTCGCCCGCCCCGCTCGAGTCCTACCTCATGGCCTACCGCATGATCGACCCGTCGATCTCGGGCGAGGTACCCATCAGCCCCGACGTCTTCTCCCAGGTCGGCTACCTCTACGGCCAGTTCTGGCTCGCCCGGAGCCGCGTCAAGACCTGCCCCGAGTTCGGCAAGAAGCTCGTGGACGACCCGTTCCGCAAGCTCGAGAAGGACCTCGAGGCCTACCAGTCGTCCCTGCCGACCGACGAGGCCCGGATCGAGGCGTTCACGGCCGACACCAAGCGGCTCCTCGGCGAGCTCGACGTCGTCGCCAACCGCCAGACGTTCTACACCCAGGTCGTCGCAGCCTCGAAGACCGAACCGGCCGAGGGGGAGAACTTCGACGCCGACAAGGGCCGCGTGCGGTGGGGCTACGGGTTCCAGCGCGGCGACGCCCCCGGCATCGACGTGGCCAGCATCTCCCAGAACTACTCCGCGGACTGGAAGATCGGGTGGCGCGAGAACGTCTTCACGTTCCGCGACACCTCCAAGGTGATCGTCGGGTGGGACATCATCTGCAACCGGACCGACAACGGCGGCGACTGGCAGAAGCGCAGCGCCACGATCATCGGCCGCAACAACGGCAACGTCTACGTCAAGAGCGACTACGACCGCGGCTGCAGCTGGACGATCGTCTGGTACACGGTCGACGCCAACCTCTACCCGGCCGGACCGTGGACGCTCACCGCGGCGCACGAGCCGGAGTTCGTCGAGTCCGTCGCGGCGGCCGCGACGACCGACGCGCTCGGCACGAGCGCCGTCGACCCCCTCGACTACTGGACCCCGGAACGGATGAAGGCGGCCGAGCCGCTCGACCGAACCGCCACGTTCGACGTCGACACCCTCTCGACCGCGACCGAGACCGCACCCACCGGGGGCACGACCGCATCCGAGGGCGGACACCCCGGCGTGCAGGAAGGAGCCCGGACCACCCGGGTCCAGGACCCCCAGGCCTACCCGTACCGGACCGTCGGCAAGCTGTTCTTCGTCCTGGACGGCAAGCCCCGCGTGGGGTCCGCCGTCGTCGTCGACCGCCTCGGCATCATGACCGCCGCACACTGCCTCCTCCTGGGCAGGAACGAGGCCAGCAACATCGTCTTCGTCCCCGCCTACACCGCAGGCGCAGCCCCCTACGGGACGTGGAAGATCACCCGAGCCGTGTTCAACACCGCGTGGGCCCGCACGATGGAGTCCGCCTGGGACGTCGGGTTCTGCACCGTCGCCCCCGACGACCAGGGGCGAGGAGTCGGTGACGTCGTCGGCCGGGCCGCCGTCCGCTGGGACCGGATCGGCACCGCCTGGAACGACATCGGCTACCCGGCCAAGGCCATCCCGGGCTTCCCCTTCGACGGTCAGCACCAGTGGCAGAGCCTCGGCGGCCGCGCCGCAGACACCCTCCCGTCGACCATCACCAAGCACGACAACATGACCGCCGGAGGAAGCGGCGGTCCCTGGTTCACGGCCGAGGACCCGAAAGTCGTGAACGGCGTCCTGAGCCAGTACATCAAGGAAGGCGAGCTCAACGTCAGCGCCGAGTTCGGCGACTGGGTGGGGCGGCTCTACCACCACGTCTTCGGCTGACCACCGTCAGGACGCGGCCGCGCGAACCCGGCCGCGTCCTGAGGTGTCCGGCTCGGCAGGGCATGTCCGCCTCGGCGGGCGGAGGCCCGGGCCGGACACGACGAAGGCCCCGGATCTGAGATCCGGGGCCTTTCGTCCATCACGTGGGGGGTTTCGGGAAGTGGCTGACCTGCACAGACATGCGACGCCCTGACCCAGGCCAGGCACACCCGAACCAGGCCTCGGGACACACCTGTTGGCACTCTCATCGTTGGGTGACGGCGCAGCGCTAACTCCGCCGCGCTCATCCGGGTCACTTCCACGCGACGGCGCACGCCCGCCCGCCTTTCGAAAACTGCTAGAGGTGCGTGCCCGAGAGGTGCGAGTTGCTCGTCATGTCTGGGCGGGCCGAAGGCGCTGACGTTGGGCGTCAACGCCCATATGCTGCGCCGATGGACCCAGTCAGCACCGTCGCGCTCGGGATCGAGCTCCACCTCGTGCCCACGGCCGAAGGCGGCCGACGCTCGCCGCTTCTCGGCGGTAGTGAGCCTGGTGTCCGCTTCACCCACCGGCCGAACTGGGGCCTTCCTGGGTGGCCCGACGGCGACCAGACAGCGGCCCCGGTTCTCGGCTTCTCCCGGGTCGGCATCCGCCCTGGCGATGATGTTCGTGCCGTCATCGTTCCCCAATTCCCCGTGGAGGTGCCGACGTGGCGCGGCGTGGTCGCGGGTGACGAGTTGAGGATGTACGAGGGCTCGCGGATCTGCGGCCGCGGCTATGTCGTCTGGGTGGAGGAGGCTACTTGGCCCACGCTGGAGGACGAGGCGGAGCGCTTCGTCAGATGGCTGGACGACTCACCGCAGTGATCACGACGCCCGAGGCGCGCTATGCCCGAGCGAGGTCGGAGATGTAGTTCCCGTCGTCGGCTCCCGACTGCAGCGTGCTTCTCAAGTGCTTCAGTTCGGAGGCGGGGACGTTCGACGTGAGAGGCCGCACCGGAGCCGCGCCAGCAGTTCAACCACGACCCTCCTTCCGAGGAATCTTGCATCAAGCCGCACCCGCACGACCACCACCTGAGTACCCCGCCCACCCGGCCCCGCACCACCCGGACGCACCGTCGCGCCACGAAACAGCCGCACACCCCCAGGTCAGCGCACATCCGGCCAGCGCACCGCGCAGCCGACCCACCCCAACGGCCAACGACCACCACAACCACCCCCACGCCCGCCCCTGGACGCAAAAAATCCCGGCCAGGAGAACCTGACCGGGATCTTTCCCGAAGGCGAACCGGCTCGAAAGCCGAAACCCTTCTCACGTGCGCGAGGGGGGACTTGAACCCCCACGCCCTTTCGGACACTAGCACCTGAAGCTAGCGCGTCTGCCATTCCGCCACTCGCGCGTGCCGCAGAAGATTATCACGAGAGCCGACCCAGTCCTGCATCGGCAGTCCGGCCGCCCTCGTGAGGTCTTCCACTGGTGCATCTCCGGACCCGGAGGTCCGTGCTGCACCAGAGAGAACAGTACCCCGCTCCGGGACGCGCCTCACGCCCGGGGCACCCGATCTCCCCGTGATCTCCCCGTCCACTTCGGACGATCACCGGCCCGGCGGGGCCCCGGGTCGTTACGATCTAGGTAGTCTGCCCGGGGACCGTGTACCCGGTCGAGAGAACGTCGATGAGGGAGGAGGTGGCATGGGAGTCCTGGATCGTTTCGAGAAGGGCGTCGAACGCGTCGTCAACAACGCCTTCAAGGTCGGGCGCAGCGAGGTCAAGCCCGTCGAGCTGGCGAGTGCTCTGCGTCGTGAGGTCGACGATCGGGCCGCGGTCGTGGACCGCGACCGGACGGTCGTGCCCAACCAGTTCACCATCGAGCTGTCGCCGGACGACTACGCACAGGTCGAGGGGTGGGGAGCGGAGTCGCTCGCCGACGAGCTCGCGGCCAACGTGACGGAGCACGCGGCGTCGCAGCACTACGCGTTCGTCGGCCCGGTGAGCGTGTCGTTCGAGCAGGAGGACTCCCTGGACACGGGGCGTTTCCAGCTACGTTCGGCGAGCGTGCGCGGGAACGTCGCGCCCGCGACGAGCTCGGCGCCCAGCGCACGGCACCCCCTGGTGGACATCGACGGGCAGCGTTACCTGCTCACGGGTCCGGTCACGGTCATCGGGCGCGGCTCGGAGGCCGACATCGTGGTCGACGACCCGGGTGTCTCACGTCGCCACCTCGAGATCCGGGTCACGCCCGACGGCGTGATCGCGACGGACCTCGGTTCCACCAACGGTCTCTTCGTCGAGGGCCACCAGGTCCCAGCCGCTACCCTGCTCGACGGGAACAGCCTGACCATCGGGCGGACCCGCATCATGTTCTGGACGGGTGCGCCCGACAACGAGGATTGGTGATCCCCTCCGCATGACCGAGCTGACGTTCACCCTGCTGCGGCTGGGATTCCTGGTCCTCCTGTGGGTGTTCGTGTTCGCCGCGATCGGTGTGTTGCGACGCGACCTCTACGGCACCAAGATCACGGCACGCAAGGGCCGGAGCGGCCAGGAGGCGCGCCCGCCCGCGGGCGCCGCCGCGCCACGTGGTGCGGCCACCTCCCGCGGAGCTGCACCCTCGGGCCCGACGCCCGCGGCCCCGGCGCCGGCTCCGGCCGGCCCGACGCGGCTCGTCGTGACGTCCGGACCCTTGCGCGGCACCACCATCCCGCTCTCGGCGTCGTCGATCCTGCTGGGGCGCGCCCCCAGCTGCACCCTCGTCCTCGACGACGACTACTCGTCCTCCCGGCACGCCCGGATCTTCCCGCAGGGTGGCGCCTGGTACGTGGAGGACCTCGGCTCGACGAACGGCACGTACATCAACGATCGACGCATCTCCGGTATCGAGCCCCTTCCTCCGGGCGTGGGCGTGCGGGTCGGTCAGAGCATCGTCGAGCTGCAGCGGTAGCGCCCCATGAACATCGCGCTCAAGTACGCCGCCCTCTCCGACGTGGGCCTCGTCCGGTCGAACAACCAGGACTCCGGGTACGCGGGTCCGCACCTGATCGTCGTGGCCGACGGGATGGGCGGGCACGCCGGCGGCGACGTCGCGTCCTCGCTCGCGGTCGCTGCCCTCGCCCCGCTCGACGGCGAGTCGCACGGCCCCGACGAGGCCCTGGGCCTCCTGGAGTCCTCGATCGACAACGCGCGCCTCGACCTGGTCGAGCGCAGCGAGCAGACGCCCGAGCTCGCGGGCATGGGCACCACCGTCACGGCCCTCCTGCGCAGCGGGAACACGCTCGCGATGGCGCACCTCGGTGACTCCCGCGCGTACCTGCTGCGCGACGGCGTCCTGAACCAGGTCACGACCGACCACACGTTCGTCCAGCACCTCGTGGACACGGGCCGCATCACCCCGGAGGAGGCCGAGTACCACCCGCAGCGCAACGTCGTGATGCGGGTCCTCGGCGACTTCGACGTGGACCTCACGCCCGACATGTCGGTCCGCGAGGCTCGCCCGGGGGACCGTTGGATGCTCTGCTCCGACGGTCTCTCGGGGTTCGTGAGCCTCGAGACGCTCGAGCAGACGTTGATCTCGGTCCGGGACACGGACGAGTGCGCCGAGCGGCTCCTGCACCTCGCTCTCCGTGCGGGCAGCACGGACAACGTGACGGTCGTCGTGGTCGACGTCGTCGACCTGGACACCCTTCCTGACGGTTCGGGTCCCTCGACCGCTCCGGTCGTCGTCGGTTCCGCGGCGATCGACCGGGACCGCCCGACGTCCGCGCAGGACGGTCCTGCCGCCCGGGCCGCGTCGCTCGTCGCGTCGGCGAGCGCCGCCCAGCAGCAGGCCGCAGCGGGTGACCCTCCCACGGACCCGGAGCAGGTTCCGCAGGACGGCACGGCGGGTCCGGCCACTCCTTCCGGCGACGAGGCGGACGTGCGACCCGCCAAGCGTTCCAAGCGGTGGATCGCCCCGGTGGTGACCGTGGTCGTCCTCGCCGCGCTGGGTGCGGGGGCCTTCGTCGGCTACCGCTGGACCCAGCAGCAGTACTACGTGGGCGTCGCCGACGGTCAGGTCGCGGTGTTCCGCGGCGTTCCGACGAGCGCGGGCCCGCTCACGCTCTCGACCCCGATCGAGCTCACGGGGGCCAAGGTCGACGACCTGCCTCCGTACGTCGTGGACCGGCTGAAGGAGACCATCAGCGCCACGTCGTTCGACGACGCGCGCGAGCGCGCCACCCGGCTCGTCGCCGACGCCACGGCGGAGACGACGACCACCGACCCCACCGAGCCCGCTGTCCCCACGGACACGGAGACGGCGCCGCCCGTCGACCCGGCGGCTCCCGCCGACCCCGCCGTCCCGCCCGCCGACCCCGCCGTCCCGCCCGCCGACCCCGCCGTTCCCCCGGTGGCGCCCTGATGGCCACGGTCGAGCCGCACGCCACTGCCTCCACCAAGCGCCCGTCGCGCCGGGCCGAGGCCGGCCTGCTGGTGCTCGCTCTCGCGATCGGCATCGGGTCCTACGCCTCGGTGGGGTTCGGGCTCCAGGACAAGCTCCCGGACAACTTCACGCAGTACAGCCTGACCCTGGTCGCGCTCGCCGTGGTCGGGCACGTGGTCCTGCGCCTCAAGGCGCCCTACGCCGACCAGGTGATCCTGCCCGTCGCGGTCGCTCTCAACGGCATCGGCCTCGCGATGATCGGCCGTATCGCCATCGGCGGCTCGATGGTCGGGTCCCCCTCGGACCTGGCGTCGAAGCAGCTCCTGTGGACCGTGCTCGGCGTGGTCGCGGCGTGCGGCGTGGTCTGGCTGCTCAAGGACCACCGGACCCTGCGCAGGTACTCGTACACCGCGATGATCGTCGGCCTCGTCCTGGTCGTGATGCCGTTGCTCCCGGTCATCGGCCGGAACATCAACGGTGCTCAGATCTGGGTGCGCATCGGAGGTCTGTCGTTGCAGCCCGCGGAGTTCGCCAAGATCGCCTTCGCGATCTTCTTCGCCGGCTACCTCGTGACCAACCGGGACACGCTCGCTCTCGCGGGCCCCAAGGTCCTCGGCCTCCAGCTCCCGCGCCTGCGTGACCTCGGACCGCTCGTCATCGTGTGGGCCGCCTCGCTCGCAGTCCTCGTCTTCGAGCGCGACCTGGGGACCTCGCTCCTGTTCTTCGGGCTGTTCGTCGCCATGCTGTACATCGCGACCGAGCGCTTCAGCTGGGTCGCGATCGGCCTGAGCATGTTCGCGGTGGGCGCGGTCGTCGCCGCCTCGGTGTTCCCCCACGTCCAGGCACGTGTCGATGTGTGGCTCAACCCGTTGGCCCCGGAGATCTTCGGCCGCGACCCAGGAGGCTCGGGCCAGCTCGTGGGCGGGATGTTCGGGCTCGCGAACGGCGGGTTGACCGGTACCGGCTGGGGCCAGGGCTACCCACGGCTCGTGCCCTACGCCTACTCGGACTTCATCTACACGTCGCTCGGCGAGGAGCTCGGGCTCGCCGGGCTGCTCGCGATCCTCGTCATGTACCTCGTGCTCGTCGAGCGCGGCCTGCGGACCGCGATCGGCGTCCGCGACGGGTTCGGCAAGCTCCTCGCGGGTGGCCTCGCCTTCGTCATGGCGTGGCAGCTCTTCGTGGTGATCGGCGGGATCACCCGCATCATCCCGCTCACGGGCCTGACCATGCCGTTCGTCGCGCAGGGCGGCTCCTCGCTGCTCGCCAACTGGCTCGTGATCGGCCTCCTGCTGCGGATCTCCGACAACGCCCGCCGGCCGTCGTCGCTGCCGGTACGGGGCCAGGTCGCCCCCTCGCAGGCCGCGACCGGTCCGAGCACGGGCAGCCAGCCCGTCGCGGTGGGGGCGGGCTCCCACGAGGCCGTCGAGGCGGGCGAGGCGAGCGCCGCCGTCGGACCTTCGCGTGGCGGCCCCTCCCAGGACCTGCCCACGCAGGTCGTGCGCACCGACCTCTCCGAGGGCGGTGGTGACCCGATGACCGGGGCGACCGAGATCATCGACGACACCGAGCGGAAGAACCTGTGAACGTCCCCCTGCGCCGTGTGGCGACCGTCGTGCTCGTCATGTTCCTGGCGCTCATGGTCTCGACCACCTACATCCAGTTCGTCCAGGCGGACTCGCTCAACAACGACCCGCGCAACAAGCGCCAGGTGTATCGCGAGTACGGGAACTTCCGGGGCCCGATCGTCGTCGCGGGGGAGTCGGTCGCGCTCTCGACCCCGGTCGACGACCCGTACGGCTACCAGCGCTCGTACACCAACGGGCCCGTGTTCGGTCACGTCACGGGGTACTTCTCGATCGTCAACGGGAAGACCGCGATCGAGAGCACGGAGAACGAGTTCCTCAACGGCCAGGCGAGCACGCTGTGGATCGACCGGCTCCAGGGCATGATCACCGGGCAGAAGCCCCAGGGCGCGTCGGTCGAGCTCACGATCGACCCCGCGGCCCAGCAGGCCGCGTACGATGCGCTCGGCGAGCAGCGCGGTGCGGTCGTCGCGATCGAGCCGGCGACGGGCAAGATCCTCGCGATGGTCTCCAAGCCGTCCTACGACCCGAACGTCCTCGCGACCCACGACACCAAGGCCGCGAGCGAGGCGTACCAGTCGCTCATCAACGCCGACGGCGACCCGCTCGTGAACCGCGCCATCTCGGGCAACACGTACCCGCCGGGGTCCACCTTCAAGCTCGTGACGGCCGCCGCGGCCCTCGAGTCGGGCCAGTACACGCCCGACACCGTCATCCCGGCCCCCGACGAGTACCAGTACCCCAACTCCACGGCGACCATGAAGAACTTCGGCGGGGCCCGGTGCTCGCCGTCGGGCGAGCAGACCCTCGCGGACGCCATGCGCATCTCGTGCAACACCGCGTTCGCGGACCTCGGGGTCACCCTCGGCGGGGACGCGATGCGGTCCCAGTCCGAGGACTTCGGTTTCGACTCGAAGCTGTCCGTCCCCATGACCGTCACTGCCAGCCACTTCCCGGACGCGGAGGTCACCGACGACGGCGGGCAGCTCGCGCGCGCCTCGATCGGACAGGGCGACGTCCGCGCCACGCCGCTCCAGATCGCCATGATCTCGGCAGCGATCGCCAACGGCGGCAAGCAGATGACGCCCTACACCGTGCAGACGGTCCGGGGCGCCGACCTCGAGGTCGTCGAGCAGACCGAGCCGTCGCTCCTGCGCACCTCGGTGTCGCCGACCACCGCGCAGCAGCTCACCTCCATGATGATCAGCGTCGTGGAGAACGGTTCGGGCAAGCCCGCGCGCATCCCCGGCGTCCAGGTCGCCGGGAAGACCGGCACGGCCGAGAACGACCCGGAAAAGGCCCCGCACGCCTGGTTCACGGGCTTCGCGCCTGCCGACAACCCGCAGGTCGCCGTCGCCGTCATCGTCGAGAACGGTGGCGACCGCGGCAACGAGGCGACCGGCGGAGCAGTGGCCTCCCCCATCGCGAAGGCAGTGATGGAGGCGGTGTTGAACAAGTGAGACCCGTGGAGGGGCTCGCCCTGGGCGACCGCTACCGCCTCGTCCGCCGCATCGCGATCGGCGGCATGGGCGAGGTGTGGGTCGCGAACGACCGCGCGCTGGGGCGCGAGGTCGCCGTCAAGCTGCTCCGGGAGGAGTACGCGGGCAACGAGGACTTCCTGGAGCGCCTGCGCACCGAGGCGCGCAACAGCGCCGCGCTGTCGCACCCGAACATCGCCCAGATGTACGACTACGGCGAGCAGAACCAGTCGGGCTACCTGGTCATGGAGCTCGTCATGGGAGAGCCCATGGCAGACCTCCTCGAGCGTGAGCCCGTCCTCATGCCGTCCAAGCTGCTGCCCATCCTCGCGCAGACCGCCCGAGCCCTGCACGCCGCGCACGTCGCGGGTGTGGTGCACCGTGACGTCAAGCCGGGCAACATCCTGCTCGAGCCTCGTGGCATCGTGAAGATCACGGACTTCGGGGTCTCGCTCGCGGCGAACCAGATCCCCATGACGGCGACGGGCATGGTCATGGGCACGGCCCAGTACCTGTCCCCGGAGCAGGCGATCGGTCAGGCCGCGACGGGCGCCTCGGACGTGTACGCGCTGGGGATCGTGGCGTACGAGTCGGTCGCCGGGAACAGGCCGTTCACGGGGTCGACGCCCGTGGACATCGCGGTCGCGCACGTCAACGAGAAGGTGCCGCCGCTGCCCGCGCACGTGCACCCGTCCCTCGCCTCGCTCATCTACGCGATGCTCGCCAAGGACCCCAAGGCGCGCCCCATGCCGGCCTCGGCGCTCGCCCAGACGCTCGACGACCTCGCAGAGACCATCGCGCGCGACCCGTGGGGGGCGACAGCCCGGGCAGGGGGCGCGTCACGCCGCGCTCGCCGCACGCAGCCGGCCAGGCACGGTGCGTCTCCGCCGCCGAGCTCGCCCACGCCGCTCGAGATCCCCGAGGAGCTGCGTTCGCGCCCGCTGCCCACGATCTCCTCGCCGCGCCCGCAGGACGCCGCACGGTCGGCGCAGTCAGGTCTGTCGGCCCAGTCAGGCCTGTCGGCGCAGTCCGCCCAGTCGGGCTACTCGAGCCACTCGGCGCTCTCCGCGCCGTCGGCGGCGTCGGCGGCGCCGTCGGACACGCCTCTCTTCGACGGCCAGGCCGTCCCCCCTCCGCCCCCACCCCCGCCGGCGCCCTCCGGGCCCGGGGCGCCCGAGTCGACAGCGCTGCCGTGGGAGCGCGCCTCGGCCTCCGTGGCGGCAGAACCGCCCGCGGACGCGCCGCGTTCGTACCCGCCGCGCCGCGAGATGCACGGTGGGGCGTCGGCCGCGCGCCCGCGACGCGCGGAGTCCGGCCCGACGGCGTCGCGCACCTCGGCGCAGGGCGGCCCTCAGCGGGCGGCCGCCGCGGGCGTCACCCGTGCCGAGCGTCGGCGCGCGTCCCAGGACGCGCCGCCCGTGCGGACGTCGACCACGACAGGACAACGGATCGGTGGATTCGCCAAGGGCTTCTCGTGGCCGCTCCTGGCCCTTCTCGGACTCCTGCTGGTCGTGCTCGTCGCGACGCTCGTGGGGGGTGGCGACGAACGGTCCGAGGGGGCCGCTTCTGCCCCGAACGTGACCAGATCGTTGCATTCGTCCTCGGACCTTGCGTCCGACGATGGGATGATGCTCAGTATTGCGCCGGGTCCCTCTGGGTCCCCGGCCCCGACGACATCGAAGGACTCCTAAGTGGTGGACAACGCTCCCCGGATACTCGCCGGCCGGTACGAGGTCGGTGAGCTCATCGGCCGAGGCGGTATGGCCGAGGTGCACATCGGCCACGACACCCGTCTCGGACGGACCGTGGCGATCAAGATCCTGCGCTCGGACCTCGCGCGGGACCCGTCGTTCCTTGCCCGGTTCCGCCGGGAGGCCCAGGCCGCGGCGGCACTGAACCACCCGGCGATCGTCGCGGTCTACGACACGGGTGAGGACACCCACGTCGAGCCCGGCGGCGGGACGGCGCACGTGCCGTTCATCGTCATGGAGTACGTCGAGGGACACACCGTCCGCGACATCCTCGGCGACGGTCAGGCCGTCCCGATCGACGAGGCCATCGAGATCACGGCCGGTGTCCTGTCGGGGCTCGAGTACTCCCACCACGCGGGCATCGTGCACCGCGACATCAAGCCCGCGAACGTGATGATCACCCCGACGGGGGCGGTCAAGGTCATGGACTTCGGCATCGCGCGAGCCGTCGCGGACTCCGCGGCGACCATGACCCAGACCCACGCCGTGATCGGCACGGCGCAGTACCTGTCGCCCGAGCAGGCCCGCGGCGAGACGGTCGACGCACGCAGCGACATCTACTCGACGGGCTGCCTGCTCTTCGAGCTCCTCACGGGGCGCCCGCCGTTCATCGGGGACTCCCCGGTCGCTGTGGCCTACCAGCACGTGCGCGAGGCACCCGCGAAGCCGAGCGACCTCGCCCCGGACGTCCCCGAGGTCCTCGACCGCATCACCCTCAAGGCGCTCGCCAAGGAGCGCACGGCCCGCTACAGCAGTGCCGCGGAGTTCCGCAACGACCTGGAGAACGCCGTCCGGGGTGGCCACATCACCGCTCCGGCCCTCGGCGTCGCCGCTGCTGCCGCTGCGGGGGCCGGGGCTCTCGCAGCGACCCAGGTGCAGGGCCCGCTCGAGAACGCGACGCAGGTCATGAGCCCCGCCGTCGCCGGTGCGCCGAACCCGTGGGAGACCACCGGAGTCCCGGCCGCCGTCCCCCCGGGGCAGCCGCCCGTCGGGGCACCGGCCGAGGGTGAGCCGGAGGACGAGGGATCGGGCAAGAAGCGCGGCCTCATGTGGGCGCTCATCGCGGTGGGTGTGGTCGCGATCGCCGCGATCATCACCATGATCCTGCTCAACCAGAAGCCCGCCGAGCCGGAGACGGTCGCCGTCCCGGCGTTCAGCGCGACCACGACCCCCGAGCAGGCCCAGCAGGCGCTCGACGAGGTGGGGCTGGAGTTCCTCAAGGCGATCGACCAGGAGTCGCAGCTCCCCAAGGACACCTTCGTCAGCTCGTCCCCGGAGAGCGGCACGGAGGTCGACAAGGGCACCGAGGTCACCGTGTTCTTCTCGGCGGGCCCGGCTGCCGTGATCGTCCCGAACGTCGCGGGCCTCTCCCAGGAGCAGGCTCGTGCCGAGATCGAGTCCGCCGGTCTCGCAGTCGACCCGACGGTCGACCAGGAGGACAACGGCACCGTGAAGAAGGGGCTGGTCACACGGACCGAACCCGCTGCCGACGAGAGCGCCCCGGCCGGTTCGGCGGTCAAGATCTTCATCTCGAGCGGCCTCGTCACGATCCCGGACCTGGTCGGCAAGCCCCAGGCCGAGGCCGAGACGGCCCTCGACGACCTCGACCTCAGCTATGCGATCGTCGAGGAGGAGAGCACGAAGACCGCCGGCACGGTCATCAAGCAGAATCCGGGCGCAGGCCCGGGCAAGCAGGGCCAGAAGGTCACGCTGACCATCGCCAAGACACCCGCCCCGGCCGGACCGGAGATGACGAACGTGCCGGACATGGTGGGCAAGACGCTCGACGAGGCGAAGGAGCTCCTCGGCGGGGCAGGGCTCAACTCGGGCAACGTCACCGAGAAGGAGTCGGCCTCCGTCCCCAAGGGGAACGTCATCTCGACGAACCCCGGCAAGGACGCCGTCCTGGAGGTGGGAGACAAGGTCGACATCGTGGTCTCCACCGGCCCGCCCGGCGGGGGCGGCAACGGCGGCGGCAACCAGACTCCGTGACGTCCCGTCGCGAGCCGTAGGAACGGCAGCGCACGAGGGCCCGGCACCTTGCGGTGCCGGGCCCTCGTGCGTTCGGTCCAGGTTCGAGGTGACGCTGCGCCGGCCCGGGAGCGACGGAAACTGGTATCGACCCGGTGCTCGGCCCCGTCAGCACGCCCCGTCAGCGCGCCGTGTCAACGGCGTCGGCAGGGCCGCGTCAGCGGCGTCAGCGGCGTCGGCAGGGCCGCGTCAGCGGCGTCAGCGGCGTCGGCAGGGCCGCGTCAGCGGCGTCAGCGGCGTCGGCAGGGCCGCGTCAGCGGCGTCAGCGGCGTCGGCAGGGCCGCGTCAGCGGCGTCAGCGGCGCACGAGCGGCGCGAGCCCTTCCGAGCGCTCCACGGCATCCGGGGCCCCGCACAGCGTGAGCCAGTTCGCGAGCAACCGGTGCCCGCCTTCGGTCAGTACCGACTCGGGGTGGAACTGCACGCCGTGCAGCGGCAGGTCACGGTGCTGGAGAGCCATGACGACCCCGCTCTCCGTCGCTGCCGTGACGACGAGCTCGGCGGGCACGGTCTCGGGGACCACCGCGAGCGAGTGGTAGCGCGTCGCGGTGAAGGGGGAGGGCAGACCGGCCAGGACACCCGTGTCCTCGTGCTCGACCAGGCTGGTCTTGCCGTGCATGAGCTCGGGAGCGTGGGTCACGGTGGCGCCGTACACCTCGGCGAGCGCCTGGTGGCCCAGGCAGACCCCGAGCATGGGCGTACGCGACGCGGCGCAGGCCCGGATGACCTCTTCGCTCTGCCCCGCCTCCGCGGGGGTGCCGGGACCGGGCGAGACGAGGACGCCGTCGAACACGCCCTCCTCGTCCCGGAACAGGCCGTCCGCGCCCACGGCGGGGACGGCGTCGTTGCGCACCACGACCGTCCGGGCGCCCAGCTGGTTCAGGTACCCCACGATCGTGTAGACGAACGAGTCGTAGTTGTCCACGACGAGGATGCGGACCATCCCTTACTCACCTGTTCCTTCGACGGTCTTCTGGTTGAACGGCTGGACGGCCTGAGCTCCGCTACCCCAGGGAGACCCGGAGCACCGGCAGCGCGCGGACGCGGGTCGGCGCCGGACGCGTCGACCCAGGACGTCGCGTACATCATCACCCGCCGGGTGTCGGCCCGGTGACGGCGTCCACGGCGTGCCACGTGCCGTGCGCGGGGCGGCCGTCGCGACCACGACCGGCGCTGCGGCATCGGGTGACGGGCCGGGCGACGCTCACGCCGCGTCCTTCTCGCCGGGCACCCGGGCGAACTGCAGGTCCGTGGCGCCCTCGAAGGCGGGGATCTCGAGCGAGGACGACTTCTCGACCTTCCACCCGAGTCCGTACGCGTCGACGTACTCCTGGTAGATGTTGATCACGGGGGAGCGGTCCAGTGCTGCCTGGAGAGCGACCGGGTCGCCGATGGCGGAGACCACGTAGGGCGGCGAGTAGACCCGTCCGTGCAGGTTGAGCACGTTGCCCACGCAACGGAACGCGGTGGTCGGGGTCACGCGCTGCCCCTGGAGGGTCATCGCCTCGGCGCCGCCGGCCCAGAGCGCGTTGATGACCTCCTGGAGGTCCTGCTGGTGGACGACGAGGTCGTCCACGCGGGCGTCCACCGACTTCTGGGTGGGCGGCGCGTCGTCGAGGGTCACGGTGAGCGCGGGGCCTCTGACCGGGACCGAGCCCGCGACGATGCCCGTGTTCACGACGACCTCGGGCGAGCTCACCTCGACAGGTGCGAGCTCCTGGGCCAGCGCGGTGACCTCGGTCTCGAGATCGACGACCTTCTCGGTCATGTTCTCGACCCGACGCTCCTCGTTCTGCACGAGGTCGGTGAGGTTCTGCGGGTGACGCCCGTCCTGGTTGCGCGCGAGCCTGGCGCTCGCCGTGAACATGAGGCCCGAGAGCGTGAGCACCAGGAGGACCGTGACACCGGACCGGATGCGCCGTCCCCGGGTGGGGGCGGGGGTGTCGGCTGCACGCCCGACGCCTTCCCCGGACGCAGCGTGCTCGTCGACGCCGCCGCGGGGCGCGTCGACGTCCTGGTCGTCCTGGCTCATTCCCTGACCCACCTCCGCCTGACCGTGCACACGGCTATTCTGTCCGCCCACTACGCTAGACGTCGAATGGCGTTGCCGTTCACGACGTCGCGCAGCGCCGTTTCGTCCCACCCGACACAGCTCCTGCACACCCTTCGTGCCAGGATCACGCATACCGAGGACAGGAGCCAGCTCTCGTGCCCGAGTCGAAGTCCCGTAAGAAGCCAGTCAAGGTCAAGGCCCCGCAGGTGAAGAAGCCTGACACCGGCAACCCGCGCTGGCTCGTCCCGACCATGCTCTCCCTGATGCTGCTGGGCCTGGCCTGGATCGTCCTCTTCTACCTGACCAGCAACGGGCTGGGCCTGCCGATCCCGGGGCTGCACCAGTGGAACCTGGCGATCGGGTTCTCGCTGATCATCGCCGGCTTCGTCCTGACGACGCGCTGGAAGTAGGGCGAGGGCCTCGCCCTGACCCACCGGGTAGCAGGTTCGGGTGGGTCCGCAGCGCTGCGGACCCACCCTGTCCCTGGTCGTGCGTACACAGGTCGTCACCGCCTGTGGATAACTACACCGGTGTAGTTCCACAGGTGTGAGTAACTCTGTGGATAACTATTCGAGGTCGAGTAGTCGGTTCAGAACGCCACGAACCCCGGACCGACCGTCGAGTACTTGAGCACCGTCAGCGCCACGAGGGCGACCGCGACGGCCACCGTCACGCCGACGCTCCACGCGACACGACGTGCCTTGGGCGCGTACGCGTACCCCGCCCCGAGGATCAGTCCGACGGCGAGCCCACCCAGGTGCGCCTGCCACGCGATGTTGGTACCGGGGATGAAGCCGATCGCCACGTTGATCCCGATCAGGACGAGGATCTGGGTCGCGTTCCTCCCCAGGCGCCGCAGGACGAGCAGGATCGCTCCGAAGAGCCCGAAGACCGCGCCGGACGCTCCCACCACGGCCGTGTACCAGCTCTGCGTCGACGGGTCCGCGAGGAGCAGGACCCCGACGGACCCTCCGAGCGCCGCGAGCACGTAGAGCGCGATGAAGCGCACCCTCCCGAGCATCTGCTCGAGGAAGGGCCCGGTGATCCACAGGGCGTACATGTTGAACAGGATGTGGAAGACGCCCGTGGAGTGGAGGAACGCCGCGGTGAGGAAGCGGTAGGGCTCCACCTCGCCGATGAAGGGCGCGAAGGCCAGCTGCTGGGTCCACCCGCCGTCCGTCACGAGCTGGAGCAGCCAGCTCCCGACGCACAGCGCGATGATCGTCAGCGTGACGACGGGCCGTCCGCCACGGACCGTGCCCCCCAGGACCGTCTGGGTGCGCGGGACGGTGCGTGCCTGCTCGCGGACGCAGTCCACGCACTGCACCCCGACGGCGGCGGGCCGCTGGCACTCGGGGCAGGCCGGACGGCCGCAGCGCTGGCAGCGGACGTAGGAGACGCGGTCGGGGTGTCGGGGACACACCGGAGCCGGCTGGGCCGGCTCCGGTGTCCCGAAGGCGGGGACGGAGATGGTCAGTCCTCGATGGTGACCGAGGTGATGACGATGTCGTCGACCGGACGGTCACCCGGACGCGTCCGGGTGGTGTTGATCGCGTCGACCACGGCGCGCGACTCGTCGTCCGCGACCTCGCCGAAGATGGTGTGCTTGCCGTTGAGCCACGGCGTCGGGATCGTGGAGATGAAGAACTGCGACCCGTTGGTGCCCTCGACCTCGCCCGAGACCGGGTTGCGACGCGACCCGGCGTTGGCCATGGCCAGCAGGTACGGACGGTCGAACTGGAGCTCGGGGTGGATCTCGTCGTTGAACGTGTAGCCAGGACCGCCGGTCCCGGTACCCAGGGGGCAACCGCCCTGGATCATGAAGTCCTGGATGACGCGGTGGAAGATCAGCCCGTCGTAGAACGGCGCGTTGCTCTCGGCGCCCGTGCGGGGATCCGTCCAGGTCGTGGTGCCCTTCGCCAGACCGGTGAAGTTCGCCACCGTCTTGGGCGCGTGGTTCGGCAGGAGCTCGATGCGGATGTCACCAGCAGTGGTGTGGAGGGTTGCGAACATGCCCTCATTCTCACATGACGTGCTGTGGCGCCCGCCAGTCGCCCGACTCGTGACGAGGACGACGGCGCGCTTGCCTCGCGGGTGCCCAGGCCCGGTGGCAGAGTGGAGTTCCAGCGACCCTGACCAGCACCGTGAACACCAGGAGGCTTCATGTCCGACCGCACCCGTCGTTCCACCCGAGCCGTGAACGACACGATCTCGTCGATCGACTCCGAGAAGATCAAGGATCAGGCCGCTGAGCTCGCCGCGCTCGTCGGTGACGCTGGTACCAAGGCGCAGACCACGGCCGCGCATCTCGCGGACCAGGCCAAGGACTGGGGCCAGCCCAAGGTCGAGGCTTTCGTCGAGTGGGCGACGCCTCGACTCGAGAAGGCGTGGCAGGACAGCCTGCAGGCAGCTGCCCCGCGCGTCGAGAAGGCCGCGGAGAAGGCCGGCCCGGCCATCGACACCGCGCACGACAAGCTCGTGGACGAGGTCCTGCCCAAGATCGTCGCGAGCTTCAACGCCGCGGCGACCGCCGCGGCAGAGGCTGCTTCCCGCAACGCCGAGGCCGCTGCGGCTGCCACGGTGGCCTCGGCGGCGGCAGCCGAGACGCTGTCCAAGAGGGCTGCGAAGAAGGCGGCCAAGGCGGCCAGGAAGGGGCTCGACGCTTCGGCGGCCTCGGCCAAGAAGGCCGCCAAGGCCGCACCTGCCAAGCTCACCGCCGCGGCCGAGCAGGCCGACCCCCAGAAGAAGAGCAAGGCGCTCTGGTGGGTCGTCGGCGGCGTCACCGCCGCGGGCGGCGCCTACGTCCTGTGGCGCCGTGCCCAGCCCACGACCGACCCGTGGGCCGAGCCGTGGGACCAGGTCCCCGCCTCGACCTTCGACGATGCCCGTGCGGCCGTCAACAACGCGGCCGAGGCCGTCGGCGAGGCAGCGGGCGTCGCGGTCGCCAAGGGTCGCGAGACGAGCGGCAAGGTCCAGGAAGCGGTCACCGACGCCGGCGAGAAGATCACCGGCAAGGTCCAGGAGGCCGTGAGCGACGCCAAGGAGGCCACGCGCAAGGCGACGACACGGGCCAAGGACGCCGCGCCGTCGGGCGACGAGGGCGAGGCGGCCGGGGACGGCAAGAAGCCGACCGCCTGACGTCGTACCCGGCACCCACGCCGCAGACCCGAGAGCCCCGACCGGCAGGACCGGTCGGGGCTCTCGGCGTTCCGGGGTCCCGGCGAGCCCGCCCACCCGCCCACAGCCTGGAGGCGTCGGGCAGGCGTCGGGCAGAGAAGGGCCCCGGGGGTACGCGAAAGGCCGCCGTCCAGGTCCGAAGACCCGGCCGACGGCCTCTCACTTCTGTGGAGCCAAGGGGACTCGAACCCCTAACCCCCTGCTTGCAAAGCAGGTGCGCTACCAATTGCGCCATGGCCCCAGATCACGCGGAACCACCCCGCAGAGACCGTCACTCGAAGGTGTCGGTGACCTCTGCCCAGAGATCGCGCTCGTTGTTGTCCTCGGACACCTTGCGCCAGATCAAGAATCCGGCGCCGGCAACGAGCAGCAGTACGAAGAACTTCTTCATGACGTTCCCCCTCGGGTGGGTTTCCGGCAGTGGGCCTAAGAGGACTTGAACCTCTGACCTCTTCCTTATCAGGGAAGCGCTCTAACCGTCTGAGCTATAGGCCCTTGCTGTGCTGCGGCAGCGCTTGAGACTACCGCACTTCTCGGGGTGCGCCCAAACCGGGACATCGTCCGACGTGCTCCGAAGCAGCTCGAGGCCCTTCGGACGACGTCCCGGTCTGGGGTGTTATGTCCTAGTCGTCCGTCAGTGTCAGGTGGATTCCGCCCACCATGGCCGCGACGATGTTGTAGATGAACGCCATGATCGTGGACAGCGCTGTGATGAGCACCATGTTCACGATCGCGATCAGGGTCGACAGCGCGACCACCCGGTTGAACTCCACGAACTGGAGCACGTCGACCTTGGACTCCTCGCCGACGATGCTCCGGATCAGCGCGTCCGTCTCGGTGAAGACGCCCATGCCGTCGAGCACCGTCCACAGGACCGCCGTCGCGACGACCGTCATGATCCCGATCGCCACCGCCAGCAGGAACGACAGCTTCATGACCGACCAGGGGTCGACGCGCGAGATCGCGAGGCGTACCCGACGAGGACCGTCAGCGGGGCGTGCCGCGGGTGTCGCACCCGTCGCCGGCTGTGCCGGCCTCGGCGCCTGTGCGGCGGGTCCCGGGGCCCCAGCCACGGGCGTGGCCCCCGTGACCGGGCTCGCCGCCCCGCTGAAGCCCGCCGCCGTGTAGTGCATGGCGGGCACCTCCGGGGCACCGCTCGCAGGGGGTGCGCCTGCGCTCGCCGGGGTCTTGTTCACACGTGGCACCGTTCGGTCGTCGATCTCGTCGGAGGGCTTCTCGCTCTGCTTCGCGGGCGCGGGCGCAGGCGCCGGTGCGGGCTCGGCCAGCTTCTTGGCGGCGGCCTTGGCCGTCGCCATGGCGGCGGCAGCCGCCTTCAGCGCACCGGACCGAGCGGTCGCGCCGCCGGAGGCCGGCGGTGGCGGGACGGGCTTCTCGCTCGCCGCCGCCCCGTCCGACGGCGTCGCTCCCGTCGCCGGGGGAGGTGGTGGGACCGGGGCGCTCGCCCCTGTCCGGGCACCGTTGGTCGTCCCGCCCCCTGCGGGCCGTGCGGTGCCGTTGCTCGCCGGAGGGCGGGTCGCGGTGCTCGTCACCTCATCAGGGCGCGGCGACACCGCCTTCGGCACGATCGTCGGCGGGGACTTCTTCTCGCTGCTCATCTACCATCCTCGGTGGCTCCGGGGGCCGCTTCCGACGAAGCCTCCTGCCCGGTGGTGCTGGCGGGAGAGGCGACCTCGGACTGCCCCTGCTCGGACGCGTCCTCGTCCACGGTATCCCGATCCTCCCCCAGTCGACGTTCGACATTACGGGCAACGGCGATGATCTTGTCGTTCTTGTCCGGCTTGGCGAAGATGACGCCCTGCGACGTGCGTCCCGTGGGCTTGACCTCGTCGACCGACGAGCGCACGATCTTGCCGCGTTCCATGATGACGAGCACCTCGTCGTCGGCGTCCACCACGAGGGCCCCGACCAGGTCACCGTTGCGCTCGGGAAGGTTCGCGACCTTGATGCCGAAGCCGTTGCGGCCCTGGACGCGGTAGTTGTCCTCGGTGAGCTGGGTCCGCTTGGCGATTCCGCCCTCGGTGACCGTGAACAGGAAGGCGTCGTCGCGGACCACGTCCATCGCGAGCAGGTCGTCCTCCTCGCGGAACTTCATCCCGGTGACGCCCGACGTCGAGCGACCCAGCGGGCGCATGGCGTCGTCGTCGGCCGTGAAGCGGATGGACTGCCCCTTGCGCGAGACCAGGATCAGGTCGTCGGTGGCGTCCACGAGACGGGCCGAGACCAGCTCGTCGGTGTTGCCCTCCTCGTCCTCGCGCAGGTTGATCGCGATGAGGCCGCCCGAGCGCGGGGAGTTGTACTCCGCCAGGCGCGTCTTCTTGACCAGACCGCGGCGCGTGGCGAGCACCAGGTACTCGGCGGCGTCGTAGTCGCGCAGGTCCAGGACCTGCGCGATCTTCTCGCCCGGCTGGAACGCGAGCAGGTTCGCGACGTGCTGACCCTTGGCGTCCCGCCCGCCCTCGGGGAGCTCGTACGCCTTGGCCCGGTACACACGACCCAGGTTCGTGAAGAACAGGAGCCAGTGGTGCGTCGTCGTCACGAAGAAGTGGTCGACGATGTCGTCCTCGCGCAGCTGCGTGCCGCGCACCCCCTTGCCGCCACGCTTCTGCTGACGGTAGTTGTCGCTGCGCGTGCGCTTGGCGTAGCCGCCGCGCGTGATCGTGACGACGACCTCCTCCTCAGCGATGAGGTCCTCGATCGAGACCTCGCCGTCGTAGGGGAGGATCGTGGTCCGACGCTCGTCTCCGAAGCGGGTCACGATCTCGTCGAGCTCTTCGCCCACGATCTGACGCTGGCGCTCCGGGCGCGCGAGGATGTCGTTCAGGTCCTTGATCGCGGCCTCGAGCTCCGCGTACTCGTCGACGAGCTTCTGGCGCTCCATCGCGGCGAGCGCGCGCAGCTGCAGCGTCAGGATCGCCCGGGCCTGGATCTCGTCGACCTCGAGCAGCGCCATGAGGCCCTCACGAGCGTCCTCGACCGTGGCCGAACCACGGATCAGAGCGATCACCGCGTCGAGCGCGTCGAGCGCCTTGAGGTAGCCGCGCACGATGTGCGCGCGCTCCTCCTTGGCACGCAGGTCGAACCGGGCGCGGCGCATGACGACGTCCATCTGGTGCGTCGTCCAGTGACGGACGAACGCGTCGATGCTCAGTGTGCGCGGCACGCCGTCGACCAGCGCGAGCATGTTCGCGCCGAAGTTCTCCTGGAGCGACGTGTGCTTGTACAGGTTGTTCAGGACGACCTTGGCGACCGCGTCGCGCTTGAGCACGATGACCAGGCGCTGCCCCGTACGGCCCGAGGTCTCGTCGCGGATGTCGGCGATGCCCTGCACCTTGCCGTCCTTGACCAGGTCGGCGATGCGCAGCGCGAGGTTGTCCGGGTTGACCTGGTAGGGCAGCTCGGTGATGACCAGGCAGATCCGGTTCTGGATCTCCTCGACGTTGACGACCGCGCGCATCGTGATCGAGCCACGACCCGTGCGGTACGCCTCCTCGATGCCCTTGTGGCCGAGGATCGTCGCGCCGGTCGGGAAGTCGGGGCCCTTGATCTTGGTGAGCAGGACCTCGAGGAGCTCCTCCTTGGAGGCCTCCGGGTGCTCGAGGTGCCACTTCACGCCGTCCGCGACCTCACGGAGGTTGTGCGGCGGGATGTTCGTGGCCATGCCGACCGCGATCCCGGCCGAACCGTTGACCAGCAGGTTCGGGAAGCGGGAGGGCAGGACGACGGGCTCCTGCGTGCGACCGTCGTAGTTGTCCTGGAAGTCGACGGTCTCCTTGTCGATGTCCCGGACCATCTCCGTGGCCAGCGGCGCCATGCGGCACTCGGTGTACCGCGGCGCGGCCGCCGGGTCGTTGCCGGGGGAGCCGAAGTTCCCCTGCCCGGCCGCCAACGGGTAACGCAGCGACCAGTCCTGGACCAGGCGCACCAGGGCGTCGTAGATGGACGTGTCACCGTGCGGGTGGAACTTGCCCATGACGTCGCCGACGACACGGCTGCACTTGGAGAACGCCCGGTCGGGACGGTATCCACCGTCGTGCATCGCGTACAGCACGCGACGGTGGACGGGCTTGAGCCCGTCCCGCACGTCGGGGAGTGCACGGCCCACGATGACGCTCATCGCGTAGTCGAGGTACGAGCGCTGCATCTCGAGCTGGAGGTCCACCTGCTCGATGCGCCCGTGCTGCACGGCGACCGTGCCGTCTGACCGCACCACTGCCTCGGTCCCGTCACCGGGGAGGGTTCCCTGGTTCTCGTCCTGCTCGGGAGTCTCGTCCGTCACCGTCGTCTACCTCGTCCTGTCGTGGTCCTGCTGGGTGGTGAAGCTGCGTCGTGGCACGGAGCCGGTGGTCCGGTCGTCGGTGCGCTCACGTCGAGCGCGGACCGCGGTCCGTGCAGCCGTGCCGGGCTGCGCGGACTCCGTGCCTGGGGCGGGGCCCGGTCCGGGCCGACGTGGGCGGCCGGGTGGAAGACCCGACCGCCCCACGGCTCCCGGCCGCGTCCCCGCTAGATGTCCAGGAACCTCACGTCCTTGGCGTTGCGCTGGATGAAGTTGCGGCGCGACTCCACGTCCTCGCCCATGAGGATCGAGAAGATCTCGTCCGCTGCAGCGGCGTCGTCGAGCGTGACCTGGTTGAGCGTGCGGTGCTCGGGGTCCATGGTCGTGTCCCACAGCTCCGAGTAGTCCATCTCGCCCAGACCCTTGTAGCGCTGGATCCCGTTCTCCTTGGGGATGCGCTTGCCCGCAGCCTGGCCGGCGAGCAGGAAGGCGTCGCGCTCCCGGTCGGAGTACACGTAGTCGTGCGGCGCGTTGGACCACTTGAGGCGGTACAGCGGCGGCTGGGCGAGGTACACGTGGCCGTGCTCGATCAGCGGTCGCATGTACCGGAAGAGCAGCGTCAGCAGGAGCGTGCAGATGTGCTGGCCGTCGACGTCGGCATCGGCCATCAGGACGATCTTGTGATAGCGCAGCTTGGCGATGTCGAAGTCCTCGCCGATGCCCGTCCCGAACGCCGTGATGAGGGCCTGGACCTCGTTGTTGCCCAGGGCCCGGTCGAGGCGAGCGCGCTCGACGTTGAGGATCTTCCCGCGCAGCGGCAGGATCGCCTGGTTGTGGGGGTTGCGCCCACGGACCGCCGAGCCACCTGCCGAGTCGCCCTCGACGATGAAGACCTCGCACTCCTCCGGGCGGTTCGACTGGCAGTCCTTGAGCTTGCCAGGCATCCCGCCGGACTCGAGCAGGCCCTTGCGGCGGGTCGCCTCGCGCGCCTTGCGGGCCGCGAGCCGCGCCTGCGAGGCCTGGATGGCCTTGCGGATGATGTCGCGGGCCTCGGTCGGGTGCGAGTCGAACCAGTCCGTGAGCTGAGCGCGCACCACGCGCTGGACGAAGGACTTGGCCTCGGTGTTGCCGAGCTTGGTCTTGGTCTGGCCCTCGAACTGCGGCTCGCCGAGCTTGATCGACAGGACGGCCGTGAGGCCCTCGCGGATGTCGTCGCCCGTGAGGTTGTCGTCCTTCTCCTTGATGATGCTCTTGGCCCGCGCGTACTCGTTGACCAGCGAGGTCATGGCCGCACGGAAGCCCTCCTCGTGCGTGCCGCCCTCGGTCGTCGAGATCGTGTTGGCGAACGTGTGCACGGACTCGGAGTACGAGCCGGTCCACTGGAGCGCGATCTCGACCGAGATGCGTCGCTCCTTGTCCTCGGACTCGAAGTCGATGATCTCGTCGTGGATCAGCTCGACCTTCTTGGCCGAGTTGAGGTGCTTGACGTAGTCGACCAGACCGTCGTCGTACTTGTAGGACACGACGCGGGGCTTGAACTCGTCCTCGCCCTCCGGGGCCGCGACGAGGTCCTCCGCGGGGTCCACGACCTGTCCCGTGACCTCGTCGTCCGTGTCGAGGAACTGCCGGCGCTCGTCCGTCAGCGTGATGCGCAGCCCCTTGTTGAGGAACGCGTACTGCTGGAAGCGCGAGCGCAGCGTCTCGAAGTCGAACTCGGTCGTCTCGAAGATCTCCGGGTCGGCCCAGAACGTCTGGGTCGTGCCCGTCTCCGTGGTGGCCTCGCCCTTGACGAGCGGACCGTCGGTCTTGCCGCCGTCCTTGAAGTTCTGGGTCCAGGTGTACCCGTCACGCTTGACCACGGTCTCGACCTTGTAGGAGAGCGCGTTGACGACCGAGATGCCGACGCCGTGCAGACCGCCCGACACCGCGTAGCCGCCGCCGCCGAACTTTCCGCCGGCGTGGAGGATCGTCATGACGACCTCGACGGTCGGCTTTCCCTCGGTCGGGTGGATCGCGACGGGGATGCCACGGCCGTTGTCCGTGACTCGTACACCTCCGTCGGCGAGAAGTGTCACGTCGATGGTGTCGGCGTACCCTGCGAGAGCTTCGTCCACAGAGTTGTCCACAACCTCGTACACGAGGTGGTGGAGGCCGCGCTCACCGGTGGACCCGATGTACATACCGGGACGCTTGCGGACGGCCTCGAGCCCTTCGAGGACCGTGATGTTGCTCGCGTCGTACGTGCCACCAGAGGGGTCCCGGTCCACGCCCGGCCCTTCACCACTCTCCGGGGGCAGGCTGGAAGGGACGTTGTCTGTGTGCTCTGCCACGGGCGGAAGCGCTCCTCGTCATCATGCACGCGACAGGTTCACCCGCTGGGGAGGATCGCTGCACGGCTCATCGGTTCCGGCTCGCGCGGTGCACCCAGACGGTGCTCGCGGAGGTACCCGGAATGACCTCTCCATTCTACCTGGGAGGTAGCCGAAACAGCGGATTATGAGGCTCTGGGGGCAAGTTCTCCACAAGGTTCTCCACAGGGTGATGGATCTACCCACGAGCAAGGACGACCAGACCCCGGCCGAGAGGGCCATACCGGGACGAACCGGACGGTCTACTCAGCCGTACGTGTCGCGCGGCCCACGCCCCCGGACCGACTTCGGACCACGGCGGAAGCTGGGGCCCGTCGGCCCCAGCACCGTGACCGACTCGACCACGCCTTCGCCGACCTCCTGGGCCAGTCGTTCGAGCAGCCGGGGCGTCAGCAACCGTACCTGCGTGGCCCACGCGGTCGAGTCCGCCCGCACCACGAGCACCTTGTCCTCGAACGTCTCGGGCTCGCAGTGGTCGGCCACCTGGTCGCCGACGACCTCGCGCCAGCGCCCGACGACCCCGCCGACGGACACGTCCTGGACCCACCCGCGCTCGTGCAGCAGGCGCTGGACGACCGCGCCGAACGTCTGCGGGTCGCGGCCCCCCGGCCGCGCCCCGGTGGACGGGGGAGGATCGGCCAGGACGCGTCGCGACGGCTGCCCCGGCCGGATGCCCTTCGCGCGCGCCGCGGCGCGAGCACGGTTGAGGGCCTCGCGCGCGACCTGGGCAGGAGGCGTGAGGTCCACCACCTCGCCGACGGGCAGGCCCTGAGCACGGCCGGGCTCCTCGTCCTCGCCGTCCTCGCCGTCCTCGCCGTGCTCCCCGACCTCACGCACGTCTGGTCACCTGGCCGTTGTACACATCGAGCCGCAGACCCGAGAGCTGGGCGGGCACGTCCTCGGGCACGGCCGCCGTGATGATGACCTGGTTGGCCCCTGCGACCAGGTCCGCGAGCTTGTTGCGACGGCGCACGTCGAGCTCGGCGAACACGTCGTCGAGCAGGAGGACGGGCTCGCCGTCGGGCCCCCAGTCCGGCGACCACAGGAGCGAGCCGGCCGCCTCCGGTGCCCCGTCCGTGAGGAGCCGGTACGACGCGAGGCGGAGCGCGAGCGCGAACGACCAGGACTCGCCGTGGCTCGCGTACCCCTTCGCCGGGAGGTTCCCGAGGGTCAGGACGAGGTCGTCGCGGTGCGGCCCCACGAGGCACACCCCGCGCTCGATCTCCTTGCTGCGCAAGGAGGCCATGGCCTCGAGGAGCTGCGTCTCGAGGGTCTCGACGGTCTGCGTCTCGCCCTGCGCCCCGACGGCGTCGCTCACGTCCTCGAGGGCGGCCGCGACCGAGGAGCGGTAGGCGATGTGCGCCTCACCCTGCCCCGAGCTCACCTGCTCGTACGCCGCCGCGGCGTAGGGCTGGAGAGCCGCGACGAGCTGGAGCCGCAACGCGACGATCTCCGCACCCGTCGCCGCGAGCTTGGCGTCCCACACGTCGAGCGTGCGCAGGTCCGGCGTCGACGAGCGAGCGGCGCGCATCGCACCGCCCGCGGACTTGAGGAGCGCGCTGCGCTGACGCAGGACCCGGTCGTAGTCCGAGAGGACCCCCGCGAACCGCGGCACCAGGAGCACGGCGAGCTGGTCGAGGAACCGTCGACGACCGTCGGGGTCGCCCTTGACCAGAGCCAGGTCCTCGGGCGCGAACAGCACGGTCCGCGCGATGCCCAGGACGTCGCGGGGCTTGCCCGCGGGCGCACGGTTGATCCGGGCACGGTTGGCCTTGCCCGCCGCGATCTCGATCTCGACCGTGCTCGCCCGGTCGCCCCGGACGATCCGTGCCCGGACCACTGCCCGCGAGGCGCCCGCACGCACCAGGGCCGCGTCCGACGGCACGCGGTGGCTGCCCAGGGTCGCGACGTAGCCGATCGCCTCGACGAGGTTCGTCTTGCCCTGTCCGTTCGGGCCGACGAAGGCGTTCACGCCGGGCTCGAGCTCGACGTCGACGGACGCGTACGAGCGGAAGTCCGCGAGCGAGAGGTGAGAGATGTACATCAGGTCCTACGGCGTCGGGTCGAACAGGTCGTGGTGTCGGTCGTGACGGGGCGGCCCTTCCACAGTGCGTGGACAGCCTGTGGAGAAGGGCACCGGGCGACGCCTACCAGTGTGCGGCCTCCCCGGTACGACGACCTACCGGGCGAGCGACGTCGTCGGGCAGGGAGCACGTCCGCCTCAGGAACCGCCGGCAGGCTTCACGGCGTGCCCGCCGAACTGCTGACGAAGGGCCGCGACCGCCTTCATCGCGGGCGACGCCCCCTGGCGGGACGCGAAGCGCGCGAAGAGCGCGGCCGAGATGACCGGGAGCGGCACCGCGCTGTCGATCGCCTCGTCCACGGTCCAGCGGCCCTCGCCCGAGTCCTCGACCCAGTCGCTGATCTCGCCCAGCTCCGGGTCCTCCTCGAGCGCCTTGACCAAGAGGTCCAGGAGCCACGACCGCACGACCGTGCCGCGCGTCCAGGCCTTGAGGGTCCCCGGGACGTCCGTGACGATGTCCTTGGCCTCGAGGAGCTCGTACCCCTCGGCATAGGCCTGCATGAGGCCGTACTCGATGCCGTTGTGGACCATCTTCGCGTAGTGCCCGGCCCCCACGGCCCCGGCGTGCACGAAGCCCTCCTCCCGCGGTCCGTCCGGCCGGAGCGCGTCGAAGACCGGCATCGCGGCCTCGACGAGCGCCGCGTCACCGCCCACCATGAGGCCGTAGCCGTTCTCGAGGCCCCAGATGCCTCCCGAGACGCCCACGTCCAGGTACCCGATGCCCAGGGGAGCGAGCTCCGCGGCGTGCACGGCGTCGTCCGAGAAGTGGGAGTTCCCGCCCTCGATGACGACGTCTCCGTCCGTGAGCAGTCCCGCGAGCTCGGTCACCACGCTGCGCGTGATCGGCCCGGACGGGACCATGACCCACACGAACCGCTGCCCCGGCGGAAGAGCTGCGACCAGCTCGGAGAGCGAGGCGACGTCCGACACCTCGGGGTTCTGGTCGAACCCCGTGACCTCGATGCCGCCCGCGCGCAGACGGGTGCGCATGTTCGCGCCCATCTTGCCGAGTCCGACCAGACCGATGTGGGTGACCATCGCGTGCCTCCGTACCGTTGAGCTCGTGCCGTGCGCGGGCCAGCCGCCGCTAGCTCGCGAAGCGGATGGGGACCAGCAGGTAGCGGTAGTGCGACGAGTCCTCGCCGTCCAGCGACTCCTGACCGGTGAACTCGACCGGCTTGTTGGGGTGCGTGAAGCTCAGACGGACGAAGTCCGTCCCCAGCGCGCCCAGGCCGTCGAGCAGGAACTGCGGGTTGAACGCGACCGAGATCTCCTCGCCCACCAGGACGGCCTCGAGGGCCTCCGACGCCTGCGCGTCGTCCCCCTGGCCCGCGTCGAGCACGACCTGCCCGTCCGTGAACGACAGGCGGATCGGGGTGTTGCGCTCCGCGACGAGCGAGACGCGCTTGGCCGCGTCGATCAGCGGTGCGGTCGCCATGACCGCGTGGATCGGGGTCTCGTCGGGGAAGAGCCGACGGACCGCCGGGTAGTCGCCGTCCACGAGCTGCGACGTCGTGTGGCGGCCACCCGCCTCGAAGCCGATGAGGTCGACGCCCGTGCCCGCCGTGAGGCCCACGTTGACCAGGCCCGAGCTGCCCAGGGACTTCGCGACGTCGTTGAGCGTGCGCGCACGCACGAGGGCGACCGCGTTGAAGTCGGGGGAGGAAGGAGTCCACGTGAGCTCACGCAGCGCGAGCCGGTAGCGGTCCGTCGCGAGGAGCGTGATGCGCTCGCCGTCGATCTCCATGCGCACGCCCGTCAGCAGCGGCAGCGTGTCGTCGCGGCTCGCGGCCACCGTCACCTGGGCCACGGCGTGCGTCAGCTCGTCGCCCGAGACGGTGCCGGACAGCTCCGGCATGGCCGGCAGCGCCGGGTAGTCCTCGACCGGCATGGTGAGGAGCGTGAAACGGCTCGCGCCGCACGTGACGATCACCTTGTTGCCCTCGACCGCGAAGTCGACCGGCTTGGCGGGCAGAGCGCGGGAGATCTCCGCGAGCAGACGGCCGGAGACCAGGACCGTCCCCGGCTCGACGACCTCGGCAGGGATCTCGGAGCGTGCGGACACCTCGTAGTCGAAGCTCGACAGCCCGATGGTGCCCACCGCGTCGGCCTCGATGCGTACCCCTGCAAGAACGGGCGCCGGAGGCCGCGTCGGCAACGTACGGGCCGTCCAGGTCACTGCGTCGGCCAGGACATCACGCTCAACCCGGAACTTCATCCCACACCCTCTCGTCCATGGATCGATCTTCACATGTCAGGCACTCGACCGCGCGGTACACAGGGGTGAGTTCGCTTGTGCATGAAGACCGCACGTCGCTGTTCCTCGCGTCGTCCCCCTCACCGTCGGGGAGGACGAGACCTGTTCGGGTCGCCGTGCCCGCATGAACCCTACGCGAGTCCTGGCCTTGCCCGGTACCTCTGGCACGCTCTGTGGATCGGTGTCGATCCAGGGACCGCCCGGGCTTTCGTGTGACCGCGGTCACACGTGCGAGTTGAGGCAGCTCGAGCGGCTCGGGACCAGATGAAGGCGTGTGGATATTTCCTCTTAGAGATCATTCGTCGTAGTCATCGGTGTTGTGCAAAGTGTGGAAAACGGGTCTTCGCCCTGGTCAGCGGCACATTCTGCGTGTGGACGAAGTGGGTACGAGCCTGTGGGTAAATCGCAGGCACTGTTGACGGCGAGTTGTCCACAGATCGCCGTCCACCGAGAGGACATCCTCTGTCCACACGATGTGGCCCTTCATCCACAGTTATCCACAGGCAGGTGCACAACCTTGTGGGGATCGCGGCCGCAGGGGGATCTGTACACAGCACAGAGTGCCCTGTACACAGGCGCTTGGGGACGCACAGCTCACGATCTGGGGACGGCTGGCGACGAGTGGTGGACATACCCCCAGCCCTTGTGGACAACTCTGGGGACAAGTTGATGTCCACAGGCACTTGTACACATGGGTGTGGTGCGCCTGTGCATCCACAGGACTGTGGAGAGACGTCCAGGCCCCAGGCGAGCGCCGTCGTCGGGCATCTGTGCACAACCCGGATCGGCTCCGGAGAATTCATCCACAGGTAAGCCGCATACGGTGCATAACCGGCATGCCGTCGAGCGCGAGCCCGGGTGCCTGTCCACGGCGAGACGCCTCCAGGCGCCCAGGGCTGTGGACGCAGACGCCTCGACGAGCCGTTCGGACGGGCACCTGCACCGTGCGGACAGGGTCCACCCGACGACGCAGTCGGCGCGGGGGAGCTGGAGCGGCGCTGCGAGGGATAGTGCCGCAGGTGGCGAGGTCGCCAGCTGCGGCTCGCGGTCTGCCGGCCGTACGACGACGCTCGATCTCCAGGCGGGGAGCGCAGTGCCGGCGGGGCGGGACCCGGTCAAGCGGGGACGAAGGGGGCGGGCGGGTGCGTCTCGCTCGCGGCGAGCCTGACGGTGGGCCACGGTGACCCCCGTGGGCCACGGTGGGCCGCGGGGCCCACGGGGGGCAGCGCGGGCTGGGTGGGCCGGCCGGGCCTGACGGGAGCGCCCCACGAGGGGGACGGGGAACGGGCCCACCGCCGTCGACTCCCGGGGGTGGGCCCGACCCGCCGGATCACCCGGCGTGACGCATTGCGGGCTCAGCCCCGGTGCTGCTGCTTGATCCTGCTCGTCAGCTCGGTGACCTGGTTGTACGTCGAACGACGCTCGGCCATCTGCTCGGTGATCTTGCGGTTCGCATGCATGACCGTCGTGTGGTCACGGCCGCCGAACTGCTGACCGATCTTGGGCAAGGAGAGGTCGGTCAGCTCTCGGCACAGGTACATGGCGATCTGCCGAGCGGTCACGAGGACGCGGGAGCGCGAGCTGCCGCACAGGTCCTCGATGGTCAGCCCGAAGTACGCGGCCGTCTGTGCGATGACGCTCGCCGGGGTGATCTCCGAGGCGTCGTCGTCCGTGATGAGGTCCTTGAGGACGATCTCGGCGAGCGCGAGGTCGACCTGCTGGCGGTTGAGGTTCGCGAACGCGGTGACGCGGATGAGTGCACCCTCGAGCTCGCGGATGTTCGTCGAGATCTTCGAGCCGATGTACGACAGGACGTCCGTCGGGACGGCGAGACGTTCGCTCGCGGCCTTCTTGCGGAGGATCGCGATGCGGGTCTCGAGGTCGGGCGGCTGGACGTCGGTGATCAGACCCCACTCGAACCGGCTGCGCAGTCGGTCCTCGAAGCCGTTGAGCTGCTTGGGGGGCAGGTCCGACGTGATGACGAGCTGCTTGTTGGCGTTGTGCAACGCGTTGAACGTGTGGAAGAACTCCTCCATCGTCTGTTCCTTGCCCTGCAGGAACTGGATGTCGTCGATGAGGAGGACGTCGACGTCACGGTAGCGGCGCTGGAACGCGCCGGCCTTGCCCTCACCGATGGAGTTGATGAAGTCGTTGGTGAACTCCTCGGAGTTCACGTAGCGCACACGGACGTTGGGGTAGAGGTTGTGCGCGTAGTGCCCGATCGCGTGCAGCAGGTGGGTCTTGCCCAGGCCGGACTGCCCATAGATGAAGAGCGGGTTGTAGGCCTTGGCGGGTGCCTCGGCGACCGCGACGGCCGCTGCGTGGGCGAAGCGGTTGGAGGAGCCGATGACGAACGTCTCGAAGATGTACTTCGGGTTCAGGCGGGTCGGCTCGGCGTGCGGACGTTGAGGAACCGGAGCCGGGAGCATCCGCTCGCGCTCGGGTTCGACGTGGACCGGCATCGCCGGCTCGGGCACGCTGGCGGTCAGAGCCGCGGGGGACGGCGGTTCCGCCGCGAGCTCGGGATCGACCGTGATCCCGAACCTGACGTCCCGACCCAGTGCCCCCGCCATCGCGGAGACGAGCTCGTCACGGACCCGTGTCTCCAGGTAGGTTCGCGTCTGCTCGTGCGGCACGGCGATGAACACGGTGTCGTCGAGGATCGCGAGGGGCTTGGCCAGCTTGATGAACGCGATCTGCCGCGGCGTCATGTCGGGGCTGGCTTCGAGGACGGCGATGGTCTGAGCCCAGACGTCAGTGATGTTCTCGTCGGGGTTGGACACCAGGTGATTCCTTCGTCGTCGGGTGCTGCATGATGATCAGGATCAGTCTGGAGTGTGCCACGCGGACCCGTTATCCACATAGTTTTCCACAACCTGTGGGGAGTAGTGGCAACGCTCCCGGCGGGAGTGGGTCGTGGTCCGGTGATCGGGTGCCGAACGGTGGGCCGCGTGCCTGCGTGGCGACGCGCACCATGGTGCCACCGGCCCAGGAGGGCACCCGTGCCACTGACCAGAGTAGACGTACCGGCCACCGAGCGACATATCATGACAGGCTCGGCGTCGGTCAGGCCGGGTTTGACCCGAGGGGGGTCGGCGGCGTAACGTCATACAGCCGTTCCAGGTACTTTCGCGCGCCCTCACGGGGGCGAATCCACGGACTGATCGTGGCGGGTACACGGGCGGCTGGGGTGCAGAACTGCATCCCTTCCAGCTGTAGCACTGCATCGTCGAGGACATAGACGGTGTACCTCCCCGACGTTCTTGGAGTACCTCGTGAGCAAGCGGACTTTCCAGCCGAACAACCGGCGCCGTGCGAAGACCCACGGTTTCCGGCTGCGTATGCGCACCCGCGCCGGCCGCGCCATCCTGGCAGCCCGTCGTCGCAAGGGCCGCGCCGAGCTCTCTGCCTGACAGCAGGTGCTACCCGCGGCGCACCGCTTGCGCCGTTCCGTAGATTTCGAACGGGCGGTGCGACGTGGCGTGCGCGCGGGACGATCGACCGTGGTGGTTCATCTCTCCCAAGACCCTGGGGGAGACGAGCCACCACAGGTCGGTTTTGTCGTTTCCAAGGCCGTGGGCAACGCCGTGCATCGGAACAAGGTGAAGCGGCGCCTGCGCGCCGCGTCTTCGGCGTACCTCGATGCACTGCCGCCGGGGAGCCTCGTCGTCGTGAGGGCCCTCCCCGCCTCGTCCGGCAGCGACTACGCCCAGCTCGACCAGGACCTCGGGTCGTGCATCAAGCGTGCCGTTGCCCAGTGGGACCGCCGATCGGCTCACGCATGAGCGCGACCGTCCAGGCTGATCGTGCGGTGAGCAGCTCGCCAGGCTGGATCTCCCGGGCGTGGCGGATCGTCCGGCAGATCCCGCTGCTCGTGCTGGTAGGGCTCATCAGGGCGTATCAGAGCGTCATCTCGCCGATGACCGGTCCTACCTGCAAGTACTACCCCTCCTGCTCGCAGTACGCGCTCGTCGCGATACGACGGCACGGAGTGCTGCGAGGCGTACGGCTCGCCGTCTGGCGGCTGCTGAGGTGCAATCCCTGGAGCAAGGGCGGCGTCGACGACGTCCCCGAGGCGCTGAGGAAGCACTCGCACTAGTCCTCCTGCCGGCGACGCCGGCAGGACCCAGTTTGTTGAAGGTTAGGGAGTAGTACGGATGGACTTCTTCGCGTTCCTCGCGCCGATCGAATGGGTCGTGGCGTGGATCATGTACCTGTGTCACCAGGGGCTCGTGTTCCTGGGCATGGGCGACGGACCGGGGCTCGGATGGGTCTTCTCGATCGTCGGCCTCGTGATCATCATCCGTATCCTCCTGATCCCGCTCTTCTTCAAGCAGATCAAGGCCTCCCGTGGCATGCAGATGCTGCAGCCGGAGATGCAGGCCATCCAGAAGAAGTACAAGGGCAAGTCGGACCCGGCGTCCCGCGAGGCGATGAGCCGCGAGACCATGGAGCTGTACAAGAAGCACGGGACCAACCCGTTCGCCTCGTGCCTGCCGATCCTTCTGCAGTCTCCGATCTTCTTCGCGCTCTTCCGTGTGCTCAACGGCCTGGTGCCGATCTCCAACGGTGATGCCAAGGCCATCGGTCCGATCGACGCGAGCGTCGCGAGCGACATCGAGAGCTCGTCGTTGTTCGGTGCGCACCTCTCGGACATCTTCCTCAAGACCGACGACATGCAGGCCAAGATCGTCATCGGCGTCCTCATCGTCGCGATGTGCGCCACGACCTTCTTCACGCAGCGCCAGCTGACCATGAAGAACATGCCGAAGTCGGCGCTCGAGGGCCCCATGGCTTCGACCCAGAAGATGATGCTCTACGTCTTCCCCTTCATCTTCGCGGTGTCCGGCGTGAACTTCCCCGTCGGTGTCCTCGTCTACTGGACCACGACGAACCTCTGGTCGATGGGCCAGCAGTTCTACACCATCAGGCGCATGCCCGCTCCGGGCTCTGAGGCCGAGCGACTGCTGAAGGAGCGCAAGGCCCGCAAGGCTGCGGCCAAGGGGATCGTCGAGGAGGCGGCTCCGGTCATCGAGCAGCCCCGCGGTCAGCGCCAGCAGCCCAAGCGCAAGGACCGGCAGAAGCCGGGTACGCCTCGCGTCATCAACGGAACGACGGCTCCGTCGGACAAGGTCAACGATGAACCTGCCGACGACGAGTCCGACGGCCAGGCAACGGGGACCGGTAAGGGTTCCCCCAAGCCGAAGCAGCCGAAGAAGTAGCCCAGACCTGTTCCGAGAGCGCCGAGGTTCCTCCGAGACCCCGGGGTTCTCATGACCCCAAGGAGTCAGCCATGTCGTCGACCGACGCACCTGCTGCCGAAGACCACGCACCCGACGAGATGACGCGCCTCGAAGAGGAAGGTGAGGTCGCGGCGGATTACCTCGAGGAGTTCCTCGACATCGCTGACCTTGACGGCGACATCGACATCGACATCGACCATGGTCGTGCAGCGCTCGAGATCGTCGCTGACGAGCCCGCGTCGCTCCGTCACCTGGTGGGCAAGGAGGGCGAGGTCCTCGACGCTCTCCAGGAGCTGACGCGACTTGCCGTGCAGGCGCGGACGGGGGAGCGGAGCCGGCTCATGCTCGACATCGCGGGCTTCCGGGCGCAGCGCAAGGTGGAGCTGACCGATCTCGCGACCAAGGCGATCGCGACGGTGCGGGAATCGGGTACCGAGCTCTCGATGGAGCCGCTCAACGCGTTCGAGCGCAAGGTGGTCCACGATGTCGTCGCCGCCGCTGGGCTCACGAGCGATTCTCGGGGGACCGATCCGGACCGCTACGTCGTGATCCGTCCCGCTGACGCCACCTGACCCCGTTCGGTCACCTCGCAGCCGCCCGATGTTCCACGTGGAACATCGGGCGGCTGTGTTGTACGGGCCACGCACTTCCGCGCGCATCACGCAGGGTGTTCCAGCGCCTCTCCAGTGAGCGGCCGCGCGCTGCGCGTCCTCCGAGGGCGACAGCCTGGCGGTCGTGGACGCTCTCGCGCAGATCGATCCGTCAGACATGACCCCGTGTTCGGTGGGCGGAGGCCCCCGCTCGGCTCTGGGCTCTGCCGCCCCCTCGGGGCTGAAGGGCCTCGATCGTGGCCGACGTCGCCCCTGCGCTGCACGTGAACGCCCCCGTTGATTGATCGTGCGACCCGGGCCGGCGGTCCCGCCCTACCGGATCTCGCGGATGCGCGCAGGGACCGCTGACGCCCTCATCCGACAGGGCGGGATGCGGCCCTCACCGGCGGGGGAGGGGTGGGGCCTCTTGCCGACGTGCAGGTGCGTGTCTCTTCGCGCGGACGGCGGCGGCCGGAGAGCCGTCCCCTCCGTCTGCTCCGCACCCCCACTTGCGGTGTCACGCTGGTGCAGTGGCCCTCAGGACACAGCGGTCTGCCGTCCGGTGAGCTGGGCTCTCGTAAGTGCCCGCCGCCGCGCTGGGTGGCGATGTCGCGCTGGTGCAGTGCGCCTCTGGACTCGGCGGACGGCCCTCCGGTGAGCTGGGCTCCCGTAAGTGCCTGCCACTGCGCTGGG
Source organism: Oerskovia jenensis (assembly GCF_016907235.1). NCBI lineage: Bacteria > Bacillati > Actinomycetota > Actinomycetes > Micrococcales > Cellulomonadaceae > Oerskovia > Oerskovia jenensis. Next base: position 2,526,208 of record NZ_JAFBBO010000001.1, read on the forward strand.
TAGCAGCGCACCGTCGTTGGCGATCTGGCGCCGGGAACCTCGGCCTGTGGTCTCAGGCGGCCCCGATCTCGGTGCCGGGTGTGCCTGGTACCTGGTACTGCAGGCTGGGTGCCGCGTGCTGGGTGCCGGGTGCCGCGGGTCGGGCACCGAGCACCGGGCACTGGGCACTGGACGTCATGCGCCGCGCGCCGCGCGTCAGCCGCCGTGCGCCGGGTCCGCCCGTGCCAGGCGGAACTTCGGCCGGTTCTGGGCCCCCTCCCCGCGCTCACCTGCAGGGTCGAGCAACCGGCTCGGCCGCGCTCTCGGCCGCGAGGAGATCTGGACCAGGGGCCTGTCCGACGGGGGAGTCACAGGGGGCCTGGGCACAACACCGCAGATGTCTCAGACGTGACACCATGGACCCGGACTGTTCGGCGTAGCCCGACTGCCCTTGGGAGTTTGAGTACGGAAAGAGGAGTAGATGACCCACGAGATGAGCGACGCCGTCGAAGGCCATGTTTCACGTGAAACACTCGCCGACTCTCCAGAAGTTCAGGCGTACTTCGGCGCGGCGTACCCGCTCGTCGCCCGCTTCGCAGAGATGCTGCACGATCAAGGCGAGCTGCGCGGATTGATCGGCCCACGAGAGGTCTCGCGCATCTGGGAGCGGCATATCCTCAACTCGGCAGCGCTGGTCCAGTTCCTCCCCCAGACGGGCTCGATCGCCGACATCGGCTCCGGCGCAGGACTTCCAGGCATCGTCATCGCCGCCATGCGCCCTGAGGCTCGGGTCCTTCTGATCGAACCGATGGAGCGTCGGTGTGCCTGGTTGACCGAGGTCGTCGCGGAGCTGGGTCTGTCCAACGTGGAGGTCCTGCGCGGACGCGCCGAGGAGTATCACGGGGCATTCCAATGTGAGGCGGTGACGTCGCGCGCGGTCGCCGCGCTGGAGAAGCTGGCCCGCATGTCTCTGCCGTTGGTAGAGCGCGGTGGGGAGATGGTCGTCCTCAAGGGGCGCAACGTGATGCAAGAGATCGAGCCGGCGCGGAAGGTGCTCCGCAAGTACAAGACGGAAGAGCCTGAGGTTCTCGAAGCGTCCAGTGTCGATGGGGTCGAGCCGACGACGGTGCTCCGGATCCGGCGCACGCCGGCTCAGCTCTGATCCGTGCAACGTCTCCTGGGTGACCGCCGTTCGTCCAGGACGCGTTTCCCTGACCGCCCAGGATGCGAGGCGGCGGAAGATCCACCGCACCACGTAGGGTGACACAGGGCGTCAGAAATCTCTTGCTCAGTGAGCCGAGAGACTCGGCGACGACACGCGTTCGGCGGTCCACGGATGAGGCTGCGGCGGGGCGCATGCTGGAGTAGGTCAAGTGAGGGAGATGGGCGTGACTGAGAGTTCCGACCAGCAGCAGGACATCCCGTTCGATAGTCGGGACACGACGTATCTCGCGGACGTTTCACGTGGAACATCTGACGGCTATCCGTCGGACAACACCTACGACGAGAGTCGGCGCGAGGAGCTCATGGCGAGCCTCCCTGAGATGGATGACGACACCCCTCTTGCGGCGCAGCTCACCATCGATGCTCGTCGACGGATCGATCTGCAGGGACGACGATTCCCTCGTCCGGCATCGACCCGAGTCATCACCATCGCCAACCAGAAGGGCGGGGTGGGTAAGACCACGACGACCGTCAACCTGGCGGCCGGTCTCGCGCAGGCCGGGCTCAACGTGCTGGTGATCGACAACGATCCGCAGGGGAATGCCTCCACGGCCCTCGGGGTCGAGCACCGAGCCGGGACCCCCTCGGTCTACGAGGTGCTCGTCGATGGCGCCCCCTTGTCCTCGGCGGTTCAGCAGTGCCCGGATCTCCCGACGCTGTGGTGCGTGCCCGCGACGATCGACCTGTCGGGCGCCGAGATCGAGCTCGTCTCGTTGGTTTCACGTGAAACACGGCTGAGAAAGGCTGTCGACGACTTCCTCGAGGAGAGAGTCGCGCAGGGTCTCGCACCGATCGACTACGTTCTCGTGGACTGCCCACCGAGCCTTGGTCTGTTGACCGTGAACGCCTTCGTGGTCGGCCGTGAAGTGCTGATCCCTATTCAGTGCGAGTACTACGCGCTCGAAGGGCTCAGCCAGCTCCTGAAGACGATCGAGCTCATCAAGGCGCACCTCAACCCTCGTCTGCATGTGTCGACGATCCTGCTCACGATGTACGACGGGCGCACCAACCTGGCGCAACAGGTCGCGTCCGAGGTGCGTGAGCACTTCCCCGAGCAGACCCTCAAGACGTCGATCCCTCGTTCGGTGAGGATCTCGGAGGCGCCGAGTCACGGCCAGAGCGTCATCACGTACGATCCGAGCTCGACCGGAGCGCTCGCGTATCTCGAAGCGGCCCGTGAGGTTGCCGATCGGGGCCGCCCCGAACCCTTGCCTGTCCAACCCGTCGACGGAGCATCTCGCAACGTCTCACGGCAGAACTACCTCGCCGAGCGATGGGCAGTGCTGCCTAGCTACCAGGAGGATGCACGATGAGTGAGAAGCGCCGTGGGCTCGGTCGTGGTCTTGGAGCATTGATTCCGACCAGTCCTGAGCGTGAGCGTCCGGTGGACGTGTTCTTCCCCTCCGCCCCGCGTCCGGCGGACGTCGCCGAGAACGCGAACCGGGACTCGGGGGGAGTGGGCGCAGATGCGCCCAACACGACAGTGCTGACGATCGAGCGTATCGACGCTGATTCCCCGGCATCTCTCGGGGGTGCTGATGAGGAGGAGCTCGCCGCGCTCACCGCGGCCGGTGACGGTTCTGCGACAGGGAGCATCGACGCTCCTTTGTCCGACGCCCCGACGGCCGAGAGCTCGACCGTCGGTGTCGCAGCGAGCGACGCGCACCCCGATGGCGATGTTCCACGTGAAACGCGCCCGGTCGACACGTCGGGAGAGGTTGCACAGGATTCCTCGTCCGAGCTGGTGCCGGTTCCTGGTGCGACGTTCGCGGAGCTCCCGGTCGGGCTCATCCGGGCGAACTCGCGGCAGCCACGCACGGTCTTCGACGAGGGGGAGCTCGATGAGCTCGTCGGCTCCATCCGGGAGATCGGCGTCCTGCAGCCCATCGTCGTGCGTCGTGACCCGGAGAACCCCGGAGCGTACGAGCTGATCATGGGTGAGCGGCGGTGGAGGGCGACGCAGGCAGCCGGCCTGACGGTCATCCCCGCCATCATTCGCGAGACGGACGACGCGGACCTTCTGCGCGACGCGCTCCTCGAGAACCTCCACCGCAGCGCACTGAACCCGTTGGAAGAGGCTGCGGCGTATCGCCAGCTTCTCGACGACTTCGGTTGCACGCACGAGGAGCTCGGGACGCGCATCTCCCGGAGCCGGTCGCAGATCTCGAACACTCTCCGCCTGCTTCGTCTTCCTCCGCTGGTGCAACGCCGCGTCGCGGCCGGCGTCCTGTCGGCAGGGCACGCCCGCGCACTGCTCGGGCTCACGGACGGCGCAGAGATCGAGCGGCTCGCCCAGAGGATCGTCTCAGAGGGGCTCTCGGTGCGTGCCACCGAGGAGATCGTCGCCCTGGGTGGACTGGACTCCAAGCGACCCGTCGAACGCACGCCGCGGCCCGGTCAGCGCAGTGCTGCCATCGATGATCTGGCCTCGCGACTCTCAGACCGTTTCGAGACGCGCGTGAAGGTGGACCTCGGGAAGAACAAGGGACGTCTGACGGTGGAGTTCGCGTCCGTCGAGGACCTCAACAGGATCCTGGACCTGATGGCCCCCCAGGACCCGGGGTTGCTGCGCCAGTAGTTCCGTCGGGTCGGTGAGCGACCAGGACGTTTCACGTGAAACATCGGCCCCGATGAGCGGTTGCTCATCGGGGCCGATGTCGTGAGTCGGGGACCTTCAGCGTGAGGTGCTCTGCCGTGCCGCGCTGCTCGTGACGATCGCCCGGTAGAGGTCGCCGAGGTCCCTTCCCGCAGCCTGGACGGCCTGCGGGAAGAGCGAGGTCTCGGTCATACCGGGAGCGACGTTGACCTCGAGGAAGTGGGGCTGCCCCTCGGTGTCGACGATGAGGTCGGAGCGGGAGAGATCCCGGAGGCCGAGAGCCAGATGTGCACGGACCGCCATGTCTTCCACACGCGACGCGACGTCGGGAGCAAGCCGGGCGGGGGCGTAGTAGCTCGTGCGTCCCGGGTTGTACCGGGCGTCGTAGTCGTAGGTGCCGTCGGTGACGATCTCGACGGCCGGGAGGGCCTCGGGCCCGTTGGGGCCGTCCACGACGCTCACGGCGATCTCCGTGCCTTCGACCGCGCGTTCGATGAGGGCGATGTCGCCGTAGGAGAAGCAGTCGACCATCGCTCGCGGAAGGTCCTCGGCACGACGGACCAGCGTGACCCCCAGTGCTGAACCTCCACGGGTCGGCTTGACGACCAGGGGAAGGCCCAGGCGACCGACGACGGCGTCGAGCACCGGCTGTGCACCGAGCTCCCGGAAGAGGCTCTGGGGGAGGGTCACGTAGTCCGGAGTGGAGAGACCCGCACCCAGGACGACGTTCTTGGCGATGGGCTTGTTCCAGGCGGCACGGGATGCCCGCGGGCCGGTCCCCACGTAGTCGAGCGAGAGGAGCTCCAAGACGTCTCGGATCGAACCGTCCTCACCGCTCGCGCCGTGGAGGAGCGGCCAGACGACATCGGGCTGCTCCTGGGCGAGGAAGGGAAGGAGGGACGCGTCGACGTCGTGGACCGCCACCTCGATGCCCGCCCCTCGGAGGGCGTCGGCCACGCGCCGGCCCGAGCGGAGGGAGACGTCGCGCTCGTGGGACAACCCACCTGCGAGGACCACGACGCGCTCGACCGGGCGCTGCCCGGTGTGCCCGGGGTTCCTGTCCTCCGGTGCTCGGTGGTCGGCCGGAGAGACTTCGGCGACGTCCTCGGTGACGATCTGTGATTCCGCAGCGGTACCCACGGTCTTGGTCCTCTCGATGTTCAGCAAGGTGCTCGCGGGGGCAGGGGTGGCGCTCATGCGAGGTTCGGGCCGGGATTCTCGACGTCGGTCAGGTCCGGGTCCTGGGCTCCGGAGGTGCCGAACAGGTCCACGAGCTCGCGCTCGGCGGAGACGACCCCGGCGAACCGGCGGACTCCCTCCTTGATGCGCTCCGGCGTCGGGAAGCAGTAGGAGAGGCGCACGTGATCAGCGCCCGACCCGTCGGCGTAGAACGCCGTCCCGGGGACGTAGGCCACACGTGCCGTGACCGCGCGAGGAAGCATCGACCGTGCGTCGAGCCCGTCGGGCAGCTTGACCCAGGTGTAGAACCCGCCGTTCGGCACGTTCCACGACGCGGACGGTAGGTGCTCCGACAGGGCGCCGATCATGGCGTCGCGACGTTCGCGGTAGAGCTCGCGGAACTGCTTGATCTGGCCCTGCCAGTCGCAGGTGTCGAGGTAGGTCGCGATCGCGAGCTGGGAGGCGTTCGACGGGCACAGGATCGCCGACTCGCTCGCGAGCACGAGCTTCTCGCGAACGGCGTGGGGTGCGACGACCCACCCCACCCGGTAGCCGGGGGCGAAGGTCTTCGAGAAGGAGCCCAGGTAGAGGACGCCCTGGTCGTCGAGCGAACGCATCGCGGGGAGCGGGTCGCCATCGAAGCCGAGCAGGCCGTACGGGTTGTCCTCGATCACGAGGACGCCGAATCGCTGCGCGATCTCGAGGATGCGGGGCCGGCGCTCGACGGAGAGCGTCACACCGGCAGGGTTGTGGAAGTTGGGCACGGTGTAGAGGAGCTTGACCCGACGGCCCTCGGCGGCCAGTCGGGTGAGGGTCTCCTCGAGGGCCTCGGGGACGAGTCCGTGCTCGTCGAGGGGAACGTGGACGATGTCGGCCTGGTACGAGCGGAAGACCCCGAGTGCTCCGACGTAGCTCGGCGCCTCCGCCACGACGACGTCACCGGGGTCGATGAAGATCCGTGTCACGAGGTCGAGAGCCTGTTGGGAGCCGGTGGTGACCACGACGTCGTCGGGGTGGCAGTCGATGCCCTCGAGACGGACGACGTCGACGATCTTCTCGCGCAGCGACTCGTCCCCCTGGCCGGAGCCGTACTGCAGCGCCGTGGTGCCACGCGTCGCGACGAGCTTCTGCATGGCGTCTGCGATGACGTCGAGGGGGAGTCCCTCGAGGTAGGGCATGCCGCCGGCGAGCGAGACGACCTCGGGGCGATTCGCGACCGCGAACAGGGCGCGAATCTCCGACGCTCGCATGCCGTGGGCTCGCTCGGCGTAGGCGCCGAACCACGGGTCGAGGCGGGTGCCGCCCGAGGCGGCGGGCTGAGCGGGGTGCGTCGGTGTCGTGCTCACGCTCCCCAGTCTCCCACGACGAATCGGTGGGAACCGTGAAGGCACCGGTTCTCGGACGCCGTCAGGGAGCCTGCTCAACCTGGGTCCGGTCCGGGTGGAATCCGTCCGCGGTGCGTACCGGACGCCGAAGGGGCGGTCTGTCCCGTGGACAGACCGCCCCTTCGGACGTCGCGCTCGCGCGCGACGGGAGGGTCAGGCGATCAGCGCGTCGATCTCCTCGGCGAGGATGCGCTTGGGGCGGCCGCCCACGATCGACTTCACGAGCTCGCCGCCCGAGTAGAAGTTGAGCGTCGGGATCGAGATCACGCCGTAGGCCGCAGTGATGGCAGGGTTCTCGTCGGAGTCGAGCTTCGCGATCTTGACCTTGCCGGCGTACTCCCCGGCCAGCTCTTCGAGGATCGGGGCGATCTGCAGGCACGGCCCGCACCACGTGGCCCAGAAGTCCACGATGACGGGGATGTCCGACTCGAGGACCTCGGCCTTGAAGGTGTCGTCGGTGACCTTGACGGTGTTGCTCATCGGATCTCCTCCAGTGCACGGGGCAGCTCGTCGGGGGCGGGGGACTCGGGCGTGCCGGCGATCTCGGGGAGCCCTTCGGCGTCCTCGACCGCGTCGACGAGCTCAGTGAGGTAGCGCTGGGCGTCGAGCGCCGCGGAGCAGCCCGAGCCCGCGGCGGTGATGGCCTGGCGGTAGGTGTGGTCGACCGCGTCGCCGCACGCGAAGACACCCTCGAGGTTGGTCGCGGTGGTGCGTCCGACGACCTGGATGTAGCCCTCGTCGTCCAGGTCGATCTGTCCCTTGACGAGCTCGGAGCGCGGGTCGTGCCCGATCGCGACGAACAGGCCGGTCGCGTCGATCGAACGCTCCTCGCCGGTGATCGTGTCGCGCAGCGTCAGGGACTCGACCTTGTTCTCGCCGTGGATCCCGACGACCTCGCTGTTCCAGGCGAACTCGATCTTGGGGTCGGCCTTGGCGCGGTCCGCCATGATCTTCGAGGCGCGCAGCTCGCCGCGACGGTGCACCATGGTCACCTTCGACGCGAATCGCGTCAGGAAGGTGGCCTCCTCGACAGCCGAGTCCCCTCCACCGACGACCACGATGTGCTGGTCCCGGAAGAAGAACCCGTCGCACGTCGCGCACCAGGACACGCCGCGGCCGGAGAGGCGCTTCTCGTCCTCGAGGCCCAGCTCGCGGTACGCGGAGCCGGTCGCCAGGATCACGGCGCGAGCGGTGTAGGTCTCACCGTTGCCGGTGACGACGGTCTTGACGGGGCCGTCGAGCTGGAGCTCGATCGCGTCGTCCCACTCGACCTGGGCGCCGAAGCGCTCGGCCTGCTTCTGCAGGTTGTCCATGAGCTCGGGGCCCATGATGCCGTCGGGGAACCCGGGAAAGTTCTCGACCTCGGTCGTGTTCATCAGCGCGCCACCCGCGGTGATCGAACCGGCCAGGACCAGGGGCTCGAGGCCCGCGCGCGCGGCGTACACGGCGGCCGTGTACCCGGCGGGGCCCGAACCCACGATGATGACGTTCCGCGGGGCGGTCGTGGGGGTCTGTTCCGTCACGTGTACTCCTCAGTGGTGGGTGGTGCACCGGGTCCAACGCCGAGGGGCGTCGTTCTGTTCCGAGAGCACCGTCGGCCGGACGGCCTGGAAGATGGTCAGCACGAGCGACGGGCTGCGCCCCGGGAGGGCGCAGCCTCGAGGTCAGTAGACGGTGATCTCGTTGAGCTCGACGCGGAACTTGCCCTGAGGGTTCGTCGGGAGCTCGGTGATGTACAGGACGAACGTGGTGCCCTTGGTCGCGGGGTCGAGCGTGAGGTCGACGGTCTTCGAGAAGGCGCCAGATGCGAGGACGTCCCCACCTGTCGGTGCGTCGTCGGTGACGGCGCGAACCTCCACATGGCCACCCGTGTTGTTCGTGTCGAGCACGATGCGCTGGACCGTGGCTTCCTCGTCCAGCGTGAACGTGTAGCCCGTCTTCGTCTTGTTCCCGCCGAAGGCAGCCGTGTTGTACGAGAACGTGTACCAGAAGGTCGTCGGGTCGCCGTCGACCGCGAGGGGCACGGCTTCGGGCTTCTCACCGATGTCGTCCGGGTTCGCGACGTCCGGGTCGAGCAGACCGCCCGCGGCGATCGGGAGCGGCTCGGTGTTCACCGGTACGTCGCCCTCGTCGGGCGTCGTCGTCCCGGGGGGCTGGGACCCGGTCGTGGCAGAACCCCCTTGCTGGGATCCCGGAGTGAGCACCGCGCCGAAACCACCGAGGCCGGACTTCACGCCCCAGACGACCGCACCGAGCACCAGGAGGAGCACGATCGGCATGATGATCCACGTGCTCTTGACGTTGCTCTTCTTGGCGCTCGTCGTCGCGAACGGGCCGGTCCGCGATCCGGCGGCCGGGTCGGCGGCCGCAGGCTGCGCAGTGGCCGGACCGGCGGGCGGGGGCGGTGGGGCGGCCGGGTGAGCGCCCGTGGCGGGCTGCTGCTGGGTGGGGGCGACCTGTGCCGGGTAGGCACCCGTCGTGGGAGCGGGCGCAGGCGATGCCGCATAGGCGACAGGGGCGTCGGCGTAGGTGGGAGCGGGGTAGCTGGCTCCGTCGGGGAGGGACGAAGCGCCCGTGAGCGGGACGCGGTGTATCCGCCCAGTCGTGGGCCGGTGGAACGGGACCGCGGGCGGCGGGGTTCCTGGCGGCGTCGAGAGGGGGACGTCGAACGCGCTCCGGATGGACTGCCTGCTGACCCGGTTCGCGGTGGGTGGCGCAGGCGGCTGGACGAACGTCGGGAGCGCTGCGACCACGGAGAGCGCACCCCAGGGTGCGAGGGCGCTGACCAGGTCGGCGGGGGAGGACGGCGGTGCGGCGAGGCTGTCGAACTCCTGGGTGTCGTCGCTCGTCGACGCGCCGCCTTCTGCGCCTGCGGAGGTGCGCGCGGTCTCGGCGTCGGCGAAGACCTTGGTGCACAGCTCCGACAGGTCCGTCGGCGCCCCGGGGACGAGCGTGGACAGCGGGAGCACCCCGGCCGCGTCGCGTTGCGCGGGGAGGGGGTGGACCGAGTCGGGGCTGATCCACGGCACGTCGAGGCTGGGACCCGCCCAGCGTGCCGTCATCGCGTAGTAGAGCAGCGCGACCAGGCCGAGGGTGTCGGCCCGAGAGGTCTCGTCGGCGTCGTGCTGCTCCTGCCCGCTGATGCCCGCGTCGAGCCCGAGGCCCGTCACGACGACGCGGTCGCCGTCGACCCGCAGGGCTTCGGGCCGCAGGGCCAGGTGGTGCACGCCGCGTCGGCGGGCGACCTCGAGCGCTGCCGCGGCCTCGCCGACGATCGCGCGTGCCTGCTGGGCGTCGACGATCCCACCCGCCACGACCTCGGACAGCGTGATGCCGGCGAACGGTTCGGTGATGACGTAGGCGATGCCGTCGTCGGTCCCGACGTCGAGGACACGGGTCAGACGGGGGTCGGCCACGAGCGCGGCGCGGCGCGCGGAGTCGATGGCCTCCGCGACGTGCTCGCCGGTGAGCAGCGAGACCCGTACGGGACGGTTCAGGACCGAGTCGTGCGCCGAGAAGGCGGTGACGTCGACCAGGTCGCTCGTCAGCCGTTCCGCCAGCAGGTAGCGGCCCACCAGTGTCGTGCCGGGTCCTGCTGCGGTCACCTGCGCACCTCGAACTTCCTTGCCGTCGACATCTTCCCCCCACATGGTACGGGCGTCCTCTATCTCGTGGTCGGGCGTCGCCGCCCGAGCTTGCGGAGCAAGGGATCGGCGAGCTGGTCGAGCTCGCGGACCCTCATGATCTTGAGCCCGCCGATGTACACGGCGGTCATGACGATCCCGACGACTGTAGTGACCAGCGCGGCCCGCAGCCACGAGAGTCCGTACAGGTCGCCGAAGAGCTGGAGGACCCCCCAGCCGATGCCCGCGCTGACCCCCGCGGCGAGCGCGGTCTTGACGTGCATCCGGACGATCCGGAACGCGTCCAGACCGTGGAGCTTGCGCCGCAGTCCCGCGGTCCGCAGGAGGACGGCGACGACGTTGGAGATCGACATGGCCGCACCGACCCCGACGACCCACCACACGGGGTCGAGCGTGCGGGTCGCGAGCCAGGCGACGCCCACGAGGGCGATCGTCGCCGGCACCTGGATCCAGAAGACCGTCTTGCCGTCCTCGTAGGCGTAGTAGACCCACTTCATGAGGACCATCCCACCGAGCGGCACGAGCCCGAAGGCCATGGCGACGAGGATCTGGCTGACCGCCACCGCGCTCGACGCCGTGACGTTGATGAGCAGGAGCTTGGTGATCGGCAGGGCGAGGATCGCGAACACGGCCGTGGCGAACACCGTGAACACCCCCACGGTCCGGACTCCGCGCGAGAGGTCGTGCCGGACCCGCGCGAAGTCGCCCGCGCCGGCGGCCGCGCTCATCCCGGTGAACAGGGCGGTGGCGATCGAGACCGTGACGAGCGAGTGCGGCAGCAGGTAGATCATGAGCGCCTGCGTGTACGCGGCGTTGCCGGCGACTGCGAAGGCCTCGGGGGCGCCCGTCACGACGCCCGTCACGACGCCGGTCGCGAGGGGGTCGTCGGCATAGGCGCCGAAGGTCTGCCGGAGCGCCGCGGCGGGCGCGCTCGAGGCGAACTGCGTCGTGAACAGGACACCGATCTGCTCGAGCATCACGGCACCGAACGTCCAGATCGCGACCTGCCCGGCCGAACGCAGCCCGATGCCGCGCAGCCCGAGGCGGAAGTGCCAGCGGAAGCCTGCACGCCACAGCGGCACGATCAGGATGAGCGCCTGGGCCGCGACGCCGAGGGTGGCCGTCCCGGCGAGGACGGCGATCTTGGTGCCGTCCCACGTCCCGAGGTCGTCGGCCGCGCCGGTCGCGTAGGGACCGTAGATCGCGATGAAGGCACCGAATCCGACGATCGAGACGATGTTGTTGACGACCGGGGCCCACATGAACGGGCCGAACTGGCCGCGCGCGTTGAGGACCTGCCCGAGCAGCGTGTACAGACCGTAGAAGAAGAGCTGCGGGGTGCACCAGAAGGCGAACGCGACGGCGAGCGAGAACTGCGCCGAACCCCAGCCGTCGGTGTACAGGGTCACGATCACCGCGGCGCCCGCGGTGAGGACCAGGCTCAGCCCGAGGAGCAGGACCCCGGACAGGGTCAGCAGCTTGTCGAGGCGCTCCTGGGGGTTCTTGGACCGGTACGCGCGGACGATCTGCGGGACGAGGACGGCGTTGAGCACGCCGCCTGCCAGGATCGCGAACAGGACGTTGGGGATCTTGTTGGCGACGTCGAACGCGTCGGCGGCCAGGCCCGTGGTCCCGATCGCGGTGACGAGGAGGACGTTGCGGACGAGGCCGAGGACGCGGGAGACCGCGGTGCCCGAGGCCATGAGCGCCGAGCTGCGGCCGAGGCTGTTCTTCGCGGCCGAGACGGCCGCGACCGACTCGTCGTCCTGCGTCTCGGCGTCGGAGCTGGTCGGGGTGGTCGGCGGGGTGGCGGCGGGACGGGGTGTCCGCGGCGCTCCGGTGGGTCTGACGTGCTTCACCCGTCGCGCCCCGTCGAGCGGCCCGACGGCGAGGCCGCCCCGTGGGCCCCCGGCACGCCTGCCGCAGGGGTCATCTCGGCGACGCGGCGCGGCGACCGGCCGCGCCGGATGGTGCGCCAGATGCCGCCGATCATGAGGAGGGCGACGAGCCCGGCGAAGATCGCGGTCCCCGTGTTCTCCCACTCGGCGCGCACCTGCACGACGAACGCCGACGGTGGTGAGACGACGGTGCCGGAGGGAACGGCGAGGAGCTCGACCTCGACCTCGACGTCTCCGCTGCCGATGGCCTGGACGGGGACCTTGAACACGACCTCGGCGCCCGCCGGGACGGGCCCGACGGGGAACGAGACGACCTTGAGGAGACCGCTGTCGGGCCGCAGCGCCACCTGGATGGTGACGGGCTGGTCGAGCGTGTTGCGCACCCAGACGGGGATCTTTCCCGAGGTGTTGATCAGCGTGACGTCGAGTCCGCGGGGGACGATCGACACCGCGGACCTGATCAGTGCCGCATCCTTGACGGCCGTGTCCACGGCGACGGTCCGGTCGTCGGGAAGGAGCCGGTAGGCGACCGCAGTCGGGACGACGAGGGCGGGCTCGGCGCTCTGGACGATCGCCGCGGGGTCGGCGGTGATCGTCGCGAAGTCGGCGGTCTGGGTCCGGGCGCGCTGGAGCTCGTTCATCTGGGCGACCGGGAGCGTGCCCTCGCCCGACGACGAACCGGGTAGCGCCGACCGGGCGACGTCCGGTACCGGCGAACCGAGGAGGTCGTCGAGGGGGGCGACGTCGACCCATGTCGCGCCCGCGAGGGCGTCGACGACCGCGGCGAGCGCGTCGGGGTCCGGGTCCCACGACCGCGGGAGGGCGACGAGCAGGTGGCGTGACTCGGTCGGCCGCTCGGAGGCGACCACGGCAAGATCGGCGAGGAGTCGTTGTGTCGCGTCGGGCGTGGAGCGGTCGTCGGCGTCCCGTCCGGCACGGGTCCCGTCCACGAGGACCGAGGTGAGGGCGTCGTCGGAGACCAGGGCGGTCGCGGGGCCGGCGTCGGTCGGGACGGTGGCCAGGCCGGTCGGGGTGTAGCTGACCGAATCCTCGGGCGCGAGCCCGTCGCCCCGCACGACGATCAGGGGCGAGCCGGACAGGACGCCCGTGCGAGCGGTCTGCACGTCGGGCACGTCGTCGGCTGGGTAGACGAGGTCGGTACGCCAGGCGGGATCGAGGGGTGCACCGCCGGGCAGGGGGGTCGTCGTGGCAGGAAGAGTCGTGCCCACCTGCGCGTACGCGGCGGGGTCCGGGTCGTAGGGACGCAGACCGAAGACGGTGCGTCCGGCGGTCCCGTCACGCAGCGCTGTGGCCCACGAGCGGGAGTCGGCGTCCGCCGAGCTCTCGGCCGCCGCCAGGAGCGCGGGGTCGATCGCCCACGCGAGCTCGGGGACCTGGGCCGTGGCGGACAGGAGCCGGCCCAGCCGCTGGTCGCCGCCGAGAGCATCGTCGACGGCGCGGGCGTCGACGCTTGACGCCGCCGGGGTCCCCGCGTCGGTCGTGCTCGCCGTGAGGCCCAGGGCGGGTCCGGTGACGGGGGCGATCAGGCTGACCCGGACCGGGGCGGGCTCCTGCGACTCGCCCCACAGGAAGAAGGTCCGCAGGACGTCGAGCCGTTCGCCGCCGTCCTCGACCATGACCGAGAGGGGACGGGGCCCCCATCCCGAGCCGGGCTCGAGGTTCAGGTCGTCGGCGGCGACCTCGAACGCGACGGTGGCGTCCTCGCCCGGGGCCAGCGGGTCGACGTTCTCCACGGTCATGCGCGCGGCCGGCTGCTGCGACGTGGGGGCATCGGCCCATGCGTCGAGTGCCGACCGGGTGCTCACGGGCCGCCAGCTCACGCCGAGCGTGGCTCGGGGTGCCTTGAGCGTCTCCTCGGTGCCGTTGTGGATCCGCACGACGACCGTGAGCGTGTCACCAGGCTTGACCGTGGTCGGTGACATCGACACGAGCGTCGTCGAGACCGTGCCGGTCGGGTCGGCAGCGTCCGTCGAGTCGGCCGGCGCTGCCGTCGGGTCCGTGTCGGTGGCGACGGTGCTGGTCCCGAGCGACGTGGACCGGGCGCCCGGCTCGGCCAGGGCCGGTGCCGCGGCGAGGGCGGCCGAGGGCAGCATCGTGAGACCGAGGACGAGCAGCGGCGTGAGGAGACCTCGCACGCGGGAACGGACCGGTCCCCGCCCCGGGGAGGGCTGCGTCGTGCCGTGGGCGGTGCGGTCCTCGGACCGGCGGAGGCCGTCCGATGCCGGACCGTGCGTCGAGGCGCGAGGCGCGCCACCGGAGAAGTGAAAGCTCATGGGTGGTCGGTCGGGTTCCGTGGGTCGTCGGGTGCCGGCCGGCTGGTACGGACGACGGTGCGAGTCACGGTACCCCGGAAGTGGGCGCTCGTGCGTCGCCCTCGCAGGACGTCGTGCGCAACTGCGGCGAGGCGGCGCTCGTTGGGATAGGACAGGCGGTCTGGCAGGTCCTCGAACGGGACCCAGGCGACGTCCTCGGCCTCGCCGTCGGGGTCGCCCTCGACGGTCAGGTGCCCGCCGGTCGCCCGCAGCAGGAAGTGGTGGACGACCTTGTGCACCCGACGGTCCTCACCCGTGAACCAGTAGTCGATGATCCCGAGCGGGGTCTGGACGACCCCCGTGATCCCCGTCTCCTCGGCGATCTCCCGGACGGCGGCCTCCTCCGGGGTCTCCTCGCCCTCGAGGTGCCCCTTCGGCAGGCACCACTCGAGGCGACCGCCACGGTTGCGCCGTGCGATGACTGCCGCTCTGAACAACCCCTCGAACGTGTCGACGACCAGCCCACCTGCAGAGATCTCCTCGACGACGGGCAGAGGGGGTGGCGGGCTCGGTGACGTGGCGTGCCCCCGCTGGGCCTCCGGGTCGATCCGCAGCGCGTGACCACCGGGCGGCGCTGGTACACCGCGATGGTCCGGAGAGTGCGCTGGGGTGGACATGACCCAACATTACCGAGTGTGGAGTCCGCGCTTGATCTGGCACGCTTGGATGTCGTGCCGACTCCTACCCAGAACTCTCCCGTCCCCGAGCCCGTCGCGCTGCCCGCCGAGGGGTCTCGCGGGGTGCCGACGACGCCCGAACAGCTCGAGCTCCTGCGGCGTGCGCTGGCGGTGCTGACGGAGATGGCGCCCGCGGCGATCGAGCTGGGGGAGCTGTTCCGAGCGGCCGGCCACGAGCTGGCGCTCGTCGGCGGACCCGTCCGCGACGCCTTCCTGGGCCGGGCGAGCAACGACCTCGACTTCGCGACGTCGGCCGACCCGGACGAGACGCAGGCGTTGCTCGCGGCCTGGGGGGACGCGCACTGGGACATCGGCAAGGAGTTCGGCACGATCGGCGCCAAGCGCTTCGCACCGAAGGGAAGCCCGCGGGGTGCGGGCGAGCTGGTCGTCGAGGTCACCACGTACCGCACGGACGAGTACGACCCGGCGTCGCGCAAGCCGCTCGTCGCGTTCGGCGACACCCTGGTCGGGGACCTGTCGCGGCGAGACTTCACGGTCAACGCCATGGCGGTCCGGGTCCCGGAGATGGTGTTCGTCGACCCGCACGACGGGCTCGCCGACCTCGCGCTGGGTGTCCTGCGCACCCCGATCGCGCCCGAGCGTTCGTTCGACGACGACCCGCTGCGCATGATGCGGGCCGCACGGTTCGCGGCCCAGCTCGGCTTCGAGGTCGAGCCGGCGACGCACGCGGCGATCGTCGACATGGCTTCGCGCATCGAGATCGTCTCGGCCGAGCGGGTGCGGGACGAGCTGACCAAGCTCCTCCTGTCCGACGACCCGCGCAAGGGCCTCGAGGTGCTCGTCGAGACGGGCCTGGCGGACCACGTCCTGCCCGAGCTCCCGGCGCTGCGGCTCGAGATCGACGAGCACCACCGGCACAAGGACGTGTACCAGCACTCGCTGACGGTGCTGGAGCAGGCGATCGCCCAGGAGACCGGGCCCGACGGCGTCGTGCCGGGTCCGGACCTCGTGCTGCGCCTCGCGTCGCTCCTGCACGACATCGGCAAGCCGGACACGCGCCGTTTCGAGCCCGGCGGTGGCGTGAGCTTCCACCACCACGAGGTCGTGGGGGCCAAGCTCACGGCGAAGCGGCTCAAGGCGCTGCGCTTCGACAAGGACACGGTCAAGCAGGTGTCACGGCTCGTCGAGCTGCACCTGCGTTTCCACGGGTACGGGGAGGGGGAGTGGACCGACTCGGCCGTCCGTCGCTACGTGACCGACGCCGGACCGCTCCTGGAGCGGCTGCACCGCCTCACGCGCGCGGACTCGACCACGCGCAACAAGCGCAAGGCGCAGCGGCTCTCCGATGCCTACACGGACCTCGAGCAGCGCATCGAGCGGCTCCGCGGCGAGGAGGAGCTGGCCTCGATCCGCCCCGACCTCGACGGGCAGCAGATCATGGAGATCCTGGGCATCACGCCGGGCCCCGAGGTGGGGCAGGCCTACAAGTTCCTGCTGGAGCTGCGCCTCGACCGTGGCCCGCTCGGCGAGGACGTGGCCCGCGAGGAGCTGCTGACCTGGTGGGCCGCGCGCGAGGCGTGACCTGACCCCGAGACGCCGGAAGGGCGGGCACCGTCGGTGCCCGCCCTTCGTGCACGGTCCCCGGCGGGACCGTTGCGTACCTCAGCGGCGCTCGGTCGCCTCGCCGGCGGTCTCGAGGACGGGAGCGTCCCGCTCGAGGGACGCGACGTCGTCGGACAGGACCGTCGGGGTCTCCACGACCGCCGGCCTGCGCAGGAGGAACGACAGCCCGACCGCGACGAGCATGACCACGGCACCCCACACGAACGCCGAGGACACACCGTCGGCGAGGGCGACCTGCGGGCTCGCGCCCTCCGCGGTCCTGGCGACCTCGTGCGACGTCATGACGGCGATGAACAAGGCCGTGCCCGCCGCCCCGGCGAGCTGCTGGACCGTGCCGATCATGGCGCTGCCGTGCGAGTACAGCGACGGCTTGAGCGCCGAGAGAGCACCCGTGAACAGCGGCGTGAAGACGAACGCCAGGCCCAGGCTCAGGACGACGTGCGCGCCCAGGACGAACCACGGGGACGTCGTCGCGCCGACCGTGGTGAGCGTCGCGAGCGCGACCGCGACCGCCGCCAGTCCCGGCAGGACCAGGGGACGCGGGCCGAGGCGGTCGTAGAGGCGACCGACGGTCGGGCCCAGCAGGCCCATGATCAGACCGCCCGGCAGCATCAGCAGACCCGTGTACACGGGGTCGAGGCCGAGCGAGCTCTGCAGGTAGAGCGGCAGCAGGATGATCGAGCCGAACAGCGCGATCATCGCGACCGACATGATGCCGAGCGAGACCGTGAAGCCGCGCGAGGAGAACACGCGCAGGTCGAGCAGCGCGGCGTCACGCCGCTGCAGCACGAGCTGGCGCGCGACGAACAGCACGAGGAACACCGGCCCGACGACGAGCGGGATCCACACGGGCACGGCCGGCGTGGCGCGTGCGGCCTCTCCCAGGTTGGACAGGCCGAAGACCAGGCCACCGAACGCGAGGGCGGCGAGGAACAACGACAGCGGGTCGAGGCGCGTGTGTGTACGGTCGGCCGAGTCCTTGACGTACTTCGCACCGAACACGAGGGCCACGAGGGCGATCGGCAGCACGAGACCGAAGATCCAGCGCCAGGACAGGCTCTCGAGGACCAGTCCGGACAGCGTCGGGCCGAGGGCGGGGGCCGCGGCCATGACGATCGCGACGTTCCCCATGATCCGGCCGCGAGCGGTCGGGGGCACGAGGGTCATGATCGTGGTCATGAGCAGCGGCATCATGATCGCCGTGCCCGACGCCTGCACGACGCGAGCCCCGAGGAGCCAGCCGAAGCCCGGCGCGAACGCAGCGAGAGCCGTGCCCACGCTGAACAGCGACATCGCGAGCAGGAACGCCCCGCGCGTACCCAGGCGCTGGAGCAGGAAGCCCGTCGCGGGGATGACGACGGCCATCGTGAGCATGAAGGCCGTGGTCAGCCACTGGCCGGTCGAGGCCGTGATCCCCATCTCCTCCATGAGGTGAGGGAGCGCGACGCCCATGGTCGTCTCGTTGAGGATCACGACCGACGCGGAGATCAGGAGGAGCGCGATCACGAGGAAGTTCTCGCGCGACAGCTTCTCGGGGGTCTGTAAGGACGGGGCGGTGCTCTGCGGTACCTGCATGGGCTCTCCTGTGGGGTCGGTGCGCACTCACGCGACGGGGGACGGCGCGCAGCGAGAGGGGGGAGCGTCGGTCGGGATGTCGTACGCCCTACGAGAACTACGCTCTGCCATCCTCGGATATTCCCCCGGTCCTGACGACTCCTTTTCCGGGCGGGACTCATCGGTGGCACGACGGCGGTCCGCCGCGGCGCGGGGCCGTGCGGAGGACGAGCGGGTGGGCTATCTCACCCCGCCGCGGGGCGCCCGTCGGGAGCGGCCTCGGGAAGGGGAGCGGCGCCGTCGGGCCCTGCGGCGTGCCGCGCCCCGAACCGGCCGAAGACCAGCGCGGCACCCGCGTACGCGACTGCGAGGACCACGAACACCGGGCGCGAGTACCCCGTGTCCGGCAGCGTGAACGCCGCGAGAGCGGCCGCACCCACGAACGCCGCGTTGTACAGGACGTCGTAGAACGCGAACGCCCTCCCGCGGTAGGCGTCCGCGGTGTCCCGCTGGACGATCGTGTCCACCGCGATCTTCGTCGCCTGCGCGGCCAGCCCCAGCAGCAGGGCGCCCGCGTACACGATCGTGCGTGAGGGCGTCGTGGCGAGCAGCAGCTGGCTCACCGCGGCCAGCCCCAGCATGAGCGCGATCCACAGGTGCGGACCCGTGTACCGCGACAGCGTCGGGGTCGCCACGACGGCGAGCGCGCCACCGACCCCCGTGAGGCCCACGACCGTCGCGAACGTCGCCAGGCCCGCGTTCGTGTTGCCCGGGTCGGAGAGCAGGTTGCGCGAGATGAGGATCGACGCGATGAACGTGACCCCGTACAGGAACCGGTGCGTCGCCATGACCACGAGGGCCTGGCCCGGCGTGCGGCGCGCGACGAGATAGCGGGCGCCGTCCGCGAGGCCGCGCGCGACCTTCGCGATCTCGGTCGTGATCGCCGCCTCCGCGGGCCGGTCGGGCCCCAGCAGACCGCGCGACATGCGCAGCGCCAGCAACGACGCCGCCCCGAACACCAGGGCCGCGCACACGAGCGCGACCGAGTCCTTCTGGCGCCCCGGCTCGAAGGTCAGGCTCAGCAGGAAGCCGATGCCACCGCCCACGAACGCCGCCGCGGCACCCAGCGTGGGAGTCAGGGAGTTGGCCGTGAGCAGCAGCGGACCGTCGACCACGCGCGGCAGCCCCGCGGACAGCCCCGCGAGCAGGAAGCGGTTGACCGAGAGCGTCGCGAGCGCCAGCACGTAGATCCACGGCGTCACGCCCGTGGTCAGCATGAGGACCGCGGTCGCGGCCGTCAGGACCACACGCACCGCGTTGCCCCACACGAGGACCTGGCGCCGGCTCCAGCGGTCCAGGAAGACCCCCGCGAACGGGCCCACGATCGTGAACGGGGCCAGCATCACCGCGAACGCCGCGGCGATCGAGGCCGCCGTGCCCTGGGACTCCGGGGAGAAGAAGAGGAGCGACGCCAGCCCGACCTGGAACATCCCGTCGCCCGCCTGGCTGACCAGCCGGACCGCGAAGAGCTTCCTGAAGTCGCGCAGCCGAAGCAGGACACCGAGTTCCGAGATCACACCCACCGGTTCAGGGTATGCGGTGGGGCGGGTGGTTCCCGCCCGGGGACGGCCCGACGACGGCGCGCCCCTCGGATTCGGGGGTGCACCGGGGTGCGGGGGTGGGGTTGGCAGGGGGCCGGTCCCAGCGCGGTCCCGGCGCGGTCCCGGCCCCGGACGGTGAGATGGGTGCTTCCGTCCGAGGTGGGTCCCCGGGACGCTGCCCGCACGACCCGTCTCGTGCGGGAGCACCCATCTCGCCCCGGTGCCCTGGGCCTGGGCGAGCCGACCGGGGCGGGGGAGCGACGCCGTCGGGCCGTGCGACGCGTGGCCGGGCATGCGAAGAGGGCCCGGAAACCCTCAGGTTCCGGACCCTCTTCGATTGCGTCAGATCAGCGCAGGTACGTGCGGTCGCGCTGGTCCTGCGCTCGCAAGTTCGCTACGGATCAGCGCTCGTTCTCGCCGGAGATGAAGGCCTCCAGAGCCGCACGGCCCTTCGTGTCCTCCATCTGGACCGGCGGGGACTTCATGAAGTACGTCGAGGCCGAGAGGATCGGGCCGCCGACCCCGCGGTCCTTGGCGATCTTCGCGGCGCGGACGGCGTCGATGATGATGCCGGCCGAGTTGGGGGAGTCCCAGACCTCGAGCTTGTACTCCAGGTTCAGGGGCACCTCGCCGAACGCGCGACCCTCGAGGCGGACGTACGCCCACTTGCGGTCGTCGAGCCACGCGACGTAGTCCGACGGGCCGATGTGCACGTTGCGGTCCTCGGTCTTGCCACCGAGGGGACCCTCGAGGTTCGACGTCACGGCCTGCGTCTTCGAGATCTTCTTGGACTCGAGGCGCGTGCGCTCGAGCATGTTCTTGAAGTCCATGTTGCCGCCGACGTTCAGCTGGTACGTACGGTCCAGCACGACGCCGCGGTCCTCGAAGAGCTTCGCGAGCACGCGGTGCGTGATGGTCGCACCGACCTGCGACTTGATGTCGTCGCCCACGATCGGGACACCGGCGGCCTCGAACTTCGCGGCCCACTCGGGGTCCGACGCGATGAAGACCGGCAGGGCGTTGACGAAGGCGACACCCGCGTCGATCGCGCACTGCGCGTAGTACTTCGCGGCGATCTCCGAACCGACGGGCAGGTAGCAGACGAGCACGTCCGCGCCCGACTCCTTGAGCGCGGCGACGATGTCGACCGGCTCGGCGTCCGACTCCTCGATGGTCTCGCGGTAGTACTTGCCGAGACCGTCGTTCGTCACGCCACGCTGGACGGGCACGCCCAGCGGCGGGACGTCGGCGATCTTGATGGTGTTGTTCTCCGAGGCGTGGATGGCCTCCGAGAGGTCGAAGCCGACCTTCTTGGCGTCGACGTCGAAAGCGGCGACGAACTCCAGGTCGGACACGTGGTAGTCACCGAACTGCACGTGCATCAGTCCGGGCACGGTGCTGCTCGGGTCAGCGTCGCGGTAGTAGTGCACGCCCTGGACCAGGGAAGATGCGCAGTTTCCGACGCCAACGATGGCGACGCGGATGGAGGACATCCTCGCTCCTTGCTGTCAGTGCCGGGGGCGCTGCGCGCCGACGGCTTCGTAGTTAGTGGTTGTCTTGCCCGTGACGGTTCTCGGGGCCGCTCGACGGCCGGGTGCGACGACGGTCGCGCTCGGTCGTGATCAGTCCGTCGAGCCAGCGAACCTCACGTTCGACCTGTTCCAGGCCGTGACGCTGCAGCTCAAGGGTGTATTCGTCCAGACGCTCGCGAGTGCGGGCGGCGGACTCCTTGACCGACTCCAACCTCTCGGTGAGCCGGCTGCGCCGACCCTCGAGGATGCGGAGACGGGTCTCGGCGTCGGTCTGCGCGAAGAACGCGAACCGGACGTCGAAGCTCTCGTCCTCCCAGGCTGCCGGACCCGAGGTCGCGAGGACCGTCTGAAGACGCTCCTTGCCCTCGGCCGTGAGCTGGTACACGATGCGTGCCCGCTTGCCGGACAGCGCGTGGGGAGGGGTGGTGGGTGACTCGGTGCCGACGATGTGGCCGTGCGCGACCATCGCCTTCAGCGCCGGGTAGAGCGAACCGTAGGAGAACGCCCGGAACGAACCGAGCAGCAGGTTGAGGCGCTTGCGCAGCTCGTACCCGTGCAGCGGGGACTCGTTCAGGAGGCCGAGGATGGCGGTCTCCAGCACGTCGGAACGGCTGCGTGCCATGGCACCTCCTCCTCGGTCAGGCTGTCACCGCGGAGGGCGGATCGGGCTGGTTCACCTACTCGATGTATCGAGTCGATACATCGACAGGCTAGGTGCAATCGAACCGCTGCGCAATGCGCCGGTGCATAGAACCCTGTGTCCCCCGTGCGACGGGCCAGATGTGAAGGACTGGCGGAACTGCCGAGTGGCTGTGGCGAAACAATGACCTTCCCCCCGCCGAGGTCCTTGTCCTCACGGGCTGACGGCCTATTGTTCAGGGTGGTCCGATGCATGTCCCGCGTCCCCCGTCGCCCTCCCCCTGGGCGAAGCGCGGTGCGGTCCGGACCTGAAGTGACCCCCAGAGGAAGGTGAACCGTGGCGAGCTCCGCGAGGCAGACGAAGGGCACGGCGCGCACCGCCAGCACAGCGCGTACGGCCACCCCGGCGCGCAAGCGCCGGTTCTTCAACTACCCCCGGTCCCACGTCAAGGGGTTCCGTCGCTGGCTCCCCTCGTGGCGCGTGCTGCTCGGGACGTTCCTGACGGGTGTCGCGCTGGTCGCCGGCATCGTGATCGCCGCCTACGCCACGACGACCGTCCCCGCAGAAGCCGCCTACGCGAAGCAGCAGAAGACGACCGTCTACTACGCCGACGGCGTGACCGAGATCGGGACGTTCCAGGTCGAGAACCGCGTGATCGTCCCGTTCGACAGCCTGCCCAAGCACGTCGGGGACTCGGTCGTCGCCTCGGAGGACGAGACGTTCTGGGAGAACTCCGGGGTCGATGTCAAGGGCATGGCCCGCGCCGCGCTGAACAACATCACGGGGGGTCCGCGCCAGGGCGCGTCGACGATCACGCAGCAGTACGCCGAGCGCTACTACTCCGACGAGACCATCTCCAGCTACGCGGGCAAGTTCCGTGAGGCGATGCTCGCCCTGCGCCTGACGCAGAAGGAGGACAAGAAGGAGATCCTCGGGAACTACCTCAACACGATCTACTTCGGTCGCGGGGCGCACGGCATCGAGGCCGCCGCGCAGGCGTACTTCGGTGTCCCGGCCGCGGAGCTCACCCTCTCGCAGGCCGCGCTGATCACGGCCGTCATCCCGAGCCCGAACCGCTACGACCCGGCGGTCAACCCGGAGGCCGCACAGGTCAAGTGGGATCGAGTGATCCGCCGCATGGGCGAGCAGGGGCTGATCACGCCCGAGGAGAAGGCCGCCGCCGCCTTCCCGGCCGACACGCTCCTGCCGAAGGCCCCCGCCACCAACTCCAAGGGTGGGCAGGCGGGCTACCTCCTGGACATGGTCCAGGACGAGTGGGCCAACTCGGGCCGTGACTCCGAGGACCTGTTCACCAAGGGCTACACGATCGTCACGACGATCGACAAGACCATGCAGGACCTCGCCGTCGCGACGGCGGAGGACCCCGCGACGATCCCCCGGGACGGCGACCATCCGGCCGCTGCCGGCCTGAGCCCGTCGATCGTCTCGATCGACCCGGCGGACGGTGCGGTCAAGGCCATCTACGGCGGGGCGGACTTCGTGAAGGTGCCGTTCAACTCCGCGACGGACGGCATCGCGCAGGCCGGTTCGACCTTCAAGCCGTTCACGCTCGTCGCGGCGCTCGAGAAGGGGATCGACCTGTCCGCGACGTACGACGGCAACAACGACGTCGAGGTGCCCGGGTTCTCCGAGAAGGGCAAGGGGGTCAAGAACTTCGGCGACGTGCCGTACGGCCAGGTCGACCTCGTCAAGGCCACCGCGAACTCCGTCAACACGGTCTACGCGGCGCTCAACATGGAGATCGGTCCCGAGGCCACGGTCGAGGCGGCCGTCAAGGCGGGCATCCCGGCCGACACCATGGACCTCAAGCCCGTGCCGTCGAACGTGCTCGGTACCGCGTCGGTCCACCCGATCGACCTCGCGCACGCCTACGCGACGTTCGCTGCGCAGGGCTTCGAGTCGACCCCGCACGTCGTGCAGTCCGTCAAGCTGCTCAGCAGCGGTGCCGAGATCTGGGAGCCCGTGGGCCGCAACGACCGCGTCTTCGAGCCGGACACCATGGCGGCCGCGACCTACGCCATGACGCAGGTCGTCGAGTCCAAGGGCGCCTCGGGTGCACCGGCCAAGGCGCTCGGGCGGCCCGTCGCGGGCAAGACCGGAACGTCGAACGACAACAAGTCGGCCTGGTTCGCCGGGTACGTCCCCCAGCTCGCGACCATCGTCGGTCTCTATCAGACCAACCTCGAGACGCAGGCCCAGGAGCAGATCCAGCCGTTCGGCGAGTACTACCGCAAGTCCATCACGGGTGGAACCTGGCCCGTGGACGCCTGGACGCAGTACATGGAGGGCGTCCTCGCGCTCCCGCAGTACGCCGAGGTGCAGGAGTTCCCGCAGTACACGCCGAAGAAGCCGGTCCCGACCGAGACGCCGAGCGAGGTCCCCACGGAGATCCCGCCGGTCGAGGAGCCCGTCGAGCCCGATCCCGTCGAGCCCACCCAGCCGACGGTCCCGACCGACCTCGTGGGCAAGTCGAAGGACGACGTGGCGCAGATCCTGGCCCGTCTGGGGCTCGAGGTGAGCTTCACGGAGGACTGGTCCGACCAGCCGCCAGGAGTGGTGATCCGCGCGCCGGGAGGCAAGGTCGTCGAGCCGGGCTCCCGCGTCTCGATCGTCCTGTCGAAGGGCCCCAAGCCCGTCGCCCCGGTCCCCACGCCCACACCGACGCCCACGCAGACCACGCCTCCTGAGGGAGGCGACGGTGGTGTTCCGGGCGGTGGCGGGACCAGGCCCTAGCCGAGGTCCGGTGGCGGCACCCTCCGCCACCGGACCCGCGCCTGGAGCCCCCCAGATTTCCCGACCCCGGCCCTGACCGGGTACCTTGGGATCTTGCTGTGTCCCGATCCGCGCTGCCATCAGCGCGGGGACCGCACAGCGACGCACAACCCTCCTGTCACGGAGAGACCGTGACCGCTGAGTCCGCAGGAGGTGGGTTAACCGCATGCGTCAGTACGAATTGATGATCATCCTCGACCCCGAGATCGAGGAGCGCACCGTTGCTCCGTCGCTCGACAAGTACCTGACGGTCATCAAGACCGACGGTGGCACTGTCGACAAGGTGGACATCTGGGGGCGTCGCCGCCTGTCCTTCGAGATCAACAAGAAGTCCGAGGGCATCTACGCCGTCGTCGACTTCACCGCGACGTCGGACACGGCCAAGGAGCTGGACCGTCAGCTCGGCCTCAACGAGGTCGTCCTGCGCACGAAGGTCCTGCGCACCGACGCTCGCTGATCGCCTCGCACGTCTGACTTCCCTCGCGCCGTCCCGGTGCGCTGCGCGTCCTCACGGGCGTCGTCAGTGGCACGTGGTGGGATGTCCGCGGACGGGGGTCATCCCCTTCGAAGTTTCTTCGATACGCAACGAACAATGAGGAGCTGGCATGGCTGGTGAAACCGTCATCACGGTGGTCGGAAACCTGACCGGGGACCCGGAGCTTCGCTTCACCCCTGCAGGGGCTGCCGTCGCCAACTTCACCGTGGCGTCCACGCCGCGCACCTTCGACAAGAACGCCAACGAGTGGAAGGACGGCGACACGCTGTTCATGCGCTGCTCGATCTGGCGCGAGGCCGCGGAGAACGTCGCCGAGTCCTTGACCAAGGGCATGCGCGTGATTGTTCAGGGCCGACTGGTCCAGCGTTCGTACGAGACCCGCGAGGGGGAGAAGCGCACGGTCGTCGAGCTGCAGGTGGAGGAGATCGGTCCTTCCCTGAAGTACGCCTCCGCGAAGGTCACCCGGGCCCAGCGCACGGGTGGCGGCAACTTCGGTGGTGGCGGCGGCGGTTTCGGCGGCGGCGGCGCTTCGAGCGGCGGTGGTTTCAGTGCTTCCGGCGGTGGCCAGCAGAACAACGACGACCCGTGGGCCACGGCTGGCCCGGCGTCGTCGGGTGGATCCTCGTTCTCGGACGAGCCCCCCTTCTAGTCACCGCTCACCCCAGACAAACCCTTCCCGGCAGGGCAGGTGCCCGACGACGGCACCCACCCCGGCCGGGGATAGCACCTTGTGAAGGAGCAACACCATGGCGAAGCCAGTGGTGCGCAAGCCCAAGAAGAAGTCCAACCCCCTGAAGTCGGCGAAGATCGAGTCGGTCGACTACAAGGACACGACCCTGCTGCGGAAGTTCATCTCCGACCGCGGGAAGATCCGTGCCCGTCGCGTGACCGGCGTCTCCGTCCAGGAGCAGCGTCAGATCGCACGTGCCGTCAAGAACGCTCGCGAGATGGCGCTCCTGCCGTACTCGTCGTCCGCACGCTGATCGAGAGGGGATAGAACATGGCAAAGCTCATTCTGACCCACGAGGTCACCGGCCTGGGCGAGCCCGGCGACGTGGTCGAGGTCAAGGACGGGTACGCCCGTAACTTCCTCGTGCCCCGTGGCCTGGCGACCGGATGGTCCAAGGGCGCCGAGTCGCAGATCTCTGCGATTCGCAAGGCTCGTAAGGCTCGCGAGATCGCGACGCTCGACGAGGCCAAGGCGACGCGCGACTCGCTGCAGTCGAAGCCTGTCGTCGTGCAGGCCAAGGCGGGCCAGGGCGGCCGTCTGTTCGGTGCGGTCACCACCGGTGACATCGCCGAGGCCGTCAAGGCCGCCGGCGGCCCGTCCGTCGACAAGCGCAAGATCGAGATCGGCCAGCCGATCAAGTCGACCGGTTCGTACACGGTCACCATCCGCCTGCACGCCGAGGTCTCGGCGAACATCGCGGTCAACGTGGTGGCTGCCTGATCGACTGATCGCCCCTGTCCCGTGAGGGATGGATGGATCGGAGATCTCACCCGACGGCCCGGTCCCCTCTGCGGAGGGGGCCGGGCCGTCGGCGTTCCCCCTGAACCGTGTGTCAGAACGAGCGTGACCTCTGGCCCTCGCTCGTTCTGACAGGTCCGGGTCCGGTCAGGCTCCCGTGACCATCCACCGGTCGCCGCGCGCACGGAGCCCCGTGGTCAGGGCGCGCGCCGCCATGAAGACCCCCGCGAAGGCCGCCCACAACCACGCGAGCCCAGCGGCGCCGTCGGGCGCGAGAGCGCGGACCGCGAGGGCCACCGGGACGTACACGACGAACGTGACCATGCCCGCCCACGCGAGGTAGCGGCCGTCCCCGGCGCCGATCAGCACGCCGTCGAGGACGAACACCCACCCCGCCATGGGCAGCAGCAGCCCGCACACGGCCATGCCGAGCGCGACGGCGGCGCGGACGTCGGGGTCGGACGTGAAGAGCAGCGCGAACCACCAGCCGCCCGCGGCCATGACGAGGCCCAGCAGCGCGCCCGCGCCGACGCCCCACTGCAGCGTGCGACGCAGGACCGAGCGCACGTGCGACCGGTCTCCCGCGCCCAGGCCGTGGCCCACGAGGGCCTGCGCGGCGATCGCGAGGGCGTCGAGCGCGAACGCCGCGAGCCCCCACACCGACGCGACCACCTGGTAGCCCGCGAGCGTGACCTCGCCCAGGCCCGTCGCGACGAAGACCGTCAGGAGGATCGCGAGGCGCAGCGAGAGCGTGCGGACGAGCAGCGGCGCGCCCGCGCGCGCGTTGGACCAGATGCCGCCCGCGGCGGGGCGCAGCGACGCGCCCTCGCGCCGGGCACCACGCACGACGACGACGGCGAGCACCGCGCCCATGGTGAGCTGCGCGACGGCCGTCCCGATGCCCGAGCCCGCGATGCCCAGGCCCACGCCGTACACGAGGACCACGTTGAGGACCGCGTTGAACGTCGCGCCGCCCGCGGCGACGTAGAGGGGCGTGCGGGTGTCCTGCAGGCCGCGCAGCACGCCCGTGGACGCCAGGACGACGAGCATGCCCGGCAGGCCCAGGCCGGACCATCGCAGGTACACCAGCGCGTGCTCGGCGACCTCGCCCGTGCCGCCCATCGCGCCGATCGCCCAGCCGCCCCCGATCCACAGGGTCGCCGCGAGCACCAGGCCCAGGCCCAGCGCGAGCCACATGCCGTCGATCCCCGACTGGAGCGCCTCGCGCCGGTGGCCCGCGCCGATGCGCCGGGCCACGGCCGCGGTGGTCGCGTAGGCGAGGAAGACGCACAGGCCCACGAGGGTCAGCAGGACCGTGGAGGCCAGGGAGAGCCCGGCGAGCTCTGCGGTCCCCAGATGCCCGACGACGGCGCTGTCCACGAGCACGAAGATCGGCTCCGCGACGAGCGCGCCCAGGGCGGGGACCGCGAGAGCGAGGATCTGCCTGTCGATGAGCCGACGGCTGGGGGGCCCGTCCGCTGTGGACGGCCCGTCCCCTGTGGACGACGACGGGCCGTGCGGGGTGCCCTCGGTGGACGGGGAGCGGTCCTCGGATGAACGGGGTGAACGACCGGCGTCGGAGCGCTGACCTGGGGCTGGCTGGCGTGCGTGCGGCGTGTCGCCGGAATTTCTTTCGTCCACACCCCCGAGCCTAGTGAACAGGCTGCTCATGGGCGTGTACAGGGGACAACTCGTCACTTGTCCACATGGTTGTCCACATGCCTGTGAACAGGCTGACGGGGTCTGTCCACAGGCTGTCCACACCTCTGTGAACAGGGTCGTTTGCGGGGGATGGAAGCGCGATCTACTGTCGCTGAGTCGTGCATGCTCGGGCCTACGGACGGTCGACGGTGCAGCACCACACGACACCCCTCGACGACGCGGGCTCAAGACGTGTCGGTGGGCCGGAGTAGAACAGATGTGCGACGCAGGACGATACCCGGCCATGCCGGGGGAGTGAGGGGCCCGCATGTCGATCGACGAGCTCGAGTCGAGCTTCGGACCACCCGCAGGCAGCGGCGGTCCCGGGTTCGACCGCACCCCGCCGCAGGACATCGCGGCCGAGCAGAGCGTCCTCGGCGGCATGCTCCTGTCCAAGGACGCCATCGCGGACGTGATCGAGCAGATCCGCGGCACCGACTTCTACAAGCCGGCGCACGAGTCGATCTACGACGTCGTCATCGACCTCTACGGACGAGGTGAGCCCGCCGACGCCATCACGGTCGTCGCCGAGCTGACGCGCCGCGGCGAGCTGGGCCGGATCGGCGGCGCGCCCTACATCCACGACCTCATGGCCATGGTCCCCACTGCGGCCAACGCGGGCTACTACGCCCGCATCGTGCGCGAGCGGGCCGTGCTGCGCCGCCTCGTCGAGGCCGGGACCCGGATCGTGCAGCTCGGCTACGCGACCGACGGCGGCGACGTCGACGACGTCGTGAACAACGCGCAGGCCGAGGTCTACGCCGTGACCGAGCGACGCACCGCCGAGGACTACATCGTCCTGGGCGAGGTCATCGGCGGGACGGTCGACGAGATCGAGGCCGCGGGTCACCGCGGGGAGGGCATGGTGGGCGTCCCGACGGGGTTCGCCGACCTCGACCGGCTGACCAACGGGCTGCACCCCGGGCAGATGATCGTGATCGCGGCACGCCCGGCCATCGGGAAGTCGACGCTGGGAATCGACATAGTAAGGAGTGCTTCCATAAAGCACAACATGACGTCCGTCGTGTTCTCGCTCGAGATGAGCCGCAACGAGATCACGATGCGTCTGTTGGCTGCCGAGGCGCGCATCCACCTGCAGAAGATGCGCAACGGCTCCATGGGGGAGGACGACTGGCAGAAGCTCGCAGGCACCATGGGCAAGATCTCCGAGGCGCCGCTCTTCATCGACGACTCGCCCAACATGTCGCTCATGGAGATCCGCGCCAAGTGCCGCCGGCTCAAGCAGAAGCACGACCTCAAGCTCGTCGTGATCGACTACCTCCAGCTCATGACGTCGGGCAAGCGCGTCGAGTCCCGCCAGCAGGAGGTCTCCGAGTTCTCCCGTGCGCTCAAGCTCCTCGCGAAGGAGCTCGAGGTGCCGGTCATCGCGATCTCTCAGCTGAACCGTGGCGCCGAGCAGCGTACGGACAAGAAGCCCGCTATGTCGGATTTGCGTGAGTCGGGCTGCCTCACAGAGGACACCAGGATCCTGCGAGCGGACACGGGCGCTGAGACCACGATGGGCGAGCTCTACGCGCTCGGTGCCAAGGACGTCCCCGTGTGGGCGCTCAACGAACGCCTCCAGTATGTGCGCCGCCACCTCACGCACGTGTTCCCCACCGGGACGCGCGAGACGTTCCGCCTCAAGCTGGCCTCCGGCAAGGAGATCAGCGCGACCGCGAACCACCCGTTCCTCACGTACGAGGGCTGGACGCCGCTCGGCGAGCTGCAGGTGGGCTCGCGCCTCGGCGTGCCCCGCCACGTCCCCGGACCGGAGCAGAGCGTCGCGTGGGACGACCGCAAGGTCGTCATGCTCGCCCACATGCTGGGCGACGGCTCGTTCGTCAAGCGCCAACCCATCTGCTACGCGTCGATCGACGAGAAGAACCTCGCGGTCGTCTCGGAGGCCGCGGGTGCCTTCGGCATCACCCCGATCCGCGACGAGTACGCGGTCGCCCGCTGCACCACACTGCGGCTCCCGGCTCCCTACCGACTGGCCCGCGGCAAGCGGAACCCCGTCGCCGAGTGGCTCGACGACCTGGGTCTCTTCGGGGCGCGGAGCCACGAGAAGTTCGTGCCCTCGACCGTGTTCCACCTGCCCAAGGAGCAGATCGCGCTCTTCATCCGGCACATCTGGGCGACCGACGGCTCGGTGACCGTCAACGCCAACGGCCGCAGCGGCCGCATCTACTACGCCTCGACCTCACGACAGCTCGTCGACGGACTGTCCCGCCTGCTGCTGCGCTTCGGCATCTCCACCCGCCTTCGCACGGCCACCCCCAAGGGCGCGTACCGGACCGGGTACACGCTCGACATCTCCGGCGTGGACGACCAGCGGCGTTTCCTCCAGGAGATCGGGGTGCACGGTGAGCGCGGGGCCGCCGCCGAGAGGCTCCTCGAGATCATCCGCGACACCCGCGCGAACACCAACGTCGACACCGTGCCGCGCCAGGTGTGGGACGACGTCCGAGTGCTCCTCGAGGAGCGCGGGATGTCGCACCGGAAGTTCGCCGAGGCCATGGGGACGCAGTTCTGCGGGAGCACCCTGTTCAAGCGCTCCCCGTCCCGGCAGCGGCTCGGGAAGATCGCGGAAGTCCTCGACAGCGAGGAGCTCGAGATCATGGCGGTCAACGACCTGCTGTGGGACGAGGTCGTCTCCATCACCCCCGAGGGTGAGAAGCCCGTCTACGACGCGACCGTGGTCGGCACCCACAACTTCGTCGCCAACGGCATCGCCGTCCACAACAGCATCGAGCAGGACGCCGACATGGTCATCCTGCTCCACCGCGAGGACGCCTACGAGAAGGAGTCTCCGCGAGCCGGCGAGGCCGACCTGATCGTCGCCAAGCACCGTAACGGCCCGACCGACACCATCACGGTGGCGTTCCAGGGGCACTACGCGCGGTTCGTGGACATGCAGGTCTGATTCGATCCTGTGTGGTTCCGGCCTCGCTATGGGGTGCGTGTGAGCCCTGGAAGGCGTGGACGACCCGGTTTCACGTCGTCGACGCTGTGGCGCATGACCACTCCACCTGTGGATGCCGTCCGTTCCCCGCTCGACCTCTGGACGTCCCTCGTCCTGAGCGTCGAGGAGGACACCTGCGAGGTCTGGAAGGACGGTGTGGTCAGCCGGGTCCGGTTCGCACCGATCTTTCCCGGGCCGCGGGTCGAGCGGGTGTCCCCTGGCCATCTGGTCGCGATCGCCCCCGGGTCCGACGGCGCCGGTGTCGTCGTGTGGAGGTGGTACGACGCGGTCGTCCTGGGACCGACCGGCGACGACTCGGTGCGCTTGTGGGAGCCGGCGCACGGTGAGGTCGTCGCTCGAGGGCGGGTCGGCTACCAGGCGCAGGACCCGGGGTCGCGAGCGTGGGCGTCGGCCGGTCTTCCGGGGGCGGACTGGTGGGTCGCCGGTCCTGCCGGTGCCCCCGCTCCCGGGATCGTCGACCTGGACGAGGTCGCACGGTTCTACACCGAGCACAGCCTCTGGGCAGCGGCTCTCGACGTGATTCCCTGACGACCACGTCCACGGACCAGCAGATGCGTGCCCGCGCACGGGTCGTGAGGCATCCGACGAACTGCTCGACGCCGCCACACCTCCGGTGGGGGGCCCGGCCCCCGGGGTGGATATCTGGCGACCGGGCTCGTCAGCCGACCGTGCCGAGCGCGCGGTACGCGAGGAGGAACCCCGCGGCAACGACGGCGGTGCCCGCCGTGGTCAACGCCACCTGCAGGGTGCCGCGGAGCGCACGCCCGAGCATGACGGCGAGCAGGACGAGCGACACGAGCCCGATCGCGACCCAGTAGCCTGCTCCCGTCGTCTCCACGACGGTCGTCAGCCCGTACACCGACTCGCCGAGCCCGATCCCCGCGAGCAGCGCTGTGCCCAGGGCGGCGCGCACGCCCGTCTCGCGCAGCCACGCCGCTCCGACACCGACGAACGGACCGACGAGCAGGCCGACGACCTCGAACAGCGTGGGGTCGTAGACGTACCCGCGGACGTCGGAGGCGACCGTGTAGCCGAGGACGAGGAGCACGAAGCTCGCGGCTCCGAGCACGGCGGCGTGCCACGTCCGGGCCCGTGGGTCGCGCGCCGCCCAGGCGACGAGGAGCGCCGTGAGCAGGGTCCAGCCGCTCGCGGAGTTCGCGAAGGGAGCTGCGGCGTCGGGCAGGAAGCCCTGGGCGAAGGACGTGAGCCCGCCGAGCAGGAAGCTTGCCGCGAGCACGACGGCGCCGCGCGACCAGGGCTGTCCGCTGGGCGCCGTCGTCCTGCCGGGGCGGGACGGTGCGACGGGCGAACGGTCGTCGAGAGGGTCGTGGAGCGAGGTCGAGTCGGGCACACCCCGACGCTAGGCACGCGCTCGCGTCCGGGCGTCCCCCCGTCGTCGGACGCCAGGGCGACGGGGTCCTCCCGTGGCAGGACGACCGAGCCCGAGGAGCCCGCCGCCATCTGCGACGCGCCGAAGAGCGGGGTCGCGGGCCGGCGGCAGCGCTCGGATCGGCAGGTCGTCAGGCCTGCTCGACGCGCAGCGTGGTGGCCCGCGCCCTGGGGGCCGTGATGTGGTCGACGGCCGAGCCGTTGCCGTACTTGGCGCGGTAGGCGGAGTCGATGGCGTCGTCGTGGCCGTCGTCGCGGACGAAGGTCACGTCGGCGCGGACTCCGCCGGAGTCGATCTGGCCGGTACGGGTGCGCTGCACGCCGCGGTACCAGGCGCCGTCGACGCCGCGCACGGAGCGGATGTACAGATGGCCGTCGACGACGACGTGCCACACGATGCGGGGGGTACGCAGCGTCCCGTCGGGGCGGTGCGCGGCGACGCGCAGCTCGCCGTCGGCGTCGATGGCCGCCAGGTCTGCGGAGCTCCAGTCGCTCATGGTGCTTCTCCTTCGTGGTCGGGGACACAGACGGGGGAGAGGGTGGGCGCCGGGGCGCCCACCCCCCCGAGGTTCAGGGCCGCAGGGCGACCTTGAGGGACTCGCGTGAGTCCATGAGGCGGTAGGCCTCGGCGACGTCCTCGAGCGGCAGAGTCGCGTCGAACACCCTGCCGGGGTCGATCTCGCCTGCGAGGACCTGGGCGATCGCTGCCTCCTGGTATGCCCGCACCGGGGCGGGGCCACCGGCGAGGCGTGCGTTCTTCCCGAACAGGGACCCGAACCCGACGGGGGCGTCCTCGTACTGGGGGACGCCGACGCGGGAGATGATCCCGCCGGGGCGCACGACGCCGTAGGCCTGCTCGTAGGCGGGCATGTGGCCCACGGCCTCGAGCACGGCGTGCGAGCCTTCACCTCCGGTGAGGTCCATGACCTTGCCGATGCCCTCGGCGCCACGCTCCGCGACGACGTCGGTCGCACCGAACTCGCGTCCCAGGTCGGTGCGCGCGGCGTGGCGGCCCATGAGGATGATCCGCTCGGCGCCGAGCTGCTTGGCGGCGAGCACGGCGGAGAGCCCGACGGCGCCGTCCCCGATCACGGTGACGATCTGGCCGGGCTGGACCTGTGCCATGTGCGCCGCGTGGTAGCCGGTGAGGTACACGTCGGACAGGGTGAGCAGGGAGTTCAGCAGTCCCTCGTCGGCGGTCGCCGGGTCGACGTCGGGGACGACGACGAGGCTGCCGTCGGCCAGCGGGATGCGCGCGAGCTCGGCCTGTAGGCCACCGGTCTCGGGGGAGCCGTACCAGCCGCCGTGCACGCACGAGGTCTGGAAGCCCTCACGGCAGAACACGCACGTGTTGTCGGAGAACGCGAACGGGGCGATGACGAAGTCGCCCTTCTGGACGTTCGTCACGACGCTGCCGGTCTCCTCGACGACGCCGATGAGCTCGTGCCCCATCGGGTTGCCCCGGGTCGAGCCGCGCATGGAGTGGTAGGGGTGCAGGTCCGACCCGCAGACGCAGGCTCGCACGACACGCACGATCGCGTCCGTGGGTTGCTGGAGGACGGGGTCGGGGACGGTCTCGATGCGGACGTCTCCGGCGCCGTACATGAGTGTTGCTCGCATGAGGTGGTGCCTCTCGGTGGTGCGTGGATGGATCGGGTGTGGCGGTCGCTGTCGGCGGTGCTGGTGCTCAGGCTTCGGGGATCTCGCGGCCGAAGGTCTCGAGCGTGATGTCGGCGGGGTCGGGACCGCCGCGGACGCCCGTGTCCAGGCCGTCGATCGCGGCCAGCTCGTCGCCCGTGAGCTCGAAGTCGGTGACGGCGAAGTTCTCGGCGATGCGCGCGGGGGTGACGGACTTGGGGATCGCGGAGCGGCCCTGCTGCAGGTGCCAGCGCAGCATCACCTGCGCGGGCGTCCTGCCGTGCGCGGTGGCGATCCTGCCGATCGTCGGGTCCTCGAGCGTGCTGCGACGCTCCTCGCCGTAGCCGGGGTAGAACGTGATGCCGCCGATCGGCGACCACGCCTGGGTGAGGATGGCGTGCTCGGCGTGCAGCGCCTGGAGGCCCTTCTGCTGGAAGTAGGGGTGGACCTCGATCTGGTTGACGGCCGGGACCACCGTGGTGGCCTCGAGGAGCGAGGTCAGGTGCTCGGGCATGAAGTTGCTGACGCCGATCGCGCGGACCTTGCCGTCGGCGAGCAGCGTCTCCAGCGCTCGGTAGGCCTCGATCGTCAGGTCGAACCGGCTCGGCAGCGCCTGGTGCAGGATCAGGAGATCGATGGTCTCGATGCCGAGCTTGCCGGCGGACTTGTCGAACGCGTGCAGCGTCGCGTCGTAGCCGTAGTCGCTGATCCAGACCTTCGTCTCGACGAAGATCTCGCCGCGCTCGAGACCGGATCCGGCGATGGCGCGTCCGACCTCACGCTCGTTGCCGTAGGCGGCGGCGGTGTCGATGTGCCGGTAGCCGGTACGCAGCGCTTCGGTGACCACGTCGACGGTCTCCTGCGGGGGCGTCTGGAAGACGCCGTACCCCAGGGCAGGCATCTCGGTGCCGTTGTTCAGAGTCAGCGTGGGGATCGGGTTCGTCGTCATGCCTTTCACGCTAGGAGGTGTCTGCCGGATGAGGCAGGTTCTGCTGGTACCCCGCTCCGAGCTCCCGACGTCCGAGGTTACCGACGTCCGGTGCGGCGCCGGTCTGCGCCGGCTCGACCCGGCGCGGGAGCCGCAGGAGTTCCGGGTACCGGCAGAACCTCCCAGAAGCAGGGTGTCGGCCGTACCGTCGACGGCATGGACCTGAAGGCCGAGACCCGCGAGTTCCTCACGACGCGCCGCGCCCGGATCACCCCCGACAAGGCCGGGCTGCCCGCGTACGGCGGCAACCGGCGTGTGCCGGGTCTGCGCCGTGAGGAGGTCGCGATGCTCGCGGGGGTGAGCGTCGACTACTACACCCGGCTCGAGCGCGGGAACCTGGGCGGCGTGTCCGAGGAGGTCCTCGAGGCCGTGTCTCAGGCGCTGCAGCTCGACGAGGCCGAGCACCACCACCTGTTCGATCTCGCCCGCGCGGCGAACCAGTCCGGGGCTGCCCGGTCACGCGCCAGGCGCACCTCCGCGCCCGTCCTCCGTCCGGTGGTCCAGCGGATCCTGGACGCGATGGAGGGCGCTCCGGCGTTCGTGCGGAACGGTCGGCTCGACGTGCTCGGGGCGAACTCGCTGGGCCGGGCCCTGTACTCGCCCATCTACGAGTCGCCCGAGCGGATCGCGAAGAGGCCGGTCAACAGTGCCCGGTTCCAGTTCCTCGACCCGGAGGCGGCCCAGGCGTTCTGGGGAGACCGGTACGACCGCATCGCGCACGACGCGGTCGCGATCCTGCGGGCCGAGGCGGGCAAGAACCCGTACGACACCGCGCTCACGGCTCTCGTCGGCGAGCTGTCGACACGCAGCGAGGACTTCCGTCGGCTGTGGGCGTCACACGACGTACGGCTCCACCGCACGGGCACCAAGGTCTTCCACCACCCGGTCGTCGGCAGGCTCGAGCTCGACTTCGAGGCACTCGAGCTGCCCGCCGACGCCGGGTTGCAGCTCAACGTGTACACCGCGGTCCCCGGCTCCCCGTCCGACGACGGGCTCAAGCTCCTCGCGTCCTGGGCCGCGACCCGCGAGCAGGAGGAACACCCCGCTCGGTCCACGTCCCCGTCCACGCTTCGAGGAGAAGACCACTGATGAAGACCCTGCCGCAGGTCCCCACGACGAAGAACCCGCCCGAGCAGTTCACCTCCGTGGGCGACCGGGCGGCGCGACACGCTCGGCGGGGTGGCCGACCGGCTCTCGTCCGGGCGGCCCACGGAGAGGTGATCAGAGGTTGAGGGCCTCGCCGAGCGGGACCCGGCTGATCCGGACGAGCCAGAGGCCGACGGCCCCGACGGGGACGGTGACCGCGAAGATCCCCCACGCCACTCCTCGTTCCCCGTGCACGAGGTTCCAGATCGCGACCGCGGCGAACAGGGCGGTGAGGACCACGCCGGCCAAGAACAGGAGCGCACCGATCAGCGCGACGAAGGGTCGTTCCCTGGGCTTGGCCATCCGTGCGGTTCCTCTCGGTCGTCGAGCCCGGTCCCCTGCCCACAGGACCGGCCTCGGGGCAGAGCGGGCAGCTCACAGTAGTGGGTGTGCTCCGCGGGCCGAAACCCGCGCCCGTGCCGCCCCATGCCCGACGGCGCCGCTCACCCGGGAGGTGAGCGGCGCCGTCGGGCAGTGGTCACCCGGGCCGCAGCCCGGGCGAGGCGCAGGTCAGCCCTGCGGAGCCCACGGACCCCAGCGGTCGCCGGGCGCCTGGTTCCTCGTCCACCACTTCGCGGTGTACGTGGTGCCCTGGTGCGTCACGGTCTCGCCCGAGGAGTAGACGCGGGTCGGCTTCCACGCCCCGACGCCCTTCGAGTCGACGCCCGCGATCTCCTCCCACGGACCCCACGGGTCCCCGGGGGTCTGGCCCTGGGTCCACCACTGGGCCCGCCAGACGGCGCCCTTGTACGTGACCGTCGTGCCGCCCGCGTAGGCGGTGCCCTTGGCCCACGCGGCCGGCTCGACGTACGTCGGCTGGGCCTGCGGGTTGAGCTCGGTCGTGAGGACCGACTTCGCGGCGTTGGTCACCGGGTCGTCGAGCAGCAGGACGTCGAGGCCCTTCTGGATGTCGTTCGAGATGATCGCGCCGTTGTACCAGTACGCCGACCACGAGCCGCCGAGGATCAGCCGCTCGGAGGACAGCGCTCCGCGGTCGAACCACGCGATCTCGACCGGGTTGGCCGAGTCCGTGAAGTCCCACACCGAGATGCCGCCCTGGTACCAGGCCTGGACCATGACGTCGCGGCCCGGCACGGGGATGAGCGAGCCGTTGTGCGCGACGCAGTTCTCCGTCGCGGCCTGCTCGCGCGGGATCTTGTAGTAGCTCTTGAACACGAGCTGTCCGTCCACGATGTCGTAGATCGCGTCCGCGCCCTTCTCGGGCCCGACCGTCGCGTTGCAGGTCGGTGCGCCGCCGCCGCCGAGCTCGTCGGTGAAGACGACCTTGGTGCCCGCGTTGTTGAACGTCGCCGAGTGCCAGAACGCGAAGTTCGTCGTGTCCCGGACGACCTCGGTGACCACGGGGTGCGCGCGGTCGGTGATGTCCATGAGGATGCCGTCGCCCATGCACGCGCCCGCCGCGATGTCCTTGGACGGGTAGGTCGTGATGTCGTGGCAGCCCGACGTCGTGCTCGAGCCGTTGCCGCCCGGGTTGCCGCCGTCCGGGAAGAGGACGGGGGTCGAGACGAGCGCGGCGGCCGTCGGGTCGTCGACCGGGATCTGCACGACGCTGATGAGGTCGTGCGGCGGCTTGCAGTCGGGGAAAGCGGCGTTGGG
The DNA here is from genome assembly GCF_016907235.1 of Oerskovia jenensis. Classification (NCBI taxonomy): domain Bacteria; kingdom Bacillati; phylum Actinomycetota; class Actinomycetes; order Micrococcales; family Cellulomonadaceae; genus Oerskovia; species Oerskovia jenensis. The sequence continues at coordinate 2,564,256 of NZ_JAFBBO010000001.1, forward strand.
CGAGTAGGACGAGACGTACACGAACAGGTCCTTGCCGTCCTTCGACGGGGCGAGCGAGTTCGTGTGCGAGCCGCACTGGGTCTCGACGGCCGACACGTACTTCGGCGACGTCGGGTCGGAGATGTCGAAGACCTTGAGGCCTTCCCACGAGTCCTTGATCGTGGCGCTCTGGGCGACGTTGTCGCACGAGGCGTTGCTGCGCGAGGAGTCGGTGCTCAGGACGAGCAGGTCCCCGTAGACCGAGATGTCGTTCTGGGAGCCGGCGCAGACCACCTGGGCGACCTGCTGCGGGTTCTTCGGGTCCGCGACGTCGTAGACCGTGAACCCGCCGTAGTTCCCGGCGAACGCGTAGTGGTCCTGGAAGGCGAGGTCGCTGTTGTACTGGCCCTCGGGGGCGAAGGCCCCGTTCTTCGGGATGTTGGCGACGAGGGACAGGTTGGGGCTGCCGGCGATCTCCCCGGGGGCCAGGACGGCGGTGGCCTGGGCGAGGGGAGCGAGGCGCTGTGCGGGGAGCGAGGACGGGGCCTGCTCGAGGAGCTCGGCCACCGCCTCGGGAGATCCGTCGGACGGTTCGGCGTACGCCGCCGACGCGACCGCGAGCGAGGAGACGGAGAGGGTGAGTGCCACGGACGAGGCGAGCAGGACCCGGCTTCTGTGACTGCGCGTTCTTCGATGCACGAGAGAAACACCTCCTTGATAGGGTTCTGCGCATTCTGACCGGCAAATGTGACATGCACCACTTAAACGGGATCGGTCCGGCAAGGTTTTACACGGAGGGAACAGAGCGCATGCGGAGTTTTCCTGGCGGTAACGCGGTGCCGGCGACCGGGGCGCGCGCGAGCGTCCGCGTCCTGACCTGCGGGTTCGTCGTCGTGGGGGCGGTGCTCGGTGCCACGGCGTGCACGGGCGACCCCGCGCCGACCTCGACGCCGTCGAGCATCGTCGTCCAGCCCGGCCTGCCGGGGGAGACCAACGCGACCGTCTCGCCCGAGGACTACGACGACGCCCCGGTGGAGGGCTCCTGGAACCAGGCCGACGTCGGGTTCGTCGCCGGGATGATCGAGCACCACCTGCAGGCTCTCGAGATCGCCGCGCTCGCCCCCGACCGTGCGGAGTCCGGTGCCGTCCGCTCGTTCGCCGAGCGTGTCACGGCCGCGCAGGGTCCGGAGATCCACGCGCTCGCCTCGTGGTTGCAGGCGCGCGACGTCGCCGTTCCCGAGGGGGCACGGGACCTCGGGGGTACCGGTCCTCGGGTGTCGGCGGGTTCGGGGGGCGAGCACGGCGCCCACGGGGACGGCGTCGTCGGGATGCTCACGGCCGAGCAGATGGCCGCGCTCGCCGGGGCGGACGGCGCCGAGTTCGACCGGCTCTTCCTCGAAGGCATGATCGCCCACCACCAGGGCGCGCTCGCCATGGTCGACGTCGTCCTGGTCGACGGGCAGGACCTGTTCGCGCACGAGATCGCCGCCGAGACCGCGTCGGGCCAGGCGGGCGAGATCGACCGCATGCGCGACCTCCTCGACGGGCTCTGAGGCGCCGGCCAGGGCAGCAGGGCCCGCGCCGACGTGCCGCGTCCGCCGCACGACCTCGGTCCCGGACGAGGGCTGACGAGGGTCTCTGCTCCGGTGTCCCGCGGTCAGCCCTCCCACCGTTCGCGGTGGACCACCTCGGCCAGGGGGCGGCGCCGTGGCTCCGACCACCGGCCGCGCTCGGGGTAGCCGAGCGGGATCAGCCCCATGGTCGCGGCATCGGCCGGAAGGCCGAGGAGCGCGGCGACCTCGGCCTCGTGGCCCGTGTGGAAGCTCGTGAGGGTCGTCCCGATCCCGTAGGCGCGGGCCGCGAGGACCAGGTGCTGGACGGCTCCGTAGATCGAGGCGCCGAGCCGCGGGTCGGTCGATCCCGCCGCGTTCCGCAGCACGGGGAACACCCACACGGGGGCCTCCTCGAGGTGGAGCGCGAGGTGCTCGACCGCGCGGAACGTCGCGGGGCTCACGCCCGTGCCGCCCGCCGCGGCGGCCAGCACGTCGTCGCGACGCTGCCCGTAGGCCGCGCGCCAGCCCTCCCGGTACCACTCGGCGATCTTCGCCTTGACCGCGGGGTCGGTCACGACGATCCAGGCCCACTGCTGCCGGTTGCCCCCGCTCGGGCCACGGATCGCGGCGTCGAGGATCGCCTCCAGCACGTCGTCGGGGACGGGGTCGGGCGACAGGTAGCGCCGGGACGGCGTCGAGTGCAGGGCTCGAAGGATGGACAGTTCCTCGGGTGCGGTCATGGGAGCGGATGGTACGGGCTACCATCCGCTCGTTCGCGGGGCATCCGGCATCGTCTCGAAGGGTGACCGAGCCACGAGGTGCCGTGGTCGAGGGTCCCGCGCGAGGAGGAGAGACATGAGCGGGAGAGTGCTGGTCGCGGCCCACGTCGACACCGGGGAGGCCGACGCGGCCGAGTCGTTGCGCGAGAGGGTGGTCGCGCTCGAAGCCGCGGGGGCGCACCTCGTCACGTTCGCCGGCGGCCCGGGCGGGGAGGGGCTGTCGGCGATCGAGGCGGCGTCGTTCGCCGCGGCCTGGACCGACCGGGTCGGGCTGGTCCCGGTCGTCGACCCGGTCCACGGCGAACCCTTCCACCTGTCCAACCAGCTCTCGAGCCTCGACCGGATCTCCCGTGGTCGGGCGGGCTGGTGGATCGAGGTCGTCGACGACGAGGCGCACGCCCGGGCCAGGTCCAGGACGCCGGTCGGCGACGCCCTCGGCGTGGAGGTCGCCGAGGTCGTGCAGGTCGTGCGGCTGCTCTGGGACTCGTGGGACGACGGCGCTCTCGTCGCCGACCAGGCGTCGGGGCGGTTCCTCGACGCCGACCGGATCCACTACGTCGACTTCGTCGGCCGACGCTTCTCGATCAAGGGGCCGGCCCTGCTGCCCCGCCCACCGCAGGGTCGGGTCCCCGTGCTCGCCGCCGCGGGGTGGCTCGACCAGGAGCCCGCCGACGTGGCCGTGCTGTCCGGGACGCTCCCGCGCCCTGGCGGGCAGGAGCAGCGGACCGTGGTCGACGTCGTCGTGGGCCCGGAGCCCGACGGGGGCGACGGGGCTCCCGGGAGCGACGAGAGCGACGCGGTCGTCGAGAGGGTGCGGCGGCTCGGGGGCGCCGTCACGGCGGTCCGGCTCGTCCCCACGGGACCCGAGGGTGCGCGCCGCGTCGTGCAGGACGTGATCCCCGCCCTGCGTGCGGCCGGGCTCGTGGCTCCGCCACCCGAGAGCGGGCGGACGCTGCGTGACCTGTTCGGGCTCCCGCGGCCCGCGGGAGTGTTCGCCTCGGCACGCGGCAGCGTGTCGTCCACCGAGAACGAGAGCGGGACCCGATGAGCGCGCCGCGCCGTGAGCTGCACCTCGCGGGCTTCTTCCCGTTCGGTCCGCACTACGACTGGACCGCCCGCGAGGACCCGGAGGACTACTACGACGTCGAGTCGTACGCCGGCCTGGCGCGGTCGGCCGAGCGTGGGCTGTTCTCGGCCCTGTTCCTGGGTGACAGCCAGCGGCTGCGCGAGCACCTGGGCCGGGTGAACGACACCGTCGTCACGGGCCGACCGGACCAGCTCGTGCTCTTCGCGCACCTGGCCGCCCGGACCCGGCACCTGGGGTTCGTCGCGACGCTCAACACCACGTTCTCGGACCCGGTCGACCTGGCCGCGCGCGTCGCGACCGTGGACCGTCTCTCGGGCGGCCGTGTCGGGTGGAACCTCGTGACGACCGAGAACGCCTGGACGGGGGCCAACTTCCGTCGCGGCGGGTACCTGCCCGCCTCGGAGCGATACCGGCTCGCCGAGGAGCACCTCGCGGTCGCCCGACGCCTGTGGGACGCCGAGCAGGGCGCCGAGGTGCGGCACACGGGCGCGCACTACGACCTGGTCGCGACGTCCCCGCTGGCGCCCTCGGCCCAGGGCCGGCCGGTCCTGTTCCAGGCCGGTGAGTCCGACGAAGGGCGGGACTTCGCCGCCCGGCACGCCGAAGGGATCTTCTCGCGGTACCTCGACCTCGACGCCGCGACGTCGTTCGCCGACGACATGCGGCGTCGGCTCGTGGCGCACGGGCGGCCGGCGGGCGCCCTGCGGATCTTCCCTGCGGCGAGCATCACCCTGGGGGACACCGAGGCCGAGGCGCGTGAGAAGGCGGAGTGGTTCCACCGGCGGACGTGGACCGACCGCATGGTCCTCGCGGTCGTCGAGGCGGTCTGGGGTCGCGACCTGTCCTGGCTCGACCCCGACGGCCCACTGCCCGACGTCGACCCGGTCTCGGCCGAGCAGACCAGGACCCACGGCGTCGTCAACACCCGCGACCGGCCCCTCGAGACGGCCGCCCGCTGGCGGAAGGTCGTGGCCGACGAGGGGCTCACGGTCCGGCAGCTCGTCGACAGGGTCACGACCTCGGCCGCGTTCGTCGGGACGCCCGGGGGCGTGGCCGACCGGCTCGCCGAGTACGTCCGCGCAGGGGCCCTCGACGGCATCAACCTCACGCCGCAGTCGGTCCCCGACGGCTTCGACGACGTCGTGGACCGGCTCGTGCCCGAGCTCCAGTCGCGTGGGGTCTACCGCACGGAGTATCCCGGGACGACGTTGCGCGAGAACCTCGGGCTGCGCAGCGCGGTCGTGCAGGGGGCGCGTGGCTGAGGGGACGGCGTCGGGCATCGTCCTCGGCGACGTCCCGGTCGGGTGCGTCGTGCCCGGCCAGGGTGCGACGAGCCCGCCGGGACGCGCCCCGCGGCTACCCCGGCGATCATGGGGGCATGCCCTCGCTGCTGCAGGTCGTCCGGTCCGTGGTCGCCCCGCTCACGCGCACGCGCTCCTTCCGCCGGGTCGCCCCGGTCGTGCTGCCGCCGGTCGAGCGGTTCCTCGCGCGCGTGTCGGGCGGGCGGTGGCAGATCAGCGCGATCCTCGTCCCGTCACTCGTCCTGCACACGACGGGCGCGCGGTCGGGCGAGCCGCGCAGCACCTACCTCATGTACACGCCCGACGGTCACGGTCGAGCGATCGTCGCGGGCACGTCGTTCGCGCGCGACCGCCACCCGGCGTGGACGTACAACCTGCTGGCGCACCCCGACGCCTCGATCACGGTGCGCGGCCGGGACCTGCGGGTCCGGGCGAGCCTGCTCGAGTCCGACGACGAGCGCGAGGCCGCGTGGGAACTGATCCAGGCGCAGTGGCCCGGGTACCGCGCGTACGAGCGCGAGTCGGGGCGCGTGGTCCGACTCTTCCGGCTCCAACCCCTCGCCTGAGGGGAGGGACCTGCTCCCGTCCGGAGGGCCGCGCCGAGCGTCACCCCAGCGGTTCGACGACGGAGCGTTCGTCGGGCAGCCCCGTCACCCGGTCGAGGGGCTCGCCCCGCCCGCGCGGCCACTCGCGGAAGTCGCGGAACGTGATCGGCACGCCGCGGGCGACCGTGAGGTCGGCGCTGTCGGTGACCTGCAGGTGCACGTGCGGCTGGGTCGAGTTCCCGGAGTTCCCGCACTCGGCGAGCGGCTGCCCGACCCGCACCTCGTCGCCGACCCGGACCAGCAAGGACCCGCGCCGCAGGTGCACGACCGACACGAGGGCCACGGACCCCGGCAGCGCGATGGTCACGTGGTTCCCGGCCACGGCGTGCACGCCCTGCCGCAGCCGCGCCGCGGCCCCGAGCGCGTAGGGCACGAGGGACACCTGGGAGCGCCGGGCGGCGTGGTCGTCCTCGCCGTCGTGCACCTGGACGACGACGCCGGCCGCGGGCGCGAGGACCGGGCGACCGAACGCGACGAAACGTTCGGGGGGTTCGGTCGCGAGGACCGTGCGCCAGTCGCGGACCGCGGCCGTGCGGTGCCGGGAGTCGACGCCCACGAAGTCGATCGCATACCGCTGGCCCAGGAGGTCGACGCCGTGGCTCGGGACCCGGCGCGCAGGACTGTTCTGCACGAGCCAACGCCCACGGAACGGCAGCGCGAGCGTCACGGTCATGGCGCCTCCGCCACGCGTGCCGTCCCGCCCTACGCGAGGAACGCGAGCAGTGCCCGGTCGACCTCCTCCGCGTGGGTCCAGAGCAGGCCGTGGGGGGCGCCGTCGACCTCGACGTAGTCGGCCTCGGGGAACGCCGCGTGGAACGGACGGCCCGTCGAGTCGATCGGCAGGATCCGGTCGGCCGTGCCGTGCAGGATCAGGGCGGGCTTGCCGCTCGCCCTCACCGCCGCGACGTCGGCGCGGAAGTCCTCGATCCAGGTCGGGACCACGGCGTAGGCGGCGACGGGGGCCGACCCCGTGGCGGTGTTCCAGCTCGCCGTCACGGCCTCCTGCGAGATGCGTGTCCCGAGGTTCTCGTCGAGGTTGTAGAAGTCGGCGTAGAACTGCGTGAACCAGGCGAAGCGGTCGGCGCGGGCCGTCTCGACGATCCCGTCGAAGACCTCCTGCGGGACACCCGTCGGGTTGTCGTCGCGCTGGACGAGGAAAGGTTCGAGCGAGGCGAGGAACGCGAGCTTCGCGACGCGCTCGTGGCCGTGGTTCGCGACGTACCGGGCCAGCTCGCCCGTGCCCATCGAGAAGCCCACGAGGGCGACGTCGCGCAGGTCGAGCGCTTCGAGGACGGCGTGCAGGTCGGCCGCGAACGTGTCGTAGTCGTAGCCCGTCCCGACCTTGCTGGACCGGCCGAAGCCCCGACGGTCGTACGTCACCACGCGGTACCCGGCGTCGAGCAGGGTACGCGTCTGACGTTCCCAGCTGTGCCCGTCGAGGGGGTAGCCGTGGATGAGCACGACGGTCCGTCCGGTGCCGTGGTCCTCGTAGTACAGCTCGACCGGGGTGGTGTTCTCGCTGCCGGAGGTGATGTAGCCCATGAGTGGTTCCTTTCGTCCGAGTGCGTCGGGTCTGGTGGTGCTCGAGCGGCCGCGGTCAGTCCTGGTGCCGTGCCTGCCGCAGTGCGCGGAACGCGCCCGTCGACCACAGCGCCCACGCGACGAGCAAGGGCTGGAAGAAGAGCCGCCCGAGCCGCTTGGCGTCGGTGTCGAGCCCGAACCCGTCCTTGTGCTCGAGCCACTGCCCGACGTTCCCCGGGAAGATCACGACGAAGAACGCGGCCGCGACCAGCCCCACCGCGACCCGCCGTCGCGAGAGGACGACGAGAGAGGAGCCGAGCGCGATCTCGACCGCGCCCGACGCGAGGACCGTGACGTCCTCGTTCACGGGGAACCAGTCGGGCACCTGGGCCTGGAACTCCTCGCGCGAGAAGGTCAGGTGACCGATCCCCGCGAAGACGAGGCTCAGCCCGAGCGCGATGCGCCCGATCCGGCGGGCCACGGTGTCGGGCGGTGGGTCGGCGGTCAGGAGGGTGCTCATCCGGCCATGCTCGCCCGGGTCGCCCCGGTTGGCATCTGGGGGCGCCGTGGCGGTCCGGCCCGACGGCGCAGCGCCCCTGCGTGGCTGCCCTGGTCCGCGCCGCGGCACGACGGGGATGCCGGTGCCCCTGACGCGCGACCACGGTCGTCGGCTGCGCGCGCCGAGCCGCTGCTAGCGTGGCGATCGCCCCGGTCTTCCGGAGGCGTCGTCGAGAGTTCTGGAGCAGGGATGAGCACGCCGAACGTCCGGACGGAAGCCGGACCCGGACAGCCGGACGACGAGGGCCGCAGGTCGCGGAGCGGGCTGGTCGGACTCCTCCTGCTCGCCCTCCTGGGGGTCGTGCTGGTCGTCGCACCCGTGTGGGTCGTGGCGACGACGGGGGACGCGGTCCGGCACCAGCACTGGGCGCTCACCGCCGTCCTGGTGGCGAGCGCGGTCGCCGGAGTGCTTCTCCTCCTGGTGACCGTCGTGCAGGCTCGGCGGCCGGCTCGGCGCCCGGAGCGGTCGCGATCCCGGCGTGTGCTCCGCGGGATCTCCCTCGGTGCGGGACTGACCGTGCTCGTGGCGCTCGCTGCGGCGGTCGTGTGGCTCAGGCCCTTCCCGGCGACCACCCCGGCGCTCGCGGCCCTCGAGAGCGACGACTCGGTCGAGGTGCTCGACGAGGCAGGATGGATCGCGTTCGTCCCGCGGGACGGGGAGGCGACGACCGGGCTCGTCTACTCGCCGGGGGCTCGGGTGGACGTGCGCGCCACAGCCGCGGTGCTCCGCCCGCTCGCCGAGGCGGGCTACCTGGTCGTGGCGCTCAAGGAACCCCTGGGGATCGCCTTCACGTCTCCGAACCAGTCGGCCTCCGCGATGGCGGCGTTCGACGAGGTCGACACCTGGGCCGTGGGCGGTCACTCCCTGGGTGGCGTCGTCGCCGCGTCGTTCGCCGCCGCGCACGACGACGAGGTCGACGGCCTGCTCCTGCACGCCTCGTACCCGGCCGCCGACATGAGCGCGGCGGACGTCGAGGTGACGTCGGTGTGGGGATCGCGCGACGGCCTGACCACGCCCGACAAGATCGAGGCGTCCCGCGCCGACCTGCCCGTCACGGCCGAGCTCGTCGAGATCCCGGGGGCCGTCCACGCCTTCTTCGCCGACTACGGGGCGCAACCGGGGGACGGTGAACCGACCACGAGCCGGGCCGAGGCCCAGGCGCAGATCGTCGAGGCGTCGATCGGGGCGCTCGACCGACTGGCGGCGTCGAGACCCTGACACTTCCGGGGCCCCTCATCCTGGTGTGGGTCAAGCCCCCGCGTCGAGCAGCGCCTCGTACGGCGCGGTCTCGATCACGCCGCGGACCGCGCGAGCGAGCTCGGCGTCCGTCGTGACGAGGGCATCCCCCTGGAGCTGCGTGAGGGCCACGTACTCGGCGTCGTAGGTCGAGGCCCAGCCGAGCCGATCAGCCACCGTCCACGCGGTGCGGCGCAGCACGCCGTCGCCGAGGAGCCGGATCTTCAGACGGCCGACGCGGGCCAGCCGCTCCCGTCCGACCTCGACCGACAGGTCACCGCGATGCACGGCCTCGTGCAGAGCGGACAACGTCTGCGACCGCAGGAGGGTCGGCGCGAGCAGCTCGTGCGTGTCCGAGACCTGGGAGTCGTCGGCGACGAGCCGCAGGACCGTGCCGGGGTCGACGACGAACCGGGTCATGGAGCACCTCGCTGGTGTGGGGAGAGGAGGGTGTACGTGCCTCCGCCATGGTCCCGCCCGGCGGCGACAGACGCACCCGGGGCGCGTGACGTCGTCGGGCTGTCCCAGGCCCCGGCTACCGTGCACGTATGGTGCTGACCCCCGACCTCCTGGCGCGGCTCGACGCCGCGGTGGCCCTCTACGGCGCGGGCGAGCCCTCGACGCGCGACGAGATCGAGGAGGCCGTGAGCGGCCTCGACGTGGTCCTCGACCCTGGGTACGTGGAGGTGGTCGGGCGGCACGGCGGCTGCTTCGTGGGCGTCCCCGTCCACGGGCTGCACAACGCGCCGCTCCTCGAGGGCGCCGACGTCGCGGCCCTCACGCGCGCCTTCCGCGCGGACGGCTGGGCCGTCGCGGACGAAGGGCTCGTGATCGGGTTCGACGGCTCGGGCAATCCCCTCGTGATCACGAACGACGGCCCCGTCGTGACCTTCGACCACGACACGGGCGAGCGGCGCACTCTCGCCGAGACCTTCGCGGACCTGCTCGACCAGAACCTACCCGACCTCCCGCCCACCCCGCCCACCCCGCCGACCGGGCCGACCGCATGATCCTCGCGCAGCGCAACGTCCTGGGCGGCCCCGACCGGGATGTCGGCGCGGTGGTCCGGCTGCGCCGCGCGCTCCTGGCCGAGTGCGCCCCGCTCGACGTCCCGGGCCTGGACGAGCTCGACGTCATGCTCGCGCTCGGCGGCTCGGTCACGCCCTCGGCCGGCCCGGCCGGGGTCCGCAACGTCCGGTTCTCCCGGTCGCGGCGACGGATCACCGCGACGGTCGTCGTGCCCGCGCACGAGCTCGACGCGACGACCCCGGAGCTCGACGCCCTGCTGCCCCACCTCGCCGAGCTCGCGGCGACCGTGGCCGCGCGCTGCGCCCCCGACGCCCCGGACGCGGTCCGTGCGGCGCTCGCGGGCGCTTTCGAGCGGGCCGTCGCGACGGCGACCCGCGCCTGAGCGGAGCGGGGAGTCGAGGCGCGGGCGCAGTCCCGGACGCCGGTATCGGCCGTGGGACGATGTCGCGCATGACCGAGCTGACCCTGCACGACGACGCGAAGCGGCGCATGGTGCGCACCAACCTGATGCTCATCGGGATCCTGGCGCCGCTCCTCGGGCTGAACGCGGTCACGCTCGCGATCACCACGCGGAGCATCGCGCTCCCGCTCGTCTTCCTGGGCCTCGTGCTCGCCATGATCCCGCTGACGTACGCCCTCGCCCGCCAGGTGGCCGACACGTCGCGCGTCACGTTCGGTGACGGGACCCTCACGGTCCAGGGGTGGGGGCGGTCGAAGACGTTCACGGTCGAGGACATGGAACGCGTCGTCACGATCGACAGCATGGGGTTCGCCGGCGCCGCGCCCACCCATCACCTCGTCGTCGTCGGACCGCGCAAGCGTCTCCTCCTGCTCGTGGGACAGATGTGGGACCGCGAGCAGCTCTCCGCCCTCGCGCTCGACCTCGCCGGTCGCGGCGTCCCGCTCACGCCGATTCGTCAGCCCGTCACGCCGACCCAGCTCCGTGCCCTCGACCCGCGCCTCGTGCCGTGGCGCCAGGCCCACCCCGTCGCCGTCAGCCTGCTCGTCGGCCTCGGTGTGCTCCTCGTCCTCGTCACGCTGTTCGTCACCGTGGTCGCGATCCTGGTCTGAGCTGCGCGCTCGGCGCAGGGGCGGCGGGCGGCGCGTCCCCGGGGGATGCTGGGCGGATGGAGATCGAGGCCGTCGGCGAGGTGTGGCACTGGCGGGGGCCCGCGCCCTTCCACTTCGTGACCGTGCCCGACGACGAGAGCGCCCGCATCCACGAGGTCGCGGCTCTCGTGACCTACGGCTGGGGCATGATCCCCGTCTCGGCGCGCATCGGGGGCACGACCTGGACGACGTCGCTCTTCGCGAAGGACGGCCTGTACGTCGTGCCGCTCAAGGACGCGATCCGTGCGGCAGAGGGCGTCGAGCTGGGCGACGTGGTCACGGTGCTCCTGACGCTCGACGTCACGCGGTGAGGGCGTCCCGGGGTGGGACCTCGGCGGCGCTCGTGGGCCGCTCCGCGGTCCCGGCCTGAGCCCGCACGACGTGCGAGCGAGCGTGCTCGATCGCGGGCGGCAGGTCTGCGAACAGGTGCTTCTCGTGGCGCAGCTCGTCGAGCACGCCGACGCGTGTCAGCACGGGCAGGTGGGCGGGCTGGATGCCCTTGACCAGGACCGTGACGCCCGAGCGCTCGAGGTCCGCGACGAGCTCGCCCAGCGCGTGGGCGCCCGTCGCGTCGACGAGGCGCAGGTGCGAGAGCCGCAGGACGACGACCAGGGCGTCCTGGTCGTCGCGGATCTGGGCGTGGATGCGGTCCGCCGCGCCGAAGAACATGGCGCCGTCGAGCCGGTAGAGCGCGATGTGCTCGTCGCCCGGCACTGCGGGCCCGGGGAGCGGCTCCCGGTGCACGGCCGCCGCCTTCGCGACCGACCGCAGCGCGAAGAACGCCGCGACGAGGAGCCCGATCTGCACGGCCTCGATGAGGTCGACCGCGATCGTCACGACCGCTGTCACCACGAGCACGAGGGCGTCCGCCCGGGTCGAAGTGAGCACGGCGCGGAGGGTCGCGACCGAGACCATGCGCACCGCGGTGACCATCAGGACACCGGCCAGCGCCGCGAGCGGGATCGCCGAGACGGGTCCCGTCGCCAGGTAGATGACGCCCAGGATGACGACCGAGTGCACGACGGCCGCGAGCCGCGTCCGGGCACCCGCGCGCACGTTGACCGCGGTCCGTGCGATCGCGCCCGTCGCGGGCATCCCGCCGAACACGCCGCTCGCGATCGATGCCAGGCCCTGGCCCACGAGCTCGCGGTCGGGGTCGTAGCGGTGGGAGGCGTCGTCGGGCACGGCCGGGGTGCGGGCCCCGGAGGTGCCGCGTCCGGGAACCGCGCGCCCGGCTCGACCGGCCGGCTCGGGCGAGGGCATGGCCGCAGCGACGCGCGCCGACAGGAGGGACTCGATCGCGGCAAGGGCAGCGACGGCGAACGCAGGGCCGATCAGCGACCGCAGCAAGCCCGCGTCGAGGGGCGGCACGGTCGGCAGGGGCAGGGAGTCGGGCAGCGCCCCGATGCGCGCGACGGGCGCGCCGGCGAGCTGGGCGACGACGGTCGCGAGCACGACCGCGACGAGCGAGGCGGGCAGCGCAGGAGCCACGCGCGGCAGCACCAGCATCACGACGGCGACGAGCGCCACGGTGCCGACCGTCCACAGCGCCGTGGGCCCGTTCGCGACCGCCGCGACCACCGAGTCGACGGCGACCACCAGCGGGTTGCCGCCCACCGCGCCCGTGACGCCCAAGGCCGCGGGGACCTGCTGGAGGAAGATGATCGCGGCGATCCCGGCCGTGAACCCCTCGACCACGGGCCACGGGATGAACGTCACGACGCGACCCAGCCGCGTCACCCCGGCCAGCAGCACGACGACGCCCGCGAGGATCGCGACGAGGGGCACCGCCGCGGGGCCGTGCTGGGCGACGATCGGGGCGAGGACGACGGCCATCGCGCCGGTCGGCCCGCTGACCTGGACGCGCGAGCCGCCGAACACCGCGGCCACGACGCCCGCGACCACGGCTGTCACGAGGCCGGGACCGGGCCCGACCCCGGCACTCACACCGAAAGCGAGGGCGAGCGGCAGGGCGACCACGCCGACCGTGATGCCGGCCAGCAGGTCGGCGCGCAGCGTCCGCGGCCGCAGGTCGACGTCGGCGCGCGAGGGGAGCAGGTCGCGTACCGAGCGGCCCGCCCGGCTCACTGCCCGGTCCGTTCGCTCTCCCCCTGGAGGGGAGGCAGCTCGTCCGCAGCGGCGAGCTGTCGCCCGGACGCGTCGAGCGTCTCGCGCAGGAACGCGCGCGCCACGACGAGCAGCTCGGCGACGAGCGGCCTGCTCAGCCGGTAGACGACCGTGTTGCCCGTGCGTGACGAGGTCACGACGCCGGCCCGCTTGAGCACGGCGAGGTGCTGGGACAGGACCGAGGCCTCGACACCGGTCGCGGCGAGCAGGTCGCTCACGGGGGCCTCGTGGTCGGGTGCGACGCTGAGCACCTCGAGCGCCTGGATGCGGGTGGGGTGCGCGAGGGAGCGGAACAGCTCGGCCTTGATCGCGTAGAGCGGCGCCGTGGTGGCGGTGGTGGGCACAGGACCTCCTGGAGACTTGACAAGTTTAGCAACTCCTCAAGTCGCGGCAAGGCCGGGTCGCCGCCGGCCGTGGCTCGCCGTCACCTCTCGGTCGACGGTGCCGGGGGAGGCGTCGGGTCGAGGGCCACGAGGACCGCGGGCACCTCGCACCCGAGCGGCGCGGCCACGTCCATGCGCGTCACGACGGTGTAGCCGTCCTGGGTGAGCGGGGTGTCGAGCTCGACCGAGGCCCCGCTCACCAGCGCTGCCGAGTAGTCCGTGAGGCGCGTCCCGAGCGTCGTCCAGTCGACCACCCAGTAGCGGGTCGGCCTGTCGCCGTCGACCAGGTCGGCAGGAAGCGCGGCGACCGACGCCGCGAGGTCGTCGATCGCGGTGACCACGCCCGTGAGCTGCGCCGCCCGCTCGGGGGCCGGAGCCGTTGGGTCGAGATTCGCGGCCGCCGCCTGGACCGCTGCGCAAGGAGCCTCCAGCGCCTCGGTCACCGGGGGGCTGTCGATGAGCTCCAGCGGGTCGTGCGACAGGTACGGCCCGAGGACCGTGACCACGCCCCAGACGCAGGCTCCGACCAGAGCGACGCCCGACGCTCCGAGCGCCCAGGCCCAGACCGGCCCGTGGCCGCGTCGCCGGTGCGCGACCTCCGAGGGCGAGGGTGGCGGCATGGGCCCCGGATGCGACGTCATGCCGGGATCCTGGCAGGTGGCTCCGCGTCACGGGGCGATCTGCATCGGATCGTGACCGGTCCGCAACCCTCGTGGGACGATCGCTCGCGTGCCGATCCTCACCGAGCCCACCGTTCCCTCCGGCCGCCTGAGCGCGCAGCCCATGCCCGTCCTCGCGGGCGACGGTCTGACGCTGCGGCCCTGGGTTCGGGCCGACGCACCGGCCCTGCTCGTCGCCTACCAGGACCCGGCGATCCAGCTCTGGCACGCCCGCGCGATGGTCGACGTCGCCGAGGCGGAGACCTGGATCGACTCGCGGGCCGAGCACTGGGAGCAGGAGGCCGCCGGGGACTGGGCCGTCGAGTCCTGCGGCGTGGTCGTCGGGCGCGTCGCCCTGCACCACCTCGACCTGCACGAGGGCGGGGGAGAGGTCGGGTACTGGGTCCTGCCCGCCGCGCGAGGTCGCCGGGTCGCGCCGCGTGCGGTCGGTCTCCTGGTCGCCTGGGCGTTCGCGGACCTGGGCCTGCACCGTCTGCGGCTCGTGCACTCGACGCGCAACGAGGCGTCGTGCAAGGTCGCGCTCGCGGCGGGGTTCGCGCCCGAGGGCACGCTCCGGGAGAGCGGCAAGCACGTCGACGGTTGGCACGACATGCACCTGCACGGGCGCCTCGCCGGCTGACGGGCCGCCCGCCTCATCTGGCCCTCATCCGCGGTGGCTACGCTCGGCGAGCCATCACATATACGGACGATCCGGCGCTTTCTCCGCAAGGCGCCGGATCTTCCGCACGCTCTCGACGAGGAGACCAGATGCCCGCCGCCGAACCCCAGACCCTGACCTCGGCGCCCTCGCCGACCGCGCTCAGCGACCGGCCCGCCCCCAGCGACCCGCCCATGCCCAGCGACCCGCCCGCGCCCGGCGACCCGACCACCGGGCAGGGGCCCGCGCGGCGCTCCGACGCCGTGGCCGTCGCCCTGGCGGTCCACCTGACGCGGTGGTCGGTGCCTGCGCTCCGGGTCACGCTCGGACTCGTGTTCCTGGGCTTCGGGGTGCTCAAGTTCTTCCCCGGCGCGAGCCCGGCGGAGCAGATCGTCACGCAGACCGTGGGGGCCCTGACCTTCGGGGTCGTGGAGGGTGCGGCGGCGGTCGTCCTCACTGCGGTCGTCGAGACCTTCATCGGGCTGACCCTCCTGACGGGACGGGGCCTGAAGGTCGGCCTGATCGTGCTCGCCGTCGCGCTCGTCGGCATGATGTCGCCCGTCGTGCTCTTTGCCGGCGAGCTCTTCGGGGACGGCATGACGCTCCTGGGCCAGTACGTCCTCAAGGACGTCGTCTTCGTCGCGGGGGCGGCCGTGGTCGCGGCAAGCACGCTGGGAGGACGGCTGACCGGCGATCCGAGATGACCGCTCGAGACCTTCCGCAGCCCGACGGCGCCACGTGCGTGCCGCCGTCGGGCCGGGGGAGGAGCGGTGCGCCTCAGGAGTCCCAGATGGCGCCGAACGCGGGGATGCCCCGCGACTCGAGACCCTCGACGACCTCGAACGTCGTCGGACGGTTGGAGATGCAGATGACGGCCTCTGCGCCGGTCGCGCGCACCGCGTCGAGCGCGAGGGCCACGAGGTCCGGCTTGCCCTGGGCGCGGGTGTCCCACACGAGGGCGTCCGGCAGCGACTCGGTGATCTCGGCGACGAGCCCGGGGCCGAACGTCTTCTCGGGTGTGCGCGTGACCCACACCAGGTGGGCCGGTGCGCCCGCGAGCAGGCTCGGCAGGCACGGGCCGATCCCGCTGCCCGTCGTGATCCACACGACCTTGCGGAAGAGCTTGCCGACGTTCCCGGCCCCGGCCGTGGGGACGCCGCGGACCCACACGTGGTCCGGCGGGGAGTCGATGAAGGACCCGGTCCAGTCGCCCGCCCGGGAGATCGCGAGGCGCAGCTCGGGGCGGCTCGGCGTGACGAGGTTGGCGAACGGGTGCCACTGGCCGAGGGGGTGCCGGGCGATCGTGGTCGAGGAACCCACGAACGTCCGCGGGTCGTGGTGGAGGCGCACGATCGCGACGTGGGAAGACGGCGTGTGCACGTCCACGGCGACCTTGCGCAGGTGCAGCCACGGCAGCCCCACGCACACGACCACGACCGCCAGGACCCACGTCGCGGGAGCCGAGAGGATCGCGGCCCAGGGGTCGGCGGGCGCGAGGTCGTGCGCGAACAGGACGGTCAGGGCCACGAAGCCCGCGAGGGTCGACCACCCGCCGAGCCGGTGGCTCATCTCGAACAGGTCGTGGCGCCGCCGGCGCAGCGGCGCCGTGGCCAGGGCGGCGATCGTCAGCAGCAGCAGGGCGAGCGCGACGACCACCCCGAGGGTCGGCGACGACAGCGCGTCGCGCCCCGACGGGCTCAGGGCCGTCGCGGCGAACAGGGTGAACCACGCGGTCGCCGAGATCGCCGCCCCGACGTGGATCCCGCCCAGGTGGTAGACCTTCGCGAGCCCCGCGCGGACGCGCAGCGGCCACGTCACGGGGGCGCTCGTGGCGAGGCGGAACAGCAGGTTGACCACGTGCTGCTGCCGGATCACGGCCGCGGCCCCGAGGTTCAGCGCGGCCGCCGTCAGGGTCAGGTCGAGACGTGCGGTCGTCGACGTGCCCGGGAGCAGGGCGAAGGCCGCCCCGACGTTGACCGCCAGGACCAGGACGACGAGCCGCACGTAGGGCATGAGCGCCGGGCGCGTCCACAGCCGCCGCCAGCCCGTCAGCAGGGGTGGGAGGTCGGCCTCGGTGGTGGTGTGCGCCACGGTGGTCGTGGCCGAACGGTGGTCGGTGGACTGGGGGGAAGTCATACGGTGGCCTCCTCGTCGGTGCGCTGACCATACTGTGACGGAGACCGCCGGGGCGCGGGATCCACAGGGTGATCTGGTGGCGCGCTCCTTCACCCGCCCGCCTCGTGCGGCACCGGACCCGACGACGTCGCGTGCGTGCCGCCGTCGGGCGCCGCGGGGCACGGGCCCGGCTCCCGCTCCCGACCGTGCACAGTCGGCTCCCAGACTCGGCATCTACCCTGGTCGGACGCTCGCCGGAACCGGCGCCCGCGTGCCCCGGCGATCCCGAGACACACCGGAGTCCTCATGAAGAAGCTGCCCACCGCCCTCACCGTGCTCGTCCTGACCGCCGCCCTCGCGGGCTGCTCGACCGGCGGTGACGCCAGCGGGCCGGGGGACGGTCCGGCCGCGCCGGGCGGCACCTCGAGCACGGGCTCCGCCCCGGCCGAGGTCAACGACGTCGACACCCACTTCGTCGCGATAATGACCCCGCACCACGAGCAGGCCGTCGAGATGAGCGAGATCATCCTGGCCGTCGACGGCGTGAGCGCACCGACGCGCGACCTCGCGCAGCGGATCCTCGACGGGCAGGCCGAGGAGATCGGGACCATGCTCGGCTGGGCCGACGCCTGGGGCCTCGACGACCTCATGCAGATGCACTCCGTGCACGTCGCGAACGGCATGCTCACGAGCGACCAGATGGGGTCCCTCGAACGCCTCGCGGACGCGAGCACGGGCGACCCGACCGTCGTCGGCGAGGCCGAGAAGACGTTCCTCGAGCTCATGCACTCGCACCACGAGGGCGCGATCGCGATGACGCAGGGCGAGATCGAGGGTGGCGGCCACGTCGGGCTCCGGGATCTCGCGCAGGTCATGGTCGACGTGCAGACGGCCGAGATGGCCGAGATCGACGCGCTGCTCGGACGGTAGGTCGCGCCCGTCCGGGCGACCGCACCGCTCCCCCGGCCGCCGCACCAGCACGTGGACGAGGGTCGACGACAGCCCGTAGCCGACGCCGTCGCGCTCCTCCGCCACGACCGAGGGCCGGGTGGACCGCCGCAGGACCTCCCAGCCGGCGTAGGCGTCGTCGAGCAGACCGAGGGCCTCGTCCGACGTCAGGGGGGAGCTCGACCGTCGCAGGCCGGACGCTCCCGTCGGCGAGTGCCGTCTCCTGGCGTGCGGTGCCCACGTCGGTCGTGCGCGGCGGCTCCTCGGGCGTGCTCACGGTGCCGAGGCTAGCGCCGCGGCCACCGATGAGTTCCGCCCGTCCGCCCGGTCCACCCCCTCGACACACGTCCTGCGCACCTCTGGAGGTTCTCGTGACCGACACCCCGGCCGTCTCCGCGGCCGTCCCCGCGACCATCCGGTCCCTGCGGGTCCCCGGCGCCGCTCTCCACCACGAGGTCCGTGGTCAGGGGCCGCTCGTGGCGCTCGTCGGCGCCCCCATGGACGCCGACGCGTTCGCTCCCCTCGCCGACCTGCTCGCGGCCGACCACACCGTCCTGACGACCGACCCGCGGGGCATCCACCGCAGCACGGTCGACGACCCGGACCAGGACACGCCCCCCGAGGTCAGGGCCGACGACCTCGCACGCCTCCTGGCCGGTCTCGACGCGGGCCCCGCGACCGTCGTCGGGTCGAGCGGTGGCGCCGTGACCGCGCTCGCCCTCGCCCAGTCGCACCCCGACCTGGTCAGGACGGTCGTCGCGCACGAGGCGCCGCTCGACGCCCTCATGCCGGACCGTGAGCGGCTGCACGCCGCGACCCGCGAGCTCGTGGCCGACCACCGCGCGGGCGACGTCGTCGGGGCCTGGCGGAAGTTCTTCGCGGTCGGCGACATCGCCGTCCCGGACGGGATGGTCGAGCACATGTTCGGCGGCGAGCGGGACCCTCAGCAGGTCGCGGACGAGCGTTTCTGGTTCGCGCACGACCTCCTGGGGACGACTCTCTTCGAGCCCGACGTCGAAGCCCTGAGGGCCTCTCCCGTCCGGGTCGTCGTCGGGGTCGGCGAGGACTCGACGGGTCAGCTCTGCGACCGGACGTCGTCGGCGCTCGCGGCCCTGCTCGGGACGACGACCACGCTCTTCCCGGGCGACCACACGGGCTTCGTCGACGACCCGTCGGCCTTCGCCCAGCGCTTGCGCACGGTCCTGCGGACCGCGTGAGCCGCACCCTCCCGATCCACCCGATCCATCAGAAGCGAGGAGCACCATGTCCTTCCAGGCCTATCTGGACACCATCGAGGACAAGACCGGCCTCACCCCGCGCCAGCTCGTGGCGATCGCCCACGAGAAGGGCTACGACGATCCGTCGGTCAAGGCGGGCGTGATCGTCGAGTGGCTCAAGGAGGACTACGACCTGGGCCGTGGTCACGCGATGGCGCTCGTCCACGTCATCAAGAAGGGCCCGACGATTGACAGCAAGCACGTCGGTTCGACGGGTACGCACCGGGACGAGTCGGACACCCTGTGGCTGGACGGCAAGGCGACCAAGCCCGCCTGAGCACCGCTCCGCCCACCGTCCCCGACGGCGGCCCGCACCCTTCGCGCGAGGGTGCGGGCCGTTGTCATAGCTGGACGGATGTCCGACTCGCGCGGTTCGTTACCTCATTGTGACAATCGCAGCGTCGCCATGTACCGTCGATTCTGCTCCGCAGAGAACCTTCTCGCTGGAGTGCCCCGGTGGACGCCGAACCCTGTCACCTCCGGAGCCACGAACTACACCCATGGCAGGGGTGGGGGACCCAATTTCGTGGGCACCGGAGACGGTGTCCTTGGGGTGAAGCCGGTCGGACCTCGGTCCGCCCGGCCGGGCAGAGTTTCTCCGGCCCGAACCCGACAGCTGACCTCTCAGGCGTCCAGGAGAATCACACGTGACTTCACGCCCACGTGCGCGCCATCGTGCTGCGCACCGCCCCATCACCCCCTTGACCTCCCTCGGTCGGTCTGCCGCGTCCGGAGCGACCGCCGTCGTGCGTCGCAGCGCGGTCGTCGCCGCGTCGTCGGGCCTGCTGATCTCGGTCTTCACGGCCCCCGCGAACGCCGCCCCGGCGTCGGACGAGTCGAAGTCCATCGGCTCGGTCGACCTCGCCGCCGTGACCGCACAGGCCCGTGAGGCGCTGGCGACCAGCCCCGCGGTCACCGTCGCCGCCGACGCGGCCCTGCCGATCGAGCAGGCGTCCGTCGCGGTCACCCCCGCCCCGGAGCCCGAGCCGGCGCCCGCGCCTGCTCCCGCTCCCGCCCCTGAACGCTCGGCCGCTGCCTCGCGCAGCGTCGAGCGCGCGCAGCCTGCTGCGGCGAAGGCCGCTCCTGCTCCGGCGGCCTCGGCCTCGGGCTCTGCCGTCGTCGACATCGCCCTGAAGTACGTGGGCGTTCCCTACGTCTACGGCGGCTCGTCGCCGAGCGGGTTCGACTGCTCCGGCCTGACGCAGTACGTCTACGCGCAGCTTGGCGTCTCGCTGCCGCACCAGTCGGGCGCCCAGCGCGACGCCGGTACGCCCGTCTCGGCCGCCGAAGCACGTCCGGGCGACCTCATCTGGTCCCCCGGTCACGTCGCGATCTACGCCGGCAACGGCATGCAGATCGAGGCCACGACCCCGGGCAGCACCGTCAAGCACAGCAAGATCTGGCAGAACAACCCGACGTTCATCCGCGTCGGCTGACCCACTGCCCGCGAGGCCCCGTCCACAGACCTGTGGACGGGGCCTCGTGCGTTCCCGGCCCGTTGTGCCCGTCCGACGCCGGGCCGTCCTCCGCCGACGGCCAGCGCGCCGGCGCCGGTATGCTCCACGCCATGCGCATCCCCAAGGCCGCGATCGGATGGACCGTCGCGGCCGTCGTCCTGGTCGGGCCGTTCGTCGCCTGGGTCGCGACCTGGACGACGACCGAGCAGACGTGCCTCGCCGAGGACGACCTGGTCTCGCACACGAACCGTTCCACGACGTACTACCAGGTGCGGACGTCCTGTGGCCTGCTCCAGGTCAACGAGAACCGCCAGAGCCGGCTGGACGACGCGATCGACGCCGGGCAGACGTACCGGATGACGATCGAGGACCGGACCGTCGTGCAGTGGCTGATCGAGGTCGAGGCACTCTGACGGTGCCCTCGTGCGTGCCGCGACGTCCGGCCGGTCGGGCGTGGACCGGAGGGTCAGCCCACGAAGAGGCAGAACGGGTGCCCGGCCGGGTCCGCGTACACGCGCAGAGGCTCGACCGGGTCGTCCGAGCGGTCGAGCAGCAGGCGGGCCCCCAGGGTGACGGCGCGCTCGTGCTGGGCGTCGAGCGCGTCCCGGTCGGGGACCGTGCAGTCGAGGTGGAGCTGTTGCGGGACGGCCGGGTCGGGCCACGTCGAGGGGCGCAGGTCCTCGACCTGCTGGAACGCCAGGGGGATGCCCCCGGGCGAACGCAGGACGAGCCAGTCCTGGCCGTTCGGGTCGGGGGTGCCCACGGCCGGGGGCTCGTCGCCCGGGCGGTACTCCAGCCCGAGCAGGGCACGGTAGAACTCGGCGAGGGCGCGGGCATCGGTCGTGTCGAGCACGACCTGGCGGACGGTCGGGAAAGTGGTCATCGGGCACCTCCGTGGGAGGACGGTCTGGGGGGACGACGTCGTGCCGGCGCCGGACAGGGGCCCGACTCCTGACCCTCTCGAACCGGTCGGCGGGCGACCGCGCGACCCGTGTCCCTCCCCACCGTCAGGTCGGCCACCTCTCCGGAGTGTGGCACGGGACCGGTGACGGCACTCGCCGAGGGAGGCGCCCACCGCCCGGGCGGCGCCTCACGGGACGGGTCGAGCCCGTCAGACGACGACGGTCGCCACGAGGACCACCGCGAGCAGCACGAGGTAGGCCCGGGCGTGCACGCGGTCCGGCATCCGGCCGACGAACCGGCGCGTGAGCACGATCCCCAGGACGGATCCGACCGCCAGGCCGACGAAGGCCGAGAGATCGACGTAGCCGAGGTGACCGGCCCCGACGACCGATGCCGAGGCGCCCCCGGCCACCACGTAGGTGATCGAGGCCGCGACGGCGACGGGCAGGCCGAGCGGGTTGGCGAGACCGGCGGAGTCCGTCATGGACCAGCCGTGGCGGCGGAAGAGCGGGACCGTCATGACGCTGCCACCCACGCCCAGCAGCGCCGCGACCGCGCCCACCGCGGGTCCGACGACGAAGGTCGTCGCCCGGCCCAGCGGGCGCGCGGGTCGTGCCGTGGCGAGGAACCCCGGGCGCAGCACCGCGTGGAGGAGCGTGACCGCGAGGTAGACGACGAACGCCCACCGCAGAACCTCGCCGGGCACCAGGCCGGCGACCGAGGCGCCGAGCGCCGCGCCGATGGCGATGAACGCCGTGAGGGGCCAGAGCGCGTCGGTCCTCAACGTCCCGGCGCGATGCTGGGCGAACGTCGCGACCCCCGCGTTGACGACCATGACCGCGGACGAGGTGGCGACCGCGACGTGCATCCCCAGGTCCTCGGTGAGCGGTGCGGATCCCGGCCCCGAGAGGAGCCACAGCAGCAACGGAACGATCATGAAGCCGCCGCCGAAGCCGAAGAGGACGGTGGTGACGCCGGTGAGGCATCCGGACAGGAGCAGGACGAGGAACATCAGGGTCCACGCTAGGAAGCGAGCCCGGTGGCGCGCATCCGCGGACGTGCCAGGTTCCTTCGCGATCACGCCAGGGCTGGCTAGGGTCGTGGTGTGCGCAACATTCCGATCGACCAGGTCGACGACGTCCCGCGCGACGTCCTCCCGATCGGTACCGACTACGCGACGGGCGAGGTGCTCACCCCGCACCGTCACCGCCGGGCACAGCTGTTGTACGGGGCGACCGGGGTCATGCACGTCGAGACGGACGACGGCAGCTGGGTCGTCCCGACGCACCGCGCCGTGTGGATCCCGCCGGAGACCGTCCACCAGGTCACCATGTACGGCGTCAGCACGTGCAGCCTCTACGTCGAGCCCGTCGCTGCGCCGTGGGGACCGGCCACGTGCGAGGTCGTGACGGTCTCGCCCCTCGCCCGGCAGCTCCTCCTCGAGGCGGTCGACCTGCCCGCGGAGTACGACGAGCACGGCCGCGACGGCGCCCTGGTCCGGCTGCTCCTGTTCGAGGTGTCGCGCATGACGCCTCTGCCGCTGCACGTCCCGCTGCCGAACGACCGTGCGCTGCTCGTGATGTGCCGCGCCTTCCTCGACGCCCCGGACGCCCATGCCTCGCCCGCGACCTGGGCGGCCACGCTGCACGTGAGCCTGCGGACGTTCAACCGCCGCTTCGGGGCGCAGACCGGGCTGACCTTCGACCGGTGGCGACAGCGCGCGTGCGTGCTGGCGGCCCTGCCCCGGCTCGCGGCGGGGGAGTCCGTGACGCGCGTCGCCGGCGCGCTGGGGTACGAGAGCCCGGCCGCGTTCTCGACCATGTTCCGCCGGGTCCTCGACGCGAGCCCGCAGGACTACCTCGGCACGGGTGCGCACCCTGGTCCTCG
The DNA here is from genome assembly GCF_016907235.1 of Oerskovia jenensis. Classification (NCBI taxonomy): domain Bacteria; kingdom Bacillati; phylum Actinomycetota; class Actinomycetes; order Micrococcales; family Cellulomonadaceae; genus Oerskovia; species Oerskovia jenensis. The sequence continues at coordinate 2,587,429 of NZ_JAFBBO010000001.1, forward strand.
CGGCCACGTGACATCCTGACCGGGTGCGCGTCGAGCCGGTCGGTCCCGAGGTCCTGGTCGCGCGGATCGCCGCGCTCGTCGCAGACCACCCCCGCGTCCGCGGTGCGGTGCGCGTCCTCGTCGACGGCCACCCTTCGACGGACCCGGCCTCGCTCGCCGACCGGCTCGTCGAACCCCTGCGCGTCGCGGGCCGCCCGACGGCGCGCATCGGCCTGCGGGACTTCCTGCGGCCCGCGTCGGTGCGGCTCGAGCACGGCCACGAGGACCCGGACTCGTTGCTCGACGAGTGGATCGACGTGGGCGCGCTGAACCGTGAGGTGCTGACCGCCGTCGGGCCGGACGGGGTCGGGCGCTACCTGCCGAGCCTGCGCGATTCCGTGACCTCGCGCTCGACGCGCGCCGACTACGTCGAGGCGCCACCGGGGCTCGTCGTGCTGCTCGACGGGTCGCTGTCGCTCGGGCGCGGGCTCGACGTCGACCTGACCGTCCACCTCGCGCTCCAGGACGCGACGATCGCGCGGCGCACGCAGCCCGCCGACGCCTGGACGCTGCCCGCGTACACGCGGTACCGGGCCGAGGTGGCCCCCGAGCGGACGGCCGACGTGGTCGTGCGCGTCGACGACGCGCGCCGCCCCGCCTGGGTCGCGCGGGGGTGACCTGCTGCGCTGGAGGTGCGCGGCGCCGTCGGGCGGCAGGCGCCTCCCGCGGCCCGACGACGGCGCGCGCCCCGCACGCGAGCGTCCGGTAGGGTCTGCGCAGCGTCGCGTGCCGGTGGCAGACCGTGCCAGGCATGGAGGCGCCGGACACGAAGGAGCACGACGATGAGAGCGTCGACCCCTTCGCCCTCACGTGACTGAGGGCGACACGACCGGGACCGGCGCACGGCCCGGGCCCACCACGCAGTCCGACACGTCCCGGCTCGTCGCCTGGAGCCGCGAGCTGCGGGCCGTGCACGACCGGCTGCGCGAGGCGCTGCGCGTGACCCGTGCCGCGCTCGACGACGGAGAGCAGGCCCGACCAGCGACCCGCGACCTGCTGCTGTTCTGCCACGGCTTCTGCACCGCGCTGACAGGGCACCACGAGGGCGAGGACCGCGAGCTGTTCCCCGCGATCGCGGCCGCGCACCCCGAGCTGGTCGGGACGTTGCGGAACCTGAGGCAGGACCACTCGATGATCGCGCACCTGCTGAGCGGCCTCACGGCTGCGGTCGACCGCGCGGCGCCCCCGGACGAGCTCGAGCGTCACCTCGAGGGGGTCGCCGCGATCATGGAGTCCCACTTCCGGTACGAGGAACGCATGCTGCTCACGGTTCTCGACACGCTCGTGCTCGACGCCGACGCCCGCGACGTCCTGGGGCCGCTCTGACGGCCCGGTGGACCGGCCCCCCGCGCACGTTCGGCCCTCGGCCCCTCGGTGTCAGAACCAGCGTGCGCTCGGGGTCACGCTGGTTCTGACAGCAGCTCAGCCCCGGGAGACCGTGACACGCCCGTTGGACGAGGACGCCTCGATCTCGAACTCGCCGTCGGGGTCGTGCGGGACCGAGACGTCGGTGCCGCCCAGGTCCGTCTCGGCGCGGATCCGATAGCTGCCGTCGGGGACCGTGACCTCGACCCTGCCGTTGTCGGTCGCCGCCCGGACGTCCTGCGGGGTCGTGAGGGACAGCTCGACCGCACCGTTGGAGGTCTCGGCGTCGATGCCGTCCGTGCCGCCGAGGCGGGTCCCCGTGACCTTGCCGTTGTCCGAGCGTGCGACGATCCTCGCGTCGACCTCGGTGAGCGTGACGGAGCCGTTGGAGGTCTCGACGTCCACCGCGCCGGTCGAGGTCAGGTCGATGCTGCCGTGCTCGGTCCCGCCCGTGACGGGCAGGCCGGCGGGCAGGTCGATCGAGTAGCTCGCGGAGCAGCGCCGACCGCACCCGGAGAGCACCAGGACACCGTCCTCGACGCGGTGGGTCTCCTGCCCGGGGTAGGAGCCGGTGTAGTCGACCGTGCGCTCGATCCCGACCTCGGTCGCCGAGGGGTCGCCGCGCAGCGCGACGGAACCGGCCTCGAGGTCGAGGCGCACCGACGTGATCGGCTCCGTGACCGTGTAGGTGTCGGTCGCGACCGAACGCGGCCCGAACCCGCACGCCCCGAGCGCGACCGCCGCGATGGCGACCAGGCCGGCCGTCGCGAGTCGTCGGTGTGTGGTCCGCATGTCGTTCCCCTTGCTCGTCGTGTCCCAGGTGCTGCCGAGACGGGCCTCCGCTCGCGGAGCGCGCGCGGAGTCGTGGTGGGGGCCCCACCCCCCGGCGGGGCCCACCATCACCGAGGCTAGGGGGCGCGGTGCGCCGGGCGACATGGGGTGTTCCCCCCATTTCCCGGTCGGGGTGAACCCCGAGACCCGCAGCCCCGACGGCGCCCACGGCGGGATGCGTGTCAGAGTGGGCGTGACCCCGGGGCCACGCTGGTTCTGACACGGCCCCGTTCCGAGGAGAGGACGACCCCGATGACGTGGTGGATCTGCAGGACGTGCGCCGTCGAGCACGCCGAACGGCCCGAGGTGTGCGCGATCTGCGCCGACGAACGCCAGTGGGTGCCCGCAGAGGGCCAGGCCTGGACGACGCTCGACGAGCTCGCCGCCGAAGGGCACGAGGTCACGGTCACCGAGCTCGAACCCGACCTCTTCGCACTCGCCGGGAGCCCCGGTGTGGGCATCGGTCAGGAGTCCAAGGTCGTGCGGACCCCGGTCGGGATGCTGCTGTGGGACCCGGTCGGGTACGTCGACGACGACGCGGTGCGCCAGGTCCGGTCGCTCGGTGAGGTCGTCGCGGTCGTCGCGAGCCACCCGCACATGTTCGGCGTCCAGGTCGAGTGGAGCCGCGCGCTGGGGGACGTGCCCGTCCTCGTCGCCGAGGCCGACGCGGGGTGGGTCGCCCGCCCCGACCCGGTGATCCAGACGTGGTCCGAGGACCGCGAGATCCTGCCGGGCGTGACGCTGACCCAGCCGGGCGGTCACTTCCCCGGCAGCGCGGTCGCCCACTGGGCGGCCGGCGCCGACGGCAAGGGCGTCCTGCTCAGCGGGGACACGATCTTCGCGAACCCGGACCGCACGTCGGTGAGCTTCCTGCGCAGCTACCCCAACCGGATCCCGTTGTCGGGGGCCGTGGTGGACCGGGTCGCGACGCACGTCGAGCGTTTCGCGTTCGACCGGCTCTACAACAACTTCGAGGGCGTGATCCCGGTGGACGCGCGGGCCGTCGTGCGGCGCTCGGCCGACCGGCACGCGGCCTGGGTGCGCGGGGACTTCGACCACCTCACGTAGGGCTGCGGCTCGTCGCCGAGCGCTTCGCCGACGGACGGCCAGAGCTGCACGCTCGACGTACAGGGACATCGGCGACAGGATGTCCGCGTGAGCACCGGACCAGCGCTGGACCCCGAGATCCTGGACTTCTACACCGACCGCTACCGCGAGGAACGTCGCCTCCATGCGACCGCTCACGGTCGCCTCGAGCTGCTGCGCACGCGCGAGCTCCTGAGCAGGTTCCTCCCGGCAGCCCCCGCAAGGGTGGTCGACGTCGGGGGTGCGACCGGGGTGCATGCGGCCTGGCTCGCGGACGCCGGGTACGACGTCGACCTGATCGACCCCGTGCCGTCGCACGTGGCCCGTGCGGCGGAGATCCCTGGGGTGCGTGCGCAGGTCGGGGACGCGCGGGAGCTGCCCTTCGCGGACTCCTCGGCGGACGCCGTGCTCGTCCTGGGGCCGCTCTACCACCTCACGGAGCGGCCCGACCGGTTGCTCGCACTCCGTGAGGCGGCGCGCGTGGCGCGCAGCGGAGGCGTCGTGGTCGCCGCGGCGATCAGCCGGTACGCGGGGCTCCTGGAGCTCGCGGCCGTGGGAGAGGTGTCGGACGAGACGGAGGCGTCGCTGCGTCGCGCTGTCGAGACCGGCCTGAACGACCCACGGTCCGGCTTCACGACCGCGTACTTCCACCGTCCCGACGAGCTCGCGGGGGAGCTCGAGGACGCGGGGCTGGGGACGGTCGCGGTCTGCGGCGTCGAGGGGCCGAGCGCCCCGGCGCTCGACAACCTGCCGCTGGACGAGGCCGAGCTCCTGCTGGGTTCCGCGGTCAGGGCGGCGCGCCTGCTCGAGCAGGACCCGGCGCTGATCGCCGCGAGCCCGCACTTCCTGGCCTTCGGCCTCGTGGACTGACCGCCCACGACACGCTTGTGCAATCCGTCACAAGCGTCGCGACTTCGGTCCCCGGAGATGCGACGATCGAGACAGCCGAGGTCCCACGACGGAGGAGACTGCCATGAGACCGCTCGTACGACGGACCGCCGCTGCGGCGCTCCTGGTCGGAGCGCTGCTCCTGACCCGACGCCTGACCATGACCTGGGGGACCCGCGACGGCGAACCGTCGGCCTCGCTCGCGGGCGACGAGATCGTCCCCGACGCCGACGCGGTCGCGACCCGCGCCGTCACGATCGACGCCCCGCCGCGCGAGGTGTGGAAGTGGGTCCTGCAGCTCGGCCAGGGGCGCGGCGGCTTCTACAGCTACGAGTGGCTCGAGAACCTCGTGGGCTGCGACATCGAGAACGCGGACCGGATCGACCCGCAGTGGCAGCGGCTCGCGGTCGGCGACGACGTGCGCCTCCACCCCGACGTGGCGCTGCGCGTCGCCGCGATGGTCCCGGACCGGCACCTCGTGCTGCGTGGCGCGGTCCCGGTCGGCGCCTCCGCACCTCCCTACGACTTCACCTGGTCGTTCGTGCTGCGCCCCGTCCCGGACGGTGCGACCCGGCTGATCGTGCGCGAGCGCTACGGCTACACCCGGTGGTGGTCGGGTGCGGTCGTCGAGCCGGTCCAGCCCGTCAGCTTCCTCATGAGCGCGCGCATGCTGCGCGGCATCCGCGACCGCGCCGAGGGGCGCGTCGGCGAGCGGGCCTCCTGATGCGAGCGGCGCCGTCGGGCACGATCCCGCCCGACGACGCCGCTCACGTCCCGGACGACGCTCGTCCCCGGGAGCGCCGGGCTAGAGGATCGGCTCGGCCGTGATCTGCTCGGGGGTCGGGGCGACGACCGCGGGAGCGGCGCCCCAGGCGGTGTACGCGAACTCGAGGTTCTCGGCGCCGACGACCTGGACGTGCTTGCGGACCAGGTCGTCCGCGCCGACCCAGAGCTGGACCGCCAAGGTCGGGGGCAGGATGCCGTCGTCGCCCTTGATGGCCTCCTGGGCGACGGCGTCGAGCCTGGCCGTGTCCACCGTCAGGGTGTAGGGCTGGGTCTCGACGCCGTCGACCACGACCGGGTCGCCGCTCTTCTCCAGGCTCGTGACGCCGGGCGCGAGGAGGCCGATGCTCTGCGCGGGGTCGAGGGCGGCGGCGATGAGCCCGAGGCCCGCCGGGCCGTCGGCCGGTCCCGCGATGTCCACCGTGTTGAACATGTTCGCGCTCAGCTCGCCGGCGCCCAGGTAGTACGTGCCGGTGACGCGGCGGACGTCGATCGTGACGCCGGGCATGGCGAACGCGAGACGGAGGTCCTGGGAGCCGTCGAGGAAGGCCACGTCGCCCGTGATCGCCATGGGCTCGCCGTCGATCGTGACCGACGTCGACAGGGTCACGCTGCCCGCGGCGCGGTGCGCGGCAGTGAGTCGTCCGATCACGTTCTCGGCCGTGAGCTCGTTCGACACCTTCTCGGTCGGGGAGGGGGTCGGGGTAGGGCTCGGGGACGTCTCGGGGCTGGCCGCCGGAGGACTGGCGACGGGCTCGGCGTCGCCCGAGCACGCGCCGAGGGCGAGGGTCATGGCCGACGCGAGGGAGAGCGCGGCGAGGCCGCGGGAAAGACGCACGATGGTGCTCCTAGGTGGTGCCGACGGGGGCCGACGATGGCGCCCGCGGCACATCGTAGGACCAGCACGCCCGTTCCGGTAATGAAGGGCTCCTGCCGGCCACGACAGGCGATGATGGTCGGGTGACCACCGTCCCGCACCGCGGCCTCGCGGTCAGCCCTGCCCTGACCATCCCCGAGGGCGAGCTCGCCTGGCGGTTCTCGCGCGCCTCGGGCCCGGGTGGGCAGGGCGTCAACACCACGGACTCGCGCGTCGAGCTCTCGTGGGACGTCGCCGCGTCGGTCGTCCTGAGCGACTCGCAGCGGGCGCGGCTCCTCGAACGCCTCGAGAAGAGGCTCGTCGCCGGTGTCCTCACCGTGACGGCGAGCGAGAACCGCGAGCAGCTCCGCAACCGGGCGGCCGCACGGACGCGCCTCGCGGCGCTCGTCGCCGAGGGCCTCGCGCCGCCCGCGCGCCAGCGACGTGCGACCCGTCCCACGCGCGGCTCGCAGGAGCGTCGCCTCACCGCGAAGAAGCAGCGCACCACGACCAAGCAGATGCGTCGCCGCCCCACGGACTGACCGGCCCGAGGCCGCCTCGTGCACGGCGGTCGACGCGCAGCGCCCGCCGCGCCCCGGTCCCCGCTCGGCCGGGCAGCACGACGGCGGCGCACCGGCCGGGACCGGTGCGCCGCCGTCGGGACGCGGGCTCAGCGCCCGTGCAGAGCGCGGCGGATCAGAAGATCGGCTCGGTCGTGATCTCCTCGGCCGACGGCGCGACGACCTGCAGGTCCTCGCCCCAGTTCGTGAAGGTCATCTCCACGGTGGCGCCCTGGACGCTCGTGACGACCTTGCGCATCCGGTCGTCCGCGTCGATCCAGTACTGGTAGGTCAGCGTCTCGGGGAGCGCACCGCCGGCGGCGTCGACCTCGTCCTTCATCGAGCCCGAGAGCTTCGTGGTGTCGACCACGATCGTGTACGGCTGGGCCTTGACGCCGTCGACGTCGACGGGCTCGCCGTCCTTCTCGATGCTCACGATCGCCCCGTCGAGCTCCTTGACGCTCGTCGTGGGGTCCATCTGCTCGGCGAGGTCCTCGAACGAGGAAGCCATGGGGTTGGACGTGTCGGCGGGGTCGATCGTGGCGAACTTGCCCTGGCTGAGCGTGCCCAGGTTCAGGTAGATCAAGCCGTCGACCACACGGATCTGCATCTCCTCCGAACCCGGTACGGCCATGGTCATCGCGAGCTGCTGCTTGCCGTCCTTCATGACGATGTCGCCCGTGACGTCCATGGTCGCGCCGGCGGCCGCGGTCGACATGGAGATGGTCACGCTGCCGGCGTCGATCACCGCGGCGGTGACGCGCTTGGCGAAGTTCTCGGGCGTGAGCTCCGACGAGGACTCCTTCGCCGGGGCCTTCTCGGCGTCGGCGGCGGTCGATGTGGACGCGGGGGCATCGGTCCCGGACGAGCACGCGGCGAGGCCGAGGACCCCGACGGACGCGACGGACAGGACGGCGATACCGCGGACGAGACGCACGAAGAAAGCTCCCTCAAGGGTGGTGGGGTGTGGTGGCGGGGGCCACGGGGTCCACTGTGGAGGGTCGCGGTGTCCCCACGCAATGGGGAGGGGTGCCCGGAGCGGGTGATGTGTGTCGCGCGGGTGCTCGGGGCGCTCGCCGGCCCCCGGATGCCGAGCCTCCTCCGCGGTGCGAGCATCGACGTGGCGCGCGTGACGCATGGCGCGTGGCGCGTGACGCGGGCCGCGGGCCGCGTGGCGCGGTCGGCCGGGTCGCCGCGCGCCCGAGCAGTCCCGACGAGGAGGTCGTGCGTGATCGACACCGTGAGCGGCTGGTTCGCCGACACCGACATCTCGGGCTGGGACGTCGTCCTCGCGGTCCTCGCGGTGCTCGGTGCGTGGATCCTGTCACGCCTGGCGCGCAAGGGGGTGCGGGCGCTGGGTGCCCGCACGAAGGGCCTGTCCCCCCAGCTCCTCGCGGTCGCCGAGCGGGTCGTGCACTACTTCCTGCTGCTCGTCGGGATCGGGCTCGCGCTGGCCTTCCTCGGGTTCCGCACCGAGCCGATCCTCGGTGCGGTGATCGTGGTCGTGATCGTCGCGGTCCTGGCGCTGCGCGGGATCGCGGACAACTTCGGGGCGGCGGTCATCCTCCAGACCCGCATGCCGGTGCGCCTGGGCGACGAGATCGAGTCGCTGGACTGGACGGGCGTGGTCAAGGAGCTCAACGGCCGGTCGGTCGTCATCGCGACGGTCGACGGTCGCGAGGTCCACCTGCCGAACTCCGCGGTCCTCGCGGCCCCGCTCGTCAACCACTCGGTGCTCGGTGCGCGCCGGGCGACCGTCGAGATCCGGCTCGGAGACGCCCGGGCCGACGAGGTCGAGACCACCGTCCTGCCCGCGGTCGCCGCGGCGCACGGCGTCCACAAGCGACCGGCCCCCGAGTTCCTCACCGTCGCGGTCGAGCCCGACCGCACGACCGTCCACGTCCGCTACTGGCACGCGCCCCGGAACGCACCGCACGTCACCTCGGCCGTGGTCGCGGCGGTGGGGGAGGCGCTGCGTGACCGCCCCGGCGAGTGGGCCGTCACGGGGGACCTGCCGGCGCCCCCGTTCGTCCCGCCACCGCCGGTCTGAGCGCACGCGCCACGGACGGCCGTGGAGAGAGGTGTCGAGGCCGGTCCCTCGGCCGTCCCGCCACCACCAGCGATGCCACCGGCACCACATCGTCCGTTCGTCCGTCCCAGGAGAGGAACCACCGTGCACGCCGCTCTCGTCACGTCCTTCGACCGGCCGCCGCGCTACGCCGAGGTGCCCGACCCCGTCCCGCGACCCGGCGAGGTCCTCGTGCACGTCCTGGCCGCGGGGCTGCACCCGCGCGTGCGCTCGGGGGCCGCGGGCACGCACTACACGAGCGACGGCGTCCTGCCGCTCGTCCCCGGCTTCGACGGCGTGGGTCGTACCGCCGACGGCCGTCGCGTGTTCTTCGCGGGGCTGCAGGCGCCGCACGGCAGCATGGCCGAGCTCGTCGCGGTCCCGGCGGACCGCCTGGTCGACCTGCCCGACGGGCTCGACGCCGTCACGGTCGCGGCCGCGATGAACCCCGCGATGTCGGCGTGGCTCGCGCTGCGCCACCGGGCCGACCTCCGCCTCGGGGAGAGCGTCCTGGTCCTGGGCGCGACGGGCAACGCGGGTCGCCTCGCGGTCCAGCTCGCCCGGCACCTGGGTGCGGGTCGCGTCGTGGGGGCCGGCCGCGACCTGGCCTCGCTCGAGGTCGTCCGGCGTCTCGGCGCGGACGCGGTCGTCCCGCTCACGGCCGACGACGTGGCCGAGCGCCTCGCGCGCGAGGCCGCCGACGTCGACGTGGTCGTCGACTACGTGTGGGGAGCCCCGACCGAGACGGCCCTCGCGGCCGTGACGGGGGCCCGGACGGATCCGGCTCACGTGCTGCGCTGGGTCCACGTCGGCGCGACCGCAGGGCCGACCATCACGTTGCCCGCGGCGACGCTCCGGAAGACGAACGTGCAGGTCAGCGGCAGCGGGCAGGGATCGGTGTCGCCCGAGGGGATGGTCGCCGCCGTCCGTGAGCTCGCGGCCCTGCTGCCGCAGGTCCGGCCCGAGGTCGCGGTCGTGGCGACCCCGTTGCGCGACGTCGAGGCGGCCTGGGGGGCCAGGACGGCGTCGGGCACGCGGATCGTGCTCGTGCCGTGACGCTTCACCCGCCCCGGGGTGCGCGGCGGGCGACCGGACCAGGGCAGGATACCCAGTGACCCGGTATCGACCGGTGCCGGGATCCGACGGAAGGACGAGGACATGAGCGAGTCGAAGGGTGGCGCACCGGGTGGCCTGGGCGGCATCGTCGCCAAGGCCAAGGAGGCCCTGACGGACGAGCGCATCGACCAGGTCGCGAGCCTGGTCAAGGGCCGGACGCCGGACTCGGTCGACAAGCACGTCGACACGGTGGCCGAGCAGGCCAAGAAGCTCAACGACTGAACAGGTCGTGAGGAAGGGGCGGTCCCGCTGGGGACCGCCCCTTCGTGCGTCGGGCGCTCGTCCGCGCACCTGTCGGCCCGACGGCGGCGCTCACCGCCGCGGTCGGGTCGCCCTGCGTGGGCGGCCAGGGCGCGGGTGCGGTGCGGGTGCGGCGTCCGTCGGGGCAGCGGTCCAGTGCCCGGGGCGTTCGAGGCCCTCGGGCAGGCGGGTCGCCGTGTCGCCGCGGGCCGCGTTGACCTGGGCCTGGGTGCAGAACAGGGCGTCGGTGAGGTCGGCACCGCGCAGGTCCGCCCCGCGCAGGTCGGCCCCGATCAGGTCGGCGCTGCGCAGGTCCGCGCCCCGCAGGTCCGCCCCGACGAGCAGGGCGCCGCGCAGACCGGCTCCGCGCAGGTCGGCGCGGGCCAGTCGCCTCCCGACGAGATCGGCCCCGCGGTGGTCCGCGCGTCGGCCACGGGGCTGGTGCCGCGAGCGGGCGCGGGCGTCCTCGCTCGCGCGGAGCAGGAGCGGGTTGACGCCGCCCCGCAGGGCGTCGAGGTCCAGTGCGAGCAGGTCCTGCGGGGTGCTGAGCGAGAGTCGCTCGACCCGGTCGACGGCGGCGTGCAGGTCCGAGGTCAGCACGCGGCCGTCGGGGCTGTCGTGGCCGTCGGTCAGCGCCACGGCCTCGGTGAGGTACCAGAGCAGCTCGTGGACGTGCCGCAGCACGGGCAGCAGGGCGAACATCGACGTCCGCACCTCGGGGTGCTCGCGCCAGTCCTGCCCCGCGAACGTGACCCGGGAGATCTTCTGCCCCGCCCCGAAGCAGTCGTAGACCGTGCACCCGACGAACCCGCGTTCACGGAGCTCCGGGTGGATGCCGCACCGGTGGTCGGGCCGCAGGTTGCGGCAGGGGTCGCCCGCGTCCTTGTCGATCGGGAAGTCGGCCGAGCGCGTGAACGCGAGCGCCACGCAGCACAGGCCGAAGCAGCTCGCGCAGTCGGCGTGCAGGCCGAGGCGTTCGCGGTCGGTGGCGGGACTCGGGGACGAGGGCACGGGACTCCTGGCGGGGCGGGGGCGGGGGGTCTCCAGTACATCGCGCGCGCCGCCCGGGAGTCGAGCGAGTTCCGGGTGGCCGGTCGTCGTGTCCGATTGTCACCCTGCGGGCGACGCCGGTACGCCGCAGTGCCGACGTGCCCGCACGGAACCTCGCCCGCACCTCGCCCGCAGGGTCGATGCACGCCCCCGGTCCGCGCGCCTAGCGTGGGAGCAGCGCACCCGACGCCCCGTCCCACGGACCGGAGGCGTCGCGGTGTGCTCGACGGCGCCGTACCCGGTGCCCGTTCCCGTCGGCCCCGCGCACCCCGCCTCGGCCGCAGATCATTCGGAGTGCGCTGTGCAGAGCAAGGTCGGTCCTGTCCTCGTCGTCGTCGGTTCGATCCTGGGCATCGCCCTGCTCGTGGTGGGGTTCCTGGCGCTGCGCACGGCGATCATCGACCGGCCGATCGACTCGTACTTCCTCACGTACGAGGTCACGTCGGACACGGGCGTCGAGTCGGTCGTCTGGACGCAGGCCCCGGCGGGCGACCGCACGGGCGAGTCGGTCGAGCAGAGCGCTCCCGGTCCCGTGGAGTCGCCCTTCACGACCGAGGCGGTCGTGGCGGCCGGGCAGCCGGCCCGGGTCGAGGCGACCCCCGCCGGTGAGGGCACCGCGTCGTGCCGCGTCCTCAAGGACGTCGGGCGCACCAACGAGGCCGTGCTCGTCGAGGCCACCTCGGCCACGCCGGGCGCTCCTGTGACGTGCGACGTGACCCTGCCGGCGGACGGGACGTTCGAGAAGTGAGCCGGTCGTCGAGCGACGTCGCCCGGCCCTGGTCGCGGCCGCCGTCGGTCCTGTGGGGTGCGACCACGATCGTCGTCCCGTACGCGGTCGCGTTCGGGCTGTACGTGTACGGGGCCGTGCAGATCCTCTCCGGCTCGTCGTCCTCGGGCTCGCCCGACGCGGGCGCCATGGCGGTCCTGTGGGGGACGGCACTCGTGGGCATCGCGGCGGCGATCGTGCTGGCCGCTCGGGGCGGCGTGGACCGCGTGGACCTGGGGCTCGTCCGTCGTGAGCGGTCGGGCTGGTGGGACAGGCTCGGGCTCTTCGCGGTGGCGTACCTCTTCCTGTGGATCGCGTTCCAGGCCGCGTCCTTCGCCCCGGTCCTGGAGCAGGCGGGGTCCGGCGGCGGTGAGCGCCCCGGGGCGGTCCTGGTCCTGCTCTACGCGCTCCACGCGGGCGTGGCCGAGGAGATCCTGATCCTGGCCGTCCCGGTCGCGGTCCTCACGCGGCTGCGGGCACCGGGCTGGGTGCAGGTCGCCGTGATCGTCGTGCTCCGAGGTCTCTTCCACCTCTACTACGGGGTCCCGATGACCATGACCCTGGTGCTCGTCTGGTCCGTCCTCTTCTGGTTGCTGTACTCGCGCCACCGCGACGTCTGGCCTTTCGTGGCCGCCCACGTGCTGTACGACGTCGTGGTCGCGAACTCGGCGTTCGGCCCGGCCGGCAAGGTCGTGGTGCTCGTCGCCGTCGTGACCCTGGCCCTCGGCGTGGTCACGTGCGTCCGCGCGGCCCTCGCGTGGCGGTCGTCCCGCTGACCGGTGGGTGATGGGCGTCCTACCGGCGGTTGTCCGAGATGTGAAAGAGTTGCCGCGCGCACGTCGATCGGTGTGCGCTTCGTCCGCCGAGAGGTCGTCATGGGTTTGCTGAGCTGGTTCAAGGGTCGTCGGAAGAAGGCGGAGGCCGCACCGGTGGTGAGCGTCGCGTCCCTGTTCGACGTCGCCCAGAAGACCGCTGCCGACACCACTCCTGCGCAGGCACCGGCCCGCACGACGGCGCCGGTCGCTCCCGCCGCAGCGGCCGAGCCCGCGACGACGCCCGTCGCGATCGCCGTCCTGGAGCCGGAGACCGCGCCCACGGCCGAGGCGCCCGTCGTCGACCGGGAGCCCGTCTCCGCGGTCGAGACACCCGAGGTCACCCAGGTCGTCGAGGTCGTCGAGACCGTTGAGGTCGTCGTGGTCGAGACCGAGACCGAGACCGAGACCCAGGCTGTGGCAGCGGTCGAGGCCGTGGAGACCGAGCCCGTCGTCGCAGCCACCGAGCCGGAGCCGGCGGCCGACCCGGTCGAAGCCACCGAGCCGGAGCCGGCGGCCGAGCCGGTCGCAGTCGTCGAGGTCACCGAGATCGTCGAGACCGAGATCGTCGAGACCGAGACCGTCGCCGAGGCACCCGAGGAGGTCGACGTCGTCGAGACCGGGGCCGTCACCGTCGAGACCGGGGCCGTCACCGTCGAGGTCGTCGAGTCGGTCGTCGTCGAGTCGGTCGTCGTCGAGGTGGCCCCCGAGGCCCCTGCCGAGCCCGAGCCCGTCGTCGAGCAGGCCCCCTCGTCCGCGGCGCCCGCCGCCCCCGAGGCCGCCGCGGCCCCGAAGAGCACGGGATACCTCCTGCCGGGCGAGACGACCGCCGAGATCCGCACCTGGGCGTTCGCGAACGGCCACACCGTGAGCCCCAAGGGGCGTCTGCCCAAGGCCGTCCTCACCGCGTACCGCGCGGCGAACGGTGCGGCCCCGGCCGCCGACTGACCCAGCATCACCCGCCGGTCCACGGACCGGCCCGCGACGGCGGCGCTCACGGGACGGACTTCCGGCGGCGCCGCCGTCGTCGTCCCCGGGAGGAGCCCCCGGCGCGGCGTGGGCCTGATCCTTTGGGGTGACCCCGGGTCGTCCCGACTGGCGATGTGCACCGCCCGCCCGCACGCATAGTCTCGCCGCATGCCTCCTGCTCGGCCGATCCGCTACGTGCCCTACTCCACGTTCGACATGTCCTGGCGGCTGGCGGCCGCGTTCGGGTTCGGCGCCCTGCTGTACCTCGCCAACGCGCTCCTGACCGCGGAGGACCCCCAGGGGGCGACGTTCGAGCAGTGGGGGGCGATCTTCCTGCTCGACCTCCTCCTCGGCGTCGTCGCGCTGGTCCTCCTCCCGGCGGTCCGTGCGGCACCGCTCACCGTGGCGCTCCTCATGGGGGCGGTCGGCGGCTTCACGACCTTCGGTGCGGGGGCCGTCGTGATCGCGCTGATCTCGCTCGCGACCCGTCGACGGTTGCGCGAGATCGCGGGCGTCGGGTTCGTCTACATGGCGTCCAGCCTGGGGAACGAGGCGCTCTTCCGCTCGCTGATCCCCGAGTGGGCGCAGACGCCCTGGTGGGTGTGGGTCGTCGTCGGGGCGCTCGTGTACGCCCTGCTCGTCGCGATCGGTGTCTCGATCGGGAACCGCCGCGACCTCGCGGAGTCCTGGCGCGTGCGGGCCGTGACGGCCGAGCGTGAGCAGGCCGCGCGTGTCGACCAGGCACGCTCGACCGAGCGCACCCGGATCGCGCGCGAGATGCACGACGTCCTGGCGCACCGCATCTCGCTCGTCGCGATGCACTCGGGCGCGCTCGCGTACCGCACGGACCTCACGCAGGAGGAGACCGCCGCGACCGCGGGCGTGATCCGCGACAACGCGCACCTCGCGATGACCGAGCTGCGCGAGGTCCTCGGCGTCCTGCGCGAGACCGACGTCCCGGGCGGGACCCCCGAGCGCCCGCAGCCGACGCTCGTCGCCCTGCCCGACCTGCTGGCCGAGGTGCAGGGCCCGGACGGCTCCGACCCGGTCACGTGCGAGGTCGACCCGGTCACGAGCGAGCAGCTGCGCGAGCTCGGCGACCAGGTGAGCCGGAGCGCGTACCGCATCCTGCAGGAGTCGCTCACGAACGCCCGCAAGCACGCACCGGGCGAGCCCGTGCGGGTCGAGATCGACGGGGCGCCCGGAGAAGGACTCGTCCTCCGGGTCGCCAACCCGCTCGTCGCGGTCCGCACTCCCGACGACGGCGACGCCCCCAGCACGTCCGGTGCGCCGCCGTCGGGCCTGGGGCTGACGGGGCTCGCCGAGCGCGCCCGCCTCACGGGCGGTGAGCTCACCGCGGGGCCCGACGGGGCCGGTCGCTTCGTCGTGAGAGCGTGGCTCCCGTGGACGTGACCCCTTCGACTGCTCCTGCCGCCCCCGGGACCCGGACGGACGCGCCCCTGCGCGTCGTCCTGGTCGACGACGACACCCTGGTCCGCGCGGGACTGCGCCTCATCCTGGGCGGCGACCGGACGATCGAGATCGTGGGGGAGGCCGCCGACGGGATCGCGGCCGTGTCCGAGATCGCGCGCACCCGGCCCGACGTCGTCCTCATGGACATCCGCATGCCACGCCGCGACGGGCTCGCGGCCCTCGAGATCGCGCGCGCCGCCGACCCGGCGCTCAAGGTGATCGTGCTGACGACGTTCGACGCCGACGACATGGTGCTGACCGCGCTGCGGCTGGGCGCGGCCGGGTTCCTGCTCAAGGACACTCCTCCTGCCGAGCTCGTGGCCGCGGTCCGGCTCGTCGCGGAGGGGCGCTCGATGCTGTCGCCGTCGGTCACGGAGCAGCTCATCACGGCCGTCGCACGTCAGCCCGTCGACGACCGGGAGGCCGCAGCGAGGACGCGCCTCGCACGGCTGACCGAGCGCGAGCTCGAGGTCGCGGTCGCGATCGGTGCGGGGCTGTCCAACGCGGACATCGCGACGAGCCTGTTCCTGAGCATCGCCACGGTCAAGACCCACGTGGGCAGGGTGCTCGACAAGCTCGGGGCGGACAACCGCGTGCAGGTCGCGATCTGCGTGCACGACGCGGGTCTGGCCTAGCCGACGCCGGACCGTCGGCGGGCGGGGCGGGTCAGGGCGCCTCGTAGAGCAGCAGCGCGACGTCGTCCCTGGCGCCGTCCGCGAGGAGCTCGGCGAGCAGCGCGTCCGGCAGGTCGGCCGCGGGACGCTCCTTGCGGATCGCGAGGGCAGCGTCGGCGAGCCGGCGCAGCCCCGTCGACAGGTGCTCCCCGCGACGTTCGACCAGCCCGTCGGTGTACAGGACGACGGCGTCGCCGCTGTCGAGCGCCGCTGTCGCCTCGGGGCGGGGGACCGTGCTGAGTGCGAGCGGCGTGCCGCGCCCCTCGTTGAGCCAGCACGTCGCGGACTCGTTGACGACGAGCGGCGGCAGGTGGCCTGCGGCCGAGTAGGTCAGGGTGCGGGCGTTCTCGTCGACGATCGCGCACAGGACGGTCGCGAGCTCGGCGCCGGGCAGCGTCCGGGCGAAGCGGTCGAGGCCCTCGAGCGTGGCCGCGGGGCCCAGGTTCTCCAGGAGCAGGGCACGGCTCGCGCTGCGGAGCTGGCCCATGACGGCCGCGGCGCGCAGGCCCTTGCCCACGCAGTCGCCCACGACCAGGCCGAACCGCCCGCCGGACAGGTCGACGACGTCGTACCAGTCGCCGCCGATGAGGAGGCTGTCGTCCGCGGGGCGGTAGCGGGTGTGCCAGCCCGGGGCGGTCGGGTCGTCGGGCAGCATGGCGTCCTGGAGGGCGTTCGCGACGTCGCGCAGCTCGTCGACCTGGCGGATCTGGGCGAGCGTGCTGCTGAGCGCGGTGCCGACCGCGGAGGCGACGAGCTGGAGGAACGACCGCTGGTCGTCGTCGTCGGGGCGCTGCGGGTTCCCTTCGAGGACGATGACGCCGGCGACGGCCCGGTCACGGCTGGCCGCGAGGGGCGCGACGAGCGCTGGGCCGACCTGCTCGAGGCGGCGTTCGTCGGCGACCTCGCGCAGGACCTGCGACGGGACCGACTCGTCGTGGCGCTCGTGGGTCGAGGCGAAGGGCACCAGCCCGGCCGACGTGTCGAGGTAGAGGTCCGCTCGGGTGACGTCGACGCTGCGTCCGAGCACCCCGACGGTCGCTGCCGCGAGCTCGTCGACGTCGCCCTGGAGGCGCTGGAGCGTCGCCGTGAGGGTGCCGAGGGTCTGGAGCCGGCGGGCGTCGACCACGTGGTCGGTGGTCTCGGTCGCGACGTCGAGGACACCGCGGATGACGCCTTCGTCGTCACGCAACGGGCTGTAGGAGAACGTGAAGGCCGTCTCCTCGTCGAAGCCCGAGCGGTTCATGATCAGGGGCTGGTCCTCGGACCAGGTGGGCTCGCCGGTCTTCAGGACCCCGGCGAACAGGGGCTCGATCTCGTCCCAGATCTCGGCCCACACGTCGGCCGCGGGGGCGCCCATGGCGCCGGGGTGCTTGTCCTGCCCGAGCATGGGCCGGTAGCCGTCGTTGTACAGCATCACGAGGTCCGGTCCCCAGGCGATGAAGATGGGGAAGCGCGTGCTGAAGCACAGGCGCACGGCGGCGCGCAGCGTCTTGGGCCAGGTGTCGGGGGAGCCGAGCGAGGTGGCGGACCAGTCGATCGACCGGGCCAGCTCACCGCTCTCGGTGCCCTGGGTGGCCAGGTCGAACCAGTCGGAACTCACGCCTCATGATAGGAGGTCCGTGCCTCGGAGCCCGCATCCTGTGCAGTGCACGCCGGGAGGGCCGCCGCTCGTCGAGCGGGTGCCTGTCAGAACGAACGAGCCCTCGGGGTCACGCTCGTTCTGACGGCCCGACCAGGCCCGACTCGTAGGCCGCGATCACGAGCTGCACGCGGTCGCGGCAGCCCAGCTTGCGCAGCGCCTCCGACACGTGCGACTTCACGGTCTGCTCGGAGATGAACAGCTCGGCCCCGATCTCGGCGTTCGACAGCCCGCGCGCGACCGTGAGCAGCACCTCGCGCTCGCGGCACGTGAGGTCCTCGATCCCGGGGGCGACCCGGGGGGCGCGCTGCGCGAAGTCGCCCACGAGGCGGCGGGTGACCGTGGGCCCCAGGAGCATCGAGCCGTCGGCCACGAGCCGCACACCCTCGACCAGCCGGGGCGCCGGGGTGTCCTTGAGCAGGAATCCCGACGCCCCGGCCTGGAGCGCGTCGAACACGTACTCGTCGAGGTCGAACGTCGTGAGGATGAGGACGCTCGTGCCGGGGTACCGGTCGCAGATCGCGGCGGTCGCGGCGATCCCGTCCAGGACGGGCATGCGCACGTCCACGACGGCGACGTCGGGCCGGCGGGCCGCGACGACGTCGAGCAGCTCGGCGCCGTTCCCTGCCGAGCCGACGACCTCGATGTCCTCGGCCGCGTCGAGGATCGCCGCGAAGCCGTACCGGACCACGGGCTGGTCGTCGGCGACCACGACCCGGGTCATGCGTCGATCCCGTCCGCGGCGTCGGGGAGCGGCAGGGGGTCGCCCGCGTGGCCGTACAGGGACGTGCCCGTGCGCTCGGCGGCCGTGGCCGGTTCCGGCCCGTCGACCGGGAGCGCGAGCTCCACGACGAACGAGCCGTCCTCCTCGCCCGCCGTGAGCGAGCCGCCGATGGACTCGACGCGTTCGCGCATCCCGAGCAGCCCGCGGCCTGGAGCAGCGGGGGATGTGCGCGGGACGAGGGGGTTCGCGACGCGCGCGGTCACGGTGGTCCTCGCCTCGTGGCCGGCCGTCGGGGACGGGCCGTCCGGGGGAACGGGCAGCGTGCCCGTGCCCGACGGCGCCGCTCCCGTCCCGAGGGCGAGCGTCACCGGTTGCCCCGGGGCATGGCGGCGCGCGTTAGTGAGCGACTCCTGCACCGCGCGGTAGAGCACGATGCCCTGGGCCGGTGGCAGCACCGGCACGTCGCCCACGACCGTCACGGACTGCCCGGCCGAGCGTGCCGCGTCCACGAGCGCGACGACGTCCGCGGCCCCGGGCTGCGGGGCCCGGTCGGCGTCCTCGGTGCGTTGCAGGACCGCGAGCACCTGCCGCAGCTCGCCCAGCGCGCGCCGGGCGTCGTCGGCGATGTCCGCGAGCACGACCCTGGACTCGGCGTCCATCGAGGGGTGCACGTACGGCGCCGACTCCGCGCGGACCGCGACGAGCGAGATGTGGTGCGCGACGACGTCGTGCAGGTCGTGCGCGATCCGCGCTCTCTCGCTCGCGACGGTCTCGACCGCGAGCGCGTGCTCGGTGGCGCGAGCGGCCTCGGCCGTGCGCCGCCGAGCACGCACCCCGGCCCCGATCGCCCCGCTGATCGCGGTCGTCGCGAGCGCGACGACGGTGTAGAGGACGAAGGTGACCTCCCGGCCGCCCGTCCCGGCAGTCACCGGGCCGATCGGCAGGAGGGCGGCGATGCCTGTCGCGCAGTAGACGCCTGCCACCGTGATCGTGAGGAACAGGGGCAGGGCGGCCTGCAGGACCTTGTCGACCGCGGCGACCACGGTGATGGCGAGGAGGGCGAGCCACCACGCCCACACGAACGTCCCGATCAGCGCGACGAGCAGGAACGGCCAGGTCGCGAGCACGCAGGCGAGGCCCGTCGACCGCCGGGAGACGAGGACCCCGACGACGGCGCTGAAGCTGCCCAGCGCGATGACCGGGTGGACGAGCGGGAACCCTTCGAGCGAGCTCTGCCAGAGCCCGGTGCCCACGTACCCGTAGGACAGGATCGGTGTGCTGATCGCGAACAGCCCCACGAGCATCGCGAGCACCGCGGGCAGGACCCAGGGCCGCCAGTCCTCGCGCTCGGCGGCGGCGCTCGCCGAGCGACCGGGGACGACGACCCCGGCGGGTGGCAGCGGGATGGGCTGGGTCGGAGGGGCGGCGGTGACCATGCGGACGATTCTTGCGGGTCCGGCCCGGGGCCCGGCACCGGCGCGCGACGGACCCGCCCTCCCTCCTGCGGGGGAGGTCGAGGTTCACCCGTCCCAGCCCGCGAGAGCATCGACGAACCGCTTGACCCGTCCCGAGCCTGTGCCTACGGTCCGCCGACGCGCGCGACCCACGACCTCCTCGACCGACCGGCCCGCCGGGCCCGCGAGGACCGTCCGCAGGAGGGGCCGCGCCGGACGGAGGAGACATGACCGCCGCGATCCACTGGTTCCTGCCGACGTCGGGGGACGGCCGCACGGTCGTCGGTTCCTCGCACGCCGCGACGACCCCCGGGACGGCGCGGGCCTTCCGGGCGCCGACGCTCGAGTACCTCACCGACGTCGCGCGCACCGCCGACCGCCTGGGCTACGAGGCCGTCCTGACCCCGACCGGCACCTGGTGCGAGGACGCGTGGCTGACCACCGCGGCGCTGCTGCGCGAGACGCAGAGGCTGCACTTCCTCGTCGCGTTCCGCCCGGGCCTGGTGTCGCCGACGCTCGCGGCGCAGATGGCCGCGACGCTCCAGCGGTTCTCGGGCGGGCGCGTGCGCCTCAACGTCGTGACGGGCGGGGACGAGAGCGAGCAGCAACGGTTCGGCGACTGGCTCGACCACGACGAGCGCTACGCCCGCACGGCCGAGTTCCTGGCCGTGGTGCGCGGGCTGTTCTCGGGCGAGCCCCTCGACCTCGACGGGCAGCACTACCGCATCCGCGACGGCCGGGTCCCCGTGCCGCCGGACCCGGCGCCGCCCATCTACTTCGGAGGGTCCTCGGAGGCCGCGCTGCCCGTCGCGGCCGAGCACGCCGACGTCTACCTCACGTGGGGCGAGCCACCGGCCCAGGCCAAGGCCAAGATCGACCGCGTGCGTGAGCTCGCGGCCGAGCGGGGGCGGACCCTGCGGTTCGGCATCCGGCTGCACACCATCAGCCGTGACTCGTCGGCCGAGGCGTGGGGCGTGACCGAGACGTTCCTCGACGCGTGGTCGCCCGAGCAGGTCGCGGCCGCGCAGGCCCAGTTCCGTGCGTCGTCCTCGACGGGCCAGCGGCGCATGGCCGCGCTCAACGGCGACCGTTTCGACGGCCGCTCGCGGTCCCTGGAGGTGCACCCGGGCCTGTGGGCGGGCGTGGGGCTCGTGCGCGGCGGCGCCGGGACGTCGCTCGTGGGCAGCCACGAGGAGGTCGCCGACCTCGTGCAGGAGTACCACGAGGCGGGCTTCGACGAGTTCGTGCTCTCGGGCTACCCGCACCTCGAGGAGGCGCACTGGTTCGCCGAGGGGGTGCGCCCGATCCTCGACCAGCGCGGAGTGACGCGGCCGGTCGGGGCGCGCGGCGCCGTCGGGCAGGGGGACCAGGGGAGCGACGGGCCGGCGGGCGCCCGGCCGGCACGCGACGAGGCCGCGCTCAGGACGCACTCGGTGGCGTTCTAGGCGCGGCCCCGGGCCGGGCCGGCACGAGGCCGGCCGGAGAACCTCAGACGCGCACGACCATCTTCCCGGTGTTCGCGCCGCGCATGAGGTCGAGGAACGCGTCGACCGAGTTCTCGATCCCGTCGACCACGGTCTCGTCGAACACGACCTCGCCCGCCTGGAGCCAGGCGCCCATGTCGCGCGAGAACGCGGGGAAGTGCTCGAGGTGGTTGCCGATCGTGAAGCCGCGGAGCATGAGGCTGCGCGTCACCATGTTGCCCATGTTCCGCGGGCCCACCGCGGGCTCGGTCTCGTTGTACTGCGAGATCGCGCCGCACAGGGCCGCGCGCCCGAAGTCGTTGAACGCGCCCAGCGCGGCCTCGAGGTGCTCGCCGCCGACGTTGTCGAAGTAGACGTCGATCCCGTCGGGCGCGGCCACGGCGAGCTGGTCGGCGACGGGCCCGTCCTTGTAGCTGAACGCGGCGTCGTAGCCGTAGCGCTCGGTCAGGAGCGCGACCTTCTCGGGGGTCCCGGCGGACCCGACGACGCGGCCCGCGCCCTTGAGGCGCGCGATCTGCCCGACGGCGGTGCCCACGGCCCCGGCGGCGCCCGAGACGAACACGGTGTCGCCCTCGCGCAGGCCCGCGATCTCGAGCAGCCCGACGTACGCCGTGAGACCCGTCATGCCCAGCGTCCCCAGGTAGGCGGACAGCGGGACGCCCGGGATCTCGGGGACCACGCGGAAGGCGGCCGCATCGCCCTGGGCGACGTCGCGCCACCCGAGCTGGTGCAGCACGACGTCGCCGACCGCGAAGCCCTCGGCCGTCGAGGCCTCGACGCGCCCGACGGCGCCGCCCGTCATGGTCTCGCCCAGCGCGTAGGGCGGGGTGTACGACTTCACGTCGTTCATGCGCCCGCGCATGTACGGGTCGACGGACACGAACTCGTTCCGGACGCGCACCTGGCCGGGCGCGAGGTCGGGGAGGTCGACCTGGACGGTGCGGAAGTCGTCGTGCGTGGGCCAGCCCGTGGGGCGGGCGACGAGCTGGATCTGCGTGGAGGTCATGGGTGTCCTTCGGTTGCGGTTCTGCGGGGGAGCAGGCCCGACGGCGTCGCTCGGGCCGGGAGGGCCCGTGCGGCGGGTGGGGGTTCGGGCCGTGGGGTGGTCGGTGCGTGGGGCCTGGCGGCCGTCAGGACACCAGGGCGATCACGAGCAGCACGACCGCGATCGCGGGCGGGACGGCCTGGACGAGCGCGGCGCGGGCCTTGGCGGGGGACGAGAGGATCAGGACCAGCCCGGCGAGGACCATCGAGCCGGTCGCGCTCAGGACGAGCGCGGCGCCGACCCCGGTGTGCCCGCTCGTGACCAGCAGGATGCCGATCACGGTGATGGCCGCCAGGAACAGGTTGTAGAAGCCCTGGTTGAACGCGAGCTCCTTGGTGGCGCGGGCCTCCTGCTCGGTGGTCCCGAACGTGGCACGGGTCCGCGGGGAGGTCCAGGACACCGACTCGAGCACGAAGATGTAGACGTGGATCAGCGCGGCGAGGCCGGCGAAGACCAGTGCTGTCGCGGTCATGGGTGGTGTCCTCCAGGGTGAGGGGCGGTGCTCTCGCGTCTGCCGCTGCCGGTGAGACTTGATTCTGAACTGATCGGTCTACTAATCGACGGTACAGTTGTGTACTGGTCGGTGCAATACGAGATGCGGAAAGTGAGGCGGTCCACATGGGCAGGTCGCAGTCGTTCGACACCACCACGGTGGTCCAGGCGGCCCGGGACGTGTTCTGGGACCAGGGCCTGGACGGAGCATCTCTCCCCGACCTCGAACGCGCCACCGGGATCAACCGGTCGAGCCTCTACCACGCGTTCGGCTCCAAGCGTGGGCTGTTCGACGCGGCCGTCGAGGACTACCTCGACACCGTGATCCGGCCCCGGCTGCGGCCGCTCGTCACCGCAGGTCAGGGGAGCGGCACCGCGCCCGAGGCGGGGCGCGCGGTGGTGACGTACTTCGACCGGCTCGCCTCCGCCGTCGGGCAGCTTCCCGCCGACTCCCCGCGGCTCGGCTGCCTCCTCGTCGGGTGCGCGACCGGGGCCGCCGGGCACGACGAGGCGCTGCGCGGCGCGGTCGACGCCTATCGGGCCGAGCTGACCGACGCCCTCGCCGGGGCGCTGCGCGCCGCGGACCCGGCGCTCGCGGACGAGTCCGTCGAGCGGCGCGCGCGCCTGCTGCTCTCGCTCCAGCTCAGCGCGCTCGCGCTCGCGCGCGTCAACCAGGACGAGGCCGTCGCGATGCTGCGCGCCGCGCGCGACCAGGCGGCAGAGTGGGTTCCGCGCGACGCGTAGCGGTGCGGGGCGCAGATGCTTCGTCTGATAGGAAGTAATCTCCCGAGCGAGACGAGAAGCCCATGGAGTTCGTCCCCTACCTGATCGCCGGCGTCCTGGCGGTGGTCGGCGTGACCGCGCTCGCACCACGCCTGGGAGTCGCCGCCCCGCTGATCCTCGTGCTGCTGGGCGTCGCGGTGTCGTTCCTGCCCGCGGTCTCGGCCGTCGAGGTCGAGCCCGAGTGGATCCTTGCCGGAGTCCTGCCGCCGCTGCTGTACTCGGCGTCCGTCAGCATGCCCGCGATGGACTTCCGGCGAGACCTCAAGGCCATCAGCGGGCTGTCCGTGGTGCTCGTCGTCATCAGCGCCGTGGTGCTCGGGTTCCTGTTCCACCTGCTCATCCCGGGGATCGGCCTCGCGACGGGCATCGCGCTCGGCGCGATCATCAGCCCCACCGACGCGGTCGCGACCTCGATCGTCAAGAAGGCCGGGGTCTCGCCGCGCGTCGTGACGGTGCTCGAGGGCGAGAGCCTGCTCAACGACGCCTCGGCCCTGGTGCTGCTGCGCTCGGCCATCGCGGCCACGGCCGCGACCGTCTCGGTCGGGCAGGTCGCGGGCGACTTCGTCTACGCGGTGGCGGTCGCCGTGGCGATCGGGTTCGTCGTCGGCAAGGCCAACCTGTGGCTGCGCTCGCGGGTACGCGAGGCGACGTCCAACACCGCGATCTCGTTCGTCGTGCCCTTCATCGCGTTCCTGCCCTCGGAGCACCTGGGTGCGTCGGGTCTGGTCGCGGTCGTCACGGCCGGCATCGTCACGGGGCTCGGCGCGCCCAAGCACCTGAGCCCGCAGGACCGGATCGCCGAGAAGGCGAACTGGAGGACGGTCGAGCTGCTGCTGGAGGGCGGGGTCTTCCTGCTCATGGGGCTCGAGGTGTTCGGGCTCGTCGAGGAGGTCCGCGAGGAGCACGGCAGCCTGTGGACGGCCGCGGGGCTCGCGCTCCTGGCCGCGGTCGTGGTCATCGCGCTGCGGTCGGTGTTCGTCGCGGCGCTGCTGTGGCTCATGAAGCGCTCCAACCGCCGCAACCCCGAGGTGCGCGAGAAGCTCGCGGCCGTGACCGACAAGCTCGACCGCGGCGAGCTGCCCACGGTCGAGGACCGCGGGCCGGGCCGGGGGAGACGACGGCGCCGCGCGCCGCGAGGGGGCACGGCAGGCGGTCCGGAGGGTGCTGCGGCCGGCGGTCCGGGCGGGGACCGGACGGGCGCGCGCGTCCCCGGCCTGGGTGGCCCGGGCGGCCTCGCCGGGGCGCGCGGCGGCCCCGGGCGGAGCGCCGGTCCGGGGGAGGCGCCCTCGCTCGACGACCCGCGCGTCCAGACCCGCATGGCCCGGATCCAGACGTTCCTCACGCGCCGCATCGCCGACATCGACTACCTGGCGGCCGAGCCGCTCGGTCGTCGCGAGGGCGTGCTGCTCGTGTGGGCGGGCATGCGCGGCGTCGTGACGCTCGCGGCGGCCCAGTCCCTCCCGGCCGGCACGCCGCACCGGGCGCTGCTGGTCCTCATCGCGTTCTTCGTGGCCGCCGGGACGCTGCTGGTCCAGGGCGGGACGCTGCCGTGGGTCGTGCGACGCCTCGACCTGACGGTCGACGCCTCGACCGAGAACGACGAGCGGCTCGCGCTCCTCGGCGAGCTCTCGCGCGTGGCCGCCGAGGTGATCGACGCGCCCGGCCTCGCCCGTCCGGACGGGACGCCCTACGCCCCCGAGACGATCGAGCGCGTGCGCCAGGAGATCGCGCACGACGACCTCGTGGACCGGGAGGCCACCGAGGGGGACGACCGGCACCGCCAGTACCGTGAGCTGCGCCTCGCGGTGCTCGCGGCCCAGCGCGAGGAGCTGCTGCACGTGCGCGACCACGGCACCTACAGCTCGGGGGCGATGGACGAGACGCTCAAGGTGCTCGACGCGAGCCAGATCAGCGTCGAGATGCACGCGCCGTCCGCGGAACGGTAGCCCTGAGCGGTACCGCCTGTACTGCCTGTGGCCGCCCGGACCGCCTGCGCCGCCTGCGCCGAGAAGTGAGCAGCTGCCCCTGGATCCGGCGATCCAGGGGCAGCTGCTCACTTCTCGCGACGTCCGGACCGGGGCCCGGACGTGCGGGTCGCGCTACGCCGTCTGCTCCCGGGCGATGCGCACCAGGTGCAGCACGGCGTCCAGGTCGATGTCGGCGAGCGACTTGAAGCTCACGCTCGAGCTGCCGATCTTGGCGCGCCCGAGCGTGTGGGCGTACTTCTGGGCGACGTACTGGTCGTCCTCGACGGCGTTGACGTACACGCTGAGGTAGTTCTGCTGGACCGCGAGGCCGACGGCGAACCACTCGACGCTCCCGCCGCGGGGGCGAGCCTGGAGCACGTCGCCGTACCCGATGATCCGCTGGTCGGTGCCGCCCCAGAAGACCCCCTCCCAGAGCACCCGGGAGCGGCCGGCCATCACCTCCGAGATCGCGGCGTCGAGGCGCAGGGCGTCGTCGCGGAATCGTTCGGGAAGGGTCGTGAGGTACTCGTCGGGATCGGTCCCGGTCTTCTGCACGGAAAGCTCCATCCGGTCGGGTCGGCTGGTCGAACGAGGCTATGCGGGGTCCTGGGGTCCGGCGACCGGGCGGGCCGATCGTGACCGGACCGTAGCCGTCACGACCCGGATGCTCCCTTGCATCTAAGGTGCTAGGGTCGCAAGATGTCGCCTCGCAAGAAGTCCGACGACCAGGCCCCCAGCGCCGTCGAGCGCGCCTTCGCCGCGGTGTCCGCCTCGATCATCACGGGCGAGACCGCCCCGGGCTCGCTCGTCACGGAGGGCGAGGTCGCCGACGAGCTCGGCATCAGCCGCACCCCCGTCCGCGAGGCGTTCCTCCAGCTCCAGACGTGCCGCCTGCTCACGCTGTTCCCCAAGCGAGGAGCGATCGTCGCCACGGTCACGGACAAGGAGGTCACGGACCTCCTCGCCGTGCGGATCATGCTCGAGTCGTCCGCGATCCGCGCCCTGGACGGTCATTCCCTGCCCGACGGCGTCGCGCGCGACCTCGACGACCTCGTCGCCCGCCAGGTGGTCGCCGAACAGGAAGGCGACCTGCTCGCCTTCTCGCAGGCGGACTTCGCGTTCCACTCGCGGGTCATCCGCGCGGGGGACAACGACGTGATCGAAGACCTCTTCGCGCAGCTCGGACCACGCCTCGAGCTCCTGACCCACCGCGCCGTCCGACGCGACGCGACCTCGCCCACGCGACTCCTCGCCGACCACCGTGTGCTCGCCACGCTGGCGCGCGCAGGCGATGCCGCGGCGTACGAGGCCGCGCTGCGCGCGCACGTCCAGCGAGGCAACTACGGCTGACGGGCGCCGCGCCCTCCCGGCCGCCATCACCCCGCCCTCCCGCTCGGCCTCCCGTCGTGGCCGTGCCCTGCCCGCCGACGGGCCACCGTCCCACCGTCCTCGTCACCGAGAAATGATCATGAACCGCCAACGCCCCTTCCCCGGCTGGCTGCGCGTCGCCCCCGCCCTCGTCGTCATGGCCTGGGGCGGGAACCACTTCACGCCGCTCCTGCACATGTACCAGGACCTCGGGGACTACTCCGTCGTCATGGTCGACCTGTTCCTCGGCATGTACGTCCTGGGTCTCGTGCCCGGGCTGCTCGTCGCGGGCCCGCTGTCCGACCGGTACGGCCGCAAGCCGCTCGCCGTCGTCGGCGTCCTGGGTGGGATCGGAGCCAGCGTCCTGCTGGCCCTGGGGTTCGGCAGCGAGGTCGTCATCTGCCTGGGGCGCCTGCTCGCCGGGCTGAGCGTGGGCGTCGCGATGTCGGTCGGCACGAGCTGGGTCAAGGAGCTGTCGAGCGCACCGTTCGACCTGGGGACCGACCCGACCGCGGGTGCGCGCCGCCCGTCGTTGTCCCTGACCCTCGGGTTCGGGATCGGAGCCGGGGTCTCGGGCGTGCTCGCCCAGTGGGGTCCGTGGCCGACGGTCACGCCCTACGTGGTCCACGTCGTGCTCAGCGTGGTCGCGCTCGTCCTGCTCGCGACCGCGACCGAGACCATCGGGGGCCACCGGTCGACGACCTCGCTCCTCGCCGACCTGCGGGTCCCCGCCGCCTCTCACCGCCGGTTCGTGCGCGTCGTGGTGCCCGCCGCCCCCTGGATCTTCGGGGCC
Source organism: Oerskovia jenensis (assembly GCF_016907235.1). Taxonomy (NCBI): domain Bacteria; kingdom Bacillati; phylum Actinomycetota; class Actinomycetes; order Micrococcales; family Cellulomonadaceae; genus Oerskovia; species Oerskovia jenensis. The sequence continues at coordinate 2,614,754 of NZ_JAFBBO010000001.1, forward strand.
GCCGGGATCGCCTACGCCGTCATGCCACAGCTCGTGGTCGAGCAGACCGGCGACCTGTCGTTGGCCTACGCGACCCTGCTCACGGTCCTCACGCTCGGCACGGGCGCGGTGGTCCAGCCGTTCGTCAAGGCGATCGACCGGGTCACGGGCGGACGGTCGCTCGTCGTCGGGATGTGCCTGATGCTGCTCGGCATGGCGCTGGCCGCGGCCAACGGGACCGTCGTCTCCCCGGTCCTCGGCGCAGTCGCAGCGGTCACGCTCGGCGCCGCGTACGGGATCTGCGTGGTCGCAGGACTGATCGAGGTGCAGGCCATCGCGACACCCACCGACCTCGCGGGACTCACGGGCGTCTACTACAGCCTGTCCTACGTGGGCTTCCTGCTCCCCGTGGTCCTGGCCGGGGCGACGGCGCTCGCCGGGTACACCGTGCTGCTCGCCGTGGTCGCGGTGGCCTGCGCGGGCTGCCTGGTGACGGTCGTCCGGGGGGTGCGCCGTACGGCGTGAGCCGCACCGCGTGAAGCGTCGTGCGCGCACCGTCCGGGCCCGCCCCTCCGAGGGCACCGTGGACGATGCCCGACGGCGCGGGGTCGAGACGTTCGGATGAGGGGGGTCGGTCCGAACGGGTGAGTCGGGGACCCCCTGGTGGGCGGGAACGTAGAGGGATCAGGGCGCGACCGGTGCCCACCTCACCTCAGGAGCTCGACGATCATGAAGGTTCTTCGTACCGTCACCACCACCGCAGTCTCCGCGGCGCTCGTGCTGGGCGGTGGAGCAGCGGCCTTCGCGGCCGAGGGAACGGACGCCCCCGAGGCGGGCGCGCCCGCGGCTCCCGACGCCGGTACGTCCGGGGCTGGTGCCGAGCAGGCGGTCCCCGCCGCCCCGGCCGACGCTGCCGTACCTGCCGCCGAGGCGCCCGTTGCGCCCCCGGCGCCGGTGGACCCGGTCGTGGCGCCCGCCCCCGAGGCGAGCGCTCCCGAGGCGCCCGCCGAGGAGGCGGCGCCAGCCGATCCTGCCCCCGCCCCTGCCGGCGAGCAGGAGGATCTCCCCGTCGCCGACCCCGCAGCCGACCCCGCGGCCGAGGCCGCTCCGGTGGACGAGGCCACGGCCACCGAGCAGGCCGACGACGCCGTGATCCCCGAGGCCGCGACCGTCGCCCCCCTGGGCGCGCCCTCCGTGGTCGGTGCGCTGCAGTCGGTGCCCGTCTACCCCGACGCCGACTACCACCCGCACTGGGAGGACAGCTACAACAACGGCTTCTCGTGCGACTACTGGTACTTCCTGGAGGACGACGACGCCACGTCGGGCCGCGACTGGACGGGGTGGAGCGGCCAGCCGCAGCTGCACATCCTGCACCACTCGCTCACGGACGACGACGGCACGATCCACATGGTCTACGACCGCGACATCGCGAGCTACTGGTACCACGTGTGGTCGGGCGACGAGACGGTGTCCCCGGACGCCGAGGGCATCCACTGGGAGAACACCTCCGCCCAGCAGACCGTGCTCGTCAACGGCTACAAGGGCGGCGCCGACCTGGCCGCTCGCGGTGCCGACGCCCGGGTGCTGTTCGACCGGGCCGGGGTGAGCGTGCCCGACACCGCCACGATCGCCGACTACCAGTACAGCATCGACAACGGGTGGATCACCCTGGCCGACGCCGAGCAGGCCGTCGCGGAGCAGAACCTCCGCCGCGCCGACTACACCGCGTACGAGGCCACCCAGTTCGCTGTGTGGTACTTCTCGACCGGCCACGACGTCATGGGGCTGTTCTTCGACGTCGACGACGCCGGGCACGTGACCCTGAGCCAGAAGGCGCTCGACCAGTTCGCCGGCCAGCAGGCGGAGGACTGGACCCGCACCTGGGACCAGGGCTACCTGAGCGACCGCATGGCGACGATGCAGACCGCGGCCTGGCTCATCGAGAACGCGCTGACCACCAACGTGGTCATGCCTCAGCCCGGCTTCGTCTCGCACGGCTACGTCAGGAACACCGACGGCTCGACCGACTACGGCTTCACGGCCTCGCTCGTCGGTGGGACCGGTGACATCCACGTCGAGCTGCGCACCGCCGACGGCCAGGCCGTGCCGGCCGGAGTGACGCTGGTCGACGCGAACGGCGCCACGGTCACGTCCGTGACGCCGGGGCAGCGCGTGTTCGTCCGCGTCCCCGCGGGTCTGGACGTCGCGTCGCTGCCGCAGTTCCAGCTCTGGGGCTCGGCGCAGGGCACCGAGCAGGGCAGCCCGCACTTCTACACGGGCAGCGACCACAACAACCACGGGACGACCGACGAGAACGGTCAGTGGACGGCCGCGACCTTCCCGCACTGGTTGATCGGCCTGGGCGAGCTCGACCAGCCCTCGACCGCGTGGGACTGGGTCGGCATCAGCCTGGCCGACGAGCCCGAGGCGCCCGTGGTCCCCGAGGACCCCACGGGTCCCGAGAACCCGGCCGTCCCCGAGGACCCCACGACGACCGTCGTCGAGACCGCCGACGCCGTGGACCCGGTCTTCGTCGGAACGGACGGGACCGTCCGGACCGTCGCCTCGACCGACCCGACGAACCTCGGCCTGACGGACACCGTCCCGGTGGCCGCAGCGGTCCAGCGGACCGACGCCGGGAACCTCGCCTCGACCGGCGTGAACGCGGGCATGCTCGCCGTCGCAGGAGCCTTCATCGTCCTGACCGGCACGGGCCTCGTCCTCGCCGGGCGTCGCAAGACCAGCTCGACCGAGAGCTGACCGTCCCCCCGAAGCAGGCCGCCCCCTTCCGTCACGGAGGGGGCGGCCTGCTTCGGTGCGTGCGCTTCGACCGCCGTATCCCGGCGTTCCTGGCTAGCCTGGCAGCATGCGGATGCCCGCCCTGGGGTCGATCTCGCGGCGCGACGTCGCGATCGCCTCGTTCGCCGCGCTCGCCGGTGTCGGTCTGGCGGTGTCACGCGTGGCGGTGGGGCTGTGGGGGACTCCGCTCTGGGCCGAGGTCACGGCGCAGGTCGTCGGGGCCTCGCTGCTCCTGTGGCCGCGACTGACCGGCCCGGCGGTCCTGGGATGCGCGCTGCTCTCGTGGGTCTCACCCGTCCCGGCCACGCTGCTCGCCGCGTTCGACGCGGGGGAGCGCCTCGCGCCCCGACGTAGTGCGGCCTGGGCGGTCACCGGCGCCGTGGTGATCCTCCCGGCTGCTTCTCTGGCGATGGGACGGTCGGACATCGCGATGTCCCTGACCCTGGTCCTGCTCGTCCTGGGCCCCTGGTTGGCCGGCCGCAGCAGGCGTGCCGAGCGGGTCGCGAACGCAGCCATCCGGGACCGGAGCATCGAGGCGGCCGAGCACGTGGCGGCGCAGGTGCGCACGACCGAGCGCGAGCGGCTCGCCCGTGAGATGCACGACGTCGTCGCCCACCGGATCAGCTACGTCGTGCTGCAGACCAATCTCCTGGAGACCAAGGTCGAGGACCCGCAGGTCCGCGTCGACGTGGACCGGATCCGGGACACCGCGCGCGAGGCGCTCGAGGAGATGCGGGGCGTGCTGCACCTGCTCAGCCGGGACGGGAGCCCGGCGGGGCTCGAGCAGCCGTCGTTCCGGGACGTCGCCGTGCTGGTGGCGGAGGCGCGAGCCGTGGGTCAACCGGTCGAGGTGGACGCCGACGTCGACCCGGGGGAGCCGCCGGGCGTCACCGAGCGCACCGCGGTGCGCATCGTGCGCGAGGCGCTGACGAACGCGGTGCGGCACGCGCCCGGAGCCGAGACCTCCGTGCAGGTCCACGAAGGGGCGGACTCGTTGCGGGTCGAGGTCGTCAACGGGCCGACGGCGATCCCCGAGGTCGAGCTGCCCACCGGCGGGCACGGGCTCCAGGGCATCCGCGAGAGGGTCGAGCTCGTCGGCGGGCGCTCCACGATCGGACCGACGCCCGACGGCGGCTTCCGGGTCGAGGCCGTGCTGCCGTGGGGGACCGCATGATCCGGGTCGTGGTCGTCGACGACGAGAGCCTCTTCCGCGAGGGGATGGCCGCCCTCGTCGACGCGGCCGACGACCTCGACGTCGTCGGGACGGCCGAGAACGGCCGCCTGGGGGTCGAGGCAGTGATCGCACGCCGCCCCGACGTCGTCCTCATGGACATGCAGATGCCCGTCATGAACGGCATCGAGGCCACGCAGGAGATCCGTCGGGTGGCGCCCGAGGTCGCGGTCGTCATCCTCACGAACTTCCAGTACGACGAGTACGTCGTGCCCGCGCTGCGGGCCGGTGCCGCGGGCTATCTCCTCAAGGACAGCACGGTGAGCGAGGTCCAGCGGGGGATCCGGGCCGCGGCGGAGGGGGACGCGATGCTGTCGCCGGCCGTGACCCGTCGGTTGCTGGACTCCCTCGGCCCGGCCATGACCACGCGGCAGGCGGAGGCACGGGCCAGGGTGGGGGAGCTGAGCGAGCGGGAGCGGGCCGTCGTCGGGCTCCTCGCCACGGGTCTGTCGAACGCGGAGATCGCGCGAGCGCTCTACATGGCCGAGCCGACGGTCAAGACCCACCTGACCCACGCCATGGTCAAGCTCGGGGTCACGAACCGCACGCAGGCCGCGATCCTCGGCCACGACGCGGGCCTGCCCGACGACGCGGCCACGACCTGAGGGACGCCGCGGTGGGGCCCGTGCGCCCGGCCGCCACAGACCGGTCGGGGGAACTCGCGTCATGGATCCGTTTCCATCCGGTCTCTTGAGTAGGAGCCAGAAGAGACCGGATCACAACGTGGGCGACGTGCGGCGACCACGGACGGAGGAACCCATGTCCATCACGGAGCGAACGTCGCCCCAGTCCCCACCACCCGACGAGGTGCAGGAGGAGGTCGTGCTCTCACGTCGAGAGCTCGTGGTCCTCACGCACCTCACGGAGGACATGACCCTGGAGCAGCTCGCAGCGATCCTGTTCGTCACCCGGAACACGGTCAAGTCCCAGCTGCGCAGCATCTACCGCAAGGTCGGTGTCTCGAACCGCGAGGACATCCTGCGCTGGGCCAGGGACCGCGGCATCTCGTAGGTCCGGCCCCGGCACCGGGCTCGCCGACGGGCGAGCGGGTGCGCACCCGAGGTGCGTGCCGACCGGGTGGTGGGATGCTCGAAGGACGTGCCGGTCGACGACGACGGGCCACGAGGTTCCGAGGCGAGCATGGGACAGGACCAGCAGGCGTCGGACGATCCGACGGTCACCGATCCGGACCACTACCGGGTGGTCTTCGAGAACGATCGCGTCCGGGTGCTGGAGTACGAGGACCAGCCGGGTACGCGCACGCACCCGCACCACCATCCCGACAGCGTCATGTACACGCTGAGCGGTTTCGAGCGGCGGATCACGTCGGGGGACCGGGTCATGGAGGTGGTGCTGGCGCCGGGGGAGACGCGCTGGCTGCCGGACCAGGTGCACGTGGGGGAGAACACGGGCACGACGGCGACCCACGCGATCTTCGTCGAGCTCAAGGAGACGGGCCCACGGTCCGGGGGCGAGCTCGGGGCCTCTTCCTGACCCGTCGTCGCAGCGGGGTCAGTGGAACTCGTGACCCGCGTCGTCGGTGCCGACGGCTTCCATCGTGACGTCCTCGCCAGGGGCGGAGGGCAGTGCGACGAAGCGCATCTCGACCAGGACCACGTCCTGGCACTGCGGGCACAGGCGCTGTTCTTTCCATCGGCGGTGCGGCATCGCGATCCTCGGTTCTTGCGGGTAGAGCACGGCCGTCGCAAACGCCCCTGACCGGCCGACGGCCGGTCAGGGGCGTTGTCTCGCTGAGGTGGCGACGCGGGCAGGGGCTCGCGTCGCCGTCGCTGATCGTAGCCCCTGGCGACGGTCCGCGGATACGGGTGGGGAGAAGTTCCCTGGGTGCTCGTGCTCGTCCTGCTGCTGGCCGTCGCCTACGTCGCGTACCGGTTCGCTGCGGCCTGGACGGTCGGCGTGGTCGCGGTCGGGGTGTGGGGCGCAGAGCTCATGATCGCCCGTGAGGTCGTCCGTCAGCGCGCGAGCCGTTCCACGACCGTCCCGTAGAGCCACGGCACGTGCGCCGCGAGCGGCACGATCGCTCGGCGCGCGGGCGAGGTGGCCCACGCCACGAGCCCCGAGGTCAGCACGCGGTAGTCACGCGTCACGCGCGACCAGTCGCGCTCGTACGCGTCCGGGTCGTCCAGGTGCCCGACGGCGGCGCTCGCCTGCGCGAGCCCCACGCGCAGTCCTTCACCCGTGAGGGCGTCCACGTACCCCGACGCGTCCCCGACGAGGCGCACCCGGCCGGTGCTGCGCCGTCGGGACCGTTGACGCAGGGGGCCCGCGCCGCGGACCGGGCCCGACGGCTCGGCGTCCCGCAGGTGCTCGCGCAGCTCGGCGAAGCCCGCGAGGGCGTCGTCGAAGTGCGTCCCGGTGGGGCCGAGCATCGCGATCCCGACGACGTCTCGTGCCACGGGCGTCACGTACGCCTCGACGTGGTCGCCCCAGTGGACCTCGACGAGGTCCGTCCACGCGGGCACGCGGAAGTGGCGGCGCAGGCCGAAGCGGCGCCGGGGATCGGGTCCGGGGCGCACGGGCGGCGCGGTGCCGCCGAGCTCGGTGGGGATGCGTGCGGCGTGCGGCGCGGCCTCGTCGCCCGAGCCGGTCGCCCCGCCGGGGCCCTCGCCGCCGTGGCGGCTGCGCGCCAGGAGCGACTCGTGCGCGGGGGCGTCGGCGCCGACCTCCAGCCCGGCGAGGCGTCGCACGGTCGAGTGCAGCCCGTCGCACCCCAGGAGCCAGCGGGCGCTGATCCCGGCGGCGGTCACGGCGCCGGCGCTCTCCTCGACGCTCTCGACCCGGCCGCGCACGGTCGTGGCCCCGAGGGCGGCCGCGCGCTCGGCGAGCGCGGCGTGCAGCGTGGTCCGTCGCACGCCGCGGCCCTGCCCGGCCGTGAAGAGATGGTCGGCGTGCCGGTGCGCGTCGCGGTAGCTGATGCCCCGCAGGACGTGCCCGTCGGGATCGACGTCCAGGGCCTGGAGCGCGCGCAGCGCGCCGGGCATGAGCCCCTCGCCGCACGCCTTGTCCACAGGGCCTGTGCGCGGTTCGACCACGATGACGTCGTAGCCCGCGAGCCGCGCTTCGATCGCGGCGGCCAGCCCGACCGGTCCGCCGCCCACGACCAGGACGTCGGTGTCGGTCACGGCCGGCTGACCGGGCCCGGGGCCCGCGTCTGCGTGTGCGGCAGCGCGTCGAGCGCGCGCTCCTCGGCCGGGAGCCGGAACCGCAGCAGCAGCACGGCGTTGAGCACCGTGAAGACGAGCGCGGTCGTCCAGCACGAGTGGACGAGCGGCAGCGCGAAGCCCTCGACGACCACCGCGACGTAGTTGGGGTGCCGGAACCAGCGCTGCCCGGGGTGCTGCGCGATCCAGCGGTACGGCCCGCGGTCGACCCACGGCAGCCCGGGGACCACGATCACGCGCGTGTTCCACCGCGGCCCGAGCGAGGTGATGCACCACCAGCGCAGCGCCTGGCTCGCGACCACGAGCACGAACGCGGGCCACCCGACCCAGGGGATGAACGGCCGGTCCGCGACGTTGACCTCGACCACGCACGCGACGAGCAGGCCCGTGTGCAGGGCGACCATCGCGGGGAAGTGGCCGCGCCCCGACTCGACGCCACCGCGCGCGAACGACCACCTCGCGTTGCGCGCCGAGACGACGAGCTCGGCGAGCCGTTCGAGCGCGGTCGCCCCGACCACGACGTAGAAGAAGACGAGCATCAGCCCTCCGTGACGTCGGGGAGGCGGAGCAGGACGAGCTCGGCGCTCACGCCCGGGCCGAACGCCATGAGGACGCCGTGCCGGCCGTGGGTCGGGCGCGGCGTCGCGAGGCGCCGCGCGCCGGGCGACTCGCGTGCCGCGAGCGTCGCGGCGAGCACGTGCAGCACCGAGGACGACGACAGGTTCCCGACGGCGGCGAGCGACTCCCGGCTGAGCGTCAGGTCCCGCTCGTCGAGGCTCAGGGAGTCGCGCACGACGTCGAGGATGCGCGGCCCGCCCGCGTGCACGACCCACGTCCCGACGTCCTCGGTCGTGAGGTCGTGCTCGGCCAGCAGCGACTTCACGTCGCCCGCGAGGTGCGCCGCGATGACGTCGGGCAGGCCCGCCGACAGCACGATCCCGAACCCGCTGTCGCGGATCGTCCAGCCGAGGTGGTCGGCCGTCTCGGGGTACAGGCGGCTGCGCGTGTCGAGGACCTCGACGCCCTGCGGCACGGGTCGCGCCGGGACGCCTGCGGTGCCCACGGTCCGGGTGCCGAGCGCACCGGGGGCGCGCGCTCCGCCGTCGGGCGAGGAGTCCTCGGGCGCGAGGCACGCCGGATGCGCGTCGCCGACCATGACGACCGCGGCCGCGCCGTCGCCGAACAGGCCGGTCGAGACCAGGTTCGCCATCGAGTCGTCGCCGTGCTGGAGCGTCAACGAGCACAGCTCGACCGACACCAGCAGGGCCACGTCCTGCGGGTGACCCGTCAGGTAGTCGTGGACGCGCGCGATCCCCGCGGCCCCCGCGACGCAGCCGAGACCGAACGACGGCAGCCGCTTGACGTCGGTGCGCAACCCCAGCCGCGTCACGAGCTGCGCGTCGATCGAGGGCGCCGCGATCCCTGTCACGGACGTGAACAGCAGGAAGTCGACGTCGCCCGGGGCCAGCCCCGCGTCGTCGAGCGCCCGACGGCACGCCTCCTCCGCGAGACCCGTCCCGACGCGGATGAAGTGGTCGTTCGCGACCCCGAACGACCTGAGCCCCGCGTACTCGTCGAGGGGCAGGGCGGTGTGCCGGGTCCGCACGCCGCTCGCCTCGTGCAGCCGGCGCAGGACGGCGCGCTTGGCGGGCGACGGGGTCAGCAGGGGCCCGATCGTCTCCGTGATCTCGCTCTGAGGGTGTGCGACGCCCGGCAGAGCCGGTCCGACCGCGAGCAACCGCGACATTCCCGCATCGTGTCACGGCGACGCGCGGCCCGCGCGTTGCTAGCGTCGGGCGGGTGGAGGTCGGGTGATGACGAGGTGACGTCGGGGGCGGCGGCGACGTCGACGACCCTGCGCGGGCTCGCGCTCGCGAGCCACGCGGGGCCCACGGTCGTGGTCACGGCGCTCGCGGGCCTCTTCGCCGTGGGCGTCGGGTCCGGGCCGGGCACGACGGCGCTCGTCACCGCCGCGGTCCTCACCGGTCAGCTCTCGGTCGGCTGGTCCAACGACTGGCTCGACGCCCGCCGCGACGTCGCGGTGCAGCGCACCGACAAGCCCGTCGTCGCCGGGCTGGTCTCGACGCGGCAGGTGCACGCGGCCGCGCTCGTCGCAGCGGCCCTGTGCGTGGTCCTGTCGCTCGCGACCGGGCTCGTGGCCGGGCTGGTGCACCTCGTGGCCGTCGCGAGCGCGTGGACCTACAACGCGTGGCTCAAGTCGACGGCGTGGTCCTGGGCGCCCTACGCGGTGTCGTTCGGGCTGCTGCCGCTGTTCGTGGTGCTCGCGTCGCCCGGCGACCGCGTCGCCGCCCCCTGGGCCATGACCGCGACCGCCCTGCTCGGCGTCGGGGCGCACGTCGCGAACACCCTCCCGGACCTCGAGGACGACCGGGCGACCGGCATCCGGGGGCTGCCGCACCGGCTCGGGCGGACGCGCGCGAGCGTCCTGGCCCCCGCCGTGCTCGTGGCCGCGGTCGCGGTCGTGGTGCTCGGTCCGCCGGGGACGCCGAGCGTCGCGGCCTGGACGGGCGGGGTCGTCGCGGTGGCCCTCGCGGTGTCCGCAGGTGTCGTCGCCGTGCGGCGGACCACGAGCCGGCTGCCCTTCGCGCTCAGCATGGCCGTCGCGGCGGTGTGCGCGGTCCTGCTGGTGCTCGCGGGACCGGACGTCGCGGTGCCGGGGTGAGCGGCGCCGTCGGGCCTGCGGCCACGCCGGTCAGGCAGGGGCGCGCGGACGCGACGTGAGCACCCGGTGGCCCACCGCGAGGACCGCGACCGCCACGGCCGCGGCGGCGACCGTGAACAGGGCACGTTCGAGGTCGGCCGCGAGCAGGACGTCCTCACCACCCGACGTCTGCAGGATCACCGCCGGGGTCAGGAAGAGCGTGAAGACCCAGTACGGCTGCTTCAGGTAGGCCCACCCCGCGGCCCCCGTCAGGACGAGCGCCACGGCCGACAGCACGGTCGGTGAACCGCTCAGGAAGTGCGCCACGACCCCCGCGAGCACGGCGCCCGCGAGCGTGCCGCCGACCCGGGCCAGGGTCCGCGAGAGCGTCGCCGCGAAGTACGGCTGGACGACCACGAACAGCGTGAGCAGCAGCCACCAGGCGTTGGGGGAGTCGACCCAGCCCATCGCGACGTAGGTCGCGACGCCCGCGAGGACCGCGAGCGCCAGGCCGAAGTAGGTCGCGACCCGTTCGGGCACGGGCTTGGGCCCGGGCAGACGCATGCCCCTGGTCAGGAGCCCGCCGATCAGAGCCGTCCACAGACCGCCGAACGCGACCCAGCCGGCCATGGCCGCGAGGGCACCCACGGACGTCGAGGCCGCGACCGTCCCCGAGGGGAGCGCGACGAGCGGCCCGCCGATGAGCGCGAACGCCGTCTGCGGCCCGACGAACCCGCCGATCCCGTGCCAGCCCCGGACTGCCGAGAAGCCCACGCACGCCCCGAGGACCGTCATGAAGACCGCCCCCGCGAGCGGCAGGTCGCTCAGCGAGACACCCACCGCCATGCAGACGGCCGTGAGCGGTCCCGCGACGAGCGCGGCGCCCCGCCCCACGAGCAGACCCACGCCCGCAGGGAGCATCCCCAGGTAGACCAGGGTGCCGTCGTGCTTCCACGGCGAGAGCATGAGCGCGACCATGGGCGCGACGAGCAGCAGGACCAGGCCGATCTTCCGGGGGCTCATGCGTCTCACGCTAGGTCGGGCCGGAAGAATCGGCTCGGCGGGGCGGCTCAGGAGGGGAGGTCGGCGCCACAGCTCGGGGTCGCGACGCCGTCGACGCGCATCTGGGCGGACCAGGTCCACCCGGGTCCGCCGTCTCCGAGAGCGTCCGCGGGCAGGACGATCACGCCGGGGCTCGTGGGATCGGCGCCGAACCCGGCGTAGCGCGTGTCGAGCGGCGTCGAGTACTCCTGCCGGGTGCCGTCCGGGGCCGTGAGGACGGCCTCGAGCGAGACCGTGGAGCCCGCCGGGAGGTCGCCGTCCCAGACGAGCGTGATCTCCGCCGGGACCGCGCCGTCGGGCGGGTAGGGGTGGGTCACTCCCAGGCGGGTGATCGTGCCGGACGTCGTGCTGCTGAAGGACGCCTCGCTGAGCCGGGCCGGGTCGGGGCGGTCCTCGTGCTCCCACGTCGTGCAGGCCACCGACGACCCGAACCTCCCACCCGTGGTCGTGGTGGGGCCGTAGGCGTACGCCAGCCCGGCCACGCACAGGACGGTCGCCGCCGCGGTGACGACCGTCGACCCGCGTCGTCCCTGCCGGACGAACGGGGCGAGCACGGCGTGGGGCTCGGGTGCGACGGACCGCACGACGATCGTCGACAGCAGGCTGTCCGCGAACGTGCGGCGCTGCTCGTCCCACAGCGGGCGCAGGTACCCGATGAAGCACAGTGCATCGAGGAGGTGCGCGAGCCAGCGCAGGACCGTGGCGAGGAACCCGACCGGGCGGCCGGAGTCCCGCTGGACGACGACGATCCCCGCCGCCCGCTTGCCGGGCGTCGCGCCGGTGTACGCCTGGAGAAGAACCATCGCAAGGACCGCGCCGATCATCCACGCGCTCTCGGACCAGGTCACGTCCTCGAACGCGGTGCCCGTGCTGCCGGTGTTGTCCAGGCCGGGGAGCGCGCTCGGCGCGACCCCCGGGCCGACGACCACGAACATGAGCCCGGCCAGGATCGAGTTGTCGAGCAGGAACGCCCCGACGCGACGCAACCAGCTCGCGTACGGGCCGACGAGCGGGGCGTCGTCGAGGTCGTCGAGGTCCGGCGGGAAGGAGGTGGCACGGCCCGGGGGGAGGGCGGGCGCTGGGCGCGCGGCGGGCTCGGCGACGCCGTGGGCGGGGGCGGTGGCCGAGGCCCCCACCGTCGCGCGGGCAGGCTCGTGGTGGTCACCGTCGTGCGGTGCCGGCGTCGTCGCGGGGTCCCCCATGGGACGAGCGTCCCAGATGTGGGGCGGGTTGTCAGCCGACCCCCTCGCGGGGTGCTGGACGGACTCCGCAGGCGTGCGGTCCGGTTCGTCCGCGAGCGCTCGGGACGACCCGAGCTGCGCGCTCGGTGAGCGGTCCGCACTCGGTGACCGAGCCGCGCCCTCCCCCCGAGGGGCGCAGGGCGGTGGCTCTCAGGCGGTCGCGCTCACGGGGGCCGCGCTCGCCGACGGTTCGGCCGGCAGCTCGTGGAGCGCCGCGACGAGAGGCGCGAGCTCCTCGACCTGGCAGGCCTCGGTCAGCGCCCGCTCGAGGGCCGCGTCGTGCGTGGGCCGGGCCTGGCGCAGGAGCTGCTCGCCCTGCGGGGTGAGCTCGGTGTAGATGCCGCGGCGGTCGTCCTGGCACAGGATGCGCGTGAGCAGGCCGCGGTCCTCGAGGCGGTTCACGAGCCGGGTCGTGGCGCTGCTGCTCAGGGCTGCGGCGCGCGCGAGCTGCTGCATGCGCATGTGCCAGCCGTCCTGGCGCGAGAGCGCGTCGAGCACGGTGTACTCGACGACCGAGAGGCCGTGGTCGGCCTGGAGCGCGCGTTCGAGCGCGGTGTCGAGGATGCCGTGCAGCGCGGCGAGCGTGCGCCAGCCCTGCGAGCGGATCTCGACGGCGTCGTCCCCGATGCCCATGCGTGCCTCCTGTGCCTGTCGTGACGTCGCTCTCAACTATACCGCTTGTGTGAACTACCAGCGCGTGCAACTATTTAGGAGGCGCCTGCAACTACTGCACGCGCCGGTTGTTGCACACACGCTGTTGCGCGAGGTGCCAGACACAGACAAGGAGCAGCGCATGCCGCTGGGTCTTCTCGCCCTCGCCGTCGGGGGCTTCGGGATCGGGCTCACCGAGTTCGTCATCATGGGTCTCCTGCCGGAGATCGCACGAGAGTTCGGCGTGACCGAGGCCGTCGCCGGCTACCTCATCTCGGGCTACGCGCTCGCGGTCGCGGTCGGAGCGATCGGCCTCACGGCCGCCGTGATCCGCCTCGACCGCAAGACGGTCCTCGGCAGCCTCATGATCCTGTTCATCGCCGGGAACCTGCTCTCGGCCCTCGCCCCCACCTATGAGCTGTTGCTCGGCGGGCGCATCCTCGCGGCCCTGTGCCACGGCGCGTTCTTCGGGATCGGCGCGGTCGTCGCCGCGGACATGGTCGCCCCGGCCAAGCGGGCGGGCGCCATCGCGACGATGTTCGCGGGCCTCACGACCGCCAACGTCCTGGGCGTGCCGTTCGGCACGTTCCTCGGACAGCAGTACGGCTGGCGCTCGACGTTCTGGGCCATCACGGCCATCGGCGTCGTCGCGCTCGTCGGGATCCTGCTGCTCGTGCCGTCCACGCGCCGGGCGGCCGGCGCGCACGGCGTCGCGGCGGCCCCCGGCGACGCGGCCCGCTCGGCCACCGCCCACGGCGACCCCGCGCTCCCGGCCGGGGCTGCGCCGTCGGGCACGCCGTCCCTGCGGACCGAGCTCGCGGCCTTCCGCAACCCGCAGGTCTGGTGGTCGATCCTCGTCACCGTGCTCGGGTTCGGTGGCATGTTCGGCGCGTTCACCTACATCGCGTTCACGGTCACCGAGGTCGGCGGGTTCGCGACCACGAGCGTGCCGTGGCTGCTCGTGCTGTTCGGCGTCGGGCTGTTCGTGGGCAACTACCTGGGCGGCAAGGCCGCGGACCGGTACCTGACCACGAGCCTGCTCGTGCTCCTCGGCGCGCTGACCGTGGTCCTCGCGGTCTTCGCGCTCACCGCGACGAGCCAGGTCATGACCCTGGTCTCGCTGTTCCTCATGGGGGCCTTCGGGTTCGCGACCGTGCCCGGCCTCCAGATGCGCATCATGGGCCACGCGCAGGCCGCCCCGACCATGGCGTCGGGCGCCAACATCGCGGCGTTCAACGTGGGCAACGCGCTCGGCGCGTGGATCGGCGGCCTGGCCGTCGCGGCCGGGCTCGGCTTCACCTCGCCCCTGTGGGCGGGCGCGGCGCTGACGCTGCTCGCGGTCGTGGCCCTGGGAGTCGCGACGCTCCAGGAGCGTCGGACCCCCGTGGCGCCGGCTGCGGCGCCCGTGCCCGTCGCGGCCCACTGACCCACCCACCACCCGAAGGAGAAATCATGACCAGCACCACCACCGTCCCTGCGGTCGCTCTGCGCGGCGGGACGAGCATCCCGCAGCTCGGCTTCGGCGTCTTCAAGGTGCCCGACGGCGAGGCCGCCCAGGTCGTCTCGCTCGCCCTGGACGCGGGGTACCGAAGCATCGACACCGCCGCGGTCTACGGCAACGAGGCGGGGGTCGGCGCGGGCATCGCCGCGTCGGGCCTGCCCCGGGACGAGGTCTTCGTGACGAGCAAGCTGTGGATCGACGCGATGGCGCGCGAGGCCGTGCGACCCGCGTTCGAGCAGAGCCTCGAGCGGCTCGGGCTCGATCACCTCGACCTGTACCTGATCCACTGGCCCGTGCCCGGGGCGGGCCGGTTCGTCGAGGCGTGGGAGGAGCTCGTGGCGCTGCGCGAGGCGGGGCTCGTCCGAGAGGTCGGCGTCTCGAACTTCACGGCCGAGCACCTCGACGCGCTCGTCGCGGCCACGGACGTGACGCCCGCCGTGAACCAGGTCGAGCTGCACCCGGCGTTCTCGCAGCGGGCGCTGCGGGCGCACCACCGCGAGCTCGGGATCGTGACCGAGGCGTGGAGCCCGCTGGGCCAGGGGACCGTGCTGGGCGACCCGGTCCTGGGTGAGATCGCCGACGCGCACGGCGTGACGCCCGCGCAGGTCGTGCTCCGCTGGCACCTGCAGGCCGGGACCGTCGCGATCCCCAAGTCGGTCACGCCCGAGCGCATCGCGTCGAACCTCGACGTGCTGGGCTTCGAGCTCTCGGCCGAGCAGGTCGAGGCGATCGACGGGCTCGACCGCGCTGACGGGCGCATCGGGCCGGACCCGGACGCGTTCAACGGCTGAGCTGCAGCTCCTGCGCTGCGGCACCTGCACCTGCACCTGCACCTGCACCTGCACCTGCCGCCGAGAAGTGAGTAGATGCCCCTGATCCGTGGGGATCAGGGGCATCTACTCACTTCTCGGCGGGTCGGGCTGGCCAGGCTGGGCTCGGCGGGCCGGGCTCGGCGGGCCCGGGCTCGGCGGGTCAGGCGCAGAGGTCGATCGCTGCGGTCGCGCCCTCGCGCACCTCGAAGACCTCCTCGTGCCCCTGGTCGTCCGTGAAGGTCGCGCGGTCACCCTCGACGAGCAGCCACCCCGCCTGGGAGGGGTTGTCCCAGCCGCGTGGGGGATTGCCGCCGCCGATGTCGAGCGGACCGTCGACCCGCTGGTACCAGAGGCCCTCGTGCACGAGCTCGTCGATGCCGCAGTGGGTCGTGAGCTCGAAGGGGACAGCCCCCGGGTCGGGCTCGTACGCCGCTCCGGCGCAACCGCCGACGAGCAGCAGCCCGGCGAGCAGCGGCCCGGCGAGGGCGAGCGGCGAGCCTGTGCGGAGCGGACGTGCTGGTCGGCGGTGCGGCATGGGTCCCCCTGGGTGTCTCCGACGGCGTCACCCTGTCTGTGTCCCGACGCCCCTGGTGCTTGCACCGCGAGATCGGGGTCGTTGTCGCCCGACGAGGCGATCCAGCGACAACGAGCCCGATCTCGACGTTCGACGGCCAGGGCCGGGCGCGCCCCTACGTCCCATCGGGCCGCGCGTCACCCCGCGTCGCCGGGAACGCGTGCCGCCGCGCCCCCAGCACGATCCCCACGACCGGCACCGCGAGCGCGAGCGTCGCCCACGGCAGCGCGCCGGACCCGCCCGCACCCAGCACGACGCCGCCCACGATCCCGCCGAGCGCGAGCGCCCCGTTCCACGAGGTGACGAACGCGGACTGCGCGACGTCGGCCGCAGGACCCGCTGCTCGCGCGAGCGCCGTCTGGAACAGGGTCCCGCTGCCGCCGAACGCGAAGCCCAGCGCGGCGACCGCGGCGTAGACCGCGACGGGGGAGCCCGCCGCGACCGCGAGCGTCAGGCCCGCGAGCCCCAGGAGCGAGGCGGCGAGGACCGTCATGACGCGCAGGTGCGTGTCGATCAGCGCCCCGATCACGACGAGGCTCGCGAACGACGTCGCGCCGAGCACCGCGAGCAGCACCCCGGTCTGCGCGCCGAGCCCGACGTCGTCGAGGAACACCGCGACGTACGTCGAGAACACGTTGTAGGCGAGGACGGTCAGACCCGTCACGAGCACGACCGGCGCGACGCCGGGCAGCCGCAGCGCCCGCCCGATCGGCACCTGGGTCCCGCGCGGCTCGCCCGGGAAGTCCCGCACGCCCCAGCGCACCCATGCCGCCAGCCCGAGGCTGAGGATCGTCATGGCGCCGAACGCCCAGCGCCACCCGACGGTCGCGCCCAGCGCGGTCCCGGCCGGGACGCCGAGCGCCAGCGCGAGCGGCGCTCCGCCCATCGCGATCGCGAGCGCTCGCCCGGCCTGCTCCGGCGCGGCGAGGCGCCGTGCGTACCCGGCGAGGAGCGCCCAGGTCAGCCCGGCGACGAGCCCCGCCGCGAAGCGCGCGCCGAGCGTGAGGGCGTAGCTCGACGACACGGCCGTCACGGTGTTCGCGACCGCGAACCCGGCGATCGTCGTGAGCAGCAGGCGGCGCCGGGGCCAGCGTGCCGTCGCGCGGCTGAGGGGGATCGCGGCGACGATCGCCCCGATCGCGAAGACCGTGACGGTCTGCCCGGCGGCGCTCGCGGAGACCCCGAGGTCGGCGCTGAGCGCGGGCAGCACGCCCGCGGGCAGCACCTCGGTGAGGAGCGTGACGAACCCGGTCGCGGCCAGGGCGAGCAGGGGCAGGAGGGGAAAGCGCGGGCCCGACGGCGCAGCGTCCGCGGGTGCGCCGGTCCGGTGCGGGCGCGTGGTCGTCGGGGGCGCAGGTGGCGCTGTGGCCGTCGGGGGGCCCGCCGGCGCGGCGAACGCGGCGGGCGAGACGGGCGCTGTGGCCGTCGGGGGAGCGTCGGTCGACGGCTCGGTCGGAGCGGTGCAGGTGGTCATAGGGTTAGCATGAATGTCTGACATGGATGTGAAGGTCAAGCTCGACCCGTGAGAGAGGCGTAGCGCATGCGCATCGGCGAGCTGTCCCGCCGCACCGGCACGGCCACCCGGCTGCTCCGGTACTACGAGGAGCAGGGCCTCCTGACCCCGCAGCGCGAGGAGAACGGTTACCGCGAGTACGGCGAGCACCTCGTCGACCGCGTCCTCCAGATCCGGGGCCTGCTCGAGGTCGGTTTCCCGACGCGGATCATCGCCGAGCTCCTGCCGTGCCTCAACCAGCCCCGCGAGATCCACCTGCACAACGCCTACCCGGACAAGATCGCACTGCTCGAGACCGAGCTGGGACGGATGACCGAGCGCATCGACACCCTCACCAGGAACCGCGATGCGATCGCGAACTACCTCGAGGCCATCCGGGTCGACGCCGCGCCGGCAGACGTTCTCGCCGAGAAGTGAGCAGATGCCCCTGATCCGAGCGATTCAGGGGCATCTACTCACTTCTCGGCGGCCATCACCGCAGCGGATCGAAGCTCCTGATCTCGGGCGGCACCGTCCCGGTCATGATCTGCTCGGCGAGCAGCCTGCCCGTCGCGGGCCCGAGCACGATGCCCCACATCCCGTGCCCGCCCGCGACGTAGACGCCGGGAGCCCGGGTCGCGCCGACGAGCGGCAGCCCGTCGGGGGTCACCGGCCGGGAGCCGACCCACTCGTCGTGCCGGTCGTCGAGGTCGACTCCCTGGAACAGGTCGCGCACCGACGCGAGGATCGCGTCGATGCGCCGCGGCTGGAACGGCTCGTCGGGGCCCCGGAACTCCATGGTCCCCGCGATGCGGAACCGCCCCTGGTAGGGCGTGCACGCGACGCGGCGCGACGGGAGGTAGATCGGCTGCTCGACGGGCACGTCGGTCTTGACGGTGAACGAGTAGCCGCGCCCGGCCTGCACGAGCGTGCGCACCCCGAGCGGCTTCGCGAGCCCGGGGAGCCACGCGCCGGTCGCGAGGACCGCGACGTCGGCGACCACGGGGTCCTGCCCGTCGACGAGCACCTGCACGCCGCGCCCTTCCTGGGCGCGCAGGCCCGTGACGGTCGCGCCGGTCACGATGCGCCCGCCGCGCGCGCGGACCGCGTCGCCCAGCGCGCCGACGAACGGTCCGGGCTCGATGAACCGCTGGCCCTCCAGGGTGTACACGGCACGCACGTGGTCGGTGAGCTGCGCGGGCCGCCCGACGGGGTCGGTCTCGGGCGCCCGGTCGCGAGGGTCCGTCGAGGGTGAGGCGTGCCCGACGGCGTCGCGCACCCCGGGTGCCCGGCCCCCGCCCGGGTGCGGCGTACCGGAGGGGCGAGCGGCGCCGTCGGGCCGGTCGACGCGGCGCAGCGGGACCACCTGCCCCGCGGCCTCGACCTGGGCGATCTCGTGGAGGAACGGCGCGGCCTGCCTCTCGTCCTCGAAGCCGATGACGAACGGTCCGGGCGTGGAGCGGGCCGCGACGCCGTGCGCGGCGAGCTCGTCGAACGCGTCGAGCGCCAGCCGGTCGATCGGGGTGAGCGCGGCCATCGCGCGGTCCCAGGCGCGCTGGGTCGCGTGCGTCGCGAACCTCGCGAGGAAGGACCACAGGCGCGGGTCGAGCCGTGCCGGGACGTGCAGGGGTGCGGCCGGGTCGAGCAGCGCCTTGGGGGCGTAGGTCCAGAGCGTGGGGTCGGCCAGCGGCATGGCCATGCCGGGCGTGAGCCAGCCGGCGTTGCCCCACGACGAACCTGCGGCGACTCCCTCGCGGTCGAGGACCGTGACCTCGACGCCGAGCCGCTGCAGGTGCCAGGCGGTCGCGAGACCCACCATGCCTGCGCCGACGACGACCGCCGTGCGGGGGGCGGGGGAACCAGGGGTGGTGCGTGACGGGGTGGTCATCGGGGGCTCCTTTGCCCTGAGACGTTGTCGACCCGGCCTCGAGGATGCTGAGGCCGGGTCGTGGGAGACGGGTTGCGCCTCACCCCCCATGGTGGAGGGATCTTCGGTAGGGTTCAAGCAGGCTGGTCGGTTCTTCGTCAGAGAGGCGTCTGGCCGAACGATCTTCTCCAGGACGACGAGAGTGGGGGACCATGCCGAACGATCTTCGGGCCGGGTCGACGCAGGTCCAGGCGGCCGTGCTCGACGAGACCGACCGCCACATCCTCGCCGTCCTCGACGCCGACGCGCGGGCCACCAACAAGGCCGTCGCGGAAGCCGTCGGGATCGCGCCATCGACGTGCCACGCGCGCATCCGTTCGCTCCAGGAGCGCGGCGTCATCCAGGGCTTCCGCACCGAGATCGACCCGGCGGCCATGGGCCGGAGCCTCCAGGCACTCATCGCGGTGCGCCTGCACTCGCACGCCCGGTCGGGCCTCACGGCGTTCCGCGACTACCTCGCGGGGTTGCCCAACGTCGAGGGCATCTACTTCGTGACGGGGGACCGGGACTTCATGGTGCACGTCGCGGTGCGTGACTCGACCGTGCTGCGGGACCTCGTCGCGAGCACGCTGAGCGTCCGCCCGGAGGTCGCGGGCACGAGCACGACGCTGATCTTCGACTACCTACGGCCGTGACCTGCGGACCCCGGTTCGTGTCAGAACGAGCGTGACCCATGCACCACGCGGGTTCTGACACGACGCGCGCCGGGTTCCCGCCCGCGTGCGGGCCCGCCGGATAAGTTGGCAGAAGGGTCTAGCGCGTCGGTCGGGCCCACCACGAACGGAGCATCATGTCCCCACGTGCCGAGCTCTCGTCCCGGTGGCGCGTCGCCCCCTCGGTCCCTGTCGCGGCGGTCGTGTTCGTCGTGTACTGCGTGGTCGTCATCGGCCTCATGCGGATCTCGGGCATCGGGTACGAGGACTTCTTCGACACGGCCGCGTCCACGATGCGCGCGGTCGTCCTGCCGCTCGCGGCCGGGGCGGTCTGGCTCGTCGCCTTCCTCGCCTGGGCGCGCTGGGACCACGTGTTCCGTGACGCGCGCCGCCTGCCGATGGGCTGGTTCCTGTGGGCCCTGCCGGCCGTCGTCCTCCTCGTCGCGGTCCTGCACCTCGCGGGCCTCG
Source organism: Oerskovia jenensis (assembly GCF_016907235.1). NCBI lineage: Bacteria > Bacillati > Actinomycetota > Actinomycetes > Micrococcales > Cellulomonadaceae > Oerskovia > Oerskovia jenensis. The sequence continues at coordinate 2,634,988 of NZ_JAFBBO010000001.1, forward strand.
ACTGGTCGCTGTTCGAGCCCGAGCACCTGCTCGCGGTCCTCCTGGCGAGCCTGCTGGTCGGGTTCACCGAGGAGACCCTGTTCCGCGGCGTCGTCCTGCGCGCGATGCGGCAGGGCGACCGCTCCGAAGGCATGGCGATCCTCTGGACGACGCTGTGGTTCGGCGGCTTCCACCTCACCAACCTGCTGCTGAACGAGCCGGGCGCCGTCATCCAGATCTTCTTCGCGGCCCTCACGGGGACCGGGCTGTACCTGGCCCGTCGTGGGACCGGGACGATCCTCGCGGCCATGGCGCTCCACGCCCTGTGGGACTTCTCGTCCTTCCTGGCGGGAGTCCACATGTCCGACTCCGGCGCCACGCTCGCCGCGAACTTCTTCGTCCCGGTCGTCTACGTCCTGGCGGCCGTGACCCTTGTGGTGCTCGTCGTGCGGGAGCGCACCCGACCCGCGCGGGAGGCGATCACGCCGGTCTCCGTGGCGTCGCCGAGCCCGGGGGTGTCGTCCTGACCAGTGGTGGAGAGCTGCCGCCTCCCGGCGACGGGGCGCGGCGCGCTGCGGAGCGCGCGGGCACGACGGGGCAGGCCGGCCGCTCGGGCGAGATCGCGACGCTCGTCCTCGCCGCGGCCGTGGGGGCACTCTTCCTCGCCTTCGCCGTGGCGGAGTCGCCCGGCTCCCCGCCCCTGCGCTGGGTCGCGGACGCTGCTGCGGGCATCGCCGCAGTGGCGCTCCTGAGGATCCGTCGTTCCCGGCCGGTGCTGGTCGCGGTCCTGCTCGTCGTCGCCGCGGCGTTCTGCTCGTCGGTGCTGGGAGCGATGTTCGTCGCCGTGGCCTCGCTGGCCACGTGGCGCCGGTGGTGGCCCGTCGCGGGTGTCGGTGTGCTGTTCCTCGCGAGCAGCGCGCTCGACGACCTGACCGGCGACGCGACCGGACCGTGGTGGCAGCGGGGCGCCGTCGCGGCCGGGGTCTACGCCGCGTGCGTCGGGCTCGGCGCGTACCAGGGGAACCGGCGGGAGCTCGTCGAGGCGCTGAGCGAGCGGGCCCGTGCGGCAGAGCGGGAGCAAGCCGCACGCGTCGAGCAGGCGAAGGTCGCCGAGCGCACGCGCATCGCGCGCGAGATGCACGACGTCCTGGCGCACCGGATCTCGCTGGTCGCGATGAACGCGGGAGTGCTCGCGTTCCGGCCCGACCTCCCGGCAGACGACGTCGCAGAGGCGGCGGGCGTGGTCCGGGACAACGCGAACCTCGCGCTGGTCGAGCTCCGGCAGGTCCTGGGCGTGCTCCGGTCGTCCGACGCCGACCAGGGCACGATCGTCCCCGATCGTCCCCAGCCGACCCTCGCCGACGTGGACGACCTGGCTCGCGAAGCCGTCGACGCCGGCACACCGGTACGCGTCGAGGTCGTCGCCGCGACGAGGGAGCATCTGCCCGAGCTGCCGGGACAGCTGAGCAGGGACGGGTACCGGATCGTCCAGGAAGCACTCACCAACGCGCGCAAGCACGCGGCCGGCGCCCAGGTCGTCGTCCGGATCGACGGCGCCCCGGGCGGGCTGCTGACCGTCGAGGTGCGCAACGCCGCGGGCAGCACGAGCGCACCGCACCAGATCGAGGGAGGACGCATGGGACTCGTCGGCATCGCCGAACGAGCACGGTTGGCCGGGGGCCGGCTCGAGCACGGCCCGGACACGCACGGAGGCTACGTGCTGCGGACCGTTCTGCCCTGGCCCGGGGAGGACTCGTGACGTCGTCCGAGGACCCGGTCCGCGTCGTCCTGGTCGACGACGAACAGCTCGTCCGAGCCGGGTTGCGCATGATGCTCGGCGCAGACCCCGGCATCGACGTCGTGGGCGAGGCGGACGACGGGGTGCAGGCCCTGCGGCTCGTCGAGGAGACGTCCCCGCAGGTCGTCCTGATGGACATCCGGATGCCGCGCATGGACGGCCTGGAGGCGCTGCGGCGGCTGCGGACCACCCACCCGGACCTGGCCGTGATCATGCTGACCACGTTCGACACCGACGACATGGTCCTCACCGCGCTGCGCGACGGAGCCACGGGCTTCCTCCTGAAGAACACCGCACCGCCCGACCTGCTCGCGGCGGTCCGGGCCGTCTCGGCCGGCCGGCCGATCCTCTCGCCCTCGGTCACGGCCCAGCTCATCGCCGCGGTGGCGCACCGGACGGACCGGGGCACGGTCACGGACGCACGCGAGCGCCTGGCGACCCTCACGGAACGCGAGGCGGAGGTCGCCCAGGCGGTCGCGCGCGGGCTGTCCAACGCGGGCATCGCCGCCGAGCTCTTCATGAGCATCGGGACCGTCAAGTCCCACATCGGGCACCTGTTCGACAAGCTCGGCGTCGACAACCGGGTGCAGATCGCCCTGATGGTCCGCGACGCCGCCGACTGAGGTCGCGCCGCCGACTGAGGCGGCGAGGTCCCGAACCGGACATCGACCAAAGTCGGGCGTCCTGGTCGACGCCGGGTCGATCCGCCGCAGGGGGTGCGGGCGGGAGGCTGGAGGCATGTCCTCGACAGACGCCCACCGCCCCCGCACGTTCCGTACCGCCGCCGCCCGCACCGTGCAGGTGGGCGCTCTCGTGCTCGCCGTCACCGCCACGCTGCCACTGGCCGCGTCGACGGCCCACGCCGATCCGGCGCCGGGTGAGCCGACGTGCCAGGACGTCGGCGCCGACCAGCTCGGCCGCGGTGACGACGGACGGTTCCCGATCGGCGACACCGGCCTCGTGCTCGTCCTCCAGCGTTCCGTGGTGTCGGTCGAGGGCGACGGGCCGAACCTCCGCAGCCTCACCGTCGTCACGGCCGAGGGGCGAGCGCTGCCGGGCTGGGGGTCCGGGGCGGACCTGCACGGCGAGCTGAACGCACCGACCTACGACCACGTGCGGGTCTGCTGGGAGGCTCCGGCCACCGAGCACGTCGAGGTTCCCGAGACGACCCCGACGACGGTGCCGTGGACGGACGTGGAGGAGCCGTCCACGACCCCGTGGACGCAGGTCACCGAACGACCTGGGACCACCCCGACGGCGACCGTCCCCACGAAGCGGTCGACGGCGGCGACGGACACGAAGTGGTCGACGATCCTCGAGCCGACCGACGAGCCGAGCACTCCCGTGGACCGGAAGCGCTCGACGCCCACCACCACGCAGGAGCCGACGACGCCCCCGCAGGAGCCGACGACGCCCGCGGCGAACCTCGCTCAGCCCGAGGTCCCCGGGGACGTGACCGAGGCCGCCGACAGCACGCCGGCTCCGTCGGCGACCACGCAGCCGGCCGCTGCCGCGCAGGTCAGGACGGCCACCCCGTCCGAGGCGCCCGTCGAACGGCTCGTCCAGACCGGTGCCGAGACGATGCCGCTGGTCGTGGCGAGCACGTCCCTGGTGGTCCTCGGCGGTGTCCTCGTGCACCTCTCGCGCCCGTCGCGTCGCCCCGCCGCTCGTCGGCGCAGCGTCCGGTGAGGCGGTAGCACCGCCCCCAAGACTCGTGTCGGGGCGGGCGTGACGTCGAGGCCACGCCCGCTCCGGCACGACCGACCACCCCCACGGACCGGTCGTCGGACGTGCACCCGGGAAGCCCCGGCCACGTCCTGTCGACGGGTCCGTGCTCGTCCCGGCGCGGGGCGTCAGCCCGCGAGCGCCCGCGCCTCCTTGTCCGGGTCGAGCCCCACCCCGGGGCGGTCCGCACGCTGGGGAGCGCCGTCGTCGGGCAGGGTTCCCAGCCACGCCCACGTGTCCGCGACCGTCTCCTCGACAGGCCGGTTGCGCAGTCCCGCCGCGAGTGCGCGCGACACGTCGCCGCGGTGCAGGGTGTCGTGCAGCTCGCCCGGGGGGAGCCAGACGGGCAGCTCGGTCCAGGGTGCGATGCCCGCGGCCTCGATGGCCTCGGGCGATGTCCAGCGCAGCTCGGCGTCCGAGCCCGTCGCGGCCACGCACGCCTCGAGCAGCTCGGCCATGGTCGCGTGCCCGCTGGGGCTCACGACGTTGTACGGTCCACCGAGCCCCTGCTCGGTCGCGTCGAGCACGAACGCGGCGAGGTCGCGCGCGTCGACGTACTGCAGCGGCAGCGCGCCGGGACCGGGGGCGAGCACGGGCCCGCCGCGGGCGATCCGCTGCAACCACCAGGGCAGACGCCCCACGTTCTCCCGCGGCCCCAGGATCAGCCCCGCCCGGGCGAGGATCGCACGGTGCCCGAACGACTCCTCGACGGCCAGCTCGCCGCCGCGCTTGGCGCGTGCGTAGTCGACGTCGGCGCCGTCGTCGGGGGACGCCTCGACGAGGGGGGCGTCCTCGTCCGCCCCGGCCTCGGCCGGGTAGGTGTAGACCGACCGGCTCGACACGTACACGTACCGGCCCACGCGGTCGTCGAGCAGGCGGGTGGCGTCGCGGACCACGCTCGGGGCCCCCGACCACGTGTCGACCGCGACGTCCCACTCGCCGTCCGCGAGGGCGTCCAGGCCCCCGACGGCGGTGCGGTCACCGTGCCGGACCCGCACCCCGTGCGGCGCCTCGCGCGTGCCCCGGTGGAACGTCGTGACGTCCCAGCCGCGACCCAGCGCGTCGTCGACGACCGCGCGTCCCACGAACTCCGTCCCGCCCAGCACCAGCAACCGCGTCCCGTCCGTCATACCCTCGACTCTGCCCGCTGCGGGCGCGGCGCGAAAGCCCGCGACGCCCAGGGCGTACGAGCGCAGGGAGCGACGCCGACCTGGCGACGGGTCGGGCGGCGCGCTCCCGGGGGCGGGGACGAGCAGGGAGAGCAGCGTGGCAGGTCGACGGGTACGGGTGCCGCTGTGGGCGGCGGCGGTCGTCGTGGGCGTCCTCGTGGTCGCGGTCGGGTGGTTGCCGCTCGATCGTGCGGGAGAGCTCGCGGCGCGCGTCGGTCCCATCCTGCTGTTCCTCGTCGCGATCACCGTGGTCGCGGAGATGTGCGCGGCCGCCGGCCTGTTCGACGCCGCAGCCTCCTGGGCGTTGCGTCTCGCCCGGGGCGGCCGCCTGCGCCTGTGGGGGCTCGTGGTGCTCCTCGCGAGCGCGTGCACGGTCGTCCTGTCGCTCGACACCACGGCCGTCCTGGTCACGCCCGTGGTCCTGACGATCGCGCGTCGCACGGGGTCCAGGCCGCTGCCCTTCGCGCTCACAGTGCTCGCGCTCGCGAACACGGCCTCGCTGCTGCTGCCCGTCTCCAACCTGACGAACCTGCTCGCGGCCCACCGGCTCGCGGGGCTCCAGCCGGGCGTCCCGTACGCCGCGACCATGTGGCTGCCGGCGCTCGTGGTGGTCGCGGTGACGGTCGCCTACCTGTTCGCGGCTCACCACCGGGACCTGCGCGGGACGTTCGACGCGCTCCCGCTGGTCGCCGAGCGCGACCACGTGCTCCTGCCGCTCGCCGCACTGGTGACGGTCGCGCTCGGGGTGTGCTTCGCCGTCGGGCTGCCCGTGCCCGCCGTCGCGACGGCGGGGGCCGTGGTGCTGCTGGTGGTGACGCTCGTGCGGCGCCGCGACCTCGTGGCGCCCGTCGGGGAGCTCGTGCCGTGGCGGACCGTCCTGGTCCTCGCCGCGCTCTTCGTGACCGTCGAGGCGTGGCAGGTCCACGGGCTCGGGGACCTGCTCGCGCGGTTCGCGGGCACCGGGACCGGGACGGGCGACCTGCTCCAGGTCGCGGGGGTCGGCGCCCTCGCGGCCAACGTCGTGAACAACCTGCCGGCCTACCTCGCGCTCGAACCCGCCGCCGCGGCCGACCCCGCGCGCCTCGCGGCGCTGCTCGTCGGTGTGAACGCCGGTCCGCTGATCACGCCGTGGGCGTCGGTCGCGACCGTGCTGTGGTGGGTCCAGTGCTCGCGGCACTGGATGGGGTTCCGCGAGGTCGGCTGGTGGCCGCTCGTGCGCCAGGGACTCGTCCTCGCGCCCCTGGCCGTGGTCGCCGGGACGCTCGCGGTCGCGGCGGTCGCCTAGCCGAGCCCAGCCCTCCGGGACCCTCCGGGTGCCGAGAACGGGGTTGGGGCCGTCATCGAGGGAATGGCGACCTCAGCCCCGTTCTCGGGCGCACGGAACCCCGTTCTCGCGCGCTGCCGCTCAGGCCCGCACGCCGATCCACAGCCGCCCGTGCGGCACGAGGTCCACGACGGCGTGCTCGACGAACCCGACCGCCCGCATGCCCTCGACGCGCGCCGGGTCGACGACCGCGGTCAGCAGCGGGCCCTCCGCCGGGGGCACCGGGAGGCCGCCCGGGGTGCGCGGGGCGCTCGCGGGCGCGTCCACGAGGAGGCGCAACGTGTCGGCGCGGTCGGGGCCCTCGACGTCGGGGGCGACGGCCGCCGCGACCAGGATCAGTCGCGGGCGGACGGCGTCGAGCGCGTCGGCGATCACGGACTGCGCCACGTCCAGGGCCTGGCGGGTCGCGACGCGTACCGGTTCCTCGTCGTCGGGCTCGTCGAGCGGGTCGACGCCCACCTCGCGCACCAGGACCCCGCGCAGCTCGTCCTCGAAGGCCGGCACCTCGGGCGGGAGCCACACGGTCGTGGCGCGCAGCCCGTCGGAGTCCTCGGCGACCCAGATCTCGCCCTGCTCCAGGATCCCGTGGCTCAGGACCAGGCGGGTCGCGGAGGAGAGGTGCTCGGGGTCGACCGGGGCGTCGGGGGCGCCGTCGCCGTCGAGGTCGACCACGGGGTGGTCGGCAGTGAGCAGGCGCGCGACGCCGGGCACGTCGACGAAGCGCGCGCGCCGGACGGTCACGCCGGGCGTCGTCCCGTCGCCCCGGTGGGCGACCGGCTCGGTGTCGGGGTGGGGCATCGGGTCTCCGATCCTTCGGTGCTGCGGCTCGTGCCAGTCTTGCCTGCCGGCCTGTGAGGGGGCTGTGCGCGAGAGGATGGGCGCGGTGCCGGTCCCGGCACCTGCGCCCGTGCCCGCACCTACACCCCCGTCGGCACGCGCCGTGGCCGGGCCCGCGCGGGCCCAGGCGCCCGCACGCCGCACGCCGCACCCCGCACCCCGCACCCCGCACGACCGAGGAGACCACCATGACCGTCCTGCGATCGATGCTGCTCTTCGGCGCCGCCGCCCTCTTCGAGATCGGTGGCGCGTGGCTGGTCTGGCAGGGGATCCGCGAGCACAAGGGGTGGGTCTGGATCGGGGCGGGGGTCGTGGCGCTCGGGCTGTACGGCTTCTTCGCGACGCTCCAGCCCGACGCGAGCTTCGGCCGGATCCTGGCGGCGTACGGGGGAGTGTTCGTCGCGGGCTCGCTCGTGTGGGGCATGGCCGTCGACGGTTTCCGTCCGGACCGCTGGGACGTGCTCGGCGCGCTGCTGTGCCTCGTGGGCGTCGCCGTGATCATGTACGCGCCGCGTCCGCAGTGAGTGAGATGTCCTCGACGGCGCCGGCGCCGTTCGCCAGGATGTCGGCCATGCCTTCCCACCTCGCGCGCCCCTCGTCCATCAGTACCGACGGTTCCACCAGCACCGACGCGTCCACCAGCACCGACAGGCTCACCAGCACCGACGCGTCCACCAGCGCCATCGGTGGCGAGGTGGCCGCGCTCTCGGTCCGCGCGTTCGCGGCCGACGACTACTCGTGGCTGCAGGTCTGGTACGAGGACCCGGTGCTCGACGAGGAGCTCGGCCCGCTCGACGACGAGTGGCTCGCGTACGTCCTGGCCGACGAGACGGGCGAGGAGCTGGTCGTCCTCGCCGACGGTGTGCCCGTCGCGGTGGTCGGGATCGTGTGGGCGAACGGGGAGAACGCGGCGCACGCCGTCACCGACATCGCCGTCGACCCGGCACGCCGGGGGACGGGCCTGGGGCGCACGGCCCTCGACCAGGTCGTGGCTCACGTCGAGCGGGAGGCCCCCGACGGTTGGGTCGCGTTCGTCGACCGGGAGAACCTGGCCGCGTTCGCGTTCTTCTCGGCGCTGGGCTGGGAGCACGCGGCCGAGCCCGATCCCGAGGACGAGGACGGCATGCACACGTTCGCGCTGCGCCCGTAGCCGTCCCCCCTGGCCCGACGGCGGAGCGCACCCGGGCGTCCGGGGCGCGCTCCGCCGTCGGGCCGGGCGTGCGTGACCCACGCCACCCCGTGGCACGGGGAATAACCCCGGGACCCTCCCGGTTCTCCTCCAAGTACATGCAAATGCATCAACTTGAAGGACGAGGGAGCAACCCCCATGCAGTTCGGCATCTTCACCGTCGGCGACGTCACCACCGACCCCGTCACCGGTCGCACGCCCAACGACACCGAGCGCGTGCGGTCCATGCTCACCATCGCGAAGCACGCGGACGAGGCAGGCCTCGACGTGTTCGCCACGGGTGAGCACCACAACCCCCCGTTCGTCCCGTCGTCCCCGACGACGATGCTCGGCTACCTCGCCGGGCAGACGAAGAACATCATCCTGTCGACCTCCACGACGCTCATCACCACGAACGACCCGGTGAAGATCGCCGAGGACTACGCGATGCTCCAGGTCATCTCGGACGGCCGCATGGACCTCATGATGGGCCGCGGCAACACCGGTCCCGTCTACCCGTGGTTCGGCAAGGACATCCGCGAGGGCGTCAACCTCGCGATCGAGAACTACGCGCTGCTGCGCCGCCTCTGGGAGGAGGAGGTCGTGGACTGGCAGGGCAAGTACCGCACGCCGCTCCAGGGCTTCACGGCCACGCCGCGCCCGCTCGACGGCGTCGCGCCCTTCGTGTGGCACGGCTCGATCCGCACCCCGGAGATCGCCGAGCAGGCCGCCTACTACGGTGACGGCTTCTTCCACAACAACATCTTCTGGCCCATCAGCCACACCCAGCAGATGGTCCAGTACTACCGTCAGCGCTTCGAGCACTACGGCCACGGCCAGGCGGACCAGGCGATCGTCGGGCTCGGCGGCCAGGTCTTCATGCGCAAGAACTCCCAGGACGCGGTGCGCGAGTTCCGGCCCTACTTCGACAACGCGCCCGTCTACGGGCACGGCCCCTCGCTCGAGGACTTCAGCGCGCAGACCCCGTTGACCGTGGGCAGCCCGCAGGAGGTCATCGACCGCTACGGCGCCATGCGTGAGCACGTCGGCGACTACCAGCGCCAGCTCTTCCTCATGGACCACGCGGGCCTGCCGCTCAAGACGGTCCTCGAGCAGATCGACCTGCTGGCCGGCGAGGTCGTCCCCGTGCTCCGCAAGGAGATGGAGGCCAAGCGCCCCGCCCACGTCCCGAGCGACCCGCCGAGCCACGCCCAGCGCGTCGCCAAGGCCCGCGCCGAGGGCAAGATCGCGGAGCAGGTCGTCGCGGCCGCGGACCACTGGACGGGCAAGACCGCCGAGGACGACATCCTCGCCGCCGAGGCCGCCGAGGGCGCTGCGGGCACCACCCGCAAGGGCTCCGCGTTCGGTCTCTGACCGAGCGTCCGCCCGGGGTCACCCGGGCGGGCCGGGCCGCCCTTGTGGCCAGGGGCGGCCCGGCTCCTCAGCACCGTCGGGCCACGAGCAGCACCACGCACCACGCACCACCCGCCGCACGTCCCGTGCGGCACACTCGAAGAACCCTCACGAACCAGGAGCACCACCTCATGACCGCTCGCCAGATCGTCGCGATCTCCGCCGGCCTCGGCCAGCCGTCCTCGACCCGCCTCCTCGCCGACCGTCTCTCCGCCGCGACCGCGGCCGAGCTCGGCGACCTGGGCGTGGACGCCGAGGTCACGACCGTCGAGCTGCGCGACGTCGCCCACGCCATCACCGACGCGATGCTCACGGGCTTCGCGAGCGGCGACCTCGCCGAGGTGATCGAGAAGGTCACGGGCGCCGACGCGCTCGTCCTGGTCACGCCGTTGTTCACGACCACCTACTCGGGCCTCTTCAAGTCCTTCGTCGACATCCTCGACAAGGACTCGCTCCAGGGCATGCCCGTGCTGCTGGGCGCCACGGGCGGCACGTCCCGCCACTCGCTGGCCGTCGAGTACTCGATGCGCCCGCTGTTCACGTACCTGCACGCGGACGTCGCGACGACGTCGGTCTTCGCGGCCACGGACGACTGGGCCGCCGAGGGCGACAGCACGCACGACGCCGGCCCGCTCCCGGCCCGCATCCGCAAGGCGGCCAAGGAGCTCGCGGGCACGGTCGCGGCCCGCGACCCGCGCACCACGACGGGCATGTTCGACGGCGTGCCGTCCTTCGCGCAGATGTTCGGCAAGTAGGGGCTTCGCCCGAGGACCCACCGGCGCGCCGGGTGGTGGACCCGGTTGAGGGACCGGGGTGCGCGCCGGGGACCCGCAGCGGTGCGGGAGACGAAGGCCCCGACGGCTCGCCGTCGGGGCCTTCGTGCTGCCCGGGGCGGAAGGGTGGGTGAAACGGGGTGTGACCCGCATCACCCGTCGCCCGGGAGGGCTCCTTCTGGATGTGCGCCCGACGACGAGGCGCCGACAACCCACCACCTCCCGAAAGGCACGTCCATGTCCACCCTCTCCGTCAACGGTCCGGCGGTCTCCCGCCGAGGCTCCGTCTCGACCCACGTGAGCGACGCCGTCGACGCCCTCGCACGCTTCCTGACCCGCTGGTCCGTCCCCGCGCTGCGGGTCGCGCTCGGCCTGGTCTTCCTCGGGTTCGGGATCCTGAAGTTCTTCCCCGGAGCGAGCCCGGCCGAGGTCGTCGCCGAGCGCACGATCGACACCCTGACCCTGGGGCTCGTCCACGGCACGGTCGCCGTGGTCGCGACCGCGGTCGTCGAGTGCTTCATCGGGATCACGCTCGTCACCGGGTACTGGCTGCGGGCGGGGCTCGTGGTCCTGGCCGGTGCGTTCGTCGGGATCCTCGCGCCGACGGTGCTGTTCTTCGACGAGCTGTTCGCCTCGGGCATGACGCTGCTCGGGCAGTACGTCCTCAAGGACGTCGTGCTGGTCGCCGCGGCGACCGTCGTCGGGGCCTACGCGCTGGGCGCCCGGCTGCGCCGCACCGCCTGAGCGCGACGCGAGCTGCGGCGACGTGGGGTCATGGACGGACCGTGACCCCACGTCGCCGCATCTCGACGACGGGGCCCGCAGCGGGGCGCGCACCGTCCTCGCGCCCCGGCCCCGACGACCACCGCCCCGGCACCCGCCGCCCGGGCCGCAGCGCCATCGGCACCGCGACGGCCGCGGCCGTCAGGACCCACGCCGAGTAGTCCAGCCCGAGGAACGCCCAGATGCTGCCGTGCATCGCGGCGACCGCGAGCACGAACGGGACGCGCGTGACCCGGACCGCGAGCCACACCGGAGCCGTCAGCACGAGCACGAGCGCCCCGCCCGCGAGCGCCTGCGTGAGCCACGGCTGGTCGGCGACGGCGTGGACCCATGCCTCCCCGAACGGGGACCCGCCCGCGCCCTGGCGCAGGACCCACGACATGTTGTCGCTGAGGACCCACCCGGTGCCGCTGTGCCGCAGCTTCTGCGCCCCGGTGAGGAAGTACACCGTGGCGAGCGCCGCGAGCGCGGCGCGTGGCGGCCAGCCCCAGCGCGTGCTCCGCTCCGTGGTGGGCAGCGCTCGTGGCGGGTCGCCCGCGAACAGCAGGACGAACCCGACCGTGACCGTCAGGACGTCGGGGTGCAGGACCTTTCCCGAGCTGCCCCACAGGGCGGCGAGAGCGGTGTACGCGCACCAGGCGAGCACGAACCCCGCGCGTCCGGAGCGGCGTGCCACGACGAGCGTCACGCCCAGCAGCCCGGCGCACTGCACCACGACGAGCAGCCAGGCGGGCGGGGCCAGGAGCAGCCAGCCCAGGACGGACCCGTGGTCGGTGAGCGCGGCGGGCCGGTCGGCGACCACGGTCCAGTCGCGCGTGGCCAGGCGCAGCCCGATCACGAGCGCGAGGAGCGTGCGCACCTCGAGCAGCCGGTAGGCGGGACCGGGGGCCACGAGGGCGCGGTCGAGGACGTGAACCGCCCGGCACAGCGACGACCCGGCCGGCCCGCTCACGGCACGACCTCCAGGACCGTCTCGCGCGACCGCTCGACCCAGCCGCTCGCGCTGTCGGGCAAAGTGCGCACCGTGCGTTCGAGCCGGACGGTGCGCACCTCTGCGGGGTCGATCCCCGCCAGGTCCAACCAGGCGGACACCATCTCACGGCGACGCTCGGGTGGGGCCGCGGCGAGGTCCGGGTACTGGCGGGTCGTCGTGGCGAGGGGCTCGGCAGGGTCGGTCGGGTGGACGAGGACGTCACCGTCGTCGGTCTCGGCCACGAGCTCGAGGGTCACGGTCGTGCCGGTCCGTACCGTGCTGAAGAGCCGGTACGCGGTGAGCGGCCACACCTCGGCCTCGGCGGCGGCCGTCACCAGCAGCGTGAGCACGACCCCGTACGTGACACCTCGTGCTCGACGCAGGTCGTGGCGGACCGCACGACCCGCGCGGGTGGTGGCGTCGGGCCAGGGCGCGGCCCAGGCGGGGCGGCGCCCGCGCGTGGTTCGGGCATCGTCGCGGAGGGGCACGCGTCGACCTTCCCAGGCCCCCCGGCACGGGACATCCGCCCGACGGCGGCACTCGCCCTCGCCCCAGGGTGCGGTCCTCGCGGGGTGGGGTCAGCCCTGGGGCTGTTGCGGCGCCGTCGGGCAGGGGGCGCGGGCCCCGGGGCGCGCGCGGGCGGCCCGCGTGCCACGCTGGGCGCATGGCTGCGAGGGACGACGACGCGACCTCCCGCCCGGCGCCGCCCAACCCGCTCCCGCCGGACGCCCCGGCGCTGCGCACGCTGCTGAGGCTGTGCGTGCCCGCGGTGCTGGTCGGGATCGTGTCGGCGCTCGTGCTCTACGCGCTCGACTGGTTGTCGGCGGCGGCCGAGGACCTCCTGTGGACGGACCTGCCGGGATCGCTGGGGGTGGACCCGGACTCCCGCTGGTGGATCTTCGGGATGCTGACCGGCGCGGGACTGCTCGTGGGGCTCGTCGTGTGGCTCGTGCCGGGCCACGGAGGCCGCGACTCCGCGACGACCGAGCTCATCGCGCCCCCGCTGCCGCTCCACGTGCTGCCGAGCCTCGCGGTCGTCACGGTCCTGGGGCTCGCCGGGGGAGTGAGCCTGGGACCCGAGAACCCGATCATCGCGATCAACACCGCGCTGCTCGTCGCGCTGGTCGCGCGGCTGTGGCGCCAGGTCCCCACGGACCTCGTCGTGATGCTGGCCGCGGCAGCGACGATCGGTGCGCTGTTCGGGACCCCCGTCGCGGCCGCGCTCGTGTTCACGGGCGTCGTCGCGGGCTTCCCCCGGGGTGGGCCGCTGTTCGACCGGTTGTTCCTGCCGCTCGTCTCGGCCGGTGCGGGGGCCATGACCATGGACGCGATCGGGCGCCCGTTCGGTTCGATGGACCTGCCCGACCTCGGGGTGCCGGACCTCGGCGACGTCGGCATCTCGCTCGCGGTCGCGACGCTCGCCGCAGGCGCGGCCCTGCTGGGCGTGCTCGCGTTCAGGCACCTGCACCGGTTCTTCCACGGCATGGGGAACCCGGTCCTGTACGTGACGCTCGGCGGCGTGCTCCTGGGGATCCTCGGCGCGATCGGCGGACCGCTCACGCTCTTCAAGGGCTCCCAGCAGTCGTTCGAGCTCGTCCAGCAGCGCGCCGACTTCTCGACGTGGAACCTGGTCCTCATCTTCGCGGTCAAGCTCGTGGCGCTCGTGATCGCGGCCGCGGCGGGCTTCCGGGGCGGGCGGATCTTCCCCGCGGTGTTCATCGGGGTCGCGGCCGGGGTCGCCGTCAACGCGGCCTTCCCCGGCGCGCCGCTCGGGCTCTCGGTCGCGAGCGGCGTCCTGGGCGTGGTCCTGGCCGTCGGGCGCGACGGATGGATCGCGTTGTTCGTCGCGGTCGCGGTCGTGGGGGACGTCGGGGTCCTGCCCGTGCTGTGCCTCGCGATCCTGCCGGCGTGGCTGCTCGTGCGCAGCTTCCCGGAGATGCTCGCGGCCCCCGAGGTCACGGACGTGCCCGTGCCGCGCGCAGGCACGGGCGGCGACTAGCGGCCCTCGGGTACTCGCTCACCCGCTGCCCGGGGCACCCGCCGGACACGCTGCCGGCCCCGACGGGACCGACAGCACCGACATGCTCGACGTCGACAGCGGGGCGTCGCGCGCCACGAGCTCGTACGCCGACACCGCGCTCGCCAGGATCCCGGCCCCGATGACCGCCGCGTACACGCGGTCCGCGAGGGACGGCCGACAGTGATGGACCGGGGGCGGGGCAGGCACGGTGCGGGACATGCCCCGAGCATCGCCCGGCCCACGGACGCGGGGCATCGCTCCCAGGGCGGTACCGGGCCTCGCCGTAGGGTGCCCCGCGCCCCGCCGGGCTCCCTCCTGGGGCGGACGCGCCGTCGTCGGGCACCAGCCCCAGGGCGGTGCCGTGCCCGCAGCCGACTCGCTACGGTGGGGGCGTGCCGCCCCTCCACCGCGCGCCCGTGTGGGCGCAGGACCTCCTCGTCGCCCTCGCGGTCGGTGCGGTCTGGTTCGGGTTCGTCGGCTCCATGTACCGGGGCGACTACTGGCGGCCGCACTTCATCGAGCCGTACTGGTGGACGGGGGCCTGGCTCGTCCTGACGCTCGCCCTGCGGCGGGTCGCGCCCGGGTGGGCCTTCTGGGGCACCGTGACCTTCTACCCCCTGTGCCAGGACGGCGCGGGGGGCAACCAGTTCCACCTCGTGCCGCTCCTGGTCGCGGCCTTCGGCGCGACCCGGCACGGGGCCGTGCCGCTGCCGCTCGCGACGATCGCGGTCACGCTCTCGGGCTGGGCGCTCAACCTCTGGATGCCGCCCTGGCCCGGGTACTCGGCGATCTACGCGTCGGGCAGCCCGTCGGAGATCCTCACCACGGTCGCCCTGGCGCTCGCGGCCGTCTCGCTCGGGTGGATGGTCCGGCGCATCGCGGTGACGGGCGAGGCCCTGCGCGAGCGCAACCAGGAGCTCACGGCCCTGCAGGGCCGCCTCGCAGAGCAGGCCGTGCTCGCCGAGCGCACGCGCATCGCCCGCGAGCTGCACGACGTCGTCGCGCACCACATGGCCGCGATCGTCGTCCGGGCGCAGGCCGCGGACCGTGTCGCGCCCAACCAGCCCCACGCCCCGGCCGAGGCCGTCACGTGGATCGCCGAGGAGGGCAAGAAGGCGCTGACCTCGATGCGCTCGGTCGTGCACGTGCTGCGCCGGGAGGCGGGGGACGCGCTCGAGCTCGCGCCCGCCCCCGCGCTCGTCGACGTCCGTGCCGCGGCCGCGCGCCTCGCCGACGCGGGCCGGGTCGTCGAGCTCGACCTGCCCGACGACCTGGGAGACCTGTCCGCCGAGGTGAGCCTCGCCGTCGTGCGCATCGCCCAGGAGGGCCTGACCAACGTCCTGCTGCACTCGATCGCGCCCCGCGCGAGCCTCGAGATCGTCTCGACCGCCGGCTACGTGCGCGTCGCCGTGCGCGACCCCGGGCCGCCCCTGCCCGACAACCCCGACCTGCACGGCGGCAACGGGCTGCTGAACATGCGCGAACGAGCCCAGTCCTGCGGCGGCACGCTGTCCGCCGGTCCCGACCAGAACGGCGGCTGGCGCGTCCAGGCCGTCCTGCCCCGAGAGGCGACATGACCCACGTCCCCGTCCCGCCCCCGCCGCCGCCCGGGAGCCCGCCCGCGACCGTTCGTGGGCCCCTCGTCGCCGAGAGCCGGGCGTTCGACGAGCCCGTGCGGGTGGTCGTGGTCGACGACCAGGCGACCATCCGTCTCGGCCTGCGCATGATCCTCGACAACGAGCCCGACATCACGGTCGTGGGCGAGGCGGCCGACGGCGCCCAGGGGGTCCAGATGGCTCGCGCCCTCATGCCCGACGTCGTCCTCATGGACGTGCGCATGCCGCACCTCAACGGGATCGACGCCGCCGCTCGGATCGCCGAGGATCCCGACCTCGCGGGCGTGCGCACGCTCGTCCTGACCACGTTCGACGACGACGAGTACGTCTACGGGGCCCTGCGCGCGGGGGCCGCCGGGTTCTTGCTCAAGGACGCCGACCCCGAGTCCCTCGTGACCGCGGTCCACCGGGTCCGCGCGGGGGACGGCCTGCTCGACCCGGGGGTCACGCGCCGGATCATCGAGCGCTGGGTCGAGCTCTCGGACCGGCACGCAGTCGCGGGCGCGCAGAGCGCGGTACGCGCGGGGACGGGCCTCGAGGCCGCGACCCCGCGCGAGATCGAGGTCCTGCTGGCCGTCGCCCGTGGGCTGTCGAACAAGGAGGTCGGGGACGAGCTGTTCCTCTCGGAGGCGACCGTCAAGAGCCACGTCCGCTCGCTGCTGACCAAGGTGGGGCTCACGAACCGCGTCCAGCTCGTGATCCTCGCGTACGAGGCGGGGCTGGTGCGCCCGGGGCGGTGAGCGGCCCGGGGTGCCCGGGCCACCTCGCGTGAGGGCCTGCGGCGCGGCGTAGGCTTTCCCGGGGGCTCGGCCCCGGTCCCACCACTCTTCCTCGAAGGACACAGGCAGCACCATGGTCAACCTCGCGTACGTCATCGCCGGATCGGAAGCCACCGGGGGAGCCGGCATCCAGGCCGACCTCAAGACGTTCCAGGAGCTGGGCGTGTACGGCGTCGGGACCCTGACGTGCATCGTGTCGTTCGACCCGAAGAACGACTGGGGCCACCGCTTCGTCCCGGTCGAGCCGCAGGTCATCGCGGACCAGTTCGAGGCCGCGACCAGCACGTACGACCTCGACGTCGTGAAGATCGGCATGCTCGGCACGCCCGCGACGATCGACGTGGTCGCCGAGTCGCTCGCGAGCCAGCGCTGGCACCACGTGGTCCTCGACCCGGTCCTGATCTGCAAGGGCCAGGAGCCGGGCGCGGCCCTCGACACCGACACCGCGCTGCGCGAGAAGATCCTGCCGTTCGCCACGGTCATCACGCCCAACGTGTTCGAGGCCAAGGTCCTGTCCGGCATGGAGAAGATCGAGTCGATCGACGATCTCGTGGAGGCCGCCGAGCGCATCCACGCGCTGGGTCCGGACTTCGTGGTCGTCAAGGGCGGCGTGGAGCTGCCCGGTCCGGACGCGGTCGACGTCCTGTTCGACGGTCAGGAGATCACGGTCTTCTCCGTCCCCAAGGTGGGCGAGGAGCGCGTGAGCGGCGCGGGCTGCACGTTCGCCGCGGCCATCACGGCCGAGCTCGCCAAGGGCAACGACGTCGAGCGGGCCGTGGGCGTCGCGAAGCAGATGGTCACCGAGGCGATCGAGGCGCGCGTGAGCTCGCACGCGCCGTTCGACACGGTCTGGCAGGGCGCGTTCACGCACTGACCCGGCCCGACGACGTCACGCGCCCGGGCGAGGTCTCCTCGCCCGGGCGTCGTGCTTCCCGGGGAGGGTCCCGCGGGGCTCGTGGCCTCGTACGAGCGACCACCAGGCAGACGCCCCGACGCGCCGGGACGTGGAGCGCCTAGGCTACGGACCCGTGACCGACAACGTTTCCCCCGAATCCACCGACGGCAACGGCCGCACGGGCGCCCGGCACGAGGTCCCGGCGCCGCTGCGCGACGACGTCCGCCTCCTCGGCCGCCTGCTCGGCACGGTCCTGACGGAGTCGGGGGATCCCGCCCTGCTCGACGACGTCGAGCACCTGCGCGAGCTCTCGATCCGCGCGTACGGCGAGCACGCGGACGCCGCGCTCGAGGAGGCCGAGCGTCTCGTCGAGGGCTTCAGCCACGAGCGCGCCGAGCAGGTGGCCCGTGCGTTCACCGTGTACTTCCACCTCGCGAACCTCGCCGAGGAGCACCACCGCGTGCGGGTCCTGCACGACCGCGAGGCCGAGCTCGCGCCGTCGGTCGTCGACGACACGCTGCCCGAGGCCTTCACGCAGCTCGCGGACGAGGTGGGGCACGAGGAGGCGCTCGCTCGCCTCCAGCGGCTCGAGTTCCGCCCGGTCCTCACCGCGCACCCGACCGAGGCCCGCCGTCGGGCGATCTCCGCGTCGATCCGGCGCCTGTCGGGCCTGCTGACCGAGCGCGACGCCCTGCCCGCCGGTGGCGCGTCGCTGGCCGAGAACGAGCGCAAGCTCCTCGCCGAGATCGACGGCATGTGGCGGACGTCCCCGATCCGTGCGGCCAAGCCCTCGCCGCTCGACGAGGTCCGCACCGCGATGAGCGTGTTCGACGCGACCCTCTTCACGGTCTTCCCGACCGTCTACCGCCGCCTCGACGACTGGCTCCTCGCCGACAAGGCCGGCCACGACCGCCCGCTGGCCGCACCGTTCGTGCGCCTGGGGACCTGGATCGGCGGCGACCGTGACGGGAACCCGAACGTCACCGCGGAGACCACGCGCCAGGCCGCGGCCATCGCGGCCGACCACGCGCTCCAGGCCCTCGAGCGCGCGGCCCAGCGGATCGGGCGCACGCTCACGCTCGACGAGCAGGGCACGCCCGCGTCCGACGGCCTGCGCTCGCTCTGGCAGAAGCAGCGCCAGCTCTCCGAGGCCATCACGGCCGAGGCCGCCGCGGAGTCGCCGGCCGAGCCGCACCGCGCCGTCATGCTCGTCGTGGCCCGCCGCATCGCCGCGACCCGCCTGCGCGACGCGGACCTCGCGTACGCGGTGCCCGAGCAGCTCGAGGCCGACCTCAAGGTCGTCCAGGACTCGCTCATCGCGGCGGGTGCGCCCCGTGCGGCCTACGGGGACCTGCAGCAGCTCGTGTGGCAGGTGCAGACCTTCGGGTTCCACCTGGCCGAGCTCGAGGTCCGTCAGCACTCGCAGGTCCACGAGGCCGCACTCGCGGAGATCGCGGAGCACGGCGTGCACGGCACGCTGTCCGACCGCACGCGCGAGGTCCTCGACACCTACCGGGCGATCGGCTCGATCCAGCAGCGCTACGGCATCCGTGCCGCGCGCCGCTACATCGTCTCGTTCACGCAGAAGCCCGAGCACCTGGCCGCGGTCTACCAGCTCGCCGAGCTCGCGTTCGAGGGCGCCGAGGACGCACCCGTGATCGACGCGATCCCGCTGTTCGAGACCTTCGCGGACCTCGAGGCGAGCGTCGAGATCCTCGAGGCGGCGCTCGAGCTGCCCCAGGTCCAGCGCCGGCTCGCGGAGAACGGTCGCAAGGTCGAGGTCATGCTCGGCTACTCGGACTCGTCCAAGGACGTCGGCCCGGTCTCGGCGACCCTCGCCCTGCACTCCGCCCAGAGCCGCATCGCGGAGTGGGCCCAGCGTCACGAGATCAACCTGACGCTGTTCCACGGCCGCGGCGGCGCCCTCGGGCGTGGCGGCGGCCCCGCGAACCGCGCGGTCCTCGCCCAGCCCCCGGGCTCGGTCGACGGCCGGTTCAAGCTCACCGAGCAGGGCGAGGTCATCACCGCCCGCTACGGCGACGCGACGATCGCCGCCCGCCACATCGAGCAGGTGGCTGCGGCGACGCTGCTCGCCTCCGCCCCCTCGGTCGAGCGCCGCAACGCCGAGGCCACCGCGCGCTTCGCCGACGTGGCGTCCGCACTGGACTCCACCTCGCGCGAGCACTTCCACGCTCTCGTGCGCAGCGAGGGATTCCCGCAGTGGTTCTCCGAGGTCACCCCTCTCGAGGAGGTCGGGCTCCTGCCGATCGGGTCCCGTCCCGCGCGACGCGGTCTGTCGGTCGAGTCGCTCGAGGACCTGCGCGCCATCCCGTGGGTGTTCTCGTGGTCGCAGGCCCGCATCAACCTGGCCGGCTGGTACGGCCTGGGCACCTCGCTCCAGGAGTTCGGCGACCTCGAGCGGCTGCGCGAGGCGCACCGCGACTGGCCGCTGTTCGCGACGCTCATCGACAACGTCGAGATGTCGCTCGCCAAGGCCGACGAGCGGATCGCGGAGCGCTACCTCGCGCTCGGCGACCGGGACGACCTCGCGGCCAAGATCCTCGACGAGCTGCGCCTGACGCGCGAGTGGGTCCTCAAGATCAGCGGGAACGAGTGGCCGCTGGCCGGTCGCCGGGTCCTGGGACGTGCGGTCCAGCTCCGCAGCCCGTACGTCGACGCGCTCTCGCTGCTCCAGCTCCGTGCGCTGCGCGGCCTGCGCTCGGGGGCGGAGGGGCAGTACAAGGACGGCCTGCAGCACCTGCTGCTGCTCACGGTCAACGGCGTCGCGGCGGGCCTGCAGAACACGGGCTGACCCTCTCGGTACACCCGCGCGGCTGCCCCCGGGTGCAGCCCCCGTTTCCACCCCCCCCGGTGCCGAGCATGCGGTGGGCGTTCGTCTCGACCCAGAAGCGGACGCCCACCGCATGCTCGGGCGACGCCCACCGCATGGTCGACGGCGGAGCGGTCGCTGGAGCGCACCACCTGCCCGCACCGTCGGCACGGCACTGCCGCCCTGCCCGCGCGCCGCCCGCCCCGCCGCACGGGGAGCGCCCGGGCTCACGCCACCGCCCACCGCACCCCGTGACCCGGGGCGAGCTGCGCCGTCGGGCCGCTCAGCCCAGACGCGAGCGCAGCCAGGCGATGTCCGGGCCCATGTCGCCGTGCGTCTCGCAGACGACGGGCGCCCCGGCGGACGCGATGACAGCGACCAGCTCGTCGGGCGGGATGAGCCCGTCGCCGAAGTGCGCGTGGCGGTCCGCCCCCGAGTCGAACGTGTCCCGGCTGTCGTTCGCGTGCACCAGGTCGATGCGGCCCGTCACGGCGCGGACCTGGTCCGCGGCGGTGGCCAGGTCGATCCCGCCCGCCCAGGCGTGGCACGTGTCGAGCGTGAAGCCGACCTCGTCCCCGCCCTCCGCGGCCCCGATCGCGTCCCACAGCCGCCCGATGCTCTCGATCGTGCGGGCCATCGACCTGGCCCCGCCCGCGGTGTTCTCGATCAGGACGGGCACCTTGGCGTCGAGCGCGTCGATCGCCTTGCGCCAGTTGTCGTAGCCGACCGCGACGTCGTCGTCCGCGGTCACGTGGCCGCCGTGGACGATCACGCCCTTGGCGCCGATCTCGGCCGCGCCGTCGACGATCTTCTGGAGCGACTTGCGGCTCGGGATCCGGATGCGGTTGTTGGTGCTCGCGACGTTGATGACGTACGGCGCGTGCACGTAGAGGTCGAGGTCCGCGGCCGCGGCGTCCGCGCGCAGGGCCTCGGCGCCGCCGGGGTAGGTGAACTCGGCGCCCTTCCAGCCCTGCGGGTCGCCCAGGAAGATCTGGGCCTGGTCGGCGCCGATCGCCCGTGCCTGGTGGATGGCGTCTGCCTGGTCGACGTGTGCTCCGATACGCATGAGCCCCACGCTACGGGTACCGGGGGACGCTCGGCACGGCGAGCGGAGCCGTACGACGGGCATGATGGCCCCATGGCCATCTTCGCTTTCTCCGTCGCCCCGCTCGGTGCCGGCGAGTCCGTCACGGACGCCGTCGCCGAAGCCGTCCGCATCGTCCGCGCCTCGGGCCTGCCGAACCGGACCACGTCGATGTTCACCGAGATCGAGGGTGAGTGGGACGAGGTCATGGACGTCGTCAAGCGCGCCACCGAGGCCGTGGGCGCCGGCGGGCACCGCGTCTCGTTGGTGCTCAAGGCGGACATCCGCCCAGGTCGGACCGGGGAGCTCACCGGGAAGATCGAGCGCATCGAGGAGCGCCTGGCCGAGGACTGACACCGGCTGGGACGCCCCCGTCCCAGTGGGTGAAACGCACTCGTTCGAGTCGCTCGCACGGGCGTCGTAGGCTATGCGGCAACGCCGCCGTCCCGGGCAGCGTTCGAGGTCGCTTCCCGAGCCGCAGGAGACCAAGATGCCCCTCTTCGAGGTGGACGCCGAGCGTCCAGTTCTCGTCCGCCCGTCGCAGCCGGCGGGTGGGGGGTTCGGCACGGTCGCGCAGCGTGTGGTCGACGGCCACCTGGACGGTCTGCTCGGTGAGCAGATCTTCCCCGTCCGGCAGGGGTCGTCGACCGACGAGCCACACCTGCTGGCGCTCGACGCCGCGGGCCTGCCCGTCGTGATCGAGGTCGTCTCGGAGCTGACCGAGGAGACCCTGACCCGGGCCATGAACCATGCCGGTCGCGCGGGGCAGCTCACGCGAGCCGAGCTCGCGAGCCGCTACGCCGGGGGAGCGGCCCGTTTCCAGCAGGACGTCACGACCTTCTACGACAACGTCCCCCTGACGCGGTCGCAGGCGACGTCGCGGGCCACGGGGGCCCGGCTGATCGTCATCTGCTCGAGCGCGGAGGACGGCATCGTCGACGCGCTCGACTTCCTGCGCCAGCCGGGGTCGTCGGTGTCGGTCCTCAAGCTCGGCGTGATGCACGGGGCGGACGGCCGCAGGTTCGTCGACGTCTCGCCGCTCGTGCCCGAGCGCACCGCACGGCCGGCGGCTCCGGCCGCCCCCCGCCGGGCGGCGGTCGAGCCCACGCGCTCGGCGCAGCGCACCGCGGACTTCGCCGAGGGCGTGGCGGTCGGGCGCGCGCTCACGGGCAAGCTGCCGATCGTGACGCAGCGGTCGCGCTCCGACCGTCGGCGAGGCTCGGAGCTCGAGGCCGCGGCGACCGTCTACGGCAGCGCTGCGGGGTCGGCGGACGTGACCGGCACGCTCGAGCCGATCCACGAACCTCTGCTCGGCCGTGGTCCGGCCGCCGAGCTGTCGGTGCCGCCCGTCCCGGAGGCGCCCCCGGTCCCGCCCGTGCCGCTGCTCGCGTCGCCGCCCGTGGACGAGGCGTCCGAGTTCGGCCGCTACTCGTCGACGCAGGCTGCGGAGGACGCGCTGTCGTCGCGCACGCCGAGCCGCGCCTCGATCCTGACGCGCGAGTCCATCCGCACACGCGAGTCGATCCGGACCCGTGAGTCGGTGCTGACGCGGGAGTCCTACGAGGCCGAGGCCCCCGCGTACGACCCGTTGTCGTACCAGCCGCCCGTGAACGTCCCGGTGGTCGACGCCCTGAGCACGATCGACCCGTTGGGCCAGGATCTCGTGCCGGCCCCGCCGCCGCCGTCCGCGTCCGTGCTCGACGACGACCCGGACGACGACCCGGACCTGCACGCCCTCGCCCGCGCCTTCGGCACGCCCGTGTCGCTCGTGTGGTCGCGCCCGCGTCGTGGGCAGCGCTTCGAGGCCGTCCTGTACCCGGACGGTTTCATCGAGTTGACCGACGGCGCCCGCTTCCGTCACCCGGACGCGGCGGCGATCGCGGCGTCGGGCACGGCGACGGCCGACGGGTGGAGCGTGTGGCGCCTGGGCGACGGCGGGCCGAGCCTCACGGACGCGTTCCGCGAGCAGTACGCCTGACGTTCGTGCCGCGCGCGCGGCCGACGGAGGGGTGGCGCGCCGTGGGCGTGCCACCCCTCCGTCGTCCTCGGGGGCGTCAGTCCGTGCTGCGCACCATGGTCCGGATCCCCACGGCCAGCCCGACGGCGGCGGTCACCACCGCGGCGACCCAGCCCCAGGCGGCGGCCGACGAGGTCAGGTCGCCCGCGAAGAGCGCGCGCTCTGCGTCGACCAGGTAGGTCAGGGGGTTGAGGTGGGCCGCGGCCTGCATCCAGCCCGGTCCGGTCTCGAGGGGCAGGAGCATGCCCGACAGGATCATGAGCGGGAAGAGCAGCGTCTGCTGCACGAGCCAGAACATCCACTCCTGCTTGCGCACGGCGAGGGCCAGGGCGTAGCTGAGCGACCCGATGCCCACCCCGAAGATCGCGAGCATGAGCAGCCCGAGCACGGCGCCCACGGGATAGAGCTCGAACCCGAACGGCAGCATCACGAGCACGACCACGACGGACTGCGCCGCGATCGGCACCATCTCCTTGAGTGCGCGTCCCACGAGCAGCGACGGTCGGGACAGGGGCGAGACGAGCATGCGCTCGTGCGCGCCCGTGTTGAGCTCCTGCTGGAGGTTGGCGCCCGTGGTCGAGGTGCCGAACAGGGTCGTCATCACGAGGATCGACGGGACGAACCACTGCCAGACGCTGCCGCCCAGCGTCCCGTCCGCGCCGCCGTCCTGGCCGCTGAGCGTGCCGACGAGCAGGGGGCCGAACAAGGCGAGGAACACGAGCGGCTGCACGAGGCCGAACACGACCGAGAACGGGTCGTGGAGCAGCGGGCGCAGCTCGCGGACCAGGACGATCGAGGTGTCGCGGGCGAGGTGCGCGAGCCGTCCGCGAGGCCGGGCACCGGGGCGACCTGTCGGGCCGGCGCCGCGCTGCGTGCGGGTGGGAGCGGGGCCGCCACGGCCCGTGGTCGTGGTGTCGACGGTGCTCATGCTGCGTCCTTCCCGGAGAGCGCTGCGCTCTCGGTGGTCCGTGCGGAGGGTGAGGTCGCGCCGGGGACGTCCGGCGTCCCCGTCTCGCGCAGGCTGCGGCCGGTCAGCGCGAGGAACACGTCGTCGAGCGTGGGGCGGTGGACCTGGGCCGTGGCGACGACGACGCCCGCGTGGTCGGCCGCGCGCAGCAGGGCCGGGAGCAGCGCGGGGCCGTCCGTGACCCGTGCCGTGACCTGGGTGCCGGCTGCCTCGATCTCCCGGACCCCGTCCGCGCGGGCCACCAGCTGCGCGAGGCGGGCGCCGTCGTCGGGCGTGGTCTCGAGGACCACGCGGTCCCCGGCGAGGTTCGTCTTGAGCGCCTCCGCGGTGTCGTCCGCGATGACCTCGCCGTGGTCGACGACCACGACACGTTCGGCCATGGTGTCGGCCTCGTCGAGGTAGTGCGTGGTCAGGACGATCGTCATGGGGTCGCCCGTGGTGGCGAGCGCGTCGGCCCGCATGCGCAGGACGTGCTCCCACAGGTTGGCGCGGTTGTGCGGGTCGAGCCCGGTCGAGGGCTCGTCGAGGAACAGCAGCGACGGCGAGTGGACGAGGCCCATCGCGACGTCGAGCCGGCGACGCTGCCCGCCCGAGAGGTCGGCGACCTTGCGCGTGCGCAGCGCGGTCAGGTCGAGCGCCTCGAACAGCTCGTCGGCGCGGCGGCGCGCGGCCCGGCGGTCGAGGCCGTAGACGACGCCCTGCGTCACGAGCTCGTCGACGGCTCGCTGGTTGTGGCCCGCGGCGTTGCCCTGCCCGACGTACCCGATGTGGTGACGGACCTGCGCGGGGTGCGCGACGACGTCGTACCCCGCGACGGTCGCGCTGCCCGAGGTGGGCGCGATGAGCGTCGTGAGCATGCGCAGGGTCGTGGTCTTGCCGGCCCCGTTGGGGCCCAGGACGGCGACGAGCTCGCCCGGCTCGATGTCGAGCGAGATCCCGCGCACGGCGTGCACGGTCTCGTGGCGGCTCACGACGAAGTCCTTCGTGAGGGAGCGGGTGTGGATCACGGTGTCCTCCAGGAGTGGGTGATGACTCCACCCTGGCGGAGGTAGAGGTCAGGTTCTGTCCGCTACCTCGTGCGACGCTGGGACCATGCTCGAGACCTCGGCCCGCCTCCTCGCCCTGCTCTCCCTGCTCCAGGCCCGGCGCGACTGGCCGGGGGAGGCGCTCGCGGAGCGCCTGCGCGTCAGCCCGCGCACGGTGCGGCGCGACGTCGACCGCCTGCGCGAGCTCGGCTACCCGGTGCGCGCGACCAAGGGGCCCGACGGCGGGTACCGCCTCGACGCCGGCGCCGACCTCCCGCCCCTGCTGTTCGACGACGAGCAGGCGGTCGCGGTCGCCATCGCGCTCCAGACCTCCTCGGTGGGCGGTCTCGAGGAGCCGGCGCAGCGGGCGCTCGCGACCATCCGCCAGGTCATGCCCGCACGGCTGCGCGGGCGGATCGACGCGCTCGAGGTGACCGCGGTGCCGTCCGCGCGGGACGGGGCGCGCCCGGACGTGGACCCGGCCGTGCTGGTCGCCGTGGGCAGCGCCGTGCGGGCGCGCGAGGTGCTGCGCTTCGACTACGAGGGCGGTTCCTCGCCGCTGCTCGGCTCGGGCGCCGCGGCCTTCCGGGCCCCGCGTCGCGCCGAGCCGCACCACCTCGTGACGTGGGGCGGGCGCTGGTACCTCGTCG
The DNA here is from genome assembly GCF_016907235.1 of Oerskovia jenensis. Lineage (NCBI taxonomy): Bacteria > Bacillati > Actinomycetota > Actinomycetes > Micrococcales > Cellulomonadaceae > Oerskovia > Oerskovia jenensis. The sequence continues at coordinate 2,660,813 of NZ_JAFBBO010000001.1, forward strand.
CGTGGGACCTCGAGCGCGAGGACTGGCGCACGTTCCGCGTCGACCGCATGACGCCCCGGACGCCCACGGGACCGCGCTTCGCACCGCGCGACCTGCCGGACGTGCCGACCGACCGCGGGCCCGCCGGGACAGGGGCGGTGGGCTCCGTGCGCGGCGGCGGCCCCTCGGGTGCTGGTGCGCCGGGTGCGCCGGGGGCGCGGCCGGGCGGCGACGGCGCTGCCGGGGGATCGCGGGGGAAGGGTGCGGGCAGGGAGCGGCGCGCGAGCCGCGTACCGGGCGCCGACGTCGCCGCGTACGTCGCGCACCAGTTCTCCCGTCCACGGTGGCCCGCCGAGGGCGAGGTGGTCCTGCACGCCCGGGCGGACGACCTCGCACCGTGGGTCGGCGACCAGGGTCTCGTCGAGGCGATCGGCCCGGACCGGTCGAGGCTCGTCGCCGGCTCGTGGTCGTGGCGGGGGCTGGCCGCGTGGGTCGGGATGTTCGACGTCCCGTTCGAGGTGGTGGGTCCACCCGAGCTGCGCGCGGCGGTGCGCGAGATGGGCGCGCGGTACTGCGAGGCCGTCGGGGACGAAGGGTCGTGAGAGGACGGCCGGTGAGTGCCGTACCGGGCACCTCGTCCGCCGTCGGGCGGGAGACCTGGAGGCGTGGAGGCCGGACGGCGGCGCGGTCCTGCCGGAAGCCGTCGCCTGCCCCTGGACGGTGTCGCCCGAGGTGGCGCGCCGTGCCCAGGTGAGCGGTGACCGGGGTCACGCGGAGCCGGGTTGACCGATGCGTTCACCTCCCCGTAATGTTCTCGAAGTCAGCCCGGCAGGGAGAGACAGACACCACTGCGAAGCTCCTCGGAGCCGCCGCGAAGTGGCTGTTCCCCCGGACTGAAATCCGACCTCTTGACCTGGATGCTTCACGCCTCCGGTGCCTGACGTCGGGGATCGACCTCCGAGTTCGGCCCGGTTTGCCGGGTTTGAAACGAAGAAGCCGGTCTGGTAGGTTAGAGAAGTTGCCCCGAGTGAAGGCCCCTGAGGGGTTGGAGTCGGTGCGTGTCGGTTGCTTGAGAACTCAACAGTGTGCTTGATAGTTAATGCCAATTGTCCTGCATGGGCGTGTGGCGCGCACCTTCGGTGTGTGTTGTGTGTTCGTGTTGAGACTTCTTTTGGTATGAATTGAAAACGTCATGTTTTCGGTTTGTAGCCATGATTATGGACCTTTGGGTCCGCTTCGTATGGTTGTTAATCCTTCGGGGTTGATAGCAAACATTTACGGAGAGTTTGATCCTGGCTCAGGACGAACGCTGGCGGCGTGCTTAACACATGCAAGTCGAACGGTGATGCCCAGCTTGCTGGGCGGATCAGTGGCGAACGGGTGAGTAACACGTGAGTAACCTGCCCCAGACTCCGGGATAAGCCTTGGAAACGAGGTCTAATACTGGATACGAGACGCCCCTGCATGGGGAGTGTCTGGAAAGATTTATCGGTCTGGGATGGACTCGCGGCCTATCAGCTTGTTGGTGGGGTAATGGCCTACCAAGGCGACGACGGGTAGCCGGCCTGAGAGGGCGACCGGCCACACTGGGACTGAGACACGGCCCAGACTCCTACGGGAGGCAGCAGTGGGGAATATTGCACAATGGGCGAAAGCCTGATGCAGCGACGCCGCGTGAGGGATGAAGGCCTTCGGGTTGTAAACCTCTTTCAGCAGGGAAGAAGCGCAAGTGACGGTACCTGCAGAAGAAGCGCCGGCTAACTACGTGCCAGCAGCCGCGGTAATACGTAGGGCGCAAGCGTTGTCCGGAATTATTGGGCGTAAAGAGCTCGTAGGCGGTTTGTCGCGTCTGGTGTGAAAACTCAAGGCTCAACCTTGAGCTTGCATCGGGTACGGGCAGACTAGAGTGCGGTAGGGGTGACTGGAATTCCTGGTGTAGCGGTGGAATGCGCAGATATCAGGAGGAACACCGATGGCGAAGGCAGGTCACTGGGCCGCAACTGACGCTGAGGAGCGAAAGCATGGGGAGCGAACAGGATTAGATACCCTGGTAGTCCATGCCGTAAACGTTGGGCACTAGGTGTGGGGCTCATTCCACGAGTTCCGTGCCGCAGCAAACGCATTAAGCGCCCCGCCTGGGGAGTACGGCCGCAAGGCTAAAACTCAAAGGAATTGACGGGGGCCCGCACAAGCGGCGGAGCATGCGGATTAATTCGATGCAACGCGAAGAACCTTACCAAGGCTTGACATACACCGGAAACTTCCAGAGATGGTTGCCCCGCAAGGTCGGTGTACAGGTGGTGCATGGTTGTCGTCAGCTCGTGTCGTGAGATGTTGGGTTAAGTCCCGCAACGAGCGCAACCCTCGTCTTATGTTGCCAGCACGTCATGGTGGGGACTCATAAGAGACTGCCGGGGTCAACTCGGAGGAAGGTGGGGATGACGTCAAATCATCATGCCCCTTATGTCTTGGGCTTCACGCATGCTACAATGGCCGGTACAAAGGGCTGCGATACCGCGAGGTGGAGCGAATCCCAAAAAGCCGGTCTCAGTTCGGATTGGGGTCTGCAACTCGACCCCATGAAGTCGGAGTCGCTAGTAATCGCAGATCAGCAACGCTGCGGTGAATACGTTCCCGGGCCTTGTACACACCGCCCGTCAAGTCACGAAAGTCGGTAACACCCGAAGCCGGTGGCCCAACCCTTGTGGAGGGAGCTGTCGAAGGTGGGACTGGCGATTGGGACTAAGTCGTAACAAGGTAGCCGTACCGGAAGGTGCGGCTGGATCACCTCCTTTCTAAGGAGCATCACTCACAGCCGGCGCCCTCGGGGGCTGGTTGTGCAGAGGCCATGGCACCCGCCGAACGCGTGGGTGGATGGTTGCTCAAGGGTGGAACATTAACGAAGAGCTCGTCCATGACGGTTCGTGTCAGTACCTGCCCACCTTGTGTGGGTGGTGGAACATCACGGGTACGGGGGATGGGTTTGCCAAGCACACTGTTGGGTCCTGAGGGAACCGCCCGCATGGGTGGGGTCGCTCTGAACGGGCCATCGCGTCTCCTGGGTGAACCGCCAACCGTTGTGTTGGTAGGCCGTGGGAGCGGGTGGGATCGTCCGTAGCTTGAGAACTGCACAGTGGACGCGAGCATCTTTGTAAGATCAAAGATTTATCTTTGTTCTCTGCAATTTTTTGTTGTCAAGTTTTTAAGGGCACAGGGTGGATGCCTTGGCACTAGGAGCCGATGAAGGACGTTGTAGCCTGCGATAAGCCTCGGGGAGTTGGCAAACGAACCGTGATCCGAGGATCTCCGAATGGGGAAACCCCGCTGGAGTCATGTCCAGTGACCCGCACCTGAATATATAGGGTGTGTGGAGGGAACGTCGGGAAGTGAAACATCTCAGTACCGACAGGAAGAGATATTCCGTGAGTAGTGGCGAGCGAAAGCGGAACAGGCCAAACCGTTCATGTGTGATAGCTACCAGGCGTTGCATGGGCGGGGTTGTGGGACCTTTCAGACCGGGCTGGTACCTGGTCAGGGAGTCAGAAAGCCGCGTTATAGTCGAAGGGCATTGAAAGGCCCGGCACAGAGGGTGCGACCCCCGTAGACGAAATGACGCGGCCTCCCGAAGGGGATCCCAAGTAGCACGGGGCCCGAGAAATCCCGTGTGAATCCGGCAAGACCACTTGCTAAGCCTAAATACTACCTAGTGACCGATAGCGGACCAGTACCGTGAGGGAAAGGTGAAAAGTACCCCGGGAGGGGAGTGAAATAGTACCTGAAACCGTGTGCCTACAATCCGTTGGAGCCTCCCTAGCAGGGGTGACAGCGTGCCTTTTGAAGAATGAGCCTGCGAGTTAGTGCTCAGTGGCAAGGTTAACCCGTGTGGGGAAGCCGTAGCGAAAGCGAGTCTGAATAGGGCGAATGAGTCGCTGGGTCTAGACCCGAAGCGAAGTGATCTAGCCATGGGCAGGTTGAAGCGTGGGTAAGACTACGTGGAGGACCGAACCCACCAGGGTTGAAAACCTGGGGGATGACCTGTGGTTAGGGGTGAAAGGCCAATCAAACTTCGTGATAGCTGGTTCTCCCCGAAATGCATTTAGGTGCAGCCTCGCGTGTTTCTTGCCGGAGGTAGAGCTACTGGATGGCCGATGGGCCCTACAAGGTTACTGACGTCAGCCAAACTCCGAATGCCGGTAAGTGAGAGCGCGGGAGTGAGACTGCGGGGGATAAGCTCCGTAGTCGAGAGGGAAACAGCCCAGACCACCAGCTAAGGCCCCTAAGCGTGTGCTAAGTGGGAAAGGATGTGGAGTTGCACAGACAACCAGGAGGTTGGCTTAGAAGCAGCCACCCTTGAAAGAGTGCGTAATAGCTCACTGGTCAAGTGATTCCGCGCCGACAATGTAGCGGGGCTCAAGTACACCGCCGAAGCTGTGGCATTCACACAAACGCTAGGCCTTCGTGGTCCAGGCGTGTGGATGGGTAGGGGAGCGTCGTGTGGGCAGTGAAGTCGCGGGGTAACCCAGCGGTGGAGCCTACACGAGTGAGAATGCAGGCATGAGTAGCGAAAGACGGGTGAGAAACCCGTCCGCCGAATGACCAAGGGTTCCAGGGCCAGGCTAATCCGCCCTGGGTAAGTCGGGACCTAAGGCGAGGCCGACAGGCGTAGTCGATGGACAAGGAGTTGATATTCTCCTACCGGCGAAGAACCGCCCATACCGAACCCGGTGATGCTAAGCGCCCTTAACCAGCACCGTCTCCTTCGGGAGACATCGCTGGAGCGGCGCGCGACCCGAACCGGTACTAGGTAAGCGTATTAACAGGGGTGACGCAGGAAGGTAGCCCAGCACGGCGATGGTTGACCGTGTCCAAGGTTGTAGGGCGAACAGTAGGCAAATCCGCTGTTCACATAGCCTGAGAACTGATAGATAGCGCGTATGCGCGAATTGGGTGATCCTATGCTGCCAAGAAAAGCCTCGGCGCGAGGTTCTAGCCGCCCGTACCCTAAACCGACTCAGGTGGTCAGGTAGAGAATACTAAGGCGATCGAGAGAATCGTGGTTAAGGAACTCGGCAAAATGCCCCCGTAACTTCGGGAGAAGGGGGGCCCGATGCGTGACGGAACTAGCTTCCCGAGCGTTGACGGCCGCAGAGACCAGGGAGAAGCGACTGTTTACTAAAAACACAGGTCCGTGCGAAGTCGCAAGACGATGTATACGGACTGACGCCTGCCCGGTGCTGGAAGGTTAAGAGGACGGGTCAGCCTTCGGGCGAAGCTCAGAATTTAAGCCCCAGTAAACGGCGGTGGTAACTATAACCATCCTAAGGTAGCGAAATTCCTTGTCGGGTAAGTTCCGACCTGCACGAATGGCGTAACGACTTCTCCGCTGTCTCAACCGCGAACTCGGCGAAATTGCACTACGAGTAAAGATGCTCGTTACGCGCAGCAGGACGGAAAGACCCCGGGACCTTTACTATAGCTTGGTATTGGTGTTCGGTGCGGCTTGTGTAGGATAGGTGGGAGACTGTGAAGCATGCACGCCAGTGTGTGTGGAGTCAACGTTGAAATACCACTCTGGTCGCTCTGGATATCTAACCTCGGTCCGTAATCCGGATCAGGGACAGTGCCTGGTGGGTAGTTTAACTGGGGCGGTTGCCTCCTAAAATGTAACGGAGGCGCTCAAAGGTTCCCTCAGCCTGGTTGGCAATCAGGTGTCGAGTGCAAGTGCACAAGGGAGCTTGACTGTGAGACTGACAGGTCGAGCAGGGACGAAAGTCGGAACTAGTGATCCGGCGGTGGCTTGTGGAAGCGCCGTCGCTCAACGGATAAAAGGTACCCCGGGGATAACAGGCTGATCTTGCCCAAGAGTCCATATCGACGGCATGGTTTGGCACCTCGATGTCGGCTCGTCGCATCCTGGGGCTGGAGTAGGTCCCAAGGGTTGGGCTGTTCGCCCATTAAAGCGGTACGCGAGCTGGGTTTAGAACGTCGTGAGACAGTTCGGTCCCTATCCGCTGCGCGCGCAGGAAACTTGAGAAGGGCTGTCCCTAGTACGAGAGGACCGGGACGGACGAACCTCTGGTGTGCCAGTTGTTCCGCCAGGAGCACGGCTGGTTAGCTACGTTCGGAAGGGATAACCGCTGAAAGCATCTAAGCGGGAAGCCTGCTTCAAGATGAGGTTTCCATCCCCGCAAGGGGGAGAGGCTCCCAGCTAGACCACTGGGTAGATAGGCCGGATGTGTAAGGCAGGACTAAAGACTGCTGAAGCTGACCGGTACTAATAAGCCGACAACTTGATAACACTCAAACTTTTTGCTACGCGTCCACTGTGCGGTTCCCGAGATACGGGCACACCCTTCGTAACCAGGGTCCCGACATCTCCATAGAGTTACGGCGGTCATAGCGAGAGGGAAACGCCCGGTCCCATTCCGAACCCGGAAGCTAAGCCTCTCAGCGCCGATGGTACTGCCCTGGAGACGGGGTGGGAGAGTAGGTCGCCGCCGGACAACCATTCACCAAAGGCCCACCCCTCACGGGGTGGGCCTTTGGCATACCCCCAACACTCACGCGAGCCACGCACCAGCCCCCTCAGCCCCAGCACCCACCCGTGCCGGGGCTTTCCTGTCCCCGGAAACGCCGCCACGCTCCGACGACCCACCGGGAGCCAGCCTCACTGCCGGGCGCGCCCAGCATGGCCCGGGCCGGAGCCGGTGGGGTCAGCTCCGCCGTCGGGCCGGGCGCTCCGGCGCTCCGCCGCCGCTGCGGTGCACCCGGACGAGCGAACCTGCTGCGACGACGAGATGCCCCCGAGCACGAAGGCCGTCAGGAGGAGCATCGGCGACATGGCGAGCGCCAGAGCCGGCGCAGCCACGACGAGCACGAACGTACCGCCGAGGCTCACGGCTGTCCGACCCGGGGAAGTGGGGGAGGGCGGTGGAACGAGGCATGGTCATGTCCCCCGGACGCAGGTCCCGCACGACGCGTCGGCCGGGCTGCCGATCGAGGGACACAGTCTGCACCGGTCGTGAGCCGGTAGCCTTCCAGGGGGCGACGGCCGGACCGCGTCGCCGCACAACGGTTCAGGAGGAACACGTGGTTACCCGCATCAGCGCACGGAACGCACGCTTTCAGGTGCTGCAGACGTTGCTCGCGAACAGGACCAAGCGTCATCGCGCGGGCGAGTTCATCGTGCAGGGAGTCCGGCCCATCAACCTGGCGATCGAGCACCGCTGGGACGTCCGTGCCCTGGTGTACGACGCGGACCGGTCGCTCTCGCCGTGGGCCCGCGGCCTGCTCGCCTCCCTCCCCGACGCAGAGAAGATCGCGATGGCCGCGCCGCTGCTCGGGGAGCTCAGCGAGAAGTCCGAGGGCGTGGCCGAGCTGCTCGCCGTCGTCGCGATGCCCGCGGACGACCTCCTGCGGATCCCCGTGCCGGCGGACTTCCTGGGTCTGGTGTTCGACCGTCCGACGCAGCCGGGCAACATCGGGTCGATCGTCCGGTCGGCCGACGCCTTGGGCGCGCACGGCGTGATCACCACGGGGCATGCGGCCGACGCGTACGACCCGAAGGCGGTGCGCGCCTCCACCGGCTCGTTCTTCGCGGTACCGACGATCCGGGCGGAGTCTCCCCTCGAGGTCATGGAATGGGTCGAGAGCCGGCGGGCGAGCGGCGTGCCGATCGTCGTCGTCGCGACCGACGAGGACGGAGAGGCCCAGATCTCCGAGCACGACCTGACAGGTCCGACCCTCCTCCTCATCGGCAACGAGACCGCGGGTCTCTCGCGCGCCTGGCGAGATGCCGCCGACGTCACGCTCAGCATCCCCATGGCCGGCGCGGCCAGCTCGCTCAACGCCGCGAACGCCGCCTCGATCGTGCTCTACGAAGCGCGTCGACAGCGCTCGGCGACGTAGCCGGCCCGCTCGATCCACGCGGGGGTCGAGGGAAACGACCAGGGCCGCGCTACCGTGCGCGCATGGCCATCGCACCGCGACCGATCCTGCTCCTCGACATCGACGGAACCCTGCTTCCGTTCGGAGGGCCGGGAATGCCGTCGGTGCCGGGCCCGCCCGAGACCTGGACCGCCGCATCGAACCCCTACCTGGCGTGCATCGGCCGGGCGATGGGTCCTCTGTTGACGGGGTTGGGGTGCGAGCTCGTCTGGGCGACGGCCTGGATGCACGAGGCGAACCACGTGATCGCACCCTTGCTCGGCCTGCCGAGCCTCCCGGTTGCGGATCTTCCCGCGTACGCGGGGGACCGTGGCGCGAACGACCTGCAGTGGAAGACGAGAGCACTGGTCCGGATCGCCGCGGGGCGTCCGTTCGTCTGGGTCGACGACGTCATCGGGGACGCCGACCGGCGGTGGATCGACGTCGATCATCCAGGCGTCGCGCTGCTGCACCAGGTCGATCCCGCCGTCGGGCTGACCTCGGCGGACCTCGGCGCGATCGCGGACTGGCTGCGAGACGTGGAGAACTTCGCTCGCTGAGGGGAACCGGCGCCGACGTCGAGGCCGGCCGCAGGGAGACGGCCCCGGTGAACTCCCGTGCTGGGCCCTAGAGGACCTGACGGTAGAGCAGAGCGGGCTCCGCCTTCTCGAGATCCTCGAGCGCTGCGACGAGTCGCACGAAGTGCTCCGTCCGAGTGTGCGCGTCGAGGTGCTCCTGCGACTCCCACTCCTCGACGAGGACGAACCGAGTGGCGTCGTCCCTTCCCTGGAGAAGTTCGTACGACAGGCAACCGGGCTCCTGACGAGTCGCAACGACCAGCTCTCGGTACACCTCGAGAGCACGAGCGAGATGCCGTTCCTCGATGACACAGGGCACGTGCACGCGGACGTGCTGGCTCTCACCCGGGTGCTGGTCGACCTGTGGACGCGAGGGGTCGTCGTGGAAGCTCATGGGCCGACGCTACCTGGGGGAGCGCCAGGCACGACGAACCGTCGGTCCGGTTGGTCCGGTAGTCCGGTCCGGTCGGTCCGGTCGGTCCGGTCCGTCCGACCGTCGGTCCGTCGGTCCGTCCGTCCGTCCCTCCGGCCGTCGCGGCGATCAGACGCAGGTCGCGCGCGAGATCGTCGTCGCGGGCGGAGCCCGTGGGCTGGAGATCACCCGCCGGCGCCGTCCGAGCCCCGGTGACCGGGGTCACGGGGCACGGGTTTGACCATCGGGCCTCGACCCCCGTAATGTTCTCTGAGTCAGCCCGGCAGGGAGGAACAGACACCACTGCGAAGCTCTTCGGAGCCGCCGCGAAGTGGCTGGATCCCCCGGGTGAACCACACTTCCTGAAGACTCCTGGGGTTTCTTGTTTCCTTGAGGAGTAGGGAATGCGGTCGGCTTGAGCGGCTCCCTTCACGAGAAATCGTGAGGTCGGAACGCCCCGGAAAGTCTGATAAGATTAACAAGTTGCCCCGAGTGAAGGCCCCTGAGGGGTTGGAGTCGGTGCGTGTCGGTTGCTTGAGAACTCAACAGTGTGCTTGATAGTTAATGCCAATTGTCCTGCATGGGCGTGTGGCGCGCACCTTCGGTGTGTGTTGTGTGTTCGTGTTGAGACTTCTTTTGGTATGAATTGAAAACGTCATGTTTTCGGTTTGTAGCCATGATTATGGACCTTCGGGTCCGCTTCGTATGGTTGTTAATCCTTCGGGGTTGATAGCAAACATTTACGGAGAGTTTGATCCTGGCTCAGGACGAACGCTGGCGGCGTGCTTAACACATGCAAGTCGAACGGTGATGCCCAGCTTGCTGGGCGGATCAGTGGCGAACGGGTGAGTAACACGTGAGTAACCTGCCCCAGACTCCGGGATAAGCCTTGGAAACGAGGTCTAATACTGGATACGAGACGCCCCTGCATGGGGAGTGTCTGGAAAGATTTATCGGTCTGGGATGGACTCGCGGCCTATCAGCTTGTTGGTGGGGTAATGGCCTACCAAGGCGACGACGGGTAGCCGGCCTGAGAGGGCGACCGGCCACACTGGGACTGAGACACGGCCCAGACTCCTACGGGAGGCAGCAGTGGGGAATATTGCACAATGGGCGAAAGCCTGATGCAGCGACGCCGCGTGAGGGATGAAGGCCTTCGGGTTGTAAACCTCTTTCAGCAGGGAAGAAGCGCAAGTGACGGTACCTGCAGAAGAAGCGCCGGCTAACTACGTGCCAGCAGCCGCGGTAATACGTAGGGCGCAAGCGTTGTCCGGAATTATTGGGCGTAAAGAGCTCGTAGGCGGTTTGTCGCGTCTGGTGTGAAAACTCAAGGCTCAACCTTGAGCTTGCATCGGGTACGGGCAGACTAGAGTGCGGTAGGGGTGACTGGAATTCCTGGTGTAGCGGTGGAATGCGCAGATATCAGGAGGAACACCGATGGCGAAGGCAGGTCACTGGGCCGCAACTGACGCTGAGGAGCGAAAGCATGGGGAGCGAACAGGATTAGATACCCTGGTAGTCCATGCCGTAAACGTTGGGCACTAGGTGTGGGGCTCATTCCACGAGTTCCGTGCCGCAGCAAACGCATTAAGTGCCCCGCCTGGGGAGTACGGCCGCAAGGCTAAAACTCAAAGGAATTGACGGGGGCCCGCACAAGCGGCGGAGCATGCGGATTAATTCGATGCAACGCGAAGAACCTTACCAAGGCTTGACATACACCGGAAACTTCCAGAGATGGTTGCCCCGCAAGGTCGGTGTACAGGTGGTGCATGGTTGTCGTCAGCTCGTGTCGTGAGATGTTGGGTTAAGTCCCGCAACGAGCGCAACCCTCGTCTTATGTTGCCAGCACGTTATGGTGGGGACTCATAAGAGACTGCCGGGGTCAACTCGGAGGAAGGTGGGGATGACGTCAAATCATCATGCCCCTTATGTCTTGGGCTTCACGCATGCTACAATGGCCGGTACAAAGGGCTGCGATACCGCGAGGTGGAGCGAATCCCAAAAAGCCGGTCTCAGTTCGGATTGGGGTCTGCAACTCGACCCCATGAAGTCGGAGTCGCTAGTAATCGCAGATCAGCAACGCTGCGGTGAATACGTTCCCGGGCCTTGTACACACCGCCCGTCAAGTCACGAAAGTCGGTAACACCCGAAGCCGGTGGCCCAACCCTTGTGGAGGGAGCTGTCGAAGGTGGGACTGGCGATTGGGACTAAGTCGTAACAAGGTAGCCGTACCGGAAGGTGCGGCTGGATCACCTCCTTTCTAAGGAGCATCACTCACAGCCGGCGCCCTCGGGCGTTGGTTGTGCAGAGGCCATGGCACCCGCCGAACGCGTGGGTGGATGGTTGCTCAAGGGTGGAACATTAACGAAGAGCTCGTCCATGACGGTTCGTGTCAGTACCTGCCCACCTTGTGTGGGTGGTGGAACATCACGGGTACGGGGGATGGGTTTGCCAAGCACACTGTTGGGTCCTGAGGGAACCGCCCGCATGGGTGGGGTCGCTCTGAACGGGCCATCGCGTCTCCTGGGTGAACCGCCAACCGTTGTGTTGGTAGGCCGTGGGAGCGGGTGGGATCGTCCGTAGCTTGAGAACTGCACAGTGGACGCGAGCATCTTTGTAAGATCAAAGATTTATCTTTGTTCTCTGCAATTTTTTGTTGTCAAGTTTTTAAGGGCACAGGGTGGATGCCTTGGCACTAGGAGCCGATGAAGGACGTTGTAGCCTGCGATAAGCCTCGGGGAGTTGGCAAACGAACCGTGATCCGAGGATCTCCGAATGGGGAAACCCCGCTGGAGTCATGTCCAGTGACCCGCACCTGAATATATAGGGTGTGTGGAGGGAACGTCGGGAAGTGAAACATCTCAGTACCGACAGGAAGAGATATTCCGTGAGTAGTGGCGAGCGAAAGCGGAACAGGCCAAACCGTTCATGTGTGATAGCTACCAGGCGTTGCATGGGCGGGGTTGTGGGACCTTTCAGACCGGGCTGGTACCCGGTCAGGGAGTCAGAAAGCCGCGTTATAGTCGAAGGGCATTGAAAGGCCCGGCACAGAGGGTGCGACCCCCGTAGACGAAATGACGCGGCCTCCCGAAGGGGATCCCAAGTAGCACGGGGCCCGAGAAATCCCGTGTGAATCCGGCAAGACCACTTGCTAAGCCTAAATACTACCTAGTGACCGATAGCGGACCAGTACCGTGAGGGAAAGGTGAAAAGTACCCCGGGAGGGGAGTGAAATAGTACCTGAAACCGTGTGCCTACAATCCGTTGGAGCCTCCCTAGCAGGGGTGACAGCGTGCCTTTTGAAGAATGAGCCTGCGAGTTAGTGCTCAGTGGCAAGGTTAACCCGTGTGGGGAAGCCGTAGCGAAAGCGAGTCTGAATAGGGCGAATGAGTCGCTGGGTCTAGACCCGAAGCGAAGTGATCTAGCCATGGGCAGGTTGAAGCGTGGGTAAGACTACGTGGAGGACCGAACCCACCAGGGTTGAAAACCTGGGGGATGACCTGTGGTTAGGGGTGAAAGGCCAATCAAACTTCGTGATAGCTGGTTCTCCCCGAAATGCATTTAGGTGCAGCCTCGCGTGTTTCTTGCCGGAGGTAGAGCTACTGGATGGCCGATGGGCCCTACAAGGTTACTGACGTCAGCCAAACTCCGAATGCCGGTAAGTGAGAGCGCGGGAGTGAGACTGCGGGGGATAAGCTCCGTAGTCGAGAGGGAAACAGCCCAGACCACCAGCTAAGGCCCCTAAGCGTGTGCTAAGTGGGAAAGGATGTGGAGTTGCACAGACAACCAGGAGGTTGGCTTAGAAGCAGCCACCCTTGAAAGAGTGCGTAATAGCTCACTGGTCAAGTGATTCCGCGCCGACAATGTAGCGGGGCTCAAGTACACCGCCGAAGCTGTGGCATTCACACAAACGCTAGGCCTTCGTGGTCCAGGCGTGTGGATGGGTAGGGGAGCGTCGTGTGGGCAGTGAAGTCGCGGGGTAACCCAGCGGTGGAGCCTACACGAGTGAGAATGCAGGCATGAGTAGCGAAAGACGGGTGAGAAACCCGTCCGCCGAATGACCAAGGGTTCCAGGGCCAGGCTAATCCGCCCTGGGTAAGTCGGGACCTAAGGCGAGGCCGACAGGCGTAGTCGATGGACAAGGAGTTGATATTCTCCTACCGGCGAAGAACCGCCCATACCGAACCCGGTGATGCTAAGCGCCCTTAACCAGCACCGTCTCCTTCGGGAGACATCGCTGGAGCGGCGCGCGACCCGAACCGGTACTAGGTAAGCGTATTAACAGGGGTGACGCAGGAAGGTAGCCCAGCACGGCGATGGTTGACCGTGTCCAAGGTTGTAGGGCGAACAGTAGGCAAATCCGCTGTTCACATAGCCTGAGAACTGATAGATAGCGCGTATGCGCGAATTGGGTGATCCTATGCTGCCAAGAAAAGCCTCGGCGCGAGGTTCTAGCCGCCCGTACCCTAAACCGACTCAGGTGGTCAGGTAGAGAATACTAAGGCGATCGAGAGAATCGTGGTTAAGGAACTCGGCAAAATGCCCCCGTAACTTCGGGAGAAGGGGGGCCCGATGCGTGACGGAACTAGCTTCCCGAGCGTTGACGGCCGCAGAGACCAGGGAGAAGCGACTGTTTACTAAAAACACAGGTCCGTGCGAAGTCGCAAGACGATGTATACGGACTGACGCCTGCCCGGTGCTGGAAGGTTAAGAGGACGGGTCAGCCTTCGGGCGAAGCTCAGAATTTAAGCCCCAGTAAACGGCGGTGGTAACTATAACCATCCTAAGGTAGCGAAATTCCTTGTCGGGTAAGTTCCGACCTGCACGAATGGCGTAACGACTTCTCCGCTGTCTCAACCGCGAACTCGGCGAAATTGCACTACGAGTAAAGATGCTCGTTACGCGCAGCAGGACGGAAAGACCCCGGGACCTTTACTATAGCTTGGTATTGGTGTTCGGTGCGGCTTGTGTAGGATAGGTGGGAGACTGTGAAGCATGCACGCCAGTGTGTGTGGAGTCAACGTTGAAATACCACTCTGGTCGCTCTGGATATCTAACCTCGGTCCGTAATCCGGATCAGGGACAGTGCCTGGTGGGTAGTTTAACTGGGGCGGTTGCCTCCTAAAATGTAACGGAGGCGCTCAAAGGTTCCCTCAGCCTGGTTGGCAATCAGGTGTCGAGTGCAAGTGCACAAGGGAGCTTGACTGTGAGACTGACAGGTCGAGCAGGGACGAAAGTCGGAACTAGTGATCCGGCGGTGGCTTGTGGAAGCGCCGTCGCTCAACGGATAAAAGGTACCCCGGGGATAACAGGCTGATCTTGCCCAAGAGTCCATATCGACGGCATGGTTTGGCACCTCGATGTCGGCTCGTCGCATCCTGGGGCTGGAGTAGGTCCCAAGGGTTGGGCTGTTCGCCCATTAAAGCGGTACGCGAGCTGGGTTTAGAACGTCGTGAGACAGTTCGGTCCCTATCCGCTGCGCGCGCAGGAAACTTGAGAAGGGCTGTCCCTAGTACGAGAGGACCGGGACGGACGAACCTCTGGTGTGCCAGTTGTTCCGCCAGGAGCACGGCTGGTTAGCTACGTTCGGAAGGGATAACCGCTGAAAGCATCTAAGCGGGAAGCCTGCTTCAAGATGAGGTTTCCATCCCCGCAAGGGGGAGAGGCTCCCAGCTAGACCACTGGGTAGATAGGCCGGATGTGTAAGGCAGGACTAAAGACTGCTGAAGCTGACCGGTACTAATAAGCCGACAACTTGATAACACTCAAACTTTTTGCTACGCGTCCACTGTGCGGTTCCCGAGATACGGGCACACCCTTCGTAACCAGGGTCCCGACATCTCCATAGAGTTACGGCGGTCATAGCGAGAGGGAAACGCCCGGTCCCATTCCGAACCCGGAAGCTAAGCCTCTCAGCGCCGATGGTACTGCCCTGGAGACGGGGTGGGAGAGTAGGTCGCCGCCGGACAACCATTCACCAAAGGCCCACCCCTCACGGGGTGGGCCTTTGGCATATCCGCAGCATTCTCGTGGGCCCGGTCAGGGCCCCTGCGCTCTCGCTCAGCTCCACCCGTACCCTGCGAGCCATCGGGTGATCTCGCGGTAGAACCGTCTGCGCGGTCCTGGACCGGACAGCGTCAGGTCGTGGATCCCTCCGGGGATGCGGGCGATCGTCACCACGGGCCCGAGGTTCGGTGCGCGCCGGGCGAGCAGCTCGACGTCGAGCACGATGTCCGCCTGCCGCATGTCCTCGCTCCAGCGGGGACTGATGATGGTCCGGTCCGACGTCAGGACGATGATCGGACACGTGACCGACAGCCCGGCGGCCACGGTGGCGTGGCCTTCGATGATGCCTCGCAACCACCCTGCCCGGACGGCGAACGACGGGACCGGTCGCCAGGCGGGGTTGAACTCCCAACCGCCGCTCTCGAGGTCGCGCAGGGTGCGGGCGTAGTAGCCGGGATCGATGTTCGGCAGGGGGGCCTTGGGCTGGAAGCGTGCGAGCTGCCGGATGGCCGGGGAGGACACGGTCCGGACCGTCGAGGACCCCTGGAGCTCCAACCACGGGCTGTTGAGCACGAGCCCGCGCAGCCGGCCGGGGTTGCGGTGCGCCCACAGGACCCCGGTGAGCCCTCCTGTCGAGTGCCCGACCAGCATGATCGAGGCGTGCGCGCCGAGCTCGACATGGATCATGGCGAGCGCGGTCTCGAGGTCCTCGTCGTACTCGTGGAGATGTTCGATGTATCCCGGGGTCTGGTGCGGCCGGAGGCTCCGCCCGTACTTGCGCAGGTCCACGGCGTAGAACGCCGCACCTTGCGCGTGCCAGTACTCGGCGAGCTCGGTCTGGAAGAAGTAGTCGCTCCACCCGTGGACGTACAGCACCGCGCGCGCGGGGCGGACGGGTTCCTCGGTCGGTGGGTCGTACCGGACGAGGGTCGCGACGACGTCACCTTCGTCGTCGGGCGTGAGCTGGAGCGTCAGACGGCGATAGTCCGGCCCCAGGACGTCCTCCTCCCACCGCCCGCGCTGCGGTCGGACCCGCGGTCGCGGTGCAGGGCCGCGGGGCCCCGCCGGGACGAGCGAGGCGGCCTCGGCGAGCGGTGCTCGCAGCGACGCGAGGGTCAGGGTCCGGGGAGCGGTGGTCCGGGGGCGACGTCCGGACCCCGCGATGCGCGGCGAACCCGTCCACTCGTGCGACCCCGCCGAGCCGGTCGCCCGCGACCCGCTGCCACGCTGCGTGGAGCCTGCGGCCCCCTCGGCGGCCGCGTCGACGTCCGGTCCGACGTCGGAGGCACGCCTGGTCTCGCGCCCGGCCCCCTCCGGGCGCCCCCGCTCCGCGTCCTCGGTCATGTCGTGAGCACGATCTTCCCGTAGTGCTCCCCGGCGTCGAGCCGGGCGAGGCCGGACGCGGCCTGGGCGAGCGGGAAGACCTCGTCGATCGTGGGGCGCACGTCGGTGCGGGCGAGGAACCGCAGCAGGGCCGCGAGGTCCTCGCGCGAGCCCATCGTGACCCCGCGCACCGTGATCTCCTGGAAGAAGATGCGTGAGAGCTCGGCGGGGCTCGCGTCGCCCGAGGTCGCCCCTGCGACGACGACCGTCCCGCCCGGTCGGACCGAGCGCATCGAGTGCGACCACGTGGCCTGACCGACGGTCTCGATCACGGCGTCGACCCGGGCGGGGGGCCGCGCGCCCGGTTCGAAGACCGCGGACGCGCCGTTCTGCAGGGCCCGTGCCCGCTTGGCCGACGACCGTGACGTCACGAACACCTCGATGCCCGCCGCGCTCGCGAGGCGCGTCGCGGCGCTCGCGACGCCGCCCCCCGCCCCCTGGACGAGCACGCGGTCGCCCGGGGCGAGCCCCGCGACGCTGAAGAGCATGCGGTAGGCGGTGAGCCACGCCGTCGGGAGGCACGCCGCCTCGACGAACGTGAGCTCGGGCGGCTTGGGGACCAGGTTCTTCGTGGGCACGGCGACCTGCTCGGCGAGCGTGCCCGCGTACTTCTCGGACAGGAGCGTCCGGGACTCGGAGGGGCCGACGCCGTGCCCGTCGGCACCGATCACGCCGTGGGCGACGACCTCGGTGCCGTCGGGGGCGATGCCCGCGGCGTCGGTGCCGAGGATCATCGGGAGCTGCTCGGCGCGCAGCCCCACCCCGCGCAGCGACCACAGGTCGTGGTGGTTCAGGCTCGCGGCCCGGACGTCGACCACCGACCAGTTCTCCCGGGGCTCCGGAGCGGGCAGGTCTCCCACGGTCAGCCCTGCGAGCGGGTCCTGCTGGTCGAAGTGCGTCACGTAGGCGGCAAGCATGTGTCCAACCTACGGTCTACCCGCGCCGAGCGCGTCCGAGCCCGGACAGGACACCCTCCCCGTCCGGACCGTGAGAACGCCAGACCCGCGGCGGCCTCGGAAGCGGCGGACGTGCAGGTCAGCGGTGGATGCCGCCTGCGACGGGGTGCCACTTCGGTCCGTAGCGGCGCGTGAAGACAGCGCCGCTCACCTCGACGAGGGCGCCGGCCGCGGCGCGGACCGCCCGGGCGGTCTCGGCCGCCTGGTCGTCGTCCTCGGCGAGGAAGCGCACCGTGACGCGGGCTTCGCCGGCCACGATCCCCAGGTCGTAGGACTCGACCTCGGTCCGTTCGCGGGCAGCGGCAGCCGCGGCGGGCAGCACGGCTTCCGGGGACGCGCCAGGGCGCAGCATCCCGACGACGAGGCTCACCCGGTACGAAGTCACCGCTGCACCTTCGCACACCTCGGGCGCCCGGGCCGAACCCGCACCGCCCTGCACCGCGCTGGTGGTCGGGGCGCTTCACCCGATCATCCTGCACGGTCGGTCACATGCCGTCGGCATACTGGGCCCATGCGCATCACCGCCAAGATCGACTACGCCGTCCGCGCGTGCGTGGAGCTCGCCGTCGCCTACGACGAGGGGTTCGTGACCGCGGAGCGCGTCGGCAAGGCGCAGCGCATCCCGGGGTCGTTCCTCCTGGGCATCCTCAACCAGCTGCGCAGGTCCGGCCTGGTCGAGAGCCGTCGGGGCGCCGAGGGAGGGTTCCGGCTGGCGGCGGACCCGGCGAGGATCGCGGTCGCGGACGTCATCCGGGCGATCGACGGCCCGCTCGCGAACGTCGCCGGCGTCCAGCCCGAGGACACGTCGTACGCGGCGTCCGCGGCGGCGCTCCAGCAGACGTGGGTCGCGCTGCGGGTCGCGATGCGCTCGGTCCTGGAGCACGTCACGATCGCGGACCTCGCGTCGGGCACGCTGCCCGACGACGTCGCTCACCTCGTCGGGGACTCGGAGGCGTGGGTCACGCGGCCGTTCGGGGACGAGGTCGAGCTGCGGGGCGGGGGAGAGGACGCACGCCGAGGGTGACGGCGTGGGTCGCCGAGGGTGATGCTCGTGCCTGCCGAGGGTGACGAACCGTCACCCTCGGCGGCTCGCACCGTCACCGTCGGCGGTTCGGGGCGTCACCGTCGGCGTCAGATGTTCCACCGGTTCAACGCTGCACGGTTAACACTGCGAAACCTTGTCTCATCCGTGAGACGAATCTGGACCGTTTCGGTCCAGTTCAACTAGCGTCCCTCTCATGCACACCGAGCCGACGCACCGCGCGCTCCGCGCCACCGCGCCGGGCTGTTGCTGTCGTCCCGTCTGACCCGACGGAACAGCCCCCTGCGCCGCCCCCCACCGGCGCTCCTGTGCACCCGCGACCAGGTCGCGGCCCCCCGAAAGCGACCCCTCATGGTTGTGCCCTCTACCTCCCCCCGCTCTCCTTCGGTCGCCCGAGCCTCCTCGGGTCCCGGAGCACATCGACCCACCTCTCACCGTGCCCCCCGACCCGCCCTCGTCGAGGACTCCGCCGAGCACCTGCTCCTGCACGCCGACGTCCTCGTGATCGGTGGCGGCCCCGCCGCGACCTGGTCCGCGATCGCCGCGACCGAGCAGGGCGCGAGCGTCGTCCTGGTCGACAAGGGCTACTGCGGCACGAGCGGCGTCGCGGCGACGGCCGGCGTCGGGCACTGGCTCGTCCCGCCGGACGCCGAGCGCCGCGACGAGGAGATCACGCCGCGCGAGGAGCAGGGCGGCCACCTGACCGACCGCGACTGGACCAACGACGTCCTCGACGAGGCCTGGTACCGCACCGCGCTCATCGAGGGCTGGGGGTACGAGCGCACGCGCCGCTCGCGCCCAGCAGGCACCGGTGCCCGCGGCGGAGCAGGCGGCCCCGCCCAGGCCCCGAACCCCTTCGCGCGCCGCCCCGGCGAGCGGTCCTTCTCGGGATCGTCGCCCGACTACCTGCGCTTCCTGCGTGGCAAGGTCAAGAAGAACGGCGTCACGGTCCTCGACCACAGCCCCGCGCTCGAGCTCCTGGTCGACGGTGCGGGCGTCGTCTCGGGCGCCCAGGGCTACCAGCGCCAGACCGGGCGCCCGTGGCGCGTGGCGAGCGGCGCCGTCGTGCTCGCGACGGGTGGGACCACCTGGAAGTCGCACTCCCTGGGCGGCGACGTCAACACGGGCGAGGGCCACCTCATGGCCGCCGAGGTGGGCGCTCACCTGTCGAGCATGGAGTTCTCCAACTTCTACGGCATGGTCCCGTTCGGCACCTCGATGGACAAGAACGGCTTCTTCGTCACGGCCTCCTACTGGGACCACGAGGGCGTCCCCATCGCGTACGAGAACCTGCACAAGAGCCGCGCCGAGCTGCTCGGCGCCTCGCTGCGCGGCACGATCACGGCCCAGTTCACCCAGTTCCCGCCCGAGGTCCGCCCGACCCTGCGCGCGGCCATGCCCAACTTCTTCATGGTCACGGACAAGCTGGGCGTCGACCCGTTCACCGAGCGCTTCCCCATGGACTGGGTCCAGGAGGGCACGGTCCGCGGCACAGGCGGCATCCACGTGCTCGACCGCGACGCCTGGACGGGCGTCCCGGGCCTGTACGCGGCGGGCGACGTCGCGGCGCGCGACCGCGTGGTCGGCGCCGCGACCGGCGCGGGCGGACCCAACCTGGCGTGGGCCGTCGCGTCGGGCACGTGGTCGGGCCGGGCCGCGGCCGCCCTGGCGACAGACCGCGGCCCGTCGTCCCGCAGCGTGCGCCTCGACCCCACGGGCACGCTGGGTCTGCGGCCCGACGGCGGCGCGCGGCCCGGACGGTCGGCCCCGGCCGACGCGTGGCGCGAGATCACGGCCGCGGTCCGTGACGAGATGCTGCCCATCGACAAGTCGGCCTTCCGTCATCACCACGGCCTCGTGCGCTCGCTCGACACGCTCGACGACCTGTGGGACCGCGCGGGCACCGAGCTCGTGCCCACCGACGCGCGCGGCCTCGACGCGATCCGCACGCGCGAGACCGCGGGCATGCTCGCGACGGCGCGCTGGGCCGACCGCACCGCGCTGCACCGCACCGAGACCCGCGGCATGCACACCCGCACCGACTTCCCCGACACCGACCCGCAGCAGGCCCGGCGCCTGCTCACGGGCGGGCTGCGCGACCTGTGGGTCGTGCCGGACCCGGAGCCGCCCGTGACCGGGGACGCGGGGGCGCCCTACGCCGGCGCTCCAGGTCCGTCCCTCGCGGGAGCGCCGCACCCGACCACCCCACCGACCCGGACCGAGGAGGCGTCGTGATCGAGATCCTCAACGCCGCGCGCTGCACGTCGTGCGACATCTGCGTGCGCATCTGCCCCACCAACGTCTTCGAGGCGGTCGACGGCGGCGTGCCCACCATCGCGCGGCACTCCGACTGCCAGACCTGCTTCCAGTGCGAGGCGTACTGCCCCGAGGACGCGATCTTCGTGGCCCCCTCCCGGACGCCCGAGCCCGCCGGCTCGCCGTTCCTCGACGAGGCCGACCTGCTCGACCGCGACCTCCTGGGCCTGTACCGGGACCGGGTCGGGTGGCGGCGGGCACCGCGAGGACAGGGCGGCGACCAGGACACCGGGACGGTCGGCACGCCGGTCACCGCGCAGGGCGGCGAGCCCACCCCCGCGGTCCTCGCGTCCGACGTCGACTACCACCGCGCGGCCGCGCTCGCCCCGGCGGCACCCTCCCTCGACCGCGTCTCCGACGACCTCCTGTCCCACGACCGCACCCCGCCAGACAGCATCCCGACCACCCCCCAAGGAGCCCCCTCATGAGCCGGAACCGCACCCTCGCCGCCCTGGCGTCGCTCGCCCTCGTCGCCGCGCTCGCGGCCTGCTCCACGTCGGAGGCCGCGACGCAGTCGGGCGACGGGTCGAGCGCCGCCGCCGAGCTCGCGCCCCTGACCACGGGCGGACCGTGGAACGGCGTCGCGGGCAAGACGCCGGTCGCGACCGGGCCGTTCGGCTACGCGGCAGAGACCGGGATCGCGGACGAGATCCTCGCGAAGCACGGCTTCGCGTACGAGGGGTTCGTCGGGTTCAACAACGGGCCGCCCGTGGTCCAGGCCCTCCAGACGGGCGACATCCAGGTCGGCTTCATCGGCGACACCCCGGCGACGCAGGCCAAGGCGAGCGGCCTCGACGTCCCGGCGCTCGTCATCGCCAAGCCGTCCTCCGACATCTGGTTCCTCACCAAGGCCGGCGGCGTCACGACGATCGACCAGCTCGCGGGCAAGAAGGTCGGGCTCCAGTTCGGCTCCAACTTCGACAAGTACGGCCGTGCGGTCCTGGAACGGGCCGGTGTCCTCGAAGACGTCGAGCTCGTCAACCTCCTGTTCGCCGACGCCCTGCCCGCGCTCCAGCGTGGCGACATCGACGCCGTCCCGGTCCCCGCGACCACGGCCGGGATCTGGCGCCTGAAGAACGACTTCCCCGTCCTGTCCAAGGCCAGCGAGGACGACCCCGACCTGCTCGCGACCAACGTCTCGCTCACCTCGCGAGAGACCTACGACGCCAACCCGCAGCTCGCCGCCGCGGTCTGGGAGGTCACCGAGGCGGGCATCGCGAAGATCGAGGCCGACCACGACGCCTACGCCCAGTGGGTCTTCGAGGCCACGGGCTCGCCCGTCGAGGTCGTCAAGGAGGCCGAGCTCTGGCAGTACGGCACGCAGGCCATCGACCCCGACGGGCTCGAGACCGTCCAGTCGACGCTCGACTTCCTCGTCGGCTCGGGGGCTGCCCCGAAGGCGTTCGACGTCAGCACGTGGGGCGTCGAGTGACCACCGGCACGACGACGCCGCGCACCGCTGCTCCCGCGTCCACCTCGGGCGTCGCGGCAGGCGCGGGCACGGTGCCGGCCACCTCCGGGGGCGCCGCCGGGGCGCGGACCGGTGCTGCGTCGTCGGGCAGGAGGACACGCTCGCCGCGCGACGGGCTGCTGCGCGCCTCGGTGCCCACCGCGATCCTCGCGGCCTGGTTCCTGGGCTCGGCCCAGGGCTGGATCGACGAGAAGCAGTTCCCCGCGCCCTGGCAGGTCGCCGACGCGTTCGCCACGCTCGTCAGCACGGGGGTGCTGTGGGAGAACCTGTCCGTCTCGCTCGGGCGCGTGGCCGTGGGCTTCGCGGTCGGCGGGCTGCTGGGGCTCACGCTCGGCGTCGTGGCGGGGCTGTTCCGCCTGGGCGACCAGCTCCTCGACCCCACGCTCCAGATGCTGCGCACCATCCCGTTCCTCGCGATCGCGCCGTTGCTCATCCTCTGGTTCGGGATCGACGAACGACCCAAGATCATCATCATCGCGGCCGCCGCGCTGTTCCCGCTCTACCTCAACACCCACAGCGGCGTGCGCAACGTCGACCGCAAGATCCTCGAGGCGGGCAAGGTGTTCGGGCTGCGCGGGCTCGGGCTCGTGCGGCACGTCATCCTGCCCGAGGCCATCCCCTCGGTCCTCGTCGGGCTGCGGGTGTCCCTGTCGGTGTCGCTGCTCGCGCTGATCGTCGCGGAGATGTCCAACGCGCCGCGCGGCATCGGGTTCCTCATGGTCTCCGCGCAGCAGTACTTCCAGATGGACGTGCTCGTGGTGTGCGTGCTGATCTACGCGGTGTGGGGGCTGTCGGTCGACCTCGTCGTGCGTAGCCTCGAACGCGTCCTGCTGCCCTACAAGCGACTCGGGAGAAAGTCATGAGCGCACCGACCGTGCCGGACCTCGCCGCACCGACCGTCCGGGTGCAGGACGTCGGGAAGTCGTACGGCGACCGGACCATCCTCGAGGACTTCTCGCTGACGCTGCGCCCCGGCGAGTTCGTCGCGCTGCTCGGCGCCAGCGGCTCCGGCAAGACGACGCTGCTGCGCATCCTCGCCGGGCTCGAGAGCCACGACACCGGGACCGTCGAGGCCCCCGCCGAGCGGACCGTCGTGTTCCAGGAGCCGCGGCTCGTCGCGTCCAAGCGCGTCGGATCCAACGTGATCCTCGGGCAGCGGGCCACCCGCGACCGGCGCGCGGCAGCCTCGGCGGCGCTCGAGGAGGTGGGCCTCGGCGGGCGCGAGGCCGCGTGGCCCACGACCCTGTCCGGAGGAGAGGCGCAGCGCGTCGCGCTCGCCCGGGCGCTCGTGCGCAACCCCCGGCTGCTGCTGCTCGACGAGCCGTTCGCCGCGCTCGACGCCCTGACCCGCATCAAGATGCAGGCGCTCGTGGCCGAGCTGTGCCACGAGCACCAGCCCGCGGTGCTGCTCGTGACGCACGACGTCGACGAGGCGATCCTGCTCGCCGACCGCGTGGCCGTGCTCCAGGACGGGAAGGTCGGGGTCGAGCTCGAGGTGCCGTTCGACCGGCCGCGGCGCCGAGGGGTCCCGGGGTTCGGGGACTTCCGGCGACGGCTGCTGCTCGAGCTGGGCGTCGAGGAGGCGATCGGGGCGGCGTGAGGGTGACGTGCCGGGTCGCCGAGGGCGACGGACAGGCCCGCCGAGGGTGACCGGGTAGCCCGCCGAGGGTGACGGTCGTGCCTGGCGAGGGTGACAGAGAGTCACCCTCAGCGGCCGACTACGTCACCCTCGGCAGCTAGTGCGGTCACAGTCGGCGACATCGCCCGTGACCGTCGGCGGAACGGCACGTCACCCTCGGCAGTCGGGTGCGTCACCGTCGGCGGGCGGGACCTCAGTTCGTGAGCTCCGCACGCCACGGCGGGTTCGCCCCCGCGCGTGAGACCGTGATCGCGGCGGCCGCCACGCATCGGTCGAGCACCGTGGTCAGCGTGTCCAGGTCGATCGCCCGGAGCGTTTCGCGCCTCGCCCCGCCCAGGAGGTCCTGCTCCCACAGCCCGTCGACGAGCGCGCCCATGAAGGTGTCGCCCGCGCCCACGGTGTCCACGACGTCGACCCGCGGTGCCTCGACCCGGACCTCGCCTGCCGCGCACACTGCGACGGCTCCCTCGCCGCCGAACGTCACGACGACGATCGCGGGACCCTGCTGGGTGCCGGCGGCCCCTGCCCACCGGCGGGCGATCTCCACGGGGTCCGCGCCCGGGTGCAACCACTCGACGTCCTCGTCGCTGACCTTGACGACGTCCGCGGCCGCGACGAGGGGCTCGATCCGGGTAAGCGCGGTCTCGGGGGTGCCCATGAGGCTGGGCCGAGCGTTCGGGTCGTAGGTGATGGTCGCGTGCTCGCGCGCTGCCAGGACCAGGGAGTGGACCGCGGTCGCGCCGGGTTCGAGGACTGCGGCGATCGACCCGGTGTGGACCGCGAGCGTCGAGTCGGTCGCTCCGGTGCCGGGGGCCAGGTCCCACGTGATCGCGAAGTCGTACGTCGCGGCCCCCGACCCGTCGAGGACCGCGCGCGCGACGCTCGTGGCGGCGGCGCCGTCGGACCCGGTGGTGAGGGCGACGCCCGAGTCGGCGAGCCAGGCGCGGATCGTGTCGCCGCGCTCGTCGCGGCCGAGATGGGCCGCGAGCCGGACGTCGCGGCCGAGCCGGCCGAGGGTCAGCGCGACGTTGGCGGGGCTGCCGCCGGGGTGCTCGGCGGTCGTGCCGTCGGCACGTCGGACCTCGTCGACGAGCGCCTCGCCGACGACGAGGACGTGCGGGGCGTGAGAGGGCATCAGGGCTCCAGGCCGGTCGGGGGCGACGTCATCGTACGATCCTGCACCGATGACAGCGGTGTCAACCATGGTGAGGCCAGGGATCTGTACGACACAGCCGGCGTGTGGGACCCTCCTTGCAACGCACCGACGCGCGACGGGAGCCCCCGCTGCGGACGGTGCCGACCAAGGGAAGTGCAGTGGACATCAAGCCCTGGCAGGTCGTGAACCTCGTCGTCGTCGTGGCGATCGTGGTCTTCGTGGTGATCGTCGTCCGGGCGTTCCTCGGCGGCCTGCGCGGCGACGAGCGACGTCGTCACCGCCGGGCGCCCCGCCGCTGACGACCATCGCCGCGCAGCCGCACAGCCGTTCACCGCACCGACGCGAACGCCTCCAGGACCCGGTCCACGCTCGACCGCAACCCCCACCGCGCGGCGAGCTCGTCGAGGGCCGCAGCGTCCGCGGGCGCGGACGGGACGTCGTCGGGCACCGGGGGGATGGGTGCGTCGCGCGCGACCTGGACCACGAGCGGCGCGACGGCCAGGTAGTCCGCGGCCTCGGTGAGCCGGCGCCGCTGCGTGGGGCTCAGGCCCTTGTCGCCCTCGTCGCGAGCACGCAGGATGCGCGCGAGGTCGCCGTACCGGGCCAGCAGGCCCGCCGCGGTCTTCTCCCCGATGCCCGCGACGCCCGGCAGGCCGTCGCTCGGGTCGCCGCGCAGCGCGGCCATGTCGGCGTACGCCTGGCCCGATGACACGCCGTAGCGCTCGGCCAGGCGCTCCACGTCCACGACGTCGAGCTTCTTGAGGCCGCGCGCGGTGTACAGGACGCGCACGGGCACGTCGTCGTCGACGAGCTGGAACAGGTCCCGGTCGCCCGTGACGACCTCGACCGGCCCGGCGTCGGGTGACGCGGGCCCGACGGCGCCGCCCGCCCCGGGCTCCCCACCCGCCTCGCGCACGGCGCGCCGCCGGACCGACTCGCGCTCGACGAGCGTGCCGATCACGTCGTCCGCCTCGTAGCCGGGGCACCCGACCCGCGCGACGCCGAGGGCCGCGAGGATGTCGACGATGATCGGGACCTGAGCGGTCAGGGCCTCGGGCACCTCCTCGATGCCCGTGGTGCCGGGGACCTCGGTCGCGACGCGGTGGGCCTTGTAGGACGGGATGGCGTCGACGCGGAACGCGGGCCGCCAGTCGTCGTCCCAGCAGGCCACGAGGCGCGCGGGCCGGCGCTCGGCCACGAGCACCGCGATGGTGTCGAGGAAGCCGCGCACCGCGTTGACGGGCGTGCCGTCCGGGGCCTTGACCGAGTCCGGGACGCCGAAGAACGCGCGGAAGTACTGCGACGCGGAGTCGAGGAGCAGCAGGCCGCCGCTGCCGGGGAGCTGGGTGTCGCGCAGGGGAGCGGGCGTCGCCGGGTCCGTCATGGTCCCCAACGTACCGGCGGCCTCCCACGCGAGCCGCTCGGGCGGTACGCCGGTTCCGCGCGTCGCCGCCCGGGCGGTGCGTCGCCGGGCCGCGCACCGCCTCGATCTGACGCCCTGACGAGGGACATGTCACATCCGATTCGGGACCTTTGGCGGGGTTTTCCCGCAGGTCACGTGCCTAGGGTGGCAATTGCCCCGGGCATCTGGGCGGCTCGAACGGTGCCGCCTGTCAGGAACCCAGCGACCAACGAGAGAGGGCGTGGCGAGGACATGAAGGCTGCACGTTTCCACGGACGACAGGACATCCGCATCGAGGAGGTCCCGGCTCCCGAGCTGCGGCCCGGCGC
Source organism: Oerskovia jenensis (assembly GCF_016907235.1). NCBI lineage: Bacteria > Bacillati > Actinomycetota > Actinomycetes > Micrococcales > Cellulomonadaceae > Oerskovia > Oerskovia jenensis. Next base: position 2,687,408 of record NZ_JAFBBO010000001.1, read on the forward strand.
GGTCGCGATCGACATCGCGTGGTGCGGGATCTGCGGTTCCGACCTGCACGAGTACCTCGAAGGCCCCATCTTCATCCCCGCGGCGGGCCACCCCCACCCGCTGTCGCACGAGGAGATGCCCGTCACGATGGGGCACGAGTTCTCCGGGACCGTGACCGCGCTGGGCGAGGGCGTGGACGACCTGACGATCGGCGAGTCGGTCGTCGTCGAGCCCTACTTCGTGTGCGGTGAGTGCGCGCAGTGCGAGGCAGGCAACTACCACCTGTGCGTCAAGATGGGCTTCATCGGCCTGGCCGGTGGGGGTGGCGGGCTCTCGGAGAAGGTCGTCGTCGACCGTCGCTGGGTCCACCCCGTGGGCGACATCCCGCTCGACCAGGCGGCGCTCATCGAGCCCCTGTCGGTCGGGCACCACGCCGTCGTGCGCTCGGGCGCGAAGGCCGGCGACGTCGCGCTCGTCGGCGGCGCGGGCCCCATCGGCCTGCTCACGGCCGCGGTCCTCAAGGCGCAGGGCGTCACGGTCATCATGTCCGAGGTCTCCGAGGCCCGGAAGACCAAGGCCCGTGAGACGGGCGTCGCCGACCACGTCGTCGACCCCACGCAGGACAACCTCATCTCCCGCGTCCGCGAGATCACGGGCGGCAAGGGCGTCGACGTGGCCTTCGAGTGCACGAGCGTCAACGCGGTCCTCGACCAGCTCTTCGACGCGGTCCGTCCCGCGGGAGTGATCGTCGTCGTGTCGATCTGGGGCAAGCCCGCCGCGGTCGACATGCAGAAGCTCGTTCTCAAGGAGATCGACCTGCGCGGCACGATCGCCTACGTGCGCGACCACGCCGAGACGATCCGGCTGGTCCAGGAGGGCAAGGTCGACCTCGCGCCCTTCATCACGGCGAAGATCCCGCTCGAGGACCTCGTGAGCAAGGGCTTCGACACCCTGGTCCGCCGTAACGAGACCGCGGTGAAGATCCTCGTCCACCCGTGACGGGTCCCGGCCCGACGCCGGAGCGCACCTTCCCCGGGAGGGTGCGCTCCGCCGTCGGGCCGGCGTGTCGTTGAGTGCATGATTCCGCTGCGAAACGCCCGGCGAGTCGCAGCCGAATCACGCACTCAGCGGGGCTGCCAGACTCAACCCATGACCGACCTGCGCTGGAGCGACATGATCAAGGGTGTCCTCAACCCGGAGTGGATCGGCAACCTGCCCGACGTGTTCGTCGGCCCGGGGCGACCGACACGTTCTGGCACGTCGAGGCCCCGTGAGTGCGGAGTAGTTGTCGTCGATCGGCCGGATCCACGACAACTACTCCGCACTCAGCGGGGGAGGCCGCCGGCTCAGCGGGGCGCCGTCCGGTCCGGGACCAGGCCCGCCTCCCGGGCCGCCACGATCGCCGCGGCCCGGTCGCGCAGGCTCAGCTTCGCGAGCACGCCCGCGACGTAGTTGCGGACCGTCTTGGTGCTCAACGCGAGCCGCCGCGAGATGGCCGTGTTGTCGAGGCCCGCGGCGACGAGGGCCAGGACCTCGCGCTCGCGGTCGGTGAGCTGCGGGAACGGCACGGCCGTCCGCGAGCCGCCCAGCACGTTCGCCACGGCCCGCGCCGCGACCCCCGGCGCCAGGATGAGCTCGCCGTTGGCAACGGCCCGCACGGCCCGCTCGACCTCGTGCGGCGTCGCCGACTTCACGAGGTACCCGCGTGCCCCGGCGCGCAGGCACGCAGCGACCGAGTCGTCGTCCTCGTGCATCGTCATGACGAGCACGGGCACGTCGGGACGGGTGCGCACCAGGTCCCGCGTGAGCTCGACGCCCGACCCGTCGCCCAGGTCGAGGTCCATGACGACCACGTCGATCCCGGCCGGGTCCCCCAGGAGGGCCCTGGCCTCGGCGGCGCTCGCGGCCTGCGCCACCACACGGACGCCGTCGAGCGAGTCGAGCAGCGCGGCCATCCCGATGCGGAACACGGGGTGGTCGTCGACGAGGGCCACGCGGATGACGCTCACAGCACGACCTTCCGCGGGAGGACGGCCCGCACGCGCGTGCCGCGCGGTGCGAGCGGGGTGATCTCCAGGGTCCCACCGAGCTCCTCGGCGCGCTCCCGCATGGACCGCGTCCCGACGCCGGCGCGCGCGTCCTGTCCGACGCCCGCGCCCGCGTCGTCGCACGTCACGACCAGGTGGGTGCCCGGTGCGGGGGCGCCGTCCGGGTGCGCGGCGACCTCGACGCGGCAGCCCGCCGCCCCGCTGTGGCGCGAGGCGTTGATGACGGCCTCGCTCGCGATCGCGTAGGCCGCGGCGGCGATGCGGGTGTCGAGGTCGCCGCACGGCCCGCACAGCAGCTCGACCGCGAAGCCGTTCGCGTCGTGGTGGTCGGCGAGGTCGTGCAGCGCGGCCTCGAGCCCGGCCTCGTCGAGCGCGGGCGGCAGGAGGCTGCGCGAGAGCGTGCGCACGTCTCCGACCCGCTGCTCGACCTCGCGTTGGAGCGCCTCGAGCACGGCGGCCGCGGCGGCCGGGTCGGTCGCGAGGGTGTTGCGCGCGCCCTGCAGCCCGAGCCGCAGCCCGCTCAACCACGGCCCGACGCCGTCGTGCAGCTCCCGGCGGACGAGTCGCCGTTCGGCCAGGCGCGCCCGGGTCACGGCGTCCTTGGCCCGTTCGAGGTCGCGCGCGCCGCCTGCCAGGGCGAGGCCGGCGGCGACGACGGGCACGAGCTGGGCGAGCGCGTCCCGGGTCCGGGTGTCGAGGCGCTCGCCCGCGCGGGGGGTGACGGCGAGGTCGCCGAGGACCCGGCCGCCGTGCTCGACGGGCACGTGCGTGACGTGGGTCGACGTCGGCCTGCCCCAGGCGGCCTCGACGGTCGGCGGCGGGCTCTCGACCGCGGACGCGTCAGGATCTGCGGGCGGTGGCCCCGTGACCGGCTCCTCGCTGCCGGGTGATCCGGCGCGTGGGGGCGTCCCCCGGCTCGTGAGCGTGACCGACTCGAGCTTGAGCGACTCACCCGTCGAGGCGACGAGCCCGTGCAGCAGCTCCTCGGCCGTCGCGGCGACGCCGAGCTGGCGGCCCATGCGCAGCACGGCCCGCCCGGGGTCGGTGGTCTCGCCGTAGACCAGGGCGCGCACGCGCCGCTGGAGCCACGTGCGGGCAGGCTGGACCGCGAGCACGACCCCGACGGCCGCGAGGACCTGGGCGAGCGGCCGGTTCCCGACGAGCGCGGTCACCGTGACGACGAGCGCGACGTAGACCGCGACCAGGGCGAGCGTCAGGAGGGCGCCGATCGTGGCGCGGCTCAGCGCGAGGTCGAGCCCCCACAGCCGGTTGCGCAGGACCGAGACGAGCAGCGCCGCGGGGAACAGCGCCTGGCACGCGAGGTGGGTCAGGGGCAGCGCGAGGATCACGTCGGGCGAGCTCCACGTCCCGAGCAGCGGGAGGAAGGACAGGGCCATGACGGCCGTGCCGAGGGCCAGGAGGCCCAGGCCGCGGCGTTCCTCGGGCGGCCCGTGCCGGTGGCGCCACCACGTCGCGGCCGCGGTCACGAGCCCCATGACGACGACGCCGAGGATGGCCGGGCGCGGGTCGTCGACCGGGGCCAGCACGAAGTAGAGGATCGACCCGACGCCGCCCGCGACCCCGAGCCACGCGCCCACGGACAACGGGTGGTCGCGCACGAACCACGGCACCAGCACGAACAGCCCGATCGTCCCGGGTACCCACGCCAGCCCGTACGCCGCGGCGAGAGGGTCGAGCGCCGGCAGGTCGGGGTGCGTGCTCGCGTAGCTGCCCCACGCCCCACCGAGCGCGGCCAGCCCGCCGCCGACCCCCGCGAGCGAGACCAGCCACCCGACGACGTGCCGTCGCCGCGAGAGGATGATCGCCCCGACCGACCCGTAGACGAGCGCGACCATCGCGTCGACGACGACGAACAGCAGGTCGCCGAGCAGGAGGCCCACACCCGACGCGAGCTGGAGGGCGAGCGCCGCCAGGCCCAGCGTCCACGAGGTGACCGCGATCGCGAGCGCTGTCCGCGGCAGGCCACCGGTCCCGAGGGCGGTGCGGCCGAACGCCGACCGTCGCCCGGGGCGGCCGAGCGGGACCTCGGCCGATGCCTGCTCGCGAGTGAGCGGGGGCGTGACCGTCTCGCCGGAGGACTCCGGTGGCTCGTCCCCTGCGACAGCGCCCACAGCGCCACGGTAGGGCGCGCGGACGCCCGGGCGACAGAGGTCGGGAGCGATTCCACCCGCACGGTCTCCCGCACTCTCCGCGGGGACGCCCGGACGGGCCCGCGCACTCCCACGACCGGCCCGGCCCCCGAGGACGGGGACGGGACCGGTCGCGCGGCCCGGGGCGGGCCGTGGGGGTGGTGACGGGTCCACGGTGGTGGGCTGCGCCGTCGGGCCGGTCAGCGACGGTCGCCCAGCGCGAAGCCGAGCGCCGCGACCGTGAGCCACACCGGACCCACGAAGCCCGCCATGTACTGCAGCGGAGAGATGCCCACGAGCAGCGTCAGGCCGCCCAGGAGCAGGCTCACGACGCCGATCCACCGTGGCGCGGCGCCGTGCCGCAGGGACGCGACGGCGACCGCGACCGCGGTCAGGCCCGCACCGACCCACAGCCACGGGATGGTCGCGGTCCAGTCGCTGAAGAACGCGCCCGCCTCGGGGACGACCAGGTCGAGGTCGGCGAAGCCGAACATGAACTGGGTGTCGAGCCCGGAACCCATGAACGCGGCGACCGAGGTCAGGACCAGGCCCCAGCCGGCGACCGTGGGCAGGAGGCTCCCGGCGGGAGCCTGGACGTCGAGCCGGCGCTTGAGCCCTGCCGCGAAGATCAGGACGAGGAGGGCGACCAGGACGGTCGCGGTGTGGAAGACGAGGAGCGTGGGCGTCTTGCCCGCGAGGTCGGCCACGATCGCGTCGGCGTCGCCCGCCGTCGTGGCCCAGTTCGCCCCGAGGGCCGAGGACGCCTGGATCGAGACGATGCCCAGGACGCCGGCCGCGACGCCGGTCCACGCCCAGGCCCGGGAGGCGCGGGCGGGATGCCCGTGGGCGAGGTCGGTGCCGGGCGTGAGGGAGGTTGTCGGTCGTGCGGTCATGAGGGACCCCTGCGTGTCGTGGGGCCGGGCCCGGACGGGCGGCGGCCGTGGGTGGTTGGCACGACGAGCGTGGGGTGGGACGTGTCCCGGGCGGCAGGGGCCGATGTCCCGGGAGGCCGGGCGGTTCTCGCGGGCGGGCCGTCAGTCCTCGTCCGGCTCGCTCTCGGAGGGCGCGGGCAGCACGGGCAGCACGACGACGGGCCGGTGCTGCAGGTGCGACAGCCTCCCCGCGACCGACCCGCCCAGGGCCTCGTTGCGCCACCCGTCCGCGCCTGCACGGTGCGCGCCGACCACGACGATCGCGGCGTCATGGCCCACCGCGGCCTCGTCGAGCTGGCGGGCGACGTCGCCGTCACCCGCGACGACGAGGGTCCAGCCGACGCCCGTCCCGTGCAGCGCCTGGTCGAGCTCGGCCTTGAGCCGCTGCTCCCCACGGCCGTCGTCGGGCACGGGACCGATGTCGACCCACACGCACACGACCGACGTCCCCAGGGCGTGCGCGAAACCGGCGGCGCGCTGCACGATGTCCGGGTGCTGGCCCGGGTGCACTCCGACGAGCAGGGGTCGGATCATCTGTCCATCGTGCCACGGGCGCGGGAGGAGGGCCCGCCGCGGGCCTACCCTGTGCGGCATGGACCGCACCTCCTTCCTCGCGACCGCCCGCAGCGCCCTCGACCTCGCGTCCCGGCCCGAGGTCGCCGCCGCCTGGTCCGCCGAGAGCGCGTGCGCCGGGATGAGCGTCGGCGGGCTGGCCCACCACCTGCTCCAGCAGGTCGTCCACACGCGCCTCGTGCTCGAGTCGCCCGTGGCGCGACGTGAGGTCGTCGGCGTGCACGACCACTACGCGCGCGCCGAGTGGGTCGGGGCCGACCTCGACTCCCCGGCCAACGTCGGCGTGCGGGAACGCAGCGACGCGCTGGCCGACGACGGTCCGGACGCGGTCCTGGGCCGTGGACGGGCCGCGCTCGACCGGGTCGCCGTGCTGCTCGCGGACCCGGATGCCCCTGCCGTCGTCTCGCCCTCGTGGTTGTCCTGGTCCTTGACGACCGACGACTACCTGCTCACGCGGCTCGTCGAGCTCACGGTCCACAGCGACGATCTCGCGGCGAGCGTGGCCCTGCCGACCCCGCTGTTCGGGGACGACGTCGTGGCGGACGTGCTCGGCGTCCTGACCACGGTGTCGGTGCGCCGCCACGGGCAGACGGCCGTGCTGCGCGCCCTGAGCAGGCCGCAGCGTGCGCCGGGAGACGTCTCGGCGTTCTGAACGGCCCAGGCCCGACGGCGTCGCGTGGCCCGGGCGGGCGGCCTCTCCCGCGGCGTCAGCCCAGCGAGCGCTGGAGCAGCACGGTGTCGAGCCAGCGGCCGTGCTTGAACCCGACGCGTTCGAGACGCCCGACCCGCCGGAAGCCCAGCTTCTCGTGCAGCACCACGGACGCGGAGGAGTCGGCGTCGCTCACGACCGCGACGAGCTCGCGCACGCCCGCCTCCGCGGCCGCTTCCAGGAGGGCGGTCAGGAGCGTCCGGCCCAGGCCGCGTCCCTCGCTGCCGGGGGCGAGGTAGATGGTGTCCTCGCCCGTCGCCGCGTAGGCGGGCCGCTCGCGCCAGGCGCCCACGTACGCGAACCCGGCGACGTCGTCGGGCAGGCCGGGTGCGCCCGGCACGGTGACGACCAGGAACGGGCGACCCGCCGCCCGCAGCGACTCCCACCGCTCCTCCCAGCCCGCGAGGGGGAGCGGTTCGGTCTGGAACGTCGAGACCGTGTGCAGGACGTGGTGCGCCGCGATCTCCGCGACCGCGGGCAGGTCGTCACGGGTCGCGGGACGGACGGTCACGGCAGGGGCGTCGGTCATCCGGGCACCCTAGCGCTGCCGGTCACACGGGGGTGATGTCGCCCAGCTTCCAGCTGCGGTCGAAGTAGGACTCGAGCGGGCCGTAGAACCGGAAGTAGGAGAACCAGTGCCTGCCCGGGACGGTCTGCACCCAGTTCGACTCTCCGCTCGGCGGTGGCGTGGGGCCGAAGTGCAGGGTGACCGAACCGTCGTCGTCCGGGACGAGGTCCGCGTCCCGCGAGCCACGGTCGCCGCGCTGCTGCTCGTTGTCGATCAGGCAGCGGGTCGCAGCGTCGTAGACCGTCGCGGACCAGAACAGCTTGGCAGGAACCTTCGCGGGCACGTGCAGGGTGTAGTGGCGCGCGCCGTCGAGCCACTCGCCGTCAGCGCCCGTGTACGCGCTGAGGTACGCCTGCCCGAGCCCCGGGGTGTGGCTCTTCATGGCGGCGGAGAAGCTCACGGCCTCGTAGAACCACGACGCGCGCTCCAGGAGCTCGTCGTAGAACGGCGCTCTCTGGTCGGAGGTCGAGAGCGCGATCGTCAGGTCCCACCGGCGGTCCTCCCAGTACCGAGAGCCGGCGAACCGCTTATCGAACGAGTTGGCCTGCGCGATGAGCTCACCCGCCGCCGCTCCCTCCTCGAGGATCGCGCGCAGGCGGGCGTCGGGCTCGAACGGCCGCTCCTTCTCGATCCCGAGCTGCTTGAGCATCGCGAGGTAGAAGCGGTCGCGCTCGTCGACGACCTCGTTCTGGTAGACGTCGTGCAGGCGCTCCCAGAACTCCAGCCCCGTGGGCTGGTCGCCCGACCACGGGCGCCCGTCCGGGGAGACGACCCGGGTCGCGGGCGGGTCCTCGCGCAGCGCGAACGGGTAGATCCGCACAGCGTCGACGAGGGCTCGTGCCCGGGCGTCGTCCGGGTCGAGGGTGCGGAAGCCGAACATGATGTTGACGCCCGTCGAGCGCAGGACGATGTGCTCCTCGGCCCCGGTCGGCACCTCGTGCCCGGGCGGGAGGACCAGGTGCTTGCCGCCCGCGTCGCCCGTGGGCCCCATCTCGCCCATGACGCCGAACTCCCGCTGCCAGAAGTCCGAGACCCCGCCCGCCGTGGGGCCGGCGGGGAGCTCGATGACGAGCGGACCCGTCTGCGACAGGTCGAAGAAGTTGAGGATGTACGGCGTGGTCGCGTTGGCCGTGATGAGGCCCAACCGGTCCTGGTACGTCACGTAGTGGACCAGGTCCGAGCCCGTCGCCCCGAACACCTCGTAGTGGACCTTCCTCCACTGCGCGTACGACACGATCGGCAACGCCCACAGGTACGCCTGGGTCGCGAGCTGACGGTCCAGCTCGTCGAAGATCAGCGGCACGTCCTCCCGGCGCGGGAGCTCGCCGTCCCTGCGGACGGACCCGAGACGACCTGGAAGCTCATGGTGCGACATCTGCTCTCCTCGACCTCTGGGCGGAGCCGGCGGACGCCGCCGGACGGGACCTCCCGGCCACGATGGCACGGTGACGGTTCGTGCGCGCGGGCACGGAGGCCCGGTGCCGTGTCGTCGGGGGTCAGGGCGTCGAGGACGGTCGCGGTGCTGCGGGCGCTACTCGATGCCGTCGGCGTGGCGCTCGTCGACGGTCTTCGCGGCGTCGCGCCCGGCCTTCCGGTTGGCCCGACGACGTCGCGCGGGCCCGCTGTCGTCCCCGCCCTCGTCGTCGGCAGGGTCGTCGTCCTTCCCTTGGCCGGGGTCGTGCAGCATGTGCGAGTCGACGAGCTCGTGCCGCTGGATGTAGGTGTTCGCGACGGCCTGGATGGTCGCGGCGATCGGGAGCGACAGGAACGCTCCGAGCGCCCCGAACACCGCCCCGAACGCGAGGACCACCACGAACGACACCGCGGGGTTCATCTCCAGTGCCCGCGCCGAGACCTTGGGCGAGAAGTACAGGTTCTCGAGCTGCTGGTACGCGACGATGAAGATGAGGACCGCGAGGGCCTGCGGCAGCCCCTGCGACGTGAGCGCCACGATCACGGGCAGCGCGCCGCCGATGTACGTACCGATCGTCGGGACGAACTGCGACACGACGCCCACGAACACCGACAACGGCAGGGCGTAGTCCGTGCCCACGATCAGCAGGAAGACGAACGTGAAGACGCTCGACAGTGCCGCGAGGACGATGCGCGAGTTGATGAAGTCGGAGACCTTGACCTGCGTGATCTCCCACAGGCGCAGGACCTCCTGCTGACGGTTCGGCGTGAGCCAGCGGCAGATCGCGACCCGGAACTTGGGGCCCGCCGCGAGCAGGTAGTACGTCACGAGCATGATCGTCAGGAACGCGAAGATCACGCCCACGATCGTCGTCCCCACGACCAGGGCACCGGACGCGACGTCCTCGCCGAACTCGTTGAACCCCTGCTTGAGGAGCTCGTCGGAGCTCGGTATGTCGACGTCGAACCTCGTCGAGAGGAACTCCTGGATGTCGGTGTAGAGGGCAGGGATCGACTGGACGAGCTGGACGAGCTGCTGCACGAACAGGTTGCCGAAGAGAGCGAAGATGCCCACGACGAGCACCAGACCACCCAGCAGCGCCGTCGCCGCGGCCGCGCCACGCCGCCACCCGTGCCGGACGAGCCACACCACGATCGGCTCGAGCGCGAGCGCGATGAAGAACGCGATGAGGATGTTGACGCCGAGGCTCTCGAGGGTACCGATCGCGTACCACGCGAAGATCCCGACGAAGACCGCGACGACGGTCATGAAGAGCGCGCGCGGCAGCCACCGGGGTGGCTTGCGGGGGTCGTCGGGGGAGAGCGCCAGGAAGTCCCGGGGCCGGTCGGGGCTCGGGGACGTCGGGGCGCCCTGGACCTGCGGAGCGCCCGGGGTGGCCGGCTCCGGAGTGGTGCTCGCGTCGCTCGTCATGGGGTGAAGGTAGCGAACGCGTGCTCGCCGGTGGCGCGCCCACGCCGTCGGGCAGGAAGGTCCGCGTCACACACCGGTACCGGTCGCGCAGGTCCGCGTGCGTGGTCAGCCGGGCGCGCGCTCCTGCGCGACCGGGACCCCGTCGTCGTCCAGGTTCTCCGGGCCGGGCGAGCGGACGCCCAGGCGGCCCGCGACCCACGGCCCGGTGAGGCCGTACACGATCGCCGTCAGCAGGATCACCCCGAAGACCACCGGGACGAGCTGCTCGAACGGCTGACCGTCGTCCTCGAAGCGCAGCGCGAAGACCGACGCGGTCGACGCCGCGACGATCCCGCGCGGGGCCATCCACCCGACCATGACCCGTTCTCGGCTCGACAGGACGCTGCCCGTGGTCGCGATCGACGCGACGAGCGGGCGCAGGACCAGGACGAGCAGCGCCACGATCGCGAGCGTCGCGAGCGCGTAGGTCGCGAGCGCGTCGAGGTCGACCCGCGCCGAGAGCAGGATGAAGAGCGTGCCGATGAGGAGCAGCCCCACGTGGCTGCCGAACTCGTGCAGCGGTTCGATGCGCGCCCAGCGCTGGTTCGCGAGCACGATCCCGAGCGTCGTGGTCGCGAACAGGCCGGCCTCCTCGTGGAACGCCTCGGCCACGGCATACGTCGCGAGCGCCGTCGCGAACGCGAGCGACACCTCGGTCGCCGCCGGGACCTTGCCCCACCGGACCGCCGCGACGTACGCCGCCGCGGCGACCGCCCCCGTCAGGACCCCGGACAGCGCGGTCGCGCCCAGGTGCTCGGGGGCCGCGTGGAGCGCGATGTTGGCCATCGCGAGCGCGACCGTCGCGCCGATCGGGTCGATGAAGATCCCCTCGAACGCGAGCACCGACTCGAGCGGCTGCTTGGGCCGGATCACCGCGAGCAACGGCCCGACGACCGTGGGTCCCGACACGATGAGGATGGCCCCGATGACCGCGGCCCGGGACAGCGGCAGGTCCAGCACCCACCAGCAGATGAGGGTCGCTCCGACCCCCGTCAGGACCGCCCCCAGGGTCACGAGCAGCGCGACCGGACGACGCGCCCCGCCCTGGAGCCGTTTCATGTCGAGCTTGAGCGACTCCTCGAACAGCAGGAGGCCGACCGCCATGGACACGAGCGGGAACAGGTCCTCGCCCAGCAGGACGTCCGGGTCGACGAGCCCCGACACCGGGCCGGCCAGCAGCCCCAGCACGAGCAGCAGCAGGATCGAGGGCACCCTGAGCGCCTTCGCGGCGACCTGCCCCACGACCCCGAGCACGACGACCAGCGCGATCCCGCCCGTGAACCCCAGCTCCATGGACCCATAGTGGTGGTGGACGGCCGCTCGCGCAGCGGATGCCGACGCGGGAGTCCGGTGCCACGATCAGGGGAGCGAGACTTCCGGGGTGACGCCGGGCCGGTCACGGCCAGGACGACGTCACCCGTTCTACGTGTGCGAGGAGGCACCATGGCGCGGTCGTCACAGGTCACGGGATGGGTCGGCTGGGTGTGGTTCGCGGGCATCGTCCTGGTCACGCTCGGGCTGTTCAACGCGATCAGCGGCCTGGTCGCCGCGTTCTCCCCCGAGAAGCTCGTCGGGCTGGGCGAGCAGGGGATCGTGGTCCTCGACGTGTCGACGTGGGGGTGGATCCACCTGGTCGTCGGGGCGCTCCTCGTGATCGTGGGCTTCGCGCTCCTCGCGGGCCGCGGCTGGGCACGGCTCGTCGCGATCGTGCTCGTCGTGCTCAACGTGCTGACCCAGTTCGTCGCGCTCCCCGCGAGCCCGTGGTGGTCGGTCGTCACGATCGTCCTGGGCATCTTCGTGCTGTGGGCGCTCGTCGTGCACGGTGACGAGGCCGAGCGGGCGTCGAGGTCCGACGCCCACCTGCCGTGACGACGGACGCGACTCCCGCCTGACGTGGTCCCTCCTGCGGCCGGACCGCCGGACCGCGACCGGCTCCACCACTTCCCGCACCCCGCAACCCCGAAGAACGGAGCACCACCCATGGCCACGACACAGTTCGGTCCGGTCGAGTTCGTCGCGATCGCCTTCCCCTCCGAGCGGGTCCCGGACGCGGTCAAGATGGCGATCGCGGACCTCCTCGGGTCCGACGTCGTCACGCTCCTCGACCTCACCGTGATCCGCAAGGGGATCGGTGGAGAGATCGACGTGATCGAGGTCGAGGACCTCGGCGACGAGCTCGACATCACCGAGACCCAGCTCGGCAGCTCGGGCCTCGCCGGGCAGGAGGACATCGACGACGTCGCGTCGAACCTCGAGCCCGGGACGTCCGCCCTCGTCCTGATCGTCGAGCACTCCTGGGCGCGGCAGTTCGTGGGCGCCGTGCACGACGCCGGGGCTGCGGTGATCGCGCAGGAACGCATCCCCGCCGACGTCGTCAACGAGATCGTCGAGCTCGCCGAGATCGGCTGAGGGCCGTCCCCGACGGGGACGAACCCCTGACGGGGCGAACCCCCGACGGGGCGAACCCCCGACGGGGACGAACCCCCGACAGGGCGACCGCACGGACACCACCGCACGAGGACACCACGCACTCGGACATCACCGCACGAGGAACGGAGCACACCATGCCACTACGACGCGTAGGACGCCCAGGTCTGCTGGGGACGATGGCCCGCACGGCCGTCATCGCCGGGACGGCGTCCGCCACGGCCGGCGCCGTGAACCGGCACCAGCAGGGCAAGGCCGAGCAGCAGGCGGAGCAGCAGCAGTACGAGGCGCAGCAGCAGGCCCAGCAGCAGCAGCTCTACGCGCAGCAGGCAGCGGCGGCCCAGGCTGCGCAGGCGGCGCCCGCAGCACCTGCCGCCGGGGGCGGGAACGACCTCCTGGCGCAGATCGAACAGCTCGGCCAGCTCCACGCGAGCGGGGTCCTCAGCGACGCCGAGTTCGCTGCCGCCAAGGCCAAGCTGCTCGGCTGACCGAGCCCTGCTCCACCCCGGCCCCGGCCCGCCCGGGGCTTCCGACCCACCCGAGAGGACAACGATGGCAACGTTCACCGTCTGGTCGTTCGACACCCCCGGAGGCGCAGAGGTCGCGTCCGGCGTCCTGAAGGACGCGGCGTCCGAAGGTCTGATCAAGATCGTCGACCGCGCGATCGTGACCTGGCCCGAGGGGGCGAAGAAGCCCACGACGCGCCACACGCACGAGGACGAGTGGCGCGGGACCGGCTGGGGCGCCTTCTGGGGCCTGCTGTTCGGGGCGCTCTTCTTCGTGCCCGTGATCGGGGTCGCCGCAGGCGCTGCCCTGGGCGCGATCCACAAGTCCATGGAGGCCGTGGGACTGAACAAGGACCAGCTCGACCGCATCCGCGCTCAGGTCACCGAGGGCACCTCCGCCCTGTTCGCCGTGACCGAGGACGGCAACCTGGACCGCGTGGGCGAGCGGTTCCACGGGCTGCACGGCGACCTCATCGCCACGAACCTCACCCAGGAGGAGCGCCGCGTGCTCCTCGAGACCTTCGACTGATCCGGGGGCGTCGCGCACGCGCGTCGTGCGCGGCGCGCGCCCTGCACGGCGCACGTCGAGCAGCGCACGCGGGAGGGGCCCGGCAGGACCGGGCCTCTCCCGCGGTGGCGTCTACGCGTCGAGGTGGAGCGGCAGACCGAAGAGCGGGTACCAGGCCTCGACGTCGAGGAACGCGTTGATGCCGGTCACCTTGCCGTCCGCGGTGTCGATCACCTGCAGCGCCCAGGCGTCGTACCCGCCGTCGGGGGAGACCCGGTACTGGCCGAAGCCGAACGTCCCGTTGGCGCGCACCGGCACCATGCGTGAGCCGCGGCACTCCGCCCCAGGCCCGACCATCCACCGCTCGATCTGCACCGGGCCCTGCATCCACAGCGCGTACGGCGGCATCGAGAGCGTGGCCTCGTCGTGGAGCAGCGCCACGAGCGCGGGCATGTCGTAGCGCTCGAACGCGTCGAGGTACTTCTCCAGGAGCTCGTTCTTGTCCTCGTCGACGGGCACGGTCGGGAGGTTGGCGCCGTCCGTCCCGGGGCCCGACCCGTAGTGCGCCTGGGCGGACAGCGTGGCCCGCGCACGCTGGAGCGCGCTGTTGACCGACGGCACCGTCGTCTCCAGGAGCTCGGCGACCTCGCTGGCCTGCCAGCGCAGGACCTCGCGCAGGATGAGGACGGCGCGCTGCTTGGGCGGCAGGTACTGCAGGGCCGCGACGAACGCGAGGCGGATGGACTCCCGCCCGACCGCGACGTCGGCCGGGTCGCCGTCCCGGGGCAGTACCCGGTCGTCGGGGACGGGCTCGACCCACGTCTCCTCCGAGAGCTGCTCGCCGAGGTTCCTCTCCTCGGCCGACTGGGCGGCACCCAGCCCCATGGGACGTTCGCGACGCTTGCGCTGGGCGAGATGGTCGAAGCAGACGTTCGTCGCGATGCGGTAGAGCCAGGAGCGCAGCGCCGAGCGTCCTTCGAAGCGGTCGTAGGAGCGCCAGGCGCGGACCATGGTGTCCTGGACCGCGTCGTCCGCCTCGAAGGACGAGCCGAGCAGGCGGTAGCAGTAGCCCGTGAGCTGCGACCGGTACTGGTCCAGGAGCTCCCCGAGGTCCTCGTCCGCGACGGTCGCTGTACGTTCGGTCATGGTGTCCTCTCGTGGGCGCGCGGCGATGTGCGCCACCTCACACGGTAGCGCGCGCCGCCCACACCGTCAGCGGGAGAGGGCGTCGGCCCGGGCGAGCTCGAACCAGACGGTCTTGCCCGGCCCGTCGGACGTCTTGTGCTCGACGAACCACCGGTCGGCGAACCGGTCGAGGAACTGGATGCCGCGACCGCCCGTCTCGTGCGGCTCGGGGTCGTGCAGGGTCGGTTCGTCGGGGGACGCGTCCCGGACACCGATCCGCACGGTCGCGGGCCACACCTCGACCACCGCCTCGAGCGGTCCCTGCGCGTGCTGGACCGCGTTGGTCAGGGTCTCGCTCGCGAGGAGCATGATGGTGCGCCGCTGGTCGCGGTTGATCCCGCAGCTCTCCAGGATGTCGTCGACCCAGCGCCGTGCCGGGGAGATCGCCGCGGTCGAGTGCTCGACGTCGCGCGTCATCCGGGTGGGGCACGCGGGCGTCGGGTGGGAGTCGACGGCTGCCCGGACCCGGACCGCCAGGACCGCGATGTCGTCGCGCTGGTCGCTGCCGACCAGGCGCTGGACCAGGGCGTTCGGGAGCGCGAGGGTCGAGCCGTGCCGCAGTGTCGCGAGGGCCTGCGCGAGGCCCGCCAGGCGTGCGCTCTGCGGGACCCCGCGCCGCTCGATGAGCCCGTCCGTGTACAGCAGGAGGGTGTCGCCCGGGCCGAGGTGGGTCATGTGGTCGCAGCGCGCGGCGTTGGGGACGAAACGGAGCATCATGTCCGGTCGGGTGTCGAGGAGCTCGACCTTCCCGTCGGACCGCAGGATGAGCGGCGGCGGGTGCCCGGCGTTGGACCAGGACAGGTCGTAGAAGTCGCCGCGTCGGTCGAGCCGGACGACGACCGCGGTCCCGCTCGCATGGAGCGAGAGCCCGGTGTTCGCGCGGTCGAGGAGGCGGAGCAGGGCCGAGGGCGACTCGTCGTGGCTCCAGGCGAACGTGCGCAGCATCGACCGGAGCTGGCCCATCTCGGCTGCGGCCCGCATGTCGTGGCCGGTCACGTCGCCGATCATGAGGACCGAGGCGTCCTCGTCGTACACGACCGCGTCGTACCAGTCCCCGCCGACCTGGTCCGTGAGGGTCGCGGGCGAGTACGTCGAGGCCAGCTCGAGGTGCGGGATGTCGGGCAGCGCCGTGAGCATCGCGGCCTGGAGGGTCGTGGCGGCGTCGCGCCGTTCCTCGAGCAGCTTGACGCGTTCGAGGGCGTGCGCCACGAATCCCGCGAGGCCCGCGCGGGACAGGGACTCGTCGTCGGCGGTCTTGCCCTGCTCCCACCCGAGGAAGATGACCGCGAGCAGGGTCGTGCCGGAGAGCACGGGCAGCAGCGCCCGCGCGCCGACGCTCTCGTCGAGCGCCTCGGAGACGGTCGGGAACGCCGCGAGGATCTCGGCCTCGTCCCGGAAGAACAGGGCTTCCTGCGTGCGGGCGACGAAGGACAGGACACGGTCCGGGTCGTCGAGGCGCGCGTACCGGTACGACGGCGAGAGCGCCGGCTCCAGGTGGTCCATGCTCGTGTAGGTCAGGCTCTTGCGCGACGGGTCGACGACCGCGAGCCCGGCGTACCGGGCCCCGATCGCCGAGGACGCCACGTAGGCGAGGGTCTCGCCCACGTCCTGGACCGAGGTCGCGTCGGCGAAGGCCTCGCTGAGCATGAGCAGGAGGCGGTTGCGCCGGGTCGCCTGGATGGCGAGGTTCTGCATCCTCGTCGCGCGCTCGTGGGCGATGCGCAGCTGGAGCTCGGAGGTGCACGCGGCCGTCAGGTCGGCAAGGGTCGCGAGGTCGGTGTCGGTCCAGTCGTGCGGCTCGTCGTCCATCGCGCACAGCGTCCCGACGACGCGGCCCCGTTGGTCGAAGATCGGGAAGCCCGCGTAGGCGAGGACACCGAACTCCGGGATGGACGGGTTGTCCCAGACGCGGGCGTCCTTGCGGGTGTCGGGCACGACGAGCGGCTCGCGGTCGTTCGTCACGTGCTGGCAGAACGAGTGGGTCAGCGGCATGCGCCTGCTGAGCTGGATGTCCTCGGGCATGCCGTGGGCCCCGGGGTAGACCTGTTCGTCCGACAGGACCAGGGACACCGCGGCCGTCGGGACGCCGAGCTGGCGCATGGCCAGGCGGGCGAAGCGGTCGAAGGACTCGTCAGCGGTCGGCGTCCCGAGACCCGCCTCGACCAGCTCGAAGATCGCCTGGGCCTCGGTCATCGCCTCAGTATGGCGTGCGGGCCGCTGTCCGTCACCGGGAAGCGTGGGGTGAATCGATCCTCCCCGGAACGACGGGGCCCGCCGAGGCCGACGGCGGGTCACAGGTGCGTGACCCTCGGCGTGCCCGCGAGACGTCGCATCAGGGGCGCTTCACCCGGAACCCGCCCGTTTCGCCGCGCGCATCGTGACGCCCGTCACTAATCTGACCTCAGCGCCTCGCGCTCGCGAGCGCCGGAGATCGTCGAACGGGGCTTCACCATGGAATTCTGGGACTTCTTCTGGCTTCTGATCTGGTGGTTCGTCTTCATCGCGTACCTGATGGTGCTCTTCCAGATCCTCACCGACCTGTTCCGCGACCACACGCTCAGCGGTTGGTGGAAGGCGCTGTGGATCGTGGGTCTGGTCTTCATCCCGTTCCTGACGGCGCTGATCTACATCATCGCCCGCGGCAAGGGCATGACGGAGCGTCATCTCGCGGCCGCCAATGCCGCCAAGGCGCAGGCCGACTCCTACATCCGCGAGGTCGCGACGGGCGGCCAGTCCCCGACCGACCAGATCGCCACGGCCAAGGCTCTCCTCGACGCGGGGACCATCACGCCCGACGAGTTCGCGTCGCTCAAGGCCAAGGCGCTCGCCTGAGCCTCGCGCTCTCGCACGGCCCGACGGCGGAGCCCACCTCTCCCGCCGCTCCACCTCCCGGGCGCGCGAGCAGCGGCGCGGTGCACGGACAGGTCGTCAGGAGCGGCCCGGGCAGACACCCGGGCCGCTCCTGACGGCTCGCTCCAGGGAGCGTCGCGTACCCTCGGGCGGTGGACGAGGCGCACCCGAGGGACCTGGCCGACGCCCTGGCGGGCGCACCGACCGTGGTGCGCGACGCCGTCGGGCAGGACGCCGCCCGACGCGGCTTCTCGGTCGACCCCGGCCAGGAACCCGCCGCCCGAGCCCTCGACGCCCTCGCCGCGCGCCTCGCCGAACCCCCCTCCGACGCACTGAGCGGCCTGTACCTCTGGGGTCCCGTGGGGCGCGGCAAGACCTGGCTCATGGACGTGTTCCTCGCGGCCGTCGCCCGGCGGGACGACCGCGACGACGCGGTCCGTGTCCACTTCCACGACTTCCTGCGCCGCCTGCACGGCGAGCGTTTCCACCGCGGGTCGATCGACGCGGCGCTCGACGTGATCGTCGGCGAGGCGCGGCTGGTCTGCTTCGACGAGTTCCACGTGCACGACGCGGGCGACGCGATGCTCGTCGCCCGGGCCGTCCGTGCCCTCGACGAGCGCGGGGTGCGCGTGGTCCTCACGTCGAACTACCCGCCGTCGGGCCTCCTGCCGAGCCCCGCCTACCACCACCTGTTCGTCCCGACGATCGACCTGCTGACCGCGCGCCTCGACGTCGTCGAGATCGGCGGCGACCGCGACCACCGGCACGCACCCAGCGAGGAGACGGGCGGCTTCCGGGGAGGTTCGTTCGTGTGGCCCGCGACCGACGCCCGCCTCGCGGCCGCCGGCCTCGCGCGGCCCGAGCCCGGCGAGGCGACGACCGTGCGCATCGGATCGCGCGAGCACCCGGTCCTCGCGGCCCGGGACGTCACGGTGTGGCTCGGTTTCGCGCACTGGTGCACGGGACGCACCGCGGTCTCGGACGTCCTGCACCTCGCCGACCGCTTCGGGTCCGTGGTGCTCGACGGCGTCCCTGCCCTGGGTGCGCAGGCCCCCGACACGGGGCAACGGTTCGCGAACCTCGTCGACGTGCTGTGCGACCGCGACGTGCCGCTGCACGTCCTGGCCCTTCAGGACCCCGACGAGACGCTGCGCAGGCACGGTGAGGAGGGCGTCGCGCTCGACGTCGAGCGCACCGCGAGCCGCCTCGCGCTGCTGCGACGGCTGGGGCCGGTGCCGACGGGGCGTTGACGTGGTTCGCGGACGTGGCTCGAGGACGTGCGCGCCGGCCGCTGCCGACCGGTGCCGAGAGGTACCGACGGGAGACGGGCGCCGCGCACCCGGCGCGCGTGGGCGGTCTGCGCGATGATCGGGAGGGCGGCGCCGCCCCTCGGCGCCCGTGACGCGAAGGAGCCCCCATGGCCGAGGTACTGCTCTTCCACCACTCGCTCGGCCTGACGCCCGGGGTCCGCGCGTTCGCGGAGACCCTGCGCGAGGCCGGGCACGTCGTGCACCTGCCGGACCTGTACGAGGGCAGGACGTTCCCCGACATCGAGAGCGGCATGGGGTACGTCGAGCAGATCGGGTTCGACACGATCCTGGCCCGCGGCGCCACGGTCGCGGACGGGCTGCCCGAGGAGCTGGTCTTCGCCGGGTTCTCGCTCGGGGTGGTGCCCGCGCAGATGCTCGCGCAGACCCGCGAGGGAGCACAGGGCGCCCTGCTGTTCTCCTCGTGCATCCCGACGTCCGAGTTCGGCGACGGCTGGCCGCTCGGGGTCCCCGTGCAGATCCACGGCATGGACGCCGACCCGATCTTCGTCGACGAGGGGGACCTCGACGCCGCCCGAGCCCTGGTCGAGGCCGCGCCCGGCGAGGCCGAGCTCTTCCTCTACCCCGGGGACGCGCACCTGTTCGCCGACGCGAGCCTGCCCTCGTACGACGAGCACGCGGCTCGCCTGCTCACCGAGCGGGTCGTCCGCTTCCTCGACGGGATCGGGGGCTGAGGACGCCACCAGCTCCTGCCGTCGCTCGCGCTCGTGCGCCGCACCGGGGTGCACCTGGCGATCGTCGTCGACGAGTACGGCGGGACGGACGGCATCGTCACGCTCGAGGTCACGCTCTCGGCGCTCGCGGGACCCCACGGAGGGGCGCCCGACGGCGACCGCTGACCGCGCTTCGGCCTCGCCCCGCGCACGACGTGGGTCACGCGTCGGGGGCGGTGAAAAGAGGTGAGTGCGCTGCCGCACGCCTGTACCGTGCGGAACGCGCAGCAGGTCGCTGCCCGCGACCTCCGAGGAGCCCTCCCTTGTTCTCCCAGACGATCACCGACTTCTGGCGCGCGCCCCTCGTGGGCGGCGACGTCCTGCACCGGGACGAGGCGCTCACGGTCGTGAGCAACCCGGGGCTGCCCGAGGACCGTCGCGTCACGGTGCTGACGACCCGTGGCGCGGACGCCTCGGACAGTCCTGCCGCCCCGACGGCCTCGCTCACCGACGGGCCAGGCGCCGTCCTGGTCGCGGTGACTCCGCAGATCGCGGGTCTCCTGGACCTCGCCGGACCGCGGGCCGTCACCGAGGCGTCGGTGCGGCGGGCGCTGCAGGACGCGGGCATCACGCTGCACGAGGCCGACTGCGTCTTCCACCTCACGCAGCACGCCACGACCGCCCTGCGCGCCGAGGCCGACGCGCCGACCGTGCGGCGGCTGACCGCCCTGGACGCCGCGGCCTTCTCCGCGTTCGAGGCGAGCGCGCCCGAGCAGGACCTCGACGACGCGTACGTCGAGCTGGACCACTGGGCCGTGTTCGGTGCGTTCGAGGGCGAGCGGCTCGTGGCCGCCGCGAGCACGTACCCCTGGGGGGACTCCCGCCTGGCGGACACGGGTGTCCTGACGCTCCCCGACGCACGGGGGAAGGGGCACGCCCGCCAGGTCGTCCGGGCGATCAGCCGCCACGCCCTGTCGCAGGGCTACGAGCCGCAGTACCGCTGCCAGGTCGACAACGCCGCGTCCCGCGCCCTGGCGGCCCGCGCCGGGTTCACGCAGCTCGGGACGTGGGAGGTCGTCTCGCCCGACTCGGCGGTCTGAGCAGCCGGGAACGGCGCACTCGTCGCCCGGCCCGAGCAACCTCACAGGCCGGCCGCACGTGTATCCGGTGCGACGACACGGACAGGTGAGGGGGGCGGACCGGCGACTCCCCGCACGTCGGTAGCCTGGGACCTGCGACCAGCACGGCCGGACGTCGGCCGACGACCGGTCGGCCGACGACCAGGAGGACCCCGATGAGCAGCACCCCCCAATCCGTCCTGTTCGTATGCGTCAAGAACGGCGGCAAGTCGCAGATGGCCGCTGGGCTGGCCCGGAAGATCGCACCCGACGTGCGGGTCGACTCTGCCGGGACCTCGCCGGGGTCGAGCCTCAACGCGCTCTCGGTCGCCTCGCTCGAGGAGGTCGGCGTCGACCTGTCGGGCGAGCACCCCAAGCCTCTGACCCCGGAGCTGGTCGCGGCCGCGGACGTCGTGGTCGTCCTCGGCCGCGAGGCGCAGGTGACCACCGACGACGGGACGCCCGTCGTGGTCTGGGACACCGACGAGCCCTCGCTGCGCGGGATCGAGGGCATGGAACGCATGCGGCTCGTGCGTGACGACATCGCGGCGCACGTGCGCGACCTGCTGGCTCCCTGACCCGGAGACCGGAGACCGGAGACCGGACGCCGCAGGGCCAGGCACGAGCACGCGCCCCGCGACGGAGACGACGCGAGGCCCTCCCCGGGTGGACCGGGAAGGGCCTCGCGTCGTGCCGGGGACGGTCAGGCGGTCGGCGCCGCGCCGCCGGTGGAGTGCCCCCCGTGCCCCTCGCCGTCGGTCGGCTTGCCCAGCACGTTCTCGCGGACGACGCGGCGCAGCACCTTGCCGATCTGCGAGCGGGGCAGGTCGGGCACGACGAACAGGTGCTTGGGCAGGGCGTAGCGCGCGAGCTTCTGCTCGCCCCACTCGCGTACGGCCGCGAGGTCGATCGGGAGCCCGCTCGCGGTGCTCTGGTCCTCGTCGAGCACGACGGCCGCGGCCACTCGCTCGTCCGAGCCCTCGCCGGGCAGGCCCACGACGGCGACGTCCCGGATCCCGGGCATGAGGCGCAGGTGGTCCTCGACCTGCGACGGGTAGATCTTGAACCCGCCGGTGATGATCATCTCCTTGATGCGGTCGACGAGCGTGACGACGCCGTCCGCGTCCACGGTCACGACGTCGCCCGTGCGCAACCAGCCGCCGTCGAGGAGCTGGTGAGCCGTCTCCTCGGGGCGGTTCCAGTAGCCCTGGAAGACCTGCGGCCCGTGGATGAGCAGCTCGCCGCGGACCGTGCCGGTCTCGTCCGGTTCGACGTCCTTGGTCGGGTCGTCCTGGTCGACGACCCGGATGTCGGTGCTCGGGAACGGCAGGCCGAGCGTGCCGGGCCGGCGGTCGGCCGAGACCGGGTTGCCGAGAGCCACGGGGGACGTCTCGGTCATGCCGTAGCCCTCGATGAGCAGGCCGCCGGTCGCCTCCTCCCAGGTGCGCGCCGTCGTCGGGCTGATGGGCATGGCCCCCGCGAACGCGAGCCGGATCGAGTGCAGGTCGACGGACTTGCCCGCCGCGCGGGCCTTGGCGGCCGCGACGGCGATGCGGTCGAACATGGGCGCGACGCCCGGGAGGAAGGTCGCGGGGCGACGCTTCTGCGCGGCCAGGAACGACTCGGCGTCGAACTTGGGGAACGCGACGAGCGTCGCGCCGATGCGCGCGGGCAGGGTCAGGCAGAACATGAGGCCGAACGCGTGGAAGAACGGCAGGACGCCGTAGACGGTCTCCTTGCCCTCGCGGAACGACGCCCACGCCTGGCCCTGCACGGTGTTCGCGACGAGGTTGCGGTGCGTCAGGACCGCGCCCTTGGGCGTGCCCGTCGTGCCGCCCGTGTACTGGAGGAGGGCGACGTCGTCGGCCTCGGGCTGGGGGGTCGACGGGTCGAGCGGACCTGCGCTCGCGACGAGCCGGTGCCAGTCGGGGACGCCTGCCGTCGCCGGGCCTCGCAGCGCGGCCCTCTGCGTGCGCGCCGCCGTGACGGGCAGGTGCAGCGCGATGCGCTTGACGAGGGGCAGGTCACGGGCGATGTCGACCGACACGACCGTGCGCAGCCCGGTGCCCGGCTTCGCGGCGAGGACCGTCGGGACGGCCTTCTGCCAGACGAGCGCGACGGTCGCACCCGAGTCGGCGAGCTGGTGGGCCAGCTCGTCTGACGAGTAGGTGGGGTTGTGCTCGACGACCGTCGCACCCAGGCGCAGCGCGGCGTAGAACGCGACGAGGTGCGAGGAGCTGTTGGGCATCACGAGCGCGATCCGGTCGCCACGCCCCACGCCGAGCGTGGACAGGGCGCTCGCGGCGCGGTCCACCTTCTCGGCCAGGTGCGCGTACGTGACGGTCGCACCGAAGAAGTCGACCGCGACCCGGTCGGGCCAGCGGGCAGCCGCTCGGGCGAGCGCCGCGGTCACGGGCTCGTCGGGGACGTCGACGGTCGCGGGAACCCCTGGGGAGTACCGACTCAGCCAGGGCTGCTTTGCCAAGGTGTTCACTACTACACCGTAACCTACGGATGCGTAGGTTATGTGTGCGGCGCGTGCGAGGAACCTCGGTGGCGGCTGGGAGCGACCGGGGCACCACCTGGTACCGGCCGGGGTGGAACCTTTGCCCCCGCGGCTGCGTGTTCTGGTCGTGAGGACAACGTACCGACCCCCGCCGAGCAGGTCCGGTGCACGGGTCGCAGGGGGCAGCAGCGCGTCGTCAGGACCCGCTCCAGCGAGGTCTCGAGCCGTCAGGGGGCGGCTCCGGGACAGGCTGGACAGGGGGTCGGCGGGGTCGGTCGTGGTCGTGGTCGGAGGTGTCGGGGGCTCACTCCTCGCGGTCGGGCTGACCTGGCCCTCACCACGACCAGTCCTCAGCGTGGTCCTCCTCGTTCTCGCGCTGCCCGTGTGCGCGATCATCATCCGGTGGTCGCTCGCGTCGCACCGCGTCACCGTGCGCGGCGCCCGGCTCGTGGCGACCGACGACGACAGGGGGTGGCTGGTCGTGCGCAGACCGCTGGGCACGGTGCTGCTGGACGGCTCGCGCTTCGGCGTCCTCGATGCGCAGCGGGCGCTCGCGGACCGGGTCGTGGCCGTGCACCTGTCCGGCCGGGCCGAACGGGCCGAGATCCTCGGACTGCTCGACCGCATCGTGGCCCTGGACCGGCTGGAGCACGGGACGGCAGGGCCCGTGGCAGGCGACCGGAGCAGGTTCACGACCGAGCAGAGATCGCTCCTGAGCAGGCATGTCCGCGACGGCCTGACACGGGATGTCGAGCTGCTCGAGTCCCGGCGGACGGGCCCCTCGACCGGAGACCTGCGGCCCTCGGTGCCCGGGGCGCTGCCGTGACCGCGGTCCTGCCGCTCGTGAGCGGCGGCGACGGCCTGGAGGACGGGCCGCGAGGAGTGCCCGACGACGCCGCCGCACCGGACCCGTTCGACGTGGACTTCGCGCGTGGGGGCGGCGCCGACGCCCCCGAGGGCGTGGTGCTGCGTGCGAGCAGGAACGCCGAGTTCACGGTCTTCATGGAGCAGGCCGTCGGCCCGCTGCACCGCATGGCCTACCTCCTGTGCGGTGACCAGCACCGCGCCGAGGAGCTCACGCAGCAGACGTTCGAACGCACCTACCGGGCCTGGTCCACGGCCCGCGACGGAGACCCGCTCGTCTACGCGCGCCGGATCCTCGCGAACCTGCGCGTCGACACATGGCGCCGCACCCGCCGTGAGGTGCTGTCCGGACCGGACGACCTCCGCGACCACTCCGAGGGGATCGCGGGCCCGCCGAGGGCCCGTACCCCGGCCGGCGCGGTTCCCAGCACCGTGGACGACCGCGACCTGGTCGTCCGCGCCCTTCTGCAGCTCCCCCTCAAGCAACGTCGTGTCGTGGTGATGCGGCACATGCTCGACCTCTCGGAGACCGAGGTCTCCACAGAGCTCGGCATCCCCGTCGGCACCGTGAAGTCGACCGCGTCCCGGGCGCTCGCCCGGCTCCGCACGATCCTCGACGACCCCTCCCGGAAGGGCAGCTCCTCATGACCGGACCGCACGACGACCTCTTCGACCGTCTGCACGCTGCGGCCGACTCCGTCCCACCCTCGACGCTCGACCTGCCCGTCGTGCTCGTCACGAGCCGGCGCAAGGCCACAGCCCGGCGGGCCGCCACCGGGACCGCAGTGCTCACGGCGTTCGCCGTCCTGGGCGTCGGGGTCGCGAGCGGCCTCCCCAGCCAGGTGGCTCACGAGCTCGTCCCCGCGGCGGCCTACGAGACCTTGAGCACCGAGATCGCGCATCGAGAGATCGCCCCCGGGATCACGGCCGTCGCCGAGGCGGCGACCTTCGAGCTGCCGGACAAGACGGTCGTGCTCGACACGGGCATCGAGACCGGCGCGAACGGCGACCGGTTCCTGATCGTCTCGACGGTCGAGTTCGAAGCAGGTCTCGCGGACCTCGAGGACGGCGAGGTCGTCGACCGCAGCGATGCCAAGGACCCGGCCCGCATCCAAGAGATGACCGAACTCGGCTACCCGCCGATCGAGACGCAGCGGGTCCAGGTGGTCGCTGGGGACGATGCCGAGCTCCGACGGCTGCAGGACGGGTACGAGCCCACGAACGTCGTGGTCGAGGACGTGCCCTCGGTCGTGGCGGTCGAGGCAGGAGCACGGCGCATCGTGTTCGCGACGCCCCTCAGCAAGGGAACGACGGACGAGGCGGACACGTACGTCACGTCCTGGGAACCGTTCGAAGGGGCCGACGGCACGACGGTCTCGACTCTCCTCACACCCAGCCTCGTCGTTCCCGAGCGCCAGAGGGAGGTCGTCGCTCTCGAGGTGAGCGACGAATCGTCCTTTGCGCCCCAGCTGGTGCTCACGTTCGCGGCCGCGTCCCGGGGGGCGGGCGGGTGCTCGCGCCCGGACACCGGTTGCACCGTCGCGTACGACCCCGAGACCGGGGTCGCGACGCCGAGCGCCGCGGTGGACCCGCGGTGGCAGGATCCCGTGGATCCGGTGCAGCTCGAGCTCAACGCCCTCGTGCACGACCAGGCCACCTCGGACGAGGTCGTGCTCCGCTGCCTCGAGCTCCGTGGTGCGGCCGACGGTCTGGACATGGCGAGCCTGACGGTGCCGAACCGGCGGGACCGGCTCGGCGAAGACCGCGACACCATGGTCCGGTGTGAGGCGGACGAGCAGCTGGCGTTGTTCTCGATGCTCGCCGACGTGTCGTGACTCACGTCCCGCCGCGCCGCTCCAGGTCGGCCAGCTCGGCCGCCGCGCGGTCCGCGTCGAGGTAGAGCCCGCCGCGGTGCACGGGCACGAGGTGGGCTCCGGCCGCCTGAGCACCCGGCTGCGCACCCGGGTGGGGATCCCCGCCCGGGTGCGCGGCGTCGTCGGGCACCTGGCGCTCGAAGCGGTAGACGAGCGGGATCCCCGTGGGGACGTTGAGGACCTGGACCTCGGGGGCCGTGAGCCGGTCGACGAGCATGACGAACGCCCGCAGCGAGTTGCCGTGTGCCACGACGAGGAGGTTCTCGCCGCGGTCGAGGGCCTCGCGCACCGTCGCCCACAGCGGAGTCAGGCGGTCGACGACGTCCGCGAGCGACTCGGTGTCGCGGCGCAGGCCGAGGCGGGCGGCGTCGGGCAGGCGCGAGAAGGTGTCCGCGACCCGCGCTGCGGCCTCGCTGCCCTCCTCGACGGGCGGCGGCCGGTGGTCGAACGAGCGCCGGTACTCCCAGTAGGCCGTCTCGCCGTACTCGGCCCGGACGGACTCGCGCAGGTCGTCGGTGAACGCGCCGTAGTGGCGCTCGACCAGCCGCCACTCGGGGACCACAGGAGGCGGCCCCGAGAGCCGCGCCGCGACGATCGCCGCGGTCGCCGAGGCCCGGACGAGCGGCGAGGTCAGCACGCGGCGGGGGACGAGCGTCGGGTCGTGCTCGCAGGCCGCGGCGAGCTCCGAGCCCGCCCGCTCGGCCTCGCGGACACCCTGGTCCGAGAGGTCGACGTCGAGCAGCCCCGTGAACCGGTTCTCAGCGTTGTAGACGCTCTGCCCGTGACGCAGCAGGACGAGGGTTCCAGGGGCCGGGGCGCTCATGGCGACCAGCGAACCACACGTGCGGTCGTCAGACCTCGATCAGCCCGCGGTGGTGCGCGATCGAGACGGCCTCCGTGCGGCCCGAGGCGCCCAGCTTGGCCAGGACGTTCGAGACGTGGACGCTCACGGTCTTGCCGCTGATGAACAGACGCTCGCCGATCTGCCGGTTCGTCAGGCCCTGCGCGACGAGCAGCAGCACCTCCTCCTCGCGGTCCGTCAGGACCGTCGTGGCGCCGCGGCGCAGGCCCGGCAGGTCCAGGCGTCCGCGCCGCGCGAGGTCCCGCAGCGCGCTCGCGAGCGGCGCGGCGCCCATGTCGTCGGCCTCCTCGAGGGCTTCGCCCGCCTGGGTGGCGGCGCCCTCGCGGTCCCCCACGCCCAGCAGCGACTGGGCCCAGCGCCAGCGGGACCGCGCGATCTCGTAGCGGTAGCCGTAGTCGAACGCTGCCGTGGCCTCCTGCCACAGGAGCGGGTCGTTCGTCCCCGTGAGGCGGCTGTGCTCGGCGCGGGCCCGCACCAGCCACGCGATGCCCTCCGGGCCGAGCCGACCCCCGCGTGGGCGTCCCCGCTGCGCCGTGGTCTCGGCCTCGGTGAGCAGGGCGTCTCCCTGCGCGACCAGGTCGTCGACAGGCGCGCCCACGAGCCGGCGCTCCTCGGTCGCGTCGGCCAGCGCCGTCAGGGCGAGCGCCGAGATCCAGATCCGGCCCAGGAAGTAGTCGCTCCAGGTGCGACCCAGGTACACGATGAGCTCCTGCGCGAGCGACAGGGCCTCCTCGCGCTGTGCCGTCCAGACGAGCGCGTCGATCATGCACCCGCCCGCGATGAGGGCGATCTGCCCGTCCCGCCGCCACTCGGGACGCAGCGCGCGCGCACGCTCGATCACGCCCTCGTCGCCGCGCGCGACGGCCGCGTAGAGCTGGGCTGCCGAGAGCGCGGCGACCGCGCTCGGTGGCACCGGGTCGGGGGACGAAGGTGGGGGGCGGAGGTCGCCCGTGGCGTACCGGACGAGCTCGCCGAAGAGGCGGAGCTCGACGCCGTAGCCGTTCCAGCCGAGACCTGCCGCGACTGCGTGCTCGAGCCCGGTGTGCGCCTCGACGAGCGCCTGCTCGAGGTCCCCCGAGTAGTAGCGGTTGGCTGCGATGTTGTACCAGCAGCGCATCTCCGTGAGGAGGTCGCCCGCGGCCTGGGCACGCTCTCGCGCGTTGGCGAGGAGCTGGGCGGCGCGATCCGCGTCGTCGACCTCGAGCACCGCGAGCGTGGTCAGGGCGTCGGCCTCCACGTCAGGGGCGTCGATCGCGCGGGCCACCTCGATCGCCTCCTCGGCGGTCTCCTGCGCGACGACGTCCATGTCGGCACGGTCGAGGTTCATCGCTGCCCGCGCGCGGGTCGCGAGGGTCCACGCGCGATCCTTCGACGGAGGCTCGGTGGGCAGCACCGCGAGGGCCGCGGCCGTGTGCTCGATGACCTCCTCGACGCGCTCGATCCCGAGCAGGTGCAGGGACAGCACGTGACGCAGCGACGCCTGCCGCAGCGGGTTCTCCGCGGTCATCTCGACGACCTTGCGCGCGATCGCGACCGCGCGGTCCGGCTCGCCCGCGCGGCTCGCCGCGGACGCCGCCGCGACGGCCACGTCGACGCGGTCCTCGCCCAGCAGGTCCGCGGCCTCGGGAACGACGTCCCACAGGCGAAGCACCTGCTCGAGGTGCCGCAGCTCCTCGGCGGGCGCGAGGACGCGCCCCGCACGGCGCGCGGCCTCACGGGAGGCGACGAGCGCCGTCGTCGTCTCGTGCGCCGACAGCGCGTGGTGGGCCCGCTGCGCGGGCGACCCCAGGGACGGGTCCTCGGTCAGCGCGGCCAGGTAGGCGCGGTGCAGCGCGACCTGCTCGCCCGGCAGGAGGTCGGCCGAGATGGCCTCGGCCAGGAGGGCGTGCCGGAAGGCGATCCTGCCGCCGTCGACCGTCAGCACGTGGTGGGCCACGGCCTCCCGGAGCGTCGCGTCGAACACCTGCTCGCACGCCGCTCGCGTCAGGACGGTCCCCGAGGGCCGGAGCCCGCCGAGCGAGAACACGCCGAGGTCCTGGGCGACGACGGCGCGCAGCAGCGGCTCGGCGACCACGCGCCCCGCGAGGGACGCGATGCGGGCGAGCTGCTGGACGTCGGGCTCGAGCTGTTCGAGGCGGGCGTGCAGCACGTCGGCGAGCGACCAGGGCAGGGCGTCGGCCTGCGGTCCGGCCTCGACGAGCTCCTCGGCGAAGTACGCGTTGCCCTCCGAGCGCTTCATGACGCGCTCGAAGTCGTTCTTGGGCAAGGAGCGGCCCGCGACGGCGGTCGTGAACTGCTTGAGCTCGCCCGGGGTGAACGGGTCGAGGGCCAGGTGGTCGACGCGCGGGTGGCGGCGCAGCTCGGCGAGCACGGGCCGCAGCGGGTGGCGGCGGTGGAGGTCGTCGGTGCGGTAGCTCGCGATGACGAGCAGGTGGTCGGCCCGCAGGCGTGCCAGGAGGAAGCGCAGGACGTCGCGCGTGGAGGGGTCGGCCCAGTGCAGGTCCTCGATGACCAGGACGAGCGGGGCACCGGGGTGCCCGGGGGCCGTGAGCGCAGCCGTGATGGCCTCGAAGAGCTGGAGGCGCCCGGCCTGGTCCTCGCCGTTGCCGTCGAGGGCCGCCGGGCCCGCGTCGAGGAGCCGGCCCAGCGCGGGCCGGGCCTCGATGGTCTTGTCGACGACCTCGTGGCTGGACCGGAGCTCGGACAGGGCCTCGGTGAAGGGCAGGTAGGGCAGGCCGACGTCGCCCAGGTCGACGCAGTGGCTCACGACGACCGTCGCCCCGGTCCCGCGTGCGAGCTCTGCGGCGCGGACCAGCAGGCGCGACTTGCCGACCCCGGCGTCGGCGCCGAGCAGGATCGCACCGGGGTCGCCGGCGGCAGCGCGGCTCACCGCTGCGGCGATCACGTCGAGCTGGTGCGCTCGTGCGACGAAGTGGGCCTGGGAGGGGCGCGGCATACTGCCCATCCTCGCAGCGGCCTGTGACGCCTGCCACGATGTTTCCTGATACTCGCCGCCCGGTGTGACGAACCCCTCTTCCGGTCCGGCCGGGAACCGGGGTCCTGGCGGTGCCGAGGGCGATGCTCGACCTCGGCCCACCCGACCGGAAGAGGGCTCCGTCATCCGCTCTGACCGGCAGTGCTCACGTGGGTACTGTGCGTCTTGTGCCCCAGGCGGTGGCTGCGGAGCCAGTGCATCAGCACGTTCTCCTGGTGGTCGTAGTCCGCGCGGACCTGCTGCTGGCGGTAGGCCACCTCGGTCTCGAAGCCCATCACGTACATCTCGTTCATGGTCGTTCCCGTCCTGCTCGTCGGCAGTGGACCCGGTGCCCGCTGTGATCCTCACTCTCGTGCTGAGCGGGTGCGTCGTGCATCGGTCGAGCGGGTAGGTTCTGGGCCGCTACCGCCTCAGGCCCGACGGCGTATCTCGCCTGAGGTGGTCTGAGGCGCCTTAGGGGTGAGGTCGCCGGGCGACGGCGACCCGGGAGACGCGAGGGACGGCACCCTCTGCGACGCCCGCGACCGCCCTACGATCGGTGTCATGTCGATGCCAGGACCTGACGTCCGGACGTGCTTCGTGGGGGACTCGTTCGTCGCAGGGACCGGTGACCCGACGGCGCTGGGGTGGGTCGGTCGGGTCACGGCGGCCGCGATCGCCCGCGGGCATCGCCTCACGGCCTACAACCTGGGTGTCCGGGGCGACACGTCCCAGGACGTCGGCGACCGGCTCGCGCGCGAGCTGGCGCCACGGCTGCCGTCCGGGGCCCGCACCGGGGTGGTCCTGTCGTTCGGGGTCAACGACACGGTCCTGGTGGACGGACGGGTGCGGGTGACGCCCGCCGGGACCGTCGAGGCGTTCGACCGGTCGTACCGGACGGCCGGCGCGGCGGAGGTCCTGCTCGTCGGTCCGCCGGCGGTCGACGACGACACGCAGAACGCGCGCCTGCTCGGCACGAGCGAGGCGCTGCGGGAGGTTGCTCGGCATCGGGCCGTCCCGTTCGTCGACACGTTCTCGGGCACGGTGCAGAGCCAGGTCTGGCGACGCGAAGTGCGGGACGGCGACGGGTACCACCCCGGCGCGGCGGGCTACGAGGTGCTGGCGGGGATCGTCGTCGGACCGTTCCTCGCGTGGCTCGACCAGCGCTCCTCGCGTGGCTCGACCAGCGCTTCCGCGACACGCAGCCGTCCCGTCGGCCCGGCCCGGCGGGCGGGTAGGTTCCCACCCGTTGCCAACAACGGGTGCCGGTCGCAGACTGGAATGGACCGGACCCCTTGATGGAGGTGCCCTCGTGACATCGACGTACGACGTGCTACCCATGCTAGGACGCGGCAAGCACCGCAACCCGAAGAAGGGCGCGTGCTTCATGGAGCTCGCGTCGTACCTGGCCGGCGAGCGCTGGAGCGACCATCCCCAGTGCACGCACCCGCTGGTCGCGATGCTCGCGCGAGCGGTCAACGACCTCACGAGCGATGCGGCCAGGCCACGCCTGGCGATCCTCATCCCGTCCGTGATCGGGCTGCGGTCCGACGACCCGCGGTGGAGCGTGTGGATCTCGCTGCGCGCGGCGCAGACGGCGCTGCCCGTCTCGCCGAGCGACCGGCAGGACGTCCTCGCGGTCGCGATCATCGCGGGCGAGCGCATGCTCGACCAGCTCGAGGGCCGTGAGCCCGGCACCCGGACGCAGGCGTCGCAGGACGCCCTGAACATGGTGCCGCGCACCGCGGCCTGGGCCGAGTCGTTCTGCAAGGGCTCGCGGCTGCGTCCCGCACGGTTCGCGCGCGACGCGGCACCGAGCATCGTCGCCGCCGCGGTCCAGGGCATCTCCGAGGCGGGCTCCCGCGACGCCGACGACGCGCTCTACGAGCTGCTCTCGTCGACGATCGAGGCGGCCCGCGGCTGGGCCGCGGCCGAGCCCGCCGAACCGCTCGAGCCCAGCGACTGGGAGCCGGTCGTCCGGAGCGTCGGGGCACAGGTTTGACGGCGCCCGCCGACGGTGGCACCGGCGGTCTCGAGGAGTCCCTCGACCTGACGGTGCCACCGAGCGGTCCGGGCTGCGCCGAGTGCGAGTCGTCCGACGGGTGGTGGGTGCACCTGCGACGGTGCGCGCGGTGCGGCCACGTGGGGTGCTGCGACACGTCGCCCTCGCAGCACGCCACGGCGCACTTCCAGGAGACCGGCCACCGGCTCATGCGCTCCTACGAGCCCGGCGAGGACTGGTACTGGGACTACGTCTCGGAGCAGTCGTTCGAGGGGCCGGACCTCGCGCCGCCGATCTCGCGCCCCGAGGACCAGTCCACGCCCGGTCCCGCGCAGCGGGTCCCCGCCAACTGGCGTGAGCTCATCCATTGACCGCTTCCGCCGAGAAGTGAGTTCACGCCCCTGATCCGTGCGGATCAGGGGCGTGAACTCACTTCTCGGCGGACGACACGACCCGGGCGAGCGCGTCGAGCGCCGCGAACGGGTCGTCCTGGCGTCCGGGGTCGGGGCTCGTCGGCACGACGACGACGCTGCTGACGCCGTTCGCCTCGAGCGCGGCGAGCCGGGCACGGATCACGTCGGGCGGGCCGACGATCGCGAGCTGGTCGACCCACTCGTCGGGCAGCGCGCGGGCGAAGTCCTCGGGCGTCGGGCTGGAGTCGCGCAGCGCCCGGAACGCGGACGCGAACGGCAGCGGGTCGATCTGCGCCGACCAGTCGGCGGCGCCGAACGTGGCCAGCGCAGGCCGGACGATCTCGCGGGCCGTCGCGACGTCGTCGTGCACCACGGCGAGGGCGAACGCGACGAGCGTGTGCTCGGGCGGGGCGCTCGGGCCGGCCGCTGCCCGGCCGCGCTCGACGGCCGCGCGGACCACGCCCAGGTACTCGGGGGTCACTGGCATGTCGAGGATCGTGCCGTCGGCGACGCGGCCCGAGACCTCCAGGGACCTGGGCCCGCGCACCCCGTTGAGCACGGGCGGGGCGACAGCCGGCGGGCTGTACAGAGCGACATCATCGAGTTGTACGTAGCGTCCGTCGGTGGTGAGCCGCTCGCCGTGCAGCAGCGAGCGGACGGCGCTCGTGGTCTCCTCCAGCAGCGTCAGGGGGCTCGCCGGCCACACCCCGATCTGCCGCATCCACGCGGGCATCCCGTGCCCGATCCCCAGCAGCAGCCGCCCCGGGTGGAGCTCGGCCAGCGTCCCGGCCTCGAGAGCCGTCATGGCGGGGCTGCGCACCGCTGCCGGCAGGATCCCGATGCCCACGCGGATCGACTCCGTGCGCGCGAGGATCGTCGCCGCCTGCGCGATCCCGCCCCGGAAGAAGCAGTCCTCGACCACCCAGAGCTCGTCGAGGCCGATCTCCTCGGCGCGCAGCGCGAACGGCAGCAGGTCGGTGATCGGCAGGTCGCGCGGGACGATCACGCCGAGGCGAGGACGGGGCACGGTGGTTCTCCTTCGGACAGTGCGGTCCAGCGATGGGTAGGGCGGCGCGCGGACGTCAGCCGAGCGACGCGTCGAAACCGGTGGGGCGCAGGACCTTCGCAGGCACCCCGGCGACGATCGTGTCGGCCGGGACGTCCTTGGTCACGACCGCTCCGGCACCGACGATCGCACCGTCGCCGATGGTCACGCCCGGGACCACCGTGACCGATGCCCCCAGCCAGACCTTGCGTCCGATCCTGATCGGTGCGGGGATCATGTCCGCTCGGCGGGCGGGGTCGACGGCGTGGTTCAGGGTCGTCAGGGTGCTCCCGTGCCCGATGAGGGTCCCGTCCCCGATCGTGATGCCACCGGTGTCCTGGAAGCGGCAGCCACTGTTGATGAAGACGTCCCTGCCCAGGGTCAGGTTCTTGCCGAACTCGCAGTAGAACGGCGGGAAGACCGTGACCGACTCGTCTACGACGACCCCCGTCAGCCGCGACAGCAGACCGCGCACCTCGTCCGGCGTGCGGTACCCGGAGTTGAGATCGGCGACGCACCGCAGCGCCTCCTGGGCCGCTCCGTGCATGAACTCGTGCCGTGCGGACCCGCCCTCGATGAGTTCGCCGCGGTTCACGTGCTCCAGAAAGTCCTCGAGGTCCATCCTGCGATCCTGCCACTCCCACAATGCCCTGGCTTGACACGTCCCGTGAGGCCTACCGTCGAAGGCATGAGCCTCACGACGGGATCCTTCGCCGCGTTCGACGACCACCTCCGGCAGGCTGCCGCAGGGGACGAGTTCTCGGGGGTCGTGCTCGTCTCCCGCGAGGGCGAGACGTTGTTCGAGGGGGCCTACGGCCTGGCCTCGCGGCGCTGGGGTGTGCCGGTCAAGACCTCGACGCGCTTCGACGTCGCGTCTGTGACCAAGCTCTTCACCTCGGTCGCGGTCCTCCAGCAGGTCGCGGCCGGGACCCTCGACCTGGACGCCTCGATCCACGACCACGTCGACCTCGAGGGCACGCAGATCCCGCGGGCGGTCACGCTGCGCCACCTGCTGTCGCACACCTCGGGCATCGCGGACGACGCCGACGAGGAGGCCGGCGAGTCCTACGAGGCCCTGTGGGTCGACAAGCCGAACTACTCGGTCACGCAGACCGCGGACTTCCTGCCGCAGTTCGTCCACAAGACCCCGACGTTCGGTGTGGGCGAGGGCTGCCGGTACTGCAACGTGGGGTACGTCCTCGCGGGGCTGGCTCTCGAGCGCGCCACGGGCCTCACCTACCGCGACTACGTCCGCGAGCACGTCTTCGCGCGCGCGGGCATGGCGTCGTCGGGCTTCTTCGACATGCGCGAAGCGGTGCCGGACGTCGCGGAGGGCTGGGAGCCCGTCCGCGCAGCGGTGCCCGACGGCGACGCCCCCGACGGCGAGCCTCGCCACGGGGAGGGCGACGCGCCCGTCGTGGGGTGGCGGCAGAACATCTACAGCTACCCGCCCATCGGCTCGCCCGACGGCGGCGCGCACGTCACGGCGGCCGACCTGGTCCGGTTCCTCGACGCCGTCCGGGCGGGCGAGCTCCTGCCGCCGGACCTCACGGACGCGTTCCTGAGCCCGCAGGCCCTGCACCACGAGATCCCGGACGCCGCGCCGGGCACGGCGGCGGCGGTGCACTTCGCGTTCGGCCTCGAGATCGAGGTCACCGCGGACGGGAGCGTCCGGTCGCTGTCCAAGGACGGGATCAACACGGGGTCGAGCGCGATCGTGAAGCACTACCCCGGGCAGGGCGGCGAGCCCGGCGTGACGATCGCGGTCGTGTCCAACAGCGAGGACGGGGCCTGGGACCCGATCAGGCGGCTCGACGACCTGGTCACCGGGGCGTAGCCGACAGGGTCCGGGCCGCCTCGACCGCGGCGTCGACGCTCGGCAGCAGGCGCCCGTCGGTCGCGAGCGCGGCGAACCACGGCGAGGCCGCGGCCCTGGCCGCGGTCTCGGCCGGGACCCGCGCGAGCAGGAGCGTGCAGCCGATCCCGGCGAGCTGCCGGTCGAGGTCCGCGAGCCCGTCGAGCACGGTCGAGGTGACGCCGCGCTGGGCGCCGGACTCCAGGACCACGGCGTGCGGTGCGGGAGCGCTCGCCCTGGCCAGGGCGAGGATGCGCTCGACCGTGGGCCGGGTGTTCGCGGTGTAGAGGCCCGCGTCGAGGTGCAGGACCAGGACCCCTGGGGCGATGCCCGACTCCAGGGCCGCCTCGCGCGCGACCTCGCGCGTCACGTCGGCGTCCTCCTCGGAGTCGTCGCCCTCGGCGGTGCCACGGTCGACAGGTGCCCAGCCGCCCTGCGGGGTGCGCACGAGCGGGACGACGCGGGGGCGGTCGAGCTCACGCAGCACGAGGACGAGCGTGAGCCCGACCCCGACCCCGACGGCGGGCAGCAGCCCGGCCACGAGGCCGATCACCGTGGTCACGACCGCGACCGCGAACTCGACCCGGTTGATGCGCCACAGGACCACGAAGTCGCCGACCTTGATGAGGCTCACGGTCGCGACGACGACCATCGCGCCGAGCGTGGCCTGCGGCAGGTCGTCGAGCACGGGGGCGAGGAAGAGCGCGACGAGGATCGCGAGGGCCGCGGTCACCAGCCCGGCGACCTGCGTCCGGGCCCCGGCCCGGAGGCTGACGGCGGTCTGGGAGAAGCCACCCGCGGGCGGCATCGCGCGGAAGAACGCGCCGACCACGGCCGCGACCCCGTTCGCCAGGAGCTCCTGGTCCGGCCCGATCTGTGGCTCGTCCGGTCGACGGACCCCGCGCCCCACGGCGACGGTCTCGAGGAACGCCATGATCGCGATCGCGCTCGCGCCGGCGAGCATCGAGCCGACGAGCGACAGGTCGGGCAGCACGGGGAGCGGCAGCCCGGGCGGGATCGGTTCGATGACCTCGACGCCCCGGTCGGTGAGACCCGCGAAGGCCACGAGCGCGATGCCCGCGGCCACGACGACCAGAGGGGCGGGTACCCGTGGCGCGACGCGGCCGAGCAGCAGCAGGACCGCGATGCTCCCGACCGACAGCGCGACCGTCGCCGGGACGGCCTGGTCGAGGCTGCCGAGCGCCGCGCCGAGCACGTGGAAGAACCCCGTGGCGTCGGGGTCGGTGGGCACCCCGAGGAGGTGCGGGAGCTGGGCGGCGGCGACGGTCGCGCCCACCCCGGCCTTGATCCCCACGAGCGTGGCCTGCGAGATGTTCTCGACGAGCGAGCCCAGGCGCAGCACCCGCGTGAGCAGCAGCAGCGCGCCGACGAGCAGCGTCAGCGTCGCCACGGCCCGCGCGGGGTCCGCGGCGTCCGCGGCGACGCCGGCAGCGAGCAGCGTCGAGGCCGAGAGCGTCGCGATGGTCGA
The DNA here is from genome assembly GCF_016907235.1 of Oerskovia jenensis. Classification (NCBI taxonomy): domain Bacteria; kingdom Bacillati; phylum Actinomycetota; class Actinomycetes; order Micrococcales; family Cellulomonadaceae; genus Oerskovia; species Oerskovia jenensis. Next base: position 2,723,711 of record NZ_JAFBBO010000001.1, read on the forward strand.
CGTCGTGCTCATGCTCAGCGTCCGCGAGCCACCCAGCAGTGCGTACACGACGAGCGGCACCATGCACGTGTACAGCCCGAAGCTCACGGGCAGGTTCGCGATGGTCGCGTACGCCATGGCCTGCGGCACGACGACGGCGCCCGCCGAGAGGCCGCCCACGACGTCGGACCGCAGCCAGGAGGCGCGGTAGCCGCGCAGGGTCGGGAAGAGATCCGCGCATGGCCCTGACGGCACGGACGTCACCGGCCCCGGGCCTCGGGAACCCGCGGTGCCGTCCCCGCCGTGGACACCGGGGCGATCCCTTGCGCGGTCCCCGGCGCGGTCGGGAAGACCTGCGACCAGTCGTCGCGCACGCTCACCACGGTCCACCCCCTGTCCGCCGCAGCGATGAGCGCCTGGTCCGCACCCTTGTCGTAGGGCAGGTCCCCGCGGTCCGGGTCGTCGTGACGGATCAGGACCGCCATCCCTCGGGGGTGTCCGGCCGCGTAGGCGAGCATGGGGACGTCGCCGTTCGAGTTGCCGACCGCGAGCACGGGTCGTCGCCCGATGCGGCTCCAGATGCGTACGGGCTTCTCGGGACCGTCGTCCATGAACGAGAACGACGAGCCGTAGACCACGTCGTCCGTCTCGTCGTCGTAGCTGAGCCCCAGGCTCGATCCGACGACCTGCTCGGGGGCCACGCCGTAGTAGTCCTCCGTGAAGGGGCGCATGAAGTCCCGGTCACCTCCCGAGGTGATGTAGGTCGAGAACCCGTGGGCGCGCAGGAGGTCCAGGAGCTCGCGCATGGGCTGGTACGTGGCGTAGCGGTAGGGCGTGCCGAGGGCGGGGTGCGTGGCCTCGTCGAGGAAAGCTCGCACCGAGTCCGCGTAGGTCCCGACCGAGCGCCCCGCCTGCGCGGCGACGACGGCCTCGATCAGGAGGCGGAGGTCGGTGTCGTCCCCCGCGTAGTGCTTGTCGACAGCGCCGCCCAACCACGCCAGGTCGCCGGTCGCGGCCGCACGGTAGGGCTGGCTCTCGGCGAGGGCCGGGTCGTTCGCGGCCGCCTGCGCCCACTGCGCGACGAGGAAGTGGAGCTGGACCGGCAGGGGCTTCTCGGTCCACAGGGTGCCGTCGTTGTCGAGGACGGCGACGCGCTCTGCCGGGGGCAGTGCGTCGGGGCCGGTCGCGACCGCGGCCACGAGGTCGAGGATCGCTCGTCGGGTCGGGGTGTCGCGCCAGGACGGAAGGTCGGGCATCAGGGTCCTCTCACCGGTTCGGGTGCGGGTACGGGACGCCCGGGGCGGTCGGCGCGAGGCCGGCCGCCCCGGGCGGGCAGGACGTCAGTCGCGCGACATGGCCGCGGCCATGTGGGCCTCGAGGTCGAGGTAGGCGTCGTCGGCGATGTCGAAGACGACCCGCGCGATCTCACCGCCCGTGAAGTCGAACCCGTAGCCGTACAGCGACGAGACGGGATCCGCGCTGTCGCGTCCGATCGTCAGCCCTTCGCCGCACAGCGAGAAGTGCCCGAGGACCGTGCGGATGCGCTTCTCGCCGACCTGCTGGTCGTCGATGTAGAGCGTGAGCGGGCCCACGCCCTCGCGGTTCTCGCCCATGCCCTCCTTGGTGAACTCGACGCCGATGATGTGCTTGCCCGAGGTCGGCACCGGGGCCGAGACGCGGTCCTCGGGCGGGATGCCCAGGAAGTTGTACACGTAGTGCACCTGGCCGTCCTTGACGACGAGCGCGTGCCCGCCGAAGCGGGACCCGTGCGCGAAGATCACGCCCTGCGACTCGGGGGTCAGCTCGACCTCCGCCGCGATCTTGTACGAGACGCCGTGCGTGTTGGCCGCGGACCGCTCGGGCACCTCGCTCGTGCCGGGGTAGTAGACGAACTGGCCGCTCGGCGGTGCCGGCTGGTGGAACTCCATGGCGACGAACGTCTCGAAGTCCTTGGGGTTGCCGATGATCTGGAGGTCGTTGAGCGGCAGCACCTTGTTCGCCTTCGCCTCCTCCAGCCACAGGGCCTTGAGCTCCTCGAGCTTCTCGGGGTGCTCGGCGGCGAGGTTCTGCGACTCCGAGCGGTCGACCTCGGTGTGGTAGAGCTCCCACACGTCGTCGTCGAAGTGCCCCTTGCCGCTCACCGGTCCGTGCACCGAGACGGCCTTCCAGCCCTCGTGCCAGATGCCGCGTTGCCCGAACATCTCGTAGTACTGCGTCTGCTTGTTCGTCGGCGCGTCCGGCGCGGCGCCGAACGACGGGACCATCGACACCCCCGAGAGCGGGGTCTGTGCGACACCGTTGTACGTGTCGGGGAACTCGACGCCGCACGCCTCGAGGATCGTGGGCACGATGTCGGTCGAGTGGTGGTACTGGTGGCGGACCTCGCCCCTGGCGGCGATGCCCGCGGGCCAGTGGATGACCAGGGGGTCGGCGACCCCACCCTGGTAGGTGTAGCGCTTGAACATCTTGTACGGGGTGGAGAAGGCCGCAGCCCACCCCGTCGGGTAGTGGTTGTAGGTGTCGGGGGTGCCCAGCTTGTCGACCATCGTGAGGTTCTGCGCCTCGTCGTCGGGGTAGCCGCCGAAGATCTTGCCCTCGTTGACCGAGCCGTTCGGGCTGCCCTCCCCGGAGGCGCCGTTGTCGGCGCAGTACACGATGATCGTGTTCTCGAGCTGTCCGGACTCCTCGAGGTAGTCGACGACGCGCCCGACCTGGGCGTCGGTGTACTCGCTGAACCCGGCGAACACCTCGGCCATCCGGGAGAACATGTGCTTCTCCTCGTCGTTCAACGAGGCCCACGGGCGCACCTCGTCCGTCGGGGAGAAGGTCCCGTCGGGCATGGGGTTGAGCTCGGTGAGCACCGTGCCCTCGGGCAGGATGCCGCGCTCGACCATGCGCGGCAGGACCCACTCGCGGTAGGCCTCGTACCCGTCGTCGAACCGGCCCTTGTACTTGTCGATGTACTCCTGCGGCGCGTGGTGCGGGGCGTGGTTCGCGCCGGGGCAGAACCACATGTACCAGGGCTTGTCGGGCTCGGTCTGCCGGACGTCCCGGATCATCTTGAGCGCCTGGTCGGCCAGGTCCCTCGACAGGTGGTAGCCGTCCTCGGGCAGGTACGGCTGGTCGATGTAGTGGTTGTCCTCGGCGAGCGACGGGTACCAGTTGTTGGTCTCCCCGCCGATGAAGCCGTAGAACCTGTCGTACCCCTGGGCGAGCGGCCAGTTCTTCTTCGACGCCCCGGCCGTCCACTCGTCGATCGGCACGTTGTGGTTCTTGCCGACCCAGAAGGTCGACCAGCCCGCGTCCCGCAGGACGTGCGCCATGGTCGCGTTCGACGCGGGGATGTGGGAGTTGTAGCCCGGGAAGCCCGTCGAGGACTCCGAGATCGTCGCGAAGCCGTTGAGGTGGTGGTTGCGGCCCGTCAGGAACGTCGATCGCGTCGGCGAGCACAGCGCCGTGGTGTGCCACTGCGAGTACGTCAGGCCGTCGCGCGCGAGGCGGTCCATCGTCGGCATCTCGATCCGGCCGCCGTACGGCGACCACGAGGCCATGCCCGTGTCGTCGTACAGCACGACGAGCACGTTGGGGGAGCCCGCCGGGGCCTTGGGCGGGAGGAACGCGTCCCAGTCCGGGGTCGAGTCCCGGACGTCGAGCTTGATCTCACCGCTGAACGGCTTCTTCGTCATGTCGCCTCCGTGGTCGCCATCGCTGTGGTCCGGAGGGCGGCACGCGACCGGGCGCCGGACCGAGTTCGAGTCGTGCGGAACATCGAGGAACGACAGGGTGTCTCCACCCCGCCTGGTGCGGACGAGCAGAGGGCTCCGGCGTCGTCGCCGGTGCCCCGGTCACTCACGCTAGGCCGGGTCGCCCGACCGCGCTCGGCGAGAAGGGCATCCGACCCGCCGTCCCGGCGTGCGTCCGCATTTTTCCGGAACGTCAGGCATCCGCTACCGTGACGCGGCCAGCCGCTGCTCAGGGAGAACATGTGCCGACCGACCCGGTCAACCGCAACCTCGTCTACGTCTTCGACGTCCTCGGCGGCGACCCCGCTCTCCTCGACGACGAGACGACCGTCCGCACCTGCCTCTCGCAGCTCGTCGACGGTGCCGGGCTGACCCCTCTCGGCGAGACCTCGCACCGCTTCGAGCCGCAAGGTTTCAGCATGGCGACGCTCCTGGCCGAGTCCCATCTCGCGGTCCACACGTGGCCCGAGGACGGCACCGCCTACGTGACCCTCACGACCTGCCGCGCGCCGTCGTCGGGCAGCTTCGAGGACGACACGCGCAGCCTGCTGCGCGAGACCTTCTCGGCCGCCGACGTGACCGTCCGGACCCTCCTGTGAAGGCGCGCCGACCCCGGGCCCGCATGTCGCTCGGCAAGCACCTGATCGGCGCGCCGCCGTGGCGCTCGCTGCCGCAGGGCGTCGTCGTCTACGGCGAGAAGGACCCGAGCGACGGCGTGACGTACTACTGGGAGGAGTGGGAGGTCCTCGGGTACGAGAACCTCGACTTCTGGGTCGAGTACGACCACGACACGAAGGGCGTCACGCTCTACCGTCCCGCGGAGTCCGAGGAGGCGCTCGACCCGACGCGGATGCGCGTGGGACAGACCCTGACCCTCACGGTCGCCGGGACGAAGCACCGTGCGGTCGTCTCCGAGGTCGGCGTCGGGACCATCGTGTCGCTCGACGGCTCGTTCACGTACGACCTGACGCCGGGGCAGCGCGTCGCCTACGCCGAGCTCCGCGCGAACCGCACGGTGTTCTCGCTCGAGAAGTTCGACGACCGCGTCATCGACCTCTACCAGGGCACCGTCCTGGACGCCGCGGGTCAGAAGGCGCACTTCGGCAAGCGGGTCGCGCCGCGCCAGGGCGGGGTCAGTCCCGCGGTCGCGGTCGTGGCGCTCGTCGCGATGGGCATCGGGCTGTTCTCCGCGTGCGGCGACCGCGACGACGACCGCGACGAGTGCACGCCCCGCACGGTCGAGCAGCAGTACGACGCGAGCGGGGACCCCCTCACGACCGACCAGACCTGCTACCGCCGCTCGGTCTACGGCGGCGGTGGTGGCGGGCTCGGCAAGTAGCACCTCGCGCGACCCCGGCGCGGCGCGCACCGGCCGGCGCGACCTCGCACCGGCGACATCACGACCGCCCAGCACACCCACCCTCACGACACCTCGGAGCAACCATGAGCATCATCGACGAGCTGCGCCTCGACGCCTTCCTGTCCACGATCGTCTACTCGGTGCTGGGCATCGTCCTGCTCGTCCTGACGATCGTCGTCGTCAACTACCTCTTCAAGCTCAACCTGCACCGCGAGCTCGTCGACGAGCACAACACGGCCTTCGGGATCATGATCGCCGGGCTGGCCGTCGCCATCGGCATCATCATCGCGGGGACGATCCTCTCCTGACGGTGATCGGCGAGACGCACACGGCGACCGAGCCGCCCGCGGGGGGCGCCGGGCCCGCGGGAGGCGAGCCGCCCGTCGGGGACGAGCCGCTCGCAGGCGCCGCGCCGCCGTCGGGCCGCGCCATGGACAAGCCGACCGTGTTCGCGGCCGCGCTGCTCGTCGCGGTCGGCGGGATCATCTACGAGCTGATCCTCGGCACGGCCGCCTCCTACCTGTTCGGCGACTCGGTCGTCGCGTTCTCGGTCGCGACGGGCCTGACGCTGTTCGGCATGGGGATCGGCTCGTTGCTCGCGACGCGCCTGGCCTCGAACCCGGGCCTGAACTTCGTGCGCAACGAGGTCGGGCTCGCGCTGCTCGGCGGCAGCTCGGTCCTGATCCTCTACGCGGCGTTCAGCCTGACCGAGGTCTACTGGCTCGTCTTCGTGCTGCTCTCGCTCGCGCTGGGCGTGGGGATCGGCATCGAGATCCCGTTGCTCGTCGCGCTGCTCAAGGAGAACGGGCGCGACGAGTCCGTGGGGCTGCTGTCGAAGGTCCTCGCGGTCGACTACTTCGGGGCGCTCGCGGCCTCCTTGCTCTTCCCGTTCGTCATGCTCCCGTACCTGGGGCTCATGCGGACGGCGTACGCGGTCGCGCTGCTCAACGTGCTGGTCGCGGTGTTCATGCTGCGGCGCATGGGGCGGCGCACGCGCTGGACCTGGTTCGCCCGGCTCACGGTCGTCCTCCTCGTGGGGTGCTTCGCGGCGTCGAGCGCGATCGAGGGCGCGATCAACACGCGGCTCTACCAGGATCCCGTCCTGTACTACGAGTCCACGGCGTACCAGAAGCTCGTCCTGACGAGCTTCGGCGACGACGTGCGGCTCTACCTGAGCGACCAGCTCCAGTTCTCCTCGCTCGACGAGGCGAGGTACCACGAGACCCTCGCGCACGCGACGCTCACCTCGGTCGCGGCGCCCGCGTCCGTCGCGATCCTCGGGGGAGGGGACGGTCTGCTCGCCCGCGAGGTCCTGCGGTACCCGAGCGTCCGCGAGGTCACGGTCGTCGACCTCGACCCGGCCGTGACCGAGCTCGCGCGCACCAACCGCCTCGTGAGCGACCTCAACGAGCACTCGTTCGACGACCCGCGGGTGAGCGTCGTCAACGGCGACGCGTTCCGGTTCATGGACACCACGGACCAGACGTTCGACGCGATCCTGGTGGATCTCGTCGACCCGTCGAACGAACGCATCGCCAAGCTGTACTCGACCGAGTTCTACGCCATGGTCGCCAACCACCTGCGGCCCGGGGGCGTGTACGCGACCCAGGCGACGTCGTCGTACTTCACGCCGCACGCGTTCTGGCAGGTCGCGGCGACCGTGCGCGCGGGCTCACCCGGGCGGACCGTGGTGCCGCTGTCGGTCAACGTGCCCTCGTTCGGGGAGTGGGGCTTCGTGCTGTCGCTGCCTCCCGTCGCCGGGCAGGGCGAGGTGGCGGCGCCCGGGACGCTCGGGCCCGACGGCGGAGCGCGCCTCTTCGGCGCCACGCCCCTTCCCCAGGGCCTGCGCTTCCACACGCTCGACTCGCTGCGGGCCACCGCGACGCTCGCGGGCGACCACCCGGGACCCGAGGTCGCCATGCAGGCCTCGACGCTGCTGTCGCCGGTCGTCTACCGGACCTACCAGCAGGACATGTCGCGCTGGCGGTACTGACGGCGGTACTGACGGCGGGCGAGCGCCTGCCCGCCAGGTGAGACGGATCAGGGGGAGGGGTTGCGGCGGTCGCCGCAAGGCTGGACGGTAGGTCTGCTGTCCCGGACCGGGGCGGGCGAGGCACTCGCGTCCGCCCGCAGGTCGGGGAGGGCGCGGAGAGCGGGGGGAACGCGGTGGACGACGTCATCGCACGAGGTGCGGCCGGGCCCGTGCGCGCCGCCGCGGCGGACCGCCCGGTGAGCGGGGGGCGATGTCGACCTGCCCACGGCCACCCGGCGAGCCCGCGCTCGTGGGGGTGGTCCAGCACCTCGCCCCTCACCCGACGCCCCGCCAGGAGACCGCCCATGCGTCCCGTCACGCTCTACTGCTTCCACCACGCCGGAGGGAACCCCGCCGGGTTCCGTCCGCTGCGCGCCGCGCTCGCCCCCGAGGTCGACGTCGTCCCTCTCGCCCTCGAACGTCCTGGCGAGGCCGCCACGATCGAGAGCATCGCGGAGGACGTCGGCCGTCGGCTGGCGGGCACCGACCTGGGCGACACCCACTTCTACGGGCACAGCATGGGCGGTCTGGTCGCCTACGAGCTGTGCCGCACGAGGGCCGAGCGTGGCGAGACGCTCCCTCGTTCGCTCGTCCTCGCGGCGGTCGCGCCGCCCGGGGCGCTCGACCCGGACGGTGCTCGTGCCGCGGCGCTGCTCCGCGCCGGGGCGGCTCTCGTGCCCGCTCCGGGCCTCGCCGAGCGCACCACGGCCGGGGTGCGCCGCTCGCTCGCCTACGCGCCACCGGTCCGGCCCGTGCCCACCGCGGTCGAGCTCGTCCACGGGACGCGCGACGAGGTCGTGACCGCACGGCTCATGCGCGGCTGGGACGAGTACACCCTCGGACGTCCGCGCGAGCACGCGGTCGACGACGGGCACCTCTTCCACCGTGCGCCCGCGCTCGCCCGGCTCGTCCGTTCGCTCCTCGTGCCCGTCGTCCCCGCGCCGGTCTGCACCCGCACGCGACGCCGTGGTCGTCGGCCCGTCGTGAGCGCGGGGGTCGGCGCATGAGCGCCCCGGCGCAGGCCGCACCCCGCGCCGAACCGGACGACGGCGACTCGCGGCGACGGTCGCTCGCGCTGTTCCTGCGGGCCCGGCGCGAGAGCCTGCAGCCCGAGGACGTCGGGCTGCCCCCCAGCCGGCGGCGGCGGACCCCGGGCCTGCGGAGGGAGGAGGTCGCCGTCCTCGCCAACGTCGGGGTCACCTGGTACACCTGGCTCGAGCAGGGGCGCGAGATCGGGGTGTCCGCGGTCGTCGTCGAGTCGATCGCGCGCGCCCTGCGCCTCGTGGACGGCGACCTCGCCTACCTCTACGAGCTGACCGGTACGCGGCTCCCGTCGAGGTCGAGCGCCCCGACCGAGCTGCGCGACAACCTCGTGCGCGTGCTCGACGGGTTCTCCGAGCTCCCCGCCTACGTCGTCGACCGGTACTGGAACGTGGTGGCGACCAACGAGCTCGCCGAGCACGTCTTCGGCAGCCAGGTCGGGGCCAACTGCCTCGCGGACTTCTTCACCGAGGAGCGGGTCGCGGAGCGCTACCCTCAGCGGGCCCTCGTCGGACGCATGATCGTGGGCCAGCTCCGGCGGCAGGCCGCGGCCTACCCGTCCGACCGGACGTTCGACCTCCTCGCGGACCGGGTCTCGGCCGCGTCCCCGGAGTTCGCCGCGTACTGGACCTCCTACTCGGTGGGGGTCGAGCCGCACGTCGACATCACCTACGACCACCCGCAGATCGGCCGCCTGACCTGGCAGTGCACCGTCCTGAACCCGCTCGGGGGCGAGGACCTGCGGCTGTTCCTCTACCTGCCCCGGCCGGGGACGGAGACCGCCGAGGCACTCCAGAGGCTCCGGTGAACGCGGTGACGCGCTGGAACCGACCGGCTCGCCCCCGGGTCCTGCGCGTGGGCGACCTCCGGGTCCGCTACGTCCCCGACGGGACGGTCCAGCTCCACCCGCAGCGGTGGTTCTCGCTCCCCGAGGGTGACCGGTCCGTCCCGTCCGGGCTGCTCGACCAGGACGGGTACCTCGTCGGGTCGGTCGGCGCGCTGCTCGTCGAGGCGCCCGGCTGGTCGGTCCTGGTCGACACGGGCTTCGGTCCCCGCACCCTCGCCGCCGACGCCACGCACCCAGCGCTCGGCACGCTGCGCGGTGGCGGGCTCGCCCGGTTGTCCCCCGCGGTCCTCGAAGGGCTCGACCGGGTGCTGTTCACGCACCTGCACGAGGACCACGCGGGGTGGCTCGCGCACGGGGAGCATCCGGTCGGCGCTGCGCTGCGGACGGTCCCGCACGTCGCGTCGTCGGCCGAGCTCGACGCGCACCCGGCCCTCGCACGCGGGGAGTGGGAGGTCGCCGAGCACGGTCGGTCGATCCTCCCGGGCCTCACCGCGCTCGCCAGTCCGGGGCACACCGCGGGGCACACCTCCTACCTCCTGGAGTCGCGGGGAGAGCGTCTGCTGTGCTTCGGCGACGTCATGCACAGCAGCGTCCAGGTGGAGCAGCCCGCGCTCGGCTCGTGCTTCGAGGAGGATCCCGTCACGTCCCGGGCGACGCGCGCCGAGACGCTCGACCTGCTCGGCGAGCCCGGGACGGTCGGGGCGGGCAGCCACTTCGCCGACGTCGTCCTCGGTCGCGTGCGCCGCACCAGCGAGGGCGGGCGCTCGTGGTCGCCCGCCGAGGACACGAGCAGCCTGGTGGTCCCAGCACCCCTATAAGGCCGCTCTGGATGACGTGCCGGGCCGCGACCATCCTCGAGACATGACACGAACCAGCGAGGACCTCGCGCTCACCGGTCGCCAACGACTCGTCCTGATCGTGCTCCTCGGCGCACAGTTCATGTTCGCTCTCGACTTCTCGATCGTGACCGTGGCGCTGCCCGTGATCGGCGAGGACCTCGGGATCCCCGACGCGGACCTGCAGTGGATCGTGACCGCGTTCGCACTGACCGCGGCCAGCCTCGTCCTCGTGATGGGGCGGGTCGCGGACCTGCACGGGCGCAAGCGCATGTTCCTGATCGGCATGGTCGTGCTGACCGTGGCCTCGGCCGTGGGCGGGTTCGCCACGGAGCCCTGGGTGCTGTTCGCGGCCCGGGCAGGTCAGGGGCTCGCGACCGCCATCACGATGCCGGCCGCGCTCTCGCTCCTGACCACGTCGTTCGAGGAGGGCCCGCTGCGGAACCGGGCCCTGGGGCTCAACGGCGCCCTGCTGTCGCTCGGGTTCGCCGTGGGTGCCGTCCTGGGCGGCGTCGTCACCGACGTGCTCGGGTGGCGTTCGACGTTCCTGATCAACGTGCCGGCGGGGCTCCTGATCCTCGCGGCGGCTCCCTTCCTGCTCACCGACCACGGCGAGCGCAAGCAGCAGAAGCTCGACGTCCCGGGCGCGGCGCTCCTGTCGACGGGGCTCCTCGCCCTGGTCCTCGGCATCTCGACGGGCGAGCGCTCCGGATGGGGGTCGCCCGCGTTCCTCGGGCTCGTCGTCCTCTCCGTCGCGGCCTTCGTGAGCTTCTGGTTCGTCGAGAGCAGGTCCTCGCACCCGCTGGCCGCCGTGAGCATCCTGCGCAGGCCCACGGTGTCCTGGGGGAACCTCGCCGGGTTCACCACGTTCGCGATGGAGAGCAGCAAGGTCTTCCTCCTGACCCTGTACCTCCAGCGCGTGCTCGAGGCGTCGGCGCTCGCGACGGGGCTCGCTTTCGGTGTGCTGGGCGCGGGGGCCTTCACGGGAGGGCTCGTCGCCGCACGGGTCATCGACCGCATCGGAGCCAAGGCGACGCTGCTGCTCGGTCTGACCCTGCAGGGCGTCACGACCCTCACGTTCCTCCTCCTCGGGGTGGGCGAGACGCTGGGCTTCGTCCACATCCTCCTCGCCACGGCCGTGGGTGGGTTCGGGCACGTCCTGGTCATCGTGGCCTACACGGTGACGGTCACGTCGGGGCTCCCCGACTCCGAGCAGGGTCTCGCGACCGGGCTCGCAGGCCAGACGCAGCAGATCGCGTTCACCGTGGGGACCCCGCTCATCAGCGCGGTCGCGATCGCGTTCGCCACCGGGCGATTCGACGACCCGACCACGAGCGAGGCGGTCCTCGGCGGAGTCCACGCGGGGCTGCTCGTGAACGCCGTGCTGATCCTCGCCACCGCGGTCCTGATCCTCGTCTTCCTGCCCGCGGAGCGGCGGCCCGGCGCGGGCCGGTCCGCGCCCGACCTCGAGGACGCCGGCGCAGGACGTGCCGACCGCCCGGTCCCGCACGGCCAGGCGTGACCACGCAGCGAGGGGGCGGCCTCGTCGACGACCACGGGCCCCGCGGCACCGAGCAGCCACGACCGACCCGCACGCTCACGAGGAACCAGGAGGACATCATGGCCACGGAGACCGAGACGGAGACTGCGCTCCCGGCGATCGACGACCTCCTCGGCCCCTCGGCGTCGCGCTTCTTCGGCAGCGGCTACCGGGGGACCGACCCCCGGCTGCGGTCCGTCGTCGTCCGCCACGACGGCGCGGCCTCACGACTGGAAGCCCGGGGGTCGATCAGCGTCGTGGAGCGCTGGTCCACCAAGGGCGACGTCGACCAGCTGCCGCACCTGAGCACCACCGACGTCCTGGTCCTGGCGGTGCAGGCCGCCGAGATCCTGCTGGCGGCCACGTTCTCGCCCGCCTTCCTCGTCGACGTCGTGCTGCGGCGTGTCGTGGTCGTCGCCGGGAAGGAACCGGTCGAGGGCGCCCACCAGGACTTCGCGGTGACCGCCCGGCTCGACGACGCGTGCCGGGACCGGGACGTGACCGTCCACGCGTTCGTCGGGACCATGACGGTCGAGGTCACCGTGCACCGTCCCCTGGCGGTCGCCGGGCGCGTGGACCTGACCGTCGCCTCACCCGACGAGCTGCTGGGCGACGCGGCGCGACGCGTCCACGGCGCCGGGTATGCCTCCCGCTCGGTCGACGTGCGGGAGGTGGCGACGGTCGGCCACGACGAGGCGCACGCGCGGCTCGTCGCCACCACCCTTCCCGGGACCGTGGGCCAGGACCTCGGCATCGGGGCGACCGACCGCCCGAGCCTCTCCTTCGTCGAGGCGTTCGTCGCCACGCTCCAGCTCGCCCAGGTGCTCCTCTACGAGCTGGACCACGTCCCGCGCGCCGACAGCAGCACGCTCTGGATGCGGCGGACGGTCCTCGAGTCGGACGGCGCCGCGCTCTGGCTCGATGCGACCCACCCGATCGACGTCACGCTGGTCCAGCCACGGCTCGTCGTGCTCCGCGGGGAGACCTGGCGCTGCGCGCAGGCCCGCGCCGTCGTCGGGCACGGCACGACCGTGCACTGCGACGTCGCCCACCGCATCCCGTCGCCCACTGCGGTGAGCGACCCACCGACCACCGCTCCACCCACCGAGGAAAGAGAACTGTCATGAGGCTCGCGATCTCCGGGACCTACTCGTCAGGCAAGACCTTCACCACGATCGCGCTCGCGCACCTCACCGGGATCCCCCGGAGCGCGGCCAAGACCATGCGGGAGCTCCTCCCGATCTCCGTCCCCGGCAAGACCCTGGAGGAGTGCAGCGCGGCGGAGATCCTCATGCTGATCACCCGGCGCAACACCGAGCGGGCCGTCAACGAGTCGCACCTGGGCGACACCTTCATCTCGGACGGCTCCTCGCTGCACGAGTGGGTCTACGGCACGGTGCGCGTCCTGGTGGGCATCAACCCGAACGACTCGATCGACCTCGACTCGGTCGAGCGCACGGACGCGATCCGGTTCTTCGAGGAGGTCATCGACGCGCTCGGCGTCCCCGCCAAGCAGCACGCCGCGGCGAGCTACGACGCATTCGTGCACCTGCCCATCGAGTTCCCTCTCGTCGCCGACGGGCACCGCCCGGTCAACGAGAAGTTCCGCAGGCTCGCGGACGAGAAGCTCCAGCGGGAGATCGCAGATCTGGGCATCCCCAACGTGAGCATCGGCGGCACGATCCCGGAGCGCCTCCAGGCGATCACCGACCACTACGACCTGCCGCGCGTCGTCACCATCGAGGAGGCCGTGGCCCGGGCACAGGTCGACTACGACCTGCTCGACGTGCGTGACGAGAAGGAGCGGGAGCTCACGCATGCCCTCACGTGACCGACCGGGCGCAGCGGTCCTGCGCGGAGTGGGCGGGTACCTGCCGCCACGGGTCGTGACCAACGACGACCTCGCGGCGCTCGTCGACACCTCGGACGAGTGGATCAGGACCCGGACCGGGATCCGGGAGCGACGCTTCGCCGACGAGGGGAGCGCGACGTCCGACCTCGCGGTCGAGGCAGGGCGCAGGGCGCTCGCCTCCGCGGGCGGACCGGACGTGGACCTGGTCGTCGTCGCGACGAGCACGCCCGACCGCTCGTGCCCGGCCACCGCCCCCCTGGTGGCGAGCAGGCTCGGGCTGGGGACCGCGGCGGCCTTCGACCTGGCAGCCGTCTGCTCGGGCTTCGTCTACGCGCTCGCCCAGGCGAGTGCGGCGGTGCTCGCCGGGCTGCACCGCCGGGCGCTCGTGATCGGCGCCGACCAGTTCACCTCGATCGTCGACCCGCGCGACCGCGCGACGTCGATCCTCTTCGGCGACGGTGCGGGGGCCGTCGTCGTCGACGGGGGCGATCCCGACGAGGCGGGGAGCCTCGGGGCGTTCCACCTGGGCTCCGACGGGAGCGCCCACGACCTCATCACCGTCCCGGCCGGTGGCTCGCGGGTCCCGCACCGGGAGCTCGTCGACGCGTCCGACGCGTACTTCCGCATGGACGGGCGGGCCGTCTTCGGTGCGGCCGTCGGGGCGATGTCGTCCTCGTCGCGCCGAGCGCTCGCCCTCTCGGGGTGGTCGGTCGAGGACGTCGACTGGTTCGTCGCGCACCAGGCGAACGAGCGCATCCTCCGGCTCGTGGCGCACTCGCTGGGCATCTCGTCCGACAAGGTGGTGATCCACCTCGACCGCGCGGGCAACACCTCGGCCGCGTCGATCCCGTTGGCGCTGGCCGCGCACGCCCGCACGTTCGCCCCGCACGAACGCATCCTGCTGACCGCCTTCGGTGGAGGAACCACCTGGGGCGCCGCGACGGCGACGTGGCCACGCCTCGTCGTCCAGGACCTCTGAGAAGGAGCGCACCATGACCGAGACCGTCTTCGACCCGTCCCCCGAGTCCATCGCCGACCTCGTCGGGCGGGCGATCCCGGGGCTGCCGGACCTGCGCCCGACCGGCGCGACCTTCGACGACCTGGCCATCGACTCGCTCACGACCGCGGAGATCGCGGCCGTCGTGAGCCAGGCCTACGGGATCGAGGTGAGCGACTACGACGTCGCGAGCCTGGGCGACCTCGACGGGCTGAGCAGGCTCGTCCGGGACCGGATCGCGGCAGGTGGCGACGGGTGAGCGACCCGCCCCGGGCGGCGGCCTACCTCGACGTCGACGGGACGCTCACGACGGGGGTCACGCTCTTCGAGCTGCTGCGCTTCGACGCCGCCGAGCGGGGCGCCGAGCCGGAGGCCGAGACGTTCCTGAGGAGCATCGCGGCGATGCGGGAGGCGGGCGTGACGCGTGCCGAGCGCAACCGGCACTACTTCGGGTGGTGGGCGGGGAGGTCGGTCGAGGAGGTCGAGCACGTCGGCCGCCGGTGGTTCGCCTCGGTGCGGGCAGGGCGTGCGCCGGGCACGGGCGGGTCCGGGGCCGCGGACGCGGGCGACGCGGCCGGTCGGGCGGGCGTCCTGCGCCCGCAGGTCGTCTCGCTCGTCGAGCGGCACCGGCGCGCGGGGCACGTCGTGGTCCTGGTCAGCGGGTCCTTCGCGCCCGCGCTCGCCCCGCTCGCGGAGGTCCTCGGCGGTGCTCATCTGCTGGTCACCGACCCGGAGGTGCAGGAGGGGCGGTTCACGGGGCGCGTGGCGGTCCCGATGATCGGTGAGGCGAAGGTCAGGGCCGTCGCCGAGCACGCGCGGCGCGAAGGGATCTCGTTGCCAGGCTCGGCCGCGTACGGCGACGACCTGTCGGACGCCGGCTACATGGGCCTGACCGGCCACCCGACGGTCGTCGCGGCCCCCGGCGCACCTCTCGCGGTGCTGGGGCGCCGGCGGGGTTGGAGCCTCGTGGCCGTCTGAGGGCGGCCGGTCACGGGTGGTGACGGACGACGGGTGGGGACGACGGAAGGGGAAGAGTGTGCGTGTCGCGGTGGTAGGGGCCCACGGGGTCGGCAAGTCGACCTTGTCTGCCGAGCTGGGTCGCCGGACGGGCCTCGTGGTCCCCGGGCTGGACGCGATGAGGGACCCGGTCGGTTCCCCTCCCCGGTCGCTCCTCGAGTGCACCGAGGCCGAGGTGGTCCAGCTCTGCCTGCGACGCTACGCCCAGCGCGTCCAGCAGGAGAGCACGACGCCCGACATGGTCTCGGACGGCTCGGTCCTGCACGAGTGGGTGTACGCCGCGGTGAGACTGCGTCGTCGGACGTCTTCCGGTGCGCCGCGGGACGGCGTCCTGCCCGACGTCGTGGACGGGCTCCTGCGCGAGGCCGTCGCCCGTGCGGCGCGTACCTACGACCTCTTCCTGCTCCTGCCGGTCGAGTTCCCGCTCCCTCCCGAGGACCGCCCCGTGAGCGAGCCGTTCCGGGCGGATGCCGAGGCGCTCACGCGGGACCTGATCGCGGGGACGGGCGTCCCGGTGCGCCTCCTCGACGGGACGATCGAGCGCCGGCTCGTCGCCGCGACGTCGATCGTGGGGCGTCTGCGGCGCGAGACCGTGAACAGCCCGTGAAGGTGCTCAGGGGAGACACGCCCGAGCTCGAAATGTCCGGTGCCCGGCGCATAGTGTCTGCGCATGCCCTTTGCGAACCTCCCCGCCGACCTCGTGCACGTGGCCGCCGCGAGCGAGCCCGACCTGGGTGGTGTCGCGGGCTGGGCCGTGTCGCTCATGGAGACGCTGGGCGTGTTCGGCGCGGCGCTGGCCATCGCGCTCGAGAACCTGTTCCCGCCGCTGCCGAGCGAGGTCATCCTGCCGCTCGCGGGCTTCACCGCGAGCCGCGGCAGCTTCAACGTGTTCGCGGCGATCCTCGCGACGACCGTCGGGTCGCTCGTGGGCGCGGTCGCGCTGTACTACGTCGGTGCGCTCGTCGGGCGCGAGCGCACGCGCCGGATCATCGGTTGGCTGCCGCTCGTCAAGCTCGAGGACGTCGACCGCACGGAAGCGTGGTTCCACAAGCACGGCAGCATGGCGGTGTTCTTCGGCCGCATGATCCCGATCTTCCGGAGCCTCATCTCGCTGCCCGCCGGGGTGGATCGCATGCCGCTGCCGAAGTTCGTCCTCCTGACGACCGCGGGCAGCCTCATCTGGAACAGCATCTTCGTCGGCGCGGGCTACGCGCTGGGCGAGAGCTGGCACCTCGTCGAGGAGTACGCGGGCGTCCTGCAGAAGGTCGTCATCGGGGTCGTGGCGCTCGCGGTGATCGCGTTCGTGGTGCTGCGCGTCTCCAGGTCGACCCTCGGCGGGGCGCCGCCCGCGCACGGGCGTCCTGCGCGTCGCGCGCTGCCCGACGACGAGCAGGTCGTCGCGGAGGGTACGGCCGAGCGGGTCAAGACCCCCACGACAACGCTCGCGCTGCCCAAGGGCGTGTTCGAGCAGTCCGGGGTGTCGGCCGGGCGGCCCTCCACCGACTGAGCGGCGGCGAGCCCTACCCGTCGACGGGCTGCTGGTCGAGCGGACCGCGGGCCGTCGTCACCGCACGTGACCTGCGCTCGGCGAGCACGCTCCGCAAGAGCTGGATCGTGAGTACCAGCGCCCAGATCACCAGGACGGCCACCGCAGCGAGCGCGACGTAGTAGACGAGGATCAGACCGGAGAGGATTCCCATCCGGACAACCTAGTGGTCGAGCTGCCCTCGACGGGAGTGCCGGAGGCTCCCGGATCGCGGCAGAGGCGGCCGTCGGCTCGTCGGCGAGCCGGACCGGACTCGGCCCCGCTCGTCGGCGAGCCGGACCGGATCTGGTCCCGGCGCCCGCGGTGGACCCACCGTAGGCTCGATCCGTGACCACCTCACCCTTCGCGACCGACAACCCGCTCGACGCCCTCACCCCGGACACGCTCCGCCGTCGGACCAGCCTCAAGTGGCGGGCCTACGCCCCTGACGTCCTGCCCCTGTGGGTCGCCGAGATGGACGTCGAGCTCGCGCCGCCCGTCGTGGCGGCCGTGACCGAGGCCATGCGTTCGGGCGACACGGGCTACGACTACGGCGACACGTATGCCGAAGCCCTCGCCCAGTTCGCGAAGCGCCGCTGGGACTGGTCGTTCGACCCGGCCGGGACGCGCATGGTGCCCGACGTGATGCTCGGGCTCATGGAGATCCTCAAGGTGCTCACCGGCCCGGGTGACGCGGTCGTGGTCAGCACGCCCGTCTACCCGCCCTTCTTCGGGTTCACGCAGAACGAGGGGCGTCGGGTCGTCACCGCGCCGCTCACCTCCGACTTCCGTCTCGACCTCGACGCGCTCGACACGGCGTTCGCCGACGCCACCGGGGCCACGCTCAACGGGAGCGGCCCCGGCAGCGGGCGCCGCGCGGTCTACCTGCTGTGCAACCCGCACAACCCCACGGGCACGGTCCACACGCGCGCAGAGCTCGAAGGGCTGGCGGCGCTCGCCCGCCGCCACGGCGTGCGCATCGTGTCCGACGAGATCCACGCGCCGATCACCGCGCCCAACGTCGCGTACACGCCCGTCGTCACCGTGGCCGGTGCCGAGAACGCGATCGCGGTCCTCTCGGCCTCCAAGGCCTGGAACCTCGCGGGACTCAAGGCCGCCGTCGCGGTCGGTGGCCCCGAGGCGGCCGACGACCTGCGACGCATCCCCGAGGAAGTGGTCCACGGCGTCGGGCACGTGTCGGTGATCGCGCACGCCGCCGCGCTCACGCAGGGCACGGCCTGGCTCGACGCGGTCCTGCGCGGCGTCCGCCGCAACAAGCTGCTGCTCGCGGACCTCCTCGAGGAGCACCTGCCGCAGGTGCGCTACGAACCCACGCAGGGCACCTACCTCGCGTGGCTCGACGCGTCGTCGGTCGCCGACGACCCGTACCGGTTCTTCCTGGACCGGGCCAAGGTCGCGCTCAACGACGGGCGGCACTTCGGGCCGGGCGGCGCCGGGCACGTCCGGCTGAACCTGGCGACGAGCCAGGAGGTCCTCACGGAAGCCGTCAGCCGGATGGGGCAGGCCGTGCGGTCGGCCTCGTCGACACCTTCGGCGTCCCGCGTGCTGCCCCCGGTCGCGGCGGACTGACGGGACGCCCCGCCGGGCCTCACGGGGCGCCGGCGGCGTCCGTCGGGTCGTGCTGCTCGGGCGCCCTGCGCCGGGCGAGCAGCCGGGTCAGCGGACCGGACAGGAACAGCAGGAAGAGCCAGAACATCCCGACCCCCGGCGCGACCACGGCGAGCACGAGGATCACGAGCAGCAGCAGCACCGCGACGAGCGCGCCCTTCACCTCGAGCTCGCCCCGGACCTCGGGACGCTGGAGGTCGGGGTCGCGGACCGCCAGCCACTCCACGAGCGCCAGGCTGCCCGTCGTCACGATCATCACCGAGATGTACAGGGCGTTGACCGCCGGGTCGTCGGTGCCCTCGTCCGCCAGGAGCTGTGTGGTGAACGGGATGAACACGATGCTCGCGAGCCACAGGAAGTTGGCCCACAGCATGGCGTTCGAGTAGTCCCGCAGGTGCTCGAAGACGCGGTGGTGCCCGACCCAGAAGTTCGCGATGACCACGAAGCTGATCGCGAACGCGAGGAAGGTCCCGCGCTCGTCGGTGAACAGGGACGTGACGGAGTGCTCCTTGCCGTCCGTGACGAGGTCGATGAGGGGCAGCACGAGCAGCGTGATGGCGATCGCGACCGACGCGTCGGTGAAGTTGACGAGGCGGTCGAGCCCCCGGTCCGTGCGGATCCTCGGCATCCGTGCCTCCTCCGGTCGTCTCCACTCTAGGAACGGGGGAGAGTTCCGGCGCGGTGGAGCGCGACGGCGGAGAACCTGTGAGGTTCCGGGGTAGACGTGCGAGCCGTGGCCGCGCTCCCGCGCAGGCGTGGGCTAGCCTCGCAGGCGGGCGAGGACGCCCGTTCAACTCTTCCGCCGGTCGTCGGCGGACCGTCTGCCGCAGGGCATCGAGGGGGAGCACGTGGTTCGCACGCAGCAGGTCGACAGGCTCGTCGGGGCGCGACGGTCCGGATGGCGGCGAGCGATCGGCCCGGCCACCCTGGCGGTGCTCGCCCTGACGTTGACCGCGTGCAGCGAGGACGCCCCCAGCCCGGACGGCGCGGCCCACGACCTCGCGACCGCGATCTCCGACGGGGACTTCGCGGGGGTCGCGTTCACGCAGGCAGGCAGTGATGTCGCCGCGCACCGGGACGCGGTGCTCGAGCCGCTCGCCGCGGTCGACCACACCGTCGAGGTCACGAAGGTCGACGTCGCCACCGAGGGCGAGGACAAGGGCAAGCGGGCGACGGCGACGCTGGCCTACACGTGGAACGTCACGGACACCACGCCCTGGACCTACGAGACCACGGTCGACCTTCTGCTCCAGGACTCGCCGGACGGCGGAGCGCAGGAGTGGGCCGTGGCGTGGGAGCCCGACGTGCTGGTCCCCGACCTCAAGGACGGAGACCGCCTGGCAGTCACCCGGGTGCGCGCCGAGCGGGCCCAGATCCTGGGCGCCGACGGCGGACCCATCGTCGAGCCGCGCCCCGTGTACCGGATCGGCGTCGACAAGATGAACCTCGACCCCGCGCGCCAGGACGCCGTCGCGCGCCAGGTGGGCGCCGCCGTCGGGATCGACGCCGAGGCGTACGCGCAGAAGGTCGCGGGAGCCGGGGCCAAGGCGTTCGTCGAGGCCATCGTGGTCCGCACCGACGACACCGCCGGCATCGACGTCGGGGCGGTCCGCGCGATCGACGGTGCGTCCGTGGTCGACGGCGAGCTCGACCTCGCGCCGACCCGCACCTTCGCGCGGGCGATCCTGGGTCGCGTGGGCGACGCGACCGCCGAGGCCGTCGAGGAGTCCGAGGGGCAGGTCGTCGCGGGCGACACGATCGGCCTCTCGGGCCTCCAGCGGCAGTACGACGTCCAGCTCCGGGGGACGCCCGGGATCACGGTGAGCGTCGTCGCGGACGGCAGCGCGGGCGAGGACACGGGCGAGGACCTGGACGGCGACGGCGAGCCCGACCCGGTCGAGAACGTCACCGACGCCTTCTCGGTCGAACCGGTCGCGGGCGTACCGCTCGAGACGACGTTGCGCACCGACATGCAGATCGCGGCCGAGTCCGTGCTGACCGGCGTCCCGTCGGCGAGCGCGATCGTCGCGATCCAGCCGTCGACCGGGAACGTGCTCGCCGCGGCGAGCGGTCCCGGTGGCGACGGGACGTCGACCGCGACGACCGGCAAGTACGCCCCCGGCTCCACGTTCAAGGTCGCCTCGGCGCTCGCGATCCTGCGCTCGGGGGTCACGCCGGACACGCCCGTGTCGTGCACGCCGGAGATCACGGTCGACGGTCGGACCTTCCAGAACGTGCCGGGCTTCCCGAAGGCCGCGATCGGTGACCTGCCGTTCCGCTCGGCGTTCGCCAACTCGTGCAACACGGCGATGATCGCCCAGCGAGGGGCCGTCTCGCAGCAGGCGCTGCACGACGCCGCCGCGGACCTCGGCCTGGGGGTCGAGGCCGCGCTCGGGGCGCCCGGGTTCTTCGGTTCCGTCCCGGCTGAGGCCCAGGGCACCGAGCACGCCGCGTCGATGATCGGCCAGGGCAAGGTCGAGGCGTCGCCGCTGGGCATGGCGACGCTCGCGGCGAGCGTCGCCAAGGGTGAGCGGGTCTCGCCCGTCCTGGTCCGGCCCGCGGTGACGCCTGCGGCGGCCGAGACCCCGACGCCGTCGGCCCTCACGGCCGACGAGGCGGCGACGCTGCGCAGCCTCATGCGCTCGGTCGTCACGGACGGCAGCGCGAAGCTGCTCGCCGACCTGCCCGGCGAGGTGGGGGCGAAGACCGGGACGGCGCAGTACGGCGACGGCGATCAGGCGCACGCGTGGATGATCGCGATCCAGGGCGACCTGGCCGTGGCCGTGTTCGTCGAGACGGGAGACAGCGGGTCGGGGACGGCCGGCCCGCTCCTGAAGGCGTTCCTCGACGCGCCGAACGCGGGCGAGTAGCGGCCCCGGACCTGTCGTGGTCCGGCCACGGCCCGGCCGTGGCCGGGGCTGGACCGGACGGACGGCGTGGTCGCCTCGCCTCGGCGCGACCGGCTAGGCTGGCGCGCCGGATACCTCGTGGGGGTACCGGGTATCGAGGTGAGGGAACGGAACCATGACCGGCGACGACGCGACCGACCGCGACCGACGAGCGACCACGCGCCTGCGCAGGACCGTCCCCGGCCTCACGGTCTGCCGCCTGTGCGCGGGGGAGACGCTCGGCGCGTCGGACCCGCTTCCCGGGGGGCAGCTCGCGCGCGTCGAGGCCATCGCAGCGTCCGGTGATGCCGGCCTCACGCTCGTCGACTGCCTCGACGCGTGCGAGCGCGGCGACGTGGTCGTCGTGCGGCCCGCACCGTCGGCCCGCGCCGAGCACGGTCCCGTCTGGTTCGAGCGTCTCGCCGGTGAGGAGGCGAGCGGGTCGCTCCACCGCTGGGTCAGGGCCGGGGGGCCCGGTCGGTCCCCGCTCCCGGGGGACCTGGCGCCCCTGCGTATCGACGCGCCCTGACGGTCCGCGGCGCAGCGCCGTGCTGCGGGGGTGCGCACGCACGGGCCGCGACGACCTCGTGACGGCGCGCCTCGTCCCAGGGAACGGTGCCGCGGCTCGACGACTCCCCCTCCTCGGCTACTATCGGTAACCGTGGGCGACGATCGCCCGCACCCGCCGGCCTCCGGGCCGGCCCGAACGGGAGTCGAATCCTTGCTGAACCGGTGGAACTTCACCGCGCGCCGTGACGTCGATCTGCGACGAGTCGCCAGCGCGCTCTGTTGTTGACCCACTGAACCGCTGGGCCCCTGGCCCGCACAGCAGTCCTCCCCACCCCCCTGACGCCGGTACGCCGCTGCTCACCCTGCACCGCAGGGCGTGAGCCCGTGCGCCGTGGACCAGGCCGTGCCCTCCGTGGGAACGCGCCGTCGTGCCCCTCGCGTCGGGTCTCCCTCACTTCTCGGGCCGGGACGACTGCACTCCCTCCCTCGCGACGCTCGCGATCCCTGGGCACCCCACGTGCCCGTGACGAAGAAAGCAGAACCGTGCCCTCCTCCTCTTCCTCCTCGCAGGCCGTGGCTCCCGCCACGCCGGAGAAGTCCGTGAACGGCGCCCCCGCGCCCGTGCGCCGCTTCAAGGCGCCGTCCTTCACGGTCCAGATCCTCGTCGCGCTCGTGCTGGGCGTGCTGCTCGGCTGGGCCGCGCTGTCGATGGGCCCCGCGTCCGGCGCCGGAACCCCCGACGAGGTCCCGAACTGGCTGACCACGACGCTCGACACGATCGGCTCGTCGTTCGTGACGCTGCTCAAGGCGATCGTCCCGCCGCTCGTGTTCACCGCGATCGTCGCGTCGATCGCGAACCTGCGGAACGTCACCAACGCCGCGCGCCTCGCGGGCCAGACGATCCTGTGGTTCGCCATCACGGCGCTGATCTCCGTGGTGATCGGCATCGGCCTGGGCCTCGTGCTCCAGCCGGGCGCCAACACGACGCTGTCGGCCGCCGACGGCAGCGAGCCGGGCAAGTCGGGCTCGTGGCTCGACTTCCTCAACGGGTTCATCCCGGGCAACTTCCTGGGCATCGGCGCGGGCACCCGCCTCGAGTCGGCCGAGGGGGCGGTCACAGGAGCCACGACCTCGATCTCGTTCAACGTGCTGCAGATCGTTGTCATCGCGCTGGTCATCGGCATCGCGGCGCTCAAGTCGGGCAAGAAGGCCGACCCGTTCCTCGCGTTCAACCGCTCGGCGCTCTCGATCATCCAGACCGTCCTGTGGTGGATCATCCGCCTCGCGCCGCTGGGCACGCTGGGCCTCATCGGTTACGCGGTCGCGACCTACGGGTGGGACCTCCTGGCGCCGCTCGCGACGTTCGCCGCCGCGATCTACATCGGTCTCGCGCTCGTGCTGTTCGTCGTCTACCCCGTGATCCTGCGGACCAACGGCCTGAAGATCACGAGCTACTTCAAGGGCGCGTGGCCCGCGATCCAGCTCGCGTTCGTCTCGCGCTCCTCGATCGGCACGCTGCCCGTCACGCAGCGCGTGACCGAGCGGAACCTGGGCGTCCCGCGCGAGTACGCGTCGTTCGCGGTGCCGCTCGCCGCGACGACCAAGATGGACGGTTGCGCCTCGATCTACCCGGCGATCTCCGCGATCTTCATCGCCCAGCTCTTCGGGATCGACCTGTCCTTCACGGACTACCTGCTCATCGCGTTCGTGTCCGTCGTGGGTTCGGCGGCGACCGCCGGCCTGACCGGCGCGATCGTGATGCTCACGCTGACGCTCTCGACGCTGGGCCTGCCGCTCGCGGGCGTCGGCCTGCTGCTCGCGATCGACCCGATCCTCGACATGGGCCGCACCGCGGTCAACGTCGCGGGCCAGGTGCTCGTGCCGACCGTCGTCGCCAAGCGTGAGGGCATCCTCGACGTCGAGCAGTACGACGGCGTGAACGTCGAGGACCTGTTCACGGACGACGAGGATGAGTCGAACGAGTCCGCGCTCGCGTCCGAGGCCGACCCGTCGACCGCGAACGCGTCCGACAAGCCTGCGGCCTCGGCCGCCGACGAGGAGCTGGTCGGGACGCGCTGACGCCACGTCCCACCCGCCTCCCGCTGAGTGCGGAGTAGTTGTCGTCGATACGACGTATCGACGACAACTACTCCGCACTCAGTGTTTCCCGGGAGGGGTCAGCGGTCCTTGGGCGTGAGCACCTCGAGGCGCTGGCGGTACTCGGTCTCGTCGATCTCGCCGCGCGCGTAGCGCTCGCCGAGGATCGAGACGGGGTCGGTGCCGCCGCGCCACGCGCCCGGCCCGCCGGGGTGCCCCCACGGTCCGCCGCGTCGTGCGCGACGCGCGAACAGGAAGATCACCGTGGCGAACAGCGCGAACCACAGCAGCGGGAAGACGAACCACCACGGCCCGGGGCCCCAGCCCGCACCGCCGTGGGCGAGGACGTCGGTCGTGGCTGTCGTGAGGGTCGTGAGCATGGGGGCCTCCTGGAGGGGCTGGTGACGGGTGACGGGTCGCCGCGTCCGGCCGCCGGGTGCGGCCTCGTCTCCAGGCTCCCGCGCGTTCCGCGCCACGTCGTCGGCCCGGGGATGTCTCCCGGGTACCCCGCTGGTACCGTCCTCGCCAGCCTGGGCGCCCTAGGACGTGGGCCCCGCCCAGCCCGGCCGCACGATCCCCGCCTCGTACGCCGCGACCACGAGCTGCGCCCGGTCGCGCGCCCGCAGCTTGGTCATGACGCGCGAGACGTGCGTCTTGACGGTCGACTCCGACAGGTACAGGGCCCGCGCGATCTCCTCGTTGGACAGTCCGCCCGCGACCTCGACGAGCACCTCGTGCTCGCGCGGCGTGAGGTCCGCGAGCCCGGGCAGGGGGTCGACGTCGCGCGTCGCGTCGGCCACGCGCGCGAGCAGCCGCCGCGTCACGGTCGGGGAGAGCAGCGCGTCGCCGCCCGCCGCGACCCGCACCGCGCGCACGAGGTCCGCGGGCTCGGTGTCCTTGACGAGGAACCCGCTCGCGCCGCCGCGGATCGCCTCGGTCACGTACTCGTCGAGCTCGAACGTCGTCACCACCACCACGTGCACGCCCGACGCCGCCGGGTCCGCCACGATCCGTCGGGTCGCCTCGAGCCCGTCGAGGCCGGGCATGCGGACGTCCATGAGCACGACGTCGGGCAGCAGGTCGAGCGCGAGCCGCACGGCGTCGTCACCCGTCGCGGCCTCGCCGACGACCTCGAGGTCCGGCTCGGAGTCGATGAGGGCGCGGAAGCCGCCGCGCACGAGCCTCTGGTCGTCGGCCAGCACGACGCGGATCATGGGCGCTCCTGGTGCGGGGGTGGTGGGTCGTCGGTCGCCGCGCGGGGGCGCGCGGTCTCGTCGAGAGGCGGTCCGTGCGCCGGTGGGGGCACGTCGCCCGTCTCCTGCCCGACGGCGTCGCGCGCCTCCCACGGGATCCTCGCCTCGACGACGAACCCGGCGGGGGGCCGGGGGCCGGCCGTGAGCGACCCGCCCGCGTCGGTCACGCGCTCGCGCATGCCCCGCAGGCCGTATCCCTCGGGCACCCGGTCGTCGTCCCCGCGCGGCCACGACGTGTCCGCCGCCCGGCCCGGGAGGGGCGCTCCGTCGTCGGACACCGTGACGACCAGGGTGCGGGACGGGCCCGTGCCGGTGACCCGGACCTCGACGACCACGCGCGTGGCGCCGGCCGCGTGCCGCTGCGCGTTCGTGAGCGACTCCTGGACGACGCGGTAGACGATCCCGGCGAGGCGTGGTGAGGCGTCGTGCGCGGCGTCCTCGACCGAGAGGTCGACCACGACTCCCGGCACCTGCTCGACCAGCCGGGGGAGCGACGCGAGGTCCCACGAGGGGGAGCGGGGCGCCTCGCCGCCCTCGGCACGCACGATGCCGAGCACCGCGCGGACCTCGTCGAGCGACTCGCGGCTCGTGGCACGGATCGCCGTGAGGGCTGCGCGCGCCTGCTCGGGATCGCGATCCAGGAGGTGCAACCCCACCCCCGCCTGCACGGTGATCGCGGACAGCGAGTGCGCCAGCACGTCGTGCAGCTCGCGGGCGATGCGCAGCCGCTCGGCCGTCACGGCGTTGACGTCGTGCTCGCGGCGGGCCGCGCGCAACGCCGCCAGGCGCGCGACCCTGCCCCGCACACCCCCCGCCGCGAGGAGCGCGACGACCGTCCACGCCAGCCCACCGAGCAGAGCGACCGAAGGCGGGCCGCCCCGGAGCGTCGCCGCGACCGTCGTGATCCCCGCGAGCACCACGACCCCGGACCAGGCCACGACCCGCCCGTGCGCCGCCGGCCCGGCGAGCATCACGCCCGCGAGGACCGCGACCGTCGGGACGAAGACCGGCCCCCAGGGGTAGCCGAGCAGCAGGAAGGTGCCCGTCGCGGCGAGGCTCAGGGAGACCGCCAGGAGGTGGTGTCGAGGGATCGTCGCGAGGACCACGGGCGGGACCAGCAGCAGCGCGAGGGCGAGAGGGTCGAGGGGCTGGGCGCCGGGCTGGCCGTGCGCCGCGCCCAGCGTGCCGACCACCGCGACCAGGGCCGTGACGATCGCGAGGAACAGGCGGGGTCGCCGGTGGTCGAGCGGGCCGCTGCGCGGGTCGCTCGCGCTCACATCGGCACCGGCACCGGCACCGGCACCGGCACCGTCGCCCTCGCCGGCGGACCACGACCACGGGCCGGACGGCCGCGCGCGGTGCCACGGCGGACCCCACGGAGCCTCCGGGGTCCCTCCGGACCTCCCGTCGCCGACCATGCGGCCACGCTACGCCGGGCGGCTTCCCGCCGCGTCCCGCTGAGGTGCCGGTGGGGACGGTACGGGGGTGCCGGTCACCGGCCCGCCGGGGCCGCCGTGGGGGTCCCGCCGCGTGGGGCTACCGCCCGGCCGGGGACCCCTCGGCGTCGAGCCGGGCCACGAGCCGCGGCCCCGCGACCTCCCGGTAGGACATGTCGAGCAGCTCCGCGACCTCCTGCCAGTCGACCGGGGCGGCGTCGAGGTCGAGCCCGAGCCATCCCGCCGGACCGTAGTACGCGGGCACGTAGAACCGTGGGTCCTGCGACAGGGCCGCGTGCTCCGCGGGGTCCACCTTCACGAGGACCGAGCGCGGGTACTGCCGGACCGGCGCCGAGTCGGTCGCCTTCGTCATGCCGCTGAAGACCGCGAAGATCAGCCGGGCGCGGAACGTCACGCGCCCGTGCGACACGCGCTCCTCGGCGCCGGGGAACGCGAGCGCGAGGCGACGCACCCGGGCGAGGTGAGCGGCGTCGTCGGGCACGGTGGGGCTGGGCGGCATGGCACCCAGCGAACCACGGCCCACCCACGCCCGCGCGGGCGTCCCCCGGGGCGACGCCGTCAGACCTCCAGGACGACCTTGCCGCGCACGTGGCCGCCCGCGACCTGCTCGACGGCGCGGGCCGCCTCGGCCAGCGGGAAGCGCGCCGAGATCTCCGACGAGAGCAGCTCCGCCTCGGCGAGCGCGAGGACCTCCGCGAGAGCCCCCTTCTGCGACACCTTGGACGCGAGGCCCGCGGCGAGCGACTCCTGCGACTCGACCAGGGTCACCGCGCGCGGCTTCCCGTCACGCTCGAGGCCGTCGGCGCCCAGGAGCTCGACCGTCTGCGCGACAGTCTCCGGGGAGCCGACTGTGTCGAGGACCGCGGTCACGTCCGCGAGCCCGTCCGGGAGCGCACGGACCGCGTCCACGAGCCCCGCGCCGTACGCGACGGGCGTCGCGCCCAGGTCCCGCACGTAGTCGTGGTTGCGCTCGGACGCCGTCCCGACGACGCGCGCGCCCAGCGCCTTCGCGATCTGCACCGCGGCCGAGCCCACGCCGCCCGACGCCCCGTGGACCAGCACGACGTCCTGGTCGCCGACACCGGCCTGGACCAGCGCCGAGAACGCCGCCGAGGCCGCGACCGGCAGCACCGCAGCCTGCTCGAACGACACGTTCGCAGGCTTGACCTTGGCCTTCGACGCCTTGACGACCGACCTCTCGCGCTGCGCGCCCGTGCCGCTCCACACGACCTCGTCGCCCACCGCGAAGCCCTCGACGCCCTCGCCGACGGCCTCCACGACGCCCGCCGCCTCGAACCCGAGCACCTGCGGGAACTCGTCGCTGCCGCCGAAGTCGCCGGCCAGCTTCTTGACGTCCGCCGGGTTGACCCCGATCACGCGGTTCGCGACGACGAGCTCGCCCTCACCGGGGGCCGGCACGGACTCGTCGCCGACGCGCAGGACGTCGACCCCGCCGTGGCGGTCGTAGAAGATCGCGGTGCTCATGGGTCTACCTCTTCGAGATGCGGGGGCGCTGGGGGGAAACTGTGCGGTTCGCGCGAAACCGGCTTTCACTCTTCCATCCCGGACCGAGTCCTGTCATGCGCGATGCCGGACCGTGACCTCGGCCGTGACCTGGGGATTCGGGTGCCGGGCGGGGCGTCGCCGGTGATCGGGGAGGCCCGTTCGGAGCAGGCCCGGCCGGGGTCCCGGGAAGGCGGCGAAGCTGGTCCGCGCACCACCGCGACGCCCACGGGGTCCGCGCAACCACGCGCGAAACCGTCGATCCGGCGGCGGACGCCGCGGCCCGGGAGCCACGAGCCGAGGAGCTCGGCGACGGACGCGAGCCATCCGGAGCGACACGTGACGCCGTAGCGCCGGACCGCCCTGGTCGCGGGCTGGTCGAGGTGTCCGACGTCACGGCCCGGCGAGGGCGAGAACCAGCGCAGACGGTCTCGCCCGTGGTCTGCGAGACCGCGAACGCGGCCCCGGGATCCACGGGGCCGACCACGGAGGACTCGACGACGGGCACGCGCCGATCGTCGCACGGGGGACCGACAGGCCGCGCGGCGGACGATCGCCCGGTCGGCCGCCACCGGCGCGCACCGGGAAGCGTGGGCAGGGCTCCCGCGTTGGACCTGACGATGACCGACACCGGCAACCCCGTCGGCGGGGAGACGAGCGCGCCCGCCGCACCTCGCGAGCGCGAGGCGCGTGACGCCGTCGTGCGCGCGCGGTTGGTCGCCCTGCGCGCCGAGGCCCAGGCGCGGCGTGAGGCGTTGCGCGGTGAGGTGGCCGGGATCGTCGAGGCGTCCAAGGACTCGAACGCCGACGACGAGCACGACCCCGACGGTGCGACGATCGCGTTCGAGCGCGCGCAGGTCGGTGCGCTGCAGCGCCTGGCCGAGCAGCAGTCCGCCGAGGCCGAGGCAGCGCTCGGACGCCTCGACGCGGGGACGTACGGGACGTGCGAGACGTGCGGCCGACCGGTCGGGGAGGCGCGCCTGGACGCGCGCCCGACGGCCCGGCAGTGCATCGACTGCGCGTCGGCGGGCCGTGCGGCGAGGTAGACCCGCAGGCCTGCCTCGCCGCGACCGGCGCGGTGCTGCCCTACTTGTGCGGCACGCCCGCGATGAGGCCGCCGTCGACGATGAACTCCGACCCGGTCGAGTAGCTCGACTCGTCGCTCGCGAGGAACAGCACGAGCTGCGAGACCTCCTCGGGCTCGGCCGCGCGACCCAGGGGGATGTGGAGGTCGTCCGAGCTGATCTTCTCCGTCATGGGCGTCTTGATGAAGCCCGGGTGGACCGAGTTCACGCGCACGCCCGACGGCCCGAGGTCCAGGGCCACCGACTTGGTGAGGCCGCGCACGCCGAACTTCGACGCGACGTACCCGTGCAGGCCCGCGCTGCCGCGCATGCCCTCGACCGACGAGATGTTGATGATCGACCCGCGCCCGGCACGGGCCATGACGGGCGAGACCGCGTGGATCCCCAGGAACGTGCCCGTGAGGTTGATGTCGATGATCTGGCGCCACATGGCGGGCGTGAACTCGGTGATGCCGGCGGCGTTCGCGATGCCCGCGTTGTTCACGAGGACGTCGATGCGCCCGAACGTCTCGAGCGTGAACGCGACGGCCGCAGCCCAGTCCTCCTCCTTGGTCACGTCGAGGTGGACGTAGGCGGCGTTCTCGCCGAGCTCGGCGACGAGCGCCTCGCCCTTGGCGTCGTCGAGGTCCGCGACGACGACCTTCGCGCCCTCGGCGAC
This sequence comes from Oerskovia jenensis, assembly GCF_016907235.1. Taxonomy (NCBI): domain Bacteria; kingdom Bacillati; phylum Actinomycetota; class Actinomycetes; order Micrococcales; family Cellulomonadaceae; genus Oerskovia; species Oerskovia jenensis. The sequence continues at coordinate 2,753,560 of NZ_JAFBBO010000001.1, forward strand.
GAGCGCCTTGGCGTGGGTCACGCCCATGCCTCCGGTTCCTCCGGTGACGATGGCGACCTTGTTGAAGACACGGCCCATGGTGGGGCCTCCTTTCGGTGTGCCCGGGGTCGGGGCGCCCGTTCGGGGTGCCCGACGGCGGAGCGTGCGGTGTGTGGTGCGGCTCGCCGGGGCGGGTGGTCGCGTCGGGTCAGTTCGGCGCGGTCCACCAGGGGGCGAGCGAGGTGCGGGTGATCCGGGGGAAGAAGTCCGGGTCACGGGGGGACGGGGTCGCGAGCCACGCCTCGAGGGCGCCGACCGAGCCGAGCGCGACGTAGCAGGCGTACGCGCGGGCGGCCTGCTCGACCTCGGTCTGCTCGGCGTCGCACGGCACGGGCATGAGGTGCGGCTGGTCCAGCAGGAACGTGCGCAGGGTGTCGGAGAAGTGCTCCGCGAGCAGGCGGAACAGGGGAGCGCTCAGTCCTCCCTCGAGGGCGCGCTCGTAGATCGACGTGTGCGTGTCGACGTGGCCGACGATCGCCTGCGTGATGGTGTCGACGAGCTGCCGGGGGTCGGTGCGCGGGCGCGCGTCGGGGCCCGCGGCGGGGTCGGGGGACAGGCCCTGCGCGGCCGCGAGGAAGTCGCTGCGGATCGCGTCGAGCTCGGTGCGCAGGATGGTCGTGAGCAGGTCCGCGGGGTTGCTCGCGTAGTCGTAGAACGTGGCGCGGTTGATCCCGGCGTGGGCAGAGACCTGCGAGACCGTGAGCTCGTCGATGTCCTGCTCGGCGGCGAGCTCGAGGACTGCGGTGCGCAGGGCTGCGGTGGTGCGTTCGGTGCGGGGGTCCATGTCGCCTCCTTCGGGGGCCTGGTGGCTGCCTGGCGGGTGGTGCGGCCGCTCGTCGGGACGACGGAACGTGCTGACACTTTGACGGTACGCCCGTGCCAATAGTTTGGCAACACGTGTCGCCTAGGCTCGTCGGCCGGGGCTCGCCAGGCGCTCGGCGGACTGCCGACCTACCGTGGAGGGAGCGGGCTGGGAGCGGCGGCACGACCGCGTCGACCCACCCGGTGGGCGTGCCGACCGACCCGCCCCCGCCCTGCCAGAGGAACGCACATGTCCGGATCTACCCGCGGCGCACCGTCCGAGGACCGCGACGTCGTCGCCATGAACCCCTTGTTCTCCCGGCCGGGGGAGGCCACGGAGCTCCCTCGCAACGTCCTGCCGCCGGGGGAGTCGTTCCCCGAGACGGCCTATCAGATCGTCCACGACGAGGCGATGCTCGACGGGAACGCGCGCCTCAACCTCGCGACGTTCGTCGGCACGTGGATGGACCCCTACGCGCAGCGGCTCAACGCCGAGACCGCCGACAAGAACATGATCGACAAGGACGAGTACCCGGCGACCGCCGCGATCGAGACCCGGTGCTGGAAGATCCTCGGCGACCTGTGGAACGCCCCCGACCCGGCGACGACGATCGGGACCTCGACCATCGGGTCCTCCGAGGCGGCCATGCTGGGCGGCCTCGCGCTCAAGCGCCGGTGGCAGCACGCGCGCCGGGCCGCCGGGAAGTCGACCGAGAAGCCCAACCTGGTGCTCTCGAGCGCGGTCCAGGTCTGCTGGGAGAAGTTCTGCAACTACTGGGACGTCGAGGCCCGTTACGTCCCCATCTCGCTCGAGCACAAGGTGCTCGACGGGTTCGAGCTCGAGAAGTACGTCGACGAGAACACCATCGGGGTCGTCGCGATCCTCGGGGTCACGTACACGGGGGCCTACGAGCCCGTCGAGCAGATCTCGGCCGCGCTCGACGAGATCCAGGCCGCGACGGGGCTCGACGTCCCGATCCACGTCGACGGCGCGTCGGGAGCCATGATCGCGCCCTTCCTCCAGCCGGACCTCGTGTGGGACTTCCGGGTCGACCGTGTGGCGTCGATCAACACCTCGGCCCACAAGTACGGGCTCGTGTACCCCGGGCTCGGGTGGGTCGTCTGGCGGGACGAGGCCGCGCTGCCCGAGGACCTCGTCTTCTCGGTGAGCTACCTGGGCGGGGACATGCCGACGTTCGCGCTGAACTTCTCCCGGCCGGGCTCGCAGGTGCTGCTCCAGTACTACCTGTTCCTGCGCCTCGGCTACGACGGCTACCACAAGGTGCAGAAGGCGTCGCAGGACGTCGCGCTCTACCTCTCGGGCGAGATCGCGAAGATGCCGCAGTTCGACCTGTGGAACGACGGGAGCGACATCCCGGTCTTCGCGTGGAGCCTCAAGGAGGGGTACACCGACAAGTGGACGCTCTACCACCTGTCCGAACGGCTGCGGACCAAGGGATGGCTCCTGCCCTCCTACCCCATGCCCGTGGACCTCGAGAACCTGACGGTCCAGCGGATCGTGGTGCGCAACGGTCTGAGCCGTGACCTGGCGGGCAGCCTGCTCGACGACATCCGGGCCGAGATCGCGTTCCTCGACGCGCTCGAGTCGCCCATGCCTGTCGAGGCCGTGAGCAAGGGGTTCCACCACTGACCCAGGCGAACCCGGTGGTGCCGTACCTCGGGTTCGGCACCACCGGGTTGCTCGGGGTCAGTCCGCGAAGCGCTCTCCGCGCTCCACGACCGTGCCCGCACCGCGACCGCCGGCTGCCGAGCGGTCCCACGTGTAGACCTCGGTGCCGGTCACGAACACGTTCTCGGCGCGCGAGGTCACCTCCAGCGGGTCGCCCGACCAGATCACGACGTCGCCGTCGAGCCCGGGGCGCAGCGACCCGACCCGGTCGTCGAGGCCCAGGAACGCGGCCGGGTTGGTCGTGAGCGCCTGGATCGCGACGTCGCGGTCCAGCCCCTCCTTCACGGCGAGCGACGCCTGGTGCACCAGGAAGTTGATGGGCACCACGGGGTGGTCGGTCGTGATCGCGACGCGCACCCCGGCGCGGGCGAGCGCCCCGAGGTTGGCGATGTCGCGGTTGCGGAGCTCGATCTTGGACCGCGAGGTGATCAGGGGGCCGAAGATGACCGGCACGTCGCGCTCGGCCAGGACGTCCGCGACCGCGGCGCCGTCGGTCCCGTGGTTGATGACGAGCTTGTAGCCGAACTCGTCCGCGAGGCGCAGCGCGGTCGCGATGTCGTCGGCGCGGTGCGTGTGCTGGTCCCAGTAGAGCTCGCCCGCGAGCACGCGGCCCAGGGTCTCCTTGGCGAGGTCGCGGTCGAACGGTTCGCCCTTGGCCTCGGCCGCGTCGCGCTTGGCGACGTAGTTCTGCGCGTCGACGAACGCTGTGCGGATCACGTTCGCGACGCCCAGGCGCGTGGACGGGAGCTTCTTCTGGTCGCCGTAGACGCGCTTGGGGTTCTCGCCCAGCGCCGACTTCACGGACACGGCCTCGCGGATGACCTGCTCGTCGACGGTCCGACCGCCCCAGGTCTTGATCGCGACGGTCTGCCCGCCGATCGGGTTGCCCGAGCCGGGCTTGATGACGGCCGAGGTCACGCCGCCCACGAGCGCGTCGCGGAAGCCCTCGTCCTCGATGTTGATGGCGTCGAGCGCGCGCAGCGCGGCGCCGTTGGGGTCGGTCATCTCGTTGGTGTCGTTGCCGGCCCAGCCCTCGGCCTCCTCCATGACGCCCATGTGGCCGTGGGACTCGACGAACCCGGGCAGGACCCAGCGGCCCCCGGCGTCGACCGTGCGGACCCCGTCGGGCACGACGACGTCCTGGCCGACGGCCGTGATGACGCCGTCCTCGACGAGCACGGTCGCGTTCTCCAGGGGTGCGGAGGCGACGGGGACGACGTAGCCGTTCGTGATGGCGATGCTGTTGCGTGTGGTCATGCGCTCTATCCTCTCCCCGACCGGGCACGACGATCATCAGGGGGCGACATGAGCCGCGCGGCGCACCGTGCCTCACCCGCCGATCAGCTCCGGCGGCGGCGCGCCCGCTGGCTGGACACCTGGCTGGGGGCGGCACTGGGGATCGGCGTGCTCGTCGGCGTGGTCGGGGGAGTGGCGTTGACCTCGACCACGCGCGACCTGGGGCTGGCCCGTGACCTCTCGGCCTCCGGGACGCCCGCGACGGCGCGCGACGCGCGCTTCCTCGTCGAGCCGGGCGGCCGGGGCGGGCCGACGCTCGACCGCGCCGAGGCCGTGGTCGAGATTCCCGGGGAGGCGACCGGGATCGTCGCCCGGCTGCGGTCCGTCGACGTCGACACCACGGGCCTCGGGCGCGGCTGGCACGACGCGCCACCGGCGAGCGCGTACGACGGGACGTTCGACGTCGTCGTGGCGCCGGGCGAGCGGCCGGTCGTGATGGAGGTGGGGGACCTCGAGCAGGCCCTGAGGGGGAACGCCGTCGACGAGGCGCGCACGGTCCTCGTCGTCGGCGTGTCCTGGACGGTCTGGTGGGTGCTGGTGGCGTGGGGGGTCGTCCGAGCGCGTTCGCGGGCCCGTCCGCCGGGCTCCGGAAGCCGGATCCGACGCCGCGTCATGTCCCGCTAGGGTGGTCCCGTGCTCACCCAGGTCGCCGGTCCCTTGCGCGTCGCGCGCGCGGGCCTCGTCGCGACCCTGGTGCTGGCCCTCGCGGCGCTCGCGCACCGCGTCGGCGGTGGCACGCTCCCGCACCCGCTGATCCTGCTCGCGCTGGCCGCGTTCACGATGGCCGGCGCGACGTTCGCGGCCCGCTTCCGCCTCACGTTCGTCCGGCTCGTCGCGGTCCTCGGCACGGGCCAGGTCGCGCTGCACTACGGGCTGGGCTTCTCCGCGACCGCGTCGTGCGCGCCGGTCGGCGGCGGTGCCGGTCACGCGGGCCACGCCGGGCTCTCCGCGGCGAGCCAGGTCACGGCCTGTGCCGCGGGTACCCCTCTGCTGCCCGACGGCGTCGCGCACCTTCCGCACGAGACCTCGGCAGGTGCGTGGATGGTTCTGGCGCACGTGCTCGCGACCGTCGTCGTGGCCGTGGTCGTCGCGCACGGCGAGCGCGCGCTGGGCCTGCTGCTGACGTGGCTCGCGCCCCGTGGTCCGCTGGCGGACCTGCTGCCCGCGCTGCCGGTCGCACATCGGCTCCTCGCTCCGGCTCCCGCACCGTCGCGTACGGCGACGGTCCACCGGCGGACCCCGACGACGCGCGGACCACCGCTGCTCGCCCGGCCCGTCGCCCTTCCTTCCTGACCCCGTCCGTGCTCGTGCGCGGACCATCGACGAGGCCGGCCGTCCCCGGGTACCCCCTGCGCGTGCACCTGCCGCGCCTCATCGAGAGCGTCTTCCATGTCTTCGCAGACCAACCAGCCCCACCCGTCCACCGCCGCTGACCGCGCGCACGCGGTCGCCCTCGCGCGCCCGGTGCCGCGCTCGGCCCGCCTCCTGGTCGCGGTGCTCGCGGCCCTGGCCACGCTGGCGGCGACCCTGCTGCTCGGCGTCGTCGGAGCCACGCCGGCCCAGGCGCACGACCGCATCATCAGCTCCGACCCCGCGGACGGCGCACAGCTCGACGCCGCGCCCGCCGCACTGACCATGACGTTCAGCACCGAGCCTCTCGCGGTCGAGCCGCAGGTCGTCGTGACCGACACGGCCGGGACCGTCGTCGCGCAGGGCAGCCCCACGATCGAGGGGACCTCGGCGACGTTCCCGTGGCCCGCCGAGCTGACCGGTGACACGTACACGGTCGCGTGGCGCGTCGTCTCCTCGGACGGTCACCCGATCGAGGGCACGTTCTCGTTCGCGGTCGCGGCGGCCCCCGAGCCGGTCGCACCCGTGGCGACCGAGGAGCCCGCGGCCGTGTCGCCGTCGGCGACCGAGGACACGACGACCGAGGCGACCACTGCAGCAGCGTCCGACGCGTCCGACGAGACCGGCGACGAGGCGCGCTCGATCGTGCCGCTGCTCGTCGGGCTCGCGGTGCTCGCGGCTGCGGTCGTGGTCGTCGCCGTGCTGATCGTCCGTCGCCGCCAGCAGCAGCAGGACTGACCCCTCCCCACCTCTTTCCCGGCGACGTCGTCGCCCGGGCGACCTCGCGACCCGCCGGTCGTGCGTCCCGTCCTGCCCGGACCCCGCACGACCCGCGCCGCGGGCCGCCCTCGCGCGCCACGACGCCGGGCCTCCTCGAAGGAACCACCATGTCTGCACGCACCACCGCTCCCTCGTCCCGCACCTCGGTCCGCCCCCGGCGCACGGCCCTGCTCGGCGCGGCCGTCACGACGCTCGCGCTGCTCGCGGTCGCAGGGTGCTCGGCCACCTCGGCCGGCACCTCGTCGGACGCAACCACCCCGAGCACCTCGTCCGACAGCGCACCGGCGGGCACTGCGGCCGACCACCTGACCGCGACCGATCCCTGGATCAAGGCCGCCGAGTCCGGCATGACCGCGGCCTTCGCCGTCCTGCACAACGACGGCGACCAGGACGTCACGGTCGTCGGTGCGACGTCCGACCTGTCCCCGGTCCAGATCCATGAGATGGCGACCGACGCCTCGGGCGCCATGGTCATGCGCGAGAAGGAGGGCGGCCTGACGATCCCCGCGGGCGGCGAGCGCGCGTTCGAGCCGGGCGGCGACCACCTCATGCTCATGGAGCTCTCGTCACCGGTCGAGCCCGGGGCCGAGTACGACGTCACGCTCGAGCTGAGCGACGGCTCCACGCTCGTCGTCACGGCCCCGGCCCGCACGTTCGCGGGCGCCAAGGAGAGCTACGACGAGGGTCATGACGAGGGCCACGACATGAGCCACGATGGCTGACGTCGGGCCACGTCCCGAGGCGGTCCCGGCCGCCGGGAGCGCAGCGGCCCCGTCCCGGCCCAGGGTCTCGCGCCGTGCGTTCCTGGTCGGCGGGGCCGCCGCCGGGGCGGTCGCGGTCGCCGGTGCGGGAGGTGCGTGGGCCGGGAGGGCCACGGCCCCCGGGACGGGAGCGGCGCCGTCGGGCACGGGGGAGCCCTCGCTGCACGGCGACCTGCGCGTGCCCTTCCACGGTCCGCGCCAGGCGGGCGTCGAGACGCCTCCCCAGGCGTACCTGACGCTCGTCGCGCTGACCCTCGCGCCCGGGACGGACCGGGACGCGCTGGTGCGGCTCATGCGGATCTGGACCGACGACGTCGCGCGCCTCACGCAGGGACGTCCCGGCCTGACCGACACCGAGCCCGAGCTCGCCGAGGTGCCCGCGCGCCTGACGGTCACGGTCGGCTACGGCCCCGGGGTCTTCACGGCCGCGGGGCTCGACGACCGGCGCCCCGCGTGGCTCCGGCCCCTGCCCGCGTTCGGCGTGGACCGGCTCGAGGACCGCTGGAACGACGGCGACCTGGTGCTCCAGGTCTGCGCCGACGACGAGGTCACGGTCTCGCACGCGGTCCGGATGCTGCTCCGCGAGGCGCGCGACTTCGCGTCGGTGCGGTGGCTGCAGAAGGGCTTCCGGCGGTCGGTCGGGAGCGAGCGCGCGGGCCGGACCATGCGCAACCTCATGGGGCAGATCGACGGGACCCGGAACGTGGATCCCGTCGCGGACGCCCCGCTCGTGTGGTCGGACGGCACGGACGGGTGGCTCGCGGACGGGACGTCGATGGTCGTGCGGCGCATCCGCATGGAGCTCGACACGTGGGACGAGGTCGACCGGTCCACGCGCGAGGCCGTCATGGGGCGTCGCCTCGTGGACGGCGCGCCGCTCACGGGCGACCGTGAGCACGACGAGCCGGACCTCGACGCGGTCGGGCCGCACGGGCTGACCGTGATCGGGCCCGCGGCGCACGTGCGCCGTTCCCGCACCGACGACCCGACCGAGCGGTTCCTGCGGCGCGCGTACAGCTACGACGACGCGCCCGACGTCGCGGCCGACCCGGGCGCGCTCAGCAGCTCGGGCCTGGTGTTCGTGACGTTCCAGGCCGACGTGGACCGCCAGTTCGTGCCGATCCAGCAGCGGCTCGACGAGGTGGACCTGCTCAACGAGTGGACCACGCCGATCGGGTCGGCGGTGTTCGCAGTGCCGCCCGGGTGTGCCGAGGGCGAGTTCCTGGGGCAGGCGCTGCTGGGCTGACGGCTGCGCGGACGGACGGCTCGTGCGGGGTGCTCGTGGCGCCCCGGGCGGGCCGTCCCGCTGCGGCGGGTGACACCCGATGTCAGAATGTGATGCGGGTCACGGCGACCTTCTGTATCAAACGAACGCCACCCTCCTCTGCTCAGGTGAACGCTCGGTCGTCGATGGGGGTCGTGACGGGCGTGAGGGTCGGAGGCGGCCCGTGGCGTGAGCCCTGCAGGGGGGCGCTCACGCGACGGGCCGCCTCCGGCGCGTCCGGGGCAGGTCGACGGCGCTCTTCCTCTGATTCCTGACCAAGACCTCTCGCCGCAAGGCAATGTCAAAAGGGTGCCACTAGCGGTACCCTTTTGACATGCCATACACCCGCGATCGCCTGCTCGAAGAGGCCTTCGACCGTCACGGGTTCATCCGCCGGGCCGACGCGCTGCGCGAAGGGCACAGTCCGCACGCACTCAAGCAGCTCGTCGCGCGCGGCTACCTGGAGAAGGTCGCTCACGGCGTCTATCGCGTGAATGTCGTCCCCGTGAGTGAGTACGACGATCTGCACCTGGCAGTGCTGTGGACCGGTGTGGACGAGGCCGCTCTGTCCCACGAGACAGCCCTGGCTCTCTACGGGCTCGGCGACGTCAACCCTGACCGGATCCACGTCACGGTTCCCCGACGCCACCGCATCCGACGTGCCGGCGCCGACGGGATCGAGGTCCACCACCAGGACCTCGATCCCCGCCATATCGGCTGGTTCGAACAGATTCCGACAGTGAAACCCACGACTGCGATCGCCCAGTGCATCGAGACCGGCACCCCGACCTATCTTCTCCGCCAGGCCCTCACGACGGCTCGTGAGACCGGGCGCATCACCGTGAGCGAGAGCGCCGACCTGCAGAGGAAGCTGACGAACCGTGACACACCCGAACGCTGATGTGCCCCTTGGTCTGGCCGACCTGCCCGAGAAGACCAAGGAGCCGGCGTCGGTCGCCATGCTCAACTCCTGGCTCCAGCAGGCCGAGAGACGCTTGGGCAGCCGCGGCGGACGCTTGGCATGGCTCGTTGCGTCCACGGTTGTCATCGCTGCACTGCAGCGAGCCCTCGACGCCACCGGTCAGCCGCACTTCCTGCTCAAGGGTGGGACCCTGCTGCAATACCGGCTCCCCAGCGCGCCGACGCGCGCGACGAAGGACGTGGACGGACTCATCCGCGGTGACATCGACGACTTCCTCGCCAAGCTCGATGACGAGCTCGCCGAGCCCTGGGGCCCCCTGACGCTACGGCGAGACGCCGTCGAGGTCATTCAGATCCCTACTCGCGTCATCAAGCCGCGCCGCTTCGATGTCGTCGTCGAGCTCAGAGGCAAGACGTGGCGAAGGGTCCAGGTCGAGATCGCGCCAGATGAAGGTGGCGCCGGAGCCGCGCCTGAATCGTTCGCACCGCCCACGCTGGCGGGGCTCGGGCTGCCGGGCCCCGCTGTGATGGTGGGCATCGCGATGCGCTATCAGGTCGCGCAGAAGATTCACGCCTGCACCGACCCCCACGACCCGCCGACTGCGACCAACGACCGGGCGCGCGACCTCGTCGACCTGCTGCTGCTTCGCGACCTCGCCGACATCGGTGAGAACCTGGCTGGCGTTCGTGCAGCCGTCATGGACGTCTTCGACGCGCGTGCGCGCGACGCCCAGGCTCTTGGCCGCGCTGAGCGGACGTGGCCATGCGTCGTGGTCGCCCACCCGCACTGGCCGACCGACTTCGAACGCGCCGCGGCCGATGCGCAGATCGACATCGGGCTCGACGAGGCAGTCGCAGAGCTCAACGCGTGGGTGGCGCAGATCGACGCTGCCGTGCTGCCGACCAGGGGTGCGGACGGTGACGATGACGTTGCACATGACAAAGAGGGCGAGGACGACGGCGAAACAGGGTAGAGGAGAGCGTGCGTGCCGGGGCCAGCAGCAACCTCCACCTCACGCGGCGAGGCTGAGGATGTTGTCTCGGACAGGGGGCATGGCAGGCCGCGCTCTCCATCTGCGCTCGGTCGGCCGGGCCTGCTCCGTGCCCGCGACGCTCAGCGCGGCGGCGCCGTGCTGAGGCGTACCGCGAGCTCGGGCAGCACGACCTCGGGCTCGTGCACGGTCGTCGGGTCCGCGATGAGCGCGATCACGTGCTCGATCGCGAGGCGGCCGGTCAGGTGGAACGGCTGGCGGACCGTGGTGAGCGGGGGGGAGCAGTACTCGGCGAGGGCGATGTCGTCCATGCCCACGACCGAGACGTCCTCGGGGACGCGCCGTCCCCTCTCGGTGAGTCCGCGGATCAGCCCGAACGCCATCTCGTCGCTCGCGACGAACACCGCGGTGACCTCGGGCAGGCGGCCCAGGACCAGGCCGTTGCGGTAGCCGGACTCGGGGCTCCAGTCGCCGTAGAGCACGGGCGGCTCGGTGCGTCCGGCGTCGTGCAGCGCGGCCTGCCACCCGGCGGTGCGCCCGTTGGCGTCGTTCCACGAGGCGGGGCCGGCGAGGTGCCACACGGTCTCGTGGCCCAGCGCCAGGAGGTGCTCGGTCGCGACGCGTCCGGCGGCGACCTGGTCGACCGCGACGACCTCGGTCGCTGACGACTGCATGCCGTCCACGACGACGGTCGGGGTGCCGTGGATGAGGTCGCCGAGCGACTCGTCGTCGCGCACGGGGACGGCGATGACGAGCCCGTCGACGCCCTGGTCGAGGAGGCGGTCGACGGCCTGGGCGATCGAGGCGGGGGAGAGCGAGGCGGTGCTCGCGGTGCTCACGAAGTAGCCGCCGTCGCGGGCCGCGCGCTGCATGCCGAGCATCATGGCGCTGCCCGAGTAGAAGTCGGTCTCGTGCGTGATGACGCCGATCGTCTTGCTGCGTCCCGTCACGAGTGCGCGGGCGAGGCTGTTGCGGCGGTACCCGGTCTGCTCGACGGCGGCGCGCACCCTCTCGCGGGTCGTCTCGTTGACGTTGGGGTGCCCCGACAGGACCCGGGAGACGGTCTGGGCGGAGACGCCGGCGACGCGGGCGACGTCGGCCATCGCGGGGCCGCGGCCCCGGGCGGGAACGGCCGTGGTCCTCCCCTGCGCCGGCTCCGTCCGTGCGGGCGGTGACGGTCGTTCCACGTGCTCTCCTTCGGGCGGTGAGGGTCCGGCGTGGAGCGTCGGGCACCTCGGTGGGCGGGGCCGCGGGTGTGCACCGCAGCGTAGTGGACGTCAACAGCGCGAGCCTCCCTGGCCTGCGTCGTCGTCACCCTTCTGTTATCAGTGTTGACCATAACAGTCAGAACATGCAGCCGAAAGTGACGGGTTCATGCAACTCTTGCTGCGCCGTGATGAGTGGGTTGTGATCCATATCAACGTGTGCCAGAGTGTGCTCCACGCAGACCGCGGCGCCGTCGCCGCTCCATCCTCAGCACAGTGTGGTCAGAAGGAGAGTCATGAAGTCATCGATCGTCAAGGCAGTCGGGGTCGCGTCGATCCTCACCCTCGCTGCGGGCGGCCTGACCGCCTGCTCGTCGGACACGACGTCCGGTGGCTCGGCAGGCGGCGACGGCAAGGTCAAGGAGATCGAGGTCTGGACCTGGGCCGCGGGCTACGACGAGTCGGCCAAGATCTTCAACGACACGCACGACGACATCAAGATCAAGTACACGCAGATCGAGCCCGGCAACAAGGGCGGCTACGACAAGATCCGCAACTCGATCACCGCGGGCAACGCCCCGTGCATCGCCCAGGTCGGCTTCGAGACGCTCCCCAGCTTCGTCGCCGAGGGCAACGTCGTGGACGTCACCGAGTTCGCCGGGAAGGACAAGGACCTCTACGCCCCCGCGGGCTGGGCCGGCGTCAACGTGGGCGGCAAGACCTACGGTGCCCCGCAGGACCAGGGCCCCATGGTGCTCTTCTACAACAAGACCGTGTTCGAGGCGAACGGCATCGCCGTCCCCACCACGTGGGCCGAGTACCAGGCCGCGGGCGAGAAGCTCAAGGCCGCGGGCATCAAGCTGACCGGCACCTACGAGGACTACGACTACTCGGGCTTCGCCTGGCAGGCCGGCGCTCCCTGGTACGAGATCAAGGACGACGCCTGGTCCATCACGCCCGACTCCCCGGCCAACCTCGAGGTCGCCGACTACTGGCAGGGCCTCATCGACGCCGACGTGATCGGCGCGGGCATCTGGAGCGACGACTGGGCCGCGGGCCTCGGCGACGGCTCGATCGCCACGATCGTGGGCGCCGCCTGGTTCGCTGGCATCCTCAAGGACTCCGCCGCTGCCTCGTCGGGCGACTGGGCCGTGGCCGAGCTCCCGCAGTGGGAGGCGGGCGACGCCAAGACCGGCAACGTGGGCGGCAGCCTCTCCGCGGTCCTCAAGGGCTGCGACGACCCGGAGGCGGCCTGGACCGTCGCCAACTGGATCAGCACCGACACCGCATCTGTCGACGAGCTCGTCAAGGGCGGCGGCGTCTACCCGGCCTCGGTCGCGGGCCTCGAGTCCGAGCTCCTCGCCACGGGCGACGAGTACTTCGGCGGCCAGGTCATCAGCGACGTGTTCAAGACCGCCTCCGGCCAGGTCAACGAGGACTGGGCCTGGGGCCCCGGCGTCTCGACCCTCGTGGGCACGCTCGGCACGGGCATGAAGCAGGCCTACGCCAAGGAAGGCGGCGCGACCGTCGCGACCGCGCTCACGGGCGCTCGCGAGGCCACGGTCTCCGAGCTCACGCAGCAGGGCATCGCCGTCAACGAGTGACCACCTGACGTCCGGCACGACCAGCACGACCCGCGCGGTTCCCGCCGCGCACGAGCAGCACAAGGCCCGACGACGCCACGCACCTGCGAGCACCGGTGCACCTGGGCGCGTGACGTCGTCGGGCACCACGACGCATCCCCCTGAGGAACCCACCATGACCACGAGCCTGACGTCGGCGGCACCGCCGCCGGTCGAGACGAAGCGCGCGGCGACCACGCCGCCCAAGCGACCGCGCAGCCGGACCAGCCGGTACGCGATCTGGTTCGTCGGTCCGTTCGTGGTGCTGTTCGTCGGGATGTACGTCGCGCCCATCCTGTTCGCGATCTACAAGAGCATGTTCCGCATCCAGCGCGACGCGCTCGGGCTGGGCGGCACGCAGGAGATCTTCGACCCCCTGTTCAACTACGCGTACGCGCTGGGCGACTCGACGTTCATCACCTCGATCGGCCGCGTGCTCCTGTTCGGCGTCGTGCAGGTGCCCGTGATGCTGGGCCTCGCGCTCGGGATCGCGCTCCTCATCGACTCGGCCTCGGCGCGGGCCAAGGGCTTCTTCCGGCTCTCGAGCTTCGCGCCCTACGCGGTGCCGACCGTGGTCTCGGCGCTCATGTGGTCGTTCCTCTACTCGCCCACGAACAACCCGTTCAACCAGCTCCTCGGGCTGGTCGGGATCGACGTCAACTTCCTCAGCCAGGACTTCGCCCTGTGGGCCGTCGCGAACGTCGTGACGTGGGGCTGGACCGGCTACAACATGATCATCATCTACGCCGCGCTCCAGGGGGTCCCGGGCGAGGTGCTCGAGGCCGCCAAGCTCGACGGCGCCTCGCCGTGGCGCACCGCGTGGAGCATCAAGATCCCGCTCGTGCGGCCCGCGATCCTCCTCACCACGATCTTCTCGATCATCGGCTCCGCGCAGCTCTACAACGAGCCGTTCGTGCTCAAGCAGAGCACCGGGGCGATCGACGCGAGCTACACGCCGATCATGGCCGCGCAGGCCTCGCTCCAGTCGGCCAACTACCCGTACGCCGCGGCCCAGTCGGTGCTGCTCGCGGTCGGCGTGGCCGTGCTGTCCGTCCTCTTCTTCCGTCTGACGTCCAGGAGGTCCTCGTGACCACGAGCACCGCCCCCGCCCGGGCCGAGAAGACCACGGGCAACCGCCTGCGCCGCAAGCGCGACGCCGCGAAGGGGAGCCAGAGCAGCACGGGCGGCCTGCGCGGCGACTCGATCGAGACCACCGCCACGAGCCGCATCGCGGTCACCGCGGTCCTCGCGCTCACGGCCGTGTACTTCCTGTTCCCCCTGTGGTGGCTGTTCGTCGCGGCCACCAAGGACGCGGGGTACACGTTCGCCGGGAGCCCCCTGTGGTTCTCGAACTTCGACCTGTTCGGCAACATCGGCGACCTGTTCGCCTACAAGGACGGGATCTTCGCCGTCTGGATGGCGAACTCGGCGCTCTACTCGATCGTGGGCGCGGGCCTCGGGACGCTCATCGCGGTCTCGACCGGCTACGCCCTGGCCAAGTACGAGTTCCGCGGCAAGGGCGTGCTGTTCGGCGTGGTCCTCGGCGCGGTCCTCATCCCCAAGGTCCTTTTCACGCTGCCGCTGTTCCTCATGTTCTCCGCGACGGGCATCGTCAACACCTACCTCGCGGTGCTGCTGCCCAGCATCGTGAGCCCGTTCGGCGTCTACCTGGGCCGCATCTTCGCCGCGAGCTCGGTACCCGACGAGGTCATCGAGGCCGCGCGCCTCGACGGCGCGAGCGAGGGCCGCATCTTCTTCGGGGTCAGCCTCAAGATGATGGCCCCCGCGCTCGTCACGATCTTCCTCTTCCAGTTCGTCGAGATCTGGAACAACTTCCTGCTCCCCTCGCAGGTCCTCATCTCCGAGAACCTGCGGCCCGTCACGGTCGGGCTGGTGAGCTGGAACGCCCTGGTCCAGGCCGGCCAGATCGAGCGGCACATGGTCATCATCGGCGCGTTCGTGGCGGTCGTCCCGCTCATCGTCGCGTTCCTCTCCCTCCAGCGCTTCTGGCGCTCCGGACTCGCAGCGGGGGCCATCAAGTGAACCAGCAGCACCCAGCCGGCCAGGCCCAGCGCCCGGTCGGCGGACCGACCCTGCGCGCCGACGGCGCGACCACGCCCCGGCTGTGCGCCGACGGCTCGACCCTCCTGCGGGACGGTGCCCCGCACCGCCTGCTCTCGGGCTCGATCCACTACTTCCGCGTGCACCCCGACCAGTGGGAGGACCGCCTCCTGCGCCTGCGTGCCATGGGCCTCAACACGGTCGACACCTACGTCCCGTGGAACTGGCACGAGGCGGAGCGGGGCACGTTCGACTTCACCGGCTGGCGCGACGTCGAGCGGTTCGTGGGCCTCGCGGGAGACCTGGGGCTCGACGTCGTCGTGCGCCCCGGCCCCTACATCTGCGCCGAGTGGGACAACGGCGGCCTGCCCGCGTGGCTCACCGCGACGCCCGGGATCCGGCTGCGGTGCAGCGACGAGACGTTCCTCGCCGCGGTCGCGGCGTGGTTCGACGAGCTCGTGCCGCGCCTCGCGGCGCTCCAGGCGAGCCAGGGCGGGCCGGTCGTGGCCGTCCAGGTCGAGAACGAGTACGGCAGCTTCGGCGACGACCACGCGTACATGGCGTGGGTGCGCGACGCGCTCGCTGCCCGCGGCATCGACGAGCTCCTGTTCACGGCCGACGGACCCACCGACCTCATGCTCGACGGCGGCACGCTCCCGGGCGTGCTGGCCGCGGCCACGTTCGGCAGCCGTCCGGGGCAGGCGCTCGACAAGCTCACCGCGCGTCGTGGCGAGCAGCCCTTCGTGTGCGCCGAGTTCTGGAACGGCTGGTTCGACCACTGGGGCGACCCGCACCACGTGCGCGGCGCCGACAGCGCCGCGGCCGACGTGCGCGAGCTCCTCGACCTCGGCGGGTCCGTGAGCCTGTACATGGCGCACGGCGGCACGAACTTCGGGCTGACCGCGGGCGCCAACCACGACGGGACGCGCCTCCAGCCGACCGTCACGAGCTACGACTCCGACGCCGCGGTGGCCGAGGACGGCACCGTGACGGCCAAGTTCTTCGCGCTGCGCAAGGTCCTCTCCGAGTACCGGGGCGACGTCGGGGACACCCAGGACGACCGGTGGATCCAGCCCCCCGTCCGGCTCCCGGCGCGGGCCCTGCCTCCGGTCGCGGCCCGCCCGCTCCTGCCCGCCCTGCGGGTGCTCGGCGCCGAGACCTCCGCGTCGTCGCCCCTGACGTTCGAGCAGCTCGGGCAGAACGCCGGGCTCGTGCTCCACACGGCCACGCCGATCCTCCCGCCCGGCGCCAGCACGCTCTCGATCCTCGGGCTGCACGACCGCGCGACCGTCTACGTCGACGGCCACGAGGTCGGCGTCCTCGAGCGCGAGACCTCCCACCGGGGGCTCACGGTCGTCGGTCGCGGCGTGCCCGTGCGGCTCGAGATCCTCGTCGAGAACCTGGGGCGCATCAACTACGGGCCGCGCCTGGGCGAGCACAAGGGCATCCTCGGCGACGTCCTGGTCGAGCGGCGCATCGTGCACGGCTGGACCTCGCGGTCCCTGCCGCTCGACCTGCTGCCCGTGGACGGGCTGTGGGCGGGCGGGGCCACCGGTGAGCCCGCCGACGACGACGCCGACGCCGCCGACTCCGACAGAGCCGACGCCGTCGGGCCGCAGGGCGTGATCGCCCGGACGACGCTCGACGTCGAGGAGCCCGCCGACGCGTTCCTGACGCTGCCCGGCTGGACCAAGGGGTTCGTCTGGGTCAACGACGTGCTGCTCGGCCGCTACTGGGAGCGCGGTCCGCAGCACACCCTCTACGTCCCCGCGCCGCTGCTGCGCGCGGGGAGCAACACCGTCACGGTCCTCGAGCTGCACGAGGTCGGGTCCGACCTCGAGCTGACGGACGAAGCCGTCCTCGGCGAGCCCGAGGAGTACGTCGAAGAGCTGTGACGCCCGTCGGTCGGGGGACGGCCGATGAACTGCTATCGAAGGAGACAGCACATGGTTCGACATTCCCCTGGCCCCCGGGCCGGTTCCCTCCCGGGCGGCGGCTCGCGCCGCGCCCGCCGGCTCGTGGCGCTCGCCACCGCGGTCGTGGTGCCGTTCGCGGCGCTGCCGGTCGCGGCCCTCCCCGCGGCGGCGAGCAGCATCAACCAGCTCTCGGCCCTGGGCCTGACGGCCGAGCAGGTCGCGGCGGCGAGCGTCGAGGGTGCGGCGACGCTGCGCTCTCCTCAGCTCGACGTCCAGGTCGCCGCGGACTTCCCGCGGGTCCTGAGCTACACCGACCGCGCGTCGGGGGCCTCGCTCGCGGGCAGCACCGCGACCGTGGCGAAGGTGCGCCTCAACGGCACCGACCGCACCGTCGCGGTCGAGGCCGGCGAGCCCGGTGAGACGAGCCGCGACTACCGCCTGACGTTCCCCGACCTCGCGGGCGTCAGCATCGACACGCGCCTCGAGGTCGACGGCAGCGCCGTGACGTTCCGCGTCACGGGCGTGACCGACACCGAGGCCTTCCGCGTCGGGACCATCGAGGTCCCCGGCCACGACCTGCTCTCGGTCTCGTCGGCCGACCCGTCGGCCGTCGTCGCCTCGGCCGTGATCAGCCCGGACCGTGGCAAGGTCGGTGACACGTTCACGACCGTCACGGGGCAGACCCCCGTCAACGCGAACCCGGTCGGGTCCGCGTACGCGATCGTCAGCACGAGCAAGCTGTCGGCCACGATCGTGACCAACAGCGTCTACGACGAGGCGAACGGCAAGGCCGCCGCGGACGGCAACCGCCTGCAGCGCCAGGCGCGCGCGGCCGACGGCGGCGTGCGCGTGGGCGTCTGGAGCGGCGCCTGGACCTACCGGGCCCAGGGCTCGCCGGTCACCGAGGAGCTGCCGTACGCGACCGTCGTCGTGACGGCCGACGCCAACGCCGACGACACGGTCGACTGGCAGGACGGGGCGATCGCGTTCCGCGCGACCGCGCCCAAGGCCCTCGGCGCCGACCAGGTCGCCGACCGCGTCGTGACCCACATCCCGTTCAACTTCGCCTCGCAGGCCACGCACCCGTTCCTGCGCACGCTCGACGACGTCAAGCGCATCTCGCTCGCCACCGACGGCCTGGGGCAGATGGCGCTGCTCAAGGGCTACGGCTCCGAGGGGCACGACTCCGCGCACCCCGACTACGGCGGCAACTACAACGAGCGCGCGGGCGGCCTCGAGGACATGAACACGCTGCTCGCGCAGGGTGGCGACTGGAACGCGGACTTCGGCGTCCACATCAACGCGACCGAGGCCTACGCCGAGGCGAACGCCTTCTCCGACGAGCTCGTCGACCCCTCGGCCAAGGGCTGGAACTGGCTCGGCCAGTCGTACTACATCGACCAGCGCCGCGACGTGAACAGCGGCGACCTGGCCGCACGCATCGGCCAGCTCGCCGACGAGACCCAGGGCAACCTGGACCTCCTCTACGTCGACGTCTACTACAACTTCGGCTGGCAGGCGCGCGCCCTCGCGGACGCGGCCCGCGCCAACGACCTCCAGATCGCGACCGAGTGGTCCGACAAGTTCGAGGCGAGCTCGCTGTGGAGCCACTGGTCCGCGGACGAGAACTACGGCGGCGCCGCGAACAAGGGCCTGAACTCCCAGATCGTGCGCTTCATCGACAACGCCGAGAAGGACACCTGGAACCCGCACCCGCTGCTCGGCAACGCGCGGCTCGTCGAGTTCGAGGGCTGGACCGGGCAGACCGACTGGAACGCGTTCTACACGAACATCTGGACGACCAACGTCCCGACCAAGTTCCTCCAGCACCAGGAGATCGTGCGCTGGGGCACCGACCGGATCGACTTCACGGGTGACGTCTCGGCGCGCGGCCAGGCCGCGGCCGACCGGCAGATCCTCGTCGGGGACGCCGTGGTCGCCACGGGCGGCACCTACCTCCTGCCGTGGAACGCGGCCGACGCCCCCGGGATCGAGGGGGAGGCCGCCGAGGGCGGCAAGCTCTACCACTACAACCCGGCCGGCGGCTCGACCACGTGGACCCTCACGGACGAGTTCTCCGGCGCCACGAGCCTGACGATGTACAAGCTCACGACGACGGGCCGCGAGAAGGTCGCGGACGTCCCGGTCACGGACGGCAAGGTCACGGTCGAGGCGACCGCGGGCCAGCCGTACGTCCTGTACCCGCAGGGCGTCACGACGCCCTCGGCCGAGGACGTCGCGTGGGGCACCGCGAGCGGCATCGTCGACCCCGGCTTCAACGCCGCGACGCTCGACGCGTACGAGACGACCGGCACCACGGGCATCGAGACCCTGTCCAACGGGCAGCGCGTCGCGACGCTCGGTGCGGGCGCCTCGTCGCTGAGCCAGCAGCTCGGTGAGCTCTCGACCGGGACCTACGCCGTGAGCGCGTGGGTCGAGGTCCAGCCCGGGACGTCCCGCACGACGACCCTGTCCGTCTCGGGCGAGGGTGTCGCGCAGACCGCGAGCACCGTCGTCGAGCGGTCGACCGCCAAGAACCTCGTCGCGGCCGACGAGAAGAACAACCGCTACTACCAGCGCGTCCAGGTGCTCGTCGACGTCACGGGCCCGGCCCGTCCGATGCTGACGGTCTCCGCCTCGGCGGGCGACGCCGTCGTGCGGGTCGACGACCTGCGCGTCGTGAGCGCCACGCGCTCGGTGGCCCCGGCCGTCGAGGGCGAGACCGGCACTGTCGTCGCGTTCGAGGACTTCGAGAACGTGCCCCAGGGCTGGGGACCGTTCGTCAAGGGCGACGCGGGCGGCGTGACCGACCCGCGCACGCACATCGCCAAGCGCAACGCCCCGTACACGCAGGCGGGCTGGAACGGAAAGCTCGTCGACGACGCGCTGTCCGGCGACTGGTCGCTCAAGGCGCACGAGGAGAACAAGGGCCTCGTCTACCGCACCGTGCCCAGCACCGTGAAGCTCGAGGCGGGCCACCAGTACCGCGTGAGCTTCGACTACCAGTCGGGCAACGGCGGCGAGTACCAGTGGGTCACGGGCTACGACTCGGTCGCGAGCGGCGCCCCGGCGTCGGTCGAGACCCACGCGACCCCGCTGGGGCAGCAGCGCACGACCGCGACGTTCTCCGAGGACGTCGTGGCCAGCGGCTGCGGCGACACCTGGGTGGGGCTGCGCAAGCTCACCGCGGGCGGCAACCAGTCCGACCTGATCCTCGACGACTTCCGCGTCGTGGACCTGGGCCCGGCCGAGGCCACCCCGGCCTGCGCGTCCCTGACGGTGTCCCCCGGACCCGTCGCGTTCGAGCCCGACGTCGCGAGCACCGTCACGACGCGCCTCACGGTCCACGAACCCGTGGCCGTCGCGGACGTCGCCGTGACGCTCGACGTGCCCGAGGGCTGGGAGGTCGAGGCGACCAACGCCTCGACCGCGGCCACGCTCCCGGCCGGCGGCGTCCTGACCACGACGTGGCAGGTCACCCCGCACGGCAAGATCACGGCCGACGCCTACACGCTCACCTCGGGCGGCTCGTACACGACCACGGCTGCGCCCGTCGGCGAGCGGTCGGTCGAGGCCGGCCAGTCGGTGTGGGTCGTCGTGCCGCCGAACGGTGGCGAGAACTGGGTCAGCGACCTGCCCTTCGTCTCGACGACCAACGGGTGGGGACCGGTCGAGCGCGACCTGTCCAACGGCGAGCAGGGCGAGAAGGACGGCAAGCCGCTCTCGCTGCGCGGCGTCGTCCACGAGAAGGGCCTGGGCACGCACGCGAAGTCGACCGTCCGGGTCTTCCTCGCCGGGCAGTGCGAGTCCTTCACGGCGACCGTGGGCGTCGACGACGTCCAGGCGACCAAGGGCACCGTGCAGTTCACGGTCCTCGGCGACGGCACGCAGCTCGCCCAGACCGAGGTGCTCAAGGGCGGCGGCAAGACCGTCGACCTGAACGTGCCCGTCACGGGGGTCCGCTACCTCGACCTGGTCGTCGGGGACGGCGGCGACGGCAACGGCAACGACCACGCCGACTGGGGCTCCGCCAAGGTGTCCTGCGCCGACCCGGTCGAGCCCGAGCCCGAGCTCGAGGTCACCACGACGGCCACCTCGCAGTGCACGGGCGCCCGCGCCCAGGTCACGGCGCGCGCTGTCAACGAGGAGGACTTCCCGGTCGACGTGGTGGTCATGACGCCGTACGGCACCAAGACCTTCACCAACGTCCAGCCCGGCAAGAGCGCGAGCCAGAAGTTCAACTCGCGCAGCGAGGCGATCGAGGCGGGGACGGTGACGTTCACCGCGACCGCCACGGTCGACGGCAAGGAGGTCACGACCACGACCGAGAGGCAGTTCGAGGCCACGGGCTGCCGTTAGCCGATCGGGTCGGCCCTTCGGGGCCGGCCCCGGAGGCCGGCCGCTGCACGACCAGGACGCCCCGGGACTCCCACGAGTCCCGGGGCGTCGGTCGTCGCCGCCGCGCCACGCCGGCCTCAGAGGGCGTCGCTGCGCTCACCGAGCCACGGCGCGAGCACGTCCTCGCGGCCGAGCCACCGCAGGCCGCCGTCGGCGACCTCCTCGCGCGTGGAGAGGATCTCGTCGAACGCGGCGACCAGGGCCGCGCGGTCGTCGGCCGAGTCGGCCGCTCCCGTGAAGACCAGCCGGGTGCGGGGCGCGATCGCGTCCCAGGTCCCGACCGCCCCGATGCTGAGCTGACCGCCCGCGCCGTCCCACGCGCACATCGAGTCGGGCCGGTTGGGCACCCAGAACACGCCACGGCTGCGCAGGCGCCCGGTGCCCAGGCGCCGGACCTGGTGGAGGAGGCGCTCGGGGTCGAAGGGCAGGTCGGAGATCAGCTCCAGGGTCCAGGTCCCCGTCGCGGCGTCCTGCCCGACGGCGGCGCGCACCCCGAGCGGGTGTGCGCGCCGTTCGGCGTCGGCCGCGTCGTGCGACGCCGCGGACAGGTCGGCGAAGGTGAGCCCTTCGAGGCCGTCGGCCCGCGTCGAGGTGTCCGGGCGCAGGCGGTCCACGAGTCCCGATCCGGTGCGTGCGCTCGCGCGGCGCCCGTCCCACGCGGCCCGGACCGCCGCGTGCCCACCCAGGTGCGTGGCGCCGTCGGGCGTGCTGGGCGGGACCGGCAGCCCGGGGGAGCCGGGCGTGACGGCCGCCCCCGGCGTGTCGCGGAGGTCGGGTGCCGGCGGTGCGCCGGTCGTGACCACGAGGTCGGCGTGCTCGACCTGGGCGGCGAGGACCTCGCCGACCGAGCGGTGGTCCGTGGGGGCGAGCGCGAGCCCGCGCTCCTCGAGCAGGTCGTCGTCGAGGAGGTCGGTCTCGACCGCGGCCAGGTCGACGACCGTGAGGACCGTGGCGAGCCGCAGCCCGTCGAGCGCGCCGCCGGGGCGGGCGGCGGCGTCGAGCGCGCGCACCACGGGCAGGGGCTCGGCGGCCACGGGGAGCGCGAGGAGGACCTGGTCCCAGCGGCCGTCGTGCGCGAGCTCGTGGAGCGTGGGGATCGCGTCCTCGCGGACCGCGCACGACAGGCACGCGTGCTCGAGCTCGACGAGCGTGTCCTCGACGACCCCGGTCGCGTCCACGACCACGCGCCGCAGGGTGCCGTCCTCGGCGTGGAGGTCGTGTCGCAGCGCGACCGATCGTGGCGTGTCGGTCACGAGGCCGAAGATCGCGGTGTCGCGCAGCACGGGGTCGATCGTGGCGAGCACGCTGAGCGGGACGCGGGTCCCGGACGGGCGGGGGTTCCCGGGAATATCTGCGGGCATGCGGACGCTCCACCTCTACAGAGAACGGTTCTCATCAGTTGGGATCCTACCTCTTGACGAGAACGGTTCTCAATAACTAGTGTCGGGTCTCCACGACCCACCGAAGGGAAGTTCGTCATGTCCGCCGTCTGCCAGGTGCTCGGCACCTCGCCGGGGTTCGGCCGCTCGATCTCGCACTCGCACGTGCGGACGCGGCGTCGCTTCGACCCCAACGTCCAGCACAAGCGCTACTGGGTGCCGTCCCTGGGCCGGCATGTCAGGCTGAGAGTGAGCGCCCAGGGGATCAGGACGATCGACCGTCGAGGGATCGACGTGGTCGTCGCCGGAATCATCGCTCGAGGGGAGAAGGTCTGATGGCAGCACGCACCGAGCTGCGCCCCGTGGTCAGGATGCGTTCGACCGCAGGGACCGGGTACACCTACGTGACCCGCAAGAACCGCCGCAACGACCCGGACCGGCTGACCCTGCTCAAGTACGACCCGGTGGCGCGACGGCACGTCGCGTTCCGCGAGGAACGGTAAGGGGAGCCGCATGGCCAAGAAGTCCAAGATCGCACGCAACGCCCAGCGCGAGGTGATCGTCGCCCGGTACGCCGAGCGGCGCGCCGAGCTCAAGAGGATCATCGCGTCGCCCAGCGCGTCGGACGCCGAGAAGGAGGCCGCCACGACCGAGCTGCGCAAGCAGCCGCGCGACGCGAGCGCGACCCGCTTGCGCAACCGCGACGTCGTCGACGGCAGGCCGCGTGCGTACAACCGGCGTTTCGGGCTCTCCCGCATCAGGCTGCGCGACATGGCGCACCGCGGGGAGCTGCCGGGCGTCACCAAGTCCAGCTGGTAGTCGAGACACGCAGAGGAGCACCCATGAAGAAGGACATCCACCCCGAGTACGGGCCGGTCGTGTTCCGCGACATCTCGGCCGACTTCGCGTTCCTGACCCGGTCCACGCTCGCCGGAGGCTCGGCGTCCGGTCCGGGCCGCCCGGACAAGACGATCGTGTGGACCGACGGCAACACCTACCCGGTGGTCGACGTCGACATCTCGAGCGCGAGCCACCCGTTCTACACGGGCACCGCGCGCGTCGTGGACACCGCCGGGCGCGTCGAGAAGTTCCGTCAGCGGTACGGCAAGGGCGCCACGGGAGGTGCCGCGAAGAGCGAGGGTCGCTGAGCCGTCGCTCGTCGTCGGGCCGCGGTCGCTAGCTCGTGGCCAGGAGAGCCGCCCACCCCTCGGGGTGGGCGGCTCCGTGCGTACCGGGGCTTGCTGCAGCGTGCCGAGAGACGGCGAACGGGGCTGTGGGCGCGTCGTCGGGTGCCCCCCGCGTGTGCGGATCTTGTGCGCGTGGAGCTCCTCCGGGGGCCCCGGGGGCGCCAACTAGGTCACATTCGGCGCGGATCGGACAAGATTCTGCGCTCAGAGGAACCGTTTCGGCGCGGAAACGCGCGCAGAACCCCGTAGATTCCTTAGTGTTGTCCACGAAGTCCCGCCTCAGGGCTGGCAAACTGAGACCTCAACGTCTCGCGGTGCCCACCGTGAGGCGTGAACCGATGAAGGGATCCGCATGTCGCTCAACAAGTCTGAGCTCGTCTCGGCCATCGCCGCAAAGTCCGACCTCACCAAGGCTCAGGCCGAGAACGCCCTCAACGCGTTCCAGGAAGTCCTCGTCGAGTCGCTCGGCAAGGGCGAGGCCGTCAAGGTCACCGGCCTCCTCTCCGTCGAGCGTGTCGAGCGCGCCGCTCGCACGGGCCGCAACCCCCGCACCGGCGAGGAGATCCAGATCCCCGCTGGCTTCGGAGTCAAGATCAGCGCCGGCAGCCTCCTGAAGAAGGCCGTCACCAAGTGATCTTCGCGGCGCGCTGAGGCGTGCCGCACCGCGGGGCCGTGCCCCGCATCCCGTGCAGAGGCCCGGGTGCCCGACGACGTCGGTCACCCGGGCCTCTGTCGTCCGGTGCCGACGTGGGGGACCCGGCGCGTCGCTCGTAGCGATAACCGTTCTCAATCTCTAGGGTGGGTGGGTCCAGGGCGTGCGCCCGACCGGCCGATCCGAAGGGCGCCATGAGCCACCATCACGGGCACTCCCACACGAGCAGCGCTGCGCTGCCCGCGACGCGGCGGGTCCGGGTCGTGCTCGCGGCGATCCTCGTCCCCGCGCTGCTCCTGACGATCGTCGGGCTCGTCGCGCTCTGGCCCCGCTCTGCCGACCTGCCCGACCAGATCCCGTTCACCGCGCAGGGCACCCACGTGGTGCGGGGCGTCGTGACGGGCGAGGCCGAGGTCGAGACGGGGCTCGTGCCCGTCCGTCTGGACGACGGCACCGAGACGGAGGTCGTGGCCCCGCCCGAGTACGTCCATCACGGCTTCGACGTCGGCGACCGCCTCCGGATGCTCTACATCTCCCAGGCCGAGGGCGACGGCAGCACCCCCTACGCCTTCCTCGACTTCGAGCGCGGGATACCGATCGCCGTGCTCGCCATCGCGTACGCG
Source organism: Oerskovia jenensis (assembly GCF_016907235.1). NCBI lineage: Bacteria > Bacillati > Actinomycetota > Actinomycetes > Micrococcales > Cellulomonadaceae > Oerskovia > Oerskovia jenensis. Next base: position 2,778,497 of record NZ_JAFBBO010000001.1, read on the forward strand.
GCGCTCGTGCTCGCGGTCGCCCGGCTGCGAGGGCTCGCGGCGCTCGCGGGGCTCGTGGTCGCGCTCGTGACGATCGGCCAGTTCACGCTGCCCGCGCTCCTCGCGGGGCAGAACGTCCTGGCCGTGGCGCTCGTGACGTCGTCGGCCGTCATGTTCGTGGTGCTCTACGTCGCGCACGGGTTCACGGTCCGGACCTCGACCGCGATGGTCGGGACCCTCGTGGGCCTCGTCCTGACCGCGGTCCTCGCGTGGTGGGGCGCCTCGACCTCGCACATCACCGGGCTCACGTCCGAGGAGTCCCTGTGGCTCCCGTCCTACGCGCCGGCGATCGACCTGCAGGGCATCGCGATCTGCGGGATCGTCCTCGCGGGCATGGGCGTGCTCAACGACGTGACGATCACGCAGGCCTCGACCGTCTGGGAGCTGCGCGCGCTCGCGCCCTGGGCGTCGCGGCGCGAGCTCTTCACGCGGGCCATGCGGATCGGGCGCGACCACATCGCCTCGACCGTCTACACCATCGCGTTCGCGTACGTCGGCGCGGCCCTGCCGCTGCTCATGGCCGTCTGGCTGTCCGACCAGTCGCTCGGCGTGAACCTCACGTCGGGCGAGATCGCGGAGGAGGTCGTCCGGACGCTCGTCGGGTCCATCGGGCTCGTGCTCGCGATCCCGCTCACCACGGCCATCGCAGCCGTCACGGTGCCGACCGAGCCGGCCGCGTCCCGGTCGCCCGTCGAGCCTGCCGGGCCGACGGAGCCTGCCGGGCCGACGGCACCCGCCGGACGGACCGCGCCGGACGGGTCCGTCGTGCCGACCGGACCGGCGGACGACCTGGCTCGGAGCACGCCCTTCACCTGATCCGCACCGACACCCCACGGGTCGGCACCGCGAGCGGCTCGGGGAGTTCGCCATGATGTGCCCATGAGTGAACTGTGGGTCGAGGTCGCGACGTCGCGGCTTCGTGACCAGCACGCCTGCCCTGGTTGCGGCGCCACCCTGACGTCGACGAGGTGCGAGGACTGCGGCCTGGTCCTGACCGGCCCCTGGGCCGTCGAGGTGCTGAAGGCGTCGCGTGAGGCAGCCTTCGCGCTCGAGCGCCGGGCCTCGGCGCTGCGCGCGCTGCGCACGGCCGAGGAACGTGGGCTCGTCCAGGATCCTGGCCCCCGCCCGGGCACGAGCAGGGTCGGCGGCCCTGCCACCGCCCCGCAGGGCACGGCCCCGGAGAGGGCAGCGGTCCACAAGCCTCCGACCGGACCTTCGCCTGTCGTCCCCGGCCGACCACGCCCCGTCGCCCCACAGCCCCTGACGCCTGTGCACGGACGAGGTCCGACCTCGGCCACCGCAGCCACCGCGGGCACCGCCCCGACCCGGTCGAGCCTCGGGCTCCAGCCCATCCTCGCGAGCGCGGGGGCAGGCCTGCTCGCGGTCGCCACGATCGTGTTCGTCTTCTTCACGCTCGCGGACGACCTCGCGGTGCGCGCTCTCGTCACGGGCGTCGTGACGCTCCTCGCGCTCGCGACGGCCGCGTTCCTGCGGACGCGGGGGATGGGGGCGTCGGCCGAGTCGATCGGCGCGCTCGGCGTCGTGCTGCTGCTCGTCGACGTCGAGCTCGTGCTGAGCGCGCGCCTGCTCGGCGGCGCCGACCCGGCGCTCGTGCGGGGCCTCCTGCTGCTCCTGGTCGTCGCGGGCCTCCTGGTCGGCGGCCACCGGGTACGCCTGCGGAGCTGGGTCGCGGCAGGACTGATCCTCAGCCCGGTCGTGCCCGTGGTCCTCGCGGGCACGTTCGACGGCCTGACCACCTCGACCTTCGCCGCGTTCTCGGTCGCGCTCCTGGCGTCCTCGCTCGTGACCGTGCTCGACCTGCCCGTCCTGCGGCGCTCCCGCGAGCGGCTCGGATCGCCCCTGACCCTCGAGCAGACCGTGCTCGAGGTCGCGCGCTCCCTCGCGTTCCCCACGGCCGTGGTCCTGGCGCTGCTCGTGCCGCCGGTCCCGGGGCTCCCGGGCTGGAGCGGGGCCGCGCTGCTCGTGCTGGTGGCCGCGGGCACGGCCTGCGTGCTGGCCCGGTGCACCGGGCAGCGCGTGTGGTGGTGGGCCACGGGAGGGACGACGGTCCTCGTGGGGGCGCTCCTGGGCGTCGGGACCCACCCGGTGTGGCTGGGGAGCGTCCCGGTCGCGGCGCTGCTCGCGGGGGCCGCCCTGGTCGGCGTCGCGACCTGGGCCCGGGTCGGCGGCCGCACACGCTCCGCGCTCGTGGCCGGCGGGTCGGCCGTCTTCGGCCTCGCCACGCTGCCCGCGGCGGCGTACGGGCTGACGGGTCTGCTCGTGCCGGTCTCGACGATCCGGCCGGCCGGCACCACGTGGTCGTTCACGACGGACCGCCTCGCCGAGGTCGGGACGCTCGACGACGCCGCGACCACGGCAGCGCTGGTCGGGGTCGCGGCCCTCCTGCTCGCGATGCTCGCGGTCGGCCGCCTGGACCTGGGACCGGCGGCACCGAAGATCTCCGGTCCGGGGTCCGCCCACCGGTGGGCTCGCGAGGCTGAGCCGGCGCCGACCGCACCGGCGGTCCCCGCTCGGACCGGACTCGCGCGCGCTGCGGGGGACGCCGCGCCGTGGACCGCGCTCGTGCTCGCCCTCGGGGTGGCGCTGCACCCTGCCTGGGCTGCGGTCACGAGCTTCGCGGTCCTCGCGGTCGTGGCGCTCGCACTGTTCGTGGTCGCAGGCCGGTTCGTGCAGGCTCGCCGGGCCGCGGACCCCGCAGCCACAGGTACGTCGGCCGCCCCGGAGACCTCGACCCCGGTGGCCCCCGCCCCGGCGCCCCGCACCCCGTGGCCCCTGGGCTCCTGGGCTGCCGCCGCGCTCACGGGCGGCTTCGTCGCGACGGCGCTCACGGCCCTCGTGTCCTGGTCGGCGCGTCCGACCGTGGTCCTGAGCGGCGCCGTCGTGCTCGCGCTGGCGCTCTTCGCCCGCCGGTACGTGCCCACCCTGGCGCACCCGTTCCTCGTGGCCGCCGGCTACGCCTACGCGCTGCTGGTCCTCGGGACGACGCTCGGGTGGACGGGCCTCGGCGGGACCGAGGCCGTGGCCGTCGTGTCGATCACTGCCTCGGTCGTCGCGATCGTCGTCACGCGGGTCCGTGCCGTCGGGCAGCCGTCGTGGTGGGCCGTGCTCGTCACGACGTCGGTGCCGTTCCTGCTGGGGGTCGCGACCGTGCTCGACGAACGCAGCTGGTGGTCCGCGGCCGCCGCGGCCACGATGCTCGCGCTCGAGGGCGTCCTCGTCCTGACCCGGCGGTCGGAGATGGCGCGAGCGGTCCGGGTGGCCGCGGCGGGGCTCCTGCTCCCGACGGCGTCGGTCGTCCTGGTCTGTCTCGGCGCCGAGCTCGTGCCCGGCAGCGCGTCCCCCGTGGTGCTGCCGCTCGTCGCGATCCTGACCGCTGCGGCCGTGGTCGGCGTGCCGTCCGCCCAGGCGTACCTGACGGCGCGAGGGCTCCCCGAACGGCACGTGCTCGACGCGGGACGTGCGGTCGAGGTGAGCGTGCTCGTGACCGCGTGCCTCACGGTGCTGCTGGCCCTGGTGCGCGTCGCGGCGGGCCCCGAGACCGCTGCCGTCGTCTTCCTCGTCCTGGGCGCCGGGGCCGCGGTCGTCGCCGGACGGCCGACCCGCCGGTGGGCGTGGTGGGTCGCGGGCGCGATGTGGGTCGGTGCCCTGTGGTCGCTGCTCGCGCTCTTCGACGTCGGGCTCGTCGAGGCCTACACCGCGCCGCCTGCGCTCGCCGCGGTCGTGGTCGGGGGGTTCCTGGCACGGCGCGCGCTCACCGGGTGGCGTCTCGTGCTGAGCGGGCTCGGGCTGCTCGTGCTGCCCTCGCTGCTCGTGTCGATCCTCGTCCCCGAGGGGGACGCCTGGCGCGACCCCGCGGTCCTCACGCTCGGCCTGGTCCTCGTCGCGGGAGGTGAGGCGGCTCGTCGTCTCGCGGCGCGCGGCGCACGCGTGAGCGCGGTCTGGGCGGCCGACGCCGCCTCCCACCTCGCGCTCGCCGCGATCCTCGCGTCGGTCGCGGGGCTCGTCGCGGCGCTCCGGTCGGTCCAGGAGGCGGGCGGCGACGACCCGACCCGGACCTACCTCGTCGCGCTCGCCTGGTCCGCGGCGGGGGCGGCGCTCGCGGCGCTCGCGGGTGCTCGCCTGGTCGCGGTGGTCGCGCCGTGGGGCGGTGCCGACCGGGGGAGCCAGGGGCCGGACGGCGCCGCACCGCTCGACCCGGCCCTTCGCCGGTGGTGGGCCGCGCCCGCGCTGGTGCTCGCCGTCGTCGGGCCGGTCGGAGCCGTGGGGGAGAGCTGGACCGCGATCTCGATCGCGTGGCTCGTCGAGGCCGCTCTGCTCGCGCTCGTGGTGCACACCGTGCGCCGAGCCGTGGCGCGGCCTGACGAGCTGCGCTGGCCCCCGACCTGGTTCGTGTGGCTGCTCGCGCTCACGGCCGCGATCGGGGCGTGGAGCCCGCGCGAGCTCCGCGTCGAGGTCTTCTCGCTGCCGCTCGGTGCGGGACTGCTCGTCGCGGGGTACCTGGCGTTCGCCGCGACGACGGGCGGTGTGCCGGTCGTGACGCGGCCCCGGCTCACCGACTGGCCCGTGGGGTACGTCGGGTCGTGGCGCACCCTCGCCGTGGGGATCGCCGCGACGCTCGGGCCCTCGGTCGTGGCGACCTCCACCGACGCCCGCACGTGGCGGGCCGTGCTCGTGATCGGGCTCGCGCTCGCGGCGGTGCTGGTCGGGACCCGGTTCCACCTCGCCGCGCCGTTCGTGCTGGGCGTCGTGGTGCTGCCGGTCGAGATCCTCGTGGTGTTCGTGGGCCAGCTCGGCACGGCCGTCTCGGCCGGGCCGTGGATGCTCACGCTGACGGCCGCGGGCGGGCTGCTGCTCATCATCGCGGTGTACTACGAGCGGCGCATGGCCGCGTTCGACGGTGCGGCGGCGTACCTGCGCGACCTGCGGTAGGGGGCCACCGCGCGAGACGGGTGCTTCGGCACGAGACGGGTGCTCGCGTCGGTGGCGTAGGCACCCGTCGCGTGCAGGACCACCCATCTCGCGGCCGGGCCTCGTCCGGCGGGTGCCAGTCCTAGAGCGCCTTGCGCGCCCGCTCGATCAGGGGCCGCACCCGGTACGGGATGAGCTCTCCCATCGAGAGCGACGTCTCGGTGCGCTCGACCCCGTCGATCGCGAGGATCGCCGCGTCGATGCGGAACAGGTGGTCCGTGGTGCGGCACGCGACCAGGACCCGCAGGTCCGAGGTGCCGCTGCGCCCGTGCGCCTGGAGCACCTCGGGGATCTCCGCGAGCGTCGCCACGATGCGACCCAGCTCCTTCTGCTTGACCTCGACCTCGATGAACGCGGTCAGGGGGTGGCCCAGGAACTCCGGGCTGATGCGCCGGTCGAAGTCGAGGAACGCTCCGGCCTCCTCGAGGTGGGCCATGCGTGCGTGCACCGTGTTGCGCGAGAGCCGCAGGCGCTCGGCCAGCGCGACGATCGTGCCGCGCGGGTCCTTCGCGAGCGCGACGAGGAGATCGAGGTCGACGGCATCGTAGCTGCGCACAGTGTTCAGCCTAGCCCGACATCCGGGAGCAGAACGCGCAGCCTTCTCGCGATGACTGGAGCCATGTGCGGGGTGGGGTTACGTTCGCGGTATCCGGTGCTCGACGGTGAGCGGCGGGGTGCTCGACGACGAGCACGGGAGCAGACGCGAGGTGACGCGATGACGCCCAGCAAGGTGGACAGCCGTGTCGAGCCGCGGACGACGCAGAACGTCGTCCAGGTGCTCGACGAGGCCGGTGCACGCCGCGGATCGGCGGAGCAGGACCGGTGGCTGGAAGGACTCGACGCAGACCCCGCGTCGGCCCTTCGACTGTACGAGGACATGGTCGTGGTGCGTCGGATCGACGCCGAGGCCACGGCTCTCCAGCGGCAGGGCGAGCTCGCGCTGTGGCCCCCGCTGCTGGGGCAGGAGGCCGCCCAGATCGGCTCGGGTCGTGCCCTGCGTCCCGACGACTTCGTGTTCTCGAGCTATCGCGAGCACGCCGTGGCGTACACGCGAGGCGTCGCGCTCGTCGACCTCGTGCGGGTCTGGCGCGGCGTGACGGCGTCGGGCTGGGACCCGTACGCAGTGAACATGGCGACGCCGCAGGTCATCATCGGCGCGCAGACGCTGCACGCGACGGGCTACGCGATGGGCATCCAGAACGACGGGGCCGACGCCGTAGCGGTCGCCTACCTGGGCGACGGCGCCATGAGTCAGGGAGACGTCAACGAGGCGTTCGTGTTCGCCGCGACCTACCGGGCGCCCGTGGTGTTCCTGTGCCAGAACAACCAGTGGGCCATCTCCGAGCCCGTGGCGCTCCAGTCGCCCGTGCCGCTCGTGGACCGGGCCGCGGGCTTCGGGCTCCCGGGCGTGCGCGTCGACGGCAACGACGTCCTCGCGGTGCACGCCGTGACGCACGAGGCCCTCGACCGGGCCCGCACGGGCGGTGGCCCCACGTTCATCGAGGCCGTGACCTACCGCATGGGCCCGCACACCACGGCCGACGACCCCACGCGCTACCGCGACCCCGCCGAGCTCGAGACGTGGGCGGGGCGTGACCCGATCTCCCGGTACCGGGCCTACCTGACCGACCGCGGCCTGCTGACCGAGGCCGAGGAGACGCGCGTCCAGGGCGTCGCGGACCGGGCCGCGGCCGAGCTGCGTGCCGGGTGCATCGGGCTCGAGGACCCGTCCGCGCTCTCGATCTTCGACCACGTGTACGCCGAGCCGCACGCGGCGCTCGCGGCCGAGCGCGCCGCGTACGCGCAGTACCTGGAGGGCTTCGCCGACCTCGCGGGGTCCGAGGACGGTGACGGCGCCGCCTCGACCGGCGCGGTCGCGCCCGAGGTCGCGGGCACCCGCGCCCCCAGCTCTCCCGACGCGAAGGACGGTGCCCGATGACCACCCTGACGCTCGCCAAGGCCCTCAACGCGGGCCTGCGCCGGTCGCTCGCGACCGACGACAAGGTCCTCGTCATGGGCGAGGACGTCGGCCGCCTCGGCGGTGTGTACCGCGTGACGGACGGGCTCCAGAGCGAGTTCGGCCTGCGTCGCGTGCTGGACACGCCGCTCGCGGAGTCGGGCATCCTCGGCACGGCCGTGGGGCTCGCGTACCGCGGCTACCGTCCTGTGTGCGAGATCCAGTTCGACGGGTTCGTGTACGTCGCGTTCGACCAGATCGTGTCCCAGCTCGCCAAGATGCACGCCCGCACGGGCGGCGCGGTGCGCCTGCCGATCACGATCCGCATCCCCGTGGGCGGTGGCCTGGGGGCGGCCGAGCACCACTCGGAGTCGCCCGAGGCGTACTTCGCGCACACCGCGGGTCTGCGTGTCGTGACGGTCTCCGACCCGCAGGACGCCTACACCGTGCTCCAGCAGGCCATCGCGTGCGACGACCCGGTCGTGTTCTTCGAGCCCAAGCGTCGCTACCACCTCAAGGGCGAGGTCAACGAGGCGGCCGACCTCCGCTCGGCGCCGCCCATGGACGCGGCGCGCGTCGTCGTGCCCGGCACCGACGTCACGCTGGTGACGTTCGGGTCGCTCGTCACGACGGCCCGCGACGCGGCTGTCGCCGCCGCCGACGAGGGCGTGTCGGTCGAGGTCGTGGACCTGCGCTCGCTCTCGCCGATCGACCACGCGACGGTCGCGGCGTCGGTCCGCAAGACGGGTCGGTTGGTCGTCGCGCACGAGGCCCCGCACCAGGCGGGCCTGGGCGCCGAGGTCGCCGCGGCGGCCACCGAGAACTGCTTCGACCACCTCGAGGCCGCGCCGGTGCGCGTCACGGGGCACGACGTCCCGTACCCGCCCGCGAAGGCCGAGCAGCACCAGGTCCCGGACCTGGACCGGATCCTCGACGGCGTGGATCGCGTCCTGGGGCGCGGGGCGCACGTGTCGTCGGAGTACGCGTCGTTCGAGGGGGTGGCACGGTGATGGCCACACGCGAGTTCCTCCTGCCCGACCTCGGCGAGGGTCTCACCGAGTCCGACCTCGTGAGCTGGCACGTCGCCGCGGGGGACACGGTCGAGCTCAACCAGGTCATCGCGGAGGTCGAGACGGCCAAGGCCCTGGTCGACCTCCCGTCGCCCTACGCGGGCGTCGTCACGGTCCTGCACGCCGAGCCGGGACAGACGGTCAACGTCGGTGAGCCGCTCGTGACGTTCGAGGTCCCGGACGAGGCGGGGGTGTCGGGCGCGGTGCCCGCCGCGGGGCCGTCGGACAGGGCGTCGGCAGGCAGTGGCCGTGCGGGGCGGACGGCCCGCCGCGGTGCCCCGGGCCAGGTGTCCGACGGCGCCGCGCCCGATGGTTCGTCGGCAGCCACGTCGGCGGGGGTCGGCTCGCCCGACGGCGCCACGGCGGCCGGTCGTGCGGCCGACAGCGGGGCGGACGGGCCCGAGGAGGCGCCCCAGCCGAACCTCGTCGGGTACGGTGCGCGACCGGAACGATCGGGCCGACCCACGAGGCGAGCACGCCGGTCCCCGGCCCCGGCCGCTGCCGAGATGCGGCCAACTGGGGTCGAGAACAGGGTCAGCACCCCAGATGGCCGCATCTCGGCGGACGGGGTCGAGCACGGGAAGCTCTCCGACGACGACATGGCCGGAGCCGGAGCCGGAGCCGGAGCCGGAGCCGGAGCCGGAGCCGGCCCGGGGGCGGGGGCTGGTGCGAGCGCGGCAGCGGGCTCGAGTACCGGTATGCCCCCCATCGAGCGACCCCGCTCGACCCCGCCCGTGCGCCGGCTGGCCAAGCAGCTCGGGGTCCACCTCGAACGGATCGTCGGGACCGGGGCCCGTGGCCTCGTGACCCGCGAGGACGTCCTGGCGGCGGTGAGCTGTGCCCAGGACGGTTCCCGCGACGGGACCGGGACCGGAGCCGACCAGGGTGCCGCAGCCGGTCGACGCGCGGGGACGGGCCGGGAGCGCAACGGCGTCCACGGTCTCCCGAGCGACGCGTCGAGGGGACCGGCGTCCCGAGGCTTCGGCACCGCAGGACCGGCCGACGAGTGGGACGACGACGAGGACGCTGCCGACGAGCCCGCACGCACCTCGGGGCGCTTCGCGCCGACCTCGCTGCGCGACATCCTCGGCCAGTCCGGGCTGGCCCGCGCGGCCTCACGGCGCGCCGGAGGGTTCCCGCTGCCCGAGACGCGCACCGCACCGGCCGAGCCGGACGACAGGAGGGGAGCGGCGCCGTCGGGCCTGCGTGCCGACCGGACCCCCGGCCGCCGGACGGGCGACCCGGCCACCCGAGAGACCCGGACCCCCGTGCGCGGCGTGCGCAAGCACACGGCCGCCGCGATGGTCGCGAGCGCGTTCACCGCGCCCCACGCGACCGTGTTCCTCACGCTCGACGTTACGCCGAGCACCGAGCTCCTCGACCGCCTGCGGACCCACCCGCTCGCCCGCGGGACCAGGATCACGGTCCTGGCTCTCGTCGCGCGGGCGCTGTGCGTCGTGCTGCCACGGCACCCGTCGCTCGCGAGCCGGTGGGAGGACCTGCCCGACGGGGGCGCGGAGATCGTCCACAGCCCGCGCGTCCACCTGGGGATAGCGGTCGCGACCGACCGCGGCCTCGTGGTGCCGCACGTGCCCGATGCGCACACGCTCGGGCTCACAGGACTCGCGCAGGCGCTCGCGGACCTCACCGCGACCGCCCGCAGCGGGCGCACCGCGCCCGAACGGCTCACGGGCGGAACCATCACGATCACCAACGTCGGGGTGTTCGGCGTCGACGCCGGGACGCCGATCCTGGTCCCGGGGGAGGCCGCGATCCTGGGCGTCGGGGCCGTGCGGAAGCGGCCGTGGGAGCACGAGGGACAGGTCGCGCTGCGCGACGTCCTGACGCTGAGCCTGTCGTTCGACCACCGCGTGGTCGACGGCGAGCAGGGTGCCCGGTTCCTCGCGGAGCTCGGGGCGCTGCTCGCGGACCCGGCGCTCGCGCTGCTGCTCGTGGGCGACCCGGGCGACCCGGGCGCCCCCGAGGCCCCGGGCCCCGGCGAGCAGGGCGCGTCCCGGACGGGGGCGCCCTCGTGACCGCGACCCTGCCGACCACGCGCTCCCCAGGCGTCGGCGACGTCCTGGGGACGACGGTCGACCCGGCCTCCACCACGGCCCGGGCCGATGACGCAGCCCAGCGCGCGCTCGTCGCCGGGCTGCGCGAGCGCACGGCCCGTGCCGCGCTCGGCGGCCCCGAGCCGTCGCGGGCCCGGCACGTCGCGCGCGGCAAGCTGCTGCCGCGCGAGCGCGTCGAGCACCTGCTCGACGAGGGCAGCCCGTTCCTGGAGATCGCGCCGCTCGCGGCCGAGGGGATGCTGGGCGGCGAGTGGCCCGGGGCGGGTGTGATCGCGGGGATCGGGGTCGTCGAGGGGCGCCAGGTGCTGGTCGTGTGCAACGACGCGACCGTGAAGGGCGGCACGTACCACCCGCTCACGGTCAAGAAGCACCTGCGGGCCCAGGAGATCGCGCTCGAGAACCGGCTGCCGTGTATCTACCTGGTCGACTCGGGCGGCGCGTTCCTGCCGCTCCAGGCCGAGGTGTTCCCCGACCGCGACCACTTCGGCCGGATCTTCTACCACCAGGCCCGGCTCTCGGCCGCGGGCGTCCCGCAGATCGCAGCCGTCCTGGGCTCGTGCACCGCGGGCGGCGCGTACGTGCCCGCGATGAGCGACGAGACCGTGATCGTGCGGAACCAGGGCACGATCTTCCTGGGCGGCCCGCCGCTCGTGAAGGCCGCGATCGGCGAGGTCGTCACGGCCGAGGAGCTGGGTGGCGGCGACCTGCACGCGCGCCGCTCGGGCGTCACCGACCACCTGGCGGAGGACGACGAGCACGCGCTCGCGATCGTGCGACGCATCGTCTCGACGCTCCCGCCGGACCCCGCGCCAGCATGGGCGGTCGACGAGAGCGTCCCGCCCGTCGTCGGGCAGGACGAGCCCGGCGGGCCGGGCGAGAGTCTGTACGGCGCGGTGCCGGTCGACGTCCAGGCGCCCTACGACGCGCGCGAGATCGTCGCGCGGCTCGTCGACGGCAGCGTGTTCCACGAGTTCAAGCGCGAGTACGGCGACACCCTGGTCACGGGGTTCGCGCACCTGCACGGGCACCCCGTGGGGATCGTCGCGAACAACGGGGTCCTGTTCAGCCCGTCGGCGCTCAAGGGCGCGCACTTCGTCGAGCTGTGCGACCAGCGCGGCATCCCGCTCGTGTTCCTGCAGAACATCTCGGGGTTCATGGTCGGCACCGACGCCGAGGCCGGGGGCATCGCCAAGGACGGCGCCAAGATGGTCACGGCCGTCGCGACGACGCGCGTGCCCAAGCTGACCGTCGTGGTCGGCGGGTCGTTCGGGGCGGGCAACTACTCGATGTGCGGGCGCGCCTACTCGCCGCGCTTCCTGTGGTCGTGGCCCGCGAGCCGGATCTCGGTCATGGGCGGCCCGCAGGCCGCGTCGGTGCTCGCGACGGTCAAGGCCGACCAGCTCGCGGCGCGCGGCGAGCAGTGGGCGCCCGACGACGAGGCCGCCTTCCGCGAGGACATCCGTGCGCGCTACGAGGAGCAGGGCGACCCGTACTACGCCACGGCCCGGCTCTGGGACGACGGCGTCATCGACCCCGCCGACACGCGCCGCGTGCTGGGACTCGCGCTCGACGTGTGCGCCCGCACGCCGTTGGCCCCGACCGAGGGCCCGCGCTTCGGGCTCTTCAGGATGTGAGGGCCATGGACACCGTGCCTGCTGCCTCCCCGCCCACCACCCCGCTGTTGTCAGAACCAGCGAGCACCCCAGGTCACGCTCGTTCTGACAACCCGAGCACGCGGCCCTTCGGCACCGTCCTCGTCGCCAACCGCGGCGAGATCGCGTGCCGCGTCATCGCCACGCTGCGGCGCCTCGGCATCCGCTCGGTCGCGGTCCACAGCGACGCCGACGCCGGCGCGCGCCACGTCTCCCTCGCCGACGTCGCGGTGCGGATCGGCCCGGCCCCTGCTGCCGAGTCCTACCTGAACGTGCCCGCGATCCTCGACGCGGCCCGCGCGACGGGCGCCGACGCGATCCACCCCGGCTACGGCTTCCTGTCGGAGAACCCCGAGCTCGCGCGGGCCTGCGCGGACGCGGGCATCGTGTTCGTCGGTCCGGGCGTCGCGGCGCTCGAGGCCATGGCCGACAAGATCACGGCCAAGGAGATCGTCGCGGCGCGCGGGGTCCCGGTCGTGCCGGGCAGCACGGGCCGCGACCCCGGGACGGGCCGGGCGCTCGACGACGAGGCCCTCGCGCGGGCTGCGCGCGACGTCGGCTTCCCGCTGCTGGTCAAGCCTTCGGCGGGCGGCGGCGGCAAGGGCATGCAGGTCGTGACGTCGGCCGACGACCTCCCGGCCGCGCTCGCGAGCGCCCGCCGCGTCGCGACCCGGTCGTTCGGCGACGGCACGCTGCTCGTCGAGCGCCTGGTCGCCCGGCCGCGCCACATCGAGGTGCAGGTGCTCGCGGACTCGCGCGGCGCCGTCGTGCACCTGGGGGAGCGTGAGTGCTCGCTCCAGCGGCGCCACCAGAAGGTCGTCGAGGAGGCGCCGTCGCCGCTGCTCGACGCCGCGACGCGCGAGCGCATCGGGGCGGCCGCGTGCGAGGTCGCGCGCAGCGTCGACTACGAGGGCGCCGGGACGGTCGAGTTCCTCGTGCCGGCCGCCGAGCCGACCACCTTCTACTTCATCGAGATGAACACGCGCCTGCAGGTCGAGCACCCCGTGACCGAGATGGTCACGGGCCTGGACCTGGTCGAGGCCCAGCTCCGCGTCGCGGCCGGCGAGCCGCTCAGGTTCGCGCAGGAGGACGTCGTGCTGCGGGGCCACGCGATCGAGGCCCGGGTCTACGCCGAGTCCCCGGCGCGCGGGTTCCTGCCCGCGACGGGCGAGGTCCTCGCGCTCACCGAGCCCGACGGCGCCGGGTGGCGTCTCGACAGCAGCCTCACCGAGGGTCTGCGCGTCGGGGGCGACTACGACCCGCTGCTCGCGAAGGCCGTCGCGCACGGCGCCGACCGCGCCCAGGCGCTCGACCGGCTCGACCGCCTGCTCGCGGAGACGCTCGTCCTGGGGGTCGACACCAACATCGGCTTCCTGCGGGCGCTCCTCGGGGACCCGGACGTCCGGTCGGGCGACCTCGACACGGGCCTGATCGAGCGGTTCGTGGCGGCGGGGGGAGTGCCCTCGGGGACCGCGACCGAGGAGGACCTCGCGGTGGTGGCGCTCTTCGTGCTCGCCGGGCGTCCACGGGGCGTGCCCGGCGCGTGGGGCGCCCGCGACGGCTGGCGGCTCAACGCCTCGCCACGCCCCCACCGGGTCGTGCTGCACGTCGCCCCGGACGATCCCCACGAGGTGACCGTCGCGGGAGACGTGAGCGACGCCGTCGTGCACGTGGACGAGGGCCCACGGCCCGGGACGGCCCGGCGGGCCGCACTGACCCCGGCCGCGGGACACGCGTGGCGGTTCACCGCGGAGGGCAGGAGCGAGACCGTGCACCTCGCGACCGGTGCCGACGGCAGCGTGTGGCTCTCTCGCGCGGGCCGCGTCGTCCAGGTCGCGGTCCCGACGCGCACCGAGCGGCTCGACGCGGCCGCGCGCGGGCGCACGGTGCACCCTGACGGACCCACGAGCCCCGACGTCCGCGCGGGCATGCCCGGGACGGTCGTCGCGGTCTCCGTCGCGGACGGGGAGAGCGTCGACGCGGGCGCCGTCCTCGTGGTCGTCGAGGCCATGAAGATGGAGCACGCGCTGAGGGCCCCGCATGCGGGCGTCGTGCGGCTCACGGCCCGCCCGGGCGACCTGGTGCGCCGCGACGAGGTCGTCGCCCGCGTCGAACGGGCGCCCGACGACGTCGCTCCCGTCCCGGCGGACGGGCCCGTCGCGGTGGTCGCGTCGGACGCCGCGCCAGCACCCGACGACCTGGCGGACCCGCCCGGCCCGTCCCCGATGCCACGACCCGAGGCCGACATCCCGGCCGTCCCCGTCCCCTCCCACACCCCAGGAGCGTCATGAACACCGAGCTGACCGACGAGCAGCGCAAGCTCAGCGACACCGTGCGCGAGTTCGCGGACACCGTCGTCGCGCCCGCCGCCTACCGGTACGACACCGAGCGTCGCCTGCCGCTCGACATCATCCGCGAGATGGGCGACCTGGGGCTCTTCGGCCTGCCGTTCCCCGTCGAGCACGGCGGCCAGGGCAAGGACTACCTGTCGCTGTGCCTCGCGGTCGAGGCACTCGCCCGCGTCGACCAGAGCATCGCGGTGACGCTCGAGGCCGGTGTGGGGCTGGGGATCATGCCGATCGTGCGGCACGGGACCGCGGAGCAGCGCGAGCGGTGGCTGCCGGACCTCGTCACGGGGCGGGCGCTCGCCGCGTTCGGGCTGACCGAGGCCGAGGCGGGCTCCGACGCGGGCGCGACGCGCACGACGGCGCGGCACGAGCCCGGACCGGACGGCGGCAGCGTGTGGGTCATCGACGGCAGCAAGCAGTTCATCACCAACTCCGGGACGCCCATCACGAGCGTCGTCACGGTCACCGCGGTCACGGCGGAGGAGGTGCGCGACGACGGGACCGTGAAGAAGGAGCTGTCGTCGATCCTGGTGCCGTCCGGGACGGCCGGGTTCACGGTCGGGCCGTCGTACGACAAGGTCGGGTGGCACACGTCGGACACGCACCCCCTGACGTTCGAGGACGTCCGGGTCCCCGCTGAGAACCTCCTGGGCGAGCTGGGCCGCGGGTACGCGAACTTCCTGCGCGCTCTCGACGAGGGGCGCATCGCGTTCGCGGCGCTCGCGACGGGCGCCGCCCAGGGGTGCTTGGAGGAGGCGCTGCGGTACGCGCGGACGCGCAACGTGTTCGGCCGGGACATCGGCTCGAACCAGCACATCGCGTTCACGCTCTCGCGCATGGCGACCCGTGTCCACCAGGCGCGACTCTGCTACTACGACGCGGCGTCGAGGCTCGCCAACGACGCGCCGTTCAAGGTCGAGGCGTCGATCGCGAAGCTCGTGGGCAGCGAGGCGGCCATGGCCAACGCGCGTGACGCGGCGCAGATCTTCGGCGGCTACGGGTTCCTCAACGAGAACCCGGTCGCGCGCCACTACCGGGACTCCAAGGTGCTCGAGATCGGGGAGGGGACGTCCGAGGTGCAGCTCATGATCATCGCGCGCGGGCTGGGCCTCACGGCCTAGGCCGCGGTCGAGAACGAGGTTCCGCGCGGTCGAGAACGAGGCTGATGTAGATGTACCGGCCAGAACGACCGCAACCTCGTTCTCGACCGGACGTTCTCCGACGATTGCCACGAGGAAGGAGTGCAGGATGCGGGAGATCGCGCAGCGCGGGCTCTACTACGACGAGCTCGAGACCGAGGTCCGCTACGTCCACAGCCCGGGACGCACGCTGACCGAGGCCGACAACGTGCTGTTCACGACGCTGACCATGAACACCCAGTCGCTCCACCTCGACGCGGCCTGGGCCGCCGACCAGCCCTTCGGGCAGCGCCTGGTCAACTCGATGCTCACGCTCTCGACGCTCGTCGGGGCCTCGGTCGCACAGCTCACGCAGGGCACGATCGTCGCGAACCTCGGCTTCTCCGAGGTCGCGTTCCCGCACCCGGTGTTCCACGGCGACACCCTGTACTCCTCGACGGTCGTCCTGGAGAAGCGGCCGTCCGCGTCGCGGCCCGGGCAGGGCGTCGTGACGTTCGAGCATCGCGGGCACAACCAGGACGGCGTGCTCGTGGCGCGGGCCGTGCGGTCGACGCTCGTGTGGACGCGTACCGGTCACGAGGAGTCCGTCGCGGGCCGCGCGGCGCGGGGGAGCGGGTCCGCGGGGCCACCCCTCACCGCCACGCCCGACGACGGCGCCCACCCCGCGTCGTCGTCGGGCGGGCACCCACGGGGAGCGTTCGCGCACGGGGCCGACGCACCCGAGAGCCGCGCGTCAGGGGAGGCGGCCGCGGCGGCGCGCTCCGCCGTCGGGCAGGGCGGTGCACCGTGACGACCTTCGACCTGGGGCCCGCGCTCCTCTTCTGCCCCGCCGACCGGCCCGACCGGTACCGCAAGGCCGCGGACCGCGCCGACGCCGTGATCCTCGACCTCGAGGACGCCGTCGCACCGGCCGGCAAGGCTGCGGCGCGCGACGCGCTGCTCGCCGAGCCCCTCGACCCGGCGCGGACGATCGTGCGGGTCAACGCGGTCGGGACCCCGGAGCACGAGGCCGACCTGGCCGCGCTCGTGCGCACCCCCTACCGGACCGTCATGGTCCCCAAGGCCGACGAGCGGCTGCCGCGCGACCTCGGCGGGCTGCGCGTCGTGGCGCTGTGCGAGACGGCCGCGGGCGTCCTGGCCGCCCCCGAGCTGGCCCGGCGGCAGGGGGTCGTCGCACTGATGTGGGGCGCCGACGACCTGGTCGCGTCGCTCGGCGGGACGTCGAGCCGGTACCCCGACGGGACCTACCGCGACGTCGCGCGCGCCGCCCGGTCCGCCGTGCTGCTCGCCGCGGGGGCGGCGGGCGTCGCCGCGATCGACGCGGTGCACCTCGCGATCGACGACCTCGACGGCCTGCGCGACGAGGCGCTCGACGCCGCGGCCGTCGGCTTCGCCGCGACCGCGTGCATCCACCCCTCGCACGTCCCCGTCATCCGGTCCGCGTACGCACCCCCGCCGGGCGCCGTCACGTCCGCCCGCGCGCTGCTCGCCGCCGCGCAGGAGCACGACGGCGTGTTCGTGCACGACGGCGTGATGATCGACGGCCCCTCGCTGCGGCACGCCGAGGCCGTGCTGCGACGGGCACGGGCGGCCGACGCCACCACGTCCGGGACCGCCCGCCCCGGCGGCACGACCGACCGCACCGCCCCCCGAGCCCTCCGCACAGGAAGCAGGCCGACATGACGACCGACGGAACCCGGCCGGTGAGCGACGGCGCCCCGGCCCCCGGGACGGCCCCGCGCGCACCCGGCGTCACGCAGCATCCCGACGCGGCCACGGCCCTCGACGGTCTGCTGCACGACGGCATGACGATCGCGGTCGGCGGGTTCGGCCTGTGCGGCATCCCGTCCGACCTCATCGAGGCCGTGCGCGACTCGGGCGTGCGCGGGCTGACCGTCGTGTCCAACAACATGGGCGTCGACGGCAAGGGGCTCGGGCTGCTGCTCGAGAGCGACCAGGTCGACAAGGTCCTGTCGTCGTACGTCGGGGAGAACAAGCTGTTCGCGCAGCGGTACCTCGACGGCGACCTCGAGGTCGAGTTCGTGCCGCAGGGCACGCTCGCCGAGCGGCTGCGCGCGGGGGGCGCGGGCATCCCCGCGTTCTACACCGCCACGGGCGTGGGGACCCCGGTCGCCGAGGGCAAGCCCGTCGAGGAGTTCGACGGGCGCCGCTACGTCCTCGAACGCGGCATCGTCGCCGACCTCGCCCTGGTGCACGCGCACCGCGCCGACCCCTACGGCAACCTCACCTACCGGTTCACGGCCCGCAACTTCAACCCGCTCGTCGCGACCGCCGGGCGCGTCACGGTCGTCGAGGCCGAGATCCTCCTGGACCAGCCCCTCGACCCCGACGTCGTCGTCACGCCCGGGATCTTCGTCGACCGGCTCGTGCCCGCGCGGGCGCGGGTCAAGGACATCGAGCAGCGCACGGTGCGGCCGCGCGCCGTCGGGGTCGGCGCGCCGACCCCCGCAGGAAAGGACGCCTGACATGCCCTGGGACCGGGACGAGATGGCCGCGATCGCCGCGGCCGAGCTGCGCGACGGCGACTACGTCAACCTCGGGATCGGCATCCCCACGCTCGTCGCGAACCACCTGCCGCCCGGCGTCTCGATCACGCTGCAGAGCGAGAACGGGATGCTGGGCATCGGGCCGTTCCCGGTCGAGGGCGACGAGGACGCCGACCTGATCAACGCGGGCAAGCAGACCGTCACGGCCCTGCCGGGAGCGAGCTACTTCGACTCCGCGACGTCGTTCGCCATGATCCGCGGCGGGCACGTCGACATCGCGATCCTCGGGGCCCTGGAGGTCTCCGAGACGGGGGACCTGGCCAACTGGACCGTGCCCGGGAAGCTCGTCAAGGGCATGGGCGGGGCCATGGACCTCGTCGCGGGCACACCCCGGATCGTCGTGCTCATGGACCACGTCGCGCGCGACGGGTCGCCCAAGCTCCGGCACGAGTGTGCGCTGCCCCTCACGGGCGAGGGCGTGGTGGACCGCATCATCACGGACCGTGCGGTCTTCGACGTCCTGCCCGGCGACGTGTCAGAACCAGCGGGGACTCCAGGTCACGCTGGTTCTGACAACCCGGGGCGGCGTCTCGTGCTGCGCGCCGTCGCGCCCGACGTGACCCTCGACGAGGTACGCGACGCGACCGAGGCGAGCTACGTCGTCGGGCTGGAGAACGCGGGGGCCACCGCCCCGGCAGGACAGGAGGAGTCATGACCGTCGTCGTGGGGTACGCGCGCACCCCGTTCGTGCGCTTCAACGGGGCCTTCGCGACCGTGCCCGCCGCGGTCCTGGGGGCTCACGCGCTGGGTGCGGCGCTCGCGGACGCGGGCATCACGCCCGACGACGTCGAGCTCGTCCTCGCCGGGCAGGTGCTCCAGGGCGGGGCCGGCCAGAACCCCGCCCGGCAGGCCGCCGTCGGTGCGGGCGTGCCCTATTCGGTGCCCGCGATGACGCTCAACGCGGTGTGCCTGTCGGGCATGGAGGCCGTGGTGCAGGCGCACCGGCTGATCGCCGCGGGCGAGGCGCAGGTCGTCGTGGCCGTGGGGCAGGAGTCCATGAGCCTCGCACCGCACGCGTGGGTCGGGTCGCGCGCGGGCCAGAAGTTCGGGGACGTGACGCTCGTGGACACGCTCGCGCACGACGGGCTGCGCGACGCGTTCGAGCGGGAGTCGATGGGGCTCAGCACCGAGCGGCACGGCGAGGGGCTCGCGATCGGCCGGGAGGCGCAGGACGCGTTCGCGGCTTCGTCGCACGCGCGGGCCGCCGCAGCCGCGGACTTCCTGCGGGGCGAGATCGCGCCCTTCCAGACGCCCGGGCGCGGGGGCCGGCTCGTCGACGCGGACGACGGCGTGCGCGCCGACACCACGGTCGAGGTCCTCGCACGGCTCCGCCCCGCCTTCCGCGAGGACGGCACGATCACGGCCGGGAACGCCTCGCAGATCTCCGACGGCGCCGCGGCCCTCGTGCTCGTGAGCGACGAGGAGGCCGCGCGGCGCGGGCTGAGCGGCGCACGGCTCCTCGGGCACGCGCTCGTCGCCGGGCCCGACGTCTCGCTGCACGCGCAGCCCGCGAACGCGATCCTCGCCGCCTGCGGGCGCGCCGGTCTCGCGATCGACGAGCTGTCCGCGATCGAGATCAACGAGGCGTTCGCCGCGGTGGCCCTCGCGTCGACGGACCTGCTGGGCGTCGACCCGGCGATCGTCGACGCGAACGGCGGTGCGATCGCGCTCGGGCACCCCATCGGGGCGTCGGGCGCTCGGATCGTGGGTCACCTGGCGCGGCGGCTCGCGGCGCTCGGCGGCGACGCCGTGGGCGCGGCGGCCCTGTGCGGCGGCGGGGGGCAGGGGTCGGCGGTGGTGCTGCAGGGGTGAGGTCGACGACCGCGAGGACGCGTCGACCGTGCCGCCCGGTGCGTGCCGCGACGGCCCGGTGCGCGCGGCGACCGCCTAGAGGTCGCCCTTGCGCTGCAGGAACCGCATCGCGCCCCAGCCGATCGGGATACGGGCCCAGTAGGTCGCGACACGGAAGAGGATCGTCGCGGACGTCGCGATCGCGGGCGGGATCCCCGCGGCGGTCAGCCCGGCGGTCAGGGCGATCTCGATCGTGCCCAGACCGCCAGGTGTCGGGACGGCTGCGCCCGCCGCGTTGCCGACCAGGTAGATCACGGCCACGTCGACGAGCGCGAGCTCCTGGCCGAACGCCGCGAGGGCCGCGTCGAACGCGAGCACGTAGCCGAGCGTCATGACGATGTTCCCGCCGAAGCCGAGGGCCAGGCGTCCCGGCTGGCTGAGCATCTCGGACAGGCGGGGCCAGACCTGCTGGACGGTCGGCCGGATCTTGGCGAGCACCCAGCGCCGGACCGCGGGGACGAGCAGGGTCGCGATGATCGCGAGCGCGACGCCCGTGATCGCGAGCAGCACGGTGGTCGAGGGCAGCTTGATGAGGCCGCCGGAACGAGCCGTCATCGACAGGACGACCAGCAGCAGGATCGTGACGACGAACTGCGACACCTGGACCAGGGCCACGGTCGCGACGGCCATGGGGGTCGACACGCCGCGCTTGGTGAGCATGCGCAGGTTCAGGGCGGCCGGTCCGATCCCGGCCGGTGCCGCGAGGGCCACGAACGACCCGGCCATCTGCGTGAGCGTCGCGCGCAGCATGGGCAGCTTCACGGGCGAGAAGGCCACGAAGGTCAGGGCCGCGCCGAACCAGGTGAGGACGCCCAGCGCGAACGAGATGACGGCCCACCACGGGTTCGCCGTCGACACCGCGTCGGCGATCTGCTGGAAGTTCATGGTCGTGACGACCACGGTCACCGCGACGATCGTCAGGGTCAGCGTGATGATCGTCCGCGCCCCGAAGCGCGTGATGCGCTGGGGCTCGACGTCGGTCTCGGGGAGCCGCTCGACGAGCGCGGCACGCAGGTCCTTGAAGAGCTCCTTGTTGGCCCGCATCTCCTCACGCGTGCTCACGGGCAGGGCGATCGACTGCAGGAGCGGACCGATCGCTGCGATGTCCTCGCCCGGCAGCACGCTCACGGCCGAGGCCACGGCGCGCTCGGCCCCCACCCGCAGTGCGAGCAGCGCGACCATCTGCGTGAGGTCCATGCGGCGCGAGAGCTCGGAGGACGCGATGTCGCCCTGCTCCCAGCCCGTCAGCCAGACCTTGACCTCGGAGTCGTCGGGGCCGGTCTCGTCGTCGGGGCGCAGGTCGACCGACGTCGTCGCGGTGCTGCTCCCGGCGGGGTGCGTCGCTGCCCCGCCCGGTTCGCCGCGGCTCACGAGCATGACGTCGGAGGTCAGGGCGCGGTGCGAGAGGCCGGCGTCGTGCGCGAGCTGGATCTGGTGCCAGGCTTCGGTCAGGACGGCGTCGGTGACCTCGTCGTCGGGCAGGTCGCGCAGCGAGACGGCACCCACCGCGTGCTCCTGCACGAGGATCATCGAGTCGTCGGACTCGGCGACGCCGAGCAGGCGCGGCGTGCGGACGCCTGCGGCGCGGGCCGCGTAGGCGAGCAGCGCGGTGCGTTCGGCCACGGCCTTGAGCGAGATCGCGGCGCGGCCCTCGATGCCGCGCAGGCGCAGCGAGCGCCACAGCCGGGTGAGGAAGCCGACGACCTGCCGGTCGCCGTCGAGCACGACGACGTCGCGGCGCACACCGTCCTCGGTGAACATCGCGTAGACGCGGTTGTCCCCGGAGCGGGCGAGGGCGATCGCGGCGGGGTCCGACGGCGCCTCGGCGGGCTCGCTGATGCCCTGGCCCAGCGCGCCGGACAGGTGGTCGCCCGTGAGGCGCGCGTCGGCGGTCAGGGCCGAGTCCTCGTCGGAACCCGCGATGCGCACGACGCCGACGTGGACCTCGGCCGTGATCTCGCCGTCGGAGTTGACCTCGGTGATGGGGTCCTCGGCGGCCTCGGCCAGCTCGGCGGGCTGGGACACGTCGCGCACGCGCACGAGGGCGGTGGGCGAGTAGCCGGCCCGGCGGACGCCGTCGACCAGGTGCGGACCGTAGGCGCGCTCGCTGCGGACGCCGGACACCCACCGGACCGTGTTGCCCGCGATGCGGCCGAGCAGGAGCGTGATGATCGCGCCGGGCAGCGAGACCTGGGCCGTGATGAGGACGACGCCGAGCGCGATGAACAGCAGGTTCCAGGACCAGGCGACCGTCCGGCGTCGCGTGCGGGGACCCGCTGCGGTGAGGAGTCCGCTGATCGCGGCGACGTAGCCGGGGATGCTGAGCTGCCACTCGCCCCGGATGCGGACGGAGAGCCCTTGGATCAGGTCGTCGGACCCGAACATCATGACGGAGTAGGTCAGCGCGATGCCCAGGACCATGCCCAGCGCGGCGGCGGCGATCGACTCGACGACCTGGCGCCCGAGCTTGCGGATGCCCAGCTCGATGAGGACGGCCGTGGGGATCGCGAGGGTCACGAGCCCTTCGAGGACCGCGACGGGGATGAAGAGGATCCGGGCGAGGAGGTCGGAGAAGCCCTGGACGTCCTCGGCGACGCCCGCCGTGGTGCCGTGCGCGTACACGGACATGAACATGACCAGTGCGATTCCCAGGGCGCACAGCACGATCCCGACGAGGTCGCTGGGGTGGCGAACGCGGGACTCGGGGGTGTCGACGATCATGACGGTCGGGTCGGTGCCGTCCCCGACCGGGCGCGGCGTCGTGAGGAAGGCGCGGAACGAGCGGGGGTCGGGCGCTGGGGGCTCGGGGTTCGCGCGCGATCCGACCTCGTGCACCTGCGGGCGCGGCCCGGCCGTCGCCGGAGGACCGGCCGGGTCGTGAGCGCGCGCAGACATGCTTGCGAGTCTAGGGCGGGAGGCCCCAGGAGGCGCGGTATTACGCCACTTTCGGACGGGTGATTTGCCCGCTTGCTCCCGGTGCCGGGGGTGCTTCGGCGCGCGAGTGTGACCAACCTCCAGCACCATGAACCCAGGTAGCGCTCCCACCTGACCTGCGACGACGAGGTGTCATGGACGTCCGCGCTCAGGGGCTCGGCGCACGACGCGAACGGTGGTGGCTCATGGTCCGGAGCAGGCGCAGGGAGCGGGCGGCCGTCGGGGTCGCCGAGCCTCCCCACGCGTTCAAGAACGTCTGGTGGCTCCCGGTGGTGCGCGGGGTGCTCCTGGTGGTCCTGGGGCTGCTGCTCATGATCCAGCCGCTCGAGGCGCTCGAGACGTTGCGCTGGGTGTTCGGGATCTTCCTCGTCGCGGACGCGGTCCTCGTCGCGGCCCAGGGCCTGGCCCACCGCAAGCAGGTGGGCTGGCGGTGGTGGCTCGCCCAGGCGGTCGTCGACGTGCTCTTCGGGGTCGCGATCTCGTTCTGGCCCGACCTCAGCGCGACGGCGCTCTACTACGTCCTGGTCGTGTGGGTCCTGGTCCTGGGGGTCGTGGCCGTCGTGGGGGCGGCGGGGCTCGTGCGCAACCGTGACCTGGGGTGGCCGTGGATGCTGACGTCCGGCATCGTGTCGGCGTTGTTCGGCCTGCTGCTCGTCACCCGACCGGTCGACGCGGGCGACGTCCTGAGCCTGACGGTCGTCGTGTTCGGCCTCTACGCGTTCGTCGCGGGGGCGATCCACGTGGTCTCGGGCTTCGGGGTGCGTTCGGTCGCGCGCGAGCTCGCCGACCTGCGTGCGCAGGCGGTCGCCGCGGGAGTGGTCGTCACGGGCGGGTCGGTCCTGGGTGCGGGGCCGTCGGCCCCGGTGGTCGCGGAGGCGACGGCGGCGCCCGCTCCGGTCCCGGGCGAGGTGCAACCCTCCGGCCCGACGGCGGAGCTCGCCCCGGGCAGGGAGGTCCCGGGCGAGGTGGCCGGGCCGGGAGACGGGCTCGTGATCGAGGACGGGGCTGCGGTGTCGGGTGGGCCCGTCGCCGGGGCCGGTACCGGTGCGGGCACCGAGGCCGGTACCGAGCGGGCGGTCGACGCACGGGCCGACGACCCGGTTTCCGCCGACGGTCCGGAACCTGCCGACGACCCGGACGGGGTGACCTGGCCGCGCGAGCCGGGCTCCGGCGCCGGGCAGGGGACGCCCCCTCGGTGAGAGGCGCGATGACAGCGCTGCCACCACGACGCGCCGCGCCGCGAAACGACCGTGACGCACCGGAACGTACTCCTGGGTAACTTCACCCGTGTGACCTGTCTCACCATGTGGAGGCTGGAGTTACGACCCGGTAACAACATCACCGGAACCGCACCATCTCGCCCTTCGCGGGTGCTCGACCGAAACAACGGTGTGTTAGACATCACGCACCTTGGTCACAGCGCCAGGTCGTGGGAGCGCCACCGCGCACCCACCTCACGACCCCGAAGAAGAGGTGTGACGGATGACGACCGTTTCCAGGAAGCGGCTCCTCGCCGCAACGGCGGGCATCGCCGTCGTGACGCTCACGCTCACGGCGTGCGGCAGCGGCGGGAACGACGACGACGGGGGCGGCGGCGCGAGCGCCGGCGGCGCCCTGACCATCGGCACGACCGACAAGGTCACGACGCTCGACCCGGCCGGCTCCTACGACAACGGGTCCTTCGCGGTCATGAACCAGGTGTTCCCGTTCCTCCTGAACACCCCCTACGGCAGCCCCGACGTCGAGCCCGACATCGCGGAGTCCGCCGAGTTCACCGGCCCCACCGAGTACACCGTGAAGCTCAAGCCGGGCCTGAAGTTCGCCAACGGCAACGACCTCACGTCCTCCGACGTGAAGTTCACGTTCGACCGCCAGGTCGCGATCAACGACGAGAACGGGCCCGCCTCGCTGCTCTACAACCTGGCGAGCGTCGCCGCGCCCGACGACACGACCGTCGTCTTCACGCTCACGTCGCCCGACGACCAGGTGTTCCCGCAGATCCTGTCCAGCCCGGCCGGCCCCATCGTCGACGAGGACGTGTTCGCGGCCGACGCCCTGACGCCGGACGCCGACATCGTCGCGGGCAAGGCGTTCGCGGGCCAGTACTCGATCGCGAAGTACGACTTCAACAACCTCATCTCCTACGAGGCCAACCCCGACTACCAGGGCGTGCTCGGCAAGGCCGCGACTGCCACGGTCAACACCAAGTACTACGCCGACGCGTCGAACCTCAAGCTCGACATCCAGGAGGGCAACATCGACGTCGCCTTCCGCAGCCTGTCCGCGACCGACATCGACGACCTGCGGGGCAACGACAAGGTCAAGGTCGTCGACGGCCCCGGCGGAGAGATCCGCTACATCACGTTCAACTTCGACTCCCAGCCCTACGGTGCCACGGCCGACGGCGCGGACCCGGCCAAGGCCCTCGCCGTGCGCCAGGCGGTCGCGGACCTGATCGACCGCGAGGCCATCGCGAGCCAGGTCTACAAGGGCACCTACACGCCGCTGTACTCGTACGTCCCCGCGGGCCTGACCGGAGCGGTCGAGCCGCTCAAGGAGCTCTACGGCGACGGCCAGGGCGGACCTGACGCCGACAAGGCCAAGGCGGCCCTCGAGGCGGCCGGGGTCACGGTGCCCGTCGTGCTCGACCTGCAGTACAGCAACGACCACTACGGTCCGTCCTCCGGTGAGGAGTACGCGCTCATCAAGGACCAGCTCGAGGAGAGCGGCCTGTTCACGGTCAACCTGCAGACGACCGAGTGGGTCCAGTACGCCAAGGACCGCACGGCCGACGTGTACCCGGCGTACCAGCTCGGCTGGTTCCCGGACTACTCCGACGCCGACAACTACCTCACGCCGTTCTTCCTCCAGGAGAACTTCCTCGCGAACCACTACGACGACCAGGAGGTCAACGACCTGATCCTCCAGCAGGCCGCCACGCCCGACCCGGCGGCCCGCACGGCACTCATCGAGGACATCCAGAACAAGGTCGCCGAGGACCTCTCGACCGTCCCCTACCTCCAGGGCGCGCAGGTCGCCGTCGTGGGCACCGGTGTCGAGGGGACCGAGAAGACGCTCGACGCGTCCTTCAAGTTCCGTTACGGCGCGCTCTCGAAGGGCTGATCCCACGGGCGCTCGGGGTGGTCGGGCCGATGACGTCCCGACCACCCCGAGCCCAGCCGGCTCGGCACGCCCGAGCCCGCGCAGCAGCACCGCAGGCCACCGAGCAGCGCGGCTCGGACCACGACGAACGGACGACATGACCACGACGACCGACCAGGTGACCACGGCCGACCCGCCGGGCACCGGGACCTCCCGCTCCACCTCCCCGCGGAAGAAGACGTCCGGAGGGGGTGGGCTGGGACGGTACGTCCTGGTCCGGTTCCTCCTCATCATCCCGACCGTCTTCATCCTCGTGACGACCGTGTTCGTCGTCATGCGCTCGACCGGCGACCCCATCACGGCCGCGCTCGGCGGGCGCCTGCGCGCCGACCAGCTCGCCGAGCGCATCCACGAGGCCGGCTACGACCGCCCGATCATCGTCCAGTACCTCGAGTACCTGGGCGGGATCGTGCGCGGCGACTTCGGCACCACGATCAGCGACAACCGTCCGGTGTCCGAGGTCCTCGCGACCTACGGCGCCGCGACGCTCGAGCTCGCGGTCTACGCCCTGATCATCGCGTTCCTGGTCGGCGTGCCTCTCGGGCTCCTCGCCGCGCACCACCGCGACCGGATCCCCGACGCGTTCCTGCGCGTCTTCGCGATCCTCTGCTACGCGACGCCCGTGTTCTTCGCGGGCCTGCTGCTCAAGCTCGTCTTCTCGGTGGGTCTCGGATGGTTCCCCGTCGCGGGGCGCGCGTCCACGGGAGCCGAGCTGCAGATGATGGCCCTGCCCGACCCGTCGGGCTTCTACGTCGTCGACGCGATCCGCACGGGCGACCCTGCTGTCCTGGGCGACGTGCTGATGCACGCGGTCCTGCCGGGCGTCGCCCTGGGCCTGCTGACGGCCGGGGTGTTCCTGCGCCTCGTGCGCACCAACGTCATCGGGACCCTCGCGACCGACTACGTCGACGCGGCACGCTCGCGCGGGGTGTCCGAGCACCGGCTGGTGCGCACGCACGCGTGGCGGCCCGCGCTCATCCCGATCATCACCGTCATGGGCATGCAGATCGCCCTCCTCCTGGCCGGGGCGGTCCTGACCGAGACGACGTTCGAGTGGAAGGGCCTCGGGTTCATGCTCGCGCAGTACCTCCAGGCCCGGGACTTCGTCGCGGTCCAGGGGATCGTCGTCCTGCTGGCCGTGATCGTCGCGGTCACGAACTTCCTCGTGGACGTCCTCGCGGCGTTCATCGACCCGAGGGTGAGGTACTGACATGGCACGCCGACTCTCCTGGGGCCGTCTGCCCGTGGTCCACCAGCTCCGTCAGAGCGTGGGCCTCCAGCGCGGGATGCTCGTCGCGGGCCTGGTCGTCACGGCGCTCTTCCTGCTCACGGCACTGGCCGCGCCGTGGCTCGCGCCGTACGGGTTCAGCCAGCTCCGCAGCGGCGACGTGCTGTTCGGGGCGCAGCAGCCGCCGTCGGCCGAGCACCTGCTCGGTACGACCGTCGGCGGGTACGACGTCCTGTCCCGGGTGATCTGGGGGACGCGCACCGCCGCTCTCGTGATCGTGGTCGCGATCGCGGCGTCGATCGTGATCGGTGTCCTGCTGGGCCTGGTCTCGGGGTACTTCGGGGGCTGGCTCGACCGCGTGCTCGTGGTCGTGTGCGACGCGGTCTACGCGTTCCCGTCGCTGCTCCTCGCGATCCTGCTCGCGATCGTCATCAGCGGCGGTCAGTCGGACCTGTGGGGCGGCATCCTCGCGGCCGCGTTCTCGATCACCGTGGTCTTCATCCCGCAGTACTTCCGCGTGATCCGCGCGGAGACCGTGCGGATCAAGGCCGAGGCGTTCATCGACTCGGCGCGCGTGATCGGCACGCCGCACCGCCGGATCATGGGGCGGCACGTGCTGCGCAACGCGACGCGCACGCTGCCGCTCATCGTGACGCTCAACGCGTCCGAGGCGATCCTCACGCTCGCGGGGCTCGGGTTCCTGGGCTTCGGCATCGAGCCGACGGCCGCGGCCGAGTGGGGCTACGACCTCAACAAGTCCCTGTCCGACGTCACGAGCGGCATCTGGTGGACCGCGCTCTTCCCGGGCCTCGCGATCGTGCTCGCGGTCCTGGGCATCACGCTCGTGGGCGAGAGCCTCAACGACCTCGCGGACCCGCGCCTGCGCAGCCGCCGGGCGGCCGCGGTCGGGGCGGGCGAGGTCGCGGAGACCTCGGTCGTGCCGGGCGGCACGCTCGCGGCCGGCCCCGCGGGGCTGGGCGGGTTGGAAGGTTCGGGGACGCTGGGCGACGAGGGAATCGAGGTGCGCCCGTGAGCGCGCAGCAGGACGCGGTGCCGGGTTCGGCACCCGCACAGGCTTCACGCCCGACGACGTCACGCACCTCGGGTGCGGTCGTCACCGTCCGGGACCTCACGGTCTCGTTCGCGACCGACGCCGGTCCGATCCTCGCGGTCGACGGGGTCGATCTCGAGGTTGCCCCGGGCGAGGTGCTCGCGGTCGTGGGCGAGAGCGGCAGCGGGAAGACCGTGACCGCCAAGACGATCCTCGGCCTGCTGCCGGAGACCGCGACGGCGAGGGGCGCCGTCGTGCTGGCGAACAAGGCGGGGACGAGCGAGTCCGACGTCGTCGCGCTGAGCCGGTCCCAGCTGCGGGCCGTGCGCGGCACGGACGTCGCGATGGTCTTCCAGGAGCCGTCGGCCGCGCTCAACCCGGTCTTCACCGTGGGGTGGCAGATCGTCGAGGGGTTGCGCGCGCACCGGCGCGTGCGGCGCGCGGAAGGTCGCCGACAGGCGATCGACGTGCTGCGCCGGGTCGGCCTCCCCGACCCCGAGACGGCGGTGGACAAGTACCCGCACCAGTTCTCGGGCGGGCAGAAGCAGCGCGTCGTGATCGCGATGGCGCTCGCGCTCGACCCCGGGCTGATCGTCGCCGACGAGCCGACGACCGCGCTCGACGTGACCGTGCAGGCCGAGATCCTCGACCTGCTGCGGCGCTGCCGCGACGAGTTCGGGACCGCGATCGTGCTCATCACGCACAACATGGGCGTCGTCGCGGACCTCGCGGACCGTGTGGCCGTGATGTACCAGGGCAAGGTCGTCGAGCAGGCGGACGTCCGGTCGCTGTTCGAGGACCCGCAGGCCGAGTACACGCGGTCCTTGCTCGAGGCCGTGCCGCGCGTGGGCGGCGGGGTGGTCAACGCCGCCGCGCGGGTCCAGGCGCGCGCCGACGGCTGGGCCGAGGGTGCGCCCGTGGTCGTGGCTCAGGGACTGCGGATCGAGTACCCGGGCCGCTTCCGCAAGCCCGCGTTCGTCGCCGTCGACGGCGTGGACCTGTCGATCCGGCCGGGCGAGGTGCTGGGGCTCGTGGGGGAGTCGGGCTCGGGCAAGACGACCATCGGCCGGGCCATCGGCGGGCTCACGCCCGTGACGGGCGGGTCGCTGTCGGTGCTGGGCGTCGAGATGCGAGGAGCGCGTGAGCGCGACGTGCGGCCCGTGCGGCCGCGCATCGGGTTCGTCTTCCAGGACCCCGCGTCGAGCTTCAACCCGCTGCTCACGATCGCCGAGTGCGTGGCCGAGCCGCTCGTGGTGCACGGGCGGGCCGCCGACGCGGGCGACGCGCGCGGACGGGTCGACGAGCTGCTCGAGTCGGTCCAGCTCCCGCGCTCGTACGGCGACCGGTACCCGCACGAGCTGAGCGGCGGGCAGCGCCAGCGCGCGAGCCTGGCCCGGGCGCTCGCGCTCGACCCCGAGCTCCTGGTCGCGGACGAGCCCACGTCGGCGCTCGACGTGTCCGTCCAGGCGCGCGTGCTCGACCTGTTCGCCGAGCTCCAGCGCGACCTCGGGTTCGCGTGCCTGTTCATCAGCCACGACCTCGCGGTCGTGGACCTGCTCGCCGACCGGATCGCGGTGCTCTACCGGGGCCTGCTCGTCGAGGAGGGCACGTCGGCCGAGGTGCTGGGCGCGCCGCAGCACGTGTACACCAAGCAGCTCCTGGCGTCGCTGCCCGTGCCGGACCCGGTGCTCCAGGCCGTGCGCCGGGAGGAGCTCCGGGCGCTGCGCGCCTGACGGTCGGGCCCAGCCCGGTCGCTGAGTGCGGAGTAG
Source organism: Oerskovia jenensis (assembly GCF_016907235.1). Classification (NCBI taxonomy): domain Bacteria; kingdom Bacillati; phylum Actinomycetota; class Actinomycetes; order Micrococcales; family Cellulomonadaceae; genus Oerskovia; species Oerskovia jenensis. The sequence goes on from NZ_JAFBBO010000001.1 coordinate 2,808,328, forward strand.
TTGCTGCCGAACGGCGGTTCTGACGACAACTGCTCCGCACTCAGCGACGCCTGGGTGGCCGGGGAGCGGCGGCTAGCCGACGCCCAGCGCCTCGAGCCACTCGCGCGGCAGCAGCGCGTAGCCCACGAACGCGACCACGTCGAGGATCGTGTGGGCGATCACGAGCGGCACGACCCGGTGCCGCCCCCACCTGCTCGTGTAGAACCACGAGAACACGACACCCATGACCACGTTCCCGATGAACGGGCCGATGCCCTGGTACAGGTGGTAGGAGCCGCGCAGGAGCGAGCTCCACACGACGAACTTCACGCGCCCCCAGCCCAGGTCCTTGGTGCGCTCGAACAGGTACGCGACCGCGATCACCTCTTCGAGCAGGCCGTTCTGGAGCGCCGCGAGGATCAGGATCGGGACGGTCCACCAGTAGTCGGCGAGGTTGGCGGGGTTGACCTCGACCGTGATCCCCAGGGCGCGCCCGGCGACGTACAGCCCCAGGCCCGGGATGCCGATGACCGCGGCGAGCGCGAACCCCCACCCGGTGTCGCGCCACGGGCGGCTGCCGTCGAGCCCGATGGCCCGCGTGACCGACCGGCCGCGCGCCGAGAGCAGGTAGAGCGCGAGCGCGACCGGGATGAGCGCGAAGCCGATGCTGAGGATCTGGTACGTCAGGTCGAGGTACGGGCGGGGCGACTGGGAGTTGTTGAGGCTCGTGCTCTGCTCGGCGAGCGGGGTGCCCTCGGTCAGGCGCGCGACGATGTTGACGATCGCGTACACGCCCGACCGGCCGAGGCTCAGGCCCAGCAGGATCCAGATCTCGGCCCCGATGCGGCGGCGCGTCTCGGGGCGGTCTGCCGTGGTCGGGGCCCAGCGGGAGCGCTTCCCGCCCGTGGTCTCGTCGGCCGTGGCCACGACGACTCCTGCCGCTCCCGGCTCTCGGGATGTGCCGGACGGCACGTCGGGCGCGGCGGCTGCGCCGGAGGGAGTGCCGGGAGGAGTGCCGGGAGGAGTGGTCACCTGGCCGTTATAGCACCCGCCGCGGGGGAGCGCTGCGCGGTCTTCACACAATCCTCGTCGGTTGGTCAACAGGCGTCCGGGGGGCGTGCAGAAGGGCTTCCTACCCTGGAAGGACCGTGACTTCGCACAGACCCCCCTCCATCAGCCCGACCGCCCGAGACGCCCCTGCACCGGGCGCCGCCGACGACGACCTCGACGAGAAGCCGCCAGGCCTCTCGGTCACGCAGGTCGTCGCGAGCGCGCTCGCTGCCGTGAGCTCGACGGTCCTGCTGTCGTACCTGGGTGTGGCCGGGACGATCATCGGTGCGGGCGTGGCGTCGGTCCTGACGGTCGTCGGGAACAACCTCTACACGCGCTCGATCCTCAAGACGCGTCGCCAGATGAAGGCCGCGATGAAGGCGGGCGTGGCGCTGCCCGTGGGCAAGGGTGGCCGCAAGGTCCTGCTGCCGACGCTCGCGGGGTCGCACTCGGTGAGCGACGACGGCTCCGGGGACACCAGGGTGCTGCCCGCGGTCGGCACGGACGGGCAGGCTGCCGACACCGCGGTCCTCTCGGCCGACGACGTGGGCGGCACGCGCCTCGACGACCTGCGCACCGCGGCCACGGACGGGCCCGACGACGGCGCGGACGGCCCGCAGGACGGCGTTACCTCGGGCGACGGCACGGACGGCGACGACACGGACGGCGACGACGCGACGTCCCGCCGGCCGAGCCGCAGGACGCTGATCCTCTCGGCCGTCGGTGTCTTCCTGGTGCTGATCGTGGGCGTGACGCTCGTCGAGGTCGTCGCCGGGCGCCCGCTGAGCGAGATCCTGCGCGGCGAGGAGGGCTCGGGCACGTCGATCAGCCACGTCGTCTCGCGCGAGCCCTCGACGACGGGGGACACGGGAGACACGACCGGCGGCACGACGGACACCTCGACCGACGCGCCGAGCTCGGGCACCACGCCCAGCCCGGCCCCGAGCGAGGTCCCGACCCCGGCGCCGACCGACCCGCCGACCACGGTCCCGGACCCCGAGCCGACCACGCCGGTCACGCCCGACCCGAACCCGACTCCGGGTACGGGCGGGGGCGCAGGAGGTTCGGGTGCCGGCTCGGGCACCGACCTCGAGCAGCAGCCCGGCACGGGAACCGGAAGCGGGTCCGGGAGCGGTTCTGGTGCCGAGAGCGTCCCGGGGACCGGGGCCTCGGGCTCCGCGACGTCCTGACGGCTCTCCGCCGCCGAGAAGTGAGTAGATGCCCCTGATCCACGCGGATCAGGGGCATCTACTCACTTCTCGGCATCAAACCTCTTGCGCGCACCCCGCTCCTCCTGGCAGGCTACAAAGTAGTTTGCAGTACAAACCACGACCGTCGTGGTGGAGAACGGAGTTGCCGTGCCGGACCAGATGCCCGACCAGTCGCCCGACCGGCCCGCCGGACCCGCCGAGGGGACCGACGACGACCAGCCGCTCGACCCCGCCGCGAGCCTGCGCCTCATCGCGGCCCAGCAGGAGAAGGCCAAGGACGTCGAGCCCGACGGCCGCGTCCTCTACGGCGTCTGGGGGCTGGCGTGGCTGCTGGGCTACACGACGCTCTACGTGAGCTCGCTGCGCTCGGCCCCCCCTCCCGCCACGGCGACCCTGGAGACCGGGGCGAGCGGCGCCGTCGGGCAGCCCGAGCCCTGGGCCCTCCTCGCCTTCACCTTCCTCATCGTGGGCGCCGTGGCGATCACGATCGTGCACATCATGACCCGCGTGAGCGGGGTGCGCGGCGCGAGTGCCCGCTCGGGCGCGCTCTACGGCTGGGCCTGGTTCATCTCCTTCGCGGCAATGAGCATGGTCCTGGGCGGGCTCGCCCGGGCGGGCGCGAACCCCGAGGTCATGTCCCTCGCGAGCAACTCCTTGTCGTGCCTGGTCGTCGGGATCATGTACCTCGCGGGCGGTGCCATGTGGCAGGAGACCCGCCTGTACGTCCTGGGCGTGTGGATCCTGCTCGTCGCCGGGGCCGCGACGATCGTCGGCCTGCCCGGGCTCTACCTCGTCATGGCCGCCGCCGGAGGAGGCGGGTTCCTGCTCATGACCCTCGTCGAGCAGGTCCTGCGCGTCCGCACCCGGCGCCGGGTCGCGGGAGGTACCCGTGCCTGACGTCGAGCTCGACCCGGTCATCCACGCCCAGGCGCGACTGCGCGTCGTCGCGACCCTCTCCGCCCTGGGCGCGGGCGACCAGATCGCGTTCCCCAAGCTCCAGAAGCTCCTCGACATGACCGCGGGCAACCTCTCGACGCACCTGCGCAAGCTCGAGGACGCCGAGTACGTGACCGTGACCAAGACCCACGAGGGCCGCACCCCGGCCACCTACATCAGCCTCACTCCCCGCGGGCGCCGTGCCTTCGAGGTCTACACCGAGTCCCTGACCATGCTCCTGAGAGGAGCCGGATCGTGACCACCCAGCACTCTGCCGCCAGCCCAGGGCGCGCCGCCGCCGCGACACGAGGAGGCCAGGCCGTGCCGCACGGGTCCCTCGTGTCGGCGCAGCACGTGACCCGCCGCTTCGGCGACGTCGTCGCGCTCGACGACGTGACGCTCGAGGTCGGGGCCGGCGAGCTCGTCGGCCTCCTGGGCCCCAACGGCGCCGGGAAGTCGACGCTGCTCTCGCTCGTGAGCGGGCAGCGCAAGCCCGACTCCGGTGTCGTCCGCCTGTTCGGCGGTGACCCGCGCGACGCCCCGTCCCGACAAGGGCTGGGACTCACGCCGCAGGAGACCGGCCTGCCCGCGACGCTCAAGGTGCGCGAGGTCGTCGACTTCGTCGGCAAGCACTACGCGAACCCCGTGCCCACGGGGCAGCTGCTCGAGCAGTTCGGGCTGTCCGACCTCGCCGGGCGCCAGACCGGGGCCATGTCCGGCGGCCAGAAGCGACGCCTCGCGGTCGCGCTCTCGCTCGTGGGTCGACCGCGCGTCGTGCTGCTCGACGAGCCCACGACCGGGCTCGACGTGAGCGCACGCCAGGCGCTGTGGGCCGCGATCCGCGAGTACCACGCGAACGGCGGCACCGTGCTGCTCACGAGCCACTACCTCGAGGAGGTGCAGGCGCTCGCGCAGCGCGTCGTCGTGATCGACCGGGGGGTGGTCAAGGCCGACGACACGCTCGACGCGATCCTGCGTCGCGTCGGGCTGCGCCGCGTGGTCGTGCGCAGCGCGGCCGACCTGGGGGCCGACCTGCCGGGCGTGGTGCGGTCGGAGCGGACCGCCGACACCGGGAGCGCGGGCGACACGGGCGCGGCCCGGGCCGGGGCGTCCGGCACCTGGCGCTACGAGCTGTACACGGCCGACGCCGACGAGCTGGTCCGCACGCTCGTGACCTCGGGCCTGCCGTTCCACGGGCTGGAGATCCGGGGCGCGAGCCTGGAAGAGGCGTTCGAGCAGATGGTCTCGCACGCCACGACCACCGACCACGGCGAGGCCGGGACCCCGACGGGCGCGACGCCGTCGGGCATCCCGGACCACCAGACCTCCGAGGAGGAGAGCGCGCGATGAGCACCGACGCAGTGACCACGACCCCTGGCGTGAGCGGGCGCCCGCCCGGCGCCGCGACCCTCACCTGGATCCACCTCAAGTACCAGTTCCTCGAGACCGTGCGCGTGCCCATCGCGGTCCTCGGGAACCTGCTGTTCCCCGCGCTCGCGATGTTCTTCTTCGTCGTGCCGCAGGAGGGGGTCGCGGGCGACCCCGTCGCGGCGACCACGGCCGTCGCGTCGCTCGGGCTGTTCGCGATCTGCTCCGCGAGCCTGTTCACGTACGGGCTGGGCGTCGCGGAGGACAGGGCGCTGCCGTTCGACCCGTTCCTGCGCTCGCTGCCCGCGGGCCCCGCGCCGCGCATGATCGCGCGCATCCTCAACGGCGGGATCTTCTCGCTGTTCGGGCTCGTGCCGCTCATCCTCATCGGGTGGCTGCTGACCGCGGCCTCCGTGACGGGGCCACAGCTCCTCGCGGGGGTGGGGACCGTGCTGCTCGTGTCGGTGCCGTTCGTGCTGCTGGGCATCGCGATCGGGTACTCGCTCTCGGCCAAGGCCGCGCTGCCCGTGGTGCAGGTCATCCTGTTCCCGCTCGCGTTCGCGGGCGGCCTGTTCCTGCCGCCGTTCCTGTTCCCGCCGTGGCTCGACGCGATCTCGATGACCACCCCGACGCGCGCCGGTCGCGACCTGCTGGTCCAGGCGCTCACGGGAGAGCCGGCCTACGCGCTCGCGTGGGTCGTGCTGCTGGGGTGGACCGTGGTGTTCGCGGTCCTGGCGGTGTGGGCGTACCGCCGCGACGAGGGTCGCCGCTTCAAGTAGTCCCCTTCGCCCCCCTCCCGGTGCCGAGAACGAGGTTGTGGTCGCTGTCCCTGTGGATGGCGACCACAACCTCGTTCTCGACGACACAGAGCCTAATGTGATATCACTTTGATAGACGCGGGGCTCCCGGCACCCGTGAGCGACGAGAGGAACACGTCATGAGCGACACCACCGTCCCCCCGCAGGAGTCCCTGGGCGGAGAGCCGAGCGGACGCCCCGTCGGGCACGACGGCACCCGCGTGGACGTCACCGAGCAGCCTGCGTGGTCGCTCGGCGCCGGCGGAGGTGGTCTCACGATCCTCCTCGTCCTCGTCCTTCTCGGCGGGTCGGTCCCCCTGTTCATGACGAGCACCCCGGTCGGCACCCTGCTCGGCGTGGTCGCGATCGTGCTCGGCCTCCTCGCGCTCACCGCCGTCAAGGTCATCAACCCGGGGCAGACGCTCGTCGTCCAGTTCTTCGGCCGGTACCTCGGGACGATCCGCCGCACCGGGCTCGTCGCCACCGTGCCGCTCTCGACGCGCAAGCGCGTGTCGGTCCGCGTCCGCAACTTCGAGACGAGCGAGCTCAAGGTCAACGACGCCGACGGCAACCCGATCAACATCGCGGCGATCGTCGTGTGGCAGGTGGCGGACACCGCGAAGGCGAGCTTCGCCGTCGAGGACTACACCGACTTCGTCCGTGTCCAGGCCGAGTCGGCGCTGCGCCACGTGGCCATGTCCCACCCGTACGACGACGCCGAGGCCGGCGAGCAGTCGCTGCGCGGCGCGACGGAGGTCGTCTCGGCGGAGATCGCCGCGGAGGTCGCCGCCCGTGTCGTGGTGGCGGGCGTCGAGGTCATCGAGGCCCGCATCTCCAACCTCGCGTACGCCCCCGAGATCGCGCAGGCCATGCTGCAGCGCCAGCAGGCCGGGGCGATCATCGCGGCCCGGTCGAGGATCGTCGAGGGGGCCGTGTCCATGGTCGAGGACGCGCTGCAGCGCCTCGAGGCCGAGTCGATCGTCACGCTCGACGACGAGCGCCGCGCCGCCATGGTGTCGAACCTCCTCGTCGTGCTGTGCAGCGACAGCCGCGCGACCCCCGTCGTCAACGCCGGGTCGCTCTACTCGTGACCCCCGAGGTCCCGGCGCCCGCCCCCGGCGGGTCGCCGGGTGAGGGCGCGCAGGGGCCCGACGGCGGTGCGGACGCCGGGCGCGAGGGTGCGCCGCGCGTGGGTGGGCCCGACGGCGGTGCGGACGCCGGGCGCGAGGGTGCGCCGCGCGTGGGTGGGCCCGACGGCGGTGCGGACGCCGGGCGCGAGGGTGCGCCGCGCCGTCCCCGGACCGAGCGGAAGCAGGTCCTGCTGCGCCTCGACCCGGCGGTGCACGACGCGCTCGCGCGCTGGGCGTCGGACGAGCTGCGCAGCGTCAACGCGCAGATCGACATGGTGCTGCGCCGCGCCCTCGACGCCGAGGGGCGGCTCCCACGAGACGTGCGCCCGCCGCGGCGCCCGGGCCGCCCGCCCGCGCAGTGACGGGTACTCGCTGGTCACCCCGGTGCCGAGAACGAGGTTGAGGTCGCCATCCTCACGATGACGACCTCAACCTCGTTCTCGGCAGCCGGGTTCAGCCGGGTTCAGCCGGGTTCAGCCCGCTCGGCGCAGGCGCAGCGAGTTGCCGACGACCAGGACCGAGCTCATGGCCATCGCGGCCCCCGCGATCATCGGGTTGAGCAGCCCGGCAGCGGCGAGCGGGATCGCGGCCACGTTGTAGGCGAAGGCCCAGAACAGGTTCTGCTTGATGACGCGCAGCGTCCGGCGCGAGAGCCGGATCGCGGTCGCGGCCGAGCGCAGGTCGCCGCGGACCAGCGTGATGTCGCTCGCCTCGATCGCGACGTCCGTCCCCGTGCCCATGGCGAGGCCGAGGTCGGCCCCGGCGAGCGCGGCGGCGTCGTTCACGCCGTCCCCGACCATCGCCACGACGCGACCCTGCGCGCGCAGGCGAGCGACGACGTCGACCTTGTCCTGCGGCAGGACCTGCGCGATCACGTCCTCCTCCGCGATACCGACCTGGCGGGCGGCGACGCGCGCGGCCCCAGCGTTGTCGCCCGTGAGAAGGATCGGACGCAGCCCCAGCGCGCGGAGCTCGGTCACGGCCTGGGCGGAGGTCTCCTTGACGGGGTCGCGCAGGACGAGGACGCCCTGGGCGGTTCCGTTCCAGGCGACGACGACGGCGGTCGCGCCCGTGGCCTCGGCCTCGTCGAACGCTCGGCGCAGCTCGCCCCCAGGGTTGTCAGAACGAGCGTGACCCATGGCCCCCGCTGGTTCTGACACGTCGAACGTGACGCCCTGCTCGGCGAGCCACGTCGGCCGTCCGACCAGCACCCGCCGCGCGTTGAGGGCGCCCGCGGGGGACAGGCCCGAGTGCGCGGTGCGGACCAGGCCGCTCACGCCGCCACCCGGCGAGCTCACGAAGTCGAAGACCTGCGCGGAACCGATGACGACACCGTCGGCCCCGGTCTCGACGCCCCCCACACCCCCCACGCCCTCCGCGACCGGGTTGTCAGAACCAGCGTGACCCCCAGCGCTCGCTGGTTCTGACAGGTCTGCCCCAGAGAGCTGCGTCGCAGCAGACGCGATCGCCTGCGCGATCGGGTGCTCGCTCAACCCTTCGACCGCACCGGCGAGGCGCAGGGCGTGGTGAGCGGCGCCGTCGGGCCGCTCGCCCGGCGAACCAGCAGCAGCCCGCGCCGCCTCCGACCCCAGCTCGAGCGTTCCCTCACGCGTGACCACCCGCTCCAGGGCCATGCGCCCCTGCGTCACGGTGCCGGTCTTGTCGAGCACGATCACCTCGACGCGGCGCGTGGACTCGAGGACCTCGGGGCCCTTGATGAGGATGCCGAGCTGCGCGCCCCGGCCCGTCCCGACGAGCAGGGCGGTCGGGGTCGCGAGCCCCAGCGCGCACGGGCACGCGATGATGAGCACGGCCACGGCCGCCGTGAACGCGAACTGCGTGCTCGCCCCCGCGAGCAGCCACCCGCCCAGGGTGAGCACGGCCAGGACCAGCACGATCGGCACGAACACGGCCGAGATGCGGTCCGCGAGGCGCTGCACGGGAGCCTTGCCCGTCTGCGCCTGGCTCACGAGGCGACCGATCTGGGCGAGCGTCGTCTCCTCGCCGACGCGCGTCGCACGGACGAGCAGGTGGCCCGAGGTGTTGACGGTCGCACCCGTGACGTCGTCGCCGGGGGTCACGTCGACCGGGACGGGCTCGCCCGTCAGGAGCGAGGTGTCGACGGCGGAGCTGCCCTCGACCACGACGCCGTCGGTCGCGATCTTCTCGCCCGGGCGGACCGTGAACAGGTCGCCCTCGCGCAGGGCCGCGACGGGCACGCGCTCGGTCACGCGCTGGCCGTCGGGGCCGGCCGTGACGCGCTCGGCGTCCTTGGCACCCATCGCGAGGAGCGAGCGCAGCGCGTCGCCGGCCTTGCGGCGTGAGCGGTGCTCGGACCAGCGGCCCGCGAGGAGGAACGTCGTGACCACGGCCGCGACCTCGAAGTAGAGCTCGGGCATGGAGCCGTGCGCGCGCGAGGGCAGCAGGGACACCGACATGCGCAGGCCGATCTCACCCGCGCCGCCCAGCAGCAGTGCCCACAGCGACCACAGGGTCGCGGCGATCACGCCGATCGACACGAGCGTGTCCATGGTCGAGGCGCCGTGGCGGGCCGCACGGAAGGCAGCGGTGTGGAAGGGCCACGCGCCCCACGTCACGACCGGGAGCGCGAGGGCCGTGACGACCCACTGCCAGCCCGGGAACTGCAGGGCCGGGACCATCGACAGCAGCACGACGGGCAGCGTGAGGACCGCGGCGACCTTGAGTCGTCGGGCGAGGTCGGCGCCGCGGTCGCGCGTGGGAGCCGAGGTGTCGGTCGCGGTGGGCACGGACCCGGCCACCGCCGGGTCGTCAGAAGCGGGGTCGTCGGTGGCCGGGTCGTCGATAGCCGGGTCGTCAGAACCAGCGTGAGCCGGGGTGCTCGCTGGTTCTGACACGACGGCGACAGGTTCGGGCGCAGGCACCGCGCCGACCGCACGCGCCGCCCCGACCGCGGGCACCGTCGCGCGACGGCGGCCCGTGACCCGCGCCTGGTAGCCGGCCTTCTCGACGGCCGCGACGAGCTCGGCGTCCGTCACCCCCTCGGGCAGCACGACGTGCGCGCTCTCGAGCGGCAGGTTGACGGTCGCCTCGACGCCGTCGACGCGGTTGAGCCGCTTCTCGACGCGTGCGACGCACGACGCGCACGTCATGCCCTCGATCGCGAGGTCGACCTCGACGAGGTTCGGCCCGGCGGTCAGGCCGGTGGGGGTGGTCATGTGTGCTCCTCGGGAGTCCGGTGGTGCGTCCGGCGGGTCGCGCCGGGTGGGGTTGCTCCGTCGCGGCCCGGGGTCCGGGGCGGGGACGGCGGTGCGCCCCGGGTGGGGGCGCGGCGCGCAGCGGCCTGGGTCGGCGGCGTGAGGCGCGCGGCCGAGGGTCCGGCGGGCGGTTCGCGGCTCGTGCGCTGCCCGACGGCGGAGCGTGGGCCGGGAGTCCGGCCGGTGCGCCGCCGTCGGGCAGGGTTGTCAGAACGAGCGTGAGCCTGAGGGCTCGCCGGTTCTGACACGAACCCGGGGCGTCAGGACTGCGGGACCTGGAGGTCGTACGTCTTCTGGGCCGGAGCCGCGTCCGCCGCGGAGTCCGTGCCGCAGCCGCAGCCGCAGTTGTGGGCCTTGCGGTCGGCGGCCTGCTCGGCCGACTGCGCGGCCTGCGCGTCGAGCTGGACCTCGTAGCTCACGACCTCGTAGCCGGCCTCGTCGACGGCCTCGCGCAGCGCGGCCTCGTCGAGCGGGTCGTCCGAGAAGACGGTGACCTCGGACGCGCCGCCGACGTTCAGGTCGACGCTGATGTTCTCCACGCCGGGGACGGCACCCACGTCCTTGGTGACGTGCGAGACGCAGTTGCCACAGGTCATGCCGGTGACGCCGAGGGTGGTGACGGTGCTCATGGTGCTCCTTGGGGAGGGGTGGGGATCAGCTGCGGACGAGACGGGCGATGGCTTCGGACGCCTCGCGGACCTTGGCGGCGCCCTCGGCCTCGGAGGACCGGGCGGCGTCGACGACGCAGTGGCCGAGGTGGTCCTCGACGAGTCCGATGGACACCGCCTGGAGTGCCTTGGTCACCGCGGAGACCTGGGTGAGGATGTCGATGCAGTAGACGTCCTCGTCGATCATGCGGGCGATGCCGCGCACCTGGCCCTCGATGCGGCGCATGCGCTTGAGGTAGGCCTCCTTGTCGGAGGCGTACCCGTGGGGGCCGGTGTGGGCGGGGGTCGGGCCCGGCTCGACCGGGCGCTGGGTCGTGGTGTCGCTCATGCTGGGCCTCCGTGATCACTCGCTCGGATACCCCTACTGGGTACCAACCCCCAAAGGTACCCCTGCGGGGTATCGCATTGTCAAGGGCCGTAGGTCCCTGCGCGACGTATGCGGCGTTCGCCACGACATGCGGCCGTTTCGGGTGTTCGATGAGTATCGAACAGCCCGCACGGACGGTGCTCCAGCGTTCCCGGCGGGACAGGATCCGACGTCAGGAGCCCACCATGACCACGCAGGACCCCATCCTCACCGCCTTCTCCACCACCGCCAAGCAGGTCTGGTACTGGCCCGTCGTCCGCGGCGTGATCGCGATCCTCTTCGGTGTCGTCGCGCTCGTGTGGCCGGAGATCACGGCGGTCGTCTTCATCTGGATCGTCGCGATCTTCACGCTCGTCGACGGACTCTTCGAGATCGTCGAGGGCATCCGCCGCCGGGGGACCGGCGGCACGGCCGCACTCGTCACGGTCGGTCTCCTGAGCGTCGCGGTCGGCATCGTGCTGCTCGTGTGGCCCGGCAAGACCGCCGAGGTCCTCGTGTGGATCGTCGGTCTGTGGGCCGTGGTCCTCGGCCTCTTCCAGACCATCGCGAGCGTCGAGCTCCGCAAGGTCCCCGGCAGCGGCTGGGGCTGGGGCGTCTTCGCGGGCCTGCTCGCGCTCGTCTTCGGTGTCCTGGTCCTGTTCAACGTGGGCGCGGGCGTCGTGTCGATCGTGTGGATCCTCGCGGTCGTCGCCCTCGTGTGGGGTGTCGCGCTCATCGCGTTCGGCTTCCAGATCCGCAGCCTGGGCAAGAAGGTCGGGCAGATCAGCTACTGACCGCGCCGGAGCCGCCCGCCACGCCGTCCACGACGGCGCGGCAGGGCGTGAGGTGAGCGGCGCCGTCGGGCACGGAGGAAGGTGCCCGACGGCGCAGCTCGACCCCGCCGGGCACCTCGCCCCGTGCGAGGTCTAGCGCTGGGCGCGCGCCGCAGCCCTCGCCCCGGCCGGGAGCGCGGCGAGGATGCGCTCGACCGCGGCGTCGTCGTGCGCGGACGACACGAACCACGCCTCGAAGACCGACGGCGGCAGGTTGACCCCCGCGTCGAGCATCGCGTGGAAGAACGCCTTGTAGCGGAACACGTCCTGCGCCTGGGCCTGCGCGTAGGTGCGCACCCCGGCCGCGGCGGCGAAGTCGCCGAACATGATCGAGAACAGGTTCCCCGAGCGCTGCAGGGCGTGCGGGACGCCCTCCGCGGCGAGGGCCGCGCTCGCGGCGTCTCCCACGACCTGCGCGACGTGGTCGACGCGGGCGTACACGGCGTCGTCGGCCAGGCGCAGCGTCGCGAGACCCGCCGCGACCGCGACCGGGTTCCCGGACAGCGTGCCTGCCTGGTAGACGGGACCGAGCGGCGCGAGCTGGTCCATGATCACGGCCGGACCACCGAGCGCTGCGACGGGCATGCCGCCGCCGATGACCTTGCCGAACGTGAAGAGGTCGGGCGTGTACGAGGGCCGCTCGCCCGCGGCCATGCCTGACTCCAGGCCCCACCAGCCGCTCGGCCCCACGCGGAAGCCCGTGAGGACCTCGTCGAGGATCAGCAGGGCGCCGTGCTCGGCCGTGATGCGGCGCAGACCCTCGTTGAAGCCGGGCGCGGGCGGCACGATGCCCATGTTCGCGGGTGCGGCCTCGGTGATGACCGCGGCGATCTCCGAGCCGCGCTCGGTGAACGCACGCTCGACGGCCTCGAGGTCGTTGTAGGGCAGGACCAGGGTCTCGGCCGCGCTGGCCTCGGTCACGCCGGCCGACCCGGGCAGCGCGAGCGTCGCGACGCCCGAGCCCGCCTCGGCGAGCAGCGCGTCGACGTGCCCGTGGTAGCAGCCCGCGAACTTCACCAGCAGGTTGCGGCCCGTGACGCCGCGCGCGAGCCGCACCGCGGTCATGGTCGCCTCGGTGCCCGTCGAGACCAGGCGCACGCGCTCGGCCGCAGGGACCCGGCGGCGGACCTCCTCCGCGAGATCGACCTCGCCCAGCGTCGGGGCGCCGAACGACAGGCCGCGCGCCGCGGCGTCCTGGACCGCGGCGACGACCGCGGGGTGAGCGTGCCCCAGGAGCGCAGGACCCCACGAGCACACGAGGTCCACGTACTCGCGGCCCGTCACGTCGGTGACGTACGCGCCGCGCGCGCTCGCGATGAAGCGCGGGTCGCCGCCCACCGAGCCGTAGGCGCGAACGGGCGAGTTCACGCCGCCCGGGATCGCGCCCTGGGCGCGCACGAACGCCTCGTGGTTGTCGTGGAGGGTGGTCGCGCGCAGCGGCGAACCGGTCGGGTGGATGGTCATCGGTGTCACCGAATCCATTCTGCGATCTCGAGGGCCCAGTAGGTCAGGACGATGTCGGCGCCCGCACGCTTGATGCCGAGCACGGACTCCAGGACGGCGCCGCGCCGGTCGATCCAACCGTTCGCGGCGGCCGCCTCGATCATCGCGTACTCGCCCGAGACCTGGTACGCGACCACGGGGACGTCGCTGCGCTCGGCCACGGCCGCGAGCACGTCGAGGTACGAGCCCGCGGGCTTGACCATGACCATGTCGGCGCCCTCGGCCAGGTCGAGGTCCGCCTCGCGCAGGCCCTCGCGGAAGTTCGCCGAGTCCATCTGGTAGGTGCGGCGGTCGCCCTGGAGCGTCGAGTCGACGGCCTCGCGGAACGGCCCGTAGAACGCGCTCGCGTACTTGGCGCTGTACGCCAGGATGCTCACACCCGTGTGCCCGGCGTCGTCGAGGGCCTCGCGGATCACGGCGACCTGGCCGTCCATCATGCCCGAGGGTGCCACGACCTCCGCGCCTGCCTCGGCCTGGGTGAGCGCCATCGAGGCGTAGCGGACGAGGGTCGCGTCGTTGTCGACCTCGCCTGCGGGGGTGAGCACCCCGCAGTGCCCGTGGTCGGTGAACTCGTCGAGGCACAGGTCGGCCATGACGACCGGAGCCGGGCGACCCGTGCCGGCGGCGGCGTCCCGAGCCGCGTCGCGTGCGATGCGGATCGCACGGTTGAGGATGCCGTCGGGGGCGTCCGCCTGCGAGCCGGTCGCGTCGCGGTGCGCGGGGATGCCGAACAGCATCACGCCGCCCAGCCCGGCTGCGGTCGCCTGCGCGACGGCGCCGGCGAGGCTCTCCTCGGTGTGCTGCACGATGCCGGGCATGGACCCGAGCGGCTTGGGCTCGGTCAGGCCCTCCTTGACGAACAGGGGGAGGACCAGGTCGGCGGCGTGCAGCCGGGTCTCGGCGACGAGCCGACGCATCTGCGGGGTCGAGCGCAGGCGGCGGGGACGGATCACGGGTGGTTCCTGCCTTCTGTCGTGGTGGGGTTGTCAGAACGAGCGTGACCTGGGGTGCTCGCTGGTTCTGACACGGCGGGAGAGGGGGAGGGGGTGTCAGAACGAGCGTGGCCCAGAGGGCTCGCGCGTTCTGACAGGTTCGTGGGGGCGGCGACGCGCAGCACGGCCTCTGCCAGGGAGTCGTCGGTCGCCTTCTCGGCCACCGCGTCGATCCGCAGCCCGACGGCGTGCGCGGCCTCCGCCGTCGGCTCACCGATCGCGACACCCGCGACGCGCGGGTCCGCGCCGAGCTGGGCCGCGACCTCGCGCGCGACGCTGCCCGAGGTCAGCACGACCACGTCGACCTCGCCCGCTCGCCACGCGTCCACGACCTCCGGGGAGAGCGGGTGCGAGACGGTCCGGTACGCGATCACGACGTGCGGGGCCCAGCCCCGGTCGCGCAGCCCGTCGGCCATGGTGGGCTTCGCGAGGTCGCCCTGCGGGACGAGGACGCGCGGCGTCGCGCGCACGGACCCGTCCGCCGGCGAGGTGCGGTCGGGGGCCTCGGCGAGCGCGTCGAACGCCGCGAGCAGCCCGCGCGCCGAGTTCACGCTCGCCTCGAGATCGACGTGGACCCCCGCGCCCTCGAGCGCTCGCCGAGTCGCCGGCCCGACCGCGGCCCACCTCGTGTCAGAACCAGCGTGCACCCCGGTCCTCGCTCGTTCTGACAGCTCGGCGAGCGAGAGGCCCCGGCGCGCGGCGCTCGCGGTCAGCTCGTCGATCGCGTTGACGCTCGTGACCACGACCCACGCGAAGCCCGCGAGGTCCGCCACGGCGGCGTCCATCGCCGCGGTGTCCTCGATGGGGGCGCGCTCGATGGCGGGGCTCACGAGCACGGTCGCGCCCTGCGTGCGCAGGAGTGCGGCCAGGGATGCGGCCCGCCCCGGCGCGCGCGGCACCAGCACGGTGGTACCGGCCAGCGGCCCGACGGCGTCGGTGGGCCCGTCGTGGGCGACGCGAGCGCCGTCCGTCCCGACGGCATCGCCCGCCTCGGGGGAGTCGGCGTCGCCGGTGGGTGCCTCGCCCGACCCGACGGCGTCGCGCGCCGCGGTCGGTCGGGCGGCGGGTTCGGGGGCGCTGTCCGCGGCGGCCGCAGCCTGGCGCTCCGGGGCAGGCGGCAGGGCGCGGCCGCGCTGGGGGTCGCGCAGGCGCCCCGCCATCAGCGCTGCTCCGGGCTCACGGGGGCGTCGGTGCCGCCGACCGGGGACCGGCCGACCGGGCCGACCGCGGCGCCTGGGTCGACCTGACCGGGGGAGTCCTCCCGGCCGGAGGAGCCGTGCGCGTCGTCGGGGTGGCTGCTGGGCGCGGTGCCCGGAGCCCACAACGAGTCGGTCGCGGCGCCCGGTCCGGTCGCACGCAGCGGTGCGAGCTCGGCGGCTCCACCGGCCAGGAGAGCGTCGGCGACCTGGACCCCGAGGCCGCGGGCGAGCGCGTCGGTGGCGTCCGCGGCCTCGTGCGCCTCGACGGACGAGCCCGCAGCCCCTGCGGTGGCCCGGCCCGCAGCGCCCGCCGGCGACGGCAGCGCGACCCGTGCCGAGTGCGTGAGGACCTGCCCGCCGTCGAGCCGGGCCACGACTGCCGAGAGCCGGATCTCGTCGTCCTCGACCACGGCGTGCGCACCCACGGGCGCCGCGCAGCCGGCTTCGAGGCGCGCGAGAAGCGCACGCTCGGCCAGGACCGCGAGGCGGGTCGGGAGGTGGTCGAGGCCCGCGACGACGTCGGCGAGGTCGAGCGGGCGGTCCGTGGCGCCGTCGGGCAGGAGGTCGAACGAGGACAGCGGCGAGAGGTCGGCGGTCCGTACCTCGACGCCCAGCGCCCCCTGCCCGGGGGCCGGGGCCATGATGCGCACGTCGATGACCTCGGAGACCGCGTCGAGGCGCCCGAGCCGCGAGAGCCCGGCGTAGGCGAGGACGACCGCGTCGAGGTCGGCGTCGGGGCCGAGGGCCCGGGCGAGGCGCGTGTCGACGTTGCCGCGGATGTCGAGCACGTCGAGGTCGGGGCGGACCGCGAGGAGCTGGGCCGCGCGACGGGGCGAGCCCGTGCCGACCTTGGCGCCGCGCGGCAGGGTCTCCAGCGTCCAGCCGTTGCGTGCGCACAGGACGTCGCGCGGGTTCTCGCGCTCGGGCGTCACGAGGGTCAGGCCTTCGGCAGCGCCGGTCGGGAGGTCCTTGAGGGAGTGCACGGCGACGTCGCAGCGGCCGTCGAGCAGGGCCTCGCGCAGCGCGGTGACGAACACCCCGGTGCCGCCCATCTGGGTGAGCGAGCCGGTGCGGACGTCGCCCTCGGTGCGGATGCGCACGATCTCGACCGGGTGCCCGGTCAGCTTCTCGATGCGCCGGGCGACGAGACCCGTCTGGGTCGTCGCGAGGGCGCTGCCACGGGTTCCGACACGAATGCTCACGGTTCCAGTGTCCTCTGCGTCGGGGGTATCTCGAAATGTGCGCGGAGCCGTTCGTCGCGTGATTCCGGGAATTGTCGCGGGGTGACATCGACCTGACATGCAGTCATGACAAAGAGACGAATTGTCAGCACGTCGGGAAAGGTCACGCCGGCGGGAGAATTCAGAGCTGCTCGGCGCACTCCTGCGCGTGCCCCACGATCGCCGCGAGCCCCGTGCCCGCGATCCACCCGCCCGTCACGCCCAGGCCGTCCACGTGCGAGACGCGCTCGACGAACATCGCGACCTCGCGCCGGTACACGGGCGTGGGCGGCGGGAGCGACCCGTTCCACCGCGTCGACAGGTGCTCGCGCACCTTGCCCTCCAGGTCCACGCCCAGCAGCACCGAGGCGTCGCGGACGACCTGGTCGAGCGCCGGCTCGACCGTCTCCCCGATGCGCCCGTAGCTCAGGCGCACCACGTGGTTCCCCGGCCCGACGGCGTCGCTCACCCGGGCGGCCAGCCACGGCCACTTCGCGGTCGAGTGGGTCAGGGCCTTGGCCTGGACCGGGTCGTGCGCGCCCGCGCGGTGGTTCTCGTCACGCGTCGACCACGTGCGGGGCTTGGGCGCGACGAGCAGGCCGCTGCCGCGCGGTGCCGCGTCGAGCGCGGGGGCCTCGAGCAGCAGGGTCACGAGCCGGATGTCGGCGCCCGGCTCGGGGTCCGGGACCGGGTCGGCCGTGCGGCCCGCGAGCGGGGACACCAGGTCCACGACCGCGGGGGTCGTCACGAGCAGGCGCGGGGACCGGAAGGTCACGGGTCCACCGGGGCCCTCGGCCTGGACGGTCCAGCCCCCGACGGCGTCCCGGCCGAGGTCCACGACCTCGTGCCGCGTGAGCACCACCCCGGCGGGACCGGTGCTCCCGGCCGGTGCGGCGCCGTCGGACCCCTCGCCCGTCACGGCGAGCGCGAGCTCTTCGACCAGACGGTGCAGGCCGCCCTCGATGCCGCGCACCGCCGAGCCTGCCGGCGCCTGCGCGCGCATCGCCGCGACCGCGCGCGTCAGCGACCCCTCCCGGGCGTAGGCCTCGCGCAGTCCCGGGGCCACGGCATCGACGTCGAGGCGCTCGAGCGGCGCCGAGTGCACCCCCGCGGCGACCGGCGCCACGAGGCGTTCCGCGACCCGGCGCCCCAGGCGCGAGCGCGTGAACGTCTCGAGGTTCTCCTCGTCGACCCAGCGGCGAGGCTTGACGCGGTCCAGACCCGCACGCAGGGCACCGGGCCAGCCGACCGCACGACGCACGTCGGCCGCGAACGGGTGGGCCGGGATGCCCATGATCCCGGCCTTCGGCAGCGGGAACGCGTGGCTCGCGGCATAGCCCCAGGCGCCGAGCGGGGCGGGCTCGACGACCGTCAGGCCCAGGTCCGTGACCAGGTCGCCCACCGCGGAGCCCCGGGCCGCGAACGACTCTGCCCCGACGTCGACCGTGAGCCCCGTCGAGCCCAGCTTGTCGCCGTGCACGGGCCCGCCCGGGCGGTCGGCCGCCTCCAGGACCAGGACCCGCAGACCGCGACGGCGCAACGTGCGCGCGGCGGTCAGGCCGGCGATGCCGGCGCCGACGACCACGGCGTCGAACGAGCCGTGGGAGGGAGCGTCGGACGTGGCGTGAGACGAGGCGTCGGACGGGGAGGACGGGCCGGACGAGCCATCAGCAACGGGGTGCACACGTCAAGTGTGCCCCCGCTGCGAGGGTGTGTCAGACCGTGCGTGACCCAGGGGTCACGCGGGTTCTGACACGTTCCGGACGGAATGGACGAGCTCGACCACGCGGGTCAGCACCGTCGGGTCCGTCTCGGGTGGCACCCCGTGCCCCAGGTTCACCACGTGCCCCGGTGCCGCGGCGCCGCGGCGCAGCACGTCGCGCACGTGCGCCTCGAGCACGGGCCATGGCGCCGCGAGCAGCGCGGGGTCGATGTTGCCCTGCACGGGCACGTACCCCCCGAGCGCGGCCGCGGCCTCGTCGAGCGGCGTGCGGTAGTCGACACCCACGGTCGGGTGCGTCACACCGGCCTCGGTGAGCGCGTCACGCATGGCCCCGAGCAGGTGCCCGGTGCCCGTCCCGAAGTGGATCGCGGGCACACCCAGGTCGCTGACCTGCGACAACGCGACCGTGCTGCCCGGCTTGGCGCCCGCGAGGTAGTCCTCCAGGGACAGGCTGCCGGCCCACGAGTCGAAGAGCTGGGCCGCGCTGGCCCCGGCCAGGACCTGCGCACGCAGGAACGCGCCCGTGATCTGCGCGGTCCACGCCGTGAGCCGCGCCCACGACTCGGGGTCCGCGTGCATCAGGGTGCGCGCCGCGAGGTGGTCGCGCGACGGACGCCCCTCGACCAGGTAGGCCGCGAGCGTGAACGGCGCCCCCGCGAACCCGATGAGAGGGGTCGACCCGAGCGCCGCGACCGTGAGCGCGACCGCCTCCGTCACGGGGGCGAGCGACTCCGGCGTGAGCTCGTGCTCCACGAGGCGAGCGACGTCGTCGGGCGTCCGGTACGCCTGGCCCATGACCGGGCCGACCCCCGGGACGATGTCCACCTCGACCCCCGCGAGCTTGAGCGGGATGACGATGTCCGAGAAGAAGATCCCCGCGTCCACGCCGTGCCGGCGCACCGGCTGGAGCGTGATCTCGCTCGCCAGGTCCGGGCGCAGGCACGAGTCGAGCATCCCGATGCCCTGCCGCAGCTCGCGGTACTCGGGCAGCGACCTGCCGGCCTGCCGCATGAACCACACAGGAGTGGTCTGCGGACGCTCGCCGCGCAATGCGCGCACGAGCGGAGAATTCGTCGTCCGACCGTCGACGAGAGGGTGGTTGTCGGAAAGCGCGGTGAACGTCACAAGAACCGATTCTGCCTTGTGGCCGGGGCGGTGATTGAATCGGAGCACTGTGGTTCTCCTGTCGATGACCGCAAGTCACCACGAGCTGGACATGTCCACCCTCGAGCTCCTGTCCACAGGGGCCGGGTCGGTCGGACGCGCCGCCGTCGCGACCTGCGAAGCGATCACCGGTGCCGTCGTCGTCGCGACGTGCAACCGGTTCGAGGTGTACCTGGACATCGACTCGCCGGTCGACGGTTGGGGCGTGCGGCACGCGTCGCACGAGGTCGCGCGGCTCGTCGCCGCCGCGTCAGGGGTCGAGGAGGACGTCGCGGTGCGCGCGTTCTCCACACGCACCGGGCCCGACGTCGCAGCCCACCTCTTCGAGGTCGCCGCCGGCCTCGACTCGATGGTCGTGGGCGAGCGAGAGATCGCCGGGCAGGTCAAGCGCGCCCTCGAGGAAGCACGCGAGGGCGGCGTGACGTCGTCCACGCTCGAGCTCCTGTTCCAGACCGCGTCGCGGACCTCCAAGAAGATCAGCAACGAGACGACGCTCGGGGGCAACGGCCGGTCGGTCGTGTCCCTCGGGCTCGACCTCGCGAGCGCCGAGCTGCCGCCCTGGCGCCAGGTCCGCGCCGTGCTCATCGGCACCGGCTCGTACGCCGGGGCGTCGCTCGCAGCCCTGCGCGCCCGCGGCTGCGACGACGTGCGCGTGTACTCGGGGTCGGGACGGGCCGAGCAGTTCGCGGCCGACCGTGGCGTCGTGGCCGTGACCGACCTCGTGGAGGCCCTCGAGGACGCCGACCTCGTGGTCTC
Source organism: Oerskovia jenensis (assembly GCF_016907235.1). NCBI lineage: Bacteria > Bacillati > Actinomycetota > Actinomycetes > Micrococcales > Cellulomonadaceae > Oerskovia > Oerskovia jenensis. The sequence continues at coordinate 2,828,439 of NZ_JAFBBO010000001.1, forward strand.
GTGCAGCGGGGCCCGAGGGCGGGCGCTCGACGGGGGAGCGCAGTCCGGTGGACGGGGTGCGTCGCGGCCGACCACCCCGCGAGCCGACGGTGACCGGCTGCCGGTCGCGGGTGGCGGGGAGCGGGCCGAGGGCGACGCCCTGGGGCACGTGCTCGACGCGGCCGCGGTGGTCCGTGCCCGGTCCCGCGCGGCGGAGGCCGCCGGCGACGAAGTGCCGCACCGGCCCATGGTCGTCCTCGACCTGGCCCTGCACCGTGACGTGGACCCTCGGGTCGCGGACCTCGACGGCGTCCTCCTCTACGACCTGGCCTCCCTCAAGGCGCACTCGCCCGCCCTGGGGTCGCTCGTCGTCGGGCACGCGCGGCGGATCGTCGACCGGGCGACGCAGGACTTCGAGGAGACCCGCCTGGGGCGCGCGGCCGACACGGCCGTCGTGGCGCTGCTCGACGACGCCGACCGGCGCATCGCGGCCGAGGTCGCCGAGCGCGTGGCCGAGCGCCGGGGCGCGGGAGCGACGGTCGACGACGCCGAGACCGAGGCGCTCACCCGCTCGGTCCGCAGGCGCGTGCACGCCGAGCTGCACGACGCGATCGTCGCGGCACGGGCGTCGGCGCTGGCCGCGGCCCGCGAGGAAGCCTCTGCCGTGGTGGCCGACGCCGAGGCGGCGACCCTGGGGGCCGACGTGTCGGGCCGCGACGAGGTGTGCGCGGGCCGCTGAGCCGACCTCTCGGTGCCGAACATGCGGTGGATGCCGCGATCGTGCCGGATCCGGACGCTGACCGCATGCTCGGCGACCGGCAACCGCACGTTCGACCGGCAGCCCGCGTGGCAAGGTCCGCTCGGCCGACCCGCTCGGCCGACCCGCTCGGCCGACCCGCTCGGCTGACCCGCTCGGCCGACCCGCTCTGCCGACCCGCTCTGCCGCCCCGCTCGGCTGACCCGCAGGGTCAGGCCGCGAGTACGCCGGTCGCCGCCAGGCGCTCCAGCACGATCCGGCCCGCGGGCGGCACCCGGTGCGCGTCCTGCGCACCGACCCACGTGAGCTCCCCGACCTCGGCACGGGGTGCCGGCTCGGGGGACCCGGGCAGCGGCTCGGCGTAGAGGCAGTGCATGCGCACGAGCCGCCCACCCAGGCCGTGACCGGGAGCCTCGGCGACGAACCCGGGTCGCACCGTGGCCGGGTCGAGCAGTACGCCGAGCTCCTCCTCGATCTCCCGGACCAGGGCCTGCTCGTCGCTCTCGCCGGGATCGAGCTTGCCTCCCGGCATGAAGAACAGGTCGTTGTCCCGGCTGCGGACGACGAGCAGCCGCCCGTCCACGACGTGGATCCAGCCGACGGTCTTCAGGGGGTCTGGGAGGGGGGCGGGGGAGGTCACGGAGAACATCCTGTCATCCGGTGCGTCAGCGTCGGGCCGGCCGCGTGACCCTCGGCGGTCCGGTCCGTGAGAGCCGATGCGCCGGGAACTCGCCGATAGTTCCGTTCCGGAACGAAAGTCGATACTGTGCCGATCGCGGAGGGCCCCCACGGCCCGACGCGACGAACACAGGTCACGCGCGGCGCCGTCCGCCCGATCGGACGGAGAGCTCGATGGGATTCATCAAGGCCTTTGCTGGTGCCCTCGGAGGCACGCTCGCGGACCAGTGGAAGGACTTCCTGACGCCGCCGACGAACCTCGCACCGACCGCGGCGCTCTTCCCGGCCGTCGCGCAGGGGCAGAACGCCGGGCGCGGGGCGAACACCAAGGGCTCGGCGAACATCATCACCAACGGGAGCCGGTTCGTCGTCCCCGAGGGGTACGGGCTCCTGACGTTCCAGGACGGCGCCCTCACGGGCTTCGTGGCCGAGCCGGGCGGGTACCTGTACACGTCCGACGACCAGAACTCCCAGTCGATCTTCGCGGGCAACGGCATCCTGAGCCCCCTGATCACGACGTCGTGGGAGCGGTTCAAGTTCGGCGGGCAGCCCGGGTCGCAGCAGCTCGGCTTCTACGTCAACCTCAAGGAGCTGCCGAACAACCGGTTCGGCACGCAGTCGGAGATCTACTGGGACGACGCCTACCTCGGCGCCCAGGTCGGCGCGATCACGCGTGGCACCTACTCCTTGCGCATCGTCGACCCCATCCTCTTCGTCAAGCAGTTCGTGCCGCTCACGTACCTCGGGGCGAGCGCGAAGGTCTTCGACTTCTCCGACCTCGACAACGACGCCGCGAGCCAGCTTTTCACGGAGGTCGTCGGCTCGCTCGCGGCGGCCTTCTCGAGCTACACCAACGACCCCGACAAGGGGAACCGGATCACCCGGATCCAGAGCGACTCGGTCGGCTTCGCGCAGTCCCTGGCGGGTGCGGTCGAGGAGGGCTACCAGTGGACCTCCTACCGCGGCCTGTCGATCGTCAAGGTCGCGCTCGCCGCGATCGAGTACGACGAGGACACGCGTGCGCTGCTCAGCGACGTCAAGAAGGCCGACGCCCTCGCTGGGGCCCGGGGGAACTCGTTCCTCCAGCAGGCCGCCGCGCGCGGCATCCAGTCCGCGGGGGAGAACCCGGGCGGAGCCGCGAACATGGCGATCCTCGGCATGGGGATGAACGCCGCCGGCGGCGCCATGTCCGGGCTGCAGCAGCCGGTCGTGCCGGTGCAGCAGGTCCCGGTCCAGCAGGCGGCGCCTGCTGCACCGCCCGCGCCCGCCCCTGCCGCCGAGGACCCGGTCGCGAAGCTCACCCAGTTCAAGTCGCTGCTCGACCAGGGCCTCATCACCCAGGCGGACTACGACGCCGCCAAGGCCAAGGTCCTCGGGTTCTGAGGCCATGACCGTTCACGAGCCGGAGTCGGCTCCTGCCCCCGAGGGCCCGCCCCCGCCGGGAGCCGGCCCGACGACGACCGCCCGGCCTCCGCTGGCGGGGAGCCCGGCGGGCGGCCCGACCGTCGTGCGCACCGACACCGGCGCGACCGACGGTCTCGTCAAGTGCATCCGGTGCGGCGCGACCGAGATCGGCTACGACGTCGCCAGGGCGACGCTGCGGTGCGGGTTCTGCCGGTACGAGTGGGTGAGCACGGTGACGCTCGCCGACCTCGGGCTCGACGGGAACATCGGCGGGCTCGAAGGCGTCGTCCTGGGCTCCGGCAGCGCCGACATCGTGCCGTCCGCCGAGGAGATCCTGACGTTCCGCTGCGCGGGCTGCGGGGCCGACGTCGTCGTCGACACCGCGCACGGCACACAGGCCCGCTGCCACTGGTGCCGCAACGTCCTGTCGGTGAACCAGCAGGTCCCCAACGGGGCCGTGCCCGACGTCCTGCTGCCGTTCCGACTCCCCAAGGAGGACGCGGTCGCGGGCATCCGCCAGTTCGTCGGCCGGCGCCAGTTCTACGCGCACCCCCGGTTCCGGGCGGAGTTCACCCCGGAGAACGTCGTCGGTGTCTACCTTCCGTACCTCGTCGCGGACCTCAATGCGAAGGCGCGCCTCGAAGGGCAGGGCGAGCACCTCGTGCGCAGGTACACCGTGACCGTCCGGGGTTCCGACGGCAAGGACACGACCGAGACCCGCTACGACTACGACCTGTACGACGTCGTGCGCGACTTCGACCTGCACGTCGACGACCTCACCATCGAGTCCTCGGCCGACCGGCGAGACCACGGTGGCAAGGCCCGGACGAACAACGTCATCAACACGATCCTGCCGTTCGACGTCGAGAACGCGGTGCGCTACGACTCGAACTACCTGTCGGGGTTCACGGCCGAGCGCCGCGACAGCGACGTCGAGGACCTGCGCGATCCCGCGTTCGCGCAGGCGAAGGAGATCGCGCGGTTCCGGGCGCGCGACATGATCGAGTTCTACGACCGTGGCGTCCGGTGGGACCGCGAACGGCTCGACGTCGTCGGGCAGCGGTGGGTCGCCGCCTACCTGCCCGTGTGGTTGTACTCGTACCACGAGGTCCGCAAGAACGGGTCGTCGCTGCTGCACTACGTCGCGGTCAACGGCCGCACGGGCGAGACCATGGGGTCTGTCCCGGTCAACCACCGCCGCCTGCTCGCGGTGTCCGTCGTCGTCGAGGCCGTGGCGGCCGTCGCGGCACTCTTCGTCATGATCGGGTTCTGATGCACGCGCTCGCCCTGGACGCGCTCACCGTCGTCGCCTCCTCCTCCGAGGAGGAGGGGGCCGTGAAGGTCGTCGTCGTGGTGGTGCTGCTGCTCGCAGGGCCGCTGTTCTACTGGTTCACGTGGGCGCGGTACCGCAACACGGGCAAGCGGCACGACCACCGACGGGACACCAAGTCCGTCACGCTCGACGAGAGCGGGTCGGACACGCACGTCAGGCGCGTCACCGGGCGGTCGAACAGCTCGATGAACGACGCCAACCACCTGACGTAGGCGCCGCGGCCAGCCGCTCCAGCGGCACCGGCGACCCGTGCGACGGGGCGCCGGCGCGGTGCGGGCTCCCGCGTGTCCCGGACGGGTGCGGCTACCGTGGGCGGATGCGACTGGGAGTGCTCGACATCGGTTCCAACACGGTCCACATGCTCGTCGTGGACGCCGAGCGGGGCGCGCGTCCGGACCCGGCGGCGTCGGGCCGTTCGGTGGTGCGGCTCATGCGCTACCTCCAGCCGGACGGCTCGATCTCGGCCGAGGGGGTCGACGCGCTCCTGGTGGCTGCCGACCAGGCTGCGGCTCTGGCCCGCGAGTACGAGGTCGAGGAGTCGCTGGCGCTCGCGACGTCGGCGCTGCGCGAGGCGACCAACGGCGCCGAGGTGCTGTCGGCCATCGAGGAGCGCGTGGGCGTCCCGATCGAGGTCCTCTCGGGGCCCGAGGAGGCGCGGCTGACGTTCCTCGCCGCACGGCGCTGGCACGGCTGGGCGTCGGGTCGGCTCATGGTGCTCGACATCGGGGGCGGGTCGCTCGAGATCGCGTCGGGTCTTGACGAGGAGCCCGACGTCGCGGTCTCGGTGCCGCTCGGTGCAGGTCGGATGACGATCGAGTTCCTGCCGGACGACCCGCCCTCGGCCAAGCAGGTCGCGGCGCTCCGTGCTCACGTCCGGGAGGTCCTGGCGGGGGCGTTGGGCGAGGTCAAGCGGTTGCCGCGCCCCGACCACGTGGTCGCGACGTCCAAGACGTTCCGGTCGCTCGCGCGGCTCGCGGGCATGAAGGTCGCGGTCGTCGGGCCGGAGGAGCGGTGGCGCATGGAGCGTTCGCAGCTCTCGGACTGGGTGCCGCGCCTCGCGCGCATCCCGGCGGCGGGGCGTACCGAGCTGCCGGGGATCACGGCCGAGCGGACGTTCCAGATCGTGGCCGGGGGCGTGGTCGCCGAGGAGACCATGAAGGCGCTCAAGGTCGCCGAGGTCGAGATCTGCCCGTGGGCGCTGCGGGAGGGCGCGATCCTGCGTCGCCTCGACCAGATCTGATCCCACCCGCCCGCCGGCGCGGGAGACCGGCGACGGAGGCTTCCGCAGGACCCTCTTCTCGGTCCGCGCAGGCGGTGGTACCTTGTCTCGCATGGTACCTAGCGAGGACATGATCCTCACCAACCTGCGGCGAGGGGCGATCGAGTACTGCGTGCTCGCCCTCCTCGCCGACGACGAGTGGTACGGGCTCGACATCGCCCGCCGCCTCTCGACCGACGGCGTCCTCCTGAGCGGCGAGGGCACGCTCTACCCGCTGCTCGCGCGGCTGCGCAAGGGCGGGCTCGTGGAGACGCACTGGCGCGAGTCCGACGCCGGCCCGCCCCGTCGCTACTACGCGCTGACCCCGGAGGGTCGCGCGGCCCTCGAGACCTTCGCCCGCACCTGGGCACCCTTCCGCGATGCCGTCGACTCGACCCTGGGGAGCCACCGATGAACCGCACGACCGACGCGATCAGCGTCTACCTCGACGACCTCGGGCGCATGCTCGCGCACCTCGACCCGGCCGAGCGTGCCGACGTCCTGGGCGGCGTGCGCGAGCACGTCGACGCGAGCCTGGCCGAGCTCGGGCACGCGCCCGGCGAGCAGGAGGTCGCGGCGATCCTGGCGTCGCTCGGGGCTCCGGAGGACGTGGCGCGAGCGTCGTCGGGAGCACCCAGGCCCTCCCTGCCCGACGGCGGAGCCTCCTCGCGCCCCGCCCTCGCCGGGGCATGGGTCGCCCCGGTGGTCTTCGGCCTCACGATCGTCGGCATCGTCGGTGCGCCGCTGCTGCTCCCGGGCGTCCTGTGGCTCACCGCAGCGGTCCTGCTCGGTGCCTCGCCGCTGTGGACCACCCACGAGAAGGTCTGGGGGATCGTGTCGGGATTCGTCGCCGGGGCCGCGTGGCTCGGCCTCAGCGGCATGTTCCTGCTCGCGTCCTCGACCTGCGTCACGCAGGGAGCCACCACGGTCCTGGACGGATCGGGCGAGGTCGGCGCGTCGACGACGGGCGACGTCGTGAGCACGTGCGACGCCGCGGGACCGGACGTGGGCGGGATCGTCGTGCTGATCCTGCTCGGTGCGCTCGTCCTCGCCGCGCTCGCCCACCAGGTCGTCCTCCTGCGGCGCGGGCTCGCCCGCTCGGCAGCGCAGCCGACCACGGGAGCCTGAGCGGGACCTTCCCCCTCGCGCGGACGCGCCCCGGCCACGGCGGGACGGGCCGCGTCCGCGCCAGGTGAGCGGCGCCGTCGGGCCCCGGGACTCCACGGAGCGCGGCAGGCGTCAGACGCCCTCCACCGCCTCCACGTCCCCCGCCGCGATCGCGTCCACGAGTGCCCGGTGGTCCAGGGCGTTCTGGTCCGCGTAGCGCTTCGCGAACTCGGCGAACGAGCGGTCGGCGACGTCGCCCTTGCCGAGGTACGCGCTGATCGCGAGGGCGTCGCCCGAGCGGGCGTGGCCGCGCGCGAGGACCCACGCGCACATCTGCGCGTACGCGGCCATGGCGACCGGGAGCATGGTCTCGAGGTCGGCCGAGACCTTCCAGTCCCAGAGCTGGCGGAAGTAGTAGTCGTGGGGGTGGTCGTCGGCGCCGTGCACGGTGTTCCAGCCGAGCAGCGCGTCGCTCGTGGCCTGCAGGAGCCGCTGCCCCTCGACCACGCGCCGCCCGTTCTCCGGATAGGGGCTGGCCGAGGTGTAGGGCTCCAGGACGGACGGCTCGGCCTCCTTGACCTGCAGGAACAGCGGGTCGTCGTTGTCCCGGCCCACGAGGAGCGCGACCCAGCAGCGCGTCCCGACGCTCCCCACCCCGACCACGCGACGCGCCAGGTCGACGAGGCGGTAGCGCTCGAGCAGGATGCGCCGGGCTCCCGTGAGCGACTCGCCGTACGTCGCGAGCGCAGTGGTCACGACGCCGAGGAGGAGGGCCTGCTCCTCGGCGTCGAAGAGCTCCCGGACGGGCACGAGCAGGGGCGGGTTGCTCTGGAAGCGCAGCTCGCCGTCGTCGTGGAGCACCGTGAGCCGACGGCGGGCCTTCTGCCGGTCCTTCGTGCGCGCCTTCCGCAGCGCCTTGCGGAGGTTCTCCATGACGGCCGGCGGGACCGAGCCGCGCCACCTGTCGACGATCTCGTCGCCGCGCAGCTGCACGTGCCACAGGTCGAGGTGGCCGAGGTCCGCGAAGGACCGCAGGGTCTCGCGGTAGGCGCGCCCTGCCCCCAGCACGATGCGCTCGCGCTCGTGGTGCGACATGCCGCGGTGACGGCCCGCGATCTCGAGGCTCGCGACGAGCCGTTGCACGTCCCACTCGAAGGGGCCGCGGTGCGTCTCGTCGAAGTCGTTGATGTCGAACACGAGCGAACGCTCGGGAGACGCGAAGCCGCCGAAGTTCGCGAGGTGCGCGTCGCCGCACAGCTGGACGGTCAGCCCCGTGGTGGGGCCCGTGCCCAGGTCGGCCGCCATGACGGCCGCCGCCCCGCGGTAGAACGAGAACGGTGTCGCGGCCATGCGACCCATGCGCAGGGGGACGAGCTCGGGGACGCGGCTCGCGTTCTGGGCCTGGAGGATCGCGACGGGGTCGCGGCGGTCGGGTGCGGGCTCCCAGGCGGAGGTCGAGCGACGGTGCAGCAGCGAGCGGGCCGCGCGGCCCTGCTCCTTGCGGTCCTCGGGGGCGGGCGTGCCGCGCAGGGGTGGGCGGCCGTCGGGTCGGGTCGGGGCCTGGTCCGTCGCGTGCTGGGGCATCGTCGCTCCTCGGGTCGGGGCGTGCGGGACGCCCTCGCTCATCATGGCGCGCGCGGTCACCGTGGGCGCGGTGGAGCCTCACGACCGGCGGACGTCTCGGTCACCGTGGGCGCTCGCGGGTGCGACCCTCGCCGGACAATTCCGTCACCCTCGTCGGACCTGTCACCGGAAGCGCTCCCATCCCTCTCTCTGGGGTAGCGCCGCTCCGCGCTCCCCACCGTCCGAGAGGGACTTCCCATGACTGCCCACGACACCACGCAGGACGTCGTGCTCGCCGCGCTCGCACAGGGCGTGACGGGCCGGGTCCTCGCAGGGACCGACCCCGAGGCCCGGCTCTCGGGCATGAACGTCGCGGTCGAGCACCACCCCGACTACGTCGTCCACGCAACCTCCGCCGACGACGTCCGGGCGACCGTCCGCACCGCCCAGCGCTTCGGGCTGCCCGTGACCGTCTTCAGCACGGGCCACGGGTTCGCGCGCGGGATCGACGGCGGCATCGCCCTGAGCACCGCCGGTCTGACCGGCGTCGAGGTCGACGAACCCGCCCGCACCGCCCGCATCGCGGCCGGCTCCCGGTGGAGGGACGTGCTCGACGTCGTCACGCCCCTCGGGCTCGCGGCCGTCACCGGGTCCTCGCCCGACGTGGGAGCCGTGGGCTTCCTCCTCGGCGGCGGGATCGGCCCCCTCGCGCGCGAGGTCGGCTTCGGGTCGAACTATCTCGTCGCGGCCGACCTCGTCACGGGCGACGGCACCCTGCTCCACGTCGACGACGAGCACCACCCCGAGATCCTGCGCGCGCTGCGGGGCGGCAAGTGGGGGCTGGGGGTCGTGACCTCGGTGACGGTGCGCCTGCTCAACCTCGAGACCGTCACGGGCGGGAACTTCTTCGCCCTCGGCGACGACGCCGCGACGCTCTTCCGGACCTACGCCGACTGGGTCCAGGGCGCGCCGTCCGACATCACGACGTCCATCGCGCTCCTGCGCCTGCCGCCGCTCGAGTTCCTCCCCGAGCCGCTGCGCGGCCAGTACGTGGCCAACGTCCGCGTGGCCTCGACCCGGCCCCTGGCCGAGGTCGAGAGGGCCATCGCACCCTTGCGCACCGCGGTGCCGATCCTCATGGACTCGATCGCCGAGATCCCCTACGCGGCGATCGGGGGAGTGCACGCCGACCCGACCGACCCCATGCCGATCCTCGACGGGTCGACCCTCCTGCACACGTTCGAGCCCCGGACCGCCGAGGCCGTGCTCGCGGTCGCCGGGCCGCAGAGCCAGGCACCGCTCATGATGACCGAGATCCGCCACCTCGGCGGGGCGCTCGCCGACGGGTCGCACGGCCCCGACTCGGTCACGGGGCGCGACGCCGCGTTCGCGCTCTTCACGATCGGGCTCCCCGTCCCCGAGCTCTTCGAGACGGCCGTCCCCGCAGCGATCAACGGTCTGCTCGAGGCGGCGCAGCCCTGGTCGCTCGGACGTACCCAGGCGAACTTCGCGGGGGCGATCAGCGAGGCCGCACCGATCGACCTGTGGTCGCCGGCCGACCAGGCGCACCTCGCGACCGTGCGCCGCGAGCTCGACCCCGACGGGAGGTTCGCGCTGCCCGTGTGAGGCGCCCCCGGGGGGCCGTCGTCAGCCCACCACCGTCACACGGCCCGGGAAGTCCCGAGGCCCATCTGGCAGGAAGCGCCCCTCCGACGAGGTGTTGGAGTGGGAGATCATCTGGAGGAAGTTCCCGTCACGGTAGAAGCCCGAGCCGATGTTGTTCCCGAACTGCTGGTGGTCCGTCACCGGACGCCCCTCCTGGTCCAGAGCGGCGAAGGACAACCCCGGTCCCCCCGGCGCGTTCTGCACGGCGTCCACCGAGTTCGAGAGCAGCATCCGCATCTGCCGGTCGTTCAGGCTCAGCTCGACCCGGTCACCGACCGCGACCTTCTCACCGGGGTCGAACCCGAAGCTCTCGTCGTTGAGGATGCGGACGGCGACGTCGTCGGCGACCACGGTGTAGGTCGTCTCGCGGGCGAAGACCTTCTCGGTGCCGTCGGGCTCGAACGCCGCCTTCGTGGTGAACACGGGGCGCTCGGACGTGCCGAACGTGGTGACCGCCTCGGACGACCCGTCCGGGAACCGGGTCAGCACGTCCGACCCCTTCGAGTCCACGACGTCGCTCGACGCCGACCAGAAGTCCGTGCTGATCCAGTCGATCGTCGAACGGCCCTGGAAGTCGAGGCGTTCGATCGACGTGACCCCCGAGATCCCCGGCGACGGCTGGTCGGGCAGCTCCCCGGAGACGAGGTAGCGCTGGTAGGCGGCTGCCCCCTCCGGGGTCGAGACGTCCAGGTCCGCGATCCTGAGCCGCGTTCCCTCGAGCAGCGAGGTCCCCGTGATCCCCGAGCTGACGCCTGCGGTGGACGCGCGCAGGTCGAGGACCTCCTCGTGGGAACCGGTCGGTCCCGAGGTGATCCGCACGCTGTCGTCGTCGAGGCGCTCGATGGTGCTGCTCACGCCACGGTCGGTCGTGATCTTGGACTCGGCGGCGATCTTGTCGAACGACCCGGACAGGCTGGACGTCGTGTAGTCCCCGCTCTCCATGACGACCGAGCCGCCGACCGGGATCGTGGTCGGGTCGAACGGGGTGACGCCCTCGGTACGTGCGCCCTCCGGGACCCTGACGGAGTACGACGCGGTCTCGCCCGTGGTCTCACCGGCCCCCGCGCCGACCTTGTTCAGCGAGATGCTCCCGTCGCGGCTCACGGAGATGTCGGACGTCGACGTGGACATCGTCCAACCGTCCTTCGTGGTCTCGCCGGCCGTGCGCACGTCGCTCGTGCCGCTCGAGAACGATGCGCCGAGGTCCAGGGTGCGGTGACCGTCTGTCCCCGGTGTGCCCTTCTCGAACCCGTGCTCGGCGCCCACCGTCGCCTTCGACGACTCGGTCGAGGTCGTGACGCCGTCCTCGGTCTTCTGCTCGCTCGTGTACTCCGCCTCGCCCGTGACCGGTCGGGTCTTGATACCGGTCGCGGGGTCGTACGTGGCGCCGTCGGGCACGGGCATGAGGCCAGGGATCCGCGGGCCGGCGTCCTGGTCGACCGGGGCTCCGGGAACCGTGCCGCCCACGAAGCCGCCGCCCGGCGTCTGCGAGCCGGGGACGTGCCATGGCGACTCCTTGCCCGACCCCACGGGACCGAGGTGAGTGCTCGTCCCCCCACCGGCACCGCTCGTCCTCTCCTGGGCCTCGGCGTTGCGCCGCAGGAGCGCACCGGTGCTCTCGAGGGAGGTGACGGTCCGGGCCAGCAACGGATCGAGATGCCCACGCCAGTCGCTGCGGAACCGGTCGGCGATCGGGCCCCGCCAGTACACCGAGCCCAGGCGGGCACGAATCCCGGTCTGTGTCCCGGCGAGCTCTCGGGCCTCGTCCTCGAGACTCTGCGCGAGCGCTCGCAGCGCTGCGACGTCGGCACCGGACTTCGACATGGTTGTTCCCCCTGGTCGTACGCGAATGGCAGGACGAAGGCTACGACAGGACCGGTCGCGGTTGCTTCGACGACCACCAGGCGCCTGGCTGTCCTGCCGCCCGCTCTGCCGACCGCTCTGCCGACCGCTCTGCCGACGGCTCTGCCGCCCGGCTGGGCCCGCCCGGCTGGGCCTGTCCGGCCGTGCCTATCCGGCCGGGGTGATGGTCCCGGGGAACTGCCCGACCTTCTTGTTGGCCAGGTCCCCGTCCGCGGCCTGGTTGATGGTGTAGAGCATCTGGACGAGGTCGTAGTCGCTGCGCGGCCCGCGCGCGAGGTTCGCCGCGTAGTCGAACGTGTCGATCTTCGCGCCGTCGTAGTCCGTCGCGAGCGAGCTGACCAGGTTCGTGCCGGGGTACGACTCGGTGAACGTCATCGCGTTGGTGTGCAGCTTCGCCATCTGCTGCTCGGTCAGGGTCAGGCGCAGGGTGTCGCCCTCCTTGACCGTGACCCCCGCGTCGAGGCCCGAGTACTCGCTCTGGTTGAAGAGCTGGGTCGTCATCTCGTCGGCCTTGACCGTGTACGTGTACGAGCGCCCCGAGGGGTCCTCGGTGCCGTCCGCCCCGAACGACTGCGTGAAGAACGTGTCGCTGCGACCGCCGTAGCTGAGCTTGGTCTGCTGCTCGGCCGAACCGTCCGGGTACGTCGTGACGACGGCCGAGCCCGAGTTCTCGCCCACGTCCCACGACGCGCCGCCGACAGGGGTCTCGACACCGACCGACGTCGTCGACTTGTAGTCGAGCTTCTCGATCTTCGTCAGGCCCGAGACGCCGGTCGAGGGGTCGGCCGGGATCTCGCCCGTGAGGAGGTACGCGTCGTACGCGGCCTTGCCCTCGGGCGTCGAGAGGTCGAGCTCGGCGCTGCGGAGCGAGGCACCGTCGAGCGAGGTCGTGTTGCCCAGCATCGCCTTGACCACGTCGAAGTCGAGGCCCAGGCCGAAGCTGTTGCTCAGCGCGTCCGTGGGGCCCGACGTGATGCGCACCGTGTCGTCGCCGGTCTTCTCGATGATGCTGCTGACACCGGCGGACTCCTTGAGCCCCGACTCCAGGGCGATGTGCCGGAACGACGCCTCGAGCTCGGTGCCCTGGTAGCTGCCGCTGTCCATGGTCACGGTCGAGCCGGTCGGCATGGTCGACGGGTCGAACGGGTTGACGCTGCCCGGGTCCGTGACCTTCGCGTCGTCGGGCACCTTGACGGCGTACTCGGACGTCACGCCGGTCGTGTAGCTGCCGCTGATCCCGTTGCCGCCCTTGTCGAAGCCCCCCTCGACGCCGACCGACACGTCGGACTTGGTGGTCCACGTCGTGAACCCGTCCTCGCTCTTCTGACCCGACGTGAGCTCGGCGCCGCCCGTGAGGCCGAAGGTCACCGTGGAGCCGTTGGCCGTCTTGAACCAGTTCTCGAGCGATCCCGACCCCGAGACCGTGGTCTCGCCCGTGGTCGGGTCGTAGGTGACACCGCCCGAGACCGAGCCCTTGCTGCCCTCGGTCGCCGGGGAGCCGAGGGAGCCGTTGTCCGCGCTGGACTCCTGGGTGTTCTTGACGTTGACGGCCGGGCCGCCGCCAGGGGCGTCGCCGCTGCCGCTGCCACTGCCACTGCCGCTGCTGTTGCCGCTGCCGCCGCCGGCGGACCCGCCCGGCGCCACGGGGGCACCCCCGCCCGTCCCGCCGCCGGCGGTGCTGGTGCGCTCCTGGGCGTCGGCGTTGCTGCGCAGGGTCGCGGCCGCGTCGCGCAGGGCCTGCGCCGTCCGAGCCAGCGACGGTTCGAGCTGCCCGTCCCACTGACCGCGCGCCTGCTGCGCGTCGGGCCCGGACCAGAAGGCGGACTGGTAGGCGTTGCGGACGGACGTGCGCGCGTCGTCGAGAACGCCCGCGCCACCGTCGATGGTCGTCGCGAGCTGGCGGAGGGCTTCGACGTCGGCGCCGTAGGTGGACACGCGGGGACCTCTTCCGGGACGGGCAGGGGCAGGGACGGTGAAAGGCTACGTGAAGCCGGTGCCCGCCGACATGGGGAGGACTCCCCACCGGGCGCGTCGTCCGGGCGGCGACCATGCGGCGACCGGGCGTCCACCGGGCGGCAACCGTGCGTCGACCGGGCGGCGACCCGCCGTCAGCCGACGATCCGGGCCGTCCCGGGCAGCGTCCCGCGGTTCGTCGAGCCGTCCCCGTCTCGCTCGCTGATCCGCCAGAGACCCTCCAGGACGTTCCCGTTGTCACCCACCGACGCGTCCACCATGCTGCCGAGGAACTCTGCGCCGGGCCGACGGAAGCCGATGCCCTGGTCGCTGTCCTCGCGCATCCTCGTGACGGGGTTGCCCGAGTAGTCCAGGACGCGTTCCGAGAGCGCGCTCGAGGGGGCCGTCGCGCCCGGGGGCAGGTCCTTGTGCAGGTAGCCGTAGCCCATCGAGTTGAGCTTCTCGACGTCGGAGCCGTTCAGGGCGATCTCCAGGGTCCGGCCCTCTGCGGCCGGCGGCCCGGACGTGGTGAGCATGCGCGCGAAGTCGACGGAGTCGCCCGTGATAGGGACGCGCAGGACGTACTCGGCGCCGGCACCGTCGACCTGGCCGGTCGGTCCGACCGACTGCGAGAACGCGAGCTGACGGCTCCCGTCCGCGATGTCGATCGTGCCCTCGACGACGGCGCTCCCGTCGGGCTGGACGGTCCTCGTCATGCTCCCGTCGGCGCGGACGAAGTCGCTGCCGAGGTTCTGACCGAAGACGTCGATGATCGTCTGGTCCTTGTGGGTGTCCGTGAACTTCTCGACGACGAGCGCACCGGAGACCCCGACGCCGTCGGTCGGCATGTCACCGGTGGCCAGCGCCGTGGCGTAGGCGGCCTGTCCCTCGGAGGTGCTGAGGTCGAAGACCGCGGTCCGCGCCATCGCGTTCTCGAACGAGGTGCTCTGGCCGATCGCCGCCCTGATTCCTTCGAGCTCGACCCCGACCGATCCGGCCAGCTCCAGGGCCGACGTCGGTCCGGCCGTCAGCCGGACGTGGTCCTCGTCGATCCGCTCGACGAGCTTGCTCACGCCTTCGCTCGTGGAGGTCGAGTCGTCGAAGTTGACCACCTTGAACGAGACGCGCGAGCCCTCGTCGCTGAAGGACTTGTCGTCCATCTGCACGCTCGCCCCCACGGGGATGCTCCGGGGGTCGAGCGGCGAGACGGCCGAGGCGTCGAACCCGGGGGCGCCCGCGACGGCGTCGGGCACCGTGGTCCGGTACGAGAGCTCGAGGCCCTCCCCGCGGCTCAGCTCGACGCCGTACCCGTCGACGTCGACCCCGCCCTTCGCCGTGAGGGATCCCTTGGCCGTGCTCGCGAAGGTCGTGAAGCCCTCGTGGGACCTGACGGTCTCCGAGGTCTCGGCGGCGCCCGCGGCCCCGAACGAGATCCCGACGGGACCGGCGGGCACCGTCACGCCGGCCTCTCCCGTGAGGGACTGCGTGCTGGTCCCGGTCGCGGCGTCGTAGGACGACCGGTACGCCCACATGGCCTCCCGCGACGCCGTGGCGGGGGTCCGGACGGACCCGTCGGGGTCGCGGACCGCGTCGTCGCCGGTGGTGCGACCACCGATGAACGAGGGGAGGTGGGACCGTTCCGGCGCGCCGGGGGCGCTCTCCGCCGGTCCGCCGGCCGTGGTGGTTCCGCGGGTCGTGGAGGATCCCGACGGGGTCGCTCCGACGGCGGTCGGCCCGCCCGAGGCGCTCGTGGTCTCCTGGGCCTCGGCGTTGGAGCGGAGGGTGCGGGCGGCGTCGCGGAGCGAGTCCGCGGTGCGCGCGAGCATCGGGTCGAGCCGGTGCTGCCAGTCGGCGCGGTACTGGTCCGCGCGGGGGCCACGCCAGAAGCCGGCCAGGAGTCTGCCGCGGACGGCGCTGCGGGAGCCGTCGAGCTCCTGTGCCCCCGAGTCGAGGCTGGTCGCGAGTGCTCGGAGCGCGGCGACGTCGGCGCCGTAGTTGGTCACGTTTCCCCCTGGTCGACGGGCTGCGCGCCGGCGGCGCGCAGCGGCCATCATCCTAGGGGTCGGGCCGTGCGGCACGGGTGGTCCGGGCGGGGGAGAAGTCCCCATCCTGCGGTCGCGTGCGGCGTGGCGCGTGGCGCCTCGGCCCGGGCCGTCCGGGTCAGACCGACCAGCGGACCTCGCTCGGCCGCGACTCGTTCCACAGGCGGTCGAGCGCGGTGACGACGTAGGTGTACTTCTTGCCGCGCAGCGCGGTCTCGTCGAGGTAGTCCTGCAGGATCCGCCCCTCGGCGCGCTGCGTCGCGACCAGGTGCGCGGGGTTCTCGACGTCGACCTTCTTGACCCATCCGTCGACGCGGTAGATCGCGAACGAGGTCGCGGGGAAGCGGCGTCCGCCGGCGTCGGTCCAGTGGACGCGGACGCCGTCGTCGCGCCACCCGGCCCAGGCGAGGACCGGGGTGCGCAGCGGCTGCGCGGGCAGCCTGGGGGAGGCGGGCACGAGTGCCGGGTGCCGGTAGTGGTCCTCGAGCACACGGCTCATGGACCCCTGCGGGTCGGCGGGGACGTGCTTGGCCGAGAAGTAGACGTTGCCGAGCACGGGCCCGACCTCGGCGTCGACCTGCTGGCTGAAGGTCAGGTGGTTCGACATCTCGGCCGGGTCGGTGAAGACGCCCGAGGTGACCTTGTAGAGCGCCTCGCCGATGAAGAGCTGGGTGCCGGACTGGGCCGCGACCTCGGCCCACCACGGCACGAGCTTCGCGTAGTCCGCGACTGCGAGCCCGATCTGCCAGTAGATCTGCGGGTTGATGTAGTCGAGCCACCCCTCGGTGACCCACTTGCGCGTGTCGGCGAACTGCATGTCGTACGACTGCGAGCCGTTGGTCGCCGAGCCGCGCGGGTCGGTCGAGGCGTTGCGCCAGATCCCGAACGGGCTGATCCCGAACTTGACCCACGGCTTGACCTGCTTGATGCGTTGCGAGATGGACTGCACGAACGTGTCGACGTTGTGGCGGCGCCACTCCTCGACCGTCGCGAAGCCCGCGCCGTGGCTCGCGTAGGTGTGCGCGTCGGGGATGGTCTGGCCCGCGACCGCGTAGGGGTAGAAGTAGTCGTCGAAGTGCACGCCGTCGAGGTCGTAGTTCTCGACCGAGTGCAGGATCGCGCGCTGGATGTGCTCCTGCGCCTCGGGCAGACCGGGGTCGAAGTAGAGCTTGCCCCCGTACGCCCACACCCAGTCGGGGTGCTGGCGGGCGGGGTGCTCGGGGACGAGCTGGGCGGGGTCGGCCTGCATCGAGACGCGGTACGGGTTGTACCAGGCGTGGATCTCGATGTTGCGCCTGTGCGACTCCTCGACGACGAACGCGAGCGGGTCGTAGCCGGGGTCCTTGCCCTGGGTGCCCGTGAGGTACTGCGACCACGGCTCGTAGGGGCTGGGCCAGAACGCGTCGGCCGTGGGCCTGACCTGCACGAACACGGCGTTGAGCCGGTACTGCTCGGCGACGTCGAGCCAGTGCAGGTACTCGGCCTTCTGCTGCTCGGCGCTCAGCCCGGCGGCCGAGGGCCAGTCGATGTTGACGACGCTCGAGATCCACATGGCGCGCAGCTCGCGCTTGCGGGGCACGGGGCCCGACGGCGCCGCTCCCGTCGCCGGGTCGGGTGCGGTCGCAGCCGCGGCGGGGGAGAAGGAACCGATCGTCACGCTCAGCGTGCTGGCCGCGATGCCGGCGGTCGCGAGCGTGAGGAAGCCACGGCGGCCGAGGCCCGTGGTCTCGGGCGAGGGGGTGGTGGGAGCGGGGGCGACCGCCGTGGGGTCGCTCGGGTGGTGCGTCATGTCCATGCCTCCGTTGGTACGGGTCCGATGCATGGAAGAGAATTTCACAGTTCTCCTCATTTGTGAAGGAATCTGCCCTGCGGGCCGGCCAGGCCGACCCGCCTGCGGACGAGAACGGGGTCGAGGTCGCCATTTGTCGGATGGCGACCTCAACCCCGTTCTCGAAGGCGAGTCGTCGGAGTGTCGGCACCCATGGATTCGTGACGAGAGTATGTTCTTCGGCATGGCATCCAAACCGCTCCAGGAACCGGCGTTCCTCATCCTGTCGGCGCTCGCGGCCGGCCCGCTGCACGGCTACGGCATCGCCAAGGACGTCGAGGCCAGCTCGGGCGGCCGCATCACGCTGCGCGTCGGGACGCTCTACGGCGCGATCGACCGGCTCGCCGCCGCGGGGCTCGTCGAGGTCGACCACGAGGAGGTCGTCGACTCGCGCCTGCGCCGGTACTACCGACTCACCGCCGAGGGCGGAGAGCGGCTCGAGGCCGAGGCGCACCGGGCCGAGGCCCAGGCACGCCGCGCCCTGGAACGGCTTGGCTCCCGCGGCGAGTCCCGCAGGAGCTCGCCTGGACGCGCGACGGGGGCTGCGCCGTCGGGCCTGGGTGCCGGGCCGGTGCCCGCGTGAGCGCCGCCGGTCCGCAGCAGGTGGGATCCGCCGACGAGGCTCTGCCCGTCGTGCCCGTCGTGCCCGTGCTCGTCCGCGACTACCGCCGGCTGGTACGCCTCTTCCCGTACTCGTACCGGCGTGAGCACGAGGCCGAGATGCTCGGCCACCTCCTCGACGGCGCGCTCCCCGGGCAGTCCCGTCCGTCCGGGGCCGAGCGCCGCGACCTGGTGCTGGCCGCTGTGCGCGAGTGGGCGGTCGTCCCGCTCGGCCCGACCCCGGGGCGGCGACGATCGGCCGCGACGGTCCTGGTGCTCGTCCTGCCGCTCCTGCTGATGGTCCCGGCCGCCAAGACCCTCGTGTCGACCGCCGTCGCGTTCGAGTACCAGGGTCCGTGGCTCGCGGTGTCCAGCAACCCCTTCGCGCCGGGGTGGGTCCTGTGGGGGACCGGGCTGGTCCTGGTGCTGTGCGGTCTCGTCCGTGCCGGCCGGGCCCTCGTGGTCGCGGGAGCCGCGGTCTCGACGGTCGCGCTGGCCGTCATGATCGGCCAGGACGTGCTGCTCGCCGCCTACGTCGAGGCCGCGTGGGTCCTGGGCCTGGCGGCGTTCGCGCTCGCCCTGGTCGAACGGACCCGGACGGGCGAACGGCCCTACGGGTGGCGTTGGGGCATCGCTCCGACCGGTGTCGCCCTGCTGCTCGCCGCGCTGACCTGGGGCGAGTACGCGGGGGCCGGGCCGTCGTGGCGATACATATCGCCGATCTGGCAGCTCACGACGGGCACGATCGTGGTGCCGGTGGTCGTGGGGCTGGTCGTGCTCGTGGTGATCCCGGCGACGCGCGACGCGGCGCCGTTGCTCGGTGGGATCTTCGCGGCGTTCATGATCGGACGCGTGGGGATCTTCGGGTCGCGCACCTACCCCTTCTACGGGTACGAGCGCGTGGACGTCGTCGTCCTGCTGCTGGTCTCCGCCGCGACGTTCCTGGTGCTGCGCTGGGCGGTCGACCGGTTCGGTGAGCCGGTCGAGGCGTCCGGGGCGCGGTCGACGGGCCCCACCCCGGCCTGAGCCGGTGCCGAGCCGGTGCCGAGAAGTGAGTAGATGCCCCTGATCCGGCGGGATCAGGGGCATCTACTCACTTCTCGGCGAACGAGCCCGGGTCAGGCCAGGTAGTCGCCCACCAGCTGCTCCGCGATGCCCGTGTACGTGCCCGGGGTGAGGTCCGTGAGGCGGCGCGTGACGTCGTCGGGCAGGCCGAGGCCCTGGACGAACTCCCGCATCTCCTCGCCCGTGAGCCGGTGCCCGCGCGTGAGGTCCTTGAGGCGCTCGTAGGGGTTCTCCATGCCGGGGACGCCCGCGACCGACGCCGCGCGCATGGCCGACTGGATGGGCTCGCCGAGCACCTCCCAGTTGGCGTCGAGGTCCGCCGCGAGCAGGTCCGCGTTGACCGCGAGGGCGCGCAGGCCGCGCGAGACGTTGTCCACCGCGAGCAGCGAGTGGCCGAACGCCGGGCCGATGTTGCGCTGCGTTGTCGAGTCCGTGAGGTCGCGCTGCAGGCGCGAGGTCACGAGCGTCGAGGCGAGCGTGTCGAGCAGCGCGCAGGAGATCTCGAGGTTCGCCTCGGCGTTCTCGAAGCGGATCGGGTTGACCTTGTGCGGCATGGTCGAGGACCCCGTCGCGCCCGGCACCGGGATCTGCTTGAAGAAGCCGAGCGAGATGTACGTCCACACGTCGGTGCTGAGGTTGTGGAGGATGCGGTTGAAGCGGGCCAGGTCGCTGTAGAGCTCGGCCTGCCAGTCGTGCGACTCGATCTGCGTCGTCAGCGGGTTCCACGTGAGGCCGAGGCTCTCGACGAAGGACTTCGAGACGGCCGGCCAGTCGACGCCCGGGACCGCGACCGTGTGCGCGCCGTACGTGCCCGTCGCGCCGTTGAGCTTGCCGAGGTACTCGGCGCCCTCGATGCGGCGCAGCTGGCGGCGCAGGCGGTGCGCGAGCACGGCAAGCTCCTTGCCGAGCGTCGACGGCGTCGCGGGCTGGCCGTGCGTGCGGCTCAGCAGCGGGACGGCTGCGTGCTCGCGGGCCATGTCCGTGAGCTGGTCCGTGAGGGCCGTCGCGGCGGGCAGCCACACGTCGCGCACCGCGCCCTGCACCATGAGCGCGTACGACAGGTTGTTGATGTCCTCGCTCGTGCACGCGAAGTGCACCAGCTCGCCCGCCGACGGCAGGACCGTGCCCTCGCCCAGCACGCCCGGGGCGGCCTCGAGGCGACGCTTGATGTAGTACTCGATCGCCTTGACGTCGTGCACCGTGACGCGCTCGATCTCGCCCAGCTCGGCGATGCCCGCAGCGTCGAAATCGGTGACGATCGCGCGCAGGTACGCCTTCTCGGCGTCGCTCAGCGTGGGCGCGCCCGGGACCACGGGGCCCTCGGTGAGGGCGATGAGCCACTCGACCTCGACGTGGAGGCGCTCGCGGTTGAGCGCGGCCTCGCTCAGGTGGTCGACCAGGGGCGCGACGGCGCCGCGGTAGCGCCCGTCGAGCGGACCCAGGGCGATGGGCGGGGTGATGTCGGCGAGCGTGGCGCGCTGGGTGGTGGTCACAGGCGCGGCGGAGTCGGCGGAGTCCGTAGGCATGGCGCCATTCTCCCACGCGGGCCCGACGGCGGAGCGGGCGTCTCGCGGTCGTCGCCCCCTGGGCGGGCGTCGCTGCCGAGCCGTGCACAGGCCCGGCGTGCGAGCTCCTGCCCACAGAAGTGAGCGCCGGACCAGCGGGCCCCGGGGGGGAGTCCCTACGGTCGTGCGCATGTCGACCTCCTTCTCCCTCCCCGGCGCCACGTCCGGCTGGTCCCCTGCTCTCGCCGCGGTCGATCCGCGACCCGAGCTGCGCCGTGCGTCCGACCTTGCCGCCGAGGCCGTCGCGATCGTCCGCCGGACAGCGGACGTCGCGTGGGAGGGGCAGGCGTCGGACGGCTATCGAGACCTCGTCGTCGAGGCGGTCCACGAGCTGCTCCGGGCGGACCGAGCCGTCGACCAGGCGATGGGTGCCGCGGCGCGCTACGCCCTGACGGTCGACGCCGCGAACGCCGAGGCGAGCCTGCGATGAGCCGGGCGCCCGACCCGACCGCGGGGATCGTCGTCTCGGGCGGGGTCACGCGCGTCGAGACGGCCGACCTCCTCGCGGCCGCCGCCGTGGTGGCGGAGGCCGTGCTCCGCGTCGAGGCCGCGCTCGCCGAGGGGCGGCGCGCGCACGGTCTGGTCAGCGGGCTCGTGGAGGCGCCGTCGTCGTCGGTGCGCTGGGCGGGCGGCGTGCCCGCGTGCCACCCCACGCTCGGTTCGGGGATCCCGTCGTCGTGGGCGCCCGTGCCGCCCGAGGTCGTCGCGGCACGCGCCGCGCTGCTCGAGGAGATCGCCGCCTACGACGACGCCCTGGTCTCGGCCGTGGCCCTGCTCCACGGGCTGATCGACCGGCTCGCGAAGGCCGCGGGCGTCTACGAGGAAGGCGAGTCGGGGGTCGAGACCGTCCTCTCGTGGCTCGCGCAGACTCCTGCCTCCGGTGTGGCCGTCCTGGCAGGGGCCGGGATCGTGGACGTCGTGCGGGGCATCGTGGCCGGACAGGGCTTCCAGCCTGCGCGTCTCGTGACGGGCTCCGGGGCGTATCACGACGAGTTCGTCCGGGGGGCGGGCGTCGCGCTCGGGATGCTGAGCCCGCTGACCGTGCTCAGCGGGCGCTCGGCCGTCGAGGACGCGGCCGGGATGCTCCGCGCACTCTCGCAGCCCTACCGCGGCCTGTTCGACGCGCAGGTCTCCACGACCGAGCTGACCGGCTCCGCCCTGCCCGCTGGGTTCACCAAGCCCGTGGCGCGCACCGCCGAGGACCTGTTGACCGGGATCGACGTCGTCTACGGCACGGGCGACGACCTGCCGGACTCGATCGTGTCGGTCGAGAAGTACGTGGGCGACGGCGGCACCGCGACCTGGGTGGTGACCGTCCCCGGCACCCAGCTCGGGAACCCGACGACGCCGTTCAGCATGACGTCGAACTTCGACCTGGTGCAGGGCGCGCGTGCTGACAGCGCCGTGCACGTCCTCGAGGCGATGAGGCAGGCCGGGATCCCGGCGGACGAGGAGGTCGTGCTCGTCGGCCACTCACAGGGCGGCATGGTCGCGATGGCCGTCGCGACGGCCGTGACGGGTGCGGCGGGGGCCGCCGGACCATCAGGGGGCGCGCCTCGCTACGACGTCCGCCAGGTCCTGACGGCCGGTGCGCCCGTGGGGCTGACGCGGCTGCCCGCCGGGGTACGGGGCACGCACGTCGAGATCGAGCAGGAGGGCGTCTCCCAGCTCGACGGCGCGGACAACCGCGCCGGTCCGGACCAGGTCACGGTCCGCGCCGACCTCGACGCGCCAGGTGCGCCGGGGTCGGACGGCAAGGTCCCGCACGGCGTGCCGTTCCACGTCGCCGTCCTCGAACGAGCCCGGGAGGTGGGGCATCCCGGGCTGGCGGACAACCTCGACGCGCTCGAACGGGCGGTGTCGGGCGAGCGCGTCGAGGCCCGGTACTTCCGCGGCGCTCTCGACCTGGACGTCGCGGCGGCCGCGCGCGCCGCGACGCCCGTCGGGGCGGTCGAGCGGGTGGTCGACGGGATGCGGAGGGCGGTGGGCGCGGGGTGAGGAGCTACGTCGGTCCGGCGAGCGGGGGCGTCAGGTCGATGCGCGCGACGAGACGCCGCTGCCCCGGGGTCTCGACGGCTCGCGGGCGGTAGTGGGCGCGCACCCAGCCGACGGCCTCGTCGGCCGGGACCCCGGCCAGCCTCGCGAGGAGTGCGATCGACGTGCCGGTGCGCCCCGTCCCGCCGTCGCACGCGATCTCGACGCGCTCCGACGCCGCGCGCTCGAAGGCCTCGTGGAGCGCCGCGACCGCCTCGGACGTCGAGCGCGGCAGGCCGAAGTCGGGCCACGCGACCCACCGCGACTCCCACGCCTCACGGTGCGGGGCGCCGGTCAGGTAGACGCCGAGCTCGGGCAGGTCGTCGTCCGGTGGAGGCCCGGCAGCGAGCCCACGCCCGCGGAACCGGCGCCCGTCGGGCAGCGTCACCAGGCCGGTCGTCGAGCTGCTCCAGGTGCCCATGGTGCTCTCCTCGTGCGGATGGATCGGTCGTGAGGTGTGCCCCGGGACCCCGGACCCAGGGACCCCGGGACCCAGGGACCCCGGGACGCACCCAACGCCACGGCGCCCAGGAGGCGGGTGCCCAGGAGTCACGGGGCGCCCAGAGACACGGGGTGAGGTGCGAAGGGTCAGCCCTGGCCGGGCGCGCCCCGCGTCCCTCCGTCAGGGAGCGCCGGGCACTCCGCAGACTCCGTGAGAGCCGCGATCTCGGCGCGCACCGCGACGCCGTCGAGCGTCCGCATGACGGTGTAGACGATGCCCTCGTGCGAGTCCGGCGCGGGGACGTAGCCGACGTGGGCCGAGTCGACGAGCGGCTCGTCAGGGACGGGGGCCAGCGCGGTCGAGAGGAGGTCCGCCGTCGGGTTCTGCTGCAGCCAGTTTGCCGTCTCGTTGACGGTGGCGCCGGGGATCGACCAGAACGCTTCGAGCTCCTCGACCGGCCCGCAGGGCCAGCCCGTGTAGGAGGAGAAGGCCGCGTCGCCCGGTTCGGCAGGGATCGCTCCGGGCGGGAGGGAGGCCGCGTCCAGCCAGCCCTGGGCGCGCTCGCGTGCTGCCGCGTCGACGGGGCCGGACGTGCCGCCCGAGTCGTCCGTGCCGGGCGTGCCGGTCGTCGGTTCGCCGCTCGACCGGGGACCGGCCGAGCCGGGGGCTGTCACCCCGTCGCCGGCGGTCGCACAGCCGGTCAGGGAGAGCGCGACGAGTACGGCGCCGATCACCAGTGGGGCGGTTCGCATGCACGCACCCTAGCGGCGCCGCGGGGACGTGCAGAAGCCCCCGGCCCCCGATTCCGGCCCTCGCGCGTCAGACGCGTGACTTGGGCGCGACGACCGCGGAGATGAGGAAGTTCAGCACGCCGATGATGAGCGCGGCGAGCAGCGCCCACCAGAACCCGCCCTCGATGCGGATGCCCCAGTCGGTCTGCTCGGTGATCCACGCCGTGAGCATCAGCATGAGGGCGTTCACGACGAGCGTGAACAGGCCCAGCGTGAGGATGTACAGCGGGATCGAGATGATCGCCACGATCGGCTTGATGATCGCGTTGACCAGCGAGTAGATCAGGGCCACGGCCAGGACGATCACGATCTGGCCACCGACGGTGTCGGAGCCGACGATCGAGAAGTGGTCGTCGATGAACAGGCTCGTGAGCCAGATCGCGATGCCGGTGACGATGACGCGGATGACGAAGCTCATGCGTGCCATCCTGCCATCCCCGTCCGTCAGGGCGCCGGGCCACGCCGGGAACGGGTGGATGGTGCGCGGGCAGCCCGCGAGATGTCCGCCCACGGCGCTCCGGCCGGCGGGGCGACGGCCCGCGAGGTGAGCGACGCCGTCGGGCGGCGGGGGACGGTGGCATCCTGGAGGGCGTGACCGACCTCGCCCCCCAGGCCCCCTCCGTCCCGCTGCGCCCCGCCGTCGCCGCCCTGCCGGCCTACGTGCCGGGCGCGCGTCTCGCACCCGGGTCGAGCGCGTTCAAGCTGTCGTCCAACGAGAACCCGTACCCGCCGCCCGCGGCGGTCGTCGCGGCGATCGTCGACGCGGCCGCGGACACCAACCGGTACCCGGACATGTACGCGACGGATCTGACCGAGGCCCTCGCGACCGACCTGGGCGTGGACGCGGCGCAGGTCGTCGTGGGCAACGGCTCGGTGGCCGTGCTCGCGCACATCCTGTCGGCCGTCGTGGACGCGGGGGACGAGGTCGTCTACCCGTGGCGCTCGTTCGAGGCGTACCCGATCGCGGTCGCGGTCGCGGGCGGCACCTCGGTGCGTGTCCCGGTGACCCGGGACGGTCGCCTCGACCTGCCCGCGATGGCCGCCGCGATCAGCGACCGCACCCGTGTCGTCCTGGTCTGCACGCCCAACAACCCGACGGGCCCCGTGGTGCACGCGGGCGAGCTCGACGCGTTCCTCGCGGCGGTCCCGACCGACGTCCTGGTGGTCCTCGACGAGGCCTACCTGGAGTTCGTGCGCGACCCGCAGGCGCCCGACGGTCTCGCGGTCCTCGCGGCGCACCGCAACGTGGTGCTGCTGCGCACGCTGTCCAAGGCGTACGGCCTGGCCGGGCTGCGGGTCGGCTACGCGGTCGCCGAGCCCGCGCTCGCGGCGGGCATCCGTGCGGTCTCGACGCCGTTCGGCGTCTCGCACGTGGCCCAGCGCGCGGCGCTCGCGGCCCTGTCGGTCAAGGACGAGCTGCTCGAGCGCGTCGAGCACCTGGTCTCGCGGCGCGAGCGGCTGGTCGAGGGGCTGCGCGACCAGGGCTGGGAGCTGCCGGAGACGCAGGCGAACTTCGTGTGGTTCCCGCTCGGCGGCCCGACGGCGGAGCTCGCCGCGGGCGCGTCGGCGGCGGGTCTGCTCGTGCGTCCGTTCGCGGGCGAGGGCATCCGGGTGAGCGTGGGCGAGGAGGAGGCGACCGAGTCGTTCCTGCGGGTCGCGGCCGGCTGGCGGTAGGGCCGCCGGTACCTGTTGCCGGAGGGGGCCACCGGGAGAAGACTCCCGGTATGGACACTCCTTCGTACGACCAGCTCCAGGACGACTACGGCTGGCTCTTCGGCACGGCGGCGCTGATCGTCTGGGCGGCCGTCGCGATCATCTTCCTGATCGCCTACATCCAGATCATCCGCAAGGCCGGGTACTCGGGGTGGTGGGTCCTGGTGGGGATCGTGCCGTTGCTCAACGTCGTGATGTTCCTGGTGTTCGCGTTCTCGACGTGGCCCGTGACCCGGGAGCGGGACGCCCTGCGTGTGCGTGGGGGGTATACCGGCTAGAGCTCGCCGGGGGACCCCCGGGTCTCGCGGTGCGGAGGGGCGCGGGGGGCCTGAGTCGGTGCGCACGTTCTGACGGGTTGCGCCAACCGTTCTGCCCCTGACGCCCTGGTTCGTGGCGGGACGTGGACGCCCTGTTGGAGGGAACCTCCAAAGACGGGCGGGAAAGGTTTGTCCTCCAATGGCGCAGGAGGCTGCGTGCTCGTAGCCTACGCTTGCGTAAGCTACGGTGTCGTAGGTTCGGTCGGGAACGGCCGAGGACCGCCCCCGAGCGACCCGGGCTCACGCCTCGGGCCGCACCGAAGGAGAACGCGTGAACCAGCAGCACACGGCCCCCGCGGCCGACCTCGCAGCCGAGCCTGCCGGCGGTCCCCTGGCGGCCTCGACGGACTCCGGCACGACGGACACCGGGGCGACGCTCCCCGTCGACGCGGACCTCCTCCAGCTCCTGACCCCGGCCGGGGTGCGGGTCGAGACCCCGGAGAACGCGGCCTACCGCGAGCGCGTGGCCCACCTCGACGCGGACGCCCTGCGCGGCCTGTACCGCGACATGGTGCTGACCCGCCGCTTCGACGACGAGTCCACGTCGCTGCAGCGGCAGGGCGAGCTGGGACTCTTCCCCCAGGCGCTCGGCCAGGAGGCGGCGCAGATCGGCTCGGGCCGCGCGCTGGCCCCGCAGGACTACGTCTTCCCGTCCTACCGTGAGCACGGCGTCGCCTGGACGCGCGGTGTCGACGTCGCCGACATCCTGCGCCAGTTCCGCGGCATCGACCACGGCGGCTGGGACCCGGACGCGCACAACTTCCACCTCTACACGCTCGTGATCGGCTCGCACACCCTGCACGCGACGGGCTACGCGATGGGCGTCCAGCGCGACGGGCTCGTCGGCACGGGGGACCCGGCCAAGGACACCGCGGTCGTGACGTACTTCGGCGACGGTGCCACGTCCCAGGGCGACGTGAGCGAGGCCCTCGTCTTCGCCGCGGTCAACGAGTCCCCGGTCGTGTTCTTCTGCCAGAACAACCAGTGGGCCATCTCCGAGCCCACGACCAAGCAGTCGCGCATCCCCATCCACCAGCGAGCGCACGGCTTCGGCATCCCGAGCCTGCGGGTCGACGGCAACGACGTCCTCGCGTGCTACGCCGCGACGGCCGAGGCGCTCGAGCGCGCGCACGCGGGGGGCGGCCCCACGTTCATCGAGGCGTACACGTACCGCATGGGCGCCCACACCACCTCGGACGACCCCACGCGCTACCGCACCTCCGAGCAGGAGGAGCTGTGGCGCCGTCGGGACCCGATCGACCGCCTGCGCCTCCTGCTGGAGGCCGAGGGGGCGTGGGACGAGCAGTGGGCCGCGGACCTCGAGGCCGAGGGCGACGCGCTCGGCGAGCGTCTGCGGACGTTCGTCCGTGGGCTGGGCCGTCCGTCGACCGAGTCGATGTTCGAGCACGTCTACGCGACCGAGCACGCGGTCGTCACGGCCGAGCGCCGGTGGTTCGAGGAGTACGAGGCGTCCTTCACGGACGAGGGAGCCTCGAGGACGCACGACCAGCACGGAGGAGCACGATGAGCGCGCCGACCACCACCGCACCGGCCACGGCGACCGGCACGGCCCGCCTCACGCTGGGCAAGGCCATCAACGAGGGCATGCGCGCCTCGCTCGCGGGCGACCCGAAGGTTCTGCTCATGGGTGAGGACATCGGCAAGCTGGGCGGCGTCTTCCGCGTGACCGACGGGCTCCAGGCGAGCTTCGGCGAGGACCGCGTGGTGGACACGCCGCTCGCCGAGTCCGGCATCGTGGGGACCGCGATCGGCCTGGCGCTGCGCGGCTACCGGCCCGTGTGCGAGATCCAGTTCGACGGGTTCATCTTCCCGGCCTACGACCAGATCACGACGCAGCTCGCCAAGATGCACTACCGCTCGCGCGGTCGCCTGAACCTGCCCGTGGTCATCCGCGTGCCGTTCGGCGGCGGGATCGGCGCGGTCGAGCACCACAGCGAGAGCCCCGAGGCCCTGTTCGCGCACACCCCCGGGCTGCGCGTCGTCTCGCCGTCGACGCCGCAGGACGCGTACACCATGATCCGCGAGGCCATCGCGTCCCCGGACCCCGTGCTGTTCTTCGAGCCCAAGGGCCGCTACTGGGACAAGGGCGACGTCGTGCTCGACGCTCCCGTCGGCGACTCGACCCTCAACTCCGCGGTCGTGGTGCGCGAGGGCACGGACCTCACGCTCGTGGCGTACGGCCCCACGGTGCCGACCGCGCTCAAGGTCGCCGCCGCGGCAGCGGCCGAGGGCCGGTCGATCGAGGTCGTGGACCTGCGCACCATCTCCCCGCTCGACACCGCGACCGTCGTCGCGTCGGTGCGCAAGACCGGGCGCTGCGTCGTCGTGCACGAGGCCGCGACGTTCCTCGGCTCGGGCGCCGAGATCGCGGCCCGCGTGACCGAGGAGTGCTTCTACGAGCTCGAGTCGCCCGTGCTGCGCGTGGGCGGGTTCCACACGCCGTACCCCGTCGCGAAGCTCGAGCACGAGTACCTGCCGAGCCTCGACCGGGTGCTCGACGCCGTCGACCGCGCCCTGGCGTTCTGACGGCCCCGCGCCGCACCCGATCTTCCGACCCGTAGACCAGTTCACACGAGGAGCAGCAGTGCCCACCTTCGAGCAGTTCAAGCTCCCCGACGCCGGCGAGGGACTCACCGAGGCGGAGATCGTGCAGTGGCACGTCTCCGTGGGTGACGAGGTCACGGTCAACCAGACGATCGTCGAGATCGAGACGGCCAAGTCGCTCGTCGAGCTCCCCTCGCCGTACACGGGCGTGGTGACCGAGCTCCTCGCGGCCGAGGGGGACACGGTCGAGGTGGGTGTGCCGATCATCGTGGTCGACACCGACCCGACGGGCGAGCCGTCGGCCCCTGCCGCCCCCGCGGCGGAAGCCCCCGCTGCCGAGGGCAGCGGCGCGGTCCTGGTCGGCTACGGCGTCGCCGAGCAGGCGAGCGCGCGTCGCCCGCGCCGCGGCACGTCTGCTCCCGGCCCGACGGCGGAGCGTCCCGCTCCCGTCGCCGCGCCCCCCGCTCGGGTGACCCCGGCCGCCGCCGCACCCGCGCAGCCGGCGCGACCGGCGCCGTCGGGACCCATCCGTGCCCTGGTCTCCGCCGCGACCGCCGGACGGACCGTCCTCGCCAAGCCCCCCGTGCGCAAGCTCGCGCGCGACCTGGGGGTCGAGCTCGCGTCCGTGCCCGCGACCGGGCCCGGCGGGATCATCACGCGCGAGGACGTGCTCGCCTACAACGCGCGCTCCGAGCCGCGCACGCTCGCGACCTACGCGGGCGACGACTCGCCCTGGCTCAACGACGCGGGCACCGGCTCGTCCGTGACCCCCGACGGACGCCAGACCCGCGTGCCCGTGAAGTCCGTGCGCAAGCGCACGGCCGAGGCCATGGTGCAGAGCGCGTTCACGGCCCCGCACGTGACCGAGTTCCACACGGTCGACGTCACCAAGACCATGAAGCTCGTCGCGAGGCTCCGCGAGGACCGCGAGTTCAAGGACGTGCGCGTCACACCCCTGCTCATCACGGCCCGCGCGCTGCTGCTCGCGGTGCGCCGCCACCCCGACATCAACGCGAGCTGGGACGAGGCCGCGCAGGAGATCGTCTACAAGCACTACGTGAACCTGGGGATCGCGGCCGCGACGCCCCGCGGGCTCGTCGTGCCGAACATCAAGGACGCGCACCGCCTCGACCTCAAGGGTCTCGCCCAAGGGCTCTCCGACCTCACGGCCACGGCCCGCGCGGGCCGCACGTCGCCCGCCGACATGTCGGACGGGACCATCACGATCACCAACGTGGGCGTGTTCGGGATCGACACGGGCACCCCGATCCTCAACCCGGGAGAGGCCGCGATCCTCGCGTTCGGCGCGATCCGCGAGCAGCCCTGGGTCCACAAGGGCAAGATCAAGAAGCGCTGGGTCACGCAGCTCGCGCTGAGCTTCGACCACCGCCTGGTCGACGGCGCGCTGGGCGCCTACGTGCTCAGCGACGTCGCGAAGATCCTCGAGGACCCGGCCCAGGCGCTCGTCTGGGGCTGACGGCCCCGCCGGGCGCTGCGGAGAGACCGCCGACGCCTCAGCGGATGCACGATGATCGGTGTGCGATCGGGCAGTCCCCTCGCCGCTAGGGTGTGCGCATGCGAAGTCGCTCAGGCCTGGTGATCGGTGCGTTGTTCGTGACCCTCTCGGTGACCGGCTGTGCCGCCCCCGCCTCCGCCCCCGCCCCCGTCTCCGTCCCCGCCGCCGGTGACGACGGCGACGGCGGGCCGGCGACCCCGGGCCCCGTCGCCGTCACGTCGAGCGGTGAGGCGACCTCCGCACCGGGGGCCAACGGTGCAGCAGCACGCGAGCGGGCCCAGGCCTGGCTGGACGCGGCGGTCGTGCCGCCCGGAGCGATCCGATCCGACTCCAGCGTCGCCACCTTCACCTCCTTCACCGGCTGGTCCTGCGGGCCGGTCGAAGAGCTCGAGGCGTTCTGGAAGATCCCTGGTGCGACCGTCAGCGAGACGGCCAACTGGCTGAGGGAGAACCCGACCGCGGACCTCGTCACGACAGCCTGGGCGCCCGTGCCCGACGATCCGCCGGTCGACTCCGCGATGGTCGGCAACGCGCCTGCGTCGAGCTCGCACGAAGGAGTCGTCTACACCGTCATGAGGACAGGCGACGGCGTGGCGGTGCGGGCCGAGATCGCGGCGCTCGTCGCCCCCGGCCCCTGTGCCCCGCCCCCTGGCGGAGGGACGTGGGGAGCACCCGGCCAGGGGTAGGACCTCACGGCGGCCGGGAGCGGCCGGGCGTGGCAGGTGGTGCGGGGAGACGTCAGTGACGCGCGGCGCTCCAGCGGTCCTGCGTGTCCGACGGCAGGCCGTCGTCGTAGGACCAGCCCGCGGGCCGGCGCGTCGGGTCGAACCAGACGTGGCCGCCGCGGGTCCAGCGGCGGCGGTAGGCGATGATGCGCTCGGGGGTCGTGTCGTCGATACCGCTCTCGGACCCGCAGCAGTCGCAGATCGTGTGGGTGGGACCGTCGAGCGTCCAGCCCGGCTCGTCGAGGTACCAGGCGCACACCCGGCACAGGGCCGCGCTGTGGTCGACGTCCTTCGGTGCGGACGCACTCGTCAGACGGACGAGCGCGGCGAGCGCGCGCAGCGGGTTGACCGCTCCGGATGCAGCGGTGCTCTGTCGCGGCATGCGTGGATCCTTTTCTCGAATCTCAACCCCTGGACGTGGGTCCAGCGGTTCGCCCCGTCGTGCAGCGGTCGGAGCGCGCCCAGCCCGGCCGCCGTCGAAGGGACTGGCGCGAGTCTAAACCGGGTCGGTCGGGCTCGGGCAGGATGAAACGCCGGACGGCCCGGATATCACCTGACGGTTCGGTCACTGCGCTCCGCACGGGCGATGCAGGGGCGGCTCTCACAGCGGGGCCGGCCGCGGTGTGCGCAAACCCTTACGGACGGGAAACGGACCTCACGCCCGGTAGAAACACGTTCTTCCTACGGTCGCTGGTACCGGTCGGGCGTCGCTCGACGTGCCGGTTCACCCGGTCCCAGGTCCCACCCCGGTCCCACCAGGAGGCGACATGTCCGTCCCCGCAGGTCCCACCCCGCAGGTCACGACCACCACGCTCGCGCCGTCGTCGGGGTCACCGCAGGCCCCGGCGGCCTCGTCCGGAGGGGCACCCGCCGCGGTCCGGTCCCGTCGCCGTGGCCGCTGGATCGAGCACTGGGACCCCGAGGACCCCACGTTCTGGCGCGACGGTGGCCGCCAGGTCGCCACCCGCAACCTGTGGATCTCGGTGTTCGCCGAGTTCCTCGGGTTCGCGGTGTGGGCCCTGTGGTCGATCGTCGTGCCGCAGCTCGGCGCGGCGGGCTTCGCCTACACCGTGGACCAGCAGTTCTGGCTCATCGCCGTCCCGAGCCTCGTGGGCGCGACCCTGCGCATCCCGTACACGTTCGCGGTGCCGCTGTTCGGCGGACGCAACTGGACGATCGTGTCCGCGCTCCTGCTCCTGGTGCCCACCGTCTCGCTCGCGGTCGTGGTGCAGGACCCGGAGAAGCCCTTCGGCGTGATGCTGCTCGTCGCGGCGCTCGCCGGGGTCGGCGGCGGCAACTTCGCGTCCTCCATGGCCAACATCTCGTTCTTCTACCCCGAGAAGGAGAAGGGCAAGGCGCTCGGGCTCAATGCCGCGGGCGGCAACCTCGGGACCGCAGCGGTCCAGCTCGCGGTGCCGCTCGTGATCGTGACGCGGGCGGGCATCGCCCTGGAGCGAGCGGGGCTCATGATGATCCCGTTCGTGCTGCTCGCGGCGTTCCTCGCGTGGCGCTTCATGGACAACCTGTCGCACGCCACGGCCGACGTGCGGTCGTTCGCCGCGGCTGCCCGCAACCGGCACACGTGGATCATCTCGTTCCTCTACATCGGGACGTTCGGGTCGTTCATCGGCTACTCGGGCGCCTTCCCGACGCTGCTCAAGAACCAGTTCCCCGAGGTCACGCTCTCGATCGCGTTCCTCGGGGCGCTCGTGGGGTCGGTGTCCCGACCGCTCGGCGGGATCGTCGCCGACAGGGTCGGCGGGGCGCGTGTGACGATCGCGGCGTTCGTCGTCATGGCCGTCGGCGCGTTCGGCGCGATCCAGGCGCTCGGGTCGCACTCGTTCGGGCCGTTCTTCGGCTCGTTCCTGCTGCTGTTCGTCGCGACGGGCATCGGCAACGGTGCGACCTACCGCATGATCCCCGCGGTCTTCGCGGCGTCGGGGGAGGCAACGGCGAAGGGCCTGCCCGACGACGAGCGCGCCGCCCACCGCCTCCGGGTCCGCAAGGCGGCTGCAGGGTGCATCGGGATCGCGGGGGCCGTGGGGGCGTTCGGCGGGTTCCTCATCCCCCGCGGCTTCGCGGTCTCGAACGATCTCGCGGGGTCGCTCGTCCCGGCGCTGTGGATCTTCATCGGCGTGTACGCCGTCATGGCCGTCGTGACGTGGGCCGTCTACCAGCGCCGAGGTGCGTCGCTGGCCTCGGCGGGGGTCTGAGCGTGGCCGCCGCCGCCCGGCCGGCCCACGCCCAGGGCGTGCCCGACCGCGCCGGGCGAGCGGCGCCGTCGGGCAGGGACACGCACTGCCCCTACTGCGCGCTGCAGTGCGGCATGACGCTCACGCCCGCGCAGGACCGTGGGCCCGACGGCGGAGCCTCACCTCGCGTGGTCGTCGCACCGCGCGAGTTCCCCACCAACAAGGGCGGGCTGTGCCAGAAGGGCTGGACCAGCGCGAGCCTGCTCACGGCGAGCGACCGGCTCACGGTCCCGCTCGTGCGCGACCGCACGGTCGACGCGTCG
This sequence comes from Oerskovia jenensis, assembly GCF_016907235.1. Taxonomy (NCBI): domain Bacteria; kingdom Bacillati; phylum Actinomycetota; class Actinomycetes; order Micrococcales; family Cellulomonadaceae; genus Oerskovia; species Oerskovia jenensis. The sequence continues at coordinate 2,861,717 of NZ_JAFBBO010000001.1, forward strand.
GGCGTCGTGACGCGCGGCGAGCTGCGGCCCGCGACGTGGGACGAGGCGCTCGGCCGGGTCGCCGACGCGATCACGGCGATCCAGGCCGAATCGGGGCGCGACGCGGTCGCGATCTTCGGCGGCGGGGGGCTCACCAACGAGAAGGCGTACGCGCTGGGCAAGCTCGCCCGGACCGTGCTGCGCACCGCGAACATCGACTACAACGGGCGCTTCTGCATGGCGAGCGCTGCTGCCGGGGCGAACCGGGCGTTCGGCGCGGACCGCGGTCTGCCGTTCCCGCTCGCCGACCTCGCCGGGGCCGGCGCCGTGCTGCTGCTCGGCTCGAACCTTGCCGAGACCATGCCGCCCTCGGTCCAGCACCTCGCGGGCGTGCGTGAGCGCGGCGGTCTCGTGGTCGTGGACCCTCGGCGCACGGCGACCGCCGCGCTCACGGGACCGCGCGAGGGTCCGCCGCAGGGCATCCAACTGCAGCCCGTGCCGGGCACCGACCTCGTGGTGCTGCTCGCGCTCCTGCACGTCGTGTGGGCCGAGGGCCTCGCCGACGACGAGTACCTCGCAGCGCGCGTGTCCGGGGTCGAGGACGTGCGGCGAGCGGTCGCGGCCTGGTGGCCCGAGCGGGCCGAGACCGTGTGCGGCGTCCCGGCCGACGACCTCCGCCGGGTCGCTCGGCTGCTCGCCGCGGCCTCACCCGTGCGCGGCGGGCGCGGGGCGTTCGTCCTCACGGGCCGGGGCGTCGAGCAGTCGACCCAGGGGACCGCGACCGTCACCGCGGCGATCAACCTCGCGCTCGCGCTGGGCCTGCCCGGCCGGACCGGGTCCGGGTACGGCGCGATCACCGGGCAGGGCAACGGGCAGGGCGGGCGTGAGCACGGGCAGAAGGCCGACCAGCTCCCCGGCTACCGCAAGATCGACGACCCGGCCGCGCGCGCCCACGTCGCTGCGGTGTGGGGTGTGGACCCGGACTCGCTGCCCGGCCCGGGCAGGCCCGCGGTCGAGCTGCTGCGCTCGCTCGGGACGCCGGGCGGGCCGCGGGCACTGCTCGTGCACGGGTCGAACGTGCTGGTCAGCGCCCCGGACGCGACGCGCGTCGCGGAGCGGCTCGACGCGCTCGACCTGCTCGTGGTGTGCGACCTGGTGCCGTCCGAGACCGCGCTGCGCGCCGACGTCGTGCTGCCCGTGACGCAGTGGGCCGAGGAGGAGGGGACCATGACGTCGCTCGAGGGGCGCGTGATCCGCCGACGGCAGGCCGTGACGCCGCCGGGAGACGTGCGGTCCGAGCTGTGGGTCTTCGCCGAGCTCGCGCGCAGACTGGGCTCGGCCGTGCCCTTCCCGCTCGACCCGGCCGAGGTGTTCGACGAGCTGGCCCGGGCCTCGGCGGGCGGCGTCGCGGACTACTCGGGGCTCAGTCACGCGCGGCTCGACACCGACGAGGCCGCGGGCGGTCCGGGGCTCTACTGGCCCGTGCCGGCGGTGCCCGCTGGCTTGTCAGAACCAGCGAGTGCCATGGCCCACGCTGGTTCTGACAACCCGGGCGGGGGAGAGGCGCACCCCGGCACCCCGCGACTGTTCCTCGAGCGCTTCCACACCTCTGACGGGCGCGCGCGCATGGTCGCGGTCGACCACGTCGGCCCCAGCGACGACCTGCGGCCCGACGCCCCGGTCTACCTCGTGACGGGTCGCGTCCTGCAGCACTACCAGTCGGGCGCGCAGACGCGCCGCGTCGCCGACCTCGACCGGATCGTGCCCGGTCCGTTCGTCGAGATGCACCCGATCCTCGGGTTCCGTCTGGGAATCCGCGACGGCGACCCGGTGCGGCTCACGTCGGCTCGGGGCGACGTCCGGGCGCCCGCGCGGTGGAGCGACGACATCCGCACCGACACGGTGTTCATGCCCTTCCACTGGAGCGGCGCGGGCAGCGTCAACCGCATCACGACCGACGCGACCGACCCGATCTCCGGGATGCCCGAGTTCAAGGTCTGCGCGGTCGCGGTCGAGCCGGACCTGGACGGCGGCGCGGGCGCGGGCGCGGATGGCGATGGCGCGGGCGCCGGCCGGGCGCTCGAGCGCTCCGAGGAGGTGGTCGCGTGACCGACACCGCCGAGATGTCAGAACCAGCGTGGGCCATGGGTCACGCTGGTTCTGACACCTTGTTCCGGGTCGTCGTCGTGGGCGACGGGATGGTCGGGTCGCGGTTCGTGGCTGACCTGCTCGCGAGCGTCGGACCGGGCCGGGAGCACCGCGCCCGGGCCCTGCGCGTCACCGTGCTCGGCGACGAGGGGTACGAGCCGTACAACCGTGTCCTGCTGAGCGAGGTCGTCGCGGGCCGGGCCGACATCGGTGCGCTGACCCTGCCCTCGGCCGACGACGAGCGCGTCGAGGTCCACCGCGGTGCGCCCGCGATCGCGATCGACCGCGCCTCGCGCACCGTGCTCACGAGCGACGGGGCCTTCCCGTACGACGCCGTGGTGCTCGCGACCGGCTCGGCCGCGCGCATCCCGGACGTCCCGGGCCTGCGCGCGGGGCCCGGTGGGTCGCTGCCGGCCGGGGTGCACGCCCTGCGCACGTTCGACGACGCGCGCGAGATCGTCGCCGCGACCGCCAACGCGCGCTCCGCCGTCGTGATCGGTGCGGGGGTCCTGGGGCTCGAGGTCGCGTGCGGCCTGGCCCGGCGCGGGCTCGCGGTGACCGTGGTGCACGGTGGCGCGAGCCCCATGGACCGGCAGCTCGGCCCGGACGCGGGCCTCGCCGCCCTGCGCACGCTCGCCGAGCTCGGGATCACGGTGCGCACCGGGACGCGCACGCGCGAGGTCGTGGTGCGCGGCGTCGGCGGCGGGGGTGCGGTGGTTGCGGGCCTCGTCCTCGTGCCCGACGGCGGACGCTCACCTCGTGCGACCGGCGCACCCGGGGCGGGCGGCACGGGAGGGCCACCTGCCGCGGACCCGTCCGGACCGGCCGACGAGATCCCGGCCGACCTGCTCGTGCTCGCGTGCGGGACGGTGCCCGAGGCGACCCTCGCCCGGACCGCGGGCCTGACGGTGGACCGGGGAGTCGTCGTCGGGCAGGGACTGGCGAGCCCCGACGACCCGGACGTCCACGCGATCGGTGACTGCGCGCAGCCGCCCGAGGGAGGGACGGGGCTGATCGCGCAGGGGTGGGAGCAGTCGCGGCGGCTCGCGGCGCGGCTCGCCCTGCGGATATCCGCGAGGGGACCGGGGGGCGCGTCGGGGCGTTCTGGGCCCGACCCCGAGGGGGCCAGGACGCGCCCCCGCGTCCGGTTCGTCGACGAGGACCGGCCCAGCATGGCGCTGCGGATCGCGCTCGGCGTCGAACGGAGCGCGTGGGGTCCACCGAGCCGTGGCCCCCGCGAGATACGGCCAGCTGGGGTCCACGGCGCCGCAGGACCCCCGCTGGCCGCATCTCGGGACCACCCGCGTGTCGGTGCGGCGAGGTCGTCGTCCGGAGTCGTACCGACCGAGGCGCCGCCCGCGCCGAACCCCGCACCCACGGACGTCGTGCGTCTCAAGGCCGCGGGCCTGGACGTCGTCGCGATGGGGGTCTGCGGGTCGCGGCGTCCCCACGACCCCACCCACCGCACGCTCCGCCTGACCGACCCCGACGCGGGACGCCACGTCGAGGTCGTGGTCGCGGGAGGGTTCCTCGTCGGGGCGACCGTCGTCGGAGCCGCGCAGGTGGGCGCCGACCTCGCCGCGACCTACACGCGCCGCGTCCCCGTGCCCGCGGACCCGGCCCACCTCCTGCTGCGACCCGTCGCGCAGGCCGCGGCTCCGGCGTCGGACCCCACGCACATGCCCGACCGGACCACGGTCTGCAGCTGCAACGGCGTGACCAAGGGCGACATCGTCGCGAGCTGGCGAGAAGGTGCCCGCAGCACCACGGACATCGCACGCGCGACGCGTGCGACGACCGGGTGCGGCGGGTGCAAGGACGTCGTGTGCGGGATCGCCGACTGGTTGCGGCGAGCAGACCCGGAGCAGGAGGGCCCCGCGCCCGCGCATCCCACGGCCCCCGAACCCGCCGGCGTGCCCCGCTGACAGGGCTCCCGGGGCGGCGCCGGCAGGCCGCGCGCGCGTTCTCACGCGCCGCCCCCGGCGCGCGTGAGAAGAACGTTACGGCCGGGCAAAGGGGCGGGAGCGGCGCGGAAACGGCGCGTCCCTAGTGTCCGGAGCAGCAGCCGCTTCCCGGACACCCGGACCGCACCCCCCAGGAGCCCCCGTGACCGCATCATCGAGCTCTCCCCGTCACCTCGTGGTCGTCGGCGGCGGCATGGTCGCCCAGCGTCTCGTCGAGGCGTTGCGCGCCCGTGACACCGCCGGCGGGTGGCGGGTCACCGTCTTCGCCGAGGAACCCCGCTACCCGTACGACCGCGTCGCGCTCACCTCCTACTTCTCGGCGCGCGACCCCGAGGAGCTCACCCTCGGCGACCCGGCGCTGTGGGACGACCCGCTCGTGCGCCTGGTCCGCGACTGCCGCGTCGACTCGATCGACCGCGAGGCCCGCCAGGTCACCGACCGCCTGGGCCGGGTCCACGACTACGACGAGCTCGTGCTCGCGACGGGCTCGGACGCCGCGCGCCCCCCGATCCCGGGCAACGATCTGCCGGGCGTCTTCGTGTACCGCACGATCGACGACGTCGCGGCCCTGCGCGGGTGGGTCGAGGCCAAGCGCGAGGAGCGGGCCGGGACCTCGTACGACCGCCCGGTGCGCGGCGCCGTCATCGGCGGCGGGCTCCTGGGGCTCGAGGCCGCGGGAGCGCTCACGGCGCTCGGCGCCCAGGCGACCGTCGTCCAGTTCGGGACGCACCTCATGGACGCGCAGATCGACCTGGGCGGTGGGCAGGCGCTCGGTCGCCTCATCAACGACAGGGGCATCGCGGTGCGCGTGAGCACCGCGACCCAGCAGATGCGGCCCGCGCGCGCCACGGGTCACGTGGGCCGCCTCGACTTCGTGGACGGCGGGCGGCTCGACGTCGACGTGGTCGTCCTGGCGACGGGCGTCCGGCCCCGCGACGAGCTGGCCCGGGCGGCGGGCCTCCCGGTCGGCGAGCGCGGGGGAGCGGTCGTCGACCTGTCGTGCCGCACGCCGGACCCGCACGTGTGGGCGGTCGGCGAGGTCGCGTGCATCGAGGGCAGGTGCCTGGGGCTCGTGGCCCCGGGGTACGCGATGGCCGAGGTCGTCGTGGACCGGTTGCTGGGGGGCGAGGCGACGTTCCCCGGTGCGGACACCGCGACCAGGCTCAAGCTGCGCGGCGTGGACGTCGCGAGCTTCGGCGACGCGTTCGCGCGCACCGAGGGCGCCATGGAGCTCGTCTGGGCGGACCCCGTCGCGGGCGTCTACAAGAAGCTCGTCCTGTCCGACGACGCGCGCACGCTCCTGGGTGGCGTGTTCGTGGGCGACGCGACGCCGTACGCGGCCCTGCGGCCCATGCTGGGGCGCGAGCTGCCGGGCGACCCCGGGGCGTTCCTCCTGCCCGAGGGCGCCGCGGGCGGCGGCGCGGCGGGGCTCGAGCTGCCCGACGACGCCACGGTCTGCTCGTGCAACAACGTCACCGCGGGGACGGTCCGCGGTGCCGTGACCGAGCACGCGTGCACAGACGTCGCCGCGGTCAAGTCGTGCACCAAGGCCGGCACGAGCTGCGGTTCGTGCCTCCCGCTCGTCAAGAAGCTCACGACGACCGAGCTCGAGAAGGCCGGCATCGAGGTCTCGAACGCGCTGTGCGAGCACTTCGAGCTCTCGCGGTCGCAGCTCTTCGACGCGGTCCGCGTCGCGGACCTGCACACGTTCAGCGAGATCATCGCGCGGTTCGGTCGAGTCCCGGAGGTCGTCCCCGACGGGACGCCCGGCGCGCCCGCCCTGCCCGACGGCGTCGCCCCGGCCGGGCTCCCGGCCGCAGGTCCCGGTCGTGGGTGCGACATCTGCAAGCCGGTCGTGGCGTCGATCCTGGCCTCGTTGGGCAACGGTCACATCCTGACGGGCGAGCAGGCCGCGCTCCAGGACACCAACGACCACGTCATGGCGAACATGCAGAAGGACGGCACCTACTCGGTGGTCCCGCGCATCCCGGGCGGGGAGATCACGCCCGAGGGGTTGCTCGTGATCGGGCAGGTCGCGAAGGACTTCGGGCTCTACACCAAGATCACGGGCGGCCAGCGGATCGACATGTTCGGGGCGCGGATCGAGCAGCTCCCGCTGATCTGGCGCCGCCTGGTCGACGCGGGCATGGAGTCGGGGCAGGCGTACGGGAAGTCGCTGCGGACCGTGAAGTCGTGCGTCGGGTCGACGTGGTGCCGGTTCGGGGTGCAGGACTCGGTGGGCATGGCCGTGCGTCTCGAGCTGCGGTACCGCGGCCTGCGGTCGCCGCACAAGATCAAGCTCGGCGTCTCGGGCTGCGCGCGCGAGTGCGCCGAGGCGCGCGGCAAGGACGTCGGGGTCATCGCGACCGACAAGGGCTGGAACGTGTACGTGGGTGGCAACGGCGGCTTCACTCCCCGGCACGCGCGGCTCCTCGCGGAGGACCTCGACGACGAGGCGCTGATCAGGACGATCGACCGCTTCCTCCTGTACTACGTCCGCACCGCCGACCGGCTCCAGCGCACGTCGGTGTGGGTCGACGAGGTCGAGGGCGGCCTCGACGGGATCCGCGCGGTGATCCTCGACGACTCGCTGGGCATCGCGGCGGACCTCGACGCCGCGATGGCGCTCCACGTGGACGCGTACGAGGACGAGTGGCGTGCGGTCCTGGAGGACCCCGAGAAGCTCAGGCGGTTCGGGTCGTTCGTCAACGCGCCCACGACGGCGGACCCGGACCTCGCGTACGTGGCCGAGCGCGGGCAGCCCCGCCCGGCGACGACCGCGGAGCGTGCGGGCGCCGCGGGCGCGGTACTGATCGCCGGGACGACGCTGGAGGTACGGGCATGAGCGCGCAGATGACGGGCACGACGGGTACGACGGCCGCACCGGGCCTGACGGCTGCGCCGGCTGGCGCGGTGGTGGACGCACAGGCCGTCCCGGTGTGGCAGCCCGTGTGCGGGGTCGCGGACCTCACGGTCGAGCGCGGGGCCGCGGCGCTCGTCGACGGGAACCAGGTCGCGCTCTTCCGCCTGACCGACGACCGCGTGCTCGCGGTCCAGCAGCTCGACCCGTTCAGCGGCGCGAACGTCATGTCGCGCGGCATCGTCGGAACGCGCCGTGGGGTGCCGACCGTCGCCTCCCCGATGTACAAGCAGGTCTTCGCGCTCGAGACGGGAGAGTGCCTCGACCCCGTCGGGTTCCTCCCCGTGCTCGTGGCGGGCCCGGACCTGGCGACGTGGCCGGTCGAGGTGCGCGACGGCGTCGTGCACGTCGCGGTGCCGACCGGCCCCACCCCGACCGGCCCCACCCCGTGACGGCCGCCTCGGGGCCGAGCATGCGGTCGTCGTCGGGATCCGTCCCGGATCGGACGCCCACCGCATGCTCGGCGGACGGCAACCGCATGCTCGGCACCGGCAGCACCGGCAGCACCGGCAGCACCGGCAGCACCGGCAGCACCGGCAGCACCGGCAGCACCGGCGGCACCGGCGGGACCGTGCCCGGCGGCTCGGTGGTGCTCGTGGGCGGCGGACCCGGCGCCGCCGACCTCCTCACGCTGCGCGCCTGGCGAGCGCTCGCGGGCGCCGACGTCGTCGTGACCGACCGCCTGGGACCCGTCGAGGTCCTCGCCGACCTGCCCGCGGGCGTCGAGATCATCGACGTCGGCAAGACCCCGGGCCACCACCCCGTCCCGCAGCACGAGATCAACGCGATCCTCGTCGAGCAGGCCCGCCGCGGACGACGGGTCGTGCGCCTCAAGGGCGGCGACCCGTTCGTCTACGGGCGGGGCGGCGAGGAGGTCCTCGCGTGCCGGGCCGCGGGCGTCCCGGTCGAAGTCGTGCCCGGCGTGAGCAGCGCCCTGTCCGTCCCGGCGCTCGCGGGCATCCCGCTCACGCATCGCGGGACGGTCGGCGCGTTCCTGGTCGTGAACGGTCACGAGCCCCTGGGCGTGGTCGCGCTGGCCGCGGTGCGCGACCGCACGGCTACCCTGGTGATCCTCATGGGAGTGTCGATGCTGAGCGAGATCACGGACCAGGCGGTCACCGCCGGGGCCGACGCCGCCACGCCCGTCGCCGTGGTCGAGTCCGGTTCCACGCAGCACCAACGGGTCACGCGCGCCACGCTCGGGACGCTCGTCCGTCGTGCGGCCGAGGTCGGGGTCCGGGCGCCCGCGGTCGTCGTCGTGGGGGACGTCGCGGCCGAGGGCCTGCTCGTCCCGGACACCTTGGTATCGCTGCCCGTCCTGTCCGCCCTCGTGCCGGAGCCCGCCCTGTGACGGATCAGGTCACGGACGTCACGGACGTCACGGGCGAGCCCACCGGCGGACACCGTCCCGCGCTGGGCCAGGTCATGGCCGGCTGCACGGTCCTCGTCACGGCCGACCGCCGGTCGGCCGAGCTCGCCGCGGCGCTGTCCCGCCGGGGCGCCGAGGTGCGGCACGCGCCGGCCCTGAGCATGGTGCCCAACGAGGACGACGAGGCTCTGCTCGCGGGTACGCGGGATCTGATCGCGCACCCGCCCGACGTCGTGGTCGTCACGACGGGCATCGGGTTCCGGGGCTGGATCGAGGCCGCCGACGCGCACGGCCTGGCCGACGAGCTGCTGGACGTCATGAGCCGGGCCCGCCTGGTCGCGCGCGGCCCCAAGGCGCGCGGCGCGATCCAGGCCGCGGGCCTCCAGGCCGACTGGGTCGCCGAGTCCGAGACGTCGGGCGAGATCGCGGACGTCCTGCTCGGCGAGGGGGTCGACGGGCTGCGGATCGCAGTTCAGCACCACGGTGCAGGGGCCGACGGTCTCGACGTGGTCTTCGCGCAGGCGGGGGCCGACGTCGCGAGCCTCATCGTGTACCGCTGGGGGCCGCCGCCCGACGAGGCGGCGCTGCGCGCGTCGGTCCACGCCGCCGCGGCCGGCGAGATCGACGCGGTCGTCTTCACGTCGGCCCCGGGCGCCGAGGCCTGGCTCGCGGCGGCCGAGTCCGAGGGGGTCGGGGACGCCGTCGTCGCGCGCTTCGCGAGCGGTGCCATGATCGCCGCGGCGGTCGGCCCCATCACGGCCCGACCGCTCGCGCACCGCGGCGTCCCGACGCTCCAGCCGGACCGCGGCCGCCTCGGCGCGCTGGTCCGCACGCTCGTCGGGCACTACGAGCACGCCGAGACGCTCGCGCTCGTGACCGTCGCGGGCAACCTGCAGATCCGCTCGCGCGTCGCGGTGCTCGACGGCCGCGTCCTGCCGCTCTCGCCCTCGGGCCTCGAGGTCCTGCGGCTGCTGGCCGCGCGCGCCGGGAACCGGGCGGGGGACGTCGTGACGCGGGACCAGGTCCTCGCGGCGCTGCCCGGCGACTCGCGCGACCCGCACGCCGCCGAGGTCGCGGTCGCCCGTCTGCGCGAGGCGGTCGGCGACCGCACCCTCGTCAAGACCGTCGTCAAACGTGGCTATCGACTGGAGCTGGCATGAGCACGGAGATCCTGGGGTTTCCCTCCGACGCGACCGAGGGGAGCGCGCCGACCGTCGACGCCGCGGGCAGCGGCGCGAGGGATGTCGGCCGACCCGTGCTCGTCGGCTGCTCGCACGGCACCAACAACGCGGACGGCCAGGCCGCGATCCGCGCGATCCTCGACGACGTCCGCGCGACCCGTCCCGACCTCGACGTGCGCGAGGCGTTCGTCGACGTCCAGCAGCCCGAGGTCGCGGACGTCGTCACGCAGGCCGTCGCGCCGCCCGCCGCGGGCGAGCGCCCGGGCGGGGCGGCCGTCGTCGTGCCGCTGCTGCTGTCCACGGGATTCCACGTGAACGTCGACATCACCGAGGCCGTCTCGCCCGAGCACGAGGGCCGCGGCCCCGAGCACGGACCCGCGACCGCGGCCCGCGCGCTCGGCCCCGACCCGCGCCTCGCCGAGATCCTCGCCGACCGACTGACCGAGGCCGGGGTCCGTCCGCACGACGCCGTGGTCCTGGCCGCGGCCGGGTCGAGCAAGGCGGGCGCCGCTCGCGACGTCGAGGCCGTCGCCGAGTTCCTGCGCGCGCACCACGACGGCCCCGTCACGGTCGGGTTCGGCGCGATGGCGACCCCGACGGTGCGCGACGCCGTCGCGGCCGCCCGCGAGACGCTCGCCGCGAGCGCGGCCACGGGCGAGGCGACCACCGCGGACGGCGAACCCCTCGGTGAGACCCACGCGGCGCCGTCGGGCAGCGACGACGAACCGGCACGAGCGAGGGTCCCGCGCGTGGTCGTCGCCGCCTACCTGCTCGCCCCCGGGTTCTTCCACGACCGTCTCCTCGAGACCGGCGCCGATCTCGTCACCGCGCCGCTCGCCCCCGACGCACGGCTGACCGCGATCGTGCTGGACCGCTACGCCGAGGGCGCCGAGGCCCTCGCGGCGCAGGGCCCCGCCTAGCCGCACGGCGCGACCGACGGGACCCCGGTGCCCCGGCCGACGTCAGACCCGGCGCGCCGCGGTGGTCAGGGACGAGGGGGCGTCGACGACGGGTGCGCCGTCGGGCGGTGACGGAAGGACCCCCCGCTGGTCCCCCGATGCCTCGAACTCGCAGCCGCGGGCATCGAGGTCGAGCTCGGACTCCTCGGTGAGGCAGGCGTTCAGCCCGACGACCTGCTGCCCGTAGGGCTGGTTCGTCACGACCGTGGTCGTCCCGTCGGGGCCGACCTCGCAGGGGTTGTCGATCTCGCACAGGAGGCCGTCGCGGTTGGTGGTGCTGTTGACGCCGACGACGGTGACGCCGTCGGCCGCGACGAGCGCGGCCCCCGAGTCGCCGGGGTACGTCTCGCAGTCGGGGCCGGCCGCCATGCGCAGGGCGTCGTGCTGCTCGTAGCCGCCCTCGCGCAAGACCGGGACGACCGCCTCGATCGTGCACCCGCGGGGGTCGGTGGTCTTGAGGGTCACCGTGTCGCCGACCTGCGGCCGGGACTCGGCGAGGGTCAGGACCGTGACCCCCTCGGACTCGAGCTCCTCGAAGGACTCGTCGAGGCGGTACAGCGCGACGTCGGTCCCCGTGATGGTGCCGAGCAGCAGACGCTCGATCTCGGCGGTCGTCAGACCGTAGCCCTGCGCGTCGGTGAACGCGACGGACGCGTCCACGGGCTGGTCGACGATCGTCGCCCCGACCCCCGGGATGCCGAACGTCTCGTCCACGACGGGGAGGCAGTGCCCGTTGGTGAGGAGCATGGCCGGGTCGTCGCCCGCCGACGTCGACGTCCGCACGATCGAGGACTCGCAGCCCGACAGCGCGGGGAAGCCGCCCATACCCATGTCGAAGACGTCGTCGGGGATCGACTCGTGGGTCTCCATCACGGTGCGGATCCAGTCGCCGTGGCGCGTGACGTCGGTGTAGAGGCCGGCGACCGCGTCGTTGTGCTCCTCAGGGCCCGTGAGCAGCCCGGCGATCGCCCACGCGTCGCCCTCGCGGACCAGCAGGGGACCGCCCGAGTCGGCGTTTCCGGCCTTGCCCCGGGTGCTGCCGTCGCCCGTGCCGACGCACAGCTCGCCCACGTCGAGGGTCGGGCACGCGTCGCTCGCGAGAAGGCTGACGTCGGCCTCCTGGAGCATCTGCGGGTAGGAGGGCGGGCCGTCCTCGACGGTGTTTCCCCAGCCGAGGATGCGCCCGGACGTCCCGGGGGAGGGAGCCGCCGCAGCGACGTCGATCGGGGTCGCGGAGACGGGCTCCGCGAGCCGCAGGAGCATTAGGTCCTTCCCCCACCAGGCCTCGCCCATGGCGGGGAGCCGGAAGAAGCGGTCCACCGTGGCGACGTCGCCCCCCTCGGTGACGTCGGGCGACCCGACCTGCACGGTCCAGCCGACCGGGGACCCGTTCTGCGCCCGGTTGTTCTTCAGGCAGTGGGCTGCGGTCAGGGCCCACTGCGGATCGATCAAGGTGACGCCGCACCCGTTGCCACCAGCGCCGGGGGGCACCGGGTGGCCGGGCTTGTAGGCGCCCATGAACGGGTAGTCCTGGGTGGCCTCCGTACCGCCGCTGATCGCGGACGACGGCCCGGCGCCGACGACCATGAGCGCCGCGGTCAGGAGGGCGAGAAGGGACAGCTCGTAGCGTTTCATGCGCTCGAACGTACGAAGCCCGATGTTGCGAGAGCATATGGACACCGGGCAACCCGGACACGGATCGAGGGCGGGGCCGAGCCGGCGATCCCGGGCCGACCCGTCCCGGCCCGGCCCCGCCGGCGGTCCCCACCCCGCCGTCCCGGCCCCGCCCTCGGGACGTGCGCCTCAGGCCTGGACGCGGGTCCGCGGCGAGACGAACGCCGCGAGCAGCGCGATCGCGACCATGACCCCGAAGCACACGACGTACGCCAGGAGCCCGAGGGGTTCGCGCAGCACCACGAGCATCGACCCCGTCACGGCGAGCGCGATGGCTGCGGACAGGGCGTCGGAGACCTGGAGCGCCGAGCTGTTCGCGCCCTGCTGGTCCTCGGGGGACAGGGCGAGCGTGAGGACCGAGAGCGTCGGGTGGACCATGCCCATGCCCAGGCCCGCGAACGTCCAGGCGAGCATGCCGACGAGGGGCGGCACCGCTGACCAGGCGAGCAGCACGGTGCCCGCGATCCCGCCTGCGACGAAGAGCGAACCGACGAGGACGAACCGCGCGTGCGACCAGCCCCAGTGCGCCTTGCCGCGCAGCCACGCACCGACCGACCAGCCGATCGCCCCGAAGGTGAGGATCCCGCCGGCCTGGGTCGGGGACAGGGCTCTCTCGGACTGGAGGAGCAGGGGCAGCAGGACCTCGGTCCCGGTGAACGCCGCGGCGACGAGGCCACGGATCGCGATGACGGACGGGAGCCCGCGGGCCGCGCGGGCAGTGCCGCGCGGCAGCAGCCGGGGCACGGAGACCACGACGAGGGCGAGCGCCGCGACGAGCGGCACGTACAGGCGGGCGCCTTCCTGCTGCCCTGCGAAGTGCAGCAGGCCGATCCCGGCGGCTGCGGCCACGGCCCACCACAGTGCCGCGCTCCCGGTCGCGCCGGCCGTGACCGCGCGGCGGTCCTGGCCGACGGCCCGCAGGCCCGGGCGCATCATGAGCACGGCGGGGACGGCGAGCACGGGCACGGCGAGGAAGACCCACCGCCACCCGAGGTGCTGGACCATGAGCCCCGAGATGACGGGGCCGACGAGCGAGGGCACGACCCAGGCCGCCGCGAAGGCCGCGAACACGGCGGGCCGGCGTTCCTCGGGGAAGACGCGGGCGACGAGCACGTACAGCGCCACGATGTACATCCCGGTGCCGAGTCCCTGCACCACGCGCCCCGCGACGAAGAGCTCCATGCTCGGGGCCAGCCCCGAGACGACCAGGCCCGCGAGGAACAGGCCCACGCCGCCCCACAGCGACGGGCCCGGCCCGAAGCGGTCGCACCACCGACCTGCGGCGACCATGCCGACGACGCTCGCCGCGATCGAGCCCGCGAACGCGACGGCGTAGAGCGACATGCCGTCGAGTGCGGTCGCGACGGTGTGCATCGCGGTCGCGACCGCGAGGGCCTCGAACGCCCCGAGCAGCACCAGGGCCACCATGCCGACGAGCACGGTGCGCTGGGTCGCGGGGGACAGGCCCGCGCCGACGGCGACGGGTGCGTCGGCGGGCGGCTCGAGCGCGGTGGTCGTGGTGGCCGCGGCGGAAGCGGGGACCGGGAGCGAGGGGTCGGGCGTGTGGGCGTCGCCGATCGCGGCGGCGACCTCGGCCTGGGGCGCCTCGGGGCGTGGTGGTTCCATGATTCCTCGCAGGGGTGGGCGCGGACCGGTGGGGGTTGCGCGGCAGGAGTGAGCTCGATCGAGCGCTTCGACTAGTCTCGAACCTCAACCATTGTCGAGGTCAAGGGGATTCGTCTCGACGATGGACGGAGCGACGAATGCCTGGAGCAATCATGCCTGACGACGGACCTCACCCCGACGACGAGCTCACGGTCGGCGAGCTCGCGCGCCGCAGCGGCGTCGCGGTGTCGGCCCTGCACTTCTACGAACGCGAAGGTCTGCTCTCGTCCCGCCGTACGCCCGGCAACCAGCGCCGCTACCCCCGCGAGACCTTGCGCCGCGTCTCGTTCATCCGCGTCTCGCAGCGCGTCGGGATCCCGCTCGCCCTGGTCCGTGAGGCTCTCGGCACGCTCCCGCAGAACCGCACGCCGACCGCCAAGGACTGGCGGCGCCTGTCGCGCATGTGGCACGCAGACCTCGACGCCCGGATCGAGCAGCTCGTGCGCCTGCGTGACCACCTCACGGACTGCATCGGGTGCGGCTGCCTGTCGCTGCGCAAGTGCGTCCTGGCCAACCCGCACGACGTGCTCGCGGAGGAGGGCCCCGGTCCGCGCACCTGGCTCGTCGAGGGCCTCGACGACTGAGGGCTCGTGCAGGGTCGTCAGAACCGACGTGCGCCGGAGACCACGCACCGTCCGACACACCTGGCCACGGGGGAGCGAGGGTGCGAGCACCTCACCAGTTCTTGGCGGACCCGCCGCCCTCGCCCGACCCGTCCGCGGGGTCCTCGCCGCCGAAGTACTCCTGGTACTCCTGCCGGCTCTGGTCCTCGTCGCCGCGAGCCTCGGAGTTCTGCTGCTGGAGCTTCTCCTGACGCTCGGCCTCGGCCCGCTCCTGCTCGCTCTGGTCGGCTTCCGGAGGGGGTTCCTCGCCCTGGTCGCCGCTCTGCGGGTCCTGCGGCTCTGGCGGCTGGGCGTCCTTCGCCTGCTGCTGCTTGTCCCGCAGACGCTGGACCGACGCCTCGTTCTGCTCCTTCGCCTCGGGCGGCTGCGCCTCGCACCCGGGCCACCCGCGGACCTGCTCGGCCGTCGCGTAGGACCGCTCGGCGAACGAGAACCACTCGGTGGCCTGGTCCTGGAGGTCCTCGGGGACGAGCTCGTCGCCGGTACCGAAGGGGTCGATGAGGAACGAGTCGTAGTCCCGCCCCGCCTCGCGCGCAGCGAGGGCCTCCTCGAGCGCGCTCTTCTGCGACAGGAAGTCCTCGCCCATGGACGCCTCGAAGTCGCCCGCGGTCTCGTAGGAGATCGACAGGTTGACCTGGATCTCGCAACGGACCAGAGGCTCCTCGTCCTCGGCCAGGTCGTAGGCACGGTGGAGGTCGGAGATGGCGGTCGTGTCGTCGCCCGCGCGGTGGTGGGCGGTCCCGGTGTTGAACCACGCCTTCCACGGGTCGACGATGTTCATCGTCTTCTGGAGGTCGAAGTTCGTGGCGGCCTCCGAGTAGTCGCTCGCCTCGTAGCGCCCGGACGCGTAGGACGCGATCACCGGGAGGAAGACCAGCTTGGTGCCGAGCACCAGCGCGACGATCAGCAGGGGACAGGGCAGCAGGAGCAGCAGCGTCCGACGGCGCAGCCGCCTCGTGCGCATCGCCGCGCCCTGGGGGGAACGCGTGCCGGGCCGGGGGGCCGGGAACGGCGAGCCGCCGTGCGGCGCCGCCGGCCGCTTCGGGCCGGGGGCGCCGGGGGCTCCCCACACCGGCGGGGGCTGCGGGGGTCGGCCGTCGCCGCTCATGCGCGGACCCCCACCCGACGCGAGGCCGACCGGCCGGCGGCCCACGCCTCGAACCCGAGCAGGACGGCGCCCACGAGCGCGAACGGCCACACGACCGGACGGTACGCCGTCACCAGGCGCCTGCCGTCGGCCGCGACCTGCTGGGCGTCGACCCCCGCGACGAGCTCGGCGGTCGGGCCGGTGGTCTCGCGGTGCGCGTACGGCACCCCGAGCTGGGTGGCGACCGCACGCAGGTTGTCCTCGTCGATCAGCGACAGCGCATCGGGCGACTCGGCCTCGTCGAGGGTCGCGCGCGACGGGTCCCGCAGGTACCCGGCCGTGGCCGGGTCCTCGCCCGGCATGTACTCCTTCATGCGACCCCCCTCCGAGGTGCCGTAGCCGAGGACGGCGCCGCCGTCGACGAGGGGCGCGAGGTCCTCGTACGAGCGGGGCTCGCCGTCGGCGGTCTGCTCGCCGTCGGACAGGAAGAACACCAGGCGCACGTTGGCCGGTCGGTCCGTCGCGGCACCCTGGAGCGCGGCGCCGAGCGCGTCGAGCGGCCGGTCCGTGAGCGACCCCTTGGAGTAGAGCGTGATCTCGCGCTGGAAGGTCTCGGCCCAGGACGTGATGGCCCGGGCGTCGGTCGTGAGCGGGACCTGGCGGCTCGCCTGGGAGTCGAACGAGATGATCGAGTAGCGGGCGCCCGGGATGTCCGCCGTGAGGCTCGCGATGTCGTGGCGCACGCCGTCGAGGCGCTCGTTGGTGCCGTCGAAGTCCTCGGCCGCCATGGACCCCGTGCGGTCGACCACGAAGAACATGTCCACGTTCGCGACCGACGTGTCGCGGTCCGTCACGGGGACCGAGGGGCCGAGCCCGATCACGGCGAGCAGGGCGACGAGCGCGGTCCGGCGGGCCCACGCACCACGGGGTCCCGCGACCCGGCCCTGCCCGACGGGACCGCGTGCCGCGGCACGGAGAGCGACGGCGAGCTGCCACCCGGCGAGACCGAGCAGCGGGACGAACACGACGGCCCACGCCCACAGGGGCACCAACGGCTGGAAGGTCATTCGCGCAGCCTCCAGGCGACGACGACGAGCAGGGCGGTACCGGCGGTCGCCACGAGGAACCAGGTCGTGGGCAGGTCGGTCACGACGACCTCGGGGCTCGCGTCGAGCTCGACGGCCTGCTGCGCGACCACGTCCTCGACCATGCCCTCGACGGCCTGCGGGTCGCCCGCGAGGAAGTACAGCCCGCCACCGTCCTGGACGACCTCGCGGTACTGCGTCTCCTCGGGGGTGCCCTCGTAGAGCTCGGAGCCGCCGTAGATCCCGTGCAGGGTGATGTCGCGCGAGGTGACGAGCGCTGCGGCCTCCTCGAGCGTGTAGATGGGCTCGCCCGCGACGTAGTTGTCGGTCGCGAGGATGATCGAGCGCGACCGGTCCGTGGTCTCCTCGTCGAACTGGAGCGCGCAGTTCGCCAGCCCGTCGCCGATCAGGCTCGCCGCGGACTCGTTCGCCAGGGTCCCCGCGGTGTAGGTGAGGAACTCCAGGACGTCCTTCCGGTCACGCTCGCTGCTGAAGTCGAGCGTGCTGGGGTCCTTGTCGAACGCCGCGACCCCCGCAGCGAGCTCCTCCTGGACCAGCGTGTAGTCGTCGGTCAGAGGGAACACGGTCCGCGACGTCGAGTTGAAGATCGACAGCGCGATGCGCTCGCCCTCGAAGTTGTCGACGAGCTCCGAGTAGACCTTGAGGATCTCGCCGTCGTAGGCCGTCATGGAGCCGGACACGTCGAGGCACAGCACGATGTCGCGGGTCCCCATGCGGTCCACGACCAGGTCCGTCTCGACCGGACGAGCGGCCACCGCGCCGACGCCCACGAGCGCGACGAGCAGGCCTCCGAGCCCCGCGACCTGGAGCGTCCGGTAGCGGCGCACCCACGCCGCGAACGCGGGGACCTGCGCGAGGTACGCCGAGTTCGCGACCCACGTGACGTCGTCGGACCGCGCCTTCTCCGCCCGTGCCCGACGGCGGCGCGCGAGCCACCATGCCGACGCGCCCGCGGCCAGCACCAGGACCACGACCGCGGCGAGCAGCCACGGCCACAGGATCGAGGCGCCCTGGGGCCCGGGCGTCACCACGTCCTCACCACCGAACGAGCGCGGTCGATCGACTCCCGACCGTCGGGCGAGCCACCCTGCTCCGGCGGCGTGGGCAGGTCGAGGGCCTCGTCCTCCGCGAACGACGGGTGGTAGTACCGCGCGATGAGGCGGGTCAGGTGCGCCGTGCCCGTCATGCTCTCGATCTCCGAGAGCGTCAGCACCGAGGCGTCCACGCCCAGGCGGCCCGAGGCGAAGCCGCGGACCTCCTTCGACAGCGCCAGGTGCAGCCCACGCTCGTCGAGCCCGCCCGCGAGATAGGCCGCCTCGACCGCGTCCAGGTGCGCCTCGAACTCGGCCCGCAGGCCCGCGTACGGGTCGGGCGTGCCCGGGGCCCAGGGCCCCGGGAACCGCGCGGCCTTCTCCTGCGCCGACGCGCGCGTGGACAGGAACGCGAACACGACCCAACCGACGACGAGCAGCAGCAGGGCCACCCCCAGGGCCGCCCACCAGCCGCTGTAGAGGACCGGGGCGTAGAGCTCATCGTCCGGCACGCTTGGCCCTCCCCAGCAGCTCGACGAAACGGGGCACGACGTCGCCGGTCCCGGTCACGCTCACGGCCTCCACCTGGAGGGTGCGCAACAGGTCCACGACCGCCCCGCGCCGGGAGCGCGCCGCCTGCGCAGCCCCTGCGGCGATGTCCGCACGACCCCGCAGGAACGGCGGCAGGTCGAGCGTGCCGTCGACGTCGGCGACCTGGCCCGTCGTCCGCGCCGAGGGGTCGGCGGGCGCACCGACCGGCGACAGGTCCGCGACCGCGACGACCATGACCTCGTGGCGCACGCGCAGGCGCCGCAGCAGGCGCTCGTGCTCGGGACCCGGTCGGGCCTCGTCCGTCAGGACGACCATGAGCGAGCGGCGGCGGAAGGCGTTGAGAGCCCGGTCGAGCGCGCGGTTCAGGTCGCTCGGCGGCGCGTCGACCCGGAGCTGCTTCTCGACCGTACGGAGCAGGAGCTCGAGGTCCTGCGTGCTGGCCCGGGGCGGAAGCTGGACGATGCGCTCCGCGTCGCCCGCGACGAGCGCGACCCGGTCCCCGCGGTCGCGCGCCAGGTAGGCCACGAGCGCGCAGCAGAAGCTCACGACGTCGGCCTTGGGCTCGCCGCTCGCGGCCGTGGCCCCCATGTTGCGGCCAGTGTCCACGACGAGGACCAGGTTGACGTTGGACTCGCGCACGAATCGGCGTACCACGGGGATGCCCGCGCGGGCGCTCGACTTCCAGTCGATGTCCCCCACGTCCTCACCCGGCGCGTACAGGTGGAGGTCGTCGAAGTCCTGCCCGTGTCCCTTGAGGATCGAGCGGTGCCGCCCCTCGAGCAGCCCCGAGGCCCGCCGGGCCAGCGGGAGCTCGAGCCTGGCCCGCACCTGGGCCAGTCGCGACACGTCTGTCATGGACCGCGCCCTACGGGGTCGGGACCGCGTCGAACACAGCGTCGATGAGCTGCTCGGGCTGCACGTTCGTGGCGAGCGCGTCGAACGTGCGCACCAGGCGGTGGCGCAGGACCGAGTAGCGGACCGCCTTGATGTCGTCCGGGACGACGTACGCACGGCCGGCCTGGATCGCGAGGGCCTGGCCCACGCGCATGAGCGCGATCCCGCCGCGCGGGCTCGCGCCGACGCGCACGTGCTGGTCGAGCCCGGGGACGGGCCGCGGGCCCGACAGCCGTGTCGTGTTGATGAGGTCGACGATGTACCGCTTGATCGACTCGTCCACGTACACGTCGTCGACCAGGCGCTGGAGGAAGACCACGTCGTCGATGCTGATCGGCTCGGCCGTGATGGGTGCCGTCATGCGGCCCGTCGAGATGCGGTCGAGGATCTCGAGCTCCTGCGCCGGGGCCGGGTACGTCAGCACCTCCTTCATGAGGAAGCGGTCCATCTGGGCCTCGGGCAGCACGTACGTGCCCTCCTCCTCGATGGGGTTCTGCGTCGCGAGGACCATGAAGGGCGAGGGCAGCGGGAAGTTCTCGCCGCTGATCGACGTCTGCTTCTCCTGCATGGCCTCGAGCATCGCCGACTGCGTCTTGGCGCTCGACCGGTTGATCTCGTCGAGCAGGACCAGGTTCGCGTGCACGGGACCGAGCTGCGTCGTGAAGGACCCGGTCGCGTAGTTGTAGATCTGCGTGCCCACGATGTCGTTCGGCATGAGGTCCGGCGTGCACTGGATGCGGCGGAACGAGCCGTTGATCGCGGCGGCCAGCGTCTGTGCGGCCGTGGTCTTGGCGAGGCCGGGGACCGACTCCAGCAGGATGTGGCCACCCGCGAGGAGCGAGCTGATCAGGGCCGTGCGCAGGGCCTCCTGCCCGACCACGCGCTGGTCGAACACCTGCTCGACCCGCTTGAGCAGGTGACCCGCGCGGTCCAGGTCCGTCGTGGAGATGCTGCCGTGACCTGTGGCCATGGTGAGGTCCTTCGCGTGTGCTCGGGTCGTGCCGGGGATCTGGGCACGGCCGTCCCTCACGAGGGGGACGCCGTGCGAACCCGGCCCAGTATGCCAGCGGTGCCTCGGAGCGCCGCGTCTCATCCACAGGCGAGGCATGGGGAGAACTCCCCCCGGCAGGCCGCCCGACGGCGGAGCGCGCCCAGGCGGGCGAGGCGCGCTCCGCCGTCGGGGTGGCAGGGGACCTGCCGTCACGCCGGGCCGGGGGCGGGTCCGGGCGTGGCGGCGACGACTCCTCGACAGGAGACGGCGGCACGAGGGGAATACCGCGATGCACCCCATCCCGCCTACCCTGGTCGGGTGACCGCCACCGCCCCCCGCAGCACCCCCGGAACCGCGCCCGACCGCGTCGCGCAGCCCGCCACCCGGGATGCCGACCTCGCCCCGCGCAACCCCTGGTGGCTCGTCCTCGCGGGGCCCGCGGCCGTCGTCGTCGCGATCCTCTCGGTCGTCGCCGCGGGCGCCTTCTCCGGGGCGTTCCAGGCCCTCGCAGGGTTCGCCGACCCGGGAACGGCCGCGCGGTGGGGACTGCCGATCTCGACGACCCTGACCGAGCTCGCGATCGCCCTGACCATCGGCTCGCTCGTCCTCGCGGCCTGCGTGCTGCCCGCCGGACCGCCGCTGCGCAAGGCGCTCGGGGTCGCCGGCGCCGCCGCGGCCGTGTGGGCCGTGCTCACCGTCGTCCAGACGATCCTGCGCTACTCGGTCCTGTCGAGCATGCCCGTCACGAGCGTGGGCTTCGGCGACCAGCTCGCGGCGTTCGTCACCCAGATCTCGCTGGGCCGCAGCCTCCTCGGCGTGATCGTCGTCGCGGCGCTGACCTCGGCGTGCGCGTTCGCGGTCCGCACCGCGACCGGTGCCCTGTGGACGGCCCTGCTCGCGATCTCGGCCCTCGCGTTCCAGGCCAACACGGGCCACACCGCGGGCGCCGCGAGCCACGAGCTCGCGATCTCCTCGATGTTCCTCCACCTCGGCGGGGCGGCCCTGTGGATCGGGGGGCTCGGGGTGCTCGCGATCGTGCGGCTGCGCGGCGGCCTCGACCGCACGGCCTTCGCGTCCTCGGTCTCGCGCTACTCCTCGATCGCGGGGTGGTCGTTCGTCGCCGTCGCCGTCTCGGGCGTCGCGAACGCCTGGATCCGCCTCGGCGGCGTCGCCGGGCTGAGCACCGACTACGGCGTGCTCATCCTCACCAAGGTCGGCCTCATCGTGGTGCTCGGCGCGATCGGGTTCGCGCACCGTGAGCTCGTCGTGCGCCGGCTCCAGGGCGTGGGCGGTCCCGCCCGCGGCCCGCGCACGACCAGCACGTCCGCCGGGACGGCCACCGCGACGGGCGAGCAGGGAGCGGCGGCGGGCTCCGCCGTCGGGCCGGGGAAGAACGCCGGCCCGGGGGCCACCGGTCAGCGCGGCCCGGCCGCCGCCGGGAAGGGTCGACCGCAGGCCGCGGCCGAGAAGGCCGCGACCTGGCTGTTCTGGCGGCTCGTCGCGGTCGAGCTGCTCGTCATGGGTGCGGTGTCGGGCGTGGCCGTCGCGCTCGGTTCCACCGCACCCCCCGTACCGGACGAGCCCATCGCGCTGCCGACGCCCGCCGAGCTCGTGACCGGTCACCCGCTGCCTCCCGAGCCGGACCTCGGACGCTGGTTCACCGAGTGGCGCTGGGACCTGCTGCCCGCGTTCGCGTGCGTCGCGGCCCTCGTCGTGTACCTGCGCTGGGTGCGCCGGCTCGCGAAGCGGGGCGACAGGTGGCCGATCGGGCGGACGATCTCGTGGACGCTCGGCATCGTCGTCCTGTTCTGGGTCACCAACGGTGGGCCCGCGGTCTACGGGCACGTGCTGTTCAGCGCGCACATGGTCCAGCACATGGTGCTCGCGATGGTCGTGCCCATCTTCCTGGTGCTCGCCGCGCCCGTGACCCTGCTGCTGCGGGCCGTGCCCGTGCGCAAGGACGGCTCGCGCGGCCCCCGCGAGTGGGTGCTCGCGCTCGTCACGTCGAGGTGGGGGCAGTTCTTCGCCAACCCGATCGTCGCGGCGATCAACTTCGCCGGGTCGATGATCGTCTTCTACTACACGCCCGCGTTCGAGCTCGCGATGACGACGTACGTCGGGCACCTCGCGATGATCCTGCACTTCACGCTCGCCGGGTACCTGTTCGCGAACGCCCTCGTCGGGATCGACCCCGGACCGCAGCGGCCCGGCTGGCCCCAACGGCTGCTGCTCCTGCTCGTGACCATGGCGTTCCACGCGTTCTTCGGGGTGTCGCTCACGACCGGGACGCAGCTCCTCGTGCCCGAGTGGTTCGGGCTCATGGGCCACGACTGGGGGATCACCGCGATCGCCGACCAGCAGCGCGGTGGCGGCGTCGCGTGGGGCATCGGGGAGCTGCCGACGCTGTCGCTCGCGATCGTCGTCGCGGTCATGTGGGCGAAGTCCGACGAGAAGGACGCCAGGCGCCGCGACCGCCGGGTCGACAAGGACGGCGACGTCGAGATGGACGAGTACAACCAGATGCTCGCGAAGATGGCGGAGCAGGACAAGGACTGAGCTGGTGCCGTCCAGGTGCCGAGAACGGGGTTGAGGTCGTCATCCGCCGGATGACGACCTCAACCCCGTTCTGGACCGCATGGTTTCCCGTTGTCGACGGTGTCCACAGGGACCCCAGCCACGAGGGTCGTCCCCAGGGCGTCGTCGGGCGGCGGCGGGTGGTCGGCGTCACCTGCTGGGATGCCCCGATGCGCCACCTGTCGCGGGTACCCGAAGAGCTCCTCGTCGTCGCGCGCCGCCAGGAGGGACTGGTGTCGGCGGCGCAGTGCGACGAGCACGGACTGCGTTCGCACCGCCGTTCCCGGCTCGTCGAGCAACGGCGATGGACGCAGGTGACCCGTGGTGTCTACGACACCGACCCGGTGCCGCCGGACCGCCGGGAAGGGCCGGGGGTCCCGGACCATCGCCGTCGACGCGCCGCCTGGGCAGGTCTTCTCGCCTTCGGGCCGGACGCGATCGCCGTCGGCCCCTGCGCACTGGCACTGCTCGGCATCCAGGGGCTCCCGCTCCGGATCACCGCGCAGGCGGCGCTCCCCGGTGGGCGCGCGACGGGTTCACGGGACGGCATCCTGCTGAGGCAGTTCGACGACGGGATGACCGTCACACGAGTCGGCGACCGGTACGTCGCCACGCCGGACTGGGCGCTCGCCCAGACCGTACCGGAGGTCGGTCGCCGCGCCGCGGTCGCCCTGATGGACAGTGCGCAGCACCGCGGCCTGCTCGACGTCCGTGGACTCGACCGTGCGCACGACATGGCGCGGGGCCGACGCGGGGTCGCCAGGACGCACTCGTGGTGGGAGCTCAGCGACCGGCGCGCCGAGTCCCCGCTCGAGACCTTCGCCCGGCTCGACTGTCTCGACGCCGGTGTCCCGCCCGACGATCTCCAGGTCGTGATCTCGGGCGACCAGGGTCAGTTCCTGGCCCGGGGCGACCTGGGTTGGCGCCTCCCGGACGAGAGCTGGCTGATCGCCGAGGTCGACGGGACCGAGATTCACGGAGCACCCGAGGCGCTGTTCGCCGACCGGCGACGGCAGAACCTGCTCGTCGCGTCCCGAGGCGTCGCGCTGCTCCGCTTCACGGCCCGGGACCTTGCAGGTGTGGGACGAGTCGGAGCGGAGATCCGGAGCTTCCTAGGTCGAGCACGAGGTTCCGCGCGGCCGAGAACGGGATCGAGGCCGCCATCCCTCGGATAGCGACCTCAACCCCGTTCTCGGCACCGACGGGCCGAGATCTCAGATCGCGATCCTTGCCCTTGCCCATGACGAGAAGCGGTCCACTACCCACACCAGCACGAGGACCATGAGGATGTAGGTCAGCATCTCGTCGAACCGGAACAGCTTGATCGACTTGTTGATGAGGAACCCGATCCCGCCCGCGCCCACGAGCCCGAGCACGAGCGAGGACCGCACGTTGACGTCGAACCGGTAGAGCAGCAGCCCCAGGAACTGCGGCACGACCGCGGGCAGCACGGCGTGCGTGACGACCTGGGTGCGGCCCGCGCCGTTGGTGCGCAGCGCGTCGGCCGGCCCCGGGTCGATCTCCTCCATGGCCTCGGCCCAGAGCTTGCCCATGACGCCCGTGTTGTGGACGACGAGCGCGAGCACCCCCGCGAACGGTCCGAGCCCCACGGCGGTCACGAAGATCAGGGCGAACACGACGTCGGGCACGGCGCGGAAGAACGACAGGATCGCGCGCGACCCCTGGTACCAGACCGACCCCGGCGTGCTGCCCCGCGCGGCGAGCACCGCGAGCAGGAGCGAGAGCGGGATCGACAGCGTGGTCCCGAGCAGCCCGATCCACAGCGTCACGAGCGTGGCCTGCAGCCCGGGGGCCACGACGGTCGACCAGTCGAGGTCGGGCGGGAACGCCTCGCCGACGAACCGGGCCATGCCCTCCCAGCCGCCCACGAGCGCGCTGATCGAGAAGCCCGTGCCCTGCCAGGCGAGGACGTGCAGACCGAGCAGCACCGCGCCCGCGGTGACCCAGGTCGTGACCTGCCGGCCCGAGCGGTGGGCCGTGGGCACGACGACGTGCGCGAGCCTCTCGGGCGACGGCCCCTCGGCCCGGGCGGGGGAGCCGCCGCGCGGGGAGCGGGGCGAGCGGGTGGGGGCGGTGGCGGTCATGCGGGGATCCTCGTTCCGGTGGTCGTCCGGGTGACGGTCGCGGTCGCCGTCTCGGCCGAGTACAGGTGCTCGACGGCGTCGCGCGTCACCGCGTCCGGCGCACCGTTGAGGCGCTCGCGGCCCGCGACCATCCCGACGAGGCGGTCGGCGTGCTCGCGCGCGAGCTCGGGGTCGTGGAGGACGGCGACGACCGCGAGACCCTCGTCGTGCGCGAGGGTCGCGAGCAGCTCCATGACCTGGGTCGAGGCCGCGGGGTCGAGCGCCGACGTGGGCTCGTCGGCCAGCAGGATGCTCGCCCGCTGGCACAGGGCCCGGGCGACGGCCACGCGTTGCTGCTGACCGCCCGAGAGCTGGCCGACCCGGTCGAGCGCGCGGTCGGCGAGGCCGACGCGGTCGAGGCACAGCATGGCCTCGGCGCGCAGGTCGCGGGGGAAGAGCGACGCGACGAGGGACCGGCGCAGCGGCAGCCGCCCGAGCGCGCCGGCGCACACGTTGTCGAGCACCGTGCGTCGCCGCACGAGGTTGACCTGCTGGAAGATCATCGCGACCCGGCGCCTGGCCTCGTGCTGCTCCGCCGCCGAGGTCCGGTGGTGGGGGAGAACCTGCTCACCGTCGACCCACACCTCGCCCGACGTCACGGGCGCGAGCCCGATCACCGACTTGAGCGTCGTCGACTTGCCGCACCCGTTCGCGCCGAGGATCGCCACGAGCTCGCCCGCCGCGACGTCGAGGTCCATGCCGTCGACCGCGCTGCGCAGCACGTTCTCGCCCGCTTCGGAGCGGGTGTTGAACTGGACCCGCAGGTCCCGGAGGTGCAGGCCGGGCGAGCGGACGCCGTCGGGCAGGTGCAGGACGCCCTCGGCCGTGACGGGGCCGGCCGAGCCGCCCGGCCCGCCGGGCAGCCCCGGCGAGCCCGGCGCGAGCGCGCCGTGGTGTGAAGCCATCTGGAACTACTCCTTGCTGGAACGGGACGCGAGCCCGCGGGGGAGAGAGGGCGGTCGACCGGGAGCGTGGTCGACCGGACGGGACGAGCGGGGTGGCCGCCGGGTCTGGTCGACCCGGCGACGACCCCGCGCACGTCCGTGGGGGTCAGACGTCGTCGGACGTGAGCCCGAGCGTCGTGGCGAGGTCGAACAGCGGCTTGTACGTGTCGACGTCGACCTCGACGAGCGGACCCGCCGGGTCGACGTCGAGGAACGCGCCGATGGCCTCGACGTCGGCCGTGTCGAGCGTGAGGAGGGCCTCGCGCACGGCGTCCTTGAACTCCTGGCTCTGCGAGCCGGCGACCGTGATGGGGTCGTTCGGGATGGGGTCGGACTCCCAGACCTGGCGGAACGTCGAGGAGTCGAACGTGCCCTCGCGCTCGGCGGTCGCGAGCGTCTGGGAGTTGATCTGCGCGGCGTCGACCTGGCCGTTGGTCAGGGCGAGCAGCGCCTCGGGGTGGCCGCCCGCGTAGGTGATCTCGACGTCGGACTCGGTGAGACCCGCGTCGAGGATCGCGAAGCGAGGCAGGGCGTCGCCCGACGTCGAGCCGGTCGAGCCGAGCGCGAGCGAGTGACCCGGCAGGTCCTCGATGCTCTGGATCGGGGAGTCGACCGGCACCCAGATGCCCGCGGTGTAGCTCGAGAGCGAGCCGTCGGCGAGGCCGAACGAGGCGAGGGGCTCGGCGTCGGCGCGCTCGCTCGCGAACACGAAGCCGAGCGGGCCGAACTGGGCGAGCTCGAGCTTGCCGTTCTCCATGGCGAGGACCTCGGCCGAGTAGTCCTCGACGATCGTGAGCTCGACGGGGCAGTCGAGCTTCTCGGACAGCGCGTCGGCGAGGTGCTGGTAGGCGGGCTCGAGCTTGGCGGGGTCCTCGTAGGGCTCGATGCCGAAGCGGATCGCGCCGTTCGGGCACGTCGTGGACTCGGCACCGTCGGTGCTGGTCCCCGCGTCGGCGGTGCCGGTCGAGCAGGCGCTGAGCGTGCCGAGGAGCAGTGCGGCGGCGAGGACGGAGGTGGCCTGGCCGGTGCGGCTGCGGTGCATGTCTTCTCCTGGGGTGGGGGTTTCGCGAGAGAGGCTGGTCTGTCAGAGGAAGCTGTCGAGCACGCGCGGGGCGAGCCCGAGCGCGGTGGTCATGCCGATGCCGGACGTGACCGACACGGCGCGCACGCCCGGCATGGGCGTGACGTCGAGGAACGGCGCGGGCGCGGAGGCGTAGACGCCCTGCCAGCGCTCGCGGACCGTGAGGGGGCCCGCGCCGAAGAGCCGCGCGGCCTCGGTGAG
The DNA here is from genome assembly GCF_016907235.1 of Oerskovia jenensis. NCBI lineage: Bacteria > Bacillati > Actinomycetota > Actinomycetes > Micrococcales > Cellulomonadaceae > Oerskovia > Oerskovia jenensis. Next base: position 2,888,804 of record NZ_JAFBBO010000001.1, read on the forward strand.
CAGGAGCTCGTCGAGGGACTCGGGGTGGAACGGCCCGGGCGTCGTCGCGTAGGCGTGCGTGTCGCCGAGCGTGAGCGTCCCGTCGGGGCGCTGGGTGACCATGAGGTTCACCGCGGCGTCGATCAGGGCGGGGTGCTGGGCCGTGAGGCGCTCGCGGACGGCGGCGGTCGCAGGGGAGTGACGGAAGCCGTCGTAGCGGAGCAGCGAGGTGCCCGTGAAGATCGCGGGGTCGATCTCGCGGGGACCGCCGGCTGCGCCCCCGGGAGCGTCGACGCGCAGCATCTGGAGCGTGCAGCGCTGGAGGCCCGCGGCGGCGGCGGTGTCGGGGAAGAACCGGTCCACGTCGTGCCCGACGGCGAGGATCACCTTGGTCGCCACGACGTCGCCCCGGGAGGTGCGTACGAGGGTCACGCCGCTGCCGGCCTCGAAGCCCTGGACCGTGGTGGACCAGGCGAGGTGCGCGCCGCGCTGCTCGGCGTACCAGCGGGCGATCGCGGGGACGGCCTCCCGGGGGTCGACCCGGATGTCCTGGGACAGGAACGCGCCGCCGACGACCTCGGCGGGGTCGCCCGGGACGCGGTCGAGGACCTGGTCGCGGTCGAGCAGCCGGACGTGGCCGTCGCGGCCGTGGGCGAAGTCCTCGAGGACCTGCCGCTCGTCGTCGGCGCGGGCCACGACGACGGTCCCGGACTCGCGCAGCCAGAAGTCGGCCTCCTTGGCGAGCTGGATCCAGCGTTCGCGGGCCGTGAAGGCGTAGGTGAGGGCCGTGCCGTCCTGCGCGGTGAAGCACCCGTGCCCGAAGTTGCGCACCGAGGCGCCGACCGCGCGGTCGTCACGCTCGACCACGAGGACGGACAGGCCCCGCCCGACGGCCTCGACGGCGTGCGCGAGGCCGACGATGCCGGCGCCGACGACGACGAGGTCGACGCGGGCGGGGAGGTCGTTCCCGGTGGACGGACTGCGCGTGCCGGGGTGGCTCGTCGGCCGCGTGGACGACGCGACGGACGGGCTGCCCCCGGCGCGGGGGGCGGCGCTGGGGCCTGCGGGACGAGGGCCGGCGGTACGGGGGCCGGCGGTGCCGGTCGAGGTGGCCCGGGACGGCGATGGTGTGCTGCTCACGACACGGACACTGCCGTGCCGTTCGAGTCGTGATCAAGCGATTCCGAGACTTGTTCAGACAAGTTTCCAGAGTGTTCATCTGCGGTTGGCGCGATGTGTGCAGGGTTCATACGACCGTCACCCGTTGCGCGGTCGACCCCTCAACGAGCGCCTGTATGGTCAAGTCATGGCACCGTCCTCGTCGTCCCCGCACGCCGCCCCGCAGCCCGGGGCGGGCGTCCCGTCCCGTCCGCCGCACGCGGCCCGGTCGGCCCCCGCTGCCCCCGCCGCCCACCCGCCTCACGGCCCGCTGCACCAGCACGTGCTGGGTGAGCTGCGCCGTCGGATCGTGTCCGGCACCTACGCGATCGGAGACTCCCTGCCGTCCGAGTCCGCGCTGTGCGCCGAGTTCTCGATCTCGCGCGGCACGGTCCGCCAGGCGCTCGGGACCCTGCGCAGCGAGGGGCTCATCGGCGGGGGGCAGGGGCGCCCGCCGGTCGTGCGCTCGCGCGCGGTCCCGCAGCCCTTCGAGACGTTCCTGTCGTTCAGCCGGTGGGCCGCCGGGGTGGGTCGCGTGCCCGGTCAGCGGACCGTCGAGGTCGCGCGCCGCGGCGTGCACGGCGTCGCGGCCGACGCACTGGGGCTCGAGGAGGGCACGCCCGTGGTCGAGGTCCTGCGCCTGCGGCTGCTCGACGGCGTCCCCGCGATGGTCGAGCGCGACACGTTCATCGAGCCCGTGGGGCGCCTCATCTTCGAGTTCGACCCGGACACGGGGTCGATCTACGACCACCTCATCTCGCGCGGCGCGGACCTGCACGCCGCCCGCCACGTGATCGACGCGGTCGCGGCCGACGAGACCGACGCCGACCTGCTCGAGGTCGCCGTGGGCGCCCCTCTGCTGCGCGAGCGCCGCACCACGCGCAACGCCGCGGGCGTCCCGGTCGAGTACGCCGACGACCGCTACCTGCCCGAGCTCGCGGCCTTCACGATCGACAACACCCAGGACACGTCGCTCTCGATGGTCCGCTTCCCGACGGCGTCGGCCGCAGCGGCGTCGCTCGTGTCGCCCCCGGCCGGTGGGGCAGACACGGCTCCCTCCGCCGACAACACTGCCGGCACCGCCGACACCGACCCGAACCAGGAGCCCTCCGCATGACCAGCACGACCAGCACGGCCAGCACGTCCACGACCACCGCCCGCCCGCCCCTCGCGATCGAGCTCGTCGCGCTCGACATCGCGGGCACGACCGTCGAGGAGGGCGGCGCGGTCTACGACGCGCTGCACACGGCGGTCCTCGAGCACGGGAGCGGTGCGACGTCGTCGGACATCCAGCACTGGATGGGGGCCGAGAAGCGCGCGGCGATCACCGCCCTGCTCGCGATCGGCGTGTCAGAACCAGCGAGTGCCCTGGCCCACGCTGGTTCTGACAGGAGATCCGGTGCGCCCGGCGCACCCGGGCCCGGCGAGGCGACGGTCGACGCCGCGTTCGCGCGCTTCACCGCGCTCCTCCGCGAGGCGTACCTCCTGAACCCCCCGACCCCGATCCCGGGCGCGCCCGAGGCCTTCGCGGCCCTGCGCGCCGCGGGCGTCAAGGTCGCGCTGACCACGGGCTTCACGCGCGAGGTGACCCGGGGGATCCTCGACGTGCTCGGCTGGACCGTCGCGTCCGGCCCCGAGCAGTGGCTCTCGCCCGAGGTCACGCTCGACGCCGTGACGTGTGCCGACGAGGTGCCGCTGGGGCGCCCGGCGCCCTACATGGTCCACCGGGACATGGAGCGCACGGGCGTGCTCGACGTCGCGCGCGTCCTCGTCGCGGGCGACACCGTGCTCGACCTGCGGTCGGGGGTCAACGCGCGCGCCGGGGCGGTCGTCGGGGTGCTCACGGGCAAGCTGGGCGCGAGGGACCTGGGCCGCGAGCGCCACGACTTCCTGCTCGACTCGGTAGCGGACCTGCCGGAGCTCGTGGCGAGCCTCAACGCCTGACCCCCACCCGGAACCCTCCGGTGCCGAGAACGAGGTCTCGGTCGTCATCGGCGTCAGGACGACCACAACCCCGTGCTCGGCACCCCGGCCACACCCCGAGTGCGGCGGCTCAGTCCCGGGTGACGACCCAGCCGTCGCCCGTGCCGCGGGCTACGTGCAGGCTCGCGCCCGGGCTCAGGACCCGGTTGGTGAGCGCGAGGTCCTCGGAGCACAGGTCGGCCTGGGCGAGCCGCAGGTCCGCGACCTGCACGACCTCGTCGTCGTTGACGAACACGAGGTAGCCCGTGCCGACGTCGACCGTGCTCGGGAGCTCGCCCTGCACGGGGCCGTCGGTCCCGGCTGCCTCCGCGACGTCGGCCGGGTCGTCGCCGGGGCACACGATCACGGCCTTCTGCCAGTCGAAGTGGGTCGTGGAGATGAGGTCGAGGTCGCCGTCCGCGCGTCCGGCAGCGTCGATCCCGGCGAGCACGGTGTCGTCGAGATCCTGTGCGGGCTCGGACCCGCACCCGGTCAGGAGCAGCCCGACGGCGGCGCTCACGGTCAGGACGAGGAAAGGGGCCTTGGGCACGGGTCCAGTATGCGCCGAACGAGCACGCGGCTGCCGAGCCTGCGGTGGTCAGGGGCCGAGCCTGCGGTGGTCGCGGGCCGAGCATGCGGTCGTCGTCGAGAATCGGGCCGGGAGCGACGCCCACCGCATGCTCGGCACCGAGAGGGCGCGGGCCGGGGGTGCGGCGCCGGGGGCCGGGCGTCGTGATAGGACGGTGCAGTGACCATCGACTCCGCAGACTCTGCCGCCACCGCGCCCGAGCCGTCCGGCCCCGCGGCCGCCGGGCCAACGCCGACCCCCTTCCACGACCTCGACCAGTACGTCGCGATCCCGCGCACGGGTGGGCTCGTGATGTCCCCCGACGGGCGTCGCCTGGTGACGAGCGTCTCGACGCTCGACGCCAAGCGCACGGCCTACGTCTCGGCGCTGTGGGAGGTCGACCCGACGGGTCAGGCGCCTGCCCGCCGCCTGACGCGCAGCACCAAGGGGGAGTCGGGTGCCGCGTTCACGGCCGAGGGGGACCTGCTCTTCACGTCCGCGCGCCCCGACAGCGACGCGTCGGCCTCGACCGAGGGCGACCCGGTCTCGGCCCTGTGGCTCCTGCCCGCGACGGGCGGTGAGGCACGCATCGTCGCGTCGGCCCCCGCGGGCGTCTCGGCCCCGCTCGTCGCACGCAGCGCCCCCGTCCTGTCGCTCGCAGCCGACGTCCTGCCGAGCGCGCGCGACCTCGCGCACGACGCCGAGCTCCGCACGGCCCGCAAGGACAAGAAGGTCGCCGCGATCCTCCACACGGGCTACCCCGTGCGGTACTGGGACCACGACCTGGGCCCGTCCGAGCAGCACCGGTTCATCGCCGACCTGTCGCACCTGACCGACGAGCCGGCCCGCCCGCTCCCGGCGGCGCCGGCCAGCGAGACGGCGTCGGCCACGGGCGCCGCCGCGGCGCCCGTCGACCCCGACGCGACCGACCCCGCCTCACCCGACCTCCCCGCGGGGCGCCTCGAGCTGCGGGACGTGACCTCCGCCGTCGGGCGTGGGCTGCGTGAGCACTCCGCGGACCTGTCCGCGGACGGCACCACGCTCGTCACGACCTGGTCCGTCGCGGGACCGGGAGCCTCGGAGCGGTCGATCCTCGTCGCGATCGACACCGCGACCGGCGAGCGTCGCACGCTCGTCGACGAGCCCGGCGCCGACGCGAACTCACCCGTGATCTCTCCCGACGGCGCGTGGGTCGTGTTCGTGCGCGACACGCTCACGACGCCGCAGGACGCACCTGTGCAGAGCCTCGCGGTGGTCCCGCTGCGCGCGGGCGACGGGTCGGACGGCGACCCCGGCGACGGCGGCGCGAACCACGGTCTGCGCTCGCTCGCCGCGAGCTGGGACCGCTGGCCCACGTCGGTCGCGTGGCTGCCGGACGGCTCGGGCCTGCTCGTGACCGCCGACGACGACGGCCGCGGCCCGGTCTTCCACGTCGCCTTCACGCCCGACGGGGCGGGCGACGACGGCACGGTGTCGCGCCTGACCTCGGACGACGCGACGTTCACCGACGTCCGCGTCGCGCCCGACGCCTCGGCCGCGTACGCCCAGCGCACGAGCTACCTCGAGCCCTCGCACCCCGTGCGGATCGAGCTCGCGGACTTCCTCGCGGCCCCTGCCGGTGAGCGCACGCCGCTCGCGGCGACCGCGCTGCGCGGCCCCGTCGAGAGCCCCGACCTGCCCGGCACGCTCACCGAGATCGAGACCGCGGCGTCGGACGACGTGCGCGTCCGCGGCTGGCTGGCCCTGCCGCACGGCGCGAGCGCGGAGAACCCCGCGCCGCTGCTGCTGTGGATCCACGGCGGGCCGCTCGGTTCGTGGAACGCGTGGAGCTGGCGCTGGAACCCGTGGATCCTCGTGGCCCAGGGCTACGCGGTGCTGCTGCCCGACCCCGCGCTGTCGACGGGCTACGGCCAGGACTTCGTGCAGCGCGGGTGGGGCTCGTGGGGCGCGGCCCCGTACACGGACCTGCTCGCGATCACCGACGCCGCGGAGGCCCTGCCGGAGATCGACGAGACCCGGACGGCCGCGATGGGCGGCTCGTTCGGCGGGTACATGGCGAACTGGGTCGCGGGCCACACGGACCGGTTCAAGGCCATCGTGACGCACGCGAGCCTGTGGGCCCTGGACCAGTTCGGCCCCACGACCGACGCGTCCTACTACTGGCAGCGCGAGATGACGCCCGAGATGGCGGCCGAGCACTCCCCGCACCGCTACGTCGCGGACATCGTCACGCCCATGCTCGTGATCCACGGCGACAAGGACTACCGCGTCCCGATCGGCGAGGGCCTGCGCCTCTGGTACGAGCTGCTCTCGGCGTCGGGCCTGCCCGCCGCGGCCGACGGCAGCACCGACCACCGCTTCCTGTACTTCCCCGACGAGAACCACTGGGTGCTCCAGCCGCAGCACTCGATCGTCTGGTACCAGGTCGTGCAGGCGTTCCTCGCGGAGCGTGTGCTGGGCGTCGCCCCGGGCGAGGGTGCGGCCCGGCTCCCGACGACGCTGGGCTGACCGTCGTGCGCGAGGTGGGACGGGCGTCGTCGTGCGCCGTGTCCCGCCTCGCGTAGCGGGTCCGGGTGCGTGAGGTGCGACGCCCGACGGCGGAGCGTGCCTCCGCGGGTCCGCGTGCCGGGGAGACTCCCGCCTAGTGGGACATGCGCCGGTGCGGCGGGAGGCGCCGGTCGTGCGCGGCACGGACCAGCTCGACGACCATGAACACGATGATCGACGCGACGAGCAGGATCCCGAAGAGCAGGAACCAGTTCGCGGGGCCCGACCCCGTGGGCACGTACACCGCGGCATCGACGCTGCTGGCGAGCATGAGACCGGACATGTCGACTCCTCGTTGACCGGGAGATCCGGGGCGGAACCCCTCCCTCCCAGGATGCACCCGGACGCCGGGGTTGCACCCGCTGGCCGAGAACCGGGGGTGCCGAGAACGGGGTTGTGGACGTGATGGGCTCCATCACGTCCACAACCCCGTTCTCGGCCCCGGGTGGCCAGGTGGTTGGTCAGTCGTCGAGCGAGATCTCGCCGCGTGCGACCGACCCGAGCCAGCCGAGGCTCGGCTTGGGGGTGCGCTCGAAGGTCTCCGGGTCCCAGCCGATGAGCCCGAAGGTCGGTGCGAACGAGCCCCACTCGTAGTTGTCGAGCAGCGACCAGTGGAGGTAGCCGATGAGGGGCAGGCCCGCGTCGACCTCGGCCCGTAGGGCGCGCAGGGCGTCACGCGTGTAGTCGATGCGGCGCGCGTCGTCGGACGTCGCGATGCCGTTCTCCGAGACGAGCACGGGCAGGCCCGTGATCTCGTGGCCGAGCCGCGCCGCCTCCGCGATCGCTTGCGGGTAGTACTCCCAGCCGGTGAGGGTCTTCTCGGAGTCCTCCGGAGCGGGCAGGGGCCCGTCGACCGTGATGCGCGTGCGGGTGTACGCCTGGACGCCGACGAAGTCGTCGCCGCGCGCGGCCTCGAGGAACACGGTCTCGCGCGGGTAGGCGTACTCCCGCAGGACCTCCTCGGCGCCAGGGTCCGCGAAGAACTGCTGCGGGGCCACGGGCCAGCCCACGGGCACCCCGACGGTGCGCACGAGCTCGACCGCTCGGCGGTGCGCCGCGATGAGGTTCTCGGTCGCGACGGGGTCCGGCGCGTGCATGGTGCCTGCCTGGAGCTGCTCCTTGCCCTTGGCGGCGGTGATCATCATGGCGAGGATGTTGGGCTCGTTGATCGTGAAGACGTGCGAGGCCGAGTCCAGCAGCGGCAGCACGCGCTCGACGTAGCGGGCGAAGCGCTCGACCGAGCGCGGGTCGGTCCACCCGCCGTCCTCGGCGAACCACCGGGGCGACGTGAAGTGGTGCAACGTGATCAGCGGCGTGACGCCGTGGTCGAGGCAGCACTGGACCATGCGGCCGTAGTGGTCGAGCTCGGCCCGCGAGAACATGCCCTCGGCCGGCTCGATGCGCGCCCACTCGATCGAGAAGCGGTACGAGGTGAGCCCGGACTCGGCCAGGAGCCGGATGTCCTCGGCGTAGCGGTGGTAGCTGTCGGCGGCGTCGCCCGACGGCTCGGCGAGGGTCGAGTCGGTCGCGACCTCGCGTGCCCACCAGTCGCTGTTGACGTTGTTGCCCTCGATCTGGTGGGCGGCCGTCGAGGCGCCCCAGGCGAAGGGCTCGGGGAAGGTGAGAGGCATGGGGGTTCTCCTACTTGATGCCGGTCATGGCGATGCCCTGCACGAAGTAGCGCTGCAGGAACAGGAAGAGGATCAGGATCGGGGTCACGACGAGCACCGAGCCGGCCATCAGCAGGCCGTAGTAGGTGCCGTTGGAGCCGACCGAGTAGAGCGAGAGCGCGACCGGGAGCGTGTACATGTTCTCGGTCTGCGCGACGACGAGCGGCCACAGGAAGTTGTTCCACGAACCGAGGAACGTGAGGATGCTCAGCGTCGCGAGCGGCGGCCCGCACTGGGGCAGGACGATCCTGAAGAAGATGCGGAACTCGCCCGCGCCGTCGATCCGGGCGGCCTCGATGAGCGCGTCGGGGATCCCGAGGATGAACTGGCGCATGAGGAACACGCCGAGCGGTCCCGCGAGGAACGGCAGGACGAGCGCCGGGTAGGTGTTGACCAGACCCATGTTCGACACGAGGACGAACATCGGGACGAGCGTCACGACGCCCGGGACCATGAGGGTCAGCATGACGAGCGCGAAGAGGATCTTCTTGCCCGGGAACCGCATCTTGGCCAGCGCGTACCCGACCATCGAGCAGAAGACGATGTTGCCGAGCACGACCGCGACGGCCACGACGATCGAGTTGGTGAAGAACTGCCCGTAGTTGAGCTGGGACAGCCACTTCTCGTAGTTCTCGAGCGTGGGGTTCTCGGGCCACCACGTGATGGGGCGCTGGAGGAGCTCGCCCTGCGTCTTGAAGCTGCCGAGCAGCATCCAGATGAACGGCATGAGCGTCAGCAGGAGCCCGACGACGAGCGCGGTGTACGTGGCGCCGCGCGACCAGCGGATCGGACGGCGGGGTGGGCGCGGCGTCGGGCTCGTGCTGGTCGGCGCCGGGGCGACCTTCGAGGACGTGAGGGACATGTCAATCCTCCTTCGACCGCAGCAGGCGGAACTGGACTGCCGCGAGGGCCGCGATCAGCGCGAAGAGCACGTACGCCGCCGCGGAGGCGAACGCGTAGTTGCCGTAGCCGAACTGGTTGTAGACGTAGTAGCTGATCGTCAGCGTGGAGTTGACCGGCCCGCCCTTGGTCATGACGAACGGCTCCTCGAACACCTGGAGGAAGCCGACGGACAGCAGGACCGCGCCGAGCAGCAGCGTGGGGCGCATGAGGGGCACGGTCATGGAGCGGAAGCGGCGCCAGGCGCCGGCGCCGTCGACCTCGGCCGCCTCGTAGACGTCCCGCGGGATGGCCTGGAGGCCGGCGAGGAAGATGATCATGAGCGTGCCCATGTTGCGCCAGGCGGCCATGACGATGATCGAGGGCATGGCCCACGTGCTGTCGTTGAGCCAGTCGGGGCCGTTGATGCCGACCCAGCCGAGCACGGTGTTGACGAGGCCGGAGTCCTGGAGGATGAACCGCCAGACGACCGCCACGGCGACGATCGAGGTCACGACGGGGGTGTAGAACCCGACGCGGAAGACGCTGCGGAACTTCTCGATGCCCGAGTTGAGGGCGACGGCCAGGGCGAGGCCCAGCGCCATCGTCAGCGGGATGCCGACGACCACGAAGAAGAACGTGTTGACGAGCGCCTTGCGGAAGAGCTCGTCCTGGAAGACCTGGGCGAAGTTGTCGAGTCCGACGAAGTTCACCGCGAAGGGGGTCTTGATGTCACGGATCGTGAGATCCGAGAACGACATGCCGAACGACGCGAGCAACGGTCCCAGCATGAAGACCGAGAAGACTGCGACGAACGGCAGCGCGAACAGCCAGGCGACGACGGCTTGACGTCGCCGGTGGACGGCGCCGACCGAACGTCGGCGCCGCCCCTCGGTGGTCGTTGTCATGGCGGGGACTTACCAGCCGAGCCCGAGCGTGTCGGCCTTGGCCTGGATCGTCTTCGCCGCGTCCTCGGACGTGACCTGACCGTTCGCGACCTTCTCGGCCTCGGTCTCGATCGTGGCCGAGAGCTCGTCCCAGCTCGGGACGGTCGGCGGGGCGATCGTGTTCTTGAGCTGCTCCTGGAGGACCTGGGTGCGCGGGTTGGACGTCAGGGCCTCGTCGTCCCAGGCGCTGTTGACGGCCGGGAGGTCGTTCGTCGCGGCGTACCACTCCTGCTGCGTCTCGGGCTCGGCGAGCCAGCGGACGAGCTTCCAGGCGCCGTCGGCGTTCTTGGCCTCGTTGAAGACGCCGAGGTGCGCACCGCCGATGTACGAGTCGTTGTTCGTGGTCCCGGCGGGCACGGGCACCGTCGCGACGTTCTGCTCGACCCAGTCCTCGCCCTGCATGTCGGCGAGGACGTTGACCATCCACGGCCCGGAGACGAAGGCCGGGTCGGACCCGTCCACGAACGCGCTGTTCTGCGTGTCGCCGTAGCCTGCGAGGGGGGACAGGCCCTCGGTGAAGAACGAGGCGTAGTAGTCGAGCGCGTCGATCATCGCCTGGTTGTCCAGGTCGTAGGCGTCACCGGCCTCGTTGAAGATCGAGCCGCCCGCCTGCGAGTAGAACGGGAGGATGACCTGCGTCGAGTCCTCTGCGTCACCCATGGGGAGCTGGAGGCCGTACGTGGAACCGTTGGTCTTCATGGCCTGCGCGAAGGCGGTGAGCTCGTCCCAGGTCGTGGGAGCAGCCACACCGGCGGCCTGCGCGAGGTCCGAGCGGTAGTACATGACACGGGTCTCGACGTACCACGGCACGCCGTACTCGACGCCGTCCGCGACGGTCGAGGCGGCGGCGCCCTCGACGAAGTCGGCGCTGTCGACGAGCCCGTCCGGGACGGGCGCGAGGCCCCCGGTGGAGACCATCGTCGGCATGAAGGACGTGCCGATCATGATCGCGTCGGGCACGGTGCCGGCGGCGACGGCCGTCTGGAACTTCGTCATGACGTCGGCCCACGGGATGGTGGTGACCTGGACCTTCGCGTCGGGGTTCTCGTCGGTGAAGCCCTTGACGAAGTCAGGGAGCTTCTCGCCTTCCTCGCCCATCGCCCAGACGGAGATGTCGCCCTTCGCGGGCGAGTCGTCCACCGTCGTGCTGGACGAGGCGCCGGGCTTCTCTGCCGACCCTTCGTCCGCGCGCCCACAGGCGGTCAGGGCCAGGAGTCCGACGATGCCGACGGCGACCGCCTTGCGTCCGAGCTTCATGAGCAATCCTCCTCATCGAGTGTTCGGCTCGATCTCTGAGCCGATGCGAAACTACCATAGCGTGCGCTCGGTTAGTCTTTTCCCAGGGATGTCCGGCCGCTACCGTGGATACCGACAAATCCTGACGAAGGAGACAGTGATGATCGAGAACGGTCCTGGCACGCGCACCGCTGACCCTGCCGACACGGCAGCGACCCCGAAGACCGCGACGGAGAGCCCGGCGCGGACCGCGCCCACGAGCAAGAACCAGGGCAAGAACCAGGGCAAGGCCGAGGGCAAGAACCAGGGCAAGGCCGAGGGCAAGAACCAGGGCAAGGCCGAGGGCAAGCGGCCCGACGGCCGCCTCGTCCGGGGCGAGCAGCGCCGGCGCGAGATCCTGCGCACGGCCGTCGAGGTCTTCGGCGAGCAGGGCTTCCGCGGCAGCTCGCTGCGCGAGATCGCCGCGCGGGTCGGGATCTCCGAGGCCGGGCTGCTGCACCACTTCGGGAGCAAGGCCGGACTCCTGACGGCGACCATCGAGGAGCGCGACCGGCGCGACCTCGAGCGCCGCACGCAGGAGGAGACCGAGGGTGCGACCCTCCTGGCCACCATCCGGGACCAGGTCCGTCGCAACGCCGAGACGCCGGGGCTCGTCGGTCTGCACGTCGTCGTCGCGGCCGAGGCCACCGACCCCACCCACCCCGCGCACGCGGTCGTGCGGGACCGCTACCGAGCGCTGCGCCATCAGGACGACACCCGGTTCCACGACGCGATCGATCGCGGTGAGCTGCGCCCCGAGGTCGACCCCCAGGCGATCGGGCAGCTCTTCTCCGCAGTCATGGACGGCCTGCAGCTCCAGTGGCTGCTCGACCCCGAGAACGTCGACATGGTCGCCCTCTTCGACCACTTCGTCGCGCTGCTCCAGCCGGAGCAGGGCGCGCCCCCCGCCCCCGCCCCCCTCATCGAGCAGGAGTCCACGTGACCAGCACCGCCACGACCACCGCCCTCGCCGGCGCGACGCTCACCTCGGCCGAGATGACCGTCGAGCTCACGGAGGGCGGTGACGTGCGTGCCGTCCGGACCGGCGGGCTGCTCGTCAACCAGTACCTCCCCGGAGAGCACGACCGCATGCCCGGAGGTGTCCTCCTGCGCGCGACCCGCGCGGACGGCACGGTCGAGGTCGCCCACCTCACGGGCTCGGCTCCCGCGGTCACGGACGTCGAGACGGGCGTCGACCGCGTCGTGTGGTCCGGTCGAGCGCTCGGGCTGACCACGTGCGTCGAGCTGACCGTGGCGGACCGGACGCTCGTGTGGCGCGTCGACCTCACGGCCGGCCCGGACGTCGACGAGCGCATCGTGTACGACGTCGTGCACCTGCAGGACCTCGCCCTGGCGCCCCCCGCGGCAGCGCTGTCGAGCGAGGCGTACGTCTGCCAGTACCTGCTGCACCGGGCGCTCACGCACCCCACCGTGGGCAGCGTCCTCGTCAGCCGCCAGACCATGTCCGCGCTGCCGCGCCTGCCGCTCGCCGTCACCTTCCTCGTCGAGGGGGCCGCGTCCCACCTCACGGACTCGCTGCAGGTCTTCACCCCGCAGGCCCGTCACGACGGCGCCCCGCACGGGCTGCTCGGCCCCGTCACCTCGGGCGTGCTGCAGTACGAGTACGCGATGCAGACGCTCGTCTCGCGGCCGCTGGACCTCTCGAGCGGCGCGGCCCAGGTCCACGCGGTCACCGTCGTCGACCTCGACGCCCGCGGCCCGCTCGCGGCCCACGTCGACGAGGTGGACCGGTGGGCCGCGGCCGCCGTCGCCGTCGCCGCGCAGGAGCGCGACGCGCGGCCCCTGCCCACGACCGGCTCGGTGCTCCGGGACGCCCCGCTGCTGGCCGGCGACGCGCTCGACGAGTCCGACCTGCTCGCGGCGCTCGACCTCGGCGTCGACGCGGTCCTGCTCCCGGAGCGCGACGCCGACGGCACGCTGCTCTCGTTCTTCACGCCCGGCGGGTCGCACGTCGTCGACGGGCGCAAGGAGACCCTGACGGAACGGTCGCACGGGCACGTCCTCAAGGCCGGGGACGACGTCCTGCCCACCGACGAGGTCCTGTCCGTGACCGCGTTCGCTCCCGGGGTGTTCGCGTCGCACGTGGTCCTCGGCAACACCACCGCCAACCGCCTCACGACGGTCCACCGGCACCACCTCAACCTGCTGCGCAGCAGCGGGCTGCGCGTCCTCGTCGACGACGGCTCGGGCGCGCACCTGCTCGGGGTGCCCTCGGCCCTCGTGCTCGACGTCGGTGGCGTGCGCTGGGTGTACGAGACGCCCGTCGGCCGCATCGACGTGCGGACCGTGGCCCACCACCGTCTCGACCGCCTCGACGTGAGGGTGCGGTGCGAGCGCGCGCTGCGCGTCACGGCCACCCTCGAGCTCGACGACGAGGCCGGCGGCTGGGAAGCCGAGCGGGCGTCCGAGCGCGCGGTCCTGCTGCGTCCGGTCGCGGGCGGCGACGTCGACGGTCACTACCCGGACCTTCGCTACGCGCTCACCTCGACCGCGCCGGTCTCCCTCGACGGCGCCCCGACGGACCGGATGACCAGCACCACGGACACCGGCGTGCTGACCGTCGCGATCGCAGGCTCGCTGCACGGTGACGCCGGTGCCCTCGAGCTCCTCGCTCCCGAGCACGACCCCCTCGGCGACCTCGAGGCCACGCTCGCGGGACACCTGGAGACCGTGCGCGGCCTCGTCCGCGGTCTGCGGTTCCAGCCCCACGCCGAGGTCCAGACGCAGGAGCTCGACCTCCTCGTGCCGTGGTACGCGCACGACGCGCTGATCCACTTCCTGGTCCCGCACGGGCTCGAGCAGTACTCGGGCGCGGCGTGGGGGACCCGCGACGTGTGCCAGGGCCCGCTCGAGCTGGCGCTCGCGGGGGGCCGTGAGGACATCGCCCGGCAGATCGTCCTGCGGGTCCTCGCCCACCAGCACACCTGGGGCGGGTTCCCGCAGTGGTTCATGTTCGACGCGTACGCCGAGCGGTACAACGACTCGTCGCACGGCGACATCGTCGTGTGGCCGCTCTTCGCGCTCGCCCAGTACCTCGAGGCGAGCGGCGACCTGGCGATCCTCGACGAGGCGGTTCCCTTCTGGGACCACGCGCACCGCCGACCCGCGGACGCCGGCCCGGACGCCGCCGCGACCGTGCTCGACCACGTCGTCCGGATCCTCGACCACCTCGAGACCGACCTCCTGCCGGGCACGTCGCTGCCCGCCTACGGCGAGGGCGACTGGGACGACACCCTCCAGCCGGCCGACCCCCGGATGCGCACCAACCTGGCCTCGACGTGGACGTCGGCGCTGCTGGTGCAGGCGGCCGCGCTCCTGGCCCGCACCACGACGGGCCGCGAGGACCTGGCTCCGCTCTCGGCCCGCGCCGCGACCCTCGCGTCCTCGGTGCGTGCCGATCTGCGCGAGCGTGCGCTCGTCGACGGCGTCATGGCGGGGTACGTGCGGCACGGCGACCAGGGCGACGAGCTCGTCATCCACCCGCGGGACACCAGCACGGGGATGCGCTACCGGCTCATCCCGATGAACCAGTCGATCATCGCGGGCATCCTCACCCCCACCGAGGCAGAGGAGCACGAACGCCTCATCCTCGAGCACCTGCACTTCCCCGACGGGGTACGGCTCATGGACCACCCCGCCGCGTTCGACGAGGGGATCCCGCACACGTTCCAGCGGGCCGAGCAGGCGGCGAACGTCGGGCGCGAGGTGGGCCTGATGTACGTCCACGCGCACATCCGCTACGCCGAGGCCCTCGCCGCGCTGGGTCGCGCGCGGACGCTCGACGAGCTGCTCCGCATCAGCCCGTTCGACCTCGGGGACCGCATCGCTCACGCCGCCCCGCGTCAGCGCAACGCCTACTTCTCGTCGAGCGACGCGGACTTCCCCGACCGGGCGAGCTTCGCGCGCGACTTCGACGGGCTCCGTGACGGGTCGGTCGGCGTGCGGGGTGGATGGCGCGTCTACTCGAGCGGGCCGGGGATCTACCTGCGCCAGCTCGTCCAGGGCGTCCTCGGTCTCACCGAGCAGGCGGGCGCGCTCGTCGTCGACCCCGTGCTGCCCGCGAGGGCCGACGGGCTCACGGTCGACCTCGAGCTCGGGGGCCGGGCGCGCACCGTCGTGTTCCGGATCGGTGCCGAGGGGACCGGTGTGCAGGTCCGTGCAGGCTCGGGTCCGGACCACCTCGTGATCGTGCCCGCCACCCCCCGGTCCGGTGACTACCGCGAGCGCGGTGTCGTCGTCGCGCCGGGTGACCTCGGCGACGCACCTCTGGTCGAGATCACGGTGCCCGCCGGCTCGTAGCCCCGCCGCGCTGCGCCCGCGTGCCCGCTGTCGAGAACGAGGTCGAGGTCGTCCTGGGATCCAGGACGACCTCCACCTCGTTCTCGCCAGTCGCCAGCCGGGCCGCCTACGCCCGCGCCGCCCGCGCGATCTCGGCCGCGAGGTCGGCGGGCCGCGAGAACATGGGCCAGTGCCCCGTCGGCAGGTCGACGTACGTGACGTCGAGCTCGCCGAGCTCGGTGTGCAGGGGCGGCCCGGGGTGCGCCATCGTCTTCAGCACCTCCGAGGGCAGGCTCGTGCAGATCGCGGTCGCGGGGACGTCGAGCCGCGCGGGGTCGCTCACGTGCACCCGGCCCCCGGCGACGCCGCCCGGGTGGGGCACGGCCCGTGCGCGGAACCGCGCGAGCCCGGCCTCGTCGATCCCGTCGAGGCTCGACCCCTGGGCCACGAGCTCGTCCCACGCGGGCAGCGGGATCTCGACCGTCCCCGCGGGCAGGTCGGGGGCGAGCGACGCACCGTCGACGAGCGGCCCCGTGTCGACGTGGACCGTGCGACGGATGCGCGCGGGGTCGCGGTCGACGACCTCGTGGATCACGGGGCCACCGCCGCTGTGCCCCACGAGCACGACGTCCCCGTCGAGGGGGGCGATCACGTCGCGGACCGCCTGGACGTGGTCCTCGCGGGTGAGGCGGCTGCGGTCGGTCGCGACGTCGTCGAGCCCGGGGAGCGTCACGGCGTGCGGGACGAGGCCCGCGGCTTCGAGATGAGGGACGACGTCGTCCCACGCCCACGCCCCGAGCCAGAAGCCCGGGACGAGGACGACGTGGGTCTGCTGCTCTGTGCTGGTGTCCTGCGCTGAAGTGGTCATGGGTCCACTCTCGCGCGGCCCTGGTGACACCTGTCTGTCACCATTGTTCGAGGGGTTCCGGGGATCTCGACGGAGGCGGCACGTGAACAAGACCGAACGGCTCTACGCCGTGGCCGAGGAGCTGCGTCGCGCGGGGCCCGGCGGGACCACCGGGCCGCGCCTCGCCCGGCTGCTCGAGGTCAGCGAGCGGACGATCAAGCGCGACGTCTCCGCGCTCCAGCAGGCGGGGCTGCCAATCTGGGCGCAGGCCGGGCCGGGCGGCGGCTACGTGCTCGATCCCTCCGCGTCGCTGCCCCCCGTGAACTTCACGCCGCAGCAGGCCGTCGCGGTCGCGGTCGCGCTCGCGGCGCTCCCGCCGGGCAGCCCGTTCGCGCTCGACGCCGCAGCCGCGCAGGGCAAGGTCTGGGACGCGCTCGGCCCGGAGGCGCGCGAGCGGGCGGCGGCGCTCGCGGGCAGGGTGTGGATCGACCGCGGCGGGCGCACCCCGGACGGCGCGTCCTCCCCGCCCGACGGCGCCGCTCACCGGCGCGCGCACGTCCCCCAGGGGCCCGGGTCGTCGCGGCCCGGGGGCGAGAACCTCGAGCCGGAACCCCGTGCCGCGGCCGGTCGGGGCGAGGCCGACGCGGCCGCACGCCAGGCGGGTCCGCCGGCTGCGGACGCGACGAGCGGCGGTCCCGTGCCGCGCGCCCGCGTGCACCTGCAGGTCCTGCGCGCGGTCGAGCAGTCCCTCGCCCGGTCCCTCGTGCTCGCGATCCGCTACCGCGACGCGGGCGGGAACGAGTCGGCCCGCCGGGTCGAGCCCGTGATCCTGGCCCACCGCGAGGACGCCTGGTACCTCATCGCGTGGTGCCGGTCCCGACAAGCCGTCCGGTGGTTCCGCCTCGATCGCGTCGAGCGGGCGGACCTCACGGGCGAGACCTACCTGCCGCGGCCGGTCGCGGAGGTGGGGACTCCGCCGTCGGGCGCGGTGCCTGTGGCCTGAACGCTCCACGAGAACGGCGCCCCGCCGCGTCGAGAACGACCTTGAGGTCGTCCCGGGGTCCAGGACGACCTCAACCTCGTTCTCGACCCCGTGGAGCGGCCGGGTTTCGTCCTGGCTGGTCGCGCGCGATGATGGCTGCCTGCCGACCCCCGAGGAGACCTGCCGTGAGCACCGACCGCACCCGTGCCTTCTTCGACGCCCAGGCCCCGGACCTCACGGTCCTCGACACGGGCGAGGACACCGCGACGGTCCAGATGGCGGCCGCGACGCTGGGGGTCGAGCCGGGACAGATCGCGAAGACGCTCGCGCTGCGCGACGGCGAGCGCAGCTTCCTGCTCGTGACGCGCGGCGACGCGCGGGTCGACAACGCGAAGTTCAGGGCGACGTTCGGGGCCAAGCCGCGCATGCTCGACGCCGAGGCCGCGACCGCGCTGACGGGGCAGCCGATCGGCGGGGTGGGGCCGTTCGGGCACAGCGGGCCCGTGACGGTGTACTGCGACGTGTCGTTGCAGGGCTTCGAGACGGTCTACCCGGCGGCGGGCAGCCCGACGAGCGCGTTCGCGATCTCGCCCGGACGGCTCGCGGAGCTCGCGGGGGCGCAGTGGGTCGACGTCAGCCGGTAGGCGGTCGGGCTGGTCAGAGAACCTTGTCGCCCAGGAGCCGGTTCACGGTGTAGATGTCGACGCCGCGCCCGAACTCGAGCTTGACCTTGCCCAGGCCCGAGAACCACAGGACGAGCTCGGAGTCGAGGTCGATCGTCCCGGCGGTCTCGACCGAGTACGCCTGGATCTTGCTGTACGGCAGGGTCGTGAAGTCCTTCTTCTTGCCCGTCATGCCCTGGACGTTGAGCGCGAGGATGCGCTTGCTCGTGAACGTCACGGAGTCACGGATGCCCTTGAACGCCAGGTAGACCTGCTCGTCGGCGTGCAGGATCTGCTGAAGGTCCTTCTGGGCGCTCGCCAGGTCCCAGGGGTTGAGCTTGACGAACGAGGCGTTGGTGAAGTCGATCACGGGGTCATGCTGCCATGGCCAGCGTGCCCGTCATGACGCAGGACACCGCCGAGGCCTCGAGCCAGCGGCGCACGAGACGGGCGTCCGCGGCACGCCGCACAGGGCTGCGCAGGTTGAGGTGCGCGAAGGCCCGGTGCTCGACGAGGGCGGCGCGGTCGTGGTCGAGGGCCCAGAGGATGGCGCTACGGATCTCGTCGGTCGAGGGCCGGAACGCGTGGTCGAGGTGCATGATCACTCTCAAGGTGAGGGCCGCGGGTCTCGCGGCGGAGAAACTGTGTACACCTCTCAAGAGGGGCGAACCCGGACTTCATGACGCGACTTCCCGGAAGAAGTTTTCCTGACAGTCTGTTTCGTGAAGCGAACAGCCCCAGCGACACGGTGACTCTCGTCACGTGCTTGTCGGTGGGCCGTGCCAACCTCGACGCATGGACAGGGACGAGGCACGGGAGATCAAGGGGCAGCTCGCGGACTACGCGCGCGATCTCGCGGAGCGAGCGGGCCCCTACGTGACGGCGAGCACGGCCGACGGGCCCGGCGAGGTCGGGCACGTGAGGCAGGACCCTCGGACTCCCACGCTCGCGCTCGGCCTGGCCCCGCGCGAGGGCGGCGGGTACGGCATCGCGGTCCGCTACCGCCTGGGGGTCCCGGCCGTGCGCAGCATCGCTCGGCGCGTCGCGTCGCAGGCGGGACCGGTCGTGGACGTGCGCCGGACGGGTCGGATCCGGGCGCTCTCCCGGTCGAGCGGGACCGGCCCGCGTCCGCCCGTCGTGACCGCGCAGGCCACGGGCGAGACCGGCCGGGTGCGACCGTTGCGCCCCGGGGTCTCGATCGCGCACGTCGACGTCACGGCCGGCACGCTCGGCGCGTTCGTCCTGGTCGGGGACGCGCTGCACGCCCTGTCCAACTACCACGTGCTCGCGGGCTCGCCGCGCGCGCAGGTGGGCGACGCCGTCGTGCAGCCCGGGCCCGCCGACGGCGGACGCGCCCCCGCCGACCAGGTGGGGACGCTCGCCGCGACCGTGCCACTCGCCCCGGGGCGGACCGCGACGGTCGACGCCGCGATCGCCCTGCTCGACGACCCCGACGTGGACCTCGACTACCCCGTGGGGCACATCACGACGACGGCCGCCGCCCTCGGCGGCGAGACGGTCGCCAAGATCGGCCGGACCACCGGGGTCACAGCGGGGCGTGTCACCGCGATCGAGCTCGACGACGTCGTGGTCGGGTACGGCGAAGAGCTCGGCGTGCTGCGCTTCGACGACCAGATCGAGGTCGAGTCGACCGGGACCGGGCCGTTCTCCCGCGGCGGCGACTCGGGGTCGCTCGTGTACCGCGCGGACGGCGTCGCGCTCGGGCTGCTCTTTGCCGGGTCGGAGACCGGGGGAGAGAATGGGACCGGGCTGACGTACGTCAACCCGATCGACACCGTCCTCGCGGCCCTCGACGCCCGGCTCGCCCGCTGAGCCCGCCTCGACCCGCGGTGGACGGCCGGAGGGTGGTACCGGTGGCGAGCATCGACCAGGCCCGGGACGCGAAGGCCGCGCTCAAGCGGGCCCTCGCGGGCCACGAGGGCGTGACGGGGATCGGGCTGACGCGCGGGCCCGCGGACGCGGCCGGTGACGCAGCGGGCGCTCGGACGGGGGCGCCGCAGGATGCCGAGGCGCCCGCGCCCCTCGACGACACCTGGTGCCTCCAGGTCAACGTCGTCGACGCCGACGCCCGGCGCGAGGTGCCGCAGGAGGTCGACGGCGTCGCGGTCGTCGTGCGCGTCACGGGGCACGTCGGCGCGGGGTGACGCCCGTCGTCCCACCGCACCCCTCGCTCTCACGCGACTCGCTCTCACGCGACGAGGAATGCGGTCGACGGGAACCGCCGCGCCCCGGGCCCACCCAGGGAGTGAGGGTTCCGTCCCGGGGGTGACGGTGCGCCCCGGGGGAGGGGAGAATCCTCGGGTGAGCTCTACGACCCCCCACGCCCGCCTGCCCCGCGTCCGCGCCTCCGAGCTCGTCGGGCGCGGCTGGCTCAACACCGGCGGCCGCGACGTCACGCTCGCGGACCTGCGCGGCCGGGTCGTCGTCCTCGACTTCTGGACCTTCTGCTGCGTCAACTGCCTGCACGTCCTCGACGAGCTGCGCGAGCTCGAGGAGGCCCGCCGCGACGACCTCGTCATCATCGGCGTCCACTCGCCGAAGTTCGAGCACGAGGCAGACCCGGTCGCGCTCGCCGCCGCGGTCGAGCGCTACGAGGTGCGCCACCCCGTCCTCGACGACCCCGAGCTCGTCACCTGGTCCGCGTACACCGCGCGGGCCTGGCCGACGCTCGTCGTGATCGACCCCGAGGGCTACGTCGTCGCGCAGATGGCAGGCGAGGGGCACGCCTCGGCGCTCGCCGCGCTCGTCGACGAGCTCGTGACCGAGCACCGCGCCAAGGGCACGCTGCGGTCCCTCGCCGCGGGGAGCGACGACGTCTACGTGCCGCCCGCCCCGACGTCGGGCACGCTGCGCTTCCCCGCCAAGGCGATCGCGCTCCCGGGGGGCAACCTCCTGGTCGCGGACGCGGGGCACCACTCGCTCGCCGAGCTCGGGCCCGACGGCGAGACGCTCGTCCGGCGCATCGGGTCCGGCGAGCGCGGGCTCGTCGACGGAGGGCCGGACGTGGCGCGGTTCAGCGAGCCCAACGGGCTGTGCCTGGTCCCGACCGAGCTGCGTGCCCACCTCGGCTACGACGTCCTGGTCGCGGACACGGTCAACCACGCGCTGCGCGGCGTGCGCCTCGCGGACGGCCGGGTGACGACGGTGGCGGGGAACGGGCAGCAGTACATGGTGGGGGCGGTCGACAACGTGCTCGCGGCCGCTGACGGTGGTGCGCCGGTCGGTGAGACGCTCGCCGAGGTCGACGGGCCGTTCGGATCGCGACTCACGGTCCTCGTCGGCGCGGACACACCGGAGCAGCCCAGGCCCGCGGGCCTGCCCGCGACGATCGAGAACGCGGGCGGCGCCGTGCTGCAGAAGCTGTCGTCGCCCTGGGACGTGGCCTGGGTCGAGCAGGCGGGGGCCTTCCTCGTCGCGATGGCGGGCAACCACTCGCTGTGGGCCTTCGACGGCGAGCAGGGATCGATCGACCTCGTCGGCGGCACCATGAACGAAGGTCTGCTCGACGGGCCGCTCGTCGACGCCTGGTTCGCGCAGCCGTCCGGGCTGGCCGTCGGCCCGGACCAGCGCGTGTGGGTCGCGGACTCGGAGACGTCGGCGCTGCGTGTGGTGACCCCGGTCGCCGGGACGACGCAGGGAGAGGTGAGCACCGCCGTCGGGCAGGGGCTGTTCGACTTCGGGCACCGTGACGGCGCGGCCGACCAGGCGCTGCTCCAGCATCCGCTCGGGGTCGCGGTGCTGCCCGATGGCAGCGTGGTCGTCGCCGACACCTACAACGGGGCGATCCGTCGCTACGTCCCGCCCGCCCCGCCCTCCCCGCCCGTCGTGTCAGAACGAGCGAGCACCCCAGGCCACGCTGGTTCTGACAAGAACGTGGGGGAGGTGACGACCCTGGCGACGGGCCTCGCGGAGCCGAGCGACGTCGTCGTGCTCGTGGCCGGGGAGCCGTGGGCTCCCGGTGAGGCCACCGCGGCGGGGGCGCGCGTCGACCTGCTCGTCGTGGAGTCCTCCTCGCACCGCATCACGCGCGTCACGCTCCCGGCGACGCTCGCGGGAGAGGTGCTCGACGGCGGCGCGCACCGCACGCAGCGGCCCGTCACCGACGTCGTGGCCGGGGAGCTGCGGCTCGACGTGCCGTTCTCGCCCGCGCCGGGGCAGAAGCTCGACGACCGCTACGGGCCCTCGACGCGCCTGACCGTGAGCGCGACACCGCCCGAGCTGCTGCTGGAGGGCGCCGGCACGGGGACCGAACTGTCCCGTGCGCTCGTCGTCAACCCCGAGGTGACCGAGGGCGTGCTGCACGTGACCGCCCAGGCCGCGTCGTGCGACGTCGTGCCGCTGCTCGCCGACGGGACGCCCGACCCCGACGTGTTCCCCGCGTGCCACCTCGCCCAGCAGGACTGGGGCGTGCCGGTGCGGATCGTGGGCGATTCCCCGGACGATCGGGTGCTGACGCTCCCGCTGCGGGGCTGAGGCCGCACCGGCGGACGGGCTGAGATCGGACGAGGACACGCCCAGGGCCGGGCTTCGACGAAGCCCGGCCCTGGTGAGTACGTCAGCAGGCCGTCCAGCTGTGGCCCAGGATGTGACCCGCGGTGCTGAAGGTCTTGGACTGACCACCCAGCAGACGGTAGGGGGAGTTGAACGGGCCGCCACCTCCGGCGTTGACCCAGGTGACCACGAGGACGCGGCAGCTGCCGAACGTGTTCGTGTACGTCTTGGTCTCGGCGGCGTTGGCGGCGGTGGGTGCTGCCAGCATCAGTGCGGCGGTCGTGGCGATGACGGCGATGGCCTTCTTGAACTTCATCGTTCTCCTTGAAGGGTCGTGATGCACGAGGCATCCGACACCAGGCTCGCCCCCTGTGGACGTGGTGTCGATCACAGAGCCTGGCATATGGAAGGACCGCGCACCATTTATAGGCGGACGGCCCTCCGCGTGCCTCCCCAGGCCACGGCCCCGGACGTGTCAGAACGAGCGTGACCTCGAGGTCACGCTCGTTCTGACACGGAGGGTCACTCCCAGATCAGCAGGTCCTCGCCGCGCGCGACCCAGGTCCCGACCGGGGCCAGCGGGGTCACGGCGTCGGGCTTGCCCTCGAGCGCGACGACGGGGCAGACGGCCGAGCGGCCACCCTTCTCGATCGCGGCGGGGTCCCAGGTGACCAGGGTCGCGCCCTGGTGGACCACGTCGCCCTGCGCGGCGTGCAGCGTGAAGCCCTCACCCGCGAGCTGGACCGTGTTGATGCCCAGGTGCACGAGCACGGCCTGGCCGCTGTCGTGCTTGATGACGAACGCGTGCGGGTGGACCTTGACGATCGTGCCGCTGATCGGCGCCGAGACGAGGCCGCCCTCGGCCGGGTCCGGCGCGATCGCTGTACCCGGACCGACGAGGCCCGCCGAGAACACCGGGTCGTCGACGTCCGACAGGGCGACGACGGTCCCGGTGACGGGCGAGAGGACGGTCAGGGGCGCAGTGCTCAACGGAGGTCCTCGATGTCCGAGGCGAGGTTGTCGGCCTCCGGGCCGACGATCACCTGGATCGCGTTGCCCGTCCGGACGACCGCGATGGCACCAGCATTGGTGAGGGTCTTGTCGTCGACGAGCGTGGGGTCCTCGACCTCCACGCGCAGACGCGTGATGCAGGGTTCGAGGTCGAGGATGTTGGCATCCCCGCCGAGGCCCTTGAGGATCTGCTCTGCCTTGCTCATGTCGTGCTCCTTCGTGTGCTGGTGCGGGCGTGCGTCGTGGTGCCCGCCGAGGACGGGCACGGGGTCACATGAGGTCTGCGAGGTCCGAGGCGATCGTGTCGACCTGGGGGCCGACGACGACCTGGACCACCCGGCCCGTCGTCATGACCCCGAAGGCGCCGGCGGCGCGCAGGGCGGCCACGTCGACGAGGCTGGGGTCCTTGACGAGCGACCGCAGTCGGGTGGTGCAGGGGTCGATCTCCTCGATGTTGCTCACCCCGCCGAGGCCGGCGAGTATCGCGGCGGCCCGTGCTGCATCGGCTGCAGTCATCGTTGCATCCTCTCTGGTGCGTGGGTCGTGGGTAGGTCGTCGGTCGTGCCGGTCGTGGGGGTCATGCGGTCTCGGCCGCCTCTGCCGTGCCGGACCCGGGCACGGGCGCCGCCTCGGGCACTGCCTCGAGCTCCGGTGCGGGGGCGGGTCGGGGCACGATCGTCGGCCGCGCCTCGCGGAGCGGGACGACGACCGAGTACCGGTCGCCCCGGTAGCACATCTGGGAGTACATGCAGGCGCCGTCGTCGGAGTAGGTCTTGCGGTGCGCGCGCAGGACGGCCCGGACGCTCGTCATGGCGAGGATCGCCTGCTCGGCGGCGCTGGCCTCGGCGGCCATGATCGTGTCCTCGCCCCACGTCGGGGAGTGGCCGCGCTCGCGCAGCGCGCCGTACAGGCTGTCGGGGACACCGTTGTCGAGCAGGTCGGGGGCGAGCGCCACCGGCACCCATGCGCGCTCGACGGCCATGGGCGTGCCGTCCGCGAAGCGCAGCCGCTCGACGTAGTGCACGCGGTCCTCAGGAGCGATGCCGAGGGCCTCGGCGACGACCCGGCCCGCGGCGAGGGTGTCGCTGTCGATGACCTGGGTGCTCGGCACGAGGCCGAGCCGTCGCGCCTCCTCGCCGAACGTCGTCAGACGCATCTCGAAGTCGGTGTGCTGCGGAGCGACGAACGTGCCGCGGCCCTGCTCGCGCTGCAGCACGCCGTCGGCCACGAGGGCGTCGAGAGCCTGGCGGACCGTCATGCGCGAGACGCCGAACTTCTCGGTGAGCACGCGCTCCGAGGGAACGGCGTCCCCGACGGACAGCTCGTTCGCGATCAGGTCGCTCAGGTAGGCGCGCACGATCTGGTGCTTGTGCCCACCTTTAGGTGCTCTGGCCTGCGTCGTCGCTGCCACGTGTTCCTCGCTCTCGGTCGCCCCGGAGTTGCCGGGGCTTGACACATCATGATGTCTAGACCACTCTGTCCGCAAGTGGTCCAGACAACTATCCCACCACAGACGGTGGCGATGGCTCGGGTTACAGCAACGACGCGCTCCAGGGTCCGGGCCGGCGTCGTGATCAAAGGCAGTTCCCAGTTCCAGCGGTGCGATCCGACGGCCTCGGTGGCACCCGATCAACGAGGAGTGAACATGACGTCCGTGGCCGAAACACCCAAGGTGAAGAAGGGGATTCCCGGCTTCGCCCAGCTGCAGAGGGTCGGTCGATCCCTCATGCTGCCCATCGCCTCCCTGCCCGCCGCAGCACTGCTGCTGCGCCTCGGTCAGGCCGACATGCTCGGTGCGGACGGCGCCGCGGGCACCTTCCCCTGGCTGCAGCCCGTCGCCGACGTGTTCGCGTCCGCCGGCAACGCGCTGTTCGACAATCTGGCGCTGCTCTTCGCGGTCGGTGTCGCGGTCGGCTACGCCAAGAAGGCCGACGGCTCGACGGGCCTGGCCGCAGTCATCGGCTATCTGGTCTTCAGCGGCGTGAGCAAGGCCCTCTCGCCGTATGTGCTCGGCAAGCCCGACACCCCCGCAGAATGGCTGGCAGGCGCCAACCCGGACGCCGTTGCCGCGGCAGGGGACGGGAGCTTCCTCGACCTCGTCACAGCGGCCATCACCGGGCCACCCAAGCAAGACCTCATCAACTACGGCGTCCTCGGCGGCATCGTCATCGGTCTCACCGCCGCGATCATGTTCCAGAAGTACAGCCGCATCAAGCTGCCTCCCTACCTGGCCTTCTTCGGCGGCCGTCGCTTCGTGCCGATCGTCACCGCGGGGGCCGCGGTCCTCATCGCCGTGGTCGGCGCACTCATCTACCCCTGGTTCGACGCGGGCTTCACTGCAATCGGAGAGTGGGTCACCGGTTCGGCGATCCTTGGCGGGTTCGTGTACGGCACGGCCAACCGACTGCTCGTCCCGATCGGCCTGCACCACCTGCTCAACTCGCTGCCCTGGTTCCAGTTCGGCGAGTACACCGATGCGAGCGGCGCTGTCTGGAACGGTGACATCCCGCGCTTCCTGCACGGCGACCCCACGGCCGGGCTGTTCCAGACCGGTTTCTTCCCGATCTTCATGTTCGCGCTCCCGGCGGCCGCGCTCGCGATCATCCACACCGCGAAGCCCAAGAACCGCAAGCTCATCGGCGGCATCATGGGCTCGGCCGCGCTCGTCGCGTTCGTCACCGGCGTGACCGAGCCCCTCGAGTTCGCGTTCGTGTACGTCGCCTACCCGCTCTACGCGATCCACGCGGTCCTCACGGGTACCTCTATCGCCCTGGTCAACGCCCTGGGGATCAAGTCTGGCTTCGGGTTCTCGGCCGGCGCGATCGACTATCTCCTGAACTTCCGGATCGCGACGATGCCCCTGTGGATCATCGTGATCGGCCTCGGGTACGCGGTCATCTACTACTTCCTGTTCCGGTTCGTCATCACCAAGTGGAACCTGCGCACGCCGGGCCGCGAGGACGACGACGATGCCATCGCCGACCCGACCGCCGACCCGGTCCTGGTCGCCGAGGAGAAGAAGGCGGCCGAGGCCGACCTGTCTCCCGCGGAGCTCGATGCCCGAGGGGCAGATGCCCGAGGCTCCGGGGCGACGGCCGACGGCGGAGGCGGCAGGTGACCTCCGTCCTCGACGGTGTGGGCGTCAGCCCGGGACGGGGGGCCGGCGTCGTCGTGACGATGCCGGCCCCCGTGCCCGAGCCCGCCGCGGCGACGCTCGGGCCGGACGCGGACGTCGAGGCGGCGGTCGCCGCGATCGACGACGCGGTCCGCAGCGTCCAGGCTGACCTCGCGGCACGCGCCGCGAGGGCGACCGGTACCGCCGTCGAGGTCCTCACGGTCACGGCCGCCATGGCGGCCGACACCACGCTGTCCAAGGAGTCCGCGCGCAAGGTCCGCGACGAGCGGACCACCCCCGAGCGTGCGGTGTGGGAGGCGGCCGGCGACCTCGCGGCCCGCCTCGAGTCGCTCGGCGGCATGATGGCCGAGCGTGCGCACGACGTCCGCGACGTGCGCGAGCGCATCGTCGCGGCCCTCACGGGCCGTCGGGCGCCGGGGGTCCCGGACCTCGATCACCCGTTCGTGCTCGTCGCGACCGACCTCGCGCCGGCCGACACCGCGACGCTCGACCCCGCGCGGGTCCTCGCGATCGTCACGAGCGGGGGAGGCCCGACGTCGCACACCGCGATCCTGGCCCGCTCGCTCGGGATCCCCGCGGTCGTCGCGACCCCCCGGGCCACCGAGCTCGCGGACGGCGAGACCGTCCTGGTCGACGGTTCGCAGGGCACGGTCGAGCGTGACCCGTCGCCCGAGGACGTCGCCCGTGTGCTCGACCGCCCGCGCGGTCCGCGCGCGTTCGACGGTCAGGGCAGGACGGCCGACGGCGTGCGGGTCCAGCTCCTCGCCAACGTCGCGGACCCGGCCGGGGCCGAGGCTGCGGTGGCCGCAGGGGCGGAAGGAGTCGGTCTGTTCCGGACCGAGTTCTGCTTCCTGGGGCGTACCGAGGAGCCCGGGATCGACGAGCAGGTCGCGGCCTACCGCGCCGTGCTGAGCGCGTTCGGGGGCCGCAAGGTCGTCGTCCGCACGCTCGACGCGGGCGCCGACAAGCCCCTGCCGTTCGTCACGGCCGAGGACGAGCCCAACCCGGCGCTCGGCGTCCGTGGGCTGCGCACCGCAGTACGCCACCCCGAGGTCCTGGCGCGCCAGCTCGACGCGATCGCCCAGGCCGCTGCGGCCGAGGAGGCCGACGTGTGGGTCATGGCCCCCATGGTCGCGACCCCGGACGAGGCCCAGGAGTTCGCGGCAGCCTGCCGTGAGCGGGGCCTGGCGACCGCGGGCGTCATGATCGAGGTCCCCGCCGCGGCGATCCAGTCGCGCTGGGTCCTGGAGCAGGTCGACTTCGCGAGCATCGGCACGAACGACCTGACCCAGTACACGATGGCCGCGGACCGGGAGACGGCGGACCTCGCCGCGCTCTCGACGCCGTGGCAGCCCGCGGTGCTCTCCCTCGTGGGTGCCGCGTGCGCGGGCGGGGCCGAGCACGGCCGTCCGGTCGGCGTCTGCGGGGAGGCTGCGGCCGACCCGGCCCTGGCGCCGGTCCTCGTGGGCCTCGGGGTCACGTCGTTGTCGATGACGCCGCGCGCGCTCGGCGACGTCGCGGCCGTCCTGGCGGCGACGACGTCCGAGCAGTGCGCCGAGCTCGCGAGGGTCGCGGTGGCCTCGCCGACCGCTGCCGCCGCGCGAGACGCGGTCCGTGCGCGGCTGCCCGTGCTGGAGGAGCTGGGCCTCTAGCCCCGCGGCGGTGCTGCCGCACCGCCCCCCACGCAGCACCGAGCCCGTGCCTCTCGTCCGAGGGGCACGGGCTCGGTGCTGTCGTGCGCGCGTCCCGCGTCTCCCGCGTCTCCCGCGACGCCGGGCTGCCGCGGGTGACGTCCGGGTCGCGGGATCCGTCACCGGACGGCCCGGACGTCACACCCCGACGGTGCCGGGGCGAGAGGGTCAGACCGTCTCGCGCCCGAGGAACTCGGCGAGCGCGTCGAGGGCGGCTTCGGCCTCGGCGCCGTCCGTCTCCGTCGCGAGCACGACCTGGTCGCCGGCGGCCGCGCCGAGCGTCATGACCCCGAGGATGCTCGCGGCGTCCACGGTCTCGGCGCCTTCCTTGGTGAGGGTCACGGCGACGGGCTGCTTGCCCGCCTCGGCCACGAACAGCGCCGCGGGGCGCGCGTGGAGTCCCTCGGCGATGGCGACGGTGACGGTTCGTTCCATGACAGGCTCCTACCTGGAAGTGGTATAGACCAGTCCACTGTAGCGGAGGTGGGAGCCGACGGCGGACCGGGGCGGGCGGGCCGGCACGCCCCCGGGACGGGGAGGGTCGGGGGCCTCGACGACCCGCGCACGAGGTGAGGCTCCGGACGCGGACGGGAGCGGCGCCGTCGGGCAGGAAGGGCCCCTCGACAGGGGCTGGGCCGCGGCCGCTCTCAGGCCGAGTCCTGCTCCAGGTACGCCACGAGCGACTCCAGGGCCGCGAGCGCCTGGGCGTCGTCGGTCTCGGTCGAGAGGACGACGTCGTCGCCCGGGCCGAACCCCGGACGCGCCGTGCCGACGGTCGAGGGAGAGACGGCGTCGGGACGATCCATGCGCACTCCTGTGCTCCGGGCGGTTCGGTCGAGCAGCATCCTGCCAGAGTTCATGGGGCCTTCAGGACGCCCTGTGAACGACGCTCACCCGACGGCGCTAGGGTGTCGGACATGCGTGAAGCGACGACGCCCGACGCCCAGCCGCCCGTCCAGGGCGAGGCCCGAGGGGGTGAAGCAGGCACGGGCGAGGAGCCCCGGATCAAGGTCACGCTGTCGAGCGCCAGCGTCTACCCGCGCAAGGCGCCGTTCGCCTTCGAGGCCGCAGCCCACCTGGGCTACGACGGCATGGAGGTCATGGTCTGGTCGGACACGGCCACGCAGGACGCGAAGGCCCTGGGCAAGCTCTCGGCGGACGTCGGCGTCCCCATCCGCAGCGTGCACGCCCCGACGCTCCTCGTGAGCCAGCGTGTGTGGGGACGGCTGCCCGGCCCCAAGCTCGAACGGACCGTCGACCTCGCGCTCGAGCTGGGCGCGGCCACCGTGGTCGTGCACCCGCCGTTCCGCTGGCAGGGGCTGTACGCGCGCGGCTTCGCCGACCACGTGCGCGAGCTCAACGCCGCGACCGGCGTGACCATCGCCGTCGAGAACATGTACCCGTGGCGTGGTCGCAAGCGCGAGGTGCAGGCCTACCTCCCCGGCTGGGACCCCACCGACCACCCGTACGACAAGGTGACGCTCGACCTCTCGCACGCGGCCGTCGCACGCCAGAACAGCCTCGACCTGCTCGACGTGTTCGGTGACCGGCTCGCGCACGTCCACCTCGCCGACGGCACGGACTCGATGTCGGACGAGCACCTCGTCCCCGGGCGCGGCACGCAACCGTGCGACAAGGTGCTGGGGGAGCTCGTGCGCCGAGGCTGGGAGGGGGACGTCGTCGTCGAGATCGCGACGCGACGTGCCCGCACGGCCGCCGAGCGCTACGAGGACCTCGCCGCCTCGCTCGCGTTCGCGCGCACCTACCTCCAGCCCGAGCCGCACGCCGAGTACGAGCCGCCGCCCGGCCACGAGCACCGCCACCTGGACGCCTGGTAGCGGGCGCGGCCCGCGGTGCCGAGAACGGGGTCGAGGTCGTCATCGGCGACGGGACGACCTCAACCCCGTTCTCGACCGCTGGGCCGGCTGGCCGTCAGCCTGCCAGCGCCGCCTTGGCGTCCTTCGCCGCCGTGCTCTGCGCGAACGCGGCCACCAGGATCACGACCCCGGTGACCACGAGGTACAGCCCCAGCAGCACCGTGATGGTCTGCAGCCCGGTCACGGGGCTCACGAGCACCAGGACGCCGAACACGACCCACAGCGCGGCCGTCGCGAGCTCCCAGTCCCACCCGGGCTCGCGCGTGCGGCGGGCACGCAGCGCGCCGACCAGGCCGATGACCCCCGCGACCAGCGCCCAGATGCCGACGAGCCGCAGCACGAGGGTCACGCTCGCCGAGGGCCAGAACGCGAGGACGAGACCCACGACGATGCTCAGGCCGCCCACGACCCAGCGCCAGACCGCGCCCTCGCCGTCCTTGCGCTGCCGCGCGGCCTCGACCAGGAAGAGGATCCCCTGGAGGACGGCCATCGCCGCGACGAGCCACGTGAGCCACTGGATGCCGCGGTCCGGCGCGACGAACAGCACGACGCCGATCACGAGGAACAGGGCGCCGCGCAGGTAGGCCAGGCCCCACAGGCGCCGGGCGATCTTGGTGGTGCGTCCGGTGAGGGAGTCGTCCTGCTCGGGCATGGGATCCACCGTCCTCGCGGGGCCCGCCCCACGGCGGGTCCGTGGGGCGGCGCAGGGCCTCGTCCTCGGAAGGTAGCGCGCGGGGGCGGCGGGCGCGCGGCGGACCGGTTGCCTCGCCGAGCCCGAGGTTCCCCGCGGTCGAGAACGGGACAGGGGCCGCTACGGGCGCCAGAACGACCTCAACCCCGTTCTCGGCACCCGGGTCAGGCCCGGTCGATCGTCATCTCGACGCCGTCGAGCAGCCGGTCGAGCGACGCGTCGAACGGGTCGCTCGGCGCGTGGAAACCGCCCGCCTCCCAGATGCGCGTCATGACGGGGTAGCGCTCGACGTCGAACCAGTCGGCCCAGAAGCTGCTCATCGACGTCCAGTACTCGTCGCTGCTCATGCCGCTCGCGTCGTTCTCGACGGACTCGGCGACGGCGGCGCGCGCGAGCCCGCGCACGAACGCGTCGACCAGACCCAGGATCTCGACGACGCGCTCGGCGGACAGCCCGGTGTCGACGAGCGTCCGCAGCCCGGCCTCCTGGGCGTCGAGCACGTGCGGCGCGAGGGGCAGGCGCCACATGTTGGTCTGGAGGATCCAGGGGTGGCGCTGGTAGAGGTGCCAGACCTCGCGCGCATACCGCGAGAGCCCGTCGCGCCAGGGGGCGTCGGCCGGGGGCAGGTCGAGCTCGGCGAACGCGCGGTCGATCATGAGGTCGACGAGCTCGGTGCGACCAGGGACGTAGGTGTAGAGCGACATGGCGCCCATGCCCAGGCGGGCTGCCACGCGGCGCATCGAGAGCGCGTCGAGCCCGACCTCCTGCGCGACGGCGATCCCGGCGGTCACGACCTCGTCGAGCGTCAGGCGCGCCTTGCGACCGCGGGTCGGCGGGGCGGGCGGGTCCCACAGGAGCGCGAGGCGCCGGGTCACCTCGGGGGGGCGGGGGACCTGGTCGGTCGGGTCCGGGGCGCCGTCGCCGTCGGCCGCCGTGACGGGGGTGCCGACCGATGAGTCCGAGGTCCGGGCGGAGTCCACCCCGTCGGAGGGGACCGGGGCGACGGTGTTGCTGGCCATGGTGCCTGATCCTCCCACTTCCGCGCTGTACCGGGAGACCCTTCATTTCCCGTACACCGTATGCTAGCGTGAAAACCTATTCCAGTACACCGTACGCGAGAGGCGTGAGCCATGATCCACACCGAAGGGCTGACCAAGACCTTCCATCGCAAGAAGGAAGTGGTCGAGGCGGTCAAGGGCATCGACGTCGACGTCCGTGAGGGTGAGCTCGTCGCGTTCCTCGGCCCCAACGGCGCCGGCAAGTCCACGACCCTGCGCATGCTCACGAGCCTCCTCGAACCCACGTCGGGCCGGGCCGAGGTCGCCGGCTTCGACGTCCGCACCCAGCCCGCCGAGGTCCGGTCACGCATCGGGTACATCGGCCAGGGCAACGGGGGAGGGTTCTCGTACCGCGTCGCCGACGAGCTCCACAACCAGGGCCGCTTCTACGGCATGGCGGCCTCCGAGTACCAGCGCCGGGCCGCGGACCTCCTCGAGGCCCTCGAGCTCGACGGCCTCGGCAAGCGCACGGTCCAGAGCCTGTCGGGCGGACAGCGCCGCCGCCTCGACGTGGCGCTGGGCCTCATGAACCACCCGCCGCTGCTGTTCCTCGACGAGCCCACCACGGGCCTCGACCCGCACAGCCGCGCGAACCTCTGGGAGCACATCGGGGCGTTGCGCGAGCGGTACGGCATGACGATCGTGCTCACCACGCACTACCTCGACGAGGCCGACTCCATGGCCGAGCGCGTCGTCGTGATCGACCACGGCACGATCGTCGCCGACGCCCCGCCCGCCGCGCTCAAGCGCGACCACGCGGACGACGTCGTGACGCTCGTCGTCAGCGGGACGTCCGCGTCCCAGGGACAGGTGCCCGACGACGTCACGCGCGTCCGCGCAGCTCTCGCCCCGGTCGTGGGCTCGGTGGGCGAGGCCGACGACGGGAGGCTGCAGGCGACCGTCGGCGCCGGGGGAGACGTCACGGTGACCCTGTCCACGGCGCACGGCACCGACCGCCTGCCCGAGGCGATCGAGTCCCTGCGCGTCGCGGGGCTCTCGGTCCGGTCGGCCGGGCTCAAGCAGGCGAGCCTCGACGACGTGTTCCTCAACCTGACCGGTCGGAGCCTGCGCGAGGAGGCGGCGTGATGGACGAGCAGACGAACCCGAGCCAGGGGGTCGAGCCCGAGGTCGGGCAGGCGACGGGGGACCGGCGAGAGGCGAACCTCGGGCTCGACACCCGGACCGCACCACAGGCCGCGGCGAGGCAGGCGACCGACCGGCGCTCCGACGTCGGGCGCTCGGGGGCCGCGAAGTTCCTCGGCGACACCTGGGCCGTCTTCACGCGCGAGATCCTCCTGGTCCTGCGCGACCCCTTCACCCTGATCTTCTCGCTGCTCCAGCCGCTGATCTTCCTGGGACTGTTCGGGCCGCTGCTGACCGGCGCCGTGGGCGGCGGCATGGGCGGGCCCGGCGGGTCCACCGCCGCGACCCTCCAGTGGTTCGTGCCCGGCGTGATCGTCATGATCTCCCTGTTCGGGACCTCCATGACCGGCTCCAACCTGCTCTACGAGATGATGACGGGCTCCTACGAGCGAGTCCTCGCGACCCCGCTGTCCCGGTCCGCGATCCTCGTGGGACGCGCGCTCAAGGAGTTCGCGCCGCTCGTGGTCCAGGGCCTGCTCATCGCGCTCGTGTGCATCCCGTTCGGGTTCACGTTCTACCCGCTGCACGCGCTCGCGGGGCTCGCCCTCCTGGGCCTGTTCGGGGTCGGCGTCGGGGCGCTTTCCTGCGCGCTCGCGCTCGCCGCGAAGAACCGCGAGTGGCTGTTCTGGGGTGTCCAGCAGTCGCTGCTGTTCCCGCTGCTCATCCTGTCGGGCATGATGCTGCCGCTCGAGGCCGGGCCGTCGTGGATGCAGACCGCGTCGAAGTTCAACCCCCTGACCTACATGGTCGACGCCGAGCGCGCCCTGTTCGGCGGGACGTTCGCGAGCACGACCGTCCTGTGGGGCGTCGTGGCCGCCGCGGTCACGTGCGCGGTCGGCCTGTGGGTCGGCATCCGTCGGACCAGGAAGTCGGTGTGAGCGCCGTGGGCAGGGTCACGTTCGACGTCGGGCTGTCCCTCGACGGGTTCGTCGCGGGACCGCACCAGTCCCTCGAGAACCCGCTCGGCGAGGGCGGCGAGCAGCTCCACCGGTGGATGTTCGAGGAACCCGAGGTCAACACGGCCGCGCTCGAGTCCGTCGCGGCCCCCACCGCGTTCGTCATGGGACGCAACATGTTCGCCCCCGGGCGCGGACCGTGGGACGCGGCCTGGCGAGGCTGGTGGGGCGACGAACCGCCGTACCACGCACCCGTGTTCGTGCTCACGCACCACCCGCGCGACCCCCTCGTCATGGAGGGCGGGACGACGTTCTTCTTCGTGACCGACGGGATCGAGTCCGCGCTGTCGCAGGCGCTCGCGGCGTCGCGGGACGGGCACGTCGGGATCGCGGGCGGCGCCTCGACCATGCGGGCATACCTCGCCGCGGGGCTCGTCGACGAGTTCGGGCTGCACGTCGCGCCCGTGCTCCTCGGGGCGGGTGAACGGCTGCTCGACGGGCTCGGCGGTCTGCGCGTCGAGCCCGGGCCCGTGAGCAGCAACCACCTCGTCACGCACCTGTCGTACCGCGTGGTGCGGGGGCTCGTCGGGGAGTGACGCGTGCTTGACTGACGCGATGACCACCGCGACGCCGCGCACCCCGCCCGAGCCCGCGCCGTCGGGCCTGACGCTGCCCGCGCTCACCGAGCGCGTCGAGGCCGTGTCCGCGCTCTACGCGCGGAAGTTCGGGATCGAGCGCGACCCCGATTGGTTCGTGCTCAAGCTCGCCGAGGAGATGGGCGAGCTCACGCAGGCGTACCTCATGGCCACGGGTCGCACGCGGCCGCGCGCCGCGTCGGAGGGCGAGGTGCCCGACGGCGGACGGGCGGCGCTCGCGGCCGAGGTCGCCGACGTCCTCGCGCACCTGCTGCTGCTCGCGCGGGCCCAGGGGATCGACGTCGAACGCGCCGTGGCGGAGAAGTGGCTCGTGTGGGAGAGCGAGGTCGGCGCGGCCGGGACAGCCGGGGCGCCGAGATAGAGGGCTGGCGTCGAGACAGAGGCTTGCAGCCCTCTCCCTCGACGGAAGGCCTCTACGTCGGCGGCCGGCGGCCGGTGACCGGTGGGCGGTGGCCGGCGGCCGGCGCGGGGCGTTGCGACCGCGCGGCAGCCGCGCCAGGATGTCCGGCATGACCCAGCCCGCACCTGCTCCCCGTCCTCGTCCGCGCAGCCGTGGCGCCGTGCTCGGGCTCGTGGCCGGGGTGCTCCTCGTGGGTGTGGGGGCGTGGCTCGCGTCGCGGTCTTCCTGGTGGACCTCGTTCGGGTGGTTCGCCTACGCGCCGCTGTCGGGCGAGACGTTCGCGCCGCCGAGGCCATGGGCGCACACCGTGGGGCTGGCTGCGGTCGGTGCCGGGCTGCTGGTCCTCGGCTTCGTCGCCGGGTGGGTGCTCGCGAGGCGCGGCGGTGGTCGGGCGCAACCGAGCGACCCGCCGAGATAGAAGGCTGGCGTCGAGAGAGAGGCTTGCAGCCCTCTACCTCGACGGAAGGGCTCTACCTCGGGGGCCGGTGGCCGGCCCGCGGCACGCGGGAGAATCGATCCCGTGACCACTGCGCCCCCTCCCTACCGACTGGCCCTCCTCGACCTCGACGGCACCCTGACCGACTCGGCCCCCGGCATCCTGTCCTCGGTCCGCCACGCCTACGCGACCCTGGGGATCGAGCCGCCGACCGACGATGCCCTGCAGCGCTTCGTCGGCCCCCCGCTCGCCGAGTCGTTCGCGCGGCACGGCGTCCCGGCCGACCGGGTCCCCGAGGCGGTCGCGGCCTACCGCGACGTCTACGCCGCCGGACGCATGATGGAGAACTCGCTCTACCCCGGCATCCTCGAGTGCCTGACGGCGGCACGCGACGCAGGCGTCCGGCTCGCGGTCGCCACGTCCAAGCCCGAGGTCTACGCGCGCCGCATCACCGCTCACTTCGGGATCGACACGCACGTCGAGGGCGTCTACGGCGCGACCCTCGACGGTTCGCGCGGCACCAAGGCCGACGTGATCGAGCACGCGCTCACCTCCCTCGCGGCATCGCCGGGCGGGCTCCCCTCGTGGGAGGAGATCGTCATGGTCGGCGACCGGGAGCACGACGTGCTCGGCGCCGCCGTGCACCACATCACGTGCCTCGGGGTCGCCTGGGGATACGCCGTGCCGGGCGAGCTCGAGGCGGCGGGCGCCCTCCGGGTCGTGGCGACCACGGACGAGCTCGCGCGGGTGCTGCGAGGGGAGTGACGCCGTCGGGCAGCGGGAGGACGGGAGCGCGCGGGTGCGCCCGGACGCTCAGTCCGTGCGGCCGTGCGGCCGGTCGAGAATCCGTGTTGACCTTGACGTAACGTCAACTTCTAGGGTCGATCGTGCTGCCTCACCCGAGGCGTCCAGCACCCAGGAAAGGAGGAGAGCGCATGACCGCACGCACACCGGGGACCGCGACCGACTGGTCCATCCAGGAGATCGCCCGCCTCGCCGGGACCACGAGCCGCACGCTGCGTCACTACGACGACGTCGGGCTGCTCGCGCCCAGTAGGGTCGGGCACAACGGCTACCGGTACTACGACGGACCTGCGCTCGTCCGCCTCCAGCGGATCCTCCTCCTGCGGGACCTCGGCGTGGGCCTCCCGGCCATCGCAGAGATCCTGGAGCGTGACGGCGAGGCGAGCCCCGCCGTGCAGGCGCGGGCTCTGCGGACCCACCTGGACGCCCTCCGGGCCGAGGAGCTGCGGCTGGCGCGACAGATCGCGTCGGTCGAGCACACCATCACGACCATGGAAGGAGGTGGGCGACTCATGGCGGACGAGATGTTCGACGGGTTCGACCACACGAAGCACGAGGCGGAGGTCACCGAGCGGTGGGGTGCCGAGGCCTACCGGACGGGCGACACCTGGTGGCGTGGGCTGTCCGCGCAGGACAAGGCGGCCTACCAGGAGCGGACCCGGCAGCTCGGGGCGGACTGGACCGCCGCCGCGGCGGAGGGCGTCACCCCGGACAGCGACGAGGCGCAGGCGCTCGCGCGGCGGCACGTCGAGTGGCTGAGCGGCATCCCGGGCACTCCGGGGCACGGTGGGGCGCCGGTCAAGGAGTACGTCGTCGGGCTCGGTGAGATGTACGTGGCCGACGAGCGGTTCGCGGCGAACTACGGCGGCGTCGAGGGTGCGCGCCTGGTCCGCGACGCCCTGGCGGCGTACGCGGAGCGGAACCTGTAGGAGGGCCCGCGAGATAGAGGGTCGTCGTCGAGGTAGAGGGCCACAGCCCTCTACCTCGACGGCAGCCCTCTACCTCGGCGGAGCCGCCAGGGAACGCGCCGGCAGGATGATCGGCGCACCGCCGTCGGGGTGCTCGACCACCTCGACCGGGTAGTCGTACACCTCGCTCAGCAGCCCGGCCGTCAGGACCTCGCGAGGAGAACCGTCGGCCACGACCCGACCGCCCGACAGGAGCGTGACCTGGTCCGCGTACGCCGACGCCAGGCCGAGGTCGTGCACGACGACGACCACGGCGCCCCCGGCCTCCGCGTGGCGACGCGCGATCTGGAGCACGAGCTCCTGGTGCTTGAGGTCGAGCGCGGCGGTCGGCTCGTCGAGCATGAGCAACCCGGTCCGCTGCGCGAGGACACGGGCGAGCGCGACACGCGCCTTCTCGCCCCCGGACAGCGACGGGAAGTGGCGGGCCGCGAGGTGCGTCACGTCGGTCGCGGCGAGAGACTCGGCCACGACCTCGTCGTCGATCTCCTCCGACGGTGTCCCGCGCCAGGGCGCGCGACCCATCTGGACGACGTCGAGCGACGTGAACGGGAAGCTGAGGTGGATCTGCTGCATGAGCACGGCCCGGCGCATCGCGAGCTCGGTCGGTGTCCAGGACCGCAGGGGCGCACCGTCGACCAGGACGGCCCCGCCGTCGAGCGGCAGGTCGCCCGTGAGCGCCCCGAGCAGCGAGGACTTGCCCGCACCGTTGGGGCCGAGCAGCGCGCGGACCTCGCCCGCCCGCACCTGGACGGACACGTCGCGCAGCACGGGCGTCCCGTCGAGCGAGAGCGTCGCGTCGCGCGCCTCGGTCACGACGTCGCCGGCCGCCGCGACAGAGGGCAGCCGTGACGCCCGGCGCCGCCCCGTGACCGCGGTCCGCAGGGACGACAAGAAGCTGCTGCCCTCGTGCCGAGAGTCGAGCTCGACCAGTGTGCGGCTCATGCCCAGCCTCCTTGCCGCGAGCGCGTGCGGCGCAGCAGGTAGAAGAAGAACGGCCCACCCACGAGCGAGGTGATCATGCCGAGCGGGAGCTCGACGTTCGCGACGAGGGTGCGCGAGACCAGGTCCGCGAGGAGCAGCACCACGGCGCCGCCGAGCGTCGAGGCCGGGATGAGCCAGCGGTGGCTCGGCCCGCAGACCATGCGGACCAGGTGCGGCACCACGAGCCCGACGAACGCGATGATCCCCGTGAACGCCACGCCCGCGGAGACGAGCAGCGCCACGAGGACGATGACGATCTGGCGCAGCCGCTCGACGTCGACGCCCAGGTGGTGCGCGGCGCGCTCGCCGAGGGACAGCAGGTCCATCTGGCGGCGCAGCAGCATCGCGCCGGTCACGCCGACGATCGCGATGGGCGCGACGACCGCGACCGACCCCCACGTGGCCCCGCCGAGGGATCCGAGCTGCCAGAACACGATCTGCTCGCGTGCGGCGGGGTCGGCGACGAACGTGAAGAACGCGAGCAGCCCGCCCGCGAACGCGTTGACCGCGATGCCCGTGAGCACGAGCGTCACGACCTCGGTCCGGCCTCCCGAGCGCGAGAGCGCGTACACGAGGAACGTCGTGATCAGTCCGCCGAGGAAGGCCGCGGCGGCGACCCAGGTCCCCGACACGAGCGAGCCCGCGGTGACGATGACGGCGCACGCGCCCACGGCCGCGCCGGCCGAGACCCCGATCACGCCGGGCTCCGCGAGCGGGTTGCCGAACACGCCCTGCATGAGCGCGCCCGAGCACGCGAGCGCCGCCCCGACCAGGATCGCGAGGACCACGCGCGGGAAGCGCACGACCCACAGCGTGTTCTCGCCCTGCGGGTGCGAGGGCATGGGGCCGATGTTCAGGCCCAGGTGGTGCATGAGCGAGCCGAGGACCTCCGACGGCGACACGGGCACCTGCCCGGTCATGCCGGACAGCACCGTGAGCACGACCAGCGCGACGCCCAGCCCGATCATGAGCCAGGTCGCGGCGCGTCGCCGTGACCTCCCGACGCCGGGGAGGGCGTCCTGCGCACCGGGACCGCTGGGAGAACCGCCGGCAGCACCCGGCCCGACGGCGCCGCGCACCGGTCCGTCCGGCGCGCCGCCGGTGGTGCTCGTCGCGCGCGGGGTGCGCTGCTCGGTGGTGAGGGAGCCCGCGGTGGTGCGCGACGTCGTCGGGCCGGCGGGGCGTGAGGTGGGCGTCACGGTGCGGTCGACCCTGCGTCCGCCGAGGCGTCGACCGAGCCGACCGTGCTCAGGTCCGGCGCGGGGACGCCGTAGAACGCCTCGACGAGCGACGCGATGGTCTCGCCCGTGCGGGGGCCGAACGTCAGGAGGCGGCTGCCGTCCATGTCGACCACGCGCTGGTTCTGGCCCGCGGGGGTCTGGGCGAGGCCCGGGATCGCCATCATGGCGTCGAGGCCGCCGCTCGACTCGAGGCCGTCGGTCATGACGAGGTACGCCGCCGGGGCCGCGGCGATGATGGCCTCGCTCGTGACGGGCGCGTACTGCTGCGTGAGGCCGATCGCGGTGCCGGCGTCCTGGCCGCCGATCTCGCGGATCAGGTCGTCGGCGCCCGAGCCGGGACCGAACAGCATCTTGATGTTGGAACCGCGCAGGTACAGGAACGCGACGAGCGGGTTGCCCGTGTCCGCGGGGACGCCCGCGAGGGCCGCGCAGACCTGCTGGTCGGTGCGCGCGACGAGGGCCGCGCCGACCTCGGGGACGCCGAGCGTGGTCGCGACCGCGGTGATGCGGTCGTCGATGCCGTCGAGCGTGCGGGCCTCGTCGAAGTACACGACGGGGATCCCCGAGGACTCGAGCTGCGAGCGGGCCGTGTCCGTGAGGAGCGTCGCGTCCGTGAGGATGACGCTCGGGTTCAGGCCCAGGATGGTCTCGATGTTGAGGGCGTGGCCCGCGCCCGTGACCACGGGGACGTCGGCGGCCTCGGGGAAGCCCGTCGGCAGGTCCCGGCCCACGACGTTCGCGCCCAGGCCCAGGCTGTAGACGATCTCGCCGAGCGTGCCGTAGAGGTCGACCGCGATGATCCGGGAGGCGTCGGCGACGGTCACCTGGCGGCCGTCGTGCGACTGGACCGTCACGGGCAGGGCCGGGGCGGGGGACGTCGTGATCGGGTCGATCACGTTGTCGGCGAACGTCGCGGTCGTGGGACCCGTCGGGAAGGTCGCGGGGTCCACGGCGGGGCGCTCGCCCGACTCCAGGGCCGCGCACGCGTCCAGGGTGACGGCCTCGGCCTCGGCCGGCACGGGCGCGGAGTCCGTGGTGGGTGCGGACGTCGGCTCCGGCGGCTCGTACGGGAGGGGCGCGCAGCCTGCCGCCAGCAGGACCGCTGCGAGCGTCGCGAGACCGGCGACGGACGAGCGCCGCAGGCGGTGCGTCAGGGGACCACGACGCTGCTCGTGGGACGGGACACGGGCAGGGTGCGACATCACAGGGGCTCCAGCAGGGGTCGGCCGCCCACGCGAGAGGGCGGCTTCGGGTAAGTTGAGGCTAACCTACGCAGCCCGTCAGAAGGCATGCCGGTCCCCAGGATCTTCTGTGATCTTGGAGACGTCGGGCGCGGCCGGCCCCCGGTGCCGAGCATGCGGTGGACGTCGAGAATCCTTGGATCTGCGACGCCCACCGCATGTTCGACGGACGCCCACCGCATGTTCGGCAACCGCGAGGGCCGAGGGGGCCGGGGGCGAAGCGGGAGCAGCGCCCGGTGGTGCCCGGTGCTGCTCAGCGAGCAGTCAGCAGTGGACCGCGCCGAGCTCGGCGAACAGGGCGCTGTTGAGGCGGAACGCGCGCTTGGCCTCGGCGACCGTCTCGGCGATCTGCTCGTCCGTGAGGTCCAGGGAGTCGAGGCGCTCGCGGTAGACGTCCTTGAAGGGCTTGGCCTTGGGGATCTCGTCGAACGTGTAGAACGCCAGGCCGTCGGGGCCGAGGCCGTAGTGGCGCTCCATCATGCGCTTGATGATCTGGCCGCCCGACAGGTCGCCGAGGTAGCGCGTATAGGCGTGCGCGGCGTAGGCGGACAGCGACGTGCCGACCTCGAGCAGACGGGCCACGTAGGCCTCGGTCGCGGGCAGGATGCGGATCTGGGTGGCCCAGTCGGGGCCGACGAGGAACGCGAGGTCCTTCTCGATCGAGGGCGTGCGGGTCAGCTCGTCGAACACGAGGGTCGCGCCCTGGGTGTCGTCGCGGATCTGGGCGCTGGCCTGCTCGAGCGCGCCGTAGATCGCGTACTGCTGCGCGGCGAGGTCGGTGTAGGCGGCGACGTCGAGCTCGCCGCCCATGAGCTTCTCGACGAAGCCCGTGGTCTCGGCCTGCTCGTGCTCGGGGCGGGTGCCCTCGCGCAGGCGCAGCGACAGGGATGCGGGTGCGGCATCCACGGGGGGAAGGGTCTCGGCGGTCATCTCAGCGGGCTCCTGCGGTTCGTCGTGTCACGTGCACGACGTCGGCACGTGCGCCGGGTGGTCGGCGCCGGGTCCGCGGTGTGTCGTGACACATCGTCATGACGTCGCGTCAGGAACGATACAACAGTGAGGTGAGGTTTACCTATGCTCTGTGGGGGAGATCTCAGGGGGTGGGCGCGGAGGCGCGACGTCACCTGGTGGGCAGCGCGTGCTCCGCGACGTCCTCGGGGTTCGGCAGACCGTGCAGGAACCGGTAGCCCACCGCCGCGACGACGACCGTGAGCCCGCCCGCGACGAGCAGCGGCGTGGTGAGGTCGATCCGGGCGAGCAGCCCTCCCAGCAGCGACCCGAGCGGCATGGTCCCCCACAGCAGCGTGCGCCACGTCCCGTGGACCCGGCCCAGCAGGTGCCCGGGGATCGCGGCCTGGCGCAGCGACATGACCAGGACGTTCCACACCGACGTCGAGCCGAACGACACCGCGAAGCACACGACCGCGACGGGGACCGTCGGGAAGAACCCCATGACCACCAGGGCGACCGGCCCGACGAAGTTCGCCGCGGCCATGACCGGGCCCGCCCCGAAGCGGACCTTGAGCGGGCTCACGACCACGGCCCCGACGATCCCGCCGAAGGCCCCCGACAGCATGAACACCCCGAACCACTGCTCGGGCACGTCGAGCCGTTCGAGCACGAACAGCACGTCGGTCGCGATGGCCGCCGCGAAGAAGAGCGCGATCAGGATGCTCAGGAACCACAGCGGGCGCAGCATGGGGTGGCTCATGATGAAGCGGAAGCCGTCGGTGAGCTGGCGGGCGAAGGTCGTACGGACGAGGGCGGGCGCCGGAGGCTCGCCGGCCTCGTCGGCGCGGCGCAGCCGGTTCCGGTGCGTCCGGTGCGCCCCTGCCGCCGCGGCGGGCAGGAAGAACGCGAGCACCCCCGCGACCGCGTAGGACAGCGCGCCGATCCCGAGCGGGATCACGACGGCCACCGCGAACAGCGCCGACGTCAGGGGCACGGCGAGGAAGTTCTGCACCACGAGCTCGCCGGCCTCGATGCGGGAGTTGGCGCGCGGCAGGTCGGGTCGGCGCACGATCGCGGGGACGACGGCCCGGATCGCGCCGTCGTACAGCGTCTCGAGCGCGCCGTACGCGAAGATCACGACGTACAGCCACCAGATGGTCAGCGTGCCGGTCGCGAAGAGCGTCAGGAGCAGGGCCGCGAGCAGGGTCCGGGCGCCGTTGGCGATCGCCATGGCGTGGCGGCGGTCGATGCGGTCGAGCAGCACCCCGGACGGGATCGCGAAGAACAGCCAGGGGAGCATCGCGACGGCTGCGATGCCTGCGATGAGCAGCGGGTCGTCGGTGAGGCGGGCGGCGAGGAGCGGCGCGGCGACGCGCGCGATCCCGTCGGCCAGGCTCGAGCTGATGTTCGCGGTGAAGACGTTGGTGAAGGACCGGCCGAGACCGCGGCGGACGGGGTCCTCGGGGGTCCCGGGTGGCGTCGAGGCGTCGTCAGGGGGGAGCGGGGGGAGGGCTGGGGGCACCGGAAGACTCTAGGCGCCCGTCGGCGCGAGCCCGCGACGGCCCGACGGCGGAGCGCCGGCCGGTCTGTCGGGTGCGGTCCTGCCGCGCCACGGCAGCGGATCCTGACGGCTTCGGGAGGGTTCGTCTACTGCGGAGCCGCAACAATTGTTGCGGCTTCGCAGAACCACACCCCTGGGGGAGGGCCGTGTGGCGAGAGACGACGGTGAGCACCGGTGAGACAGGCCGAAAGCGGTCGGGACGGCGACGAGGGCGCTGGCTCGCTCGGAGCGGTGAGCCGACGGCGGGAGGCACGCTCCGTCGTCGGGCCGGGACACCACGGCCCGCTCGCGCCGGGCGTGCGACCTAGGCCGCGACGTCCTGCGTCCGGCGTGCCACGAGCGCGCTCCTGCCGCGCTTGCGCTGGGCCGCAGCGAACATCGCCATGAACACGGCTGTGGTCACGAGCGCGGCGATCGCGTTCGCGACCGTGCCGGCGGGAGTCGAGTGGCGGTCGCCGAGCGTCACGAGCAGCGCGAGGTTCACCAGCCAGTGCACGAGGGTCGCGAGCGCGACCCGCTGCCGCACGGTCCCGCGGCCGAAGTGGCCCATGAGCACCGACAGTGCGACGGTCGCGAGCAGGAAGCCCACGATCACGACGGGCCCGGCCGTGAAGATCTGCACGTGCCACACG
Source organism: Oerskovia jenensis (assembly GCF_016907235.1). Taxonomy (NCBI): domain Bacteria; kingdom Bacillati; phylum Actinomycetota; class Actinomycetes; order Micrococcales; family Cellulomonadaceae; genus Oerskovia; species Oerskovia jenensis. The sequence goes on from NZ_JAFBBO010000001.1 coordinate 2,932,465, forward strand.
CCCCACACGAGGCCCGTCACGATGCTCGCGACCAGGAGCGAGAACCGGTTCTCGAGCAGCGGCTGGAGCATGCCGCGCCACCCGATCTCCTCGCCGGCCGCACCCACGAGGTACGTGAGCGTCAGCACGACGAACGGCACGCCCGCGACGCCGTGCGCGCCGTCGAGGGGCTCACCCTGCACCAGGAGCACGGCCACGAGCACGCCCCAGTAGAGCAGGCACGCGGCGAACGCCAGGACCAGGTGAGCGACGACCTGACGGCGCGGGACGGCGTCGGGCAGGAGGGGCGCGAGGCGGCTGCGGAAGATCGCGACCGTGGCCCCGGCCCCGACCGCGGGGCCGAGCTGGACGAGCGCGAGCACCGACGGGTCGATCCCCGAGGCCGGCTGGAGGAGGAGCAGCGCGCCCGACGCCACGAACGTCGCCAGGACGAACGTGAGGGTCGGGGCGAGGAAGGCGCGGGCCGGGGCGGTCGAGGTCACGCCGCAGGCTCCCAGCCTGTCGCGCAGGGTGTCAAACCTCAGCCGGCGACGAGCTCCTGCGCGCCCACGGCCCGCAGGACGAACGCCTCGGTCGCCTCGATCGCGCGCTCGCGCTGGGCGGGGTCCTCGGGGATGAGGCGCCCGGAGAGGCACGCGTTGACGAGCTGGACCGTGGTGCCGAGGTCCTGCTCGGGGAACTCGCCGCACGCGATGCCCGCGGTCAGGATGCGGCGCAGCGTGTCCTCGACGATCACGGCGTGCTCGCGCAGGCGCTGCTGGGTGCCGCGCGAGAGCACGGTGCGCAGGTCCGGTCCGGGGGCCAGGTGGAAGACGCGCTTGAGCTGGGCCTGCTGGCGGATGTACGTGCGGAGCTGCTCGACCGGGTCGTCGACGCCCTCCAGTGCGCGCTCCAGGGTCCCGACGTACTGCTCGGTCTCGTGCGTGATGAAGCCCAGGAGCAGCGACTCCTTGTCGGGGAAGTGGTTGTACACCGCGGTGCGTCCCACGCCCGCCGCAGCGGCGATGTCCGCGAGGGAGATCGCGTCGAAGCCGCGGTCCATCATGAGGTTCGAGAGCGCCGCGAAGAGCTTCTGACGGGTCTGTGCGCGGTGCTCGTGGAGCGAACCGCCGATGATCTTCGGCATGATGACATCATAGGCACTCTTTGTCAGATTGCTAATTCGCGTCGTTCTGCGGGTCCGGGGCGCTCGCCCGGCCCGCCGGGCGCACACCGGGCGCACGCGCTGCGCGCGCACCCTGGACGCGGGAGCGGTCCCAGGACGCCGCGCGTCGTGCCACCTACACTGGCCCCAGGACCGGCAGGACTCGACGAGGGCGTCGAAGGAGGCGATCATGACCGACCGTCCCGAGACCCACGACGCCTCGCCGAGCGCGCGTCACACCGCACCGGTCGGCACCGCGCCCGGCGCGTTCGCCGTGAGTGCCGCGCACCAGACCTTCCTCAGCACGGGAGCCCTCCCGCCCGGCGTCCGCCCGCTCGTCGCCGCCTCGTGGCGCCGCAGCGCCCGCAGCGGTGTCGACCCCGACGTCCCCCACCCCGACGTGTCGATGTCCGACGCCGACCTCGGCTCCTACCGGGCGCACCACCCGCTCGCGCGTGCCATGCCGATCGTGCGGGACCTCCTGGTCGCCGGGCTCGCGGGGGAGAGCGCGGTCGTCGCGATGACCGACGACGCCGGCCGCCTCCTGTGGGTCGAGGGCAGCGCGAGCGTGCGCGACGACGTCGGGCGCATCGGCTTCGTCGAGGGCGCGGTGTGGCGCGAGGAGCGCGTCGGGACCAACGCCCCCGGCACTGCCCTCGCGACGGGGCGCCCGGTCCAGGTCCTGGGGGCAGAGCACTTCACGCGCCCCGTCCAGTCGTTCAACTGCGCGGCGGCCCCGGTCCGCGACCTGCGCACAGGGCGCATCCTCGGGGTCCTCGACGTCACGGGCGGCCAGGTCGCGGCGTCGGGCCTCGTGCTGTCCCTCGTGCGCGCCTCGGTCGCCGCGGTCGAGCGCGAGCTCGCCGAACGGTCCGAGCGGTTCGAGCAGAGCGCCACCGGCTCGCCGGTCGGCGCCTTTGCGCCGCGCCTCGACGTCCTCGGGGTGTCCTCCGGCGTGCTCCGCGCCGCGCCGGGAGCAGCGGCCGGGTGGCCCGGCCCGGGCACCTACGCGACCGTGCCCGACGGCGGCACGCACGCTGCGCCGTCGGGCCGGCTGAGCCTTCGCCACAGCGAGATCCTGCTGCTGCTCGCCGCGTCCCCCCGGGGGCTCGGCGCGGACGAGCTGGCCGTGCTGCTGCATCCCGGCGAGCTGTCCGACGTGACGGTCCGCGCGGAGGTGTCGCGGCTGCGGCGCGCGGTCGGGCCGCTGCTGGGGGGCTCGCGGCCCTATCGGCTCGGGGCGCCCCTGCGCACCGACCTCGACACCGTGCGAGACCTTCTCGCCGCCGGCGACGTGCACGCCGCGCTCACCGCGTACCCGGGGCCGGTCCTGCCGCGGTCGGTCGCGCCGGGCGTCGAGCGGCTGCGCGACGAGCTGTCGGCCGAGGTGCGCGGGGCGGTCCTCGCGTCGGGCGACGTCGGGGTGCTGGGGCGCTGGCTCGCGAGCGACGAGGGCGCCGACGACCACGCGGCGTGGCGCCGGCTCGCGGCGCTCGCCGCCCCCGGGACCCCTGCCGCAGCCCGGGCCCGCGCGCGCCTCGCGCTCCTCGACCGCTCGCTGCGCTGAGGGCTCCGGGCGCACCTGTCAGAACCAGCGTGCCCCGGGGACCTCGCTCGTTCTGACAACGTGACTGCAACCCTTCTGCAACCCTGCGCTGCGTAACGTCCGGAGCACCCGGGCGCAACGGTGCGCCCCGGGATGTGGACCGCGCCGGACGGCGGGCAGACGGCAGGCGGCGGGCCACGCACGGCACAGAGCACTGCAAGGAGGCAGACGCACATGACCGTCTACGCTGCCCCGGGCACCCCCGGAGCGATCGCCGAGTACAGGACCCGCTACGACCACTGGATCGGCGGCGAGTACGTCGCCCCGGCGAGCGGCCGCTACTTCGAGAACCCGAGCCCCGTCACGGGCCGCACCTTCACCGAGGTCGCGCGCGGCACGGCCGAGGACATCGACCGCGCCCTGGACGCCGCGCACGGCGCCGCCCGCACCTGGGGGAAGACCACGGCGACCGAGCGCGCCGTGATCCTCAACAAGATCGCCGACCGCATGGAGGCGAACCTCGAGAAGATCGCGGTCGCCGAGACGTGGGAGAACGGCAAGCCCGTGCGCGAGACGCTCGCCGCGGACATCCCGCTCGCGATCGACCACTTCCGCTACTTCGCGGGCGCGATCCGGGCCCAGGAGGGGTCGATCTCCGAGATCGACGAGGACACCATCGCCTACCACTTCCACGAGCCGCTGGGCGTGGTCGGGCAGATCATCCCGTGGAACTTCCCCATCCTCATGGCGGTGTGGAAGCTGGCCCCCGCGCTCGCGGCGGGCAACTGCGTGGTCCTCAAGCCCGCCGAGCAGACGCCCGCGTCGATCCTGTTCCTGATCGACATCATCGGGGACCTGCTGCCCCCGGGCGTCCTCAACGTGGTCAACGGGTTCGGGGTCGAGGCGGGCAAGCCGCTCGCGTCGAGCCCGCGCATCCGCAAGATCGCGTTCACGGGCGAGACCACGACGGGCCGGCTCATCATGCAGTACGCGAGCCAGAACATCATCCCGGTCACGCTCGAGCTGGGCGGCAAGTCGCCCAACCTGTTCTTCGAGGACGTCGCGCGCGAGAAGGACGACTTCTACGACAAGGCCCTCGAGGGGTTCACGATGTTCGCCCTCAACCAGGGCGAGGTGTGCACGTGCCCGTCGCGCGCGCTCATCCAGTCCTCGATCTACGACCAGTTCCTGGGCGACGCGATCGAGCGGACCAAGGCCGTCAAGCAGGGCAACCCCCTCGACACCGAGACCATGATCGGCGCGCAGGCGTCGAACGACCAGCTCGAGAAGATCCTCAGCTACATCGACATCGGCAAGGCCGAGGGGGCCAAGGTCCTCACGGGCGGCACCCGAGCGGAGATGAGCGGTGACCTCGCGGGCGGCTACTACGTGACGCCGACGATCTTCGAGGGCAAGAACTCGATGCGCATCTTCCAGGAGGAGATCTTCGGGCCCGTCGTCGCGGTCACGGACTTCGCGGACTTCGACGACGCGATCACGGTCGCGAACGACACCCTGTACGGGCTGGGCGCGGGCGTGTGGTCGCGCGAGGCCAATATCGCCTACCGGGCGGGCCGTGAGATCCAGGCGGGCCGCGTGTGGACGAACTGCTACCACGCGTACCCGGCGGCGGCGGCGTTCGGCGGGTACAAGGGCTCGGGCGTGGGCCGCGAGAACCACAAGATGATGCTCGACCACTACCAGCAGACCAAGAACCTCCTGGTCAGCTACTCGGCCTCGAAGCTCGGCTTCTTCTAGGTCTCGACCGCTGCCGTGGGCGGGGCCCTGCTCCTGGGTCCCGCCCACGGCTTCCGTCGGTCGGCTGGCGGTCGTTCGTCTGTCGGCCGCCGGTCCCGTCCGTCACGAGGGGAGAACGATCATGTCCGACGACGTCACGCCCGCACCGCAGGTCGCCGCACCGGGGGCGGTGGTCGCCGCGCCCGGCACCGAGCCGGCGGGCGGTGCAGTGCCGCCCGGAGCGGTGCTGCCCGAGCGGGTGGCTCTCACGGAAGGCGCGGCCGACCTGCTCGCGCGCCTGCGCGTCCAGTACGGCGACCTCATGTTCCACCAGTCCGGCGGGTGCTGCGACGGGTCGTCGCCCATGTGCTACCCGCAGGGGGAGTTCCTCACGTCGGACGCGGACGTCCACCTCGGTGACCTCGTGGTCGCCGACTCGTTCTCGGAGCTGTTGGAGCCCGAGCTCGCGGACGTCGCGCTGACCGGACCTGCGGGACCGCTGGGGCTCGGGTCCGCCCTGCGGGGGGACGAGGAGGTCGCGGAGGGTGCCGGGCACGTGGTCGAACCTGCGCGGGTGACCTTCACCGTGCCGTTCTGGATGAGCCGCAACCAGTTCGAGTACTGGAGCCACACGCACCTGACGGTCGACGTGGTGCCGGGGCGCGGTTCGGGGTTCAGCGTCGAGGCTCCCGAGGGCGTGCGGTTCATCATCCGGTCGCGGCTCTTCTCGGACGAGGAGTCGGCGGCGCTCGCGGGCCAGGTGCTGTGAGGAGTTGTCAGAACGAGCGTGGTCTCGGGTGCTCGCTGGTTCTGACACCCGGGCGGGCCCCGAGGGTTGTCAGAACGAGCGTGGCCTCGGGTGCTCGCTGGTTCTGACACACCTGCGGGCACCCGCCACGTGTGACCGGGGCGAGGATCACCCGCCGAGGACTGCGCCCGGGCCGCGACCCATGACAGTGTTCGGACCATGACCACCGAACGGTTCCGACCATGACCAGCGACGCGCAGCCGCGACCCCGCGTGCCCCGCAAGGTCGTCCTCGCGTGCCTCGCCGCGGCCCTCGGTGGTCTGCTGTTCGGGTTCGACACGTCGGTCGTGAACTCCGCGGTCGGCGCCCTCAGCGAGCACTTCGCGCTGGGCGCGAGCCTGCGCGGCATCGTTGCCTCGCTCTCGCTCCTCGGGTGCGCGGTGGGTGCCTGGTTCGCCGGGGCGGTGTCCGAGCGTCTCGGGCGAGTGCGCGTCATGCTGCTCTCGGCGCTGCTGTTCGGCCTCTGCGCGGTGGCCGCGGCCTTCACCCCGTCCGTCGAGGTCCTGCTGCCCGTGCGGTTCCTCGCGGGCATCGGGATCGGCGCGGCCTCGGTCATGGCGCCCGCGTACATCGCGGAGATCGCGCCGCCGCGTTCGCGTGGTCGCCTGGGCGGTCTGCAGCAGCTCTTCATCACCATCGGGATCTTCGTGGCCCTGGCCGTGGGCCTCGCGATGTCGCGCGCGGCCGGGGGCGCGGCGAACGACCTCTGGGCGGGGTTCCCCGCGTGGCGCTGGATGTTCCTGGCCGAGCTCGTCCCCGCCGCGCTCTACGGGCTCGCCGCCCTGCGCCTGCCCGAGTCCCCTCGCTACCTGGTGGCTCAGGGGCGCGAGACCGAGGCCCAGCGGGTCCTGCAGGGGTTCACCGGCCTCGGCGACCGGGAGGTCGACGACGAGGTGGGCCGCCTCCGCACCTCGATCGGCGCGCACGCCACGAGCTCGCTCCGGGACCTGCGCGGGCACGCCCTGGGGCTCCGGCCGATCGTGTGGATCGGGCTCGGTGTCGCGGCCCTCATCCAGCTCAGCGGCATCAACGCCGTGTTCGTCTACTCGACGTCGCTGTGGGAGTCGGTCGGCTTCACCGAGTCCGAGGCGTTGACCATGTCGCTCGTGACGGCCGGGGTCAACATCGCCGTCACGGTCGTGGCGATCCTTCTCGCCGACCGGTTCGGGCGCCGTCCCATGCTCGCGGCCGGCTCCGTGGGCATGGCGGTGTCCCTCGCGGTCACGGCCTTCGCGTTCGGTCAGGCGACGACGTCGGCCTCGGGAGAGCTGGTCTTCCCCCTGGCCTGGGCCATGACGGCGCTCGTCGCGGTCAACCTCATGGTCGTCTCGTTCGGGCTCACGTGGGGGCCCCTCGGCTGGGTGCTGCTCGGGGAGATGTTCCCGCCCGCGATCCGGGCGACGGCGCTCGCGGTCGCGACGGCCGTGCAGTGGCTCGTGAACTACGCCGTGACGCGGTCGTTCCCCGTGGTCAGCGAGGCGTGGGGGCTGCCCGCCACCTACGGGACCTTCGCCGCCGTCTCGGCGTTCGCGGTGTTCTTCGTGCTGCGGTTCCTCCCGGAGACCAAGGGACGGTCCCTCGACCAGATGGGCGACGGGGCCCGGGCGGCATGACGTCCAGGACATCACCCTGTCGTACTCTTCCCAGGGGTCGCCAGCGGCTCGTAGCGTTGAAGCCGAGACCGGGGAGGACCGATGTTCACGCAGGTCGTCGTGCACCGTCCGCGCCCCGAGTTCCGCGACGTGACGCTCGCCTACCTCCAGCAGGCTGCCCTCGTCACGCGGTCGATCACCGGGCTCGTGCAGGCAGCGGTGTGGTCCGAGGGCGACGAGGAGCGCCTGGTCCTCACGACGACCTGGGAGTCGTCGGAAGCCTTCACCGCGGGCGAGGACGCCCTGTTCGACCTGTTCCGGAGCGTGCCGTTCGAGGAGTGGATGCTCGAGCCGCTCGACGTCCTCCTGCTCGACGAGATCCCGCCGCCCGCCCCGCAGGAGTGAGGCCACGGGATGGACCGGGGGTTCCGCGCCGCGCGACGGGGCCCTAGCATCCGGGCATGACGACGCCTTCGCAGCCCGCCCCGGCCGACCCCTCCGGCATCACCCCTGACACCAAGGACTGGACCTGGGTCCTCGACCATCCGTGCCCCGAGTGCGGGTTCGAGTCGGGGACGGTCGACCCGGACCAGGTGGGGCCCGCGGTCCGGGCGACGATCCCGCGCTGGCAGGACGTCCTCGCCCGCCCGGACGCCGCGGTGCGCCCCGACGAGCACACGTGGTCCCCGCTCGAGTACGCGGCGCACGTCCGCGACGTGTTCGCCATCTTCGACGTGCGTCTCGCGTCGATGGTCGAGGGGGACGACCCGTTGTTCGCGAACTGGGACCAGGACGCGGCGGCGCTCGCGGGCGACTACGAGCACCAGGACCCGCAGCTCCTCGCCCGGGAGATCGCGATCGCGGGTGATCGGGTCGCGGGGCGGTTCGACGCCGTCGGGCCCGACGACTGGGAGCGGCCCGGCCGCCGGTCGAACGGCTCGGTCTTCACGGTGCGCACGCTGGGCCAGTACTTCCTGCACGACGTCGTCCACCACCTGCACGACGTCGGCGCCCCGACCGCCTGACCCGAGCCCGGCGCCCGCACCCGACCCACGCCCGTAACCTCCCGGCATTCTGGGCGGTCGTCGGCGCGCCTAGCGTCACGTCATGACGCTTCCTCCGACGGGGTGGGTCCCCGACCTGTACCGCAGTGACCACCTGCTCGCGCTGCCGCGTTCGCGCGGTGTCGCGCGTCCGGGGATCGAGGTGCTCGCGCGGGCCTGGTTCCCGGAGGCGGGTTGGGTGAGCGAGCCGACGAGCGGCCCGGCGGAGCGACCCATGGCGGGCGCACGCTTCCGCGGCGTGGTGCCCGACGACATCCGTCGCCCCGGGGTGCTCCGGCTCACCGAGGGCGTCGAGGTCGTGGGGCCGTTCGTGGCTCTGGCTCCCGGGGTCCAGGGCCTGGGGGTGGGGTCCTCGACCGCGGAGGTGTGGGCCGTGCGGGTCGCGCACTCGTCGCGGGGCCGGGCGCCGTTCTCCCTGGAGGACCGTGACGGGCTCGGCCGGGTCTTCGCCGCGGGGCTGCCCGAGGACATCGAGCTCCGCGCCGTGCGGTGGGCCGTCGCCGCGGCGAGGAAGGTCGGGGGGAGCGTGGCGGTCGACGGGGCGCAGGTGCTGACGCCGGACCCGGCGCGCGGTGTGGACCTGACGGTGTACAGCGCGCACGCGCTCACACCGGAGTCCGCGCTGGGGGTGCTGCGGACCTTCGTCCCCGGGGCGCGGGTGACGGAGGTCGAGGAGCGGGCGGACCGCCTGGTCGACTTCGCGCTGGCGGGCGAGACGCCGTACGACGGCGCGGTGCAGCTCGTGGTGCAGAAGGTGGGCAGGGTGCCCGCGTCCCTGGGGGCGCTCGACTGGCGCGAGTACGGACCGTTCGCGTACCGGCTGGTGTGGGTTCCCACCGATCCGTACGAGACGGAGGTCGAGGAGCCGTCGGGACTGCACCTCATCGCACGGGCCCGTATGCGGGCGTCGCTCGCCCGGCTCGCGGCGGTGCTGCAGGGCAGGGTCCAGGGCGTCCTGGTCGACGACGACGGGTTCGCGGTGTCGGCGACGGAGGTCGAGGAGCGCATCGCAGCGGAGAGCACGGCGCGCTTCTGGGTGTGACCCGACCCGAGAGTTATCCACAGATTCTGTGCACAAGCCTGTGGGCAACCACGTGAGGACGGTGATCTCGTTGTGGACGAACCTGTGGTGAACGCGATCGTCGAAAAAGGGTCCGTCGACCTCTTGCCGGGGTGGCCCGTGCAGGACTAGAAACGTCACTATCGGCTTCGACGGGTACGGCGGCAGCAGCCCCAACGACGCCCTCCCGTACGGGAGGACGGACCGGCAAGGACGCTGGAACCACAACCCCCGAGAGCCCCAGGCTGACCGGAGAACGGTGGGACGTCCCGCGGGTGCCAACGCCCCGGGCTGCGGGTGACGACGCAGGTCTCGACCGGAACCGGAAGGCCGATCGTGAGAGGCGCCTTCCAGGAGAACAGGACGAGCACCCGCTCGTCGTGGGGAGGGCGTCGAGCCGCGACGTCGACGCGGAGCCCGGCCGGACCCTCCAGGTCCGGCCGCCTCAGGGCACACGGTCAGTCAGCGAGGCTCCCGGCCCCCGCCGGGGGCCTCGCTGTGTCTCGGCGGTCGGTCGCCAACGGTTCCCCGCCGTCCGGCTCGTCGGCTCGGTCCGCAGCGGCGGGCCCCACGCCGGAGGTGAGCCTAGGCTCGTCCCATGAGCAACCTCGAGACCCGGCCCCGCGAAGAGGTGTGCGCCGCGGGGAGCCATGCTCCGTCGTCGGGCGCGCAGGACGTCCCGGGCGCAGGATCGCCCGTCGAGATCCTCGACCACCGCCAGGTCCCGCTCGGCGGTACCCGCGCCATGGACGTGCGCCGCACGCTGCCGCAGCGCGTGCGCTCGCTCGTGGGCGCGTGGTGCTTCCTGGACCACTACGGGCCCGACGACGTCTCGACGTCCGACGGCATGCAGGTCCCGCCGCACCCGCACACCGGCCTCCAGACCGTGAGCTGGCTGTTCGCGGGCGAGATCCTGCACCGCGACTCGGTCGGCTCGTTGCAGACCGTGCGGCCGGGCGAGCTCAACCTCATGACGGCCGGACGCGGCATCTCGCACTCGGAGGAGTCGCCCGCGGGCGTGCGCCCGCCCCTGCTGCACGGCGTGCAGCTCTGGGTCGCGCTGCCGGCGGACCGGCTCGGTGACGAGCCCTTCTTCGAGCACCACGGCGACCTGCCCGCGTGGAGCGGGCCTGGGGGCGAGCGGGTCCAGGTGCTCGTGGGGGCGCTGAGCTTGGGCGGCGCCGAGCTGCGGTCGGCCGCGACGGTCTTCACGCCCCTGGTCGGGGCGCAGGTGGACCTGCCCGCGGGGGCGTCGGTCGAGCTCGCGGTGGACCCGGGCTTCGAGCACGCGCTGCTCGTCGATGCGGGCGACGCGTCGTTCGAGGGCGTGCCCGTGCCGGTCGCATCGCTCGGCTACGTCGAGCCAGGGCGTTCGGTGCTGACCGTCTCGGCGGGGGAGCGAGCCGTGCGGGCCGTGCTGATCGGCGGCGAGCCGTTCGCCGAGGAGATCGTCATGTGGTGGAACTTCGTGGGCCGCTCGCACGACGACGTCGCGGCCGCGCGTGCGGACTGGATGGCGCAGGTCGAGGTCAGCCCGGATGTCCTGGGGGACGAGACGGCCGCGGCGCAGGTCTCCGTGCCCGGGGACGGCGGCACGCGCTACGCCGCAGGGGCGTCGGGCCGAAGGTTCGGTGAGGTCGCCGGCTACGACGGCGGGCCGCTGCCCGCTCCGGTGCTGCCGGACGTGCGCCTGAAGCCGCGCCGCCGCCCGTCCTGAGGTCTCGCCGGAGCGTTGTGGGCGGAGATGTGGCCGCCATCTCTCGCGAGATGGCGGCCACATCTCCGCCCTCATCCAGATCGTGGGTTGTCAGGGGACGCGCAGGATCCGGACCGGATCTCGGTGCGCGGCGGCCAGGGCGGGCGGTACTGCCCCTGCGAGGGCGATGAGGACCGCGAGGGTCGCGACGCCGGTCGTGAACGTGGGGTCGGGCAGGGTGCCCGTCAGCTGGTGCACGACGGCGAGCCCGCCCCCGACGCCGAGCGCGATCCCGGCCAGGGCAGCGACCCCGGTCTGGACCAGGACGAGGGTGATGATCGCGGTGCGCGTGGCACCGAGTGCGCGACGCCGCCCGAAGTCCCGGCGCCTGCCCGCAACGGCCCCGAGCATGGTGATGGTGATGAGCGCGAGTCCGACCCCCAGGACGACGGCCATGAGCTGTCTGGACGACGCCCCGAGCTCCCCGGCGACGACCTCGCGCAGCGCGAGCGCGCCGTCGGGGGTCTCGACCGTGATCTGCCGGGACTCGGCTGCGGGCATGACGGCCGGGATGGCTGCGGCGAGTTCGTCGACCGTGGTGACGTCGGTCGCCATGGCGTACACGTAGCGTGCCTCGACGGGCGGGGGCGTGTCCCCGGACGTACCGGGGCCGCTCGGGGCGAGCGGCGTCGTCGGGCTGGAGACGAGGATGCTGGTGCTGAGCGACGCGAGCGGACCCGTGGCCTCGTAGACCCCGACCACGGGCCACGAGCGTGGGCCGTCGGTCACGGTTCCGACGCCGTCGACCATCCCGAGCGTGCGCGCCGCGTCGACCCCCATGACTGCCTCGCCCTCGCGCGGGGTTCGGCCAGTGACGATCTGGAGCGCGGGGGGCAGGCCGCCGTACAGGGGACGCAGGGCAACCCCGGCGGACAGCCCGCCCGTGTCGGCGTTACGGACATCGGTCACCGATCCCAGCGCGAACGCCCAGCTCACGGAGTCCAGGCGCGCGACGTCCTCGACGCCGCGCGCGTGCATGTGTGCGTTGCCCGACTGGTCGAACGCCGTGACGAGCCGTGTGCCGACCCCGTCGATCCGGTCCATCACCGCGCGCTCTGCGGCGGCGGACTGCCCGGTGGTGGCAAACACCACGAGGCACACGATCGCGATGACGAGCGCTGCGGTCGCTGTCGCGACGGGCTGGGCGAACGCGGACTTCACGCCGTCGGCGAGGAGTCGCGCGGGACGCGGCGACCCGGGCCAGGTCTCTCTCCTGCCCGACGGCGGGCCATCAGCGGGGAGCTCGGGTGCGGCGGTGCGCGGGTCGGGTGCGGGGGGCGAGAGCTGCTGCTCGGGCGCGCTCATGCCAGGACCAGCCGGTGGTCGGCCTCGGCGGCGAGCTGCTCGTCGTGCGTCGCGATGACGACGGTCGCGCCGCTTCGAGCGTGGTCGCGCAGCGCGTCCCACACGATGCGGGCGGAGGCGTGGTCGAGGTTGCCCGTTGGCTCGTCGCCGAACACCACGCGCGGCGAGGTCAGCAGCGCGCGGCACAGGGCCACGCGCTGGGCCTGACCACCTGAGATCTCACCGGGACGGTGCGTCGCCCGGTGCCCCACGCCGAACCGGTCGAGCAGGTCGGCGGCGCGGGTGCGCGCGACGCGGGCGGGCATGCCCGCGAACAGGGCGCCCTCGCAGACGTTGTCGGTGATGGTGCGGGCCGGGTCGAGCATCGCGTCCTGGAAGACGAAGCCGACGTCCGCGGCCCGCAGGCGCGAGCGCTCGGCGTCGGGCAGCGACGCGACGGGCCGGCCGTCCCACAGGACCTCGCCCGAGGTCGTGCGCAGCATGAGCGCCAGGATGTAGAGCAGCGTCGACTTGCCCGACCCGGAGGGGCCCGTGACCGTGGTCAGCGCGCCGGGCGCGAAGGCCGTGGTCAGCCCCTCGATGACCGGGGGAGCACCCTTGCGGTAGGCGAACGTCAGGTCGCTCGTCGCGAGGGTCACGGCGTGGTCCCGCCTGTGCCGCCTCCGGTCTCAGCCGTACCGGCGTCCGACCCGTCACCCTTGCCTCCGGTCGTACCCCCGCTGGCCCCTGGGTCCTTCTCGCCGAACAGCCGCACGACGTCGCCCACCGCGATGCCGTCGACGACGGCCCGACCGTTGCCCTGAGACAGGATCGTGACGGGGACCTGCTCGCCGTCCTCGGTGACGACGAACGCCTCCCCACCGGCTCGCGTGCCGATCGCTGCTGCCGGGACGGCAGGGCCTGTCGCATCCTCGACGGTGATGATGTTCCCGGTGAACAGCGCGTCCTTCTCGGCGACGGGGACGCTGCTGCACGCCACGCCGCACAGCGAGCCGCCGTCGGGGGCCGTGAGCGTGAGGAGGAGGAGGCCGTTGTCGGTGGTGGTGGCGGAGGCGATGATGCCGTCCCAGGTCGCGTCGGCCCCGGTCACCGAGACCGGGCCGGACGTGGGGACGAGCCCCGCCTGGTCGGCGGACAGCTCCATGACGAACGTCGGCGTCAGACCGAGCGAGGACACCACGGCCGTACCGGGAGTCAGCTGAGCACCGAGGAAGACCTCGGGGTCGAGGACGACCCTCGCTGGCAGCGTGCCGACGAAGACGACGTCCCCCGCGCGGACGACCCCGTCCTCGGTGACCTTGGCGGTCTTCTGCCACTTCTTGACCGCCGCAGTCGTGGCCTCGGAGAACTTCCCGTCCGGGGTGCGGACCTTGAGATAGCCCGCGTCGCGCAGGAACTCCTGGAGCTGGCGGACGTCCGCCCCCTCGCTGCCCTCGGAGAGGTCACGGAATGAGGGAACCGCGCCGGACGCGATGACGACTGGCCGCAGGTCCACGGTGTACAGGATGTCGCCCGCCGCGACCGTGTCGCCCTCGACGACCTCGAGGGACGTCACTGTCCCCGTGGCGGCCCCGGTTCCGAGCGGCGTCTTGTCCCATCGGGCCGCGACCGGGAAGGACATCGAGTTCCCGACCGTCTCCTCGCGGACCGTGTAGAGCGGCACCGTCGACTCAGCCACCGGAGCGGCGGGCGGGGCGAACGTCGCCCGCCCCGCCCACAATCCACCGGCCGCTGCGAGCAGCACCACCAGAACCCAGGCCGCTCGGGCCCCCCACCTGCGTGTCATCATCTTCCGTTCATAGTCGTGCGATTCGAGCGGCGGTCGTGCCGGGTGCGCTTGAGCCGGCCCGGCTGCAACGCATCGCGTCCAGTGGCCGCGATGCGGGGTTGCGGCCCTTCCTGGTCGAGGCGAAAACGCCCGACACCGGTTCTTTGCCGTTCTCTGCGTACCTGCTGACCGTGAACGTATTACCGGGGCGCAGTCAGGATCGAGAAGCAGGGGATTCCCGACCCCGGGACTCTGTGGTCCGATCCGGAGATGGTCACTCGCTGGTCACGTCTTCAGCAAAGTCGGTCGTGTAGACGACGCCGTCTTCGACGCAGATCGACTTGAGCCGGTACCACTCGTCCTTGGAGATCTCCGGCTCGGCCTCGAGGAGTGCGGCGTACGGCGACCAGACGTTGACAGTGTCGGCCCCGTTGAAGGTATCGATCCACGTCTCACGACTCGGTGGGTCGGCTAGGGTATACCCTTCGGCGAGAAGGCAGGCGTGCGTGTCGACGACGCGGTCGTAGAAATCGCTCGCTGCGGGGACCTCCTGCTCTCCCAGCTGCCCGATGGCCTTGTTGTAGCACGCATTCATGACTGTATCGAAGGCTTTCTGCTGTTCAAGTGGTGCGCCGGACAGATCGAGCGAGATTCCTCCGTCGATCTCGGTCGTCACCGTGTACCCCTTCTCGCGGGCGCAGGCTTCTTGAAAGGCGGTGAAGGCCTCTGTGGTTTGTAGCTGCTCGGCCATCCATGCGGGCGGAGTATAGCGGGCCTCCGGAGCTTCCCGTGTCGGAGCGGAAGTGCAGGCCGCGCATGCGAGGAGTAGTGCGGATAGCAGGATCGAGCCGCCGAGTGGTGCGGCGGGACGTAGAGTGCTCATCGGAAGTCTCCGTCGTGAATGATGCAGACCAAACCGCAGCGTGACTGGGCTGGAGAGTGTTGTAATTTTTGGGTGATCGAAACTCGCGCTTCGGATCGCAGCGAAGAACGGTGGGGATGGCGCCGCGGTTCGTCGAGGAAAGCCATCCCCACCGGTGATTTGCTACACGCTGCAGGTATAGGACCAGCCCGGAACGACGTTCTGCGTGTTCGACACGCTCCAGTAGACAGCCCCGGAAATGGCGCTACGAGCCTTCGCGGTTGCAACGCTCCCGTTCGACGTGGAACCAGTCCTGTAGGTTCCGCCAGAGTTCACGCTTACCCAGGACTTGGAGGTGCCGGTCGTCACCTGATAGCGACCGCCGGGGCAGTCGCCCGTGTCGTCGATCTTGATCGCGCTTGCGCTGCTTGCCGGAACGAAGATCAGAGCAGCGGCCAAGAGCAGGCCGATCGCCCCCCTGCTGACTTGCGATGCATCGATGCACCCTTCTGTCGGGGTCGCGCACGACA
Source organism: Oerskovia jenensis (assembly GCF_016907235.1). Taxonomy (NCBI): domain Bacteria; kingdom Bacillati; phylum Actinomycetota; class Actinomycetes; order Micrococcales; family Cellulomonadaceae; genus Oerskovia; species Oerskovia jenensis. The sequence goes on from NZ_JAFBBO010000001.1 coordinate 2,947,637, forward strand.
TTGCGCAGCGACCCTTACTTACTGGACGTGAATGAGAATAGCGACCTGCAGAGGGGGTTGTCTACTGGCGGTTCGAGAGACGCCCTGGCATCACCGACCGTCCGGTCGGGAATTGTGCTGAAGTTATCGCAGGATGCCCTAAGGGGAGGGGTTTCTGCCCCTCCGGGCGGTATGGCGGCCCGATTCGCTCACAACATCGGATGTGCTTCCGGCTGCAGCACACCGGGCCAGATGCGGCGGGTTTGACTACACCTTTGGCCCTGCTCCCGGGTCCCACCCCGGCCGCGGCTCGCGGGACGCCACGGATGCGTCGCGCGAGCGGTACACGATGTAGGGCCGGAAGATGTACGGCACGGGCGCCGAGAACGCGTGCACGAGCCGCGTGAAGGGCCACAGGATGAACAGCAGGTTCGCGGCGACGATGTGGAGCTGGAACGCCGCGGGTACGCCTTCCATGAGCGCGGGCTGGGGCTGGAAGTACCAGAGGGACCGGAACCAGGGGGAGATGGTCTCGCGGTAGTTGTACCCGTGGTTCTCGGCGAGGAGCTGGGTCTGGACGGTCGCCCACGCGCCGAGCAGGATCGACGCGGCGAGGAACACGTACATGACCTTGTCCATGCGCGTGGTCGCGAGGAACACGGGCCCGGTGGTCCGCCGCCGGTAGACGAGGATGAGCAGCCCGGCGACGAGAGCGAGAGCCGCGAGCGACCCCATGTAGGTGGCCACGAAGTGGTACGCGCCCTCGTCGATCCCGACGGCCTCGGTCCAGGTCTCGGGGATCACGAGCCCCAGGACGTGCCCGAGGATCACGAACAGCAGCCCGAAGTGGAACAGCGGCGAGCCGAGCCGCAGGAGCTTCTTCTCGTAGAGCTCGCTCGAGCGTGTGGTCCACCCGAACTTGTCGTAGCGGTACCGCCACACGGACCCGACGACGAACACCGCGAAGGTCACGTAGGGGAAGACGACCCACAGCAGGACGTCTCCCGTGCTCGCTCCGGTCATCGTCGTACCTCCTCGGGCGGCGCCCCTGCGGGGGCGAACGGTTCGAGCGGCCCCATGGCCGACAGCCCGACCATCTCGGTCGGCGGGCCCGACGTCACGAGCTCGAGGTACCGCCGCTCGGTCTCGGCGTCGAGCGGGGGCAGGGTCAGGCACACGGCCTCGACCACGAGCGCGTACGGGCTGGCCATCGCGGCGAGGGCCGAGCGCAGCACCTCGATGCCCTGGCGGTGCGAGCCGAGCAGCCCCGCGGCGATGCGTTCCTCGTCGCGGGTCCTGGCCCGCGCGGAGAACTCGAGGGCCATGGGCAGGTAGTCGGGCAGCTCCTCGCCGTCGACCTCCCACCCGGCGGCCCGGTAGGCCTGCACGAACCGCACGAGGGCCATGCCGCGCTTCCGGGTATCCCCGGCGGCGTAGTACGACAGGTACATCGAGCACTTGCGCTTGAGGTCGAACGTCGCGACGTAGCGCGCCTCGAGCGCGGCGGGCTCGCCGGTCTCCAGGTCGTCGAGGAACGCGCCGAGCCGCGCCTGCACGGCGCCCGGAAGCTGCCCGACGACGCCGCGCACCTCGCGCGCGGCGGTGAGCGTCCCGGCGTCGGGGTAGTCGAGCAGGAGCGAGGCGGCCATGTGCGTGGTGCGTCGCTGCGCGGGCGTGGTCCGTACGGGGGCGAGGGGCTCCAGGAGGGGCGTGCGCGCCGTCGGGCGGGGCAGGAGGGTCGTCGCCGGGGACTTCGTGAACAGGCCCATCAGCGGGCCGCCGCGTCGTCGCCGGACGTGTCCGGCCCGGGGCCGTCCGAGCCACCGGGAGACCCCGGCGGGAACAGGCCCGGGGGCCGGCCGTTGCCGTCCCAGTTGAGCAGGTTGACGCGCCCGGGTGTCGACGGCCCGTTGGGGGAGTCGGCCGTCTGACGGGCCTGGAGCACGTGGAAGTTCTCGACCGCGACCGGGGTCGGCGTCCCGCTCGACGAGCCGAACGGCCCGGCGCCGCCCATGCCGCCCATCCCGGGGCCGCCGTCGAAGTCGAGCGAGCAGCTGATCTCCTCGAGCTCGCGCGCGATCTCCTGGTGGGCGGTCGGGATGACGTAGCGGTCCTCGTACTTGGCGATCGCGAGCAGGCGGTACATCTCCTGGACCTCGGTGCCCGTCATGCCGACCGCGCGGGCGATGGCCTCGTTGGGCTCCTCGCCCAGGTTGATGTCGCGCATGTAGGTGCGCATCGCGGCCAGACGGCGCAGCGTGCGCTCCACGGGCACGGTGTCGCCCGCCGTGAACAGGCCCGCGAGGTACTCGAGCGGGATGCGGAGCTTGGAGATCGCCGCGAACAGGGTGCGCGGGTCCTCGCCGTCGTTGCCCGACGAGCCGACCACGTCGACCACGGGCGACAGCGGCGGGATGTACCAGACCATGGGCATGGTCCGGTACTCGGGGTGCAGCGGCAGCGCCACGCGGTACTTCTGGATGAGGGCCCAGATCGGGGAGGCCTGCGCGGCCGCGATCCAGTCCTCGGGGATGCCCTCGGCGCGCGCGGCCTCGACGACCGCCGGGTCGTGCGGGTCGAGGAAGACCGAGCGCTGCGACTCCAGGAGGTCGTGCTCGTCCTCGACCGACGCGGCCTCGGTCACGCGGTCGGCGTCGTACAGGACCAGGCCCAGGTAGCGCAGGCGCCCCACGCACGTCTCGGAGCAGACCGTGGGCAGGCCGACCTCGAGGCGCGGGTAGCACAGCGTGCACTTCTCGGCCTTGCCGGTCTTGTGGTTGAAGTAGACCTTCTTGTACGGGCAGCCCGTGACGCACATGCGCCACCCGCGGCACTGGTCCTGGTCCACCAGGACGATCCCGTCCTCGGCCCGCTTGTACATGGCCCCCGACGGGCACGAGGCGACGCACGCGGGGTTGAGGCAGTGCTCGCAGATGCGTGGCAGGTAGAACATGAACGTCTGCTCGAACTCCGAGGCCACGTGCTCGCTCATGTGCTGCAGGATGGGGTCGTCCTGCATGGTCTCCTTGGACCCGCCCAGGTCGTCGTCCCAGTTGGCCGACCACTCGATCTTCATGTCCTCGCCCGTGAGCAGGGACTTCGGCTTGGCGACGGGGGTGTGCGGGCCCTGCGGGGCCGAGAGCAGCATGTCGTACTCGTACGTCCACGGCTCGTAGTACTCGTGGATCGAGGGGAGCTTGGGGTTGGAGAAGATCGTCGCGAGCTTCTTGGCCCGCCCGCCCGCGCGGAGCTTGAGCTTCCCGCGCCTGGTCCGGACCCAGCCGCCCTGCCACTTCTCCTGGTCCTGGTAGGTCCGGGGGTAGCCGAGGCCGGGCCGCGTCTCGACGTTGTTGAACCACACGTACTCGACGCCCGTGCGGTTCGTCCACGCCTGCTTGCACGTCACCGAGCACGTGTGGCACCCGATGCACTTGTCGAGGTTCATGACCATCGACATCTGAGCCATCACACGCATCAGTACGTCACCTCCTGCGAGCGGCGGCGGATCGTCGTGACCTCGTCGCGCTGGTTGCCGGTGGGCCCCAGGTAGTTGAACGCGAACGCGAGCTGCGCGTAGCCCCCGACGAGGTGGCTCGGTTTGAGCAGCACCCGCGTCAACGAGTTGTGGATGCCGCCGCGCAGCCCGGACGTCTCGGCGAGCGGGACGTCGATCGTGCGGTCGGTGGCGTGGTGCATGTAGACCGTGCCCTCGGGCATGCGGTGCGAGACCACGGCCCGGGCCACGACCACGCCATTGCGGTTGTACGCCTCGATCCACTCGTTGTCGCGCACCCCGATCTTGTCGGCGTCGCGCGGCGACATCCAGATGTTCGGCCCGCCGCGCGAGAGCGAGAGCATGAACAGGTTGTCCTGGTACTCCGAGTGGATGGACCACTTGGAGTGCGGGGTCAGGTACCGCACCGCGACCTCGGCCTGGCCCTCCGAGCCCGGGTAGCCGCTCGGGGAGCGGTCGCCCAGGGGCGGGGAGTCGGGGAACAGGCGATGCATGTCGAGCGGCGGCCGGAACACGGGCAGCTGCTCCCCGAGCTCGGTCATCCAGTCGTGGTCGAGGAAGAAATGCTGGCGCCCCGTGAGGGTGTGCCACGGCTTGAGGCGTTCGACGTTGATCGCGAACGCGGTGTACCGGCGGCCCCCGTGCTCCGAGCCGGACCACTCGGGAGAGGTGATGACCGTCGTCGGGCGGGACTGGACGTCCGGGAACGTGACGCGCTTGCCCTGCTCGTCGCGCGCCAGGTCGGCGAGCTCGACGCCCGTGCGCTTCTCGACGTGCTCGAAGCCCTGGACCGCGAGGCGGCCGTTCGTCGTGCCCGACAGCGCGAGGATCATCTCGCACGCGTGCGTGTCCTTGTCGAGCCGCGGGCGCCCGGCCGCGGGGCCCGAGGGGACGAGCCCGTTCTTCTGCCCCAGGACCCGCACCTCCTCGCCCGGCGAGAACTGCACGCCCTTGGTGACCATGCCGAGCTTCTCGGTGAGCGGTCCGAGCGAGGCCATGCGGTCCGCGAACGCCGGGTAGTCGCGCTCGACCACGACCAGCTTGGGCATGGTCACGCCCGGGACCAGGGGACGGGACGCGGACCCCGCGCCCGAGTCGACGATCGTGCCGTGCGGCACGGACATGGCGTCCGGGGTGTCGTGCAGCAGGGGAGCGGCCACGAGGTCCTTGCGCACGCCCAGGTGCTCGACCGAGTACTCGCTGATCTTCCGCGCGATCGTGTGGAAGATGTCGAAGTCCGTGCGGGTCTGCCACGGCGGGCTGATGGCCGGGTTGAACGAGTGCACGAACGGGTGCATGTCCGTCGTGGACAGGTCGTGCTTCTCGTACCAGGTGGCCGCGGGCAGCACGACGTCGGAGAACAGCGTGGTGCTCGTCATGCGGAAGTCGAGCGTCGTGAGCAGGTCGAGCTTGCCGCGCGCACCCTCCTCGGCCCACTCGATCGACTGCGGGCGCCGCCCCGGCGCCGACTCGTCCGCGAGCACCGCGGAGTCCGTCCCGAGCAGGTGCTTGAGGAAGTACTCGTTGCCCTTGCCCGACGACCCCAGGATGTTGGCCCGCCACACCGTGACGCAGCGCGGGAAGTTCTCGGGGGCGTCGGGGGCCTCGACCGCGAACCGGAGCGCGCCGCTGCGCAGCTCGGAGACCACGTAGTCCGCAGGGGCGACCCCGGCCGCCTCGGCCTGGTCCACGAGGTCGAGCGGGTTGCGGTCGAACGTGGGGTAGCTCGGCATCCAGCCGCGCTGTGCCGACTCGACCAGGCAGTCGGCCGTGGTCCGGCCCGCGAACAGGCCCGAGCCCAGCGGTGTCGCGAGCGCGTCCGCGGGCAGCCCGTCGTAGCGCCACTGGTCCGTGGCGACGTACCAGAACGCCGTGCCGATCATCTGGCGCGGGGGCCGCGACCAGTCCAGGCCGCCCGCGTACTGCGCCCATCCGGTGACGGGCCGGCACTTCTCCTGCCCGACGTAGTGCGCCCAGCCGCCGCCGTTGACGCCCTGGCAACCCGTCATGGTCGTCAGCGCGAGCATGGCCCGGTAGATCGTGTCGGCGTGGAACCAGTGGTTCGCCCCCGCGCCCATGATGATCATCGAGCGCCCGCCCGACCTCTCGGCGTTGTCCGCGAACTCGCGACCGATCCGTGCGGCCGCCGCGGCCGGGACCCCCGTGAACTGCTCCTGCCACGCCGGGGTGCCGGGCGAGTCCGCGTCGTCGTAGCCCGCTGGCCACTCACCCGGCAGGTCCAGGTCCTCGCGGTTCACTCCGTAGCGGGCGAGCAGCAGGTCGAACACCGTGGTCACCAGGTGCCCGCCCACGCGCCGGACCGGCACGCCGCGCGTGACCGAGCCCGCGCCGCCAGTGTGCCTCCCGGTCTCGCCCTGGTCGGGGTCGGGGGACAGGTCGAAGCGCGGCAGGTCGACGCGGACAGCGGTGTGGTGGGACGCGCCGTGCGTCTCGTGCGCGGCCCCCGGGATCCCCGGAGCGCCCGCCACGCCGTCCGCGACGGACAGCAGCGGCACCACGCCCTCCAGGTCGAGGTTCCACTTCCCTTCGTCGGCCTCGCCGAACCGGTGCCCGAGCGTGCCGTTGGGGATGACGACGCCCCCGTCGGCGTCGAGCAGGACGGGCTTGAAGGCCGCGTTGGCGGCGCTCGCGGCTCCTGGCAGCACGTCGTCGCCCAGGTCGGCCGCGGTGAGGAACTTGTCCGGGACGTAGGTGATGTGTCCCGCGGGGTGGGCTCCGCCGTCGGGCCCCGAGGAAGCCGACGCCGGGCTCGGCGTGAGCGTGACCAGGAACGGCGAGTCCGTGTACGTCCTCAGGTAGTCCACGAACGGCGCCGTGCGACGTTCCACGTGAAACTCCCGCAGGATCACGTGCCCCATCGCGAGCGCCAGCGCGCCGTCCGTGCCGGGGTGCACCGCGAGCCACTCGTCGGCGAACTTGGTGTTGTCGGCGTAGTCGGGCGAGACCACGATCACCTTCTGGCCGCGGTAGCGCGCCTCGGCCATGAAGTGCGCGTCCGGGGTCCGGGTCACCGGGATGTTCGAGCCCCACATGATGCAGTACGACGAGTTCCACCAGTCGGCCGACTCGGGGACGTCGGTCTGGTCACCGAACACCTGCGGGGACGCGACCGGCAGGTCCGCGTACCAGTCGTAGAACGACAGCATCGCGCCGCCCAGCATCGAGATGAACCGGGCGCCCACGCCGTGCGAGACCATCGACATCGCCGGGATGGGGGAGAAGCCCGCGATGCGGTCCGGGCCGTAGGTCTTGATCGTGTGGACGTGGGCCGCCGCGACGATCTCCGCGGCCTCCTCCCACGACGCGCGCACCAGGCCGCCCTTGCCGCGCGCCTGCTTGTACGCGCGCGCCGTCTCCGGGTTTCCCGTGACCTCGGCCCACGCGAGCACGGGATCGCCCGTGCGCGCCTTCGCGTCGCGGAAGGCCCGCAGCAGCACTCCCCGCACGTACGGGTAGCGGACCCGCGTCGGGGAGTACGTGTACCAGCTGAACGCCGCGCCGCGCGGACAGCCGCGCGGCTCGTACTCGGGCGAGTCCGGGCCGACCGACGGGTAGTCCGTCTGCTGCGTCTCCCACGTGATGATGCCGTCCTTGACGTACACCTTCCACGAGCACGACCCGGTGCAGTTCACGCCGTGCGTCGAGCGCACGACCTTGTCGTGCGACCACCGGTCCCGGTAGAAGACGTCACCCTCGCGGCCCCCCTGGAGGAACAGCTGGCGCAGGTCCGGCGAGACCTCGCCGCGGCGCAGGTGCTTGCCGAGCCGCAGCAGGGCGTCCTCGCCGCTGCCGCCCGGGGACTCAGGGCGTGGGGCGTCCGCGGCACGGGCGTCGGTGCCCGGGCCGGGGACGGTGGACTGCGACATGCGACCTCCTGGGGCGAGCAGGACCGTGCGTGTTCGTTCGTCTGCCTCGCAGTATGCCCACGTCCCGCAGGGTTCTGCCCGGGGAGCAGGGCCACGTCGCCCGGTGCGCCCTGATTGTCTACGGTGCTCCCATGACCACGTTCGACGGGCCCCACGCCACCTTCCCCCTCGCCCACCTGCCCGTCACGGTCGTCACGGTCTCCGACCGCGGCTCGCGCGGCGAGTACGTCGACCGTTCGGGGCCGCTCCTGGTCTCGCTCCTGGAGACGGGCGGCTTCGAGCGGGTCACGTCGCGTCTGGTGCCCGACGGCGTCAGCTCGGTCCGCGACGCGCTCACCTCCGCGCTGGTCGAGGGGGCGCGGCTCGTGATCACCACGGGCGGGACGGGCATCGGCCCGCGCGACCACACGCCCGAGGGGACGGCCGAGGTCGTCGACCAGGAGCTGCCGGGCGTGGCCGAGGCGATCCGGCGGCGCGGCGCGACCGTCGTGCCGAGCGCGGTGCTGTCACGGGGGATCGTGGGGACCGCCCCGGGGGCCCGTGGGCTGCGGGCGTTCGTGGTCAACCTGCCGGGTTCGCCGGGCGGTGTGCGCGACGGCTGGTCGGTGCTCGAACCGCTGCTGCCGCACGTGTTCTCGCAGCTTGCGGGCGGGGACCACTGAGGGGAAGACGTGTTGCTGAGTGCGGAGTAGTTGTCGTCGATCGGCTCTCCGGACGACAACTACTCCGCACTCAGCGGAAGGTGGGGACAGTCAGCCGCCCGCGAAAGGGGGCAGGACGTCGACCTGCTGGTCGGGCGCCAGCGCCACGCCGTGGTCGGCGGTCCGGATGCCACCCACGAGCACCGAGCAGCGCGGCAGCACGTCGGCGAGCGCGGGGTGGCGGGCGGTCATGGCCGTGAAGAGCTCCCCGACCGAGGCCCCCGGGAGGGACTCGGCCTCGAGCCCGGCGGCCTCGGCCGCACCGGCGAAGTAGCGGACCCGCGGCACGTCACGCCCTCTCGGGGGCTGCGGGCTCCACAGGGTTGTCGGCGTCCGCAGCACCGTCGACGACGACCTCGTCGAGCGTCGGCTCGACCTCCCACGCGAGCGCGAGCTCGGTGGCCCGCTCCATGGCGTCCAGGCCCGGGTGGTCGGCGCCCTCCCCGGCGGACAGCCCGGCGACATAGCCCGCGATGAAGGTGGTCAGCGGGGCCGCGGGCCGCTCGACCCGGTGCGCGGCGTCGCGCGCCAGGTCCAGGATGGCCCCGATGTCCACCGCCTCGCGGTCGAGGTCGAACTCGTCGACGAGGGTGTCCACCCAGCGTTCGAGGTTGCTCATGCCGTGCCTCCCGATGGTCCGTGCGGGTCGCCAGTGCCGAACCGCGCGCGCCGCAGCGTGTACGTCTCCGCATCCTGCCACGTGTCCACGTCGGCGCTCAGACCGTCCACGTCCTCGACACGGGTGAGTTGCATCCCCGAGACGAGTCGGCGCACAGGAGCACCCGCGAGGCCGCCCTGCGCGGGGTCGCCCTCGAGCCGGGCCACGGCGTCGTCCAGCGCCTCGCGCCGGTACAGCCCGACGAGCCACTGGTCCCGCCCGTCGTGCGCGAGGTGCACGCCGTCCGCCCCGTCGGCCGTGCCCGCGGCCGCCGCTCTCACGAGCAGCGGCACCGCCTCCGCGGCCCGCGGGACGTCGCAGGCGAGGAGCAGGACCCAGGGGGCTGCGCCGTCGGGCAGGGCGGCGAGGCCCGCCGCGGTCCCCGCGACCGGACCACCGAACGGCGGGTCCTCACGCGTGAGGACGTACGCCTCGGAGGCCAGCTCGTCCGGCCCGACGACGACCGTCGCCCGGGCGTCGCGGGTCGCGGTCAGCACGTGGTCGAGCAGACGGGCGCCCGCGACGACGAGCTGCGGCTTGGACGTGCCGAGCCGCAGCGCGCGCCCGCCCGCGAGCACGATCGCGTCGAACAGGGGCCCGCTCACACCGGGCGCACCCACTCGCCCGACTTGCCGCCCGTCTTGGACTGCAGGCGGACGTCGGTGAGCTCGACCGACTTGTCGAGGCCCTTGACCATGTCGACGACCGCGAGCCCCGCGATCGCGACGGCCGTGAGCGCCTCCATCTCGACGCCCGTCCGGTCCGCGGTGCGCACGGTCGCGCTGATCTCGACGCCGTGGTCCTGGACGTCGAGGTCCACGCTCGCGCCGTGCACCCCGATGATGTGGGCGAGCGGCAGCAGCTCGGCCGTCTTCTTGGCGCCCTGGATGCCCGCGATGCGCGCGACCGCGAGCACGTCGCCCTTGGGGACCTCGCCCGACCGCAGGGCCGCGACGATGTGCGGGCCGCACCGGACGACGCCCGTCGCGGTCGCGGAACGGACGGTCGGCTGCTTGAGGGTGACGTCGACCATGCGGGCGTGGCCGCGCTCGTCGAGGTGGGTGAACTCGCTCATGCGATCACCATGACACGCACGACCTCGCCCGTCCCAACCGCCTCGACCTCGGGTGGCACGACCGCGATCGCGTCGGCCCGCGTGAGCGCCGACACGTGGTGCGCGCCGGGCCCGACCGGTGCGACGCCGTCGGCCCCGACGAAGCGCACCGGGAGGAACTGCTGACGCCCCGCCGGGGAGCGCCAGCCCTCGACGGCGACGCGCTCGACGAGCGGCTCGACAGGCTCCGGGTGGCCCCCGAGCCGGCGGACCGCCGGGCGCACGAACGCCCGGAACGACACGTACGCGCTGACCGGGTTGCCGGGCACGCCGAGCAGGGGGGTGCCGCGCCAGCGGGCGGCTGCCTGCGGCTTGCCGGGCTGCATCCCGACCGCGACGAGCCGCACCTCGGAAGCGCCGTGATCCTCGCCGTGCGGGCCGGACAGGATCTCCTTGACGACGTCGAACGCGCCCGCGCTGACCCCGCCCGAGGTGACGATCAGGTCGACGTGGGGGGCGACGTCGTCGAGCACCGCGCGCAGCGCCCCGGCCGTGTCCGGGACCGCGCCCACGCGCACCGGCACGCCGCCCGCGTCGCGCACGCACGCCGCGAGCAGGAGCGAGTTGGAGTCGGGGATCTGGCCCGGGCCGGGGGCGGTGCCGAACGGCACGAGCTCGCTGCCCGTCGAGAGGACCGCGACGCGCGGGACGCGGTGCACCGGCAGGGTCGCGTGCCCTGCCGAGGCTGCGGCCGAGACGAGTCGCGGGGTCGTCGGGGCGCCCGCTGCGGCGACGAGGTCGCCGACCGCGACGTCCTCGGCGCGGCGGCGGATGTTGGGCCTGGACGGCTCGTAGACCTCGATCCGCTCGTCGAGGGGCGCGCCGGGCACGAAGCGTCGCGTCGAGGTCCGCTCCACGGGCACGACGACGTCGCACCCGTTCGGCACGGGGGCGCCGGTCATGATGCGGACGGCTTCGCCGGGGGCGCCGAGGCCGGACGACGGGCCACCGGGGGCGCCGCGCTCGGTGGGAGGAACGGCGGGGGCCGCCGCGATGTCGCCCACGACGCGCAGCGTGACGGGGGAGTCCTGGGTCGCGGCCGCGAGGTCCGCGCCGCGCAGCGCGTACCCGTCCATGGCCGAGGCGTCGAAGCGCGGGACGTCCAGGAGGGCCCGGACGTCCTCTGCCAGCACGCGCCGTGCCGGGGCGGCGGTCGCGAGCTCGTCGAGGGGAAGCCGCTCCGCGGGCAGCGGCGAGACCAGCCCGAGGACGTGGTCGCGGTACTCGTCGACCGTCGTCCCGCCGGTGCGGACCGCCGCCGGGGTGTCCTCGCTCACCGGTGCCGATCCCTCGCCGGAACCCGACCGGTCCACGGGACGGCGGCTCGTCGACGGCTCGTGGGTGGTGCGCGGGTCCATGAGGACACCGTAAGCCGCAGGGGTGACCGGGCGACCCGGCGCGGGCGCTGGGCGGACGAAGCCGTCCGAGGAGCGGGCCGACGAGGACCGCCGGTGCCCGGACGAGCACGGCCCCATGACCTCGTTCAGTCGCGCACGCCGCGCCGCACCGGCCCCAGCGTGAACAGCAGCGTCAGCAGGGCCGTCACCGAGAGGGCCGCGAAGCCCAGGCCGTAGTCCCCGTTGAGCTGGTAGACCGCGCCCATGATGAGCGGCGGGATGAACCCGCCCAGTCCGCCCGCGGCCCCCACGAGCCCTGTGACGGCGCCGACCTTGTCCTGCGGGGCGACCTTGGCCACGAGCTCGAACGTCGCGCCCGACGACGCCCCGAGCCCTACCGCGAGGCCCAGGAACGCGATGGTCCCGACGGGTACGAGGGCCGGCTGGAACGCGACGACCGCCGCGAGGACCGTGACCAGCGCGAAGCAGACGACAGACACCGGGATCCCGCCGAACCGGTCCGAGAGCGTCCCGCCGATCGGGCGGCACGCGACCGCGAGCACCACGAACCCGGCCGTCCGTGCGGCGGCGTCGGCGGCCGTCAGGTCGTAGGCGTTCACCAGGAACGTCGGCAGGTACACGCTGAACGCCACGAAGCCGCCGAACCCCACGGCGTACAGCCACGAGAGCTGGAGCGTGGCCGGGAGCCTGAACGTCGCCCACGTGCGTGCCAGGAAGTGACCGTGCGCGGCGGGCGCCCGGCCCGGGGCGTCGCGCACGAGGAGCCACGACACGAGCGCGTACACCGCCAGGACGCACGCCACGAGCACGAACGGCGCGCTCTTGCCGTACGCGTCGGTGATCCGCACGGTCGTGAACGCCGAGATCGCGGTGCCGCCCATCCCGATCCCGAAGATCCCCAGCGCCGTCCCGCGCCGGGCCGGGGGGTACCAGGCGTTGACGAAGGGCACCCCGACGGCGAACGCCGTCCCGCCCAGCCCCAGGAAGAAGCCACCCAGGATGAGCAGCGGAAAACTGTCCGCGACGAAGCCGATGAACAGGACCGGGACGATCGTCGCGGCGCTGACCAGCGGGAACATGATCCGCGCCCCGAACCGGTCCGTGAGCGCGCCGACCGGGATGCGCCCCAGCGACCCGACGATGACCGGCACCGCGACGAGCACCGACTGCTGGACCGCCGACAGGCCGAGCGCCGCGCTGTACGCACCTCCGAGCGGGCTGATGAGGGCCCACGCCCAGAAGTTCACCGCGAACCCGATCGTGGCGAGGACCAGCATGAGCGTCGCGGACCCGCCGGACGGCGCGCCGCCGGTCGAGGCGGCGGCCCCCTGCCCGGCGCCGGGAGCCGTCACCGCCGCGGCTGATTCGTCAGGATGCGTCACTGTGACTCCCGGGGGTCGGTCGCCCGTCCTCGGGCGAATCGGTGGAGCTCGAGATTCCCGCCCGACCCACGCTATCCGCGCAGGTGACGTGTCGCGCGGGCTGGCGAAGACGCCGTCGGGCCCTAGCGTGGTCCCCACGCCCCGCCCACGCCGCACCCCGAAAGCCCCACCCATGACCCTGCTGTTCCTCGGCGTGATCCTCATCAACGTCTTCGCGTTCGCCCTGATCCTCCTGCGGGCGCCCCTGTTCCGCACCGAGGTCTACCGGCCGATGCTGCTCAACGTCGGCCTGTCGGTGCTGCCCGTGCTCGTCCTGACGGTCCTGATCGTCGGGGACCTCGTGCTGGGCGCGGCCGGGGCGCCGCTGTGGCTCGTCGCGACCATCGCGGGCGCCGGGCTGGTGATCTGGCTGCTGCTGCTCCCCAACGCGGGCTACCTCGTGACCGAGCTCAACTTCAGCCACCGCACGGACGACGAGGACGTGCCGCTCTGGTTCGACATCGTGGCGGTCCTGACCCTCGCGATGTCCGGCGTGCTCAACACCGTCGTCAACATCTTCCTGGTCCAGATGTTCTACGCCGTGCTGCGCTACCCCGACGACCTCCAGCCCTTCCTGCGCCCGGCGTCCTGGCTCGTGGTCGTCGTGATCCTCGTGCTCGTCTCGTTCGGCATCTACCTGGGGCGCTACATCCGCTTCAACAGCTGGGACCTGATGCACCCGGTCGGTTTCCTCCAGAAGTTCTTCCGCTACTTCCGCGGACCCGGCAAGGTGCGCGACGCGCTCCTGTTCAGCGGCCTCTACACGGTGTTCTTCGCGCTCATCTACCTCGTCGTGATCGGGTCGTTCCTCGAGACCATCACCGCGGTCACGGGCTGAGGGGACGGACCTCTTCACGCGGTCGGCGTTCTGCCCTACGATCTGCGCTGTGACCGCACCCATCGCCGTGAACGCAGCCGAGTACCTCGACGCCACCCGCCGACGCCTGACCGACGACGGCTGCGAGGTGGGCTGGGACCAGGTGGGCCCGGTGCAGGCACTGATCGGCTACCGCGCGAAGTTCGTCCCCGCCGCGATGTCCCGTGTCCACGTCGTCACCGCGGTCGCGCACTTCACGCCCACCGACCTGCAGGTGGACCTCTTCACGCGCGACGTCTCGGCCTTCGCCAAGCAGCGCAGCAACGCGCTGCGGGGCATGCAGTCCGGCATCGGCGCGTTCGCGGTCATCGTGGCCGACGGCGTGACGCCCGAGGTCGTCGCCGCCGCCACCGTGAAGCCGCGCCTGGAGTACGCCGTGATCGTCCAGCCCGTCGTCGTGGACCTCGCGGCGCGGGAGATCCACACGTTCCGCGGCCGCCGGTTCCTCGGCGCCGCGCTCAACGGCTTCCTGCGGCGCACGCTCGACACCCAGGTCCAGGTGCCCGCCTGACCGGTTGAGGCTCGGGTGCGCGGCGGTCGCGCCGCTCAGCCCGACGGCGGCGCGACCGAGCCGCGGATGACCAGGTGGAGGGGCAGGACCGTGCGGGCGGGCTCCACGTCGGCGTCGTCGGCCCCTGGTGTCCCGGCCCCCGGCGTCCCGGCCCCCGTCCCGCGACGGGCCATGGCTCGTTCGAGCGCGTCGACCGCCGCGAGGGCGAGGGCCGCGACGGGCTGCTCGAGGGTCGTGAGCTGGGGGCGGAGCCACTGGCCGATGCGGATGCCGTCGCAGCCCACGACCGACAGGTCCTCCGGGATGCGGATGCCGTGGAGCTCGGCCGCGCCGAGCATCCCGACGGCCACGATGTCGCTGCCCACGAACACCGCGGTGGGCGCGTTCCCGGGGCGCGTCAGATAGGGGAACGTCGAGGCGCCGAACTGCTCGGTGTACGGGCCGTGGCGGATCAGCTCGGGGTCTGCGCCGAGCCCCGCGTCGCTCAGCGCGTCGAGGAAGCCGCGCTTGCGTTCCTGGGTCGTGGACAGCTCGGGCGGTCCGGCGACGTGCGCGATCCGGCGGTGCCCCTGCTGGATGAGGTACCTCGTGGCCTGGTAGGCGCCGCCGTAGTTGTCGACCGTCACGGTGTCGACCGCGAGGTCGAGGTCGATCTCCTCGTCGATCACGACGACGGGCAGCCCACCCTCGACGGCGCGGGCCAGGCGTTCGTCGGTGCGGCTCATGCCGAGGTAGATCAGGCCGCCCAGCACGTCGCTGCCCCCGATGAGCGGGCTCAGACCTCCGTCACGCTCGCCGTGCTTGCCGGAGACGGCGACGACGAGGGGGATCTGCCGTGAGGCCGCGAGGTCGGCGCACTCCTCGGCGAGGGTCGTGAAGAACGGGTTGGTGAAGTCGGGCACGACGAGAGCGACGACGCCCGGCGTCGCGTCGTTGCGCGACGGGGTGCCCGTGCCCAGCCGGGGGCCGCGGTTCACCACCGCCCCGCGGTAGTCGAGCGCGGCGACCGCGGCGTCGATCCGGGCCGCGGTCTCGGGCTGGACGTTGAGCTGGCCGCGCAGGTAGCGGGAGGCCGTGGACGTCGAGACACCTGCGTGTTGCGCAACTTGCGTCAGCGTCATCGTCGCCGCCTCTCTGCTCGTGCCCTCGGCCGTCGGGGGCTCCCCGAGCCTATCGCTGTGCTGGTGGTGGGCGGGCCGCGAGCCCCGGAACGCCCGGCATCTCGCCGATTCCCGACGGGGTGGCGCGCGGTGGCACCGGCCTCCGGGGGCCTCGGTTGACACCAGGATGCCGCGCGCCTAGGTTGTTGCGCAACAGCAACACAACATTGCGCAACGTCGCCGATGTGCGGCGGAGCCCGAACCGTCTTGAGGAGAACCGCATGAGCCGCGTGCTGCTAGCCGGAGAGTCGTGGATCAATGCCGCGACGGACTACAAGGGCTACGACGCCTTCCCGCACGCCCAGCTGGAGATCGGCTGCGCCAAGCTGCTCGAGGCGCTCGCCGCCGAGGGCCACGACGTCACGCACCTCCCGTCGCACCTCGTCGCGACCGACTTCCCGTCGACCCTCGAGGAGCTCGACGCCTACGACGTCGTCCTCCTGTCGGACATCGGGGCGAACACCCTGCTGCTCCCGCCCGTCGTGTTCTCCGAGGGACGCCCCTTCCCGAACCGCCTCAAGCTCCTCGCCGAGTGGGTGCGTCGCGGCGGCGGCCTCATGATGGCCGGCGGCTACCTCAGCTTCCAGGGCTTCCAGGCCAAGGCGAACTACCACGGCACCGCGGTCGAGGCCGTCCTGCCCGTCGAGATCCTCCCGTACGACGACCGCGAGGAGACCCCCGAGGGCATCAGCGGCGAGCTGACCGACGTCGAGCACCCCGTGACCGCGGGCCTCGATGCCGAGTGGCCCATCCTGCTCGGCTACCAGAAGCTCACGGCCAAGGCCGACGCGACCGTCCTCGCGACCATCGAGGGACGCCCGCTCGTCGCTGTCCGCACCGAGGGCGAGGGCCGCACGCTGGCCTTCGCGTCCGACATCTCCCCGCACTGGGCCCCCCGCGAGTTCATGGAGTGGTCCGGCTACGGCAAGCTCTTCGGCCAGGCGATCACCTGGCTCGCAGGCTGATGAGCGCCCACCCCGAGGGCGGGGTCACCCCCGCCCTCGCCCCGCAGGCCGCGGCCTCCCCGGAGGTGACCGTCGTCGGCAGCCTGAACATGGACATCCGGCTGACCGTCGACCGGATCCCGCGCTCGGGCGAGACCATCAGCGCGACCGGGCTCAAGCGCTCGCCCGGCGGCAAGGGGGCCAACCAGGCCGTCGCCGCCGCTCGCCTGGGCCGTCGCGTCGCGATGGTCGGGGCCGTCGGGGACGACGACGCGGGCCGCGCGATCACGACCCGTCTCGTGGCCGAGGGCCTCGACGTCGCGTCGGTCGCGATCTCCGAGCAGCCCACCGGCACCGCCGTGATCCTCTGGGAGCAGCCCGAGTCCACGATCGTCATCGAGGCGGGCGCGAACGGCGACGTCGACGAGGCGTTCGTCGACGCGCGCGACGCCGCGGTCCGGGCGATCGCCGACGCACAGGTCGTCCTGTGCCAGTGCGAGACCCCTCTCGGTGCGCTCGCCGCCGTCACGCGCCTCGCGACCGGGACGACGATCCTCAACCCGGCCCCCGCGGTCCCGGTCCCGGCCGAGATCCGCGACCGGTTCGACGTGCTGGTCCCCAACCGGTTCGAGCTCGCGACCCTCGCGGGCGCGAACGAGGCCCCCGAGTCGCTCGCCGACGTCGTGGCCATGGTCCGCGGTCTCGCCTTCCCGGGCGACGTCGTCGTGACCCTCGGGGCCGACGGTTCGGTCGTGGTGCCCCGCGACGGCCTGCCGACCCCCGTCCCGGCCGTGCGCGTCGACGCGATCGACACGACCGCCGCGGGCGACAGCTTCTGCGCGGCCCTCGCCGACGGGCTGCTGCGCGGGGAGGACCTCGTCGGGGCCGCCCGCTGGGCTGCCCGCGTCGCGGCCGTCACGACCACTCGCGACGGGGCCATCGAGTCCCTGCCGCTCGCCGACGAGGTGCCTGCCGTCCCGCAGGGCCTGACGCCGGAGCACTGACCCGCACGACCCCCACCCCGCACGACCCCCACCCCGCACGACCCCCACCCAGCCCGACCACTCAGCGTCGACCCAGGGCTGACCGTTCGATCGGTCCTCCGATCCGACGTACCGTCGAAAGATGAAAGGCACGGCCAAGCAATGAAGCACACCACGCCGGAGACCGCCTCCCGCTCGGGAGGCACCCAGTCGGTCGACACGTCGACCCAGCGCAGCACGGTCAAGACCACGGCGACCGCTCTGCTCGTCCTTGCGACCGTCCTCGCCGGTGCCCTCGGCCCCATGCAGGCAGCGGTCAACGGTCAGCTCGGCAAGACGATCGGCGACGGTCACGCCGCCGCCCTCATCTCGTTCGGCACGGGCCTGGTCCTGATGTTCGTCATCGTGTTCGCACGGCCCGTGACGCGGCGCGAGGCGCTCGCGATCCCGAAGCTCATCAAGGGCCGCACCATCCCGTGGTGGAACTTCCTCGCGGGCCTGTGCGGCGCGGTCATCGTCCTCTCGGAGGGCGTGACGGTCGGTGTCCTGGGCGTCGCGACGTTCCAGATCTCGCTCATCTCGGGTCTGGTCATCTCGGGCGTGATCTGCGACCGCCTGGGCGTCACGGCCTCGGTCAAGCAGCCGCTCACGTTCTTCCGCCTCGCTGGTGCGGTCCTCGCGATCGTCGCGACGGTCATCGTCATCTCGCCGAACTTCTCCACCCCGCACACGATCGCCCTCGCGATCATGCCGTTCGTCGGCGGTCTCCTCGCCGGCTGGCAGCCCGCGGGCAACGCCGCGGTCGCCGACGCCACGGGCTCGATGCTCGTCTCGATCGGCTGGAACTTCCTCGTCGGGTTCACGGCCCTCGGCATCGCCTACGGGATCCGTGCCATGACCTCGGGTGTCGACTTCCAGCTCCCCGGCTCGTGGTGGATGTACCTGGGTGGCCCCCTCGGCCTGCTCTCGATCGCCCTCATGGCCCTGCTCGTCCGCGGTCTGGGCCTGCTGCTCCTGGGCCTCGCCTCGACGGCCGGGCAGCTCGTCGGCTCGCTCCTGATCGACGCGGCGATCCCGTCGCTCGGTCACACGATCTACGCGGCCACGATCATCGGCACGGTGATCGCGCTGATCGCCGCGGTGATCGGCATGATCCCGTCGGGCAAGGCGGGAGCGTCGGCGGGAGCGGCTCCGGGTGACGCGGTGGCCGCCGCCGTCGGCGGTGGTGAAGCAGGAGAGGTGAGCCCGCGATGAACGTCACGCCGGCCGGATTCGTCCAGACCGTCACGGGGCCCGTCGCGGCGTCGGACCTGGGGCTGACCCTGCCCCACGAGCACCTGTTCAACGACCTGTCCGGGGTGCTCGACGCGCCGAGCTACGAGTTCTCCCAGGCCGTGATCCGGGAGCCGGTGTCCGCGTCGGTCGCCTGGGCGCTGCGCCAGGACCCGTACTGCTGCGCCGACAACATCGCGGACAAGCCGGTCGCGGCCGTCGAGGCGGAGATCCGCAGCTTCGAGGCTCTCGGCGGGCGGACCGTCGTCGACGCGACGTCGAGCGAGTCGATCGGGCGCAACCCCGAGCGCCTGCTCGACGTGGCTCGCCGCACGGGCCTCAACGTCGTCATGGGGGCGGGCGCCTACCTCGAGAAGTTCGAGGGCGAGCGCATCACGGTCCAGTCCGTGGAGGCGCAGGCCGCGGCGATCTCGCGCGAGCTGTCCGACGGCGTCGGGGACACGGGCATCCGGCCCGGAGTCATCGGGGAGATCGGTGTCTCGCCGGACTTCACCGAGGGCGAGCGGGCGTCGCTGCGTGCCTCCGCGCTGGCCCAGCTCGAGCACCCGCACGTCGCGATGCAGATCCACCTGCCGGGCTGGCAGCGACGTGCGCACGCGATCCTCGACCTCGTGCTCGACGAGGTGGGGGTCCGGCCGGAGAAGGTCGTGCTGTGCCACATGGACCCGTCGGCCGAGGACCCCGAGTACCAGTGGTCGGTCGCGAAGCGGGGGGTCTGGCTCGAGTTCGACATGGTCGGCATGGACATCACCTACCCCAAGGAGGGCGTCTCGCCCGACCCGCAGACGACCGCGGGCGCGGTGCACCGGTTGATCGACCTGGGGTTCGCGGGGCAGGTGCTCCTGAGCCACGACGTGTTCCTCAAGCAGATGTGGGTGCAGAACGGCGGCAACGGGTTCGCGTACGTGCCCACGGTCTTCACCGAGATGCTCGCGAAGCGTGGGGTCGAGCGGGACGTGCTGCGTCGCCTGACGCACGAGAACCCGGCGGCGATGCTCACGGCGTGACCGTGTGACGGTGTGTGACCGCGAGTTAGAACGTGCTGCGCGAGGGAGTGCGCGGTGCGTTCTGCCTCGCGCAGCACGTTCTGCCTCGGCCCCGTGCTCCGGCCCGACGGCGGGGCGACCGTCGAGCGGTCGGCGCGCCACGTCGTCGGGCCGGTGGAAGACTCGGGCCCATGCGATTCCGGGCGACGATCCTCCAGAGCGGCAAGACGGCCACCGGCATCCCCGTACCCGACGACGTGGTCGCCGCGCTCGGTGCGGGCAAGCGCGTCCCGGTGAGGGTCACGCTCGGCGGTCACACCTACCGCAGCTCGGTCGCGCCCTACCGGGGGCAGTTCATGATCGCGCTCAGCGCGGAGAACCGGGAAGCGGCCGGGGTGTCGGGCGGGGACGAGGTGGACGTCGAGATCGAGGTCGACGACGCCCCGCGCGAGGTCGCGGTGCCCGACGACCTCGCGGCGGCCCTCACGGCCGAGGCGCGCGCCGTGTTCGACGCCCTGTCGGTCAGCCGCCGGCGCGCGCTGGTCGAGCCCGTCGAGGCCGCGAGGACCGCCGAGACCCGGCAGAGGCGCATCGACAAGGCCGTCGCGGCACTGGTGCAGGAGCCGCCGAGGTAGGGCGTGGTGCGCGAGGCGGAGGGTCCTGGCCCTCCGCCCCGCGCCAGGGCTCGGCGTCCGTCAGGACGCGCGGGCCACGAACCGCTTCACGACGCGCTTGGCCTCACGGCCCGCGAACCGCCGTGCGAACACGCTGGCCGCGGCGGCCGCGGCGGCGAACGTCACGGCGCTGATGACGCTGACCTCGGGGTCGTCCAGGTCCTTGGGTGCGTCGTGCCCCGTGGCCTTGGCCCACACCACGGTCACGACCTTCTGCGCGACCCAGCCCGCGGCCAGCGTCAGTGCGACGGTCGCGACCTTCTCGGTGAGGGTCTGCTCGTTCTCGGCCATGTGTTTTCCTCCGGTGAGGGTGAGGCGGGCGGGGCGGTGCCGCCGGCGTGCACGCAGGCCCGACGGCGGAGCTCACGTCCCACCGTAGCCGTCGCCCGGGGCGCGGCGCGCCCCGGGCGACGTCACACGCCGGAGCCCTGCCTGCGCCGTCGGGCCGCGGTGTAAAGTCGCAGGTGAACGACAGGGGAGCGCCGTCCGCCCGGAGACAACGGGCGACGGGCGCTGAGAGTGCGGACCACCGCAGACCCTCGAACCTGATCCGGTTAGCACCGGTGGAGGAAGTCGGGCTTCTCATACCTCGCTCACGGGACCATCCGTGCGCGAGGCCCCTCCTGTGACGTCCAAGGAGGACACGTGAACACCATCAGTACCCGCCGCAGCCCCGCCCACAGGATCGGCCTCGGGCTCGTCGGCGGGATCGGCGTCCTGGCCCTCGCGGCGTGCGCCGGCACGACCGACAGCGGCTCGGGGGACGGCTCGTCGAGCGCCGCGAACGGCACCGTCACCCTCGTCACGCACGACTCGTTCGCGGTGAGCGACGACGTGCTCGCGGCGTTCGAGAAGGAGTCGGGGCTGACCGTCGAGCAGGTCGCCCCCGGTGACGGCGGGGCCCTCGTCAACCAGCTCGTCCTGACCAAGGACGCGCCGCTGGGCGACGTCGTGTTCGGGATCGACAACTCGTTCGCGACACGCGCGATCGACGAGGGCGTGCTCGAGCCCTACACGCCCGCGGGCCTGGCCGACTCGGCCGCGCAGTACGCGATCGGCGACGGAGCGCTGACCCCCGTGGACCTGGGCGACGTGTGCGTCAACGTCGACCACGCCTGGTTCGCCGACAAGGGCCTCGCCGAGCCCGTGACCCTCGACGACCTCACGAAGCCCGAGTACAAGGACCTGCTCGTCGTGACCAACCCCGCGACCTCCTCGCCCGGGCTGTCGTTCCTGCTCGCGACCGTCGGCGCCTACGGCGAGAACGGCTGGGAAGGCTACTGGGACGAGCTCAAGGACAACGGCGTCAAGGTCGTCGACGGCTGGTCCGACGCGTACTCGGTCGACTTCTCCGGCTCCGAGGGCAAGGGCCCGCGGCCCCTCGCGCTGTCCTACTCGACCTCCCCGGCGTTCACCGTCTCGGAGGACGGG